>NZ_JBVIED010000005.1:0-476543 GCF_055572035.1 Streptomyces sp. NPDC030838 | reverse complement strand
CTGCAGGGGGGACCCTGTGGGAGAGTAGGACGCCGCCGAACAATTTTTGGGAAAACCCCCGCATCACACGATGCGGGGGTTTTCTGCGTTCAGGGTCCGTGGAGATGATCGGGCCTTTCCCAGAGCCCAGATCACCTCACAAACGACCTCACAAACGGCCCGCCGTCTTCAGCGCCAAATAGGCGTCCGCTAGCGCCGGGGCCAAGTCGTCCGGTGTGGCGTCGACGACTGTGACGCCGTGACGGCGGAGTTTTTCGGCGGTGCGATCGCGTTCTGACTGGGCCTGGGCCGCGGCGGCAGCTTCGTAGACGGACTCCGCGTTTCCACGGGCTCTGGCCATGCCGGCGATGTACGGGTCCGCTACCGATGCCACGAGGACGGTGTGGCGCTGGGTGAGCTGCGGCAGGAGGGGGAGCAGACCTTCCTCCATCGGGGCCGCGTCGAGAGTGGTCAGCAGGACGATCAGGGAGCGGCGCGGGGCCGTACGGAGTGCTGTGGCCGTGAGGCCTCGGGCGTCCGTTTCCACGAGTTCCGGTTCCAGTGTCGCCATGGCGTCGACCAGCGCGGGGAGGACGTCGCTTGCCGTACGGCCCTGGACGAGGGCGCGTAGGCGGCGGTCGTAGGCGAGGAGGTCCACGCGGTCGCCGGCGCGGGAGGCGAGGGCGGCCAGGAGGAGTGCGGCGTCCATGGAGGCGTCGAGGCGTGGGGCATCGCCCACGCGGCCCGCGGAGGTACGGCCGGTGTCGAGAACCAGGAGGATGTGCCGGTCGCGCTCGGGGCGCCAGGTGCGGACGGCGACTGTGGACTGGCGGGCTGTGGCGCGCCAGTCGATCGAGCGGGTGTCGTCGCCGGGGACGTACTCGCGGAGGCTGTCGAACTCCGTGCCTTGGCCGCGGATGAGGACGCTGGTGCGGCCGTCGAGTTCGCGGAGCCGGGCGAGCTTCGAGGGGAGGTGCTTTCGGCTGGTGAAGGGGGGCAGGACGCGTACGGTCCAGGGGACCTTGTGGGTGCCCTGGCGGGTGAAGAGGCCCAGCGGGCCGTAGGAGCGGATGGTCACCCGGTCTGCTTGGCGGTCGCCGCGGCGGGTGGGGCGGAGGCGCGTGGTGACGCGTCGGCGTTCGCCCGGGGGGATGGTGAGGCGGTGGCGGGACGCGGCCACTTCGGTGCCGGGCTGCCAGCTGCTCGGCGGCCATGCGTCGCGCAGGTGGGCGCGTAGCGGGCGGCGGGACGGGTTGGTGACCGTGAGGGTGACATCTGCGGTGTCGCCCAGGCGCGTGGAGGTGTCGCCTGAGCGGGTGAGGCCCATGCGTCGTACCGGTGCCGCGAGGGCGAAGTCGCAGGCACAGGCGATGGCCAGCGGGCCGTTCACGGCGAGGATGCCCGTCCAGCTGGGTTCCCAGATGCCGACGGGGAGGGAGCCTAGGGCCGCCAGAAGGGCGGCGCGTCCGGTGAGTGCCATCAGCGGGGGACGGGGACGTGGGCGAGGATCGCGTTGATGACCGAGTCGGCGGTCACGCCTTCCATTTCGGCCTCCGGGCGGAGCTGGACGCGGTGGCGGAGGGTGGGGAGGGCCAGGGCTTTGACGTCGTCGGGGATGACGTAGTCGCGGCCGGTCAGCCAGGCCCAGGCGCGGGACGTCGCGAGCAGGGCGGTGGCGCCGCGCGGGGAGACGCCGAGGGTGAGGGACGGCGATTCGCGCGTGGCTCGGCAGATGTCGACGACGTAGGCGGTGATCTCGGGGGAGACCGTGGTCTTGGCTACGGCCGCGCGGGCGGCTTCGAGGTCGGCGGGGCCGGCCACCGGGCGTACGCCGGCGGCGCGGAGGTCGCGCGGGTTGAAGCCCTGGGCGTGCCGCGTGAGGACGTCGATCTCGTCCTGGCGGGAGGGGAGCGGGATCGTCAGCTTGAGGAGGAAACGGTCCAGCTGGGCTTCGGGGAGGGGGTAGGTGCCTTCGTACTCGACCGGGTTCTGGGTCGCTGCGACCAGGAACGGCTCAGGGAGCGGGCGGGGGATGCCGTCGACGGTGACCTGGCGTTCCTCCATGGCTTCCAGGAGAGACGACTGGGTCTTGGGGGGCGTGCGGTTGATCTCGTCGGCGAGGAGGAGGTTGGTGAAGACCGGGCCGGGCTGGAAGGAGAACTCGGCGGTGTGGGCGTCGTAGACGAGGGAGCCGGTGACGTCGCTCGGCATCAGGTCCGGGGTGAACTGGACGCGCTTGGTGTCGAGTTCCAGTGCGGATGCGAGGGCGCGGACGAGCAACGTTTTGGCGACCCCAGGGACTCCTTCCAGTAGAACGTGTCCGCGGCAGAGGAGGGCGACGACGAGGCCGGTCACGGCGGGGTCCTGGCCGACCACGGCCTTGGCGATCTCGGCGCGCAGGGCTTCCAGGGCGGCTCGGGCGTCGCCCGGGTGCCCGGTCTGCCCGGCGTTGTCAGTGGTCGGGTCCATCATGGACGGCGTACCTCTCTTTCGAGGGCGTCGAGTTGGTCGGCGAGTGCGATGAGGGCCGCGTCGTCGCTGGGCGGCGGGCCGAAGAGCAGGGAGTGCAGGGGCTGTCCGTCGCCGTGGAGGTGCGCGGACAGTGCGGGGAGCAGGGCTTCGGGCGTGTGGGCCTGGGCCACGGGGACGCCTACGAGGGGGGCGAGGCGCGTGCGGGTGGTGGAGCGGAGAGCGGCGGCCGCGCGGTCGCGGGCGTTCGCTTTGCGGTAGAGGCGGGCGCGGCCTTCGACCGTTTCGGAGGCGCGGATCGCGACGGGGAGTTTTTCGGGCACGAGAGGGCCGAGTCGGCGTGCCCGCCACAGGGCGGCGAGGGCCGCGGCGATGAAGAGCTGGAGGGTGCCCCAGAGCCAGCCCGAGGGGAGCAGGTCCATGAGGCTCTTCTCTTCGCCGGGCTCGGTGGCGGAGGTGTCGGAGAGCGAGGGGAGGTACCAGACCAGATGGGGGCGGGAGCCGAGGAGTTGGAGGGCGAGCGAGGCGTTGCCCTGCTCGTCGAGGCGTTCGTTGTGGAGGATGTCGGGCGCGCCGAGGACGACGGTGTCGCCGCTCCCGGAGGGGTGCGGGACGCGGATCAGGGTGGCCAGGCGCTCGCTGGGGTAGCACTCGTCGGCGTCGAGACGGGTGGTGGTGTAGCGGATGCCGCCGGTGTCGGCGGTGCCGGCGCGGCGGGCGGCGGGCAGGTCGCAGTCGGGGGAGAGGGTCGACTCCGGACTGGTGGCGGGGTCCGCGGTGACACCCGGGGCGAGTCGTTCGACGGAGGCGCTGCCGGCGGCGACGAGGACGGTGCGGCCGTCGGATTCGGCGATGGCGCTGTGCAGCCGGTTCTGCTGGTCGGCGGTCAGGAGGTCGGGGACGGCGACCAGGAGGGTGGTGTCGGGGGCGGCTGCGGCGCGGGCCTCGTCCAGGGTGGTGACCACGCGGGTGGACACGCCCCGGTCGGCCAGGAGTTCGGCGACGGCGCGGCTGCCCTGCCGGTCGGCGGAGCGTGGGTCGAGGTTGCCGTGCCGGGTGTCGGAGCGGATGACGGCGATGGTCACGGCGGCCGCCAGGAGCAGGACGAGGGCGAGGACGACGCCTCGCGCGCGCGTCCACACCTGGCGGGCGGTGGGCGAGGCCGAGGTGGCCGGGAGCGTGGCGTCGGTGGTCATCCGGCGCTCCCCTGGCTGGTGTGGTGGGGCGGTGTGCTCTGCTCGCTGCTGTTCGGGAGCCGGGGCTTGGTGCGCTCCAGGTCGCGGTCGAGGTCGGCGACGCGCTGGTACGACGCCTGGGTCGCCGTCCGGCCGCCGTATGTCACGTCGTCGAAGTCGCGGGCGGCGGCGCGCAGTCGGTCGGCGTGGGAGGGCAGTGCGCGGCCCGCCTCCGCTGCGGCCTCGTCGGCCGTGCGGCCGGGGCGGGGGTCGAGGAGGGCGCGTTCCTCCAGGGAGCGGACGATCGCCCGCATGCGTTCCTGGACGGCCTGGTTCCAGTGGCCTTGGGCGGCATGGGCTTCGGCGGTGGCGCGGTGTTCGGCCGCGCTGCGGGGGCTGTCGTCGAACAGGGCGGCGGCGGAGGTGGGCCGGCGGCGGGGGGTCCCCAGGCGCCACCACAGGGCACCGAGGACGGCGAGTACGGCGAGGATGACGACCATGAGGCCCACCGTTCCGCCGGGGGTGGCGGACGAGGCGGCACCGAACAGGTCGGCGACCCAGTCCCAGAAGGCCTCGAGGGCCCGTTCGAAGAAGCCGGGGTCGTCCTCGTGGTACATGCGCTTGGACAGCTCGCGCCGGGCGGCCTCCCGCGCGGGGTCGCGCGGGATCGTCACCGGAGGTTCGTCTTCGGAGAGCGCCAGCGACAGGACGGACAGGTCGCCGTGCGGCGGCCGCACGGCCGGGTCGCCGGAGGGCAACCAGGCGCGTACGGCCGCTTCCGCGGCGCGGGGCAGTGCCGGCACCGTTGAGAGGCCTTCCCCCGTCAGGCTCACCGCATCAGCTCCCTGGGGTGCCGGGGGAGCCCGGACCGTAGCCCTGGACGCCGGCGGCGCGGGCCAGTTCGAGGTCGAGGGCCTCGCGGCGGATGCGCTGGTCGATGTAGAGGAGCACGGTGACGCCGGCCGTGATCGGGAAGGTGATCGTGGAGCCGATCACCGAGCCGATGCCGCTGATGACGAGGAACGTCCAGCCGAAGTCACCGGTGCTGTTCACGAAGCCGCTGATGCCGTCGTCGCTGAGCGCGGCGGCGAGGAACGTGAACGGGATGACGACGATCGCGGCGACGATGTTGGCGATGATCGTGGCGAGCAGCTGGATGCCGAAGACCCGCCACCAGGAGCCGCGCACCAGCTTCGTGGACCGGCTCATCGCCTTGGTGATGCCCTGCTTCTCCAGCATCAGGGCCGGAGAGGCCAGGGAGAAGCGGATCATCAGCCACACGGCGACGACGGCGCCGGCGAGGCTGCCGAAGACGGCGAGCGCGGCACCGCCTTCACCGCCGCCCGCGACGGTCACGAGGATGCCGGGGAGCGCGCCCGCGAGCGCGATGCCGACAGCGATGAGCAGCAGCAGGAAGATCAGGCCGAAGAGCTTGGCGATCTGCGGGCGGGCGTCGCGCCAGGCCTCACCGGTCGTGACCGGCTTGCCGAGCACCGCGCGGCTGGTGACGGTGGTCAGCAGGGCCGTCGCTGCGACGGTGCCGACCAGCGAGATCACGAAGAGGACGCCGGAGCTGAGCATGGTGTTGCCCATGGCCTCGGCCACCTCGTCGAGGGTGGCGCTCGGGTCGCCGAGGGCGTCGGTGTCGGCGTAGTCGTCCAGGACCAGGCCCTGGAGCAGGATGACGACGATCTCGGTGACGACCGCGACGGTGAGCGAGATACCGAGGACCGTGCGCCAGTAGGTGCGCATGGTGGACACGGCGCCGTCGAGGATCTCGCCCACCCCGAGCGGGCGCAGCGGGATCACGCCGGGCTTGGCGGCGGGCGGGGGGCCGCCCCAGGGGGCTCCCCAGCCGCCGTAGCCGCCGGGGCCCTGCCAGTTGCCGCCACCGGGGCCGCCGGGGGGCGGAGCGCCCCAGCCCGGGCCGGGCGGCGGGGGCGGCGGGGTCTGGCCCGGCGGCGGAGGGCCGGCGGGCGCGGACCACTGGGCGGGTGGCGGCTGCTGCTTGGACCACTGCGCGCCGGAGTCCTGTGGCTGGGCGCCAGGCTGCTGCGAGGGCTGCTCGGGGCCAGGCCGGTCGGCCGGTCCGGTGGGGCCGGGCGTGCCGGGCTCGTGCCCGTCGGACGGGGAGGATCCGGGCGAGGCCCAGCCCGGAGTGTCGTTCATCGTCGCTCCTTCACGGTGCCCGTCCGCGGTCGCGGCGGCAGGTTGGCAGACATCGTGCCATGGAGTGGTCTGCGGGGGACCGGCCGCGGTGCGGGCTGCACACCTTCAATTGTCCGCCGGATAGTGGGCAGACTGACGGCATGGCTGATCAGCAGGCGCAATCCGGCGAGGACAAGCGGGCGACCGAGGTACCGGTGCTGCGATGGGAGGAGCCACCCGAGGGCCCTGTCCTGGTGCTTCTGGACCAGACAAGGCTGCCGAGCGAGGAGGTCGAACTGGTCTGCACGGACGCTCCCGCGCTGGTGGAGGCGATCCGGTCGCTTGCCGTCCGCGGGGCGCCGGCGCTCGGGATCGCGGGGGCGTACGGCGTCGCGCTCGCCGCCGCGCGGGGGTTCGACGTGGACGAGGCGGCGCTCGCGCTGGCGGGTGCCCGGCCGACCGCGGTGAACCTCTCCCTCGGGGTGCGCCGGGCGCAGAACGCCTACCACGCGGCCCTGGCCCGCGGCGGCGATGCCGGGGAGGCGGCCGCGGCGGCCCTGGCGGCGGCGCGGCAGCTGCACCGCGAGGACGCCGAGGCCAGCGTGCGGATGGCCGAGCACGGGCTGGCGCTGCTGGACGAGCTGCTGCCCGGCGGGGGCCACCGGATCCTCACCCACTGCAACACCGGGTCGCTGGTGTCGGGCGGGGACGGGACGGCGTTCGCGGTGGCGCTGGCGGCGCATCGGCAGGGGCGGCTGCGGCGGCTGTGGGTGGATGAGACCCGCCCGTTGTTGCAGGGCGCCCGGCTGACGGCGTACGAGGCGGCGCGCAGCGGCATGGCGTACACCTTGCTCACCGACAACGCGGCGGGGTCCCTGTTCTCCGCCGGTGAGGTGGACGCGGTGCTGATCGGGGCCGATCGGATCGCGGCCGACGGGTCGGTGGCGAACAAGGTGGGGAGCTATCCGCTGGCGGTGCTCGCGCGCTACCACCACGTGCCGTTCGTCGTGGTGGCGCCGGTGACGACGGTGGATCCGAGCACGCCGGACGGGGCGGCCATCGAGGTCGAGCAGCGTCCGGGGTACGAGGTGACGGAGGTGATGGCACCCCAGGTGCAGGTGTCGGGAGCGGGCGGCGGGGTTCCGGTGGCGCCGCTGGGGACGCAGGCGTACAACCCGGCGTTCGATGTGACGCCGCCCGAACTGGTGACGGCGATCGTCACGGAGGAGGGTGTCGTGTCCCCTGTGACCGCTGAGGCGCTGGCCGAGCTGTGCGGGAAGGGGCGGGGCGGGCAGGGCTGACCGGGCCGGGGGCTCTCCCGGGTGTCGTGAGCCGTACTGCCGGTTCATGACACCTCGTCTCCGCGTCGCGTCGCGGGGCCGTGGGTGGTCCTGGCGCTCGGGGAGGCAGACAGTAGCGACGATGTACGACTATCGTCACTGGCCAGTGAGCTGCCTCACCTGGATCTTCGCCACCGTTATGAGAATGGGATGATGTCGTTTATGAAGGGACGAGTCCTTGTCGTCGACGACGACACCGCACTGGCCGAGATGCTCGGCATTGTGCTGCGTGGTGAAGGTTTTGAGCCGTCTTTCGTAGCCGACGGCGACAAGGCGCTGGCCGCTTTCCGGGAGACCAAGCCCGATCTGGTGCTGCTGGACCTGATGCTGCCCGGCCGGGACGGCATCGAGGTGTGCAGGCTGATCCGGGCTGAGTCCGGGGTGCCGATCGTGATGCTCACGGCGAAGAGCGACACCGTCGATGTCGTCGTGGGCCTCGAGTCGGGCGCCGACGACTACATCGTCAAGCCGTTCAAGCCGAAGGAGCTGGTGGCTCGTATCCGGGCGCGGCTTCGCAGGTCGGAGGAGCCGGCGCCGGAGCAGCTCGCCATCGGTGACCTGGTCATCGACGTGGCCGGTCACTCCGTGAAGCGGGACGGGCAGTCGATCGCGCTGACGCCGCTGGAGTTCGACCTGCTGGTGGCGCTGGCGCGCAAGCCGTGGCAGGTGTTCACCCGTGAGGTCCTGCTGGAGCAGGTGTGGGGCTACCGGCACGCGGCGGACACGCGGCTGGTCAACGTCCATGTGCAGCGACTGCGCTCCAAGGTCGAGAAGGATCCGGAGCGGCCGGAGATCGTGGTGACCGTCCGTGGTGTCGGCTACAAGGCCGGGCCGAGCTGACATGTCCGGGGACAGTGCCGCTTCGGCGCCCGGCCGGTCCGGGGCCCGCGCGGGGCGGCCTGTCGGCCGGAAGGCGGCGGGCTCCCGCTGGGGAAGGTTTCTGGAGGGCGGGCTGCTGCAGGGCGGAGTCCAGGGCAGCCCGGTCCTCCGTCTGTTCATGCGCTGGGTGCGCCGGCCGCTGCTGCCGGTGATGCGGCTGTGGCGGCGCAACATCCAGCTGAAGGTCGTCGTCACGACGCTGCTGATGTCGCTGGGCGTCGTGCTGCTGCTGGGCTTCGTGGTGATCGGGCAGGTGCGCAACGGCCTGCTGGACGCCAAGGTGAACGCGTCGCAGAGCCAGGCCACGGGTGGCTTCGCGGCGGCCAAGCAGCGGGCCGAGGAGGCGGCGAGCGGGGCCCCCGACGATGCCGCCGTGGTGGACGGACGGTCCTCCCAGAACGTCATCCAGTGGATGAGTGACCTGGTCACGTCCCTGTCCAGTGGCGGCCAAGGCGCCTTCGACGTCGTGACGCTGCCTGCCGGGGACGACACCGGGGGCGGGCGCGGTCCGCGTGCCTCCGGTGGGGTCAATCCCAACAAGAGCGTGCCCGAGGAGCTGCGTGAGCGGGTCACCAGCGGGCCGGGCGCGTATCAGAGCTACACCCGCATCGTCTACGGGCCCAACACGGAGTCTCAGCCCGCGCTGATCATCGGCAAGCAGGTCAAGGACCCGAACGGCGATCCGTACCAGCTGTACTACCTCTTCCCGCTGACGCAGGAGGAGGACTCTCTGAGCCTGGTCAAGGGGACGCTGGCGACGGCCGGGCTGTTCGTCGTCGTCCTTCTCGGGGCGATCGCCTGGCTGGTGGTGCGCCAGGTCGTCACGCCCGTACGGATGGCCGCCGGTATCGCCGAGCGGCTGTCGGCGGGGCGGCTCCAGGAGCGGATGAAGGTCACCGGCGAGGACGACATCGCGCGGCTCGGCGAGGCCTTCAACAAGATGGCGCAGAACCTGCAGCTGAAGATCCAGCAGCTGGAGGACCTGTCGCGGATGCAGCGGCGGTTCGTGTCCGACGTGTCGCATGAGCTGCGGACGCCGCTGACGACCGTGCGGATGGCCGCCGACGTCATCCACGAGGCGCGCGAGGACTTCGACCCGGTGACCGCGCGGTCGGCGGAACTGCTCGCCGATCAGCTGGACCGGTTCGAGTCGCTGCTGTCGGACCTGCTGGAGATCAGCCGCTTCGACGCCGGTGCGGCGGCGCTGGAGGCCGAGCCGATCGACCTCAGGGAGGTCGTCCGGCGGGTCGTCGGCGGGGCCGAGCCGCTGGCCGAGCGCAAGGGCTCGCGGATCCGGATCGTGGGCGACCAGCAGCCCGTCGTCGCCGAGGCGGACGCCCGGCGGCTGGAGCGCGTGCTGCGCAACCTCGTCGTCAACGCCGTGGAGCACGGTGAGGGCAAGGATGTCGTCGTCAAGCTCGCCGCGGCGGGCGGGGCGGTCGCGGTCGCCGTACGCGACTACGGTGTCGGGCTCAAGCCCGGTGAGGCGACCCGGGTCTTCAACCGGTTCTGGCGGGCCGATCCGGCCCGCGCGCGGACGACGGGCGGTACGGGCCTGGGCCTGTCCATCGCCCTGGAGGACGCCCGGCTGCACGGCGGCTGGCTGCAGGCGTGGGGTGAGCCGGGCGGTGGCTCGCAGTTCCGGCTGACCCTGCCGCGGACCGCGGACGAGCCACTGCGGGGCTCGCCGATACCGCTGGAGCCCAAGGACTCGCGGCGTAATCGCGGCCTGGACGACGCGGGTCTGCCGCGCGGAGGCGAGAAGAGCGCCACCGTGCCCGCGCAGACCTCGGCCGGCGGGCCGGTGCGGCCGCTCGACGCGATCGGCCCGCGGCTGTCCGCCGTGGCCACGGCCGACCCGACGGCGCTGCCCGGGAACGGCGCGCGCGTGGTGCCCCGGCCGATGGGAGGGGCACGCCGGCCGGACGAGACGGCGCCCGATCCGAGCGCGAGCCGTCCGTCGGACGCGGAGCCGGATGAGTCGAACGAGCAAGGGGAGGCAACTCGTGGGCGCTGACCGCGAGGGGGGCGCCCGGCGCACGCCGGCGCGCGCGGTGGCGTACATCGCTTGTGGCGTCGTCCTGCTGGCAGGGTGCGCCTCGATGCCCGACCACGGGGATCTGCGCGATGTCGAGTCCACGCCGCGGCAGGACACGCAGGTGCGGGTGTTCGCCGTACCGCCGTCGGAGGACGCCCTGCCGCCGCAGATCGTGCAGGGCTTCCTGGAGGCGTTGACCAGCGACGATCCCAACTACGAGACGGCGAAGCAGTATCTGACCGACGCGGCCAGGGAGTCCTGGAGGCCGAAGCGGGCCACCACGGTGCTCGCCAACGCGCCGGGTATCGAGGTCGATTGGGCGGCCAACAAAGAAGACAGCGACACCTTCGCGTTCCTGCTGACCGGCGCCAAGGTCGCCACCGTGGACGCGGAGCAGTCGTACGCGCCCGCGAGTGGGGCCTACAACCAGCAGGTCCGGCTCAAGAAGGAGAAGAAGAGCGGGCAGTGGCGCATCGACCGGCTGCCGCAGGGCGTAGTGCTCGGTCAGTCGGACTTCCAGCGGAACTACATGTCCGTCAACAAGTACTACCTGGCGTCGAATACCCCGTCCGGCACGTCCGCGCAGCTCGCCGCGGTCGCCGATCCCGTCTATGTGCGCCAGCGCGTGGACGCCACGACGCAGGTGGTGCGTTCGCTGCTCGACGGGCCGACCCGCTGGCTCGATCCGGTGGTCCGGTCGAGCTTCCCCACGGGGACGCAACTGAAGAAGGGCGCGGCCTCGCTGACGCCCGATGAACACAACAAGCTGACCGTGCCGTTGAACGACAAGGCCGCCCGGGTCGGGCTGGCCAAGTGCAACGAGATGGCGGCCCAGTTGCTGTTCACCTTGCAGGACCTCACCCCCGCGGTGGACGAGGTCGAGTTGCGGGCGGGGGACGCGGAGCTGTGCGCGCTCGACGCGGACGAGGCCACGGCGGTCGCCACGCGCGGGCCGGTGCGAAGCCCCGAGTACCTGTACTTCCTCGACGGCGAACGGCGCGTGGTGCGGATCCGCAGCAGCAGCAAGACCGCCGGTGCGGAGCCGGTGCCGGGCCCGCTGGGCGAGGGCACGAGGAGTCTGCGCTCGGTGGCGGTGTCGCGCGACGAGCGCAGCGGGGCCGGAGTCTCCCTGGACGGCAAGGAGTTGTACGTCGCGAGGATGGAGCCGGGCGCTCTGCTCGGAGAGCCGGTGCTGACCAGTGCGGGCAAGACCGAGGACGACCGGCTGACCACACCCAGCTGGGACGAGCAGGGCAATCTGTGGATCGCCGACCGCGACCCCGGGCACGCGCGGCTGCTGCTCCTCCAGGCGGGCAAGGGCGAACCGCTGGAGGTGGAGATCCCTGCCCTCGACGGACGCATCAAGTCGGTGCGGGTCGCCGCCGACGGCGTACGGATCGCATTGATCGTGGAGAACGACGGCGAACAGTCCCTGCTCGTCGGGCGGATCGACCTCGACGAGAAGGTCGGCCAGCGGTCGGCGGTGACGGTGCGCGAACTGCGCAACGCCGCGCCTGAGTTGGAGGAGGTCACCACCATGTCGTGGAGTGGTGACGGCCGGCTCGTGATGGTCGGGCGCGCGAAGGGGGGCGTGTTGCAGATGCGGTACGCCCAGGTCGACGGCTCCACGCCGAAGGGGCCCGCGCCGGATGCCCTGACCGGGGTGAAGGAGATCAGCGCCTCCGAGGACGAGCGGCTGCCGCTGGTGGCGTACTCGGACGACGGGATCGTGCGGCTGCCGTCGGGGGCGCAGTGGCAGACGGTGGTCAAGGAGGGGTCGGCGCCGGTTTATCCGGGGTGAGGGCGGGTCCTTCCTGTTCCCAGACGGCCGTTCGCGTGCGGGGTGACCCGGCGGGGCGGCCGTTTCGGCTGTTCGGGGCGGGGCGGGGCGGGGCGGTGGAGTGGGGTCGGTGTCGTTGCCCCGAGTGGATGACTCGAGTGGCTGAGCCGGGTGGCTGACCCGGGTGGGTGAGGGGCGTCCCGGCTGGGCGTGGAGTTTTCCACAGGCGGTTTTCCGCAGGGGTGGCCGGTCGGTGCGGGGGTTGGCAGAGTGGTCCCCATGCGGGGGTGGTGGCGGGACCTCACCGACTTGGTGCTGCCGGCCGAGTGCGGGGGCTGTGGCAGGCCTCGTACGGTGCTCTGCCCGGAGTGCCGTGCAGCGCTGAGCGGGGCCGCACCGTGCCGGGTGCGGCCGGTGCCGGAGCCGCCGGGGCTCCCGGTCGTGCACGCGGCCGCGCGGTATGGGGACGAGGTGCGGGCCGTGCTGCTGGCCCACAAGGAGAGGGGTGCCCTGGCGCTGTCCGGGCCGCTCGGCGGGGCTCTGGCGGGAGCCGTGCGGGCGGGACTGCGGGAGGCGTGCGGGAGTGGCGGTGGTTCGGCCGGTCGGGTGAGGCCGCGGGCCTCCGGTGCTCCGGTGCTGCTCGTGCCCGTCCCGTCGGCGCGCGGGGCGGTGCGGGCGCGGGGGCATGATCCGGTGTGGCGGATCGCCCTCGCCGCGGCCGGGGAGCTACGGCGGACGGGGACGCCGGCCCGGGTGCTCGCCGTGCTGCGGCAGCGGCGGGCGGTCGCCGACCAGTCGGGGCTCGACTCCCGGCAGCGGCTGGACAACCTCGCGGGCGCGCTGGCCGTGGCACCCGGTGGTGCGCGGCTGCTCGAGGGCGGGCCGGTGGTCCTGGTCGACGACCTGATGACGACGGGCGCGTCCCTGACGGAGGCGGCGCGCGCGGTGCGGGAGGTGCGGGCGGCTCGGGCGGGCGGAGCGGCCGGATGTGGGCACCCGAGGGATGGGATCCCCGGAGAACGCGTGTCGGTTGTGTACGGGAGAGGAAGTCGGGAAAGGACTGGGGCACGGACGGCTGGACCCATGAAAGGGGGCGCGGACCGGAAGCGGGTCGGCCAGGGAATGACGGGGCCGGAGGGGGCCGGGGAAGTGATCTGCGCGGCGGTGATCGCAGCAACGCCGGATTCTTTCGAAATAAACCGGAACTGACTGCGAAGTCGCATCGTTGCAGGTAGTGAGAGGGCCAATACACCTGAACGGAGGTACGCCGCGGTAGAGGGTGACGACATCCGTCCAGGCGAGATATGTTCGGTTGTGAGGGAAAGCCGCAGGCCACACCTCTCGTATCCGAATGCCGTGCCGCGTGATTTCCGCAATCACCCAGTCGGCCGGGGTGCAGATCTCGCCCATGGGGGAGGAGGAGGTGGACGTCACCGAGTCCGAGGTTCCGGGGCTCACCGGGACCTGGTGCACAAGGGAGATGCTCCGCAGCTGAAGCGGAGTGATCCGGGAACGGAGTTCTGCGTGGACATCGTCGTCAAGGGCCGCAAGACCGAGGTGCCCGAGCGGTTCCGCAAGCACGTGGCCGAGAAGCTGAAGCTGGAGAAGATCCAGAAGCTCGATGCCAAGGTGATCAGCCTCGACGTCGAGGTGTCCAAGGAGCCCAACCCCCGACAGGCCGACCGTTGCGACCGGGTGGAGATCACGCTCCGCTCCCGCGGTCCGGTGATCCGGGCGGAGGCAGCGGCCAACGATCCGTATGCGGCGCTCGACCTGGCCGCCGAGAAGCTGGAAGCCCGGCTGCGCAGGCAGCACGACAAGCGGCACACGCGCCGCGGTGTCCGTCGGCTCACCGCCGCCGAGGTCCCCCACCACGTTCCGGGCGCGGCAACGCTCAACGGCAACGGCCACACCGTCGCGGCGGACGAGCCGGAAGGCGTGCCGACCAAGAGGATCGGCTCGCTCGAGGTACAGGGCGAGGGCCCCCTCGTCGTCCGCGAGAAGACGCACGTCGCCGCCCCGATGACTCTCGACCAGGCGCTCTACGAGATGGAGCTGGTCGGGCACGACTTCTACCTGTTCGTCGACTCCGAAACCAAGGAACCGAGTGTCGTCTACCGGCGGCACGCGTACGACTACGGCGTGATCCATCTCAGGACGGACACGATGGTCACCGAGCCGCACTCGCCGGAGGCGGGCGGTTCGCTGGGCGGCTGACCTTCCCGGACGACAGCTGATCCGGTGCCCCTGGAGCGTGTGTGCGCCCCCAGGGGCACCTGTGTGCCACCGATGCGACCGTTATGCCACCGGTGTACGACCACTTCGCCCACCGCTTCGTCACCGTGGTGCCGTCCGGGCATGAAATCATGGCCGCAACGGCCCAACCGGTGGGCTGTTGCCTTGGGTTGGCGATGGCACGGGACCACAGGCCTAAGCCTTCAGGGGGAGGAACGATGGCGGACAGCTTCGGACCGATGCAGGCCGAGGGGGCCGGCGACGGCCCGGACGGCAGGGGTCCCGACGCGGGCTCTTCACGCGAGGAGCCGATCCGCGTCCTGGTCGTGGACGACCACGCCCTCTTCCGCCGGGGCCTGGAGATCGTGCTCGCGGCCGAGGAGGACATCCAGGTCGTCGGCGAGGCGGGGGACGGCGCCGAGGCGGTGGAGAAGGCCGCGGATCTGCTGCCCGACATCGTCCTGATGGACGTACGGATGCCCAAGCGGGGCGGGATCGAGGCGTGCACCTCCATCAAGGAGGTGGCGCCGAGCGCCAAGATCATCATGCTGACGATCAGCGACGAGGAAGCCGATCTCTACGACGCGATCAAGGCCGGCGCGACCGGATATCTGCTCAAGGAGATCTCGACGGACGAGGTGGCCACCGCCATTCGGGCGGTGGCCGACGGGCAGTCGCAGATCAGCCCCTCGATGGCGTCGAAGCTGCTCACCGAGTTCAAGTCGATGATCCAGCGGACGGACGAGCGCCGGCTGGTGCCCGCGCCGCGGCTCACCGACCGGGAACTGGAAGTGCTCAAACTCGTGGCGACCGGGATGAACAACCGGGATATCGCCAAGGAGTTGTTCATCTCCGAGAACACCGTGAAGAACCATGTGCGCAACATCCTGGAGAAGCTGCAGCTGCACTCCAGGATGGAGGCCGTGGTCTACGCGATGCGGGAGAAGATCCTCGAGATCCGGTGAGGACGGCGGTCGGGTTCAGGTCAGGGCTCGGGCCAGTTCCCTGATGAGGGGGGCGCGCAGGTCGGGGGCGTTCACCTGTTCCACGCGCACGTTGGTGCAGTTCACCCAGCTCGCCGCTTCCAGCAGGGCCTGGGCCACCGCCGGGACCGCCTTCGGGCCGTCCAAGGTGACCTGCTTGGCGACCAGGGTGCGGCCCTCGCGGGCCGGGTCGACGCGGCCGACCAGCCGGCCGCCGGCCAGGACCGGCATCGCGAAATAGCCGTAGACCCGCTTCGGCTTCGGGACGTACGCCTCCAGGCGGTGGGTGAAACCGAAGATCCGCTCCGTCCGGGCGCGCTCCCAGATCAGGGAGTCGAAGGGGGAGAGGAGCGTGGTGCGGTGGCGGCCGCGCGGGGGTGTGGCCAGGGCCTCGGGGTCCGCCCAGGCCGGCTTGCCCCAGCCCTCCACCGTGACCGGGATCAGGCCGGAGTCGGCGATCACCGCGTCGACCTGGTCGCCCTTCAGGCGGTGGTAGTCGGCGATGTCGGCGCGGGTGCCGACGCCGAGGGCCTCGCCGGCCAGGCGGACCAGGCGGCGGAGGCATTCGGTGTCGTCCAGGTCGTCGTGCAGGAGGGCGGCCGGGACGGCGCGTTCGGCGAGGTCGTAGACGCGCTTCCAGCCGCGGCGGGTCACGCAGACGACCTCGCCGTACATCAGGGCGCGTTCGACGGCGACCTTTGAGCCGGACCAGTCCCACCAGTCGCTGGTCTTCTTCGCGCCGCCCAACTCCGTGGCGGTCAGGGGGCCTTCGGCGCGGAGCTGTTTGATCACCTGGTCGTAGGCGCCGTCCGGGAGCTCGTGGTTCCAGTGGGGGCGGTTGCGGTAGGCGCGGCGGCGGAAGGCGAAGTGGGGCCACTCCTCGATGGGGAGGATGCAGGCGGCGTGCGACCAGTACTCGAAGGCGTGGGTGTCCTTCCAGTAGGCGTTCTCCACCGCGGTGCGGCCCACGGCGCCGAGGCGGGCGTAGGGGACCAGCTCGTGGGAGCGGGCCAGGACCGAGATGGTGTCGAGTTGCACCGCGCCGAGGTGACGGAGGAGGCCGCGGACGCCGGCGCGGCGGTTGGGGGTGCCGAGGAGGCCCTGGGCTCGTAGGGCGATGCGGCGGGCTTCGTCTGCGGAGAGGGTGGTGGTCGGGCGCGGGGTCGTCATGGCGTCGAACGATAGGGGGTGGGACTGACAGTGGGCGGTGAGCTGGGGATTTGTTGTGCCCCACGGTGGCGGGCGGTGGGGCGGCCGTGGGTGTCGGGCGGTGTCAGGGGGTGGGGCGGGACGGTAGGTAGGGGGCCGTTGAGGGGAGGGCGAGGTCTGAGGGGAGGAGGGAGGCCAGCCAGCAGTCGCGGCGGATGCCGTTGTTGTTGAGCGCGGCGCGGAGGGTGCCTTCGAGGCTGAAGCCGGCTCGTTCGGCCACCGCGCGGGAGGCGGTGTTGCCTACTTCCGCGCGCCATTCGAGGCGGTCCACGGGGATGGCGGTGAAGGCCCAGTGGGAGACGGCCCGGGTGGCCTCGGTGATGTAGCCGTTGCCGCGGTGGCGCTTGGTCGCCCAGAAGCCCAGTTCGGCGGTGCCCAGGGAGCGCATGGTGATGCCGAGCATGCCGACGAGGTCACCGTCGGGGAGAAAGGCGCCGAACGTGAACATCGAGGAGGCCGCCCAGCCGTCGGGGACCTGCTGGGCGACGAAGGTCTCCGCGTGTTCCGGGAGGTACGGGGAGGGGATCGTGGTCCAGCGCTGGATGTCGGGGTCCTGACAGGCCGCGTACACGGCGTCCGTGTCGTCCGGGCCGACCGTGCGCAGCAGGAGGCGGGCGGTGGGGATCGTGACGGGGTCCATCGGATGATTCTGGTGGGGATGGAGTGGCAGGGCATCCGGTTTTCCCCGGTCCCGCCACCGTTTGATTCCGCGACCCCGCCACCGTTTGATTCGGCGGTCCCCCACCGTTTGATGCCCTGGCCCCGCCACCGCTTGATTCCCTGGCCCCGCCACCGTTTGATCAGCGAACGTGGAATTCGGCGGGGCCGTGCGGCACCATCCGCGGCTCCCGGCCGTTGTCCCCTCTGAAGGCAGAATCGCAGCCGATGTGCGGCAGTGGCCGCTGTCGTCGCGGCAGGCCTCCCGGCGTGGCCGGGTCCTCGCATACGATGGCCGTTGCTCAGTACGTCAGAAGGAAACCGACCGTCCCAGGCCCGACCGGCAAGGAGACCAACCCCCGTGTCCGTCCTCTCGAAGATCATGCGTGCAGGCGAAGGCAAGATCCTGCGCAGGCTGCACCGCATCGCGGACCAGGTCAACTCCATCGAAGAGGACTTCGTCGACCTCTCCGACGCCGAGCTGCGGGCCCTCACCGATGAGTACAAGCAGCGGTACGCCGATGGGGAGACTCTGGATGATCTGCTTCCCGAGGCCTTCGCCACCGTGCGCGAAGCCGCCAAGCGCGTCCTCGGGCAGCGGCACTACGACGTGCAGCTGATGGGTGGCGCCGCCCTGCACCTGGGCTACGTCGCCGAGATGAAGACCGGTGAGGGCAAGACCCTGGTCGGCACCCTGCCCGCGTATCTGAACGCTCTCTCCGGTGACGGTGTTCATCTGATCACCGTCAATGATTACCTGGCCGAGCGTGACTCCGACATGATGGGGCGCGTCCACAGGTTCCTGGGCCTGTCCGTCGGCTGCATCCTCGCCAACATGACGCCGGCCCAGCGCCGCGAGCAGTACGCGTGCGACATCACGTACGGCACGAACAACGAGTTCGGCTTCGACTATCTGCGCGACAACATGGCGTGGTCGAAGGACGAACTCGTCCAGCGCGGGCACAACTTCGCCATCGTCGACGAGGTCGACTCGATTCTCATCGACGAAGCCCGTACGCCGCTGATCATCTCCGGTCCGGCCGACCAGGCCACCAAGTGGTACGGCGACTTCGCCAAGCTGGTCACCCGCCTCAAGCGCGGTGAGGCCGGCCAGCCCCTCAAGGGCATCGAGGAGACCGGCGACTACGACGTCGACGAGAAGAAGCGCACGGTCGCCATCCACGAGTCCGGCGTCAGCAAGGTCGAGGACTGGCTGGGCATCGACAACCTGTACGAGTCGGTGAACACCCCGCTCGTCGGTTACCTGAACAACGCCATCAAGGCCAAGGAACTCTTCAAGAAGGACAAGGACTACGTCGTCATCGACGGCGAAGTCATGATCGTCGACGAGCACACCGGCCGTATCCTCGCCGGCCGCCGCTACAACGAGGGCATGCACCAGGCGATCGAGGCGAAGGAAGGGGTGCCGATCAAGGACGAGAACCAGACGCTCGCCACGATCACCCTCCAGAACTTCTTCCGCCTCTACAACAAGCTCTCCGGCATGACCGGTACGGCGATGACCGAGGCCGCCGAGTTCCACCAGATCTACAAGCTCGGCGTGGTCCCGATCCCGACCAACAAGCCGATGATCCGCAAGGACCAGTCGGACCTGATCTACCGCACCGAGGTCGCGAAGTTCGACGCGGTCGTCGACGACATCGCGGAGAAGCACGAGAAGGGCCAGCCGATCCTCGTCGGTACGACGTCGGTCGAGAAGTCCGAATATCTGTCGCAGCAGCTGAGCAAGCGCGGCATCCAGCACGAGGTGCTGAACGCCAAGCAGCACGACCGTGAGGCGTCGATCGTCGCCCAGGCCGGGCGCAAGGGCGCCGTGACCGTCGCCACGAACATGGCCGGTCGTGGTACGGACATCAAGCTCGGCGGCAACCCCGAGGACCTGGCCGAGGCGGAGCTGCGCCAGCGCGGTCTCGACCCCGAGGAGCACATCGAGGAGTGGGCCCACGCCCTGCCCGAGGCGCTCAAGCGGGCCGAGGAGGCCGTCAAGGCCGAGAAGGAGGAGGTCGAGCGGCTCGGCGGCCTCTACGTGCTGGGCACCGAGCGGCACGAGTCCCGCCGTATCGACAACCAGCTGCGTGGTCGGTCGGGTCGTCAGGGCGACCCTGGCGAGTCGCGCTTCTACCTCTCCCTCGGCGACGACCTGATGCGGCTGTTCAAGGCCCAGATGGTCGAGCGTGTGATGTCCATGGCCAACGTGCCGGACGACGTGCCGATCGAGAACAAGATGGTCACCCGCGCGATCGCGTCCGCCCAGTCGCAGGTCGAGCAGCAGAACTTCGAGACCCGTAAGAACGTCCTGAAGTACGACGAGGTCCTCAACCGCCAGCGCGAGGTCATCTACGGCGAGCGGCGCCGCGTCCTGGAGGGCGAGGACCTGCACGAGCAGATCCAGCACTTCATGGACGACACGATCGACGCCTACGTCGCCGCGGAGACCGCCGAGGGCTTCGCCGAGGAGTGGGACCTGGACCGGCTGTGGGGCGCGTTCAAGCAGCTCTACCCGGTGAAGGTCACCATCGAGGAGCTGGAGGAGGCGGCCGGCGACCGCGCGGGTCTGACCGCCGAGTTCATCGCCGAGTCCATCAAGGACGACATCCACGCGCAGTACGAGGCGCGTGAGGCGCAGCTCGGCTCCGAGATCATGCGTGAGCTGGAGCGCCGGGTCGTGCTGTCGGTCCTGGACCGCAAGTGGCGCGAGCACCTCTACGAGATGGACTACCTCCAGGAGGGCATCGGCCTGCGCGCGATGGCGCAGAAGGACCCGCTGGTCGAGTACCAGCGCGAGGGCTTCGACATGTTCCAGGCCATGATGGAGGGCATCAAGGAGGAGTCCGTCGGCTACCTGTTCAACCTGGAGGTCCAGGTCGAGCAGCAGGTCGAGGAGGTCCCGGTCGAGGAAGCCAAGCCGGAGCTGACCAAGCAGGACGCCGTGCCGGCGCAGGCGGGCGCGCGCCCGGAGATCCGCGCCAAGGGCCTGGAGGCCCCGCAGCGGCGGAACCTGCACTTCACCGCGCCGACCGTGGACGGCGAGGGCGGCACCATCGAGGGCGACTTCGCCGAGGACGAGCCGGTGCGCTCCTCCGCCGACGGCCTCACCCGCGCGGAGCGGCGCAAGCAGGCCAAGGGCGGGCGGCGCCGTAAGAAGTGACGCCGGCGTAGCGTCGTAGGGCTGAAGGGCCGGGATCACCCTCTGGGGTGCCCGGCCCTTCGGCATGCCGGTCGGTCCCGGTCAGTCGTCGTCGTCCGTGCGAGGGCCGCGCGGGCCGTCCAGTTCCACCGCCGTGCAGCGCCAGCGGTGGTCCCGGCCCAGTTCCAGGCGGAAGGCCATGGCGCGCAGCCGGTCGCCCGTGCCGATGCGGGCGAAGGCCTCGAAGGCGCCGGGGCGGGGCACGTAGTAGCCGACGTCACGGACCACGGGGCACGGGCCCGGGGCGCGCAGTGGGCCGGTCTCGGCGAGGCGGGCCAGGTCGTCGTAGGCGCGTCCGACGGTGTACCGGAGCATGGAGTGGACCGGGCGCCGGCCGCTGAGGACCAGTACGAGGCGGTCGGCGAAGACGTCGGTGGGGCGGGGCTGCGGGACCGGGCGGCGCGGGGTCTGCCGCGGGACCCTTAGGGGCGCGGGAGGGGCGGCCGTGCGGAGACCGTCGGAGGGGGGTCCGTAGGGGGTCTGGGGGCGGGCGCCCGTGGGTGTGGTGCCGGGCGTCCGGGGTGCGGTGCGGGGCCTCTGGGGGCCGGTTTCGGGTGCCCTGCGGGGCATCGGCGGGCGAGGGCCGGTGGGTGCGGTGCCGGGGGCCGGTGGGCGGGTGCCGGCCGGGGCCGTACGTGGCATCGGGGCGCGGGTGGTGTCCGCCGGGGCCGTGCGGGGTGTGTCCGGACGCCAGGCGCGGGGCGGAGGGCCGCCCGGGCGGCGCGTGTCGCGGCGGGTGTCGCGGCGGGTCGGTGGGCGGGTGCCGGGGCGGGCGGCCGGGTGGTGCTGGGCCCTGGTCATGACCTTGTTCATGGGATCCCCGTTCGCTGAGCCCGGGAGATACCGGGCAGTAACTTGCTGGTGGGTGATCTTGTACGGGGCCATGGAGGGGTCGGCAAGGCGGGCGCAAGTCGGGGCCGGGCGCCGGAGGGGTTCACCTATCCGGGTGGTCATGGCGGCGGAAGTGCTGGTGGACGCGGTGCGGTGGGTGAATTTCCGGGCGTCGGATGGACGGCTTCCGGGGTACGGGCAGGGACTCGAAAGGGGACGCCCGCACGTATCCTGAAGGCTCTCCCAAGCCTTGCGGGGCCCTCCGACCACGAAAGCGGCCAGCCATGCGCGTCTACGTCCCCCTGACCCTCCCCGGTCTCGCCGAGGCGTACAAGACGGGAGAGCTCGGGGCCGGGCCGCTCGTCGCGTACGCCGTCACGCCCGCGTTGCGCGAGTGGTACCTGTCCGACGACATCGAGGAGCTGGAGTACGCGGCGCTCAGCCGGGCCGCGCTGGCCTCGCTGCGGCTGCTCGCGGCGGACGCCGGGGCACCGCGCCGGCGGGTCGTGGTCGCCGTCGACGTGCCCGACGGCGCGGCGTCCGCCGACCCCGGCCGGGGGCTCGATCCGGCGGCGCTCGGCGAGGTCCGGGTCGCCGGGCCCGTACCGCTGGCCAAGGCGGCCTCCGTGCACGTCGACGCCGGGGACGCGGAGGCGGACGTGGCCGCGGCGGCGCAGGCGCTGGAGGCGGCGGACGGCGGGGACGACGACGCGCAGTTCGTGGTGGACGGGGCCGAGGACCACGAGCTGCTCTGGTACGCCACGCAGGAGATCCCGAATCTGGTGGGGCTGGGGGACTGACCCGAACCGGGCCGTCACCTGGGCATCTCTTGATTGTCAGTGGCGGCGGGTACGGTCTTTGGCATGGGGAAGCTGGGAGCCGCGCACATTGTGTGGGACTGGAACGGCACGCTGTTCCACGACAATGACGCGATCATCGGGGCGACGAACGCGGCGTTCGCCGAGCTGGGGCTGGAGCCGATCACGCTGGAGCAGTACCGGGCGATGTACTGCGTGCCGGTGCCGAAGTTCTACGAGCGGCTGATGGGTCGGCTGCCGACGGACGCGGAGTGGGAGGTCATGGACGCGACCTTCCACCGGTACTACGCCGAGCACCGGGTGCGGTGCGGGCTCACCGAGGGCGTGGTGGAGCTGCTGGTGGAGTGGCGGTCCGCGGGGCGCAGCCAGTCGATCCTCAGCATGTACGGGCACGAGGAGCTCGTGCCGCTGGTGCGCGGGTTCGGGATCGAGAGCCACTTCATACGGGTCGACGGGCGCACCGGGCCCTCCGGGGGCAGCAAGGCCGAGCACATGGTGCGGCATCTCGCGGCGCTGGCCGGGGTGAACCCCGAGCGGACGGTGGTCATCGGGGACGCCGCGGACGACGCGGTGGCCGCGCGGCACGTGGGCGCGCGGGCGGTGCTCTACACCGGCGGGTCGCACAGCCGGGACAGCCTGGAGTCGGTGGGGGTGCCGGTGGTGGACACCCTGCACGAGGCCGTCGCGGAGGCGGAGCGGCTGGCTGCCGCGGCGTGAGGCGCGGCCGGGGTGCGGCCGCGCCCCGGGTCAGGTGACCGGTGCCTTCGCGCGCAGGACCGTCAGGAACTCGCGCATCCAGGTGGGGTGGTCCGGCCAGGCGCGGGAGGAGACCAGGGTGCCGTCCACGACGGCCTCGGTGTCCTTGAAGGTGGCGCCGGCCGACTGCATGTCCAGCTCAAGGGCCGGGTACGCGGTGACGCGGCGGCCGCGGAGGGCGTCCACCGCGGCGGTGAGCAGGGGGCCGTGGCAGATCTGGGCCACGGGCTTGTCGGCGTCGAAGAAGGACTTGAGGATCTTGCGGAGTTCGGGGTCGTTGCGGAGGTATTCGGGGGCTCGGCCGCCGGGGATGACGACGGCGGCGTACTGGCCGGGGTCGACCTCCGCGAAGGCGAGATCGGCGGGCCACGTGTAGCCGGGTTTCTCGGTGTAGGTGTCGAAGCCGGGTTCGAAGTCGTGGACGACGAACTGGAGTTTTTTGCGAGTGGGGGCCGCGATGTGGACTTCGTAGCCCTCTTCGCGGAGGCGCTGGTACGGGTAGAGGACTTCCAGGGACTCTGCGGCGTCGCCGGTGACGATGAGGATCTTGGTGGGCATGGGGGCGGCTCCCCTCCGGGGATTGGCGTCACTGGGCAACGTGCACTCACGGCCGCTGCCTTGCCAAGGGGACGCGCCGATTTCCGGGCACCCGGGGCAGGGGTCGAGCGGCACGACTGCCCGCAACTGCGTCGGCGTGCGTCGGACTGTGCAGAGTGTCAAAGTTCTGCCCCCCGTTTTGTACACATACGGCTCATGACGGGCCCCCCGTAAGGAGCGATAGCCTTGGTGGCGTGATCAGCGCGATAGTTCGCGGGGGCGGCGTTGCCCCTGCCCTGCGCCCGGGACGCACGGACGACATCCGTGACCGGGCGGCGGTCGCTGGTCTTCGCGGGCGGGTCGGGGCGTCCAAGGGCCCCGTCAAGGCGTCGTACGCGTCTGAAATGGCTGATAACCCCCCGCTCATCTCACCTTGCGGCATAGCGTCGAAGCAGACCGGACACCCCGCGTCTCGGCGTCACGTCGGAAGGGCAGAGACCGTACTTCCTTCTACGTCACGCAACGGCGCGCGACAGGAGCCAGAGGACAATGCAGACCAAGCTGGACGAAGCCAAGGCCGAGCTGCTCGACAGGGCCGCCCGGGTAGCTGAGAACAGCCCGGTCGGGGGGCACCTACCGACTGGGACGACGGAACACGGCACCCCCGACCGGGAGGCCGTGCTCGCGTTCCTCCAGCGCTACTACCTGCACACCGCCCCGGAAGACCTCACCGACCGGGACCCGGTCGACGTCTTCGGAGCCGCCTACTCCCACTACCGACTGGCCGAGAACCGCCCCCAGGGCACGGCGAACGTGCGCGTCCACACCCCGACCGTCGAGGAGAACGGCTGGACGTGCAGCCACTCCGTGGTCGAGGTCGTCACCGACGACATGCCCTTCCTCGTCGACTCCGTGACCAATGAGCTGACGCGGCAGGGGCGCGGCATCCATGTCGTCATCCACCCCCAGATCACGGTGCGCCGCGACGTCACCGGCAAGCTGATCGAGGTGCTGCCCACCCGGCCCACCGGCGACCTGCCGCACGACGCGCACATCGAGTCCTGGATCCACGTCGAGATCGACCGCGAGACCGACCGCGCGGACCTGAAGCAGATCACCGCCGATCTGCTGCGCGTGCTCTCCGACGTCCGCGAGGCCGTCGAGGACTGGGGCAAGATGCGCGACGCGGCCGTGCGCCTCGCCGAGGGGCTGCCCGAGGAGCCGCTCGCCGGCGATCTGCCCGGGCAGGAGGTCGAGGAGGCCCGCGAGCTGC
The DNA here is from genome assembly GCF_055572035.1 of Streptomyces sp. NPDC030838. Lineage (NCBI taxonomy): Bacteria > Bacillati > Actinomycetota > Actinomycetes > Kitasatosporales > Streptomycetaceae > Streptomyces > Streptomyces sp. NPDC030838. The sequence goes on along the minus strand of NZ_JBVIED010000005.1, from coordinate 452,228 downwards.
TGCGCTGGCTGGCCGACGACCACTTCACCTTCCTCGGCTACCGCGAGTATCAGCTGCGCGACGACGACTCCCTCGCCGCCGTCCCCGGCACCGGTCTCGGCATACTGCGCTCCGACCCGCACCATGCGGGCAAGGACCAGCACCCGGTCAGCCCGTCCTTCGAGCGGCTGCCGGCCGACGCGCGTGCCAAGGCCCGCGAGCACAAGCTGCTGGTGCTGACCAAGGCGAACAGCCGGGCCACCGTGCACCGGCCGTCGTACCTGGACTACATCGGCGTCAAGAAGTTCGACGCGGACGGGAACGTCGTCGGTGAGCGGCGCTTCCTGGGTCTGTTCTCCTCCGCCGCCTACACCGAGTCGGTCCGCCGGGTGCCGGTGATCCGGCGCAAGGTCGACGCGGTGCTCGACGGCGCCGGGTTCTCGCCCCACAGCCACGACGGGCGCGACCTGCTGCAGATCCTGGAGACGTACCCGCGCGACGAGCTGTTCCAGACGCCGGTCGACGAGCTGCGCGCCATCTCCACCTCCGTGCTCTACCTCCAGGAACGCCGCCGCCTGCGGCTCTACCTGCGCCAGGACGAGTACGGCCGCTACTACTCGGCCCTCGTCTACCTCCCGCGCGACCGCTACACCACCGGCGTGCGCCTGCGGATCATCGACATCCTCAAGGAGGAACTGGGCGGCATCAGCGTCGACTTCACCGCCTGGAACACCGAGTCGATCCTGTCCCGGCTGCACTTCGTGATCCGCGTGCCGCAGGGCACCGAGCTGCCGCAGCTGTCCGACGCCGACCGGGAGCGCATCGAGGCACGGCTGGTCGAGGCCGCCCGCTCCTGGGCCGACGGCTTCGCGGAGGCGCTGAACGCCGAGTTCGGCGAGGAGCGCGCGGCGGAGCTGCTGCGCCGCTACGGCAACGCCTTCCCCGAGGGCTACAAGGCCGACCACACCCCGCGCAACGCGGTCGCCGACCTCGCCCACCTCGAACGGCTCGACGAGGAGCAGAACTTCGCGCTCAGCCTGTACGAGCCGGTGGGCGCTGGCCCCGACGAGCGCCGCTTCAAGATCTACCGCACGGGCGAGGCGGTCTCCCTGTCCGCGGTGCTGCCGGTGCTCAACCGGCTCGGCGTCGAGGTCGTGGACGAGCGGCCGTACGAGCTGCGCTGCGCCGACCGCCGGGTCGCGTGGATCTACGACTTCGGGCTGCGCATGCCGAAGGCGCAGAACGGCTCCGTGGACGGCGCCTACGCCAGTGACGACGCCCGTGAGCGCTTCCAGGAGGCCTTCGCCGCCACCTGGACCGGCCAGGCCGAGAACGACGGCTTCAACGCGCTGGTGCTGACCGCCGGGCTGACCTGGCGGCAGGCGATGGTGCTGCGGGCGTACGCGAAGTACCTGCGCCAGGCGGGCTCCACGTTCAGCCAGGACTACATGGAGGACACCCTCCGCGACAACGTCCACACCACCCGGCTGCTGGTCTCCCTGTTCGAGGCGCGGATGTCGCCGGAGCGGCAGCGCGCCGGGCTGGAGATCGTCGACGCCCTGCTGGAGGAGCTGGACGCGGCGCTCGACCAGGTGGCGAGCCTCGACGAGGACCGCATCCTGCGCTCCTTCCTGACCGTCATCAAGGCGACCCTGCGGACCAACTTCTTCCAGGAGGCGCTCGGCGGCAAGCCGCACGACTACGTCTCCATGAAGTTCGACCCGCAGGCCATCCCGGACCTGCCGGCGCCCCGCCCGGCGTTCGAGATCTGGGTGTACTCGCCGCGCGTCGAGGGTGTGCACCTGCGCTTCGGCAAGGTCGCGCGCGGTGGTCTGCGCTGGTCGGACCGGCGGGAGGACTTCCGCACCGAGATCCTCGGCCTGGTCAAGGCGCAGATGGTCAAGAACACCGTCATCGTGCCGGTCGGCGCCAAGGGCGGCTTCGTCGCCAAGCAGCTGCCGGACCCGGCCGTGGACCGCGACGCCTGGCTGGCGGAGGGCATCGCCAGCTACAAGACGTTCATCTCGGCGCTGCTCGACATCACCGACAACATGGTGGCCGGCGAGGTCGTGCCCCCCGCCGACGTCGTCCGGCACGACGAGGACGACACCTACCTCGTCGTCGCCGCCGACAAGGGCACCGCGACGTTCTCCGACATCGCCAACGAGGTCGCCCAGCAGTACAACTTCTGGCTCGGCGACGCCTTCGCCTCCGGTGGCTCGGCCGGTTACGACCACAAGGGCATGGGCATCACCGCGCGCGGCGCCTGGGAGTCCGTGAAGCGGCACTTCCGCGAGCTGGGCGTGGACACGCAGAGCGAGGACTTCACGGTCGTCGGCATCGGCGACATGTCCGGTGACGTGTTCGGCAACGGCATGCTGCTCAGCGAGCACATCCGCCTGGTCGCCGCCTTCGACCACCGGCACATCTTCATCGACCCCAACCCGGACGCGGCCATCTCCTACGCCGAGCGGCGCCGGCTCTTCGAGCTGCCCCGCTCCAGCTGGGCCGACTACGACACCAACCTGATCTCGGCGGGCGGCGGCGTCTTCCCGCGCACCGCCAAGGCGATCCCGGTCAACGCGCACATCCGCGAGGCGCTGGGCATCGAGGGCAAGGTCGCCAAGATGACCCCGGCCGACCTGATGAAGGCGATCCTCCAGGCGCCGGTGGACCTGCTGTGGAACGGCGGCATCGGCACGTACGTGAAGTCCGGCGCCGAGTCCCACGCGGATGTCGGCGACAAGGCCAACGACGCCATCCGCGTCGACGGCAGGGACCTGCGCGTCAAGGTCGTCGGCGAGGGCGGCAACCTGGGTCTGACCCAGCTCGGCCGGATCGAGTTCGCGCTGCACGGCGGCCGGATCAACACCGACGCCATCGACAACAGCGCCGGCGTGGACACCTCCGACCACGAGGTGAACATCAAGATCCTGCTCAACAGCCTGGTCGCGGACGGCGACATGACCGTCAAGCAGCGCAACAAGCTGCTCGCCGAGATGACCGACGAGGTCGGCCGGCTGGTGCTGCGCAACAACTACGCGCAGAACACGGCGATCGCCAACGCCCTCGCCCAGTCCAAGGACATGCTCCACGCCCAGCATCGCTTCCTGCGCCACCTGGTGCGCGAGGGGCACCTGGACCGGGCCCTGGAGTTCCTGCCGACCGACCGCCAGATCCGCGAGCGCCTCAGCACCGGCCAGGGCCTCACCGGCCCGGAGACGGCCGTCCTGCTGGCGTACACGAAGATCACGGTGGCCGAGGAGCTGCTGCACACCTCGCTGCCGGACGACCCGTACCTGCGCGGCCTGCTGCACACGTACTTCCCGACCGCGCTGCGCGAGCAGTTCGGCGACCGTATCGACACCCACCCGCTGCGCCGCGAGATCACCACGACGGTGCTGGTCAACGACACCGTCAACACCGGTGGTACGACCTATCTGCACCGGCTGCGCGAGGAGACCGGGGCGTCGCTGGAGGAGATCGTCCGGGCGCAGACCGCGGCCCGCGCGATCTTCCGCTCGGCGCCCGTGTGGGACGCGGTCGAGGCGCTCGACAACAAGGTCGAGGCCGACGTCCAGACCCGGATCCGGCTGCACTCGCGCCGGCTGGTGGAGCGCGGCACGCGCTGGCTGCTCAACAACCGGCCGCAGCCGATCCAGCTCGCCGAGACCGTCTCCTTCTTCGCCGAGCGGGTGGAGCAGGTCTGGAACGAGCTGCCGAAGCTGCTGCGCGGCGCGGACCTGGAGTGGTGGCAGAAGATCTACGACGAGCTGACCGACGCCGGGGTGCCGGACGAGCTGGCCACGCGGGTGGCCGGGTTCTCCTCCGCCTTCCCGACGCTGGACATCGTCTCGGTGGCCGACCGCATGGGCAAGGAGCCGCTGGACGTCGCCGAGGTCTACTACGACCTCGCCGACCGCCTCAGCATCACCCAGCTGATGGACCGCATCATCGAGCTGCCCCGCGCCGACCGCTGGCAGTCCATGGCCCGCGCGGCCATCCGCGAGGACCTGTACGCCGCGCACGCCGCCCTCACCGCCGACGTGCTGGCGGTGGGCAACGGCAGCTCCACGCCGGAGCAGCGGTTCAAGGGCTGGCAGGAGAGGAACGCGGCGATCCTCGGCCGCGCCCGCACCACCCTTGAGGAGATCCAGTCGTCGGAGACGTTCGACCTCGCCAACCTGTCGGTGGCGATGCGGACGATGCGCACGCTGCTGCGGACGCACTCGTAGCCGCGTCCGTGGACGTACGACGCGAAGGAGCGCCCCGGGCCCGATGGTCCGGGGCGCTCCCCGTTGTACGGCGGCGCTCAGCGCAGCGCGCTCGCCAGCAGGCGCGCCGCCCGGCGCACCCGGGGCCGGGCCACGCGCCGTACCAGCGGGCGCACCACCCGCGCGGTCACGCCCGCCGGGCGCCAGCGGACCTGGAGCCGGCCCGTGCCGCGCTCCTCCGGTTCGACGGTGACCTGGTGCGGGGCGGCACCGGAGTGGTACTCCACGCGGGCGGTCAGCGGGGCGAAGGCGGTCTCCGGGGCCAGCAGGACGCCCCGGTGGTGCTGCCCCTGGTGCTCCAGGCGCAGCACGGGATGGCGGGCGCCGTCGAAGCCGTGCAGCGGGACCGGGGCGGCGGCCAGGTCGACGTGGACATGGCCCTCGTAGACGCCCGGGCCCACCGGTGACAGCCGGAACGGCACGGCCATGCGCCGGCGCCCGGGGGAGAGCAGCAGGGTGGCGGCCTGCGGGCCCACCGGGAGGCGCAGCGCGGGGTCGTACGTGCGGATCGCGAGGTCCACGGAGGCGCCGGGGCCGGGCACGATCTCGGTGACCTCGTGCCGGAGCAGGGCGTACGGGAGGGGGCAGGTGTCCGGGGCCAGCTCGGACAGGTCCAGCTCGCGGCGCGCCTCGTCGGTGTCCGGGAGGCGGTCGCCCCAGTACGTACGACCGTCCTCGTCCGTGACGACGGCGCGCGGGCCGACCGCGTACCCCAGGCCGCGCGCGGCGAGCCGCGCGTCCGCCAGGCGCAGGTCGCGCACCAGCTGGAGCACGATGCGCTCGGGGCGCGGGAGACGGGCGTACGCGCCCGGCGTGAGCGTCGCGAGATACGGGTTGACGATCTCCGCGAACTCCCCCAGCCACTCCTCGTCGCGGTACGGCAGGTCGCCGGCGTACATCCGGAAGTCGTGCTTGAGGAACTTGTAGTCCTTCTCCTCGTGCAGCGCGCCGTGCCCGCTCTCGTCCAGGAAAGCGTCGACGAGCCGCTGGACGTGCACCCGGTCGCGCACGTTGTCGAGCCGGTGCCGCTGGTTGGAGATGGAGGCGGTGTCGGCGGAGGCGTGCGGGGCGATGTACCAGCGGTAGACCGTCTCCGGGATGACGGTGAAGGCGCGGGCCAGACAGTAGGCCTGCGCGGAGAACAGCTGGTCCTCGTAGTGGATGCCCTCCGGGAAGCGCAGTCCGTGGCGGTCGAGGAAGGCGCGGGCGTACATCTTGCTGGTCGCCAGGTGCTCGAAGAACAGCCGCGGTTCGGCGTCGATGCCGTGCACGGTACGGCGCTCGCCGACCAGGTCCGGCATCCACCGCGCGCGGTTCCCGGTGTCCGCGCGGACCCGCTCCACCGCGCCCATCACGAAGTCGACGTCCTGGTCGCGGTGGGCGGCCAGCAGCAACTCGACCGCGTGCGGTGGCAGCTCGTCGTCGCTGTCGAGGAACATCACGTACGGCGCGCGGGCGATCTCCAGCGCCCGGTTGCGCGGCACGCTGCACCCGCCGCTGTTCTCGTCCAGGCGCAGATGGAGGATCCGCGGGTCCTCGGCGGCCAGCCGGCGGGCCACCTCGGGGGTGGCGTCGGTGGAGTGGTCGTCGCTGATGACGATCTCGATGTCGGCGTGGGTCTGGCGGCGCACGGAGGCCACCGCGCGGGGGAGGCGTTCGGCGTCGTTGTAGACGATCACCACGACGGTGGCATCGGGTGCTTCGGGGGCCTGCGCGGCCCTCGGGGCTTCCGGGGTCGGGGTCATGACGCGGTCGCCTCCTGCGGGGTGGGCGCGGGGACGCGCTCGTCGACGGGGATGATCGGGGGGAGGGCCTCCTCCGGCTCGCCCAGGAAGACCCGGCGTACGACCCGTTCGGCGGCGCGGCCGTCGTCGAACTCGCAGAACCGGTGCCGGAACACCGACCGGGCCTTGGCCGCGTCGTCGTCGCGCCAGGCCTCCGAGGTGAGGAGGTCGGCGAGTTCGCCCTGGGTGCGGGCCACCGGGCCGGGGGCCTCGGCCATCAGGTCGAAGTAGACGCCGCGGGTGGCCACGTACGTCTCCCAGTCGTCGGCGTGGATGACGATCGGGCGGTCCAGGTTGGCGTAGTCGAACATGATCGACGAGTAGTCCGTGACCAGCGCGTCGGCGGCCAGGCACAGCTCCTCGACCGGCTCGTAGACGGAGACGTCGAGGACGCGGCCCGCGCGGCGCAGCCCGGTGAGGGCCGACGCCGTGCCGGCGTGGAAGTAGTGGGCGCGCACCAGCAGCACCGTGTCCTCGCCGAGCCGGTCGGCGAGCGCGGCGAGGTCCACGCGCGGGGTCCAGCCGGCCTCGTAGTCGCGGTGGGTGGGGGCGTAGAGGATCGCGCGCCGGCCGGGGGCGATGCCGAGGCGGGCGCGGATCACGGCGATGTCGGCGGCGGTCGCGGTGTAGTAGACGTCGTTGCGCGGATAGCCGTGGTCCAGGGAGACGAACCGGGACGGGTAGGCGCGTTCCCACATACGGGTGGTGTGGCTGTTGGCGGAGACGCTGTAGTCCCACTTGTCGATACGGGCCAGCAGGGCGGCGAAGTCCATGCCCTGGGCGGCGGCCGGATAGCTCATCTGGTCGATGCCCATGCGCTTGAGCGGGGTGCCGTGATGGGTCTGGACGTGCACCGCGTCCGGGCGTTTCACCACCGCGTTGGCGAAGTTGACGTTGTTGACCAGGAACTTCGCGCGGCCCAGCACCTCCCAGTAGCGGCGGCTGCCGGGCACGACATGGTCGGTGCCGGGCGGCAGCAGGCCCACACGGCCCGGGGCGACGATCCACACCGGGTGGATCTGCGGGGCGAGTTCGGCGAGCTTGGCGGCGATGGCGGCGGGATTGCAGGAGACGCCGCGGTTCCAGTACGCCGAGAAGACCGCCAGGTTGGGATCGACCGGGCGGCCCAGCGACCTGCGGTACTGGAGGGTGCGCACCTGCGTGCCGAGCCGGCGTTTGCCCGCGCGGAGGGCCGATTTCGCGGCCCGGCGGGCGTGGTTGGCGGTCTGGAGGGCGCGGTAGCGGGCGTAGCCGTCCTCTTCGAGGAGGGCGCGGCGCAGGCCCTCCGGCCCGGCCGGATGGCGCAGGCCCCTGGGCCGCCACCGGCGGGCCGCCTCGGAGGCGCGGTGGAAGAAGACCCGGGCGTCGTCCTCCGGCATGCCCGCGCGGACGAAGGTGCGCAGGCTGTCCCGGATCATCAGCTGGTACAGCACCGCGTGGGGCGGCGTGCGCGTCCGGGTGGCCTCCAGCAGGGCCTCGTAGCGGTCGAGGACGGCGAGGTGGTCGTCCAGGGTGCGCGGGGGGAGGCTTTCCCGGCGCAGTTCCCGGTGTTCGAAGCCGGGGTGGTGGGAGCAGGCGATCCGCGCGGCGGTGAGCAGGGCGGTGTGGGCGGCGAGCGCCTCGTCGTCGGTGCCGAGGGCGTCGGCGTGGGCGCGCCAGTGCTCCGCGCGTATGAGGCGGTTGCCGAGCATCGGGGTCAGCCGCAGCAGGGCGGGCCGGTCGTCGAGGGTGATCTCGGCGCGGCCCGCGCGGGCCAGCAGACGGCTGTCGTAGGAGGGCGCGCCGGAGGTCTTCCAGGTGGTGCGGACGTGGTCGAACAGGAGTACGTCCACCGTGTCCGGGAGTTCGGCGGCGCGGGCGGCCAGCAGGGCCGGGGCGCCCGCGGGGAGGCCGTCCTTGGCGTGCACGAAGTGCAGCCACCGTCCGGACGCCCGCGCCGCTCCCGCCGCGCGGGCCGCGGCGTCCCCGGTCCCGTCCGGCAGCGGGAGCAGCACCGCGCCCGGGTCGTGTTCGCGGGCCGCCTCCCGGGCCCAGTCGCCGACCGCGACCACGATCACCTCGGTGTCCGGGGCCGGGTCGGCGGCCAGGGAGGTGAGAAGGCCGGTCAGATGGCCCTGGGTGTTCGGGCCGTGGACGACGATGCTGAGCTCTGGTGGCACGGCGGACTCCCTTCACACGTTCGGGTGCCTCACGCGGCATGGCCTATTCGGTCATCGTGGCACCAAAGCGGTGAAAGGGTTAAGCCGAGTTGAGCCGGTCGGGACGCGGGGCGGGTGGGCGCCGGGCGGGGCGGGGCTCAGGAGGCGACGGCGGCCTGCGCGCCTTCGGCGGCCGTGGCCGGTTTGGGGTCGGGCTTCGGGGCGGCTGTGGCCGGCTTGGGGTCGGGCTTTTGGGCGGCGGCCGCGTCCGGCTTGAGCTCGGGCTTCGGAGCGGTGGCCGGCTCGGGCTTCGGGGCCGTGGCTGCTGCCGGCTTGGGCTTGGGCTTCGGCTTGGGCCTGGCCGTCTTGTCGCCGGTGAACGCCTCGTACTCCTTCAGGACGTCCTCCGTCGGCCCGTCCATCCGCAACTCGCCGCGCTCCAGCCACAGCACCCGGTCGCAGGTGTCGCGGATGGACTTGTTGTTGTGGCTGACCAGGAAGACCGTGCCCGCGTGCTTGCGCAGCTCGCGGATGCGGGCCTCGGAGCGCTTCTGGAAGGAGCGGTCGCCGGTGGCCAGCGCCTCGTCGATGAGCAGCACGTCGTGGTCCTTGGCGGCGGCGATGGAGAACCGCAGCCGGGCGGCCATGCCGGAGGAGTAGGTGCGCATCGGCAGGGTGATGAAGTCGCCCTTCTCGTTGATGCCGGAGAAGTCGACGATCTCCTGGTAGCGCTCCTTGACCTGCTCGCGGGACATGCCCATCGCCAGCCCGCCGAGGTGGACGTTGCGCTCGCCGGTCAGGTCGTTCATCAGCGCCGCGTTGACGCCGAGGAGGGACGGCTGGCCGCCCGTGTAGATCCGGCCGTTCTCCACCGGGAGCAGCCCGGCGACCGCCTTCAGCAGGGTCGACTTGCCGGAGCCGTTGGTGCCGATCAGGCCGATCGCCTCGCCCTTGTACGCCACGAAGGACACGTCCCGGACCGCGTGCACCCGGCGGACCCCGGACGCCTTCTCGGTCTGCTTGCGGCGCAGGATGCGGTTGAGGGCGGCGGTCGCGGAGCCGCGGCCGGCGCCGGTGCCGTTGACGCGGTAGACGATGTCGACGTGGTCGGCGATGACCGTGGGGATCTTCTCGGGGTTCTCGGGGGTCTGCTCAGCCACGGCCGTACGTCTCCTCAGCCTTCCAGAAGTAGATGAAGCCTCCGACGCCGGCGAGCAGGGCCCAGCCCGTCGCGAGCATCCACACGTGGGGTGGCAGCTGGCTCGCGTGGAAGCTGTCGATGAGCGCGAAGCGCATCAGGTCGATGTAGACGGCGGCCGGGTTGGCCTGGAGCAGCGTCCCCACCCAGCCCGGCAGGTCGGTGTGCTTGCGCAGGATGTGGTCGATGCTGAACATCACGCCGGAGGCGTACATCCAGGTCCGCAGCACGAACGGCATCAGCTGCGCGAGGTCCGGCGTCTTCGCCCCCAGCCGGGCCATGGCCATCGAGACGCCCGCGTTGAACGTGAACTGCAGGATCAGCGCCGGGACCGCCAGTGCCCAGGACGCGGCGGGCGGCACGCCGAAGGCGAGCAGGATCACGATCAGGGCCGACATCGAGAACAGCAGCTGCTGGAGCTGCTGGAGGCAGAACGAGATGGGCAGCGCGGCCCGCGGGAAGTGCAGGGCCCGCACCAGGCCGAGGTTGCCGGAGATCGCGCGGGTGCCCGCCAGGATCGAACTCTGCGTGAAGGTCCAGATGAACACGCCCGTGACCAGGAACGGAACGTAGTCCGGCACGCCGTTCTTGGTCTGCAGCAGCACGCCGAAGATCAGGTAGTAGACCGCCGCGTTCAGCAGCGGGGTCATGACCTGCCAGACCTGGCCGAGCTTCGCCTGGCTGTACTGGGCGGTGAGCTTCGCCGTGGAGAACGCGGCGATGAAGTGGCGGCGCGCCCACAGCTGCCGGATGTACCGCGGCAGGGACGGGCGGGCGCCGCTGACCGTGAGGCCGTGGCGGGCGGCGAGGGCCGCGAGGTCGGCGAGATCGTCGCCGGCCGGGGCTGGGGTGGTGGTCCGGGCGGTCGTCGGGGGCGGTGTGTCGAGGACCTGGCTCACATCCGCTGCTTTCGGTCGGGGGGGGAGGGGGGTGGGCGCGAGCGGCCGGGTTACGTCGGGACGGCACCGTATCGTCGCAACGCGAGCGTAGGACGTCGAGCGTCGGAACGCAACCGTTTCGTCGTGGCGTCCCGCGTCGGAACGCAACCGTTTCGTCGCAACGCCCTATGCTGTCCGCATGACGACGAACGCCGACGGCCCCCAGCCGCGTCCGCGCCGCCGTACCCCCGCAGGCGCGGCGGTGCTCCGCGAGGACGTGACGGAGGCCATCCGCGCGGCCGTCTTCGAGGAACTGGCGGCCGTCGGCTACGCGCGGATGTCGATCGAGGGCATCGCCCGCCGCGCGGGCGTCGGCAAGACCGCCGTCTACCGCCGCTGGCGCTCCAAGCTGCACCTGGTGCTCGACGTCGTCTCGGCCATCGCCGTGCAGGGCCTGCCGGCGCCGGACACCGGCTCGCTGGAGTCCGATCTGCGGCTGCTGTACGAGGTGACGTCCCGCGCCCTGCGGCACCCCATCGCCTCGCAGATCATTCCCGACCTGCAGGCCGAGGCGGCCCGCAACCCGGAGATCGCCGAGGCGATGCAGAAGGCGCTGCGGGACGGGCAGGAGGGCGTCGCGCTGAAGATCGTGGCGGCGGCGGAGCGGCGCGGCGAGGTCCGCCGGGGCATCGACGGCGAGCTGGCGCTCGACCTGATCTCCGGCCCGCTCTACTGGCGCTCGGTGGTGATCCGCAGCCCGAAGCTGCCGAAGGGATACCTGGCCGCGCTGTCCCACGCGACCGCCGAAGCCCTGAAGGCCCTCTGACATCAGCCGGTCAGCCGCCGCGCCAGCTCCCTCAACTCGCCCGCCCGCAGCACCCGTTCCCCGAAGCCGGGCAGCGGCACGTGCAAGGACTCGGTCCACCGCTCGGGTATCGCGTCGGCTCCGTACACCGCCCCCGCCAGCCCGCCGGTGACCGCGGCGACGGTGTCCGTGTCGCCACCGAGGTCGACGGCCGCGCGGACGGCGTCCTCGTAGGAGGAAGTGGTGCGGACGGCCCAGACGGCCGAGCCGAGGCAGGGCCAGACCGCCCCGTTGAACTCGGTCGCCAGGTCGGGGTGCCAGCCGGGGTCGAGGACGACGGCGTAGCGCGCGCGGTGGTCGGGGTGGACGGCCGCCAGCGTCTCCGGCAGGACGGCCGGCGGATCGCCCCCGGCGAGCGCGGTCCGCACCAGCTCGTGGAAGACGGCGGTGCCCTCCCAGGCGGCCCGGTCGCCATGGGTGAGGGCGGCCAGGCGGCGGGCGGCGTCCATGGTGGCGTCCCGGCCGAGGCCGGCGAAGTACACCGCGGAGGTCGCCGCCCGCATCAGGGCCCCGTTGCCCGCCGCGCGCTGGTTGACCTGGAAGTGCAGCGCGGCGGCCGTGTCCCAGCCGTCGCCGCCGCCCAGTACCGCCTCCGTCTGCAGCCCGATGTCCTTCGGCTCGGCCGCCGCCCAGCGCTGGAAGCGCCGGAAGACGTCGGGCAGGTCGAGCCCGCCCCGCTCCAGGAGGGACTCGCCGACCAGGACGGCCATCTGCGTGTCGTCGGTCGCCTCGCCCGGCTCCCAGCCGCCGCCTCCGCACATCTCCCCGCCCCGTCCCGGATGCGGGAAGCGGGCGGTGAAGGCCCCCTCGGGGCCGAACTCGAAAGGGGCGCCGAGGGCGTCGCCGACGGCGGAGCCGAGAACGGCGCCCACCGCGCGGTCGAGGCGAGAAGGGGACATCCGCGCAGGTTAGTCCCGCGCCGCCCCCGGGTGCAGCCGCACCCAGCCCTCCCACGCGGACGTGATCATGTCCTGGACGTCGTGCTTGGCCTTCCAGCCCAGCTCGGTGGCGATGCGCTCGGCGGACGCGACGACGCGGGCCGGGTCGCCGGGGCGGCGGGGAGTGACCGTCGGCGGGCGGTCGTAGCCGGTGATCGCGTTGATCCGGTCGATCATCTCCCGCACGGAGACGCCCTCGCCGCGCCCGATGTTGAGGGTGAGGTCGCGGCCGGGGGACGCCTCCAGCGCGCGGGCCGCCGCCACATGGGCCTCCGCGAGGTCGACGACGTGGATGTAGTCCCGTACGCAGGTGCCGTCCGGCGTCGGGTAGTCGTCGCCGAAAACGCGCGGAGGCGCGCCCTCGGTCAGCTTCTCGAAGACCATCGGGATGAGGTTGAAGACGCCGGCGTCGGCCAGTTCGGGGGCGGCCGCGCCCGCCACGTTGAAGTAGCGCAGGGAGGCGGTGGACAGGCCGGTCGCCCGGCCCGTCGCCCGGACCAGCCACTCACCGGCCAGCTTGGTCTCGCCGTACGGCGACATCGGCACGCACGGCGTCTCCTCGGTGACCAGGTCCACGTCCGGCATCCCGTACACGGCCGCCGAGGAGGAGAACACGAAGGACGGCACCCCCGCCGCGGTGACCGCCTCCAGCAGGACGCGCAGGCCCTCCACGTTCTCCCGGTAGTAGTGCAGTGGCAGGTCCATGGACTCGCCGACCTGCTTCTTCGCCGCCAGATGCACGACCCCGTCGATCCCGTGCCCGGCGAGCACCCGGCTCAGCCGCTCCCGGTCCAGGGTCGAGCCCACCTCCAGCGGCACGTGCTCCGGCACCCGTTCGGCGATCCCCGTGGACAGGTCGTCGTAGACCACGGCCCGCTCGCCCGCCTCGGTCATCGCGCGTACCACGTGCGCCCCGATGTATCCGGCGCCGCCGGTGATCAGCCAGGTCATGTGCGGCCGTCCCCTCGTCAGTCGGCCCCCGCGGGGCCCGGTCGGTGTGCTGGGCACACAGTGAAGCAGGCGAAGGGCCGCTGTGTGACGTGGGCGTGACGCGCCGTAGCCGGATGAAGGACGGGGCGGCGGCCAAGGGGTGGTGGATCGTGCGCCGGACGAATGCGATGAACAACCTGATGTGCCGTCAATCACCGCGAATGAGCTGTTAATAGCACAACATCGTGCCCGTGCTGCTGCGCGCCGAGACCAGGACCAAGCCGTCACGACCCGCTCGCCCCGCCCGCCTCGTCGCCGTGGCCGTCCCCGCGGCTGTCATGCTCGCCGTCGGCCTCTGGGGGCTCGACCGGGGCGGGATGTGGCGGGACGAGGCCGTCAGCTTCCAGGTCGCGCGGCGCTCGGTGCCGCAGATCTGGCGGCTGGTGCAGCACGTGGACGCGGTGCACGCCCTGTACTACCTCCTCCTGCACCCCGTTCTCGCGGTCCGCCCCGACGAGGTCGCCCTGCGCCTGCCCTCGGTCTGCGCGGCTGCCGCCACCGCCGGTCTGGTCGCGGCCCTCGGCGTCCGGCTGGCCGGGCCGCGCGTGGGTCTGTGGGCGGGGCTGCTGTACGCGGTCACGCCGATCGCCGGTCACTACGCCCAGGAGGGCCGCTCCTACGCCCTGGTCGCTGCCGGGGCCGCCGGGGCGACGCTGCTGCTGGCGCGGGGGATGGCGGGGCCGTCGTGGCGGGCCTGGGCGGCGTACGGGGCCGTCGTCGCCGGCACCTGTCTGCTGCACGTCCTCGCCGCGCTGCTGCTGCTCGCCCACGCGGTGACGCTGGCGCTCGCGCGGGTGCCGGGCCGGGTGTGGCGCGGGTGGGCCGCCGCGGCGGGCGCGGCGCTGCTGGTGCTGGCCCCGCTGGTGCTGGTCTCGCAGGGGCAGGCGGCGCAGGTGGCCTGGCTCCCGGTGCCCCGGTGGGGGACCGCCGAGCGGCTGCTGCGGGCGTTCGCGGGGTCGTCCGGCCCGGTCTTCTGGACGTACGTCGCCCTCGTCGCCGTCGCGGTGACGGGGGTCCGCCGGTCGCCGCTGGTACGGGTGGCGCTGCCGCTGATGGTCACGCCGCCCGCCGCGCTGATCGCCGTCTCGCAGCTGCGGCCGATGTACGACGACCGGTACGTGCTGTACGCCCTCGCGGGGGCACCGCTGCTGGCGGCGGCGGGCGCGGACCGGGTGCTGAGCGCCCTGCCGCGGCGGCCCCTGGCGGGAACCCTCGCCGGTGTGCTGGCCGTCGCCCTTGTCTTCGTCCACCAGCTCCCGCTGCACCGCCAGCACCGCACGCCCGCCCAGCGCGCCGACAACCTGGCCGCGGTCGCCGCCGTCGCCGCCCGCGAGCTGCGCCCCGGGGACCCGGTGCTGTTCCTGCCGTCCATCGGCCGGCGGGCCGCGGTGGCCTATCCGAAGGGGTTCCGGCGGGCATGGGACCTGGCGCTCGCGGTGCCCGGGCCGCAGTCGGGGACGCTGTACGGCCGGGAGCTGGGCGCGCCGGAGCTGCGGCGCAGGCTGGCCGGGGTGGACCGGGTCTGGGTGGTGGCCGAGCCGTACGCCCTGGGCTCGCGCTGGCGGCCGCGCAATCCGGTGGAGCGGACGAAGCTCACGGTCGTCGCCGAACAGTTCGTACCGCGCGCGCAGCACGTACGCGGCGGAGTGACCGTACGCCTCTACGTCCGCCGTACGGGCCCTGACGCACCGCCATCCCCGCGCGCCTGACCACCGACCTCCGCGCCCAGCGTCTGGCACGCCACCGTCCCCACGGTGGCCTGCGCCCAGCGCGCCGCCGTCCCCGCCGGACCGGCCGCCGGCCTTCCGCCTCGCGGCCCGCGCCCAGCGCGCCGCCGTCCCCGCGGGACCGACCACTGGCCTTCCGCCTCGCGGCCCGCGCCCAGCGCGCCGCCGTCCCCGCGGGACCGACCACTGGCCTTCCGCCTCGCGGCCCGCGCCTAGCGCGCCGCCGTCCCCGCCGGACCGACCACCGGCCTCCCGCCTCGCGGCCCCCGCCCCGCGCCTAGCGCGCCGCCGTCTCCGCCGTCTCCGTGGCCACCGCCGCGTCCAGTGCGCTGGTGAGCTGGTCGAGGCGGTCGCGGAGGGCGCGGATCTCGTCGACGTCGGAGCCGGTCGCGGCGACGATCCGGCGCGGTACCTCCACCGCCCGTTCGCGCAGGGCGGTGCCCTCCTCGGTGAGCCGGACCTCGACCGAGCGCTCGTCGCGTGCGCTGCGCTCGCGGCGTACCAGGCCGGCCGCCTCCAGCCGCTTGAGCAGCGGGGAGAGGGTGCCGGAGTCGAGCCGAAGCCGCTCGCCGAGCCGCTTCACCGGCTGGTCGCCGTCCTCCCAGAGCACCAGCATCACCAGGTACTGGGGGTAGGTCAGCCCGAGGTCCTTGAGGATCACCCGGTAGACGCCGTTGAAGGCGCGCGAGGCGGCGTGCAGCGAGAAGCAGATCTGGCGGTCGAGGCGGAGCCAGTCGTCCGCGGGCGTGCTGGTCATGGATCCAGAGTAGCTCTTGCGAGCCATTTAGTTGTGCACAACTGAATTGTGTGCTGTACTTCTGGTCGTACGGCGGCCGGACCGAACCGCCGCTCCCCGACCCGAGAGGGATGGTTTCCCATGGACGCGCTCTACACCGCTGTCGCCACCGCCACCCACGGCCGCGAGGGCCGCGCCGTCTCCTCCGACGGCACGCTGGACCTGCCGCTGGCCATGCCGGTGCAGCTCGGCGGCAACGGCCAGGGCACGAACCCCGAGCAGCTCTTCGCCGCCGGTTACGCCGCCTGCTTCGGCAGCGCCCTCGGCCTCGTCGGCCGCCAGGCCAAGGTCGACGTCTCCGACGCCGCCGTCACCGCCGAGGTCGGCATCGGCAAGCAGGGCGAGGGCTTCGCGCTCGCCGTCACGCTGCGCGTCGAGCTGCCCGACACCGTGGACGAGGCGACCGGCCGCAAGCTGGTCGAGCAGGCCCACCAGGTGTGCCCGTACTCCAACGCCACCCGCGGCAACGTCCCGGTCGACCTCGTCATCGAGTAACCCCCCGCGCGGACCCCTCACTCGGGAAGCCGCGCCAGCACCTCCCCCGTCCGCCGGCTCCACGCCACCACGACCGCCTCCTCGGGCACCTCGCGCCAGCGCGTCAGCAGCAGCCAGCGCACCTGGTGGCGGCGGGCGATGGCGGTGCGCTCGGCGCGGGTCGCCGCCGGGTCGAGATA
Source organism: Streptomyces sp. NPDC030838 (assembly GCF_055572035.1). Lineage (NCBI taxonomy): Bacteria > Bacillati > Actinomycetota > Actinomycetes > Kitasatosporales > Streptomycetaceae > Streptomyces > Streptomyces sp. NPDC030838. Next base: position 435,987 of record NZ_JBVIED010000005.1, on the reverse strand, counting down.
GGCCCACATGTCGGCGACCCGCCGCCGGCGCTCGGTCTCGTCCAGCGCCGCGTCCGGCCAGGTCGGCGCGGCCAGGTTCGGGCCGTGCCCGGCGATGGCGTGCACGGCGTAGTAGCCGTCGGTGATCACCACCTCGCCCGGCTTGATGTACTCGGCGGCCCAGTCGTACGACGGCCAGCGCGGCGGCTGTTCGAAGCCGACCGGATCCAGCGACCGCGGCACCACCGCCCCCGCGTGCACGGAGAGGAACGCCGCGCAGGCCGCGACCGCCGCCCCCGCCCCCAGGATCCGCCGCCACACCGGCCAGGGCCGGGGCGCCGCCAGCTCGACGGCGAGCGCGAACTGCAGCGGCACCAGGGTGAGGCCGAGGATCCGCCCGTAGGTGTAGTGGCCGCTGAACCAGCCGTACGCCACCACCGCCGCCTCCAGTGCGAACATCAGCACCAGCGGGTCCCGCCAGGACGCGCGCCGCGCCCGCAGCCACAGCGCGGGCAGCCCGATCAGCGCCAGCCCGAACTGGCCACCGAGGTCGCGATACAGCCGCCGGTGCATGGCGTCGACGCTGGTGTCGCCGCTCAGCGCGAAGACGTCGAAGTACGGCCAGGCGGCACCGACCAGCAGCGCCACGCCCCCGGTCAGCGCCCACCGGCCGGCCACGGGGACGGTCCACCCGCGCTGCCACCCCAGCACCAGCGCCAGCCCGCCCAGCACCGCCGCCACCGAGGTGATCGGGTGCACCAGCAGGATCAGCCCGTACACCGCGCCCAGCCCCGCGTAACCGGTCAGGCTCGGCAGCCCGTTCGGCCCCACGAACCGCACCGGCCGGCCGTCCCGTGCCCGCGCCCCCGTCCAGGCCCACGCCCAGAAGGCGAGTCCGATCGCGAACGCCGACGGGTAGGGCAGCGTGCCGGTCATCGAGATCAGCGAGAGCCAGCCGCTCCACCAGGCCCGCTCGACACCCCAGAGCAGCGTCATCGCGGCCAGCGCCAGCACCGGCGCCCACGGCCGGGGCGTCAGCATCCGCACGAAGCGGTTCAGGCCGGTCAGCAGCACCAGCAGGTTCACCGGCCCGGAGAGCCGCACCACCTCCCAGCCGCTCAGCCCGGTCAGCCGGGCGAAGGCGCCCTGGAGGACGGCGTAGGGCGAGTAGTAGGGGCTGCCCGCACCCGGCAGGTCGGCGGTCGGGTGGCGCGGGTGGAGCAGGTCGGCCTTCAGGCGTTCGACGACCGCCGCGTGCTGCCCGGCGTCACAGCACAGCGGCACCCGCCAGTACGCCAGCGACATCACCAGCCAGAACAGGAAGCCGAAGACCTGGTACGGGGTGGGCCGCCAGGCCCGGCCGCGCAGCGCCGTCGCACCGCGCGGGGGCCGCCGGACGAGGACTCCGGCGCTCATCGAGCCGAGTGAGGGGTAAGCGTCTGAGGCATTTGCCGTATGTTCCCGAGAACGTCTACGGCATGACCTCACGTCACCGCATCGAGTGAGTCCGTTCGGGGTGCCCCTGTGCCGGCAGGGCGACCGGCCGCCGCAGCACCGCGTCCAGCAGCAGCGGCACCCCCACCACCGGCAGCAGCCAGGCCAGCACGATCAGCCGTTCGCCCCAGATGTTGATGTCCGGATGCCCGGCCTGGGTGAGGATCCCGGTGAACGCCGCCGCGGCCAGGAACACCCCGAACGCGGGCCGCCGCGCCGCCCCCCACGCCCCGGCGGCCAGCGCCGCCAGGAACAGCGGCTGCCACAGCTGCCGGCGCAGCCACTCCATCCAGAAGTTCCCCTGGAGCTGGAGGAACTCCGGCCAGGGGTCGGCGCGGTCGGGCCGCGCGAAGTGGTGGGTGAGCAGATCCTGCACGCTGTCCTCGGTCGACGGATACCCGAGCAGCTTCGCCAGCAGCAGCGTCAGCACGCTCGCGGCCAGACCGGTCCCGGCCACCGCGAGCACCCCGCGCCCGGTCGGCCGGCCCCGCCGCCACCGCCGTACGGCGACCAGCGCGCCCGCCGCCGCCAGGCACACCCCGAGGAACAGCGCCTGCGAGTGCTTGACCGTGAACAGCGCCGCGAGCGCCCCAGCGACCAGCGCGAGCCCGGCCCGCGTCCGCCGCCCGCCGAGGACCAGCGCGCACCCCCACACCGCCGCCAGCGTCAGCGCCAGCATCAGGCCCTCGGTCATGGGGCGCATGGCGGTCGTGCCGACCGGCAGCACGTAGTACAGGCCCTGCCCGGTCAGGCACAGCGGCAGCGGCACGCGCAGCGTCCGCAGGATCAGGAAGACCAGCACCCCGCCCGCGACCGCGATCACCACACTGGCCGCCCACAGGCCCCACACCACCCCGAACACGGTCACGAACGGCAGCAGGAACACCGGATACCCGGGCCGCGCCTCGAAGATCCGCATGAACCGCTCCGGCATGTACGGCACGGTGTGCCCGCCGGTCTGCCCCGCCTTCAGCCGCCGCTCCACGATCCGCCACTCGTCCGCCCCGCACTCCCGCTCCACGCGCGGCGCCGGGTCGGGGCGGTGGAAGCGGACCACGTGCACGTTCTGCGCACGATGGGCCAGCGAGGCCCGCCCCGCGCACACGTAGTCGATGGTCGCGGCGGCGGCCTCCCGCTTGGAGTCCCCGCGCAGACTGAGCGCGTACGACAGGTAGTTCTTGGTGTCCGGGGTGTCCCGGCCGGTGACGTTCGCCAGCTGGAACAGGGCGAACACCGCGGCCAGGAGCAGCACCCAGGTGCGCGGTCGCAGGCGGAGCTTCACGACGCGGTGAGCACGTCGTGGTCGGAGGCGGCGACCGGGGCCGGCAGCGTGACCGGCTCCGGCGTCCACGTCTCCTCGCCCAGCATCAGCGTCCGCACCACCCGCTCGGCGGCGTGCCCGTCGTCGTACTCGCAGAACCGCTCCCGGAACCCGGCCCGCAGCCGCTCCGCGTCCTGGTCCCGCCACGTTCCCGAGGCGAACAGCCACGCCAGTTCGCGGTAGGAGCGCGCGACATGGCCCGGCGGATCGGCGGTGATGTCGAAGTAGGCGCCGCGGCTCGCCGCGTACGCCGTCCAGTCGTCGGCGTGGATCACGATCGGCCGGTCCAGGTTGGCGTAGTCGAACATCAGGGCGGAGTAGTCGGTGACCAGGACGTCGGAGGCGAGCATCAGATCCTCGACGTGCGGCTCGTCGGTGGCGTCGATCAGCACGCCCCGCCGGTGCAGATCCGTCAGGCCCATCCCGCGCGCGTGGCCCGTGGCGAGCGACGGGTGCAGCCGGACCACGAGGGTGTGGTCCTCGCCCAGGTCCTCGGCGAACCTGGCCAGGTCGACGCGGTCGACGTGCCCGCCGCGCCGGTACTCGCGGCGGGTCGGCGCGTACAGCACGACCGTGTGGTCCTCGGGGATCCCGAGCCGCGTCCGCACCCGCGCACCCGCCTCGGGACCGGCGGTCACCAGCACGTCGTTGCGGGGGCTGCCGGTGCGCAGCGAGCTGAAGTGGCAGGGGAACGCCCGCTCCCACACCAGCTCGGAGTGCCGGTTCGCGACCAGGCTGTAGTCCCAGCGGTCGGCGCGCCACAGCATCTTCGGCACGTCGAAGCCGTGCCGGGCGCCGGGCTTGGTGAGCAGGTCGGCACCCATGTACTTCAGCGGGGTGCCCTGGTGGGTGTGGATGTGGACGGTGCCGGGGCGTTTGACCAGCGCGCCCGGCCAGTTGACGTTGTTGACGAAGTACGTCGCCCGCGCGGTGACCCGGTCGTAGGCGGCGGAGCCCAGCAGCACGTGCTCCACGTCCGGCGGCAGCAGCGCGGCCGTCTCCTCGTCCTTGACCACCCACACCCCGCGCAGGTGCGGGGCGATCTCGCGCGCCGCCCGGTAGATCGCCGCCGGGTCGCCGAGCACGCCCCGGTGCGAGAACGCCGAGTACACCGCGAGGTGCGGGTCCAGGGGGCGCGTCCGCAGCAGCGCGGTGCGGGCCCGGCGCGCCCGGCCGACCGCCGCCGCGCGCACCCGTTGGGCCCGCAGCTCCAGCGCCCGCCCGGCCCGCGCCGCCTGCCGCCGGGCCACATAGGCGGCGTAGCCGCCCTCCAGCACCCGGTGCTCCTCGGCGACCGTGGCGCCCTCCGGCTTGTACGTGCGGAACATCTCGGCCGTACGGCGGAAGAACTCGCCCTTGGCGGCGGGCGGCAGCCGGTCCGGCTTGGCGAGGATGTCCAGGCAGTGCTCGGCCATCTTGGCGTGCAGGAAGGCCCGCCAGGAGTGCAGCTCCGGATGGGCGTCGACGAACGCGAACACCCGCTCGTACTGCCCGTGGATGTCGAAGTGCTTACGGCTGGTGGTGGACAGGATGTTGCCCTGGCGGCGCTGCCGGTACTCCAGGCAGACCCGGTCGAGGGCGGCCATCCGCTCGGCGCTGAGCAGCACCGGGAACGTCCACGGCGTGTCCTCGTAGTAGCCGGGCGGGAAGGCGAAGCCGTGCCGCTCGACGAAGTCCCGGCGGTAGATCTTGTTCCACACGACCATCAGCAGGTCGAGCACCTCGGGCCGCTCGGTGGCGGTGAACGTGCCCGCGTCGGCCGCCTCGCCCAGTACGGGGGCCAGCACGTTGCGCCGGGTGCCGCCCCACCAGTAGGTGCGGACGTAGTCGAAGATCAGCACGTCCGGGTCGCCGGTCTCGGCCAGCCGGTCGGCCATCGCGCGCAGCGCGCCCGGGGTGAGGGTGTCGTCGCTGTCGAGGAAGAACAGGTAGTCGCCGGTGGCGTGCGGCATGCCCGCGTTGCGGGCCCGGCCGAGGCCGACGTTCTCCGGCAGGTGCAGCGCCTTCACACGCGGGTCGCGGGCCGCGTACTCGTCGAGGATCGCGCCGCAGCCGTCCGGCGAGCAGTCGTCGACGGCGATCACCTCGAGGTCGCCGAACGACTGCTCCAGGACCGAGTCGAGGCATTCGCGCAGGAAGCCCTGCACCTTGAAGCAGGGGAGGATGATGCTGAAGCGGGGCACGTCAGTTCCTTACGAGGGTCGTCGCGGCGGGTGCGGGGATGCGCTCGGCGAGCGGGATCACCGGCGGGATCGCCTCCGGCGGCTCGCCGAGGAACACCCGGCGCACCACCCGCTCCGCGGCCCGTCCGTCGTCGTACTCGCAGAACCGCTCCCGGAAGGCGGCCCGCAGCGTCCGCGACTCCTCGCCCGCCCAGGAGCCGTCCCGGAAGATCCGCGCCAGCTCCTCCGGGGTGTGCGCGACCGGGCCGGGCGGGGAGTGCATCAGGTCGAAGTAGACGCCCCGCGTCTCCCGGTAGACCTCCCAGTCGTCGGCGTACACGACGATCGGCCGGTCCAGGTTGGCGTAGTCGAACATGATCGACGAGTAGTCGGTGACCAGCGCGTCGGCGGCCAGGCAGACGTCCTCGGAGGAGCGGTGCGAGGTGACGTCGATGATCCGGCCGGAGGCCTTGGAGCGACCCCGGTCGTAGAAGTAGTGGGCGCGCAGCAGCACGACGACGTCCTCGCCGGCCGCCTCGCAGAACGCCTCCAGGTCGAGGCCGGTCTCGAAGCCGGTGTGCCAGTCGCGGTGCGTGGGCGCGTACAGCACCGCCGTCTTGCCCTCGGGCACGCCCAGCTCCCGGCGCACGCGGGCCACGTCGGCGGCGGTCGCCGTGTAGTACACGTCGTTGCGCGGATAGCCGTACTCCAGATGCTCGTACGACCCGGGGAAGGCGCGCTCCCACATCTGTGTGGAGTGGCTGTTGGAGGAGATGTTGAAGTCCCAGCGGTCCACCCGGCCCAGCAGCTTGGCGAAGCTGCCGGTCTGCGCGGCCACCACCGGGTACGTCGACTGGTCGACGCCCATCTTCTTCAGCGGGGTGCCGTGCTGCGTCTGCACGTGCACGCTGCCCCGCCGTTTGACCACGCCCTCGGCGAAGTTGGCGTTGTTGACCAGGTACTTGGCGCGGGCCAGCACCTCCCAGTAGCGGCGGCTGCCGATGATCGCGTGGTCGACGTCCTTCGGCATGGCGTGCGCCTGGTCGGCCTCCACCAGGAACACCGACCGGACGTGCGGGGCGAGTTCGCGCGCCTTGGCGTGGATGGCGGCCGGGTTGCAGGCGTAGCCGCGGCCCCAGTACGCGCAGTACACCGCCAGGTCGGGGTCGAGCGGGCGGCGCAGCTGACGGCGGTAGAGCAGCCGGGTGCGCAGTCCGCGCGGGCGCGGCAGCTGCTCCCCGGCCCGCACCGCCGACTCCTTGGCGCCGCGCAGCACCCGGAACGCCGTGTACGTGCCGGTCGCCAGCAGCCGGTGCTGGACCCCGAGGCTGCCGCCCGGGGTGCGGTGCCCGGCCGGGCGGTGGCGCCGGTACAGCCTGCTCGCCCGGCGGAAGAAGGCGCGGCGGCCGCGCGGCGGCAGCCGGCGCGGGTGGCCGGCGGTCTTCAGGACGGTGGCGAAGAGCTGGTCGAACAGGGCGTGCGCCCGCTCGGCGGACAGCTCCGGGGCCAGCGCCAGCGCCCGCTCGGCCTGGTCGAGCAGCTCCGCGTGGTGCTCGCCGGGCAGATACAGCCGGTTGCCCTGCCGCCGCATGTGATGCCGTACGACGGGCTCGCGCAGGACCGCGACCCGCTCGGCCCGCGCCATCACGGTCGCGCCGAAGCCGATGTCCGTGAAGTGGCCCTCGGGGAAGGTGATGTTCCGCTCGGTGAGGAAGGCCCGCCGGTAGGCCGCGCTCCACGCGGGCAGCTGGACGCCGGTCAGATGCGGCGCCCGGTCGGGGTGGAAGGCGCCGGACGGGGCCTGGGCGAGCAGCGGTGCCGCGGGCTGCGTGGGCTCGCCTTCCCACCAGGGGGTCCGCTCGTAGCCGAAGAGCAGGACGTCCAGGTCGCCGGTGTGCGTCAGCCGCGCGTCCAGCGTGGTCAGCGCGCCCGGCAGCAGGATGTCGTCACCATCGAGGAACAGCAGATACGCGCCCGTCGCCGCCCGCGTGCCGGCGCCGCGCGCCCCGGAGAGTCCGGCCGATGGCGGTGAGTGGACGGGGGCCACCCGGGAGTCCCGCTCGGCGTGGGCGGCGGCGACGTCCGCCGCGGGGGAGCCGGGCCCGTCGCACACCGGGATCAGCTCGAAGTCGCCGAAGGACTGTGCGAGGACCGAGTCCAGCGCCTGGGCCAGCCGGCCCGCGACCCCGTGGGACGGGACGATGATGCTGAAGCGGGGCATTCTGCTCTTTCCGTGGTTGTGCCGGTCCGGGTCGTGCGTAAGGAGCGCGCCTCGGACCGTGTGAGGAACGGCCGGGCCGCCCCGACGGCCGCCACGTGGACGGCCGGGTCGGGGTCGGCCGCGACGAACTGCGGGGCATACGAACTCCCGGAAGGTGAAACGGTCATCGGCGGCCGTCGGTGACGGTGAGCGGACCAGAAGGTTGCGGCACGGTGGCCAGCGGGCTGCGCGGGTGCGCGGCCGCGGCGGACGGCACGGGGTGGCGTTCGGCGAGCGGGATCACCGGCGGGACCGCCTCCTTCGGCTCCCCGAGGAAGACATGGCGTACGACCCGCTCCGCGGCGCGCCCGTCGTCGTACGGGCAGAAACGCTCCCGGAACGCGGTGCGCAGCTGGGTCGAGCGGGAGCCGCGCCAGTGGCCGGTGGCGAAGATGTCGATCAGCTCGTCCTCGCTGCGCGCGACCGCGCCCGGCGGGAAGGAGCGCAGGTCGAAGTAGGTGCCGCGGGCCGCCCGGTACGCCGCCCAGTCGTCGTCGGGGCTGTGGATCACGATGGGGCGGTCCAGGTTGGCGTAGTCGAACATGATCGACGAGTAGTCGGTGAGCAGGGCGTCCGAGGCCAGGCACAGCGACTCCACGCTCGGGTGGTCGGTCACGTCGACGACCCGGCCGTTCGTGGCCGCGAGCGGGCCGCCGTGCCGGGCGTGGGCGCGGGCCAGGACGACGAACCGCGGGCCCAGCCGGCGCACCACCCGGTCCAGGTCCAGGGCGGTGCGCTGGGTGCGACGGTGGTCGCGGTGGGTCGGCGCGTACAGGATCGCGACCGAGCCCTCCGGGATGCCCAGCGCCTCCCGGGCCCGCGCCACGTCCGCCGAGGTCGCCTGCTGGAAGACGTCGTTGCGGGGATAGCCGTACTCCAGCGTGGTGTAGCGGCCGGGGTAGACGCGCTCCCAGGTCAGGGTGGTGTGGCGGTTGGCGGACAGCACGTAGTCCCAGGTGTCGACGCGGTCCAGGAGCCGCGCGAAGTCCATGTCGCGGGCCGCCGCCGGGCGTTCCTGGAGGTCGAGGCCCATGTGCTTCAGGGGCGTGCCGTGCTGGGTCTGCACGAACACCTGGCCGGGGCGCTTGACCACGCGGTGGTCGAAGTTGACGTTGTTGACCAGGTACTTGGCGCGGGCCAGCGCCGTCCAGTACGCGGCGGTGCCCGGGGTGAGGCGCCGGGTGCCGGCCGGGATCGTGTGGTGGTGCTCGGGGCGGGCGATCCAGGCGGTGCGGATGTGCGGGGCGTGCGCGCGGACCGCGGCCTCCAGCGCGCCCGGGTTGCAGCCGTGCCCGCGGCCCCAGGAAGCGGCGAACACGGCCCGGTCGGCGCGCAGGGGCAGCCGGAGCTGGATCCGGTAGTGCAGGCGGAGCGCGGCGGCCCGGACGGCCCGTGCCAGGCCCCGGGCGAGCCGTGCCGTACGGCGGCGGGCGGCGAGGACGAGGTGCAGGGCGCGGAAGGTGCGGTGCGCGCCGAACCGGACGAAGGCGTGGCGGAGGCGGGCGCGCAGCGGCACGGGGGCGTCAGGGACCCGGTAGCGGCGGTAGTGGGCGCGGGCCCGGCGCAGGAACGCGGCGCGGCTGCGGCGCGGCAGACGGTCGGGCTTGCGGTACACCAGCGTCAGGTGGTCGACCATGCGGCGGAACAGCAGCGGGCGCCACCGGGCGAGTTCGGGGCGCGTCTCGAGATACGTGAAGACCCGGTCGTACTGGTCGAAGATGTCGAAGTGCTTGTCGCTGGTGGTGGACAGGATGCTGCCCCGGCGGCGCTGCCGGTAGTGCACACAGACCCGGTCGAGGGTGGCGATCGACTCCGCCGCCATCATCACCGGGTAGGTCCAGGGCGTGTCCTCGTAGTAGCCGGGCGGGAAGGCCAGGGCCGCCTGCTCGACGAACTCCCGCCGGTACGCCTTGTTCCAGGCCACCATCAGCAGCCGCAGCAGACCCGGCCGGTCCTCCAGCCGGAACGGGGCCGGGCCCTCCTCGGTGAGCTGGCCGGAGGCCTTGTTGCGGACCGCCTCGCCGGTCCAGTACGTGCGGGCGTAGTCGTAGACCAGGACGTCCGGTTCGCCGGTCTCCTTCAGCCGGTCGGCGATGGCGCGCAGGGCGTCCGGGGTGAGCGTGTCGTCCGAGTCGAGGAAGATCAGGTAGTCGCCGCTCGCCTCCCGCATCCCGGCGTTGCGGGCGGGGCCCAGGCCGCCGTTCTCCGGCAGGTGGACGGCCTTGACGCGCGGGTCGCGGGCCGCGAACTCGTCGATGATCTCGCCGCAGGCGTCCGGCGAGCAGTCGTCCACCGCGATCAGTTCGAGATCGGGGTACGACTGCGAGAGCACCGATTCCAGGCACTCGTGCAGGTACGCCTGAACCTGGTACGCGGGGACGATGACACTGAACCTGGGCAAGGGGACATCCAAGGGTCGGCGGGTCTGCTCGGGCGTTCTGCCCGGGAACGGCCGTTGGCGCCCAGGAGTTACGGTCCGTACGGCATCCGGGGGAATCGGGGTGAATGCGAAGGGACCGGCCGGTGACTCCGGCCGGTCCCTGTGAAGTGGCTTGAAGAAGCCGCTACTTGACGGCTCCCGCCATCACGCCCGACACGAACTGCCGTTGGAACGCGAAGAACACGGCCAGCGGCACCACCATCGAGATGAACGCGCCGGGTGCCAGCACGTCGATGTTGTTGCCGAACTGCCGTACCTGCGTCTGCAGCGCGACCGTGATCGGCTGGCTGCCGGCGTCCGTGAACACCAGCGCCACCAGCATGTCGTTCCACACCCACAGGAACTGGAAGATGCCGAGGCTGGCGACCGCGGGTCCGCCCAGCGGCATCACCACCCGTGCGAACAGCCGCAGTTCACCCGCCCCGTCGAGACGGGCCGCCTCCAGCAGCTCGCGCGGAATCTCCGCGAAGAAGTTCCGCAGCAGGAACACGGCGAACGGCAGGCCGAACCCGACGTGGAAGAGAATCACGCCCAGGATGGATCCGAACAGACCGATGTTGCCGAACAGTTCGGCGATCGGGATCAGCGCCACCTGCACCGGCACCACCAGCAGCCCCACCACGGCCAGGAACCACCAGTCGCGGCCCGGGAACTCCATCCACGCGAACGCGTATCCCGCCAGCGCCCCGATCACCACGACCAGCACGGTCGCCGGGACCGTGATGAGCACCGTGTTGACGAGGGAGTCGGTGATGTCGCCGTTCTCCAGCAGCTTCTGGTAACTGTCGACGGTGAGTTGGGCGGGCTCGGTGAACACCGTCCACCAGCCGCTCTCGTTCATGTCCGCCGGGCTGCGCAGCGAGGACAGCAGCAGACCGATCGTCGGCACCAGCCAGAACAGGCCCACGACGATCAAGAAGGCGCGGACGGCGCCGCCGCTCAGCTTCTCGACGAGCCGTGCCGCCAGGGACTTTTGCGACGTGGGCGTCATCGCCGTACCTCCCGCCTGAGCCGCCGGACGTTGAACCACATCACCGGGATCACCAGCAGCAGCAGGAACACCGCGATGGCGCTGGCGATGCCCGGCTGGTCCTCGGCGAAGCCCTTGCGGTACAGCTCCAGGGCGAGCACGTTCGCGTCGTCCTGCGAGGAGCCCGGGGCGATGATGAAGACCAGGTCGAACACCTTCAGGACGTTGATCATCAGCGTCACGGTGACGACCGCGAGGACGGGCGCGAGCAGCGGCACGGTGACTCTCCGGAACACCTGCCACTCGTTGGCGCCGTCCACCCGCGCCGCCTCCAGCAGCTCCCGGGGCACCCCCGCGAGACCGGCCGCGATCAGCACCATCGCGAAGCCCGCCCACATCCAGATGTACGACCCGATGATGGCCGGGGTGACCAGCGACGGGCCGAGCCAGTCGAGCCCGTTGTACGGCTCCTTGAAGTTGTCCGCGGGCAGCCGCAGCAGCGCCCCCTCGGCGGAGGCGGGCAGCGTGAAGGTGCCGTCGTCGGCGGCCGTCGTGGAGGCGACCACCTTGCCGTCCCTCACCGCCTCGATCTTCATCCCGGCGTAGCCGACCTCGGACGCGTCGGGCGCGTTGAGGGTGCCCACGCCCTTGCCGCGGGTGAAGTCCTGCCAGGTGGTGCCGGTGATCTTCCCGGGGTCGTCCGGTGCCGGGCGGGCCGGTTCGGCACCGTCCGGCATGAGATCGGGCGCCACGCCCACCAGCGGCAGGGCCACCGGATCGCCGAGGCGGACCGGCTCCCTGGTGACGAACGCACCCCCGCCCGCCGCCTCCAGCGGCGACTCGCGGCCCGGGTGCGCCTTCGGGAACGCCGACGACTGGGCGAACGTGTCGTGCACGCCCACCCACACGGCGTTGGCGACGCCCTTGTCCGGGTCCTGGTCGTACACCAGCCGGAAGATGATGCCCGCGGCGAGCATCGAGATGGCCATCGGCATGAAGACGACCAGCTTGAACGCGGTGCCCCAGCGCACCCGTTCGGTCAGCACCGCGAAGATCAGACCGAGCGCGGTCGCGACGGTCGGCGCGAACACCACCCAGATGATGTTGTTCTTCAGCGCGGTGCGGATGCCGTCGTCGGTGAACAGGGCCTGGTAGTTGTCGAATCCGGCGAAGCCGTCGCCGGACTGGTCGTAGAAGCTGCGGACGACCGAGTACCCGATCGGGTAGACCACGAGCGCGCCGAGCAGCACCAGGGCGGGCAGCAGGAAGAGCGCCGCGATGGTGGTGCGGGTGCCGGTCACGCTCTTGCGCGTGGGGGGAACGGCGGGGGTCGGAGGGACCCCCGCCGAGGGCGCCGGCGAGGCCATCGCCGGCTCAGTCCCCGTACGCCGCGGCCGCGTCGGCCTCCAGCCGCCGCTGGGTGCCGGCGATGTCCTTCGGGTTCTTCAGGAAGTCCTGCAGCGCCTTCCACTCGCCCTTGCCGGGGGTGCCGCCGAAGGCCTGGGGCGCCTGGTCCGACATGTCGAAGCGGAAGTCGTCACCGGCCGCGATCAGCGACTTGGCCATCTCCTGCTGCACCGCGTTCGGATACGCCGACGGGTCCACGTTCTTGTTCGGCGAGAGATAGCCGCCGAGCTTCGCCTGGATCGTCGCCGCGTCCGGGGAGGCCAGGAAGGTGGCCAGGGCCTGCGCGGCCTTCGAGTCCTCCAGGATCACGGCCGCGTCGCCGCCGGAGACGACGGGCGCGGTGTCACCGACGGCGGGGAAGGGGAAGACCTTCGCATCGGTGCCGACCTCCGCCTCCGTCTCGGCGATGTTGACCTGCACGAAGTCGCCCTCGTAGACCATGCCGGCCTTCGGCTGGTCGCCGCCGGTGAAGGTCTGGGTGACGGAGGCAGGGAACTCGGTCTGCAGCGCGCCGCTCGCGCCGCCCGCGAGGTAGTCCTGCTTGCCCCAAATCTGCGCGAGCGTGGTCAGCGCCTCCTTGACGGAGGGGTCCGTCCACTTGATCTCGTGCTTGGCCAGCTGGTCGTACTTCTCCGGCCCCGCCTGGGAGAGATAGACGTTCTCGAACCAGTCGGTGAGGGTCCAGCCGTCCGCGCCGCCGACGGAGAAGGGCGTGACACCGGAGTCGTAGATGGTCTGCGCGGTGGTGAGAAGCTCGTCCCAGGTCTTGGGCTCCTGGGCGCCCGCGTTCTCGAAGACCTGGGTGTTGTACCAGATCAGGGACTTGTTGGCGGCCTTGTAGTAGACGCCGTACTGCTTGCCGTCGACCTTGCCGATGTCCTGCCAGCCCGGCGAGAAGTTCTTCGCCAACTCGGCCTGCGCCTCCGCGCCCAGCGGCTTGGCCCAGCCCTTGTCGACGGCCTGCTTGATGGCGCCCGGCTGCGGCAGCATCGCGACGTCCGGCGGCTGGCCACCGGCGATCTTGGAACCGAGAAAGTTGATGATCGGGTCCTGCGCGGGGACGAAGGTGACCTTCGCACCGGTCCGCTTCTCGAACTCCGCGAGCACCTTCTTGAAGTTGGCCTGCTCCGGGCCGGTCCAGACGGCGGCGACCTCCAGGGACTCGCCGTCCAGCTTGGGGAGTTTCACCGTGGCGGTCGTCTCGGTGCCGCCGCCGTCTTTGGTCTCGCTGTCCTTGTCCTCGCCGCCACAGGCGGTGAGCGCGAGCGCTCCCGCGAGGAGGGCTGCGGCGGTTCGCGCCGCCCTGCGTGTCGTCGTCCGGCTGGTGCTGCTCTCGCTGTGCATCACGGCCCCGTTCTTCGTTCCTCGTCGAACGTCCAGCGCTGCTCCGTGAGCACTGGTCTACGCCGGGTGACGGGGGTCGGCAAGGGCGCGAACCGTGTCAAGGGGGTGATCGTGACCGCGCTGTGACTCGGGTCGGCGCGGCCCGGGACCGTCGCTTCGCGTAGGCCCTGTTGTGTGGATCGCCGTTTTCGGATCGCCGTCGTCCGGATCGCCGTCGTCCGGATCGCCTCGCGACGCCGGGTCGATCCGAACGACAGGGCCCGGCCCGCGACTACAGCAGCGACGGCACCTGGGACGCCGACACCTCCCGGGCCGCCCGCTCCAGCGCGCTGGCCAGCAGGGCCAGGTCCGTCGGACCGTTGCCCAGCTCCCGCACCGGGCGGCGGGCCGGCGGGTCGCCCATGCGGTGCCAGTCCAGGGGGACGACCGTCGGCCGCAGGGTCGCGGTGCGCGGAATGCGCCCCGTGACCCGCCCGCCCTGGAACGGCGTGCTCCGGCCGTCGGGCCCGGTCAGCCGCCCGCGCCCCGGCGCCGGCTCGTCCGGACCCGCCGCCGGTGCCTCCAGCACGATCCGCAGCCGCGCCCGCCGCGCCGCCTCCGACTCGGCCGTACGACCGCCCGGTCCGGCCGCCGCGACCAGATGCACGCCCAGCCGCTCGCCCTCCCGGGCCACCGCGTCCAGCGCCCGTACGACCGACCCGGCCGCGGGGCGTCCCGGGGAGCCGAGCGCGGGCGAGACCAGCGCGTCCAGGTCGTCCACGACGACCACGAGCCGCGGCAGCGGCGGCGCCGCGTCGGCCTGCCGGCGCGCCCCGCCCGGCCGCAGCCGCAGCGTGGAACTGGGCGGCGCGTCCAGGTCCGCGGCGCCGGAATCATGGGCCCCCGGCGCCTGTCCCGGCGTCTGCTGGGGTGCCTGGCGCTGCGTGACCATACGACCCGCCAGCTCCCGGCCGGTGTGCCACTCGATGAAGTCCGAGCGGCCCAGCAGCTCCGCCCGCCGCTTCAGCTCGGCGCTCAGCGACTGCGCGAACTCCCGCATGCGGACGGGGTCGTTGGCGGTGAGATGGGTGGTGACGTGCGGTACGTCGGTGCAGACGCGCAGCCCCTCGCCGTGCGCCGGGCCCGTGCCCACGCTGTCCCGGCCGTCCATCAGCACGATGCCCAGCCGGTCGGGCCGCTCGGCGGCGGCCAGCGAGGCGACGATCGCGCGCAGCAGCTCCGTACGCCCGCTGCCCGCCGGGCCCTCGATCAGCAGATGCGGCCCGTCCGCCACGAGGTCCACACCCACCGGCCCACGCGGACCGGCCCCCAGCACCGCCCAGGCCCGCCCGCCGAGCGCCCGGGTGTCGTCGGCCGCGTCCGCCCAGCGGGCCATCAGCGACGCCGGGGTGGCCCGGGCCAGCCCCAGCTCGTCCAGCAGCCGGGCCGACTGGGGCAGCGGTGCGGACACCCGCGCCTGCCGCTCGCCGCCGGAGCCGTCCGGCCGCAGCGGCGCCAGCGCCCGCGCGAACCGCTCGGCCCACGCGGGGGAGACGGCGTCGACGGTGGCTATCGTGCCGTGGCCGACGGGACCGGCGGGGGCGGTCCCCTCCGCCGGGGCCACCCGCAGCAGCCGCAGCGCCGTCGCCACATCGCCGCTGAGCAGCGCCACCGCCCCGCACTGCCGGAACGTCGGCGCCGCCGCGCAGGCCGCCTCGTACGTCTCCGTCACCGGCGACGCGGGCGAGGCGGGGTCCGTCTCGGCCAGGCACACCACATGGATCCCGGCCCGCGGTCCCTCCACCGCCAGCCGCGCCACCGCGTCCCGCAGCCCCGCACTCCCGGGGTCCCCGTCCACCACGACGACGGTGTACGGCCCCCGGAAGCCACCCTCGGCCCCGTCCGGCCGGGCCCACGAGGGACGCCGTGCCGCTCCGCGGGCGGGGGCGGCGGTTGCCTCGGGCCGGGGGAGGTCCGCTGCTGCGGGGTGGGGGCCGTTGCCCGCGCCGGGGTCGGCCGGCAGGCCGTGGGCTGCCGCGCCCGGTCCGGCCGGGGCGGGCAGGCGGTGCGCCGCCGAGTCCGGGCCCGCGGTGGCGGCCCCTGCGTGCTGCCCAGGACCGGCCGTGGCGCTGCCGTCGGCCGCCGCGAAACGAGGGCTGCCGCCCGTGCCGGGGCTGCCCGGCAGGCGGTGCGCCGCCGTGCCCGGACCGCCGTCGGCGGCCCCTGCGGGGCGCCCGGTACGGGTGGGGACGTCGGCGTGGGGCGCCGCGGACCGAGGGTCACTGCCCGCGCCGGGACCTCCCGGCAGGCCGTGTGCTGCCGCGCCGGAGCTGCCCGGCATGCCATGCGCCGCAGTGCTCGGGCCCGCGTCCGCGGTCCCTGCGGGGTGCGTGGGACTGGTCGGGGCGCTGCTGTTGGTTGCCGCGGACCGAGGGTCACTGCCCGCGCCGGGGCCGCCCGGCAGGCCGTGTGCTGCCGCGCCCGGGCTGCCGGGCGTGCGGTGCGCCGCCGTGCCGGGACCCGCGTCGGCAGCCGCCGAGAGGTGCGCGGAACCGGCCGTGGCGCTGCCATCGGTCGCCGCGAAGCGAGGGCCGCCGCGCGGTCGCCCGTCCGCGGTCCCTGCGGGGTGCGCGGGACTGGTCGGGGCGCTGCCGTTGGCTGCCGCGGACCGAGGCCCGCCGCCCGTGCCGGGGCTGCCCGGGAAGCCGCGTGCTGTCGTGCCGGAGCTGCCCGGCGTGTGGTGCGCCGTGCCCGGACCGGCTGCGGTCGGCAGGCCGTGCGCCGCCGAGCCCGGATCCGCGTCCGCAGCCGGGCGCCCCGAACCCGGCGGGGTGCCGCCATCGGCCGCCGCGGGGTGGGGGCCGTTGCCCGTGCCGGGGCCACCCGGGAGCCCGTGTGCTGTCGCGTCGGCGGCGCCCGGCAGGTGGTGGTGCGCCGCCGCGCTCGGGCCCGCGTCGGCAGCCGCTGCGGGGTGCCTGGCACCGGTCGGCGCGCTGCCGTCGGTCGCCGTGGGCCGAGGGCCGCCGCCCGCGCCGGGACCGCCGGGCAGGCCGTGCGCCGCCGAGCCCTGATATCCGTCGGCGGCCGCCGTGGCCGGACGGCTACCGCCCGAGCGGTCCGTGAGGTGGTCCTCCAGGCGGCGCAGGAGTTCGTCGGTGCGGGCCGTGGCCTGTTCGCGGTCGTAGGCGAGGAGGAGACGGCAGTCTTGGCCGTGTCCCGGGCGGACCTGCGGGAGCCAGCCGAGCCAGGACCACTCCGCGGTGCGCTCGGCCACCGAGCGGGAGCGGTCGGTGCTGACCAGCACGATCTCCAGGGTCGAGGGGGAGTGCAGCGCGGCCAGCTGCGCGAGCACCGCGCGGGCCAGCCCGGCGAGCCGCGGGCGCGGTCCGGCCAGGCCCAGCGCCCCGGCCTCGCGCAGGTCGGCGGTCACCGGCACGGCGGGCAGCAGCCCGGAGCCGTCGGGCGCCGCCCGGTCGGCCGTGCCGAGCCGCACGGTCAGCGCCTCCGGGTGGCCCGGCCCGCGCTCCCACAACCGGGGCCCGGGACCGAGCGCGGTCAGCAGCAGGGCCGCCGGGTCCGGCCAGGTCTCCGGCAGACGGGGACCGACGTAGGCCGGCGGGAGGGGCGTACCGGCCGCCTCCTCGTCGTACGCCTCCGGTCCGGCCGCCGTCGGCTGCTCGCCGCGCCCGCCGGTCAGGCGGCGCGCCCAGGCGCCGAGGCCCCCGCGCCTGCGCCCGGAGTGCGGCGGCTGGGGTGCCCCGGAACCGTGCGGGTGGGCGGCTTCCTGGGTGCCTCGGTGGGCGGCCGGTGTGCCGCCCAGGTCGGGTACGCCCTGGCGTCCGCCGTGTGTGCCGCCGTCGGCCGGCGGCTGGGCGGGCGGCACCAGGCGGGCCCCGGGCGGGCGCCCGGCCGCGCGGCGCTCCTCGATCCGCGGTGCCCCGCCCTGCCCCGGGACGACCGGCGGCCTGACGGGCGGTTCGACGGGCGTGTGCTCCTGGGCGGCCGACGGCCCCCGGCCGGGCCGCTGCTCGTCGGCGGGGCCGTCCGCGCGCGTGTGGCTCTCGGGGGCCTCCGGGAGGCCGGCGGAGGCGGGCGCCGGAGCGACCCGGACGTGTCCCTCCCCGTCCGGTGTCGTGCCCCGCCGGGCCCCCGGCCCTCCGGCCGGGGCGAGCCGCAGGGCCGACTCGCCGAGACGCAGCAGCGCGCCCGGCGCGAGCCGCACCGGGCGGGAGTCCACGCGGACGCCGTCCAGGGTGGTGCCGTTGGTGGAGCCGAGGTCGGCGACGGTGACGCGGCCGTCGGGGGACAGGGTCACCGCGCAGTGCAGCCGGGAGACGTCCGGGTCGTCGAGCGGGACGTCCGCGTCGGCGGAGCGGCCGATGTCGATACGGCCGCCGTGCAGCAGATGCACCCCGCCCGCGTCGGGCCCGGCGACCACGTCGAGGCGGGCCGGGGCGTCGTCGACCTCGGGGTGCGGCTCCGGGTCGGCGGGCGCGCCCAGGGAGAGCACGGCGCCGTCCAGCAGCGGCGGCTCGCCGAGGGTGCAGCGGCGGTCGTCGAGGCGCTCAGCGCCGGCGTACAGCACCACCGGGCCAGGCTGGGCGGCGTCGCCGGTGACCGCCGAGGCCAGCGCCGAGGCGACCGCCGAGAGGGCCGTGCCGGCGGGCGCGGTGACCAGCACGTCGCGGCTCGCGGCGCGGCCCCGCGCCTCGGCCGAGGGCGGGCCCAGCGGGTCTACGACGGTCAGCCGGATCTGCATCGCCGTCAGCGGTCCCTTCTGCGCGGGCGCGGAGGTCCCCCACCCCACACGAGCACGTCGGCCAGTAACTGCACGCATCCTCGCACCTGTCACCGACAACACGCCCGCCGCTCCGGCAGAAGTGATCTTGATTGGTCGGCTCTGCCCGCAAAAGTGCCTGCCAGGGGCGGCACCGGCGACCGGTTGAGATCGGTCACGTCCGCTTTCGGCAACCTGGAGACCGAGGCGAGCGTCTTTCCTTCGAACGTGCGCGGGAACGCGTACGTAGACCCACAGGACCGAGGGCGACACCGCGTACGGGCGCGTGCCCGGGCCCACGGAAAGAGGACAGCCCGGTCTGTCGGACCACGGCACTACAGTGGGTCGGAACACCGACCATCAGGCAAGGCAAGCAGCAGGGAGCGCGTGACGTGCGGCCAGTCGGCAGCAAGTACCTGCTCGAGGAGCCGCTCGGACGCGGCGCCACGGGCACCGTCTGGCGGGCCCGCCAGCGGGAGACCGCGGGCGCCGAGGCGGCCGTGCCCGGACAGCCCGGCGAGACCGTCGCCATCAAGGTCCTCAAGGAGGAGCTGGCGAGCGACCCGGATGTCGTGATGCGGTTCCTCCGTGAGCGCTCGGTGCTGCTCCGGCTGACGCACCCGAACATCGTCCGGGTGCGCGACCTGGTCGTCGAGGGCGATCTGCTCGCCCTGGTCATGGACCTCGTCGACGGCCCCGACCTGCACCGCTACCTGCGCGAGAACGGCCCCTTCACCCCGGTCGCCGCGGCCCTGCTCACCGCCCAGATCGCCGACGCGCTCGCCGCCAGCCACGCCGACGGAGTGGTCCACCGCGACCTGAAGCCGGCGAACGTCCTGCTCCAGCAGAACGGCGGCCAGATGCACCCGATGCTGACCGACTTCGGCATCGCCCGCCTCGCCGACTCGCCCGGCCTCACCCGCACCAGCGAGTTCGTCGGCACGCCCGCGTACGTGGCCCCGGAGTCCGCGGAGGGCCGCCCGCAGACCTCGGCGGTCGACATCTACGGCGCGGGCATCCTCCTCTACGAGCTGGTCACCGGCCGCCCGCCGTTCTCCGGCAGCTCCGCCCTGGAGGTGCTGCACCAGCACCTGAGCGCCGAACCGCGCCGCCCCTCCACCGTCCCCGAACCGCTGTGGACGGTCATAGAGCGCTGCCTGCGCAAGAACCCCGACGAGCGCCCCAGCGCCGAGAACCTCGCGCGCGGCCTTCGGGTCGTCGCCGAGGGCGTCGGCGTGCACGCGAACTCCGCGCAGATCGCCGCCGCCGAGAACGTCGGCGCGCTGCTCGCCCCCGACCCGGCGCCCGCGGCGGTGCCCGGCTCCGCGGGCGCGGCGGACCCGACGCAGGTGCTCCCGCAGGGCTCCGCGCCGGGCGCGTACGACCCGAACGCCGCGACCAGCGTGCTGCCGCACACCGGCGGCCCGGCCGGCGCCGCCGACCCCACCGCCGTACTCCCGAACACCGGGGCCGCCGACCCGACGGCCGTCATGCCGCCGGTGCCCCCGCACCAGCCGGGCCATCAGGGCCAGGACGGCCGGCAGGGGGAGCACCCCTGGCAGACCCAGCTGCGGGCCGCGCGGGACCGTAACGAGCAGACGCAGATCCAGTACCTGGACCCCAGCGAGGACCCGCTGCGCCGCCGCCCCCAGCGGCAGGTGTCCCGGCCCCAGCAGCCGCCCCAGCGACCCCAGCAGCGCCCGCAGCAGGGACCGCCGCCCGGTTACGGCTACCCGCAGCAGCAGCAGCAACAACAGCAGCAACCGCAGCCGTATGCCCCGCCGCGCCGGCCCCAGCAGCCCCAACAGCCCCAGCGGTACGCCCCGCCCGCTCCGCCGGAGCCGCAGCGCCCCGCGCGGGAGCCGCGCCAGCCGCGTCAGCGCAGCGCCAACCCGATGCGCATCCCGGGTCTTGGCTGCCTCAAGGGCTGCCTGTTCACGATCGTCATCCTGTTCGTGGCCGGCTGGCTCATCTGGGAGCTGAGTCCGCTCCAGGAGTGGATCGGCACCGGCAAGGGCTACTGGGAGCAGCTCACGGACTGGGTCGGCACGGTGACGGACTGGATCAGCGACCTGGGCGGCGATTCCGGTTCCGGTACCGGCTCCGGGACGGGCTCCGGCCAGTAGCGAGCCTGTCTATTTGTCGACACCCGAGGGGTGATTTCCGCCTCCCCGGTGAAGGCCGGCTCCCCGGACGCGTAGTTTTAGCGACAACACGCGTCTGTAGGAGCAGTCTTGGCACGGAAGATCGGCAGCCGGTACACCGCGAACCAGATCCTGGGACGGGGCAGCGCCGGCACGGTGTGGCTGGGCGAGGGGCCGGAGGGGCCCGTCGCCATCAAGCTGCTGCGCGAGGATCTGGCATCCGACCAGGAACTCGTCGGACGCTTCGTCCAGGAGCGGACCGCCCTGCTCGGGCTCGACCACCCGAACGTGGTCTCCGTCCGTGACCTGGTGGTCGACGGCAACGACCTCGCCCTCGTCATGGACCTGGTCCGCGGCACCGACCTGCGCACCCGGCTGGAACGGGAGCGGCGGCTCGCCCCCGAGGCGGCCGTCGCGATCGTCGCCGACGTGGCGGACGGCCTCGCCGCCGCCCACGCCGCCGGGGTCGTGCACCGGGACGTCAAGCCGGAGAACATCCTGCTGGACATGCAGAGCCCGCTCGGACCGGGCGGCGCGCACCGCGCCCTGCTCACCGACTTCGGCATCGCCAAGCTGATCGACACCCCGCAGCGCACCCGGGCCACCAAGGTCATCGGCACCCCCGACTATCTGGCCCCCGAGATCGTCGAGGGCCTGCCCCCGCGCGCCTCCGTCGACATCTACGCCCTCGCCACCGTCCTCTACGAGCTGCTGGCGGGCTTCACCCCCTTCGGCGGCGGCCACCCGGGCGCGGTGCTGCGCCGCCACGTCACGGAGACCGTCGTCCCGCTCCCCGGCATCCCCGAGGAGCTGTGGCAGCTGATCGTGCAGTGCCTCGCCAAGGCCCCCGCCTCCCGGCTGCGCGCCTCCGAGCTGGCCGCGCGGCTGCGCGAGCAGCTGCCCACGCTGGCCGGGATGCCGCCGCTGGACGTGGACGAGCCGGACCCGGACGCCGAGCCGGCCGACGAGGCACCGCAGCCCGCGCAGGGCGAGCAGGCGCCCCCGCCGCGAGCACGCCGGGGCGCGGTCTCCCTGGTCCCCGGCGCCAAGCCCGACTCCAACCGGGACACCCACACCTCGATGCGGGTCCCCGCCCCCGACGAGCTGGCCGGCGGCGCCCACGGCACGGCCCGCGCCCCCCGCGCCGCCGGCGCCCCCCGCCCCGGCTCGGCCCGCAACCGCGCCGCCACCCGCCGACGTCGCCTCACCCTGGGTGCCGCCGCGGTGGCCCTCGCGGCGGCCATCGGCACGGGAGCCTGGCTGGCCACGTCGGGCGACGACGGGGGCGCGACGCCCCAGGACACGAAGAACTCCGCTCCGGACACACCGTGAGTGAGATGTCGTAGCGGTCACGTCTGGGCGCCGGCCGGTGAAAGTCAGCCTGTCCGGCGTGTGAGGAGGCACCGACGCCGGGTGCGTCACAACCGACGCTCAGGACGGCGCTGGCTCACCGGCGGAGCCGTTACGCTGGGAGCGTGGCAGTCGTCGATGTATCCGAAGAGCTCAAGTCCCTCTCCTCGACCATGGAGTCGATCGAGGCCGTTCTGGACCTCGACAAGCTGAGGGCAGACATCGCCGTGCTCGAGGAGCAGGCGGCCGCGCCGTCCCTGTGGGACAACCCGGACGAGGCGCAGAAGATCACCAGCAAGCTCTCCCACCTCCAGGCGGAGGTGAGGAAGGCCGAGGCCCTGCGCTCGCGGATCGACGATCTCGCCGTGCTCTTCGAGATGGCCGAGGAGGAGGACGACCCGGACACCCGTGCCGAGGCCGAGTCCGAGCTCGAGTCCGTCAAGAAGGCGCTCGACGAGATGGAGGTGCGGACGCTGCTGAGCGGCGAGTACGACTCCCGTGAGGCGCTGGTCAACATCCGCGCCGAGGCGGGCGGCGTCGACGCCGCGGACTTCGCCGAGAAGCTGCAGCGCATGTACCTGCGGTGGGCCGAGCAGCGCGGCTACAAGACGGAGCTGATCGAGACGTCGTACGCCGAAGAGGCCGGCATCAAGTCGACCACCTTCGCCGTGCAGGCGCCGTACGCCTACGGCACCCTCTCCGTCGAGCAGGGCACCCACCGCCTGGTGCGCATCTCGCCCTTCGACAACCAGGGCCGGCGCCAGACCTCCTTCGCCGGTGTCGAGGTGCTGCCCGTCGTCGAGCAGTCCGACCACGTCGACATCGACGAGTCCGATCTGCGCATCGACGTCTACCGGTCCTCCGGGCCCGGCGGCCAGGGCGTGAACACCACCGACTCCGCGGTGCGCATCACGCACATCCCGACCGGCATCGTGGTCTCCTGCCAGAACGAGCGGTCGCAGATCCAGAACAAGGCCACCGCCATGAACGTCCTCCAGGCCAAGCTCCTTGAGCGGCGCCGCCAGGAGGAGCAGGCCAAGATGGACGCCCTCAAGGGCGACGGCGCCAACTCCTGGGGCAACCAGATGCGTTCGTACGTCCTGCACCCGTACCAGATGGTCAAGGACCTGCGCACGGAGCACGAGGTCGGCAACCCCGAGGCCGTGTTCAACGGTGAGATCGACGGGTTCCTGGAGGCCGGAATTCGCTGGCGCAAGCAGCAGGAGAAGTAAGTTTGTCGACAAAGTCAACCGCCCCTGATTCAGGGGCGGTTGTCGTTTGTCCGGGTTTTACAGCACACTCACACACTGCAATCCCCGGTAAAGCGCGCCATATCCGGACAGTGCTCCCGTAATGACCTTGACGTTGCTTTGAAAAATCGGAAGGGTTGAGCGCGGCATGCGTATCTCTGGGGCGCATGTGAACCGGGGGGCTTCAGTTTCAGCTACCTCCGTCGATCACGGCCCCGAGCGCCGCCTCATTGACGATCAGCTACTGGGGGTAGCAACCACATGACCAAGAAGACGCGGATCCGTGTCGCGCGCATAGTGGCGGGCGCCGTGATCGCCGCCGGTGCCTCGCTGACCGCCGCGGGTGCCGCTTCGGCCGCTCCGGGTGACGACTGCGGGTTCCTGGGGATCGGGTGCGAGACGCCGTCCCCCGACCCGACCGACCCGGGCACGCCCACGGACCCGGGCATCCCGACCGACCCGGGGATCCCGACCGACCCGAACCCGACCGACCCGGGCACGCCCACCGACCCGGGCATCCCGACCGAGCCGGAGATCCCGACCGACCCGACGGAGAACCCGACCGAGCCGGAGGAGCCGGAGGAGCCGAGCAACCCGGGTAACCCGGGCAACCCCGGTGACGGCGACGACAACGGCAACGGGAACGACAACGGCAACAACGGTGGCGGCAACAACGCCAACCCCGACGGCGGCTCGAACGACTCCGCCCAGGGTGCCGGCTCGTCGGCCCTGACCGACACCGGCTCCGACACCCCGGCCGACACCTCGGCCCAGGGCGGCGGCGAGGAGCTGGCCGAGACCGGTGCCGCGCAGACCACGTTCCTGCTGGTCGGCGCCGCGACGATGATCGCCGGCGGTATCGGCTTCCGCGTGCTGCCGCGCCTCATGGGCGGCCGTGGCGGTGCGGCTGCCTGAGCAGGTAGCCGACAGTAGTCGAAAGGGCCCGGAGCGCAGTGCTCCGGGCCCTTTGCCGTTTACGCGGTCTGGTGTGCCAGCAGCGCCACCGCGGCGATCAGCACCACCAGCAGGGCGATCAGCGTCATCGGATTCAGGGCGGCCAGCGGATTCTCCTGCTGGAGCCGCTCCCGGTTGGCCCGGCACACGGGGCAGCGGCCCTCGCTCACGGGCGCGGCACAGTTCGCGCACACCAGCCGGTCGTACGTCATGTGCTCGCCCTCCTAGTGCCGGTTCTTTTCTGGACAACGCTCTCGGGGGCGAGAACGTTCCCCCTCCACTGTGCCAGGTTCCTCCGGAGGGTGCGCGGGGCCCTTCCTAGGGGTTGGTTCCGTCGTCGCGGGGCTGCGGGCTCGTCGTGGTTGCTCGCGCCCACGCGGCGGAGCCGCATATCGACACAGCCCCGCGCCCCTGGGGAGTCAGGTCCCCCTCAGTACAAATGCGCACAACCTGCGCGCAACCCTGACCGGTGACTGCAGTTGCCCACTCGGTTCGCGTATGGTCACGCTCATCTACCCCCGGCGACCCGTGGTGCATCCGTGATCCGATTCGACAATGTCTCCAAGGTCTACCCCAAGCAGACCCGCCCAGCCCTCAGGGATGTCTCCCTGGAGGTCGAGAAGGGCGAGTTCGTGTTCCTCGTGGGGTCCTCCGGCTCCGGAAAGTCCACCTTCCTGCGGCTGATCCTCCGCGAGGAGCGGGCCAGCCACGGGCAGGTGCACGTTCTGGGCAAGGATCTCGCGCGCCTCTCCAACTGGAAGGTGCCGCACATGCGCCGCCAGCTGGGGACGGTGTTCCAGGACTTCCGGCTGCTGCCGAACAAGACCGTCGCCGAGAACGTGGCCTTCGCGCAGGAGGTCATCGGCAAGTCCCGCGGAGAGATCCGCAAGTCCGTGCCGCAGGTGCTGGAACTGGTCGGCCTCGGCGGCAAGGAGGACCGGATGCCGGGCGAGCTGTCCGGCGGTGAGCAGCAGCGCGTCGCCATCGCGCGGGCCTTCGTCAACCGGCCCAAGCTGCTGATCGCCGACGAGCCCACCGGCAACCTCGACCCGCAGACCTCCGTCGGCATCATGAAGCTGCTCGACCGGATCAACCGCACCGGTACGACCGTCTTGATGGCCACGCACGACCAGAACATCGTGGACCAGATGCGCAAGCGCGTCATCGAGCTGGAGAAGGGCCGCCTCGTCCGCGACCAGGCCCGCGGCGTCTACGGCTACCAGCACTGACGATCCACGACGGAAAGGCTTAACCAGACGCCATGCGCGCCCAGTTCGTTCTGTCGGAGATCGGTGTCGGTCTCCGCCGCAATCTGACGATGACCTTCGCCGTCATCGTCTCCGTCGCCCTCTCCCTGGCCCTGTTCGGCGGTTCGCTGCTGATGAGCGACCAGGTCAACAGCATGAAGGGCTACTGGTACGACAAGGTCAACGTCTCGATCTACCTCTGCAACAAGGCCGACGCCGAGTCCGACCCCGCCTGCGCCAAGGGCGCGGTCACGGAGGAGCAGAAGAAGCAGATCAAGGCCGACCTGGAGAAGATGCCGGTCGTCGACCTGGTGTTGTACGAGTCGCAGGACCAGGCGTACAAGCTCTACAAGGAGCAGTTCGGCGACTCCCCGCTGGCCAGTTCCATCACTCCGGACCAGTTGCAGGAGTCGTACCGCATCAAGCTGAAGGACCCGGAGAAGTACCGGGTCATCGCGACCGCTTTCAGCGGCCGGGACGGTGTGCAGTCCGTGCGGGACCAGAGGGAGACCCTGGACAACCTCTTCAAGCTGCTCGAAGGCATGAACTGGGCCGCGCGCGCGGTGATGGCGCTGATGCTGGTCGTGGCGCTGATGCTGATCGTCAACACGGTGCGCGTCTCGGCGTTCAGCCGGCGCCGCGAGACCGGCATCATGCGGCTGGTCGGCGCCTCCGGCTTCTACATCCAGGCGCCGTTCATCATGGAGGCAGCGGTCGCCGGACTCATCGGCGGCGCCGTCGCGTGCGCGTTCCTGGTGACCGCGCGGTACTTCCTCATCGACCACGGACTGGCCCTCGCCGACCAGTTGCGGCTGATCAACTTCATCGGCTGGGACGCCGTTCTGACGAAGCTGCCGCTCATCCTCGCCACCAGCCTGCTGATGCCCGCGTTGGCCGCGTTCTTCGCGCTGCGCAAGTACTTGAAGGTGTGACGCATGCCAAGAGGGGCCGTACGGTCAACGGACCGTGCGGCCCTTCGTGTTGTCCTAGACTCACCGCCATGTCAGGTCGTGACCTGTTCTGTCAGCCCCGCCGCATGCGCCGCGGGGCCGCCCTGACACTGGTGTTCACGAGCGTGCTCGTCGCCGGTGCCGCCACGGGCTCGCTGCCCGGCACCGAGCGCAGGCCCGCGCCGGGCCCGTCCCGAACGGCCGCCTCGGTCGCCCGCCCCGACGAGGTGACGGACGCCGCGCTGGAGGCGATGGCCGACGGCAAGTCGCCCCTGGAGGCCGCCGAGCGCGCTGTCAGCCGCAGCGGGGACCGCTGGGACGCCGTGTATTCGAAGGGCGAGTACGAGGAGTTCGAGGAGGCCCTGGACGGCGCGTACACGGGCGTCGGGCTGTGGGCGCGGCGGGAGCGGGACGGGCGGATCGAGGTGACCGAGGTCGCCGCCGGCTCGCCCGCGGCCGACGCCGGGATCCGCGCGGGCGACCGGCTGCGCAGCGTCGACGGGCGCATGGTCGACGGGCGGCCGGTCACCGAGGTGGTCTCCTTACTCCGCGGCGACGCCACCGACGCCCCCGCCGGTACGCCCGTCCGGCTCGGCCTGGAACGCGGCACGCGCGCGTGGAGCCTCACGCTGCGCCGGGCCCGTCTCTCCACCGGCTCGGTGACCGTCCGCACCCTCCCCGACGGGGACACCCTCATCAAGATCGGCGCCTTCACCAGGGGCGCCGGCGACACCGTCCGCGACGCCGTCCGGCGCGCCCCGCGCGGTGCCGGGATCGTCCTCGACCTGCGCGGCAACTCCGGCGGCCTGGTCACCGAGGCCGTCACCACCGCCTCCGCCTTCCTCGACGGCGGGCTGGTCGCCACGTACGACGTCGAGGGCGAGCAGCGGGCCCTGCACGCCGAGCCCGGCGGCGACACCGAAAGACCCCTGGTCGCGCTCGTCGACGGGGGCACGATGAGCGCGGCCGAGCTGCTGACCGGAGCCCTGCAGGACCGGGGCCGGGCGGTCGTCGTCGGCTCCCGCACCTTCGGCAAGGGCTCGGTCCAGATGCCGAGCCGGCTGCCCGACGGCTCCGTCGCCGAGCTGACCGTCGGGCACTACCGCACCCCCTCCGGCCGCGGGGTGGACGGGCGGGGCATCACCCCCGACCTGGAGGCGGACCGGGACGCGCTGCGCCGGGCGGAGACGGTCCTGACGGGCCTGGGCAGCTAGCGGCACCCCCGGCTTCACCCCTCGCATAATGACTTCCCGCACACCCGCTCCGTAGTGCGAAAATGGTCGGCACTATGGCTAAGGAAAAAGGGCGCAAACTGATCGCGCAGAACAAGAAGGCGCGGCACGACTACCTCATCATCGACACCTACGAGGCCGGGCTGGTCCTCACCGGTACCGAGGTGAAGTCGCTGCGCCAGGGGCGCGCCTCGCTGGTCGACGGCTTTGTGCAGTTGGACGGTCACGAGGCGTGGCTGTACAACGTGCACGTGCCGGAGTACAGCCAGGGCACGTGGACCAACCACAGCGCCCGCCGCAAGCGCAAGCTGCTGCTGCACCGCGAGGAGATCGACAAGCTGGAGTCGAAGTCCCAGGAGACGGGTCACACGATCGTGCCGCTCTCCCTGTACTTCAAGGACGGCCGGGCGAAGATCGAGATCGCGCTGGCGAAGGGCAAGAAGGAGTACGACAAGCGGCAGACGCTGCGCGAGAAGCAGGACCGGCGCGAGGCCGAGCGGGCGATGTCGGCGGTGCGGCGCAAGCAGCGGGCGTAGCACCGTTTCCCGGCGCCGGGAATGAACCGGCACCGGGTGGTGTTGTACCTGGTACCACGGCTGGGTGACCGCCGGGAATACGGTGGCATCGTCGAGCGCTGATCCCGTACGATGGCACCTGCACCCCACGGTGGGTGCGGCGTTTGAAAAATCAACATGGGGATGATCGGTTTCGACAGCGGCTGTCGAAGCAGGGGAAGCGTGTCGAGGAAGCGGCCATGATCTCGTAAACCACAGGCCGAAAAAAATAATCGCCAACACCAAGCGCGATTCCTCCCAGCAGGCCTTCGCCCTCGCTGCCTGATCTCAGGTAGCAGAGCGAGCCTCCTAACAAGGGAGTGTCAGCCCGGGGCTGTTCCCGACCCGGATCCTGGCATCAGCTAGGGAACTAAACCTCGATCCCGGTCACGGGGTGAAGAGGGAAACCAAACAGTGACTGAGCCCGTCGGAGACTTGTCCGCGTGATCTCCGGGGCCGAGAAAATCAGAGCGGACTGCACACGGAGAAGCCCTGGTTCCGCACCGTTGGACGCGGGTTCGATTCCCGCCATCTCCACGAGCCCCTCCGGGGGTACCCCATGTGGGCAAGGCCCCGTCGCTGCGAGCGACGGGGCCTTTGTCATGCTGTGACCGTCATGCCGTGACCGTCCGGCGCGCCGTGCTGCTCCGCACCGTCAGCTCCGGCACCAGCAACGTCGCCCCCGGCACCGCTTCCCCGTCCAGCTTGCGCATCAGCAGTTCCACCGCGCGGGTGCCGATCTCGGTGGACGGGAGGGTGATGGAGGTCAGGGGGACGCGGGTGGACTCCGCGAGTTCGGTGGGGCAGATGGCGGTGACGGAGAGGTCGTCGGGGACGCGCAGACCCAGTTGCTCGAAGGCGTCGAGGAGGGGGTCGAGGATCGCCTCGTTGTGGACGACCACACCCGTCAGGGCCGGGCGCTCGCGCAGCAGACGTTCCGCCGTCGCGCGGGCCGCCGCGGGGGTCGCCTCGCAGGGGTGGACCGTGGAGGCGAGGCCGTGGCGGTCGGCGGCGGCCGTGAAGCCCTGGACCACGCGCTGGGCGTAGGCGGTCCGGCGGACGTAGACCTCCGGTGGGGAGCCGACCAGGGCCACCACCCGGTGGCCGAGCTCCGCCAGATGGTCCACGCACGCCTCGCCCGCCGCCCTGAAGTCCAGGTCGATACAGGTGAGTCCGGCTGCTTCCGCCGGCAGACCGATCGTCACCGATGGCCGGTCCAGCGTCCGCAGCAGCGACAGCCGGGGGTCGTGCAGCTGTACGTCCATCAGGATCAGCGCGTCCACCAGCGCCGTGTCCGCCACCCGCCGCAGGCCTTCCTCGCCCTCCTCCTGGGTGAGGAGCAGGACGTCGTGGTCGTACGTCCGGGCCGTGGTGACCACCGACACCGCGAACTGCATGGCCACCGGGATGTGGATGCCCGCCCGCAGCGGGACGACCAGGGCGAGCACGTTCGACTTGCTGCTGGCCAGTGCGCGGGCGCCGGCGTGCGGGCGGTAGCCGAGGGCGCGGATGGACGCCTGGACGCGGCGCCGGGTCTCCTCGGAGATCGGGCGTTTGCCGCTGAGCGCGTACGAGACGGTGCTGGGGGAGACGCCCGCGTGCCGGGCCACGTCCGTGATCTTGACCATCAGTCCCCCTGCTCCCCGAGGTCCAGCGTGAGGAATCCCGTTCCGGGCGATGCCCGGACCACCCGGTCCCCGGCCGCCAGCGCCCACGGTGCCGCCGGGTCGCCGCACGACGCGCGCAGCATGTCGCCCTCGCGGACGACCGTGAACGTCACGTCCCCGACCGGCACCGTGACCTGCGCGCCGCGCCGCAGCCCGTACACCCGCAGGGTGACCCCGTCGGCGTGGTCGTAGTCGGGGCGGTCGGCCACCGCGCCCACCGGGATCACCGCGCCCGGGCGGACCAGCATCGGGACACTGTCGAAGGCGTGCTTCTCGCGGACCCAGCGCGGGCCGGTCACCGTCTCCCCGCTCACGAAGTGGGTCCAGGTGCCCTCCGGGACGTAGTACGTGACGTCGCCCTCGTCGCTGAACACCGGCGCGACCAGCAGGTCCGGGCCGAGCATGTACTGCCGTTCCAGGAACGCGCACCCGGGATCGTCCGGGAACTCCAGCATCATCGCCCGCATCACCGGCAGCCCCTCGGTGTGGGCGGTGCGCGCGGCCTCGTACAGGTAGGGCATCAGGCGGAGCTTCAGGCGCGTGAAGTGCCGGGCCACCGCGACCGACTCCTCGTCGAACAGCCACGGCACCCGGTACGACGACGAGCCGTGCAGACGGCTGTGGGACGACAGCAGGCCGAAGGCCAGCCAGCGTTTGAACAGGGCCGGGGTCGGGGTGCCCTCGAAGCCGCCGATGTCATGGCTCCAGAAGCCGAAGCCGGACAGACCGAGGGACAGGCCGCCGCGCAGGGACTCCGCCATCGACTCGTACGTCGCCTCGCAGTCGCCGCCCCAGTGCACCGGGAACTTCTGGCTCCCGGCCGTCGCCGACCGGGCGAAGACCACCGCCTCGCCCTCCCCGCGGTGTTTGCGCAGGACGTCGAAGACCGTGCGGTTGTACAGGTACGTGTAGTAGTTGTGCATCCGCTCGGGGTCGGAGCCGTCGGACCACGCCACGTCCACCGGCACCCGCTCGCCGAAGTCGGTCTTGAAGCAGTCCACGCCCTGCGCGAGCAGCGCCTCCAGCTTGCCGGCGTACCAGTCGCGGGCCGCCGGTGAGGTGAAGTCGACCAGGGCCATGCCGGGCTGCCACAGATCCCACTGCCACACGCTGCCGTCCGGCCGGCGCAGCAGGTGTCCCAGGGCCTTGCCCTCGGCGAACAGCGGCGAGCGCTGGGCGATGTACGGGTTGATCCACACGCAGACGTGCAGGCCGCGCTCCTTCAGCCGGGCCAGCATGCCCTCCGGGTCGGGGAAGACCCGCGGATCCCACTCGAAGTCGCACCAGTTGAACTCGCGCATCCAGAAGCAGTCGAAGTGGAAGACCGAGAGCGGGAGTTCACGCTCCCGCATGCCCTCGATGAACGACGTCACGGTGTCCTCGTCGTAGGACGTGGTGAAGGACGTCGACAGCCACAGGCCGAAGGACCAGGCGGGCGGCAGCGCCGGGCGGCCGGTGAGGGCGGTGTACGTGCGGAGGATGTCCTTCGGGGTGGGCCCGTGGATGACGTAGTACGTCAACTGCTGTGCTTCCACGCTGAACTGCACCCGGGAGACGGCCTCCGAGCCGACCTCGAAGGACACCTTGCCCGGGTGGTCGACGAAGACGCCGTAGCCCGCGTCCGTGAGGTAGAACGGGACGTTCTTGTAGGCCTGCTCGGTCGCGGTGCCGCCGTCGGCGTTCCAGATGTCGACGACCTGGCCGTTCTTCACCAGCGGACCGAAGCGTTCCCCGAGGCCGTACACGCTCGTCCCCACGCCGAGGCCCAGCTGCTCCCGCAGATAGTGCGTGCCGGTCGCGTCCCGCATGATGCCGATGCCCTTGGGGCCGCTGGAGGTCAGGACCCGGCCGCCGGCGAGGAAGTCGACGTGCCAGGGGCCGGTGCGGGCCAGCCGCACCGACAGCGTGCCGGAGGTGAGGGTCGCGTACTCGTCGTCGTACGACACCTGGGGGGTGAAGTCGTGCCGGGTGAGGTCGAACTCCGGGCCCCGCGATTGCTCGCCCTCCAAGTGGGTGAGGGTGATGCCGATGACGTCGGGCATCGGCGCGTGCACGCTGATCGTCACGACCGGTCCCTTCAGGGTGTCGCCGCGGTGGCGGACGGGCTGCGTCGGCGCGTGGATCTCCAGCGTGCCGTCGGCGGCGGTGACGTCGTGGACCTCGACCGGGTGGGCCGCGGTGACGCCGTCGCGCAGCAGCCAGTAGCCGTCGGTGAACTTCAAGCCCCAACCCCTTACCTGACAGCCCCGACGGCGATGCCGCGGGTGAGTGTGCGCTGGAAGACGAGGAAGAAGACGAGCGCGGGCAGGACGCCCAGCAGGGCGGCCGCGTTGGTCATCGTGGCGTCCATCAGGCGCTGGCCCTGGAGGACGCCGAGCGCGACGGAGACCGTCTGGTTGTCGTTGGAGATCAGCATGACCAGGGGGAGCAGGAACTCGTTCCAGGTCCAGATGAAGAAGAAGACCAGCAGGACGCCGAGGGTCGGCCGGCTGACCGGCACGACGATCCGCCACAGCACCTGCCATCTGCTCGCCCCGTCGATGCGGGCGGCCTCGATGATCTCCCGGGGAAACCGGCTCAGCACCGACGACAGCAGATAGGTGCCGAACGCCGCCTGGATCACCGTGAAGACGATGATCACGCTGAGCCTGGTGTCGTAGAGGCCGACCTGCTTGCTCAGGTGGTAGACGGGGTAGACCAGCGCCTCCTGCGGCAGCATGTTCGCGAGCACGAAGAACGCGAGCACCCAGGTGCGGCCCTTCACGCGGCCGATGCCGATCGCGTACGCGGTGAGGATCGACAGGACCGCCGCGAGCACCGCCACCGCGCCGCTGATCAGCACCGAGTTGAACAGCTTCTGCCCGTAGTCGACCCGCTCCCAGAAGTCGCGCAGACCGTCCAGGTAGAGGCCTTCGGGGAGGCTGAGGGGGCCGTTGCGGGAGTACTCCGCCGGGGACTTCACCGCGTTCACCGCGACGATCAGGAACGGCACGATCATGAACAGGGCGGCGAGGCAGAGGGCCGCCAGCACCGGGAAACGGCGTACGGCGGTCATCCCCGGCCCTCTTCCTCGGCGTCCTCGGCCCGCGCCTGGAGCCTCAGCCCGATCAGGGACAGCGCCAGGATGATCACCGTCAGGACGGTGGAGATCGCCGCGCCGTAGCCGACCTGGGTCTTCTCGAAGAACGTGGTGAAGGAGAAGTAGGAGGGGACGTTCGTGGCGCCGCCCGGGCCGCCCTTCGTCAGCACGTACACGGCGCCGAACACCTTCAGCGCGGCGATCGTGCACCAGGTGAGCACGACATACGTCTCCGGGCGGATCTGCGGCAGCGTGATGTGCCGGAAGCGGCGCCACCAGCCGGCCCCGTCCAGCTCGGCCGCCTCGTACAGCTGCGGGTCGACCCGCTGGAGCCCGGCCATGAACACCACCAGCGGAAAGCCGAGCTGCACCCACACCATGACGCCCATGACGGTGTACAGCGCCAGGTCGGGGTCGCCGAGCCAGTCCCGCTGCCACGCGCCGAGGCCCACCGCCTCCAGGAGCGCGTTGAGGGAGCCGTTCTCGGGGGCGAGGATCCAGCTCCAGACGATGCCGGCGACCGCGATCGGGAGGACCTGCGGCAGATAGAAGCAGGCGCGCAGGACGGTGACCGTCCGTGTGCCGAAGTGCTTGCCGACGTAGTCGAACAGGGCGGCGGCCAGGACGAGCCCGAGGGCCGTCGGTATGACCGCCATCGCCACGACCATGAACAGGCTGTGGCGGAAGGACGCCCAGAACTCGGCGTCGTCGAGGAGCGTGCGGTAGTTGTCGAGCCCGGTCCATCGCGGGGTGCCCACTCCCTGCCAGTCGGTGAAGCTCACCCCGGTGTTCATCAGGAACGGCAGCACGACCACGGCGAGGAAGGCGAGGGCGCCCGGCAGCAGGAACAGCGCGTAGGAGTCGCGGAAGCGGCCCGTCATCGCTGGGCGACGCCCTTGTCGTACGCCTCCTGCAGGGCGTCCAGACAGGCGTCCGGTGTCGTGCTGCCCGTCATCAGCTTCTGCGTCTCGGAGACCAGCACATCGTAGAAGCCGGCGACCGGCCAGTCCGGGTAGAAGGCGAGGCCGTCGCGCTCGGAGAGGGTGGTGAAGTTCTTGATGAGAGTCTTGGACTGCGGGTCCGTGATGGCGTCCGGGTCGGCGGCGACGGGCACGCCGCCGTTGTTGCCGAGCAGGTTCTGGATCTTCTTCGACAGGGTGATGTCGATGAATTCGTACGCCAGTTGTTTGTTCTCGGCGTTCTTCGGGACCACCCACAGATTGCCCCCGGAGCCCAGCGTGAGCCGGGAGCCGGGCCACAGGAAGGTGCCCCACTCGAACTCCGCCTCCTCCTGGAAGCGGCCGTACCACCAGCTGCCGGAGAACAGGATCGGCGCCTTGCCCTGGAGGAAGGAGACTCCGGCCTCCTCGGCCTTGGTGTTGGTCGACTTGTCGCTGATGTACCCCTTGTCGACCCAGTCGGCGAAGGTCTCGGCGGCGTACGTCCAGGCCGGGTCGTGGAAGTCGGTCTCGCCGCGGTACAGCTCGTAGGCGTCGACCCAGGCGCGGTCGGCCTTCGACAGGGCCAGCTGGTAGAGGTACTGCTGGGCCGGGTACTCGGCGCCGGCGTTGGCGAGCGGGGTGATGCCCTCCTCGACGAAGGTGTCCATGGCGGCCGTGAGGTCGTCGAGGGTCTCGGGCTCGGCGAGGCCGTGCTGCCGGAAGAGCTCCTTGTTGTAGAAGACCATCGTGTACTCGGCGTAGTTGGGCACGCCGTACCACTTGCCGGAGCCCATCACCCCGTTCTCGTCGTACACGCTGGTCGTACGGACGCCCTCGCCGATCTTGTTGTCCCAGCCGCGCTTGGCCGCCTCCGCGGTCAGGTCGGTGAGCAGGCCCTGCCGGGAGAGGTGGCCCGTCGTCGCGTTGCCCTTGTTGTACTCCATGAGGTCCGGGGCGTCGGAGGAGTTCAGGACCATCGGGGCGGTCTTCTGGATCTGCTCGAAGCTCTTCTCCTCGAACTCCACCGTCACGCCCGGGTGGGTGGCCTCGAACTCCTTGATCGCCTCCGCCCAGGCGACGCCCATCGCGCTGTTGGGTCCCTCGTAGTGCCAGAGCCGGAGGGTCTTGGCGTCGTCGCCGCCGCCCTCTGCCTGGCCGCCACCGCAGGCGGCCAGGAGCAGCGACCCGGCCACGATCACCGCCGTCGCCGCGGTCCGGCCCACCACACGCCTTCGTGTCGTCAACATCCTGGCCTCCAGGGGGAGTTCGCGGGTTGCGGGTCGCGCAGGGTTGTCGAACTGGTTCGATGCGTGGCGCCTCGGTCATCGAAGCGCTTCGACGGGCGAAGGTATGTGCGGGGTAGGAGACCGTCAATGGGTTACGCGGCAATCCAGCGGAAACCTTGTGGGATTCGGTCGGAAGTCTTGTGGGGCTCAGTGAAGCGGTTCGACGACCCGAACGGGCCGGAGCGTGGCGAGGGTGATGACCAGGGCGGCCGCGGCTGCCGCGACCGGCACCCCGTACCCCGCCGTCGCCGACACATGCTCCGCCGTCCAGCCGCCCAGCGCGCTGCCGCAGGCGATCCCGCCGAGCAGCCCGGTCACGGCCAGCGTCATGCCCTCGTTGAGCCGCCCCTCGGGAGTGCGTTCCTGCACCAGAGCCATCCCGGTCACCATCGTCGGCGCGGTCGCCATCCCGGCGACCAGCAGCGCGCCCGCGAGGACGAGCAGCGAGCCGGTGAGCGCCGCCGCGAGCAGCGGCAGGGTGAGCAGTACGGCCATGGCGCCGATGCACCGGACGTACCGGACCTCGGCCGGTCCGCCCGGCCGGAGCCTTCCGTACACCAGCCCGGCCGCACAGGACCCGGCGGCCTGGAGGCCGAGGACGAGCCCGGCCGCCGTCTGCTGACCGCGCGCGTCGG
Organism: Streptomyces sp. NPDC030838; assembly: GCF_055572035.1. NCBI lineage: Bacteria > Bacillati > Actinomycetota > Actinomycetes > Kitasatosporales > Streptomycetaceae > Streptomyces > Streptomyces sp. NPDC030838. The sequence continues at coordinate 400,565 of NZ_JBVIED010000005.1, read as the reverse complement.
CGAACGCGAGCGTGACGACCTCCATCGCGCCGAACACCGTCCCCATGGCGAGGCAGACGGCGAGCAGCGGCGGCATGCCGGGCGCGCGGATCGGCGAGGTGCCGCGGGCGCCCGGCCCCGCGGGCGGCGGCTCGGTGGCCCGCTGGGCGGCGAACAGCAGCACGCCGGAGAGCAGCAGGATGACGGCGACCAGCGTGCCCGCTTCCGGGAAGAAGGCCCCGCACAGAAAGGCGGCCAGCACCGGGCCCAGCATGAAACACAACTCGTCGGCCGCCTGCTCGAAGGCGTTCGCGGTGTGCAGCGCGGCCTGGTCACGCTTCAGCAGGTGGGCCCAGCGAGCGCGGGACATGCCGCCGAGGTTCGGGGTGGTGGCGGTGGCGGCGTAGGCGGCGAACAGGGTCCAGTCGGAGGTGCGGTGACGGACGCAGAGGACGAGCGCGAGGCTGCCGAGGACGGCCAGCAGGGTGGCGGGCACGGCGATCCGCGCCTGGCCGTACCGGTCGACCAGCCGGGCCGTCCAGGGGGCGACCAGCGCGGTCGCGGCGAGGCCGGTGGCGGTGACGGCGCCGGCGAGGGCGTACGAGTCGCGCGCCCCGGCGATCATCACGACCGCGCTCACGCTGAACATGCCCATGGGCAGGCGGGCTATGAGGTTTCCGGCGGTGAAGGCCTTGGCGCCCGGGTGGGCGAAGAGGTGGCGGTACGGCATGGACGTAACCGTCGCCCGGAAGTGATCAAGAGGTCCAACACCGGTTGCGGGCCGATTCACTCATCGTTGTTGTAAATTCCCCGGGTGTCCCGCCGTTCTCACATAGAACCCCGGCTCCTGCGCGCCTTCGTCACCGTCGCCGAGGAGCTGCACTTCACCCGCGCCGCTGCCCGGCTGTACGTCGCCCAGCAGGCGCTCAGCCGCGATATACGGCGGCTGGAGCGGGAGCTGGGCGCCGAGCTGTTCGTCCGCACCACCCGCCAGGTGACCCTGACCGCCGACGGCGAGCGCCTGCTCCCCTACGCGCGCCGGGTCCTCCAGTCCCACGACGAACTCCTCACCGCTTTCGGTCAGGCCCGCCCGCTGCTGGTGGACTTGAACTCCGCGGGCCTCGGCACCCCGCGCCGCGTCCTCCACCGCGCCCGCGAACTCGCCTCGGAACAGGAGCTGATGGCCCGCTACGAGAGCGGCCTCACCGGCGCGGCGACAGAGCTGGTGGCGGGACGCCTTGACGCGTCCTTCGGCCGCTACGCCGGTCTCACCCCGGCCCTGCGCAGCCAACTGGAGCACCAGCCGGTGCGGTGGGAGCCGATGGCGATCATCCTGCCGGAGCACCACCGGCTGGCCTCGTGGGAGTCCGTGCCGCTGGCCGAGCTGGCGGGGGAGACGGTGTACGCCGGGGCCGGCAATCCGCGCACCCCCGAGTGGACGGATCTGGCGCACCGGTTGTTCGAGGGGCGGGGGATCGAGGTGGCGCCGCCCGTTCCCCTCGCCGTCGGGGACGAGGAGTTCGAGCGGATCATGGCCAAGGGCGGCTATCCGGTGCTGGCCGTGGTGGACTTCCCGGCGCTGACCGGGTGCGTACTGCGCCCGCTCGTGGACCCGGTTCCGTTGTCGCCGGTGTCTCTGGTGTGGCGGAAGGGGCTGGTGCATCCGGGGTTGGATGCGTTGCGGCGGGCGGCGGTGGAGGTGGGGGAGGGGGAAGGGTGGTTGGGGTGGCCGAGTGACGGGTGGGCTCCGCCCCTGGACATCTCACTCATGGCAAGCGGGGGCGGGAGGAAACACGCCGCCCGGTTGTGATCGCCGTCCTCTAGAGTTCTCCAGGCCCCACACGAGCGAGGAGTGATCGTGACCGACCTGGCACCCATAGCCCTGCAGCAGGAGATCGCCCGCGAACTTCAGGTGAGCGAGTTCTTCGACGCGCGGGAGGAGATCGAGCGCCGGGTGGCCTTCCTCGCCGAGCGGCTGACCTCTACGGGCCTGCGCTCGCTCGTGCTGGGCATCAGTGGCGGGGTGGATTCCTCGACCGCGGGCCGCCTGTGTCAGCTGGCGGTGGAGCGGGTGCGCGACGCCGGGCACGAGGCGACGTTCTTCGCGATGCGGCTGCCGTACGGGGTGCAGGCGGACGAGGCGGACGCGCAGCGGGCGCTGGAGTTCATCCGGGCCGACCGGGTGCTCACCGTTGACGTGAAGCCCGCGAGCGATGCCGCGCTGGAGGCCGTGGTGGCCGGCGGGACGGTGTTCCGGGACGCACACCACCAGGACTTCGTGCACGGCAACATCAAGGCCCGGCAGCGGATGATCGCGCAGTACGCGGTGGCGGGCGCGGAGAACGGTCTGGTCGTCGGCACCGATCACGCCGCCGAGGCGGTCTCCGGGTTCTTCACCAAGTTCGGTGACGGCGCCGCCGACGTCGTACCGCTGACCGGTCTCACCAAGCGGCGGGTGCGGGCCATCGCCGCCGAGCTGGGTGCGCCGGACGCCCTGGTCTGGAAGACCCCGACCGCCGACCTGGAGACCCTCGACCCGGGCAAGCCCGACGAGGACGCGCTCGGTGTCACCTACGACGACATCGACGACTTCCTGGAGGGCAAGCCGGTCGCCGAGCCCGCCTTCGAGGCGATCGTCCGCCGCTACCGGCTCACCGAGCACAAGCGACAGCTGCCGATCGCTCCCTGACGCTCTCCGACCGCCGCTGGTCGGTTCCGCGTCGGCGCGCCCGTATGGAAAACTGCCCCGCGTTGCGCAAGTGAACGAAGTGACCCAAGCGACGTGGGGAGTGGGTTCGGGTGAGCAAGCGGCACATACAGAAGATGCTGCGGCTGATGGCGAGCGGGGAACCCGTGCAGGTCACGAGTGCGATGGCGTCCGTGAAGAAGCTCGCCAAGCTCGCCTTCGTTGCCCAGCAGTTCGGGTATGAGTACGCCGATGTGCGGCAAGGCGGGGCCAACAACAGCTCGCTCGTGATGCTCGTCGTGCCCGATCCCTCGCCCCACGCCCGGGCGCGGGCCGCGCAGAACTGGGCTCAGTATCCGAACGCGGGGGATGGGGTCTCGCTGCCGCCGTTCGTGCCGGACGCGCTGGAGCTGCTCAAGGCGCGGATCAACTTCGACCTCACCGGGAAGAGCGCCGAGAAGCGGATGATCTACGGGGCGATCGGTGTCACCGTGGGGTCCCTGGTCGTCGCCGTGCAGGATGGCGGGGAGGCTCTGCTCTGGGCCGGGATTCTCTGGGTTTTCTTTATGAGCATCCTCGGTCTCGGGTTCTTCGTCACCCGGCGGCGTAACGCCAAGTTCGCGGCGCGGCTCCAGGCCGCCGGGTTCGCGCGGGTCGCCGACGAGAGCGGGCGGGTGCGGTATCTGCCGCCAGGCGGGCAGCTGCCCGGGCACGGGAATCCGTTCGCTCAGCCCTACGGCCAGCAGCCGTATGCGCCGTACCCCCCTTCGTACCCCCAGCACCCCCAGCCCCACCAGAACCCCCACTGGCAGCCCCCGGCCCACTGAGCCGGCTGATCCAGCTGATCCGGGAACGACCTCTCATCCCCTCTCCCCCCAGGGTGAGAGCAAAGTTCCTTTCCGGTCACCCGCTGCCACAGGCCGGAAACGCGCCCTCCCTACCTTCGGGACTCAGCCACTCGTAGCCGATTGGACCCCGAGCCCGGAGCACCGTGGAGGCGTCATGACTGCCCCTAGTACCGCCCCCAGTACAGCCCCCGCACCCCCGCCCCCCGGCAGGGGCGGCCGCTGGATCCAGCACTGGGATCCGGAGGACGAGACGTTCTGGAGGGAGAAGGGGGAGAGGATCGCCCGGCGGAACCTCTTCTTCTCCGTGCTGTCCGAGCACATCGGGTTCTCGATCTGGACCCTGTGGTCGGTGCTGGTGCTGTTCATGGGGCCGGAGTACGGGCTCACCCCCGCCGACAAGTTCCTGCTGACCTCGATGGTCACGCTGGTGGGAGCCGTCGTACGTGTCCCGTACACCTTCGCCGTGGCGATCTTCGGTGGTCGGAACTGGACGATCATCTCCGCCGGACTCCTGCTCGTCCCGTCCGTCGCCGCGTTCGTCGTCATGGAGCCGGGGACGTCCTTCTCCACCTTCCTCCTCGTCGGTCTGCTGGCCGGCGTCGGCGGCGGTAACTTCGCCTCCTCCATGACCAACATCAACGCCTTCTTCCCGCTCAGGAAGAAGGGGTGGGCGCTCGGGCTGAACGCGGGTGGCGGGAACATCGGCGTGCCCGTCATCCAGCTCGTCGCCCTGGCCATCATCGGGGCGAGCGGCGGGCCGCGCGTGCTGCTCGGGATCTACATCCCGCTGATCTTCGTCGCCGCCGTCCTCGCCGCGCTCTTCATGGACAACCTGGAGAACGTCAAGAACGACACCGGCGCCGCCAAGGACGCCGCGAAGGACGGCCACACCTGGATCATGTCCTTCCTCTACATCGGGACGTTCGGGTCGTTCATCGGCTACTCCTTCGCCTTCGGGCAGGTGCTCACGAACCAGTTCGGGCGTACTCCGCTCCAGGCCGCGTACCTCACCTTCATCGGTCCGCTGCTCGGGTCCCTCATCCGGCCCGTCGGCGGGTGGCTCGCCGACCGGTACGGCGGGGCGCGCATCAGCCTCTACAACTACGTCGGCATGGGCGTCGCGACCGCCGTTCTCGTCTACGCCAGCATCGAGAAGTCGCTCGCGTTGTTCGTCTCCGTGTTCGTCGTTCTCTTCGTGCTGAGCGGGCTCGGGAACGGTTCCACCTTCAAGATGATTCCCGGTATCTTCCACGCCAAGGCCCTCGCCAAGGGGCTGCGCGGCGAGGAGGCCGCGGCCTACGGGCGGCGGCTGTCCGGGGCGTCGATGGGGCTGATCGGCGCGGTCGGCGCGCTCGGCGGAGTCGGCATCAACATGGCCTTCCGGCAGTCCTTCATGTCCTACGGCTCCGGCACCGGCGCCTTCGTTGCCTTCCTGGTCTGGTACGCGCTGTGCTTCATGGTCACCTGGGCCGTATACCTTCGCCGTCCCGCGCGGACCGAAACGGCGGCCGAGCCGACCGCCGACGAGAAGCCGCAGCTCAGCTACGCCCAGGTGTGACGTAACACCGGCGACATCGAGCCGATCCGAGCCTGTCACGCGGCGTTGACAGGCTCGGCGGCATGTAGGTGCAACGGACTCGAGTGCGGGACGAGAGTTATGTACGACGAACAGCAGCGACCGGACAAGCGACCGGACGACGGGATCCAGGAGCGGGCGGCCGAACATGGCCCCCTCGCCGGGTTCACCGTGGGCGTGACGGCCGCGCGCCGGGCCGATGAGCTCGGGGCGTTGCTCCAGCGGCGCGGAGCCGCGGTCCTGCATGCCCCGGCACTGCGGATCGTGCCGCTCGCCGACGACAGCGAGCTGCTGTCCGCCACCAAGGAGCTGCTCGACCGGGTGCCGGACGTGGTCGTGGCCACCACCGCCATCGGGTTCCGCGGCTGGATCGAGGCCGCCGACGGGTGGGGCTTCGGCGAGGCGCTGCTGGAGCGGCTGCGCGGGGTGGAGCTGCTCGCCCGCGGGCCGAAGGTGAAGGGCGCGATCCGGGCCGCCGGGCTGACCGAGGAGTGGTCGCCGTCCTCCGAGTCGATGGCCGAGGTGCTGGACCGGCTCCTGGAGGAGGGCGTCGACGGGCGCCGGATCGCCGTACAGCTGCACGGTGAGCCGCTGCCCGGGTTCGTCGAGTCGCTGCGGGCGGGCGGCGCCGAGGTGATCGGCGTGCCCGTGTACCGGTGGCTGCCGCCGGAGGACCTCTCGCCCGTCGACCGGCTGCTGGACGCCACCGTCTCCCGGGGCATCGACGCGCTCACCTTCACCAGCGCGCCGGCCGCCGCGTCCCTGCTGGGCCGGGCCGAGGAGCGCGGGCTGCTGCCCGAACTGCTCGCCGCCCTCCACCACGACGTCCTCCCGGCCTGCGTCGGACCGGTCACCGCGCTGCCCCTCCAGGCCCGCGGCGTCGACACCGTGCAGCCCGAACGCTTCCGGCTCGGCCCGCTGGTCCAGCTGCTCTGCCAGGAACTGCCCGCGCGGGCCCGGTCGTTGCCGATCGCCGGGCACCAGGTGGAGATCCGCGGGCACGCGGTGCTGGTGGACGGGGCGCTGCGGCCCGTACCGCCCGCCGGGATGTCCCTGCTGCGGGCCCTGTCCCGGCGGCCGGGCTGGGTGGTCGCCCGCGCGGAACTCCTGCGGGCCCTGCCGGGCGCGGGCCGCGACGAGCACGCCGTCGAGACGGCCATGGCCCGCCTGCGGACGGCCCTCGGCGCGCCCAAACTCATCCAGACCGTCGTCAAACGCGGCTACCGGCTCGCCCTCGACCCGGCCGCCGACGCCAAGTACGCAGACGTCTGATACGCCGACGTCTGACACGCCGACGTCTGAGCCCACACCCGCCGGCGCATACCCCGCGTCTCATCCATGGCCGTTCCAGGGGGTTACGGAGGGGAATCCGGGCAGGCACTGTAGGAGGGACCCTCGGTGACCCCTAGGCGGTGACAGGCGCATGGCACTGGGTACGGCCACGGACGCTCCCGAGCTGCGGTTCGACGCCGGGCGGCACTGTCTCGACCTGCTGGCGACCACCCATCCCGGGGAACGGCTGGACTCGGTCGAGGTGCTGCGTGCCTGGATCGCCGGGTCCGGACTGGTGCCGCCGGGCACCCCGCTCGCGCACGCGGACACCTCCTGGCTGCTCGGATTCCGCGAACTGCGCGCCCGTATCGACCCGTTGGTGCGCGGCGCGCTGCGCCCCGGCGGGACCGGGACGGCGTACGACCGTGCTCTCGCCCGGCTCAACGAGATTGCGCGCGCCGCGCCCCCGGCTCCCCGCGCGGTGCGCGCCGCGGACGGCACGCTCGTCCGGCGGCTGGACCGCCCGCCCGAGTCCGCCGCGCTGCTCGCGGCGGTGGCCCGGGACGCCGTGGACCTGCTCACCGATCCTTCCGCGCGGGCGTGTCTGCGGCAGTGCGCGGGCGACAACTGCCCGATCGTCTACCTCGACACCTCGCGCGGGCGGCGCCGGCGCTGGTGTTCCAGCGAGGTGTGCGGGAACCGGGAGAGGGTGGCGCGGCACCGGCGCCGGGTGGCCCAGGTGGCCCTGCCAAGTGCCGCGCCGGCGAAGTGATGTGGGTAACACCGAGTCCGTGGCGACCCTTGTCTTCGTGGGGGAAATGTAAAGGCAGGGCGGGGGAATTGTGGCCCCATGTCCGCCTCGTCGTGTCACCTCGCAGAAATCTGTCGCCCGCCTTTGAACACCCAACGCCCCGTGTCCGTACCCGTCGTTGAGCGACCGGCTGGGGGAACCCCCGGACATCGGAGGTGGGCGTGCGCAAGGATTCCGTCGTGGCCAAGGAACGAGGAACGAGGGCCCGACATCGCATGTCTTCTCAACCCTCGGAGCCCGACGAGGAGCTGATGCGTGCGCTGTACCGCGAGCACGCCGGACCCCTGCTCGCCTATGTGCTGCGCCTCGTCGCCGGAGACCGGCAGCGCGCCGAGGACGTGGTGCAGGAAACGCTCATCCGTGCCTGGAAGAACGCCGGTCAGCTCAACCGAGCGACCGGATCGGTACGCCCCTGGCTGGTGACGGTCGCCCGGCGCATCGTCATCGACGGCCACCGCAGCCGGCAGGCCCGGCCGCAGGAGGTCGACCCGTCGCCGCTGGAGGTCATCCCCGCGGAGGACGAGATCGACAAGGCGCTGTGGCTGATGACGCTGTCGGACGCGCTCGACGACCTGACCCCGGCCCACCGGGAGGTGCTCGTCGAGACGTACTTCAAAGGGCGTACCGTCAATGAGGCGGCTCAGACCCTGGGGATACCGAGCGGCACAGTGCGCTCCCGGGTGTTCTACGCGCTGCGTTCGATGAAGCTGGCACTGGAGGAGCGGGGGGTGACGGCGTGATGAGTGGATACGGGGGATACGGCGCGGGGGGTCCGGGTATGTCTGGCCCCATGCAGGGATCTCAGGGGCCAGAGGGACCCACGGGCCCGAACGAACACGAGACCGTCGGCGCCTACGCCCTCGGGATTCTCGACGACGCCGAAGCAACCGCTTTCGAGGCCCATCTCGCGAGCTGCGAGTGGTGCGCCCAGCAGCTCGACGAGCTGGCCGGGATGGAGCCGATGCTCGCGGCGCTCGCCGACCTGCCCGGCACCGGCACGCCCGCGATCGGCGAGTCCCTGTCCGCGAAGCCCAGCCCGCGGCTGGCGGAGAGACTGGTCGACGAGGTCGCCGAGCGCCGCGCGCAGAAGCGCCGGCGCGGTTTCTACATGGTCGCGGCGGCGGCCGCGCTGATCGTCGGCGGACCGTTCGTCGCCGTGGCGACCAGCGGGGGCGACGACGGCGGCGGCCGGCCGGTCTCCGCCCACGCCACCAGCCCCGCCAAGGCGTCCTTCGACGAGATCGACGACAAGGTCACCGCCGTCGACCCGGGCACGCAGGTCAGCGCGACCGTGGCACTGGAGAAGAAGGCCTGGGGCACCCACGCCGTCCTGGAGCTGAAGAACGTCAAGGGCCCGCAGAAGTGCTCCCTGATCGCCGTCGGCAAGAACGGCGAACGCGAGACGGTCACCTCCTGGTCGGTCCCGAACTGGGGCTACGGCATCCCGGGCGCCACGACGGAACAGGCCAAGCAGCCGCTGTACGTCCACGGCGGCGCAGCCTTCACCCCCGAGGAGATCGACCACTTCGAGGTCATGACCTTCGACGGGAAGCGTTTGGTGGAGGTGGACGCGTAGGGCCCGCCCCCAGGGCGCCCGCAGGGCGCCTTAGGGGCGCGGGGAACTGCGCGACCAGCCACACCAAACCCGCACCCGCCGACGGACGGAACCCCCACTTCACTGGGCGCCCCCGTAGCCGCCGCAGGCCACTTTCGCGTACGGTGGACGGCTGCCCAGCACGTCAGAAGGGGGCCCGGTGGCCGCACAGGCTCAGCAGACTTCCGCGGTCGACTCGGTTCGGGACACCGGTCACGACTCCGTTCACGACTCCGTACGCGATCGCGAGATCGGCGTCGAACAGGAACACCTCGACAAGGTCTACCGCCGCCTGGAGGAGAAGATCCACGAGGCGGAGTTCCTGATGGAGGACGCGGCCCGCCGCGGCCAGGTCGGCACGCCCGGCGCGCTCGCCGAGCGGGACGCGCAGGTCTTCCGCGCGGGCGTCCACCTGAACCGGCTGAACAACGAGTTCGAGGACTTCCTGTTCGGCCGGATCGACCTGCTGCTCGGCAAGGACGGCAAGAAGGGCCCGGACGGCGCGTACACGGCGGTCGAGCCCGCCGAGGGTGCCGTACGCCCCGACAACACCGCCGACATCGCCGAGACCCTGCACATCGGCCGCATCGGCGTCCTCGACCAGGACTACGCCCCGCTGGTCATCGACTGGCGGGCACCCGCCGCCGCCCCCTTCTACCGCTCGACCCCGGTGGACCCGGGCCGGGTCGTACGCCGCCGGGTCATCCGCTCCAAGGGGCGCAAGGTGCTCGGCGTCGAGGACGACCTGATGCGGCCCGAGCTGAAGGCGTTCCTGGACGGCCGCGAGCTGCCGGTGATCGGCGACGGCGCCCTCATGGCCGCCCTCGGCCGGGCCCGCAGCCACACCATGCGCGACATCGTCGCCTCCATCCAGGCCGAGCAGGACCTCGTCATCCGTGCCCCCGCCGCCTCCGTGACGTACGTCGAGGGCGGGCCCGGCACCGGCAAGACCGCCGTCGCGCTGCACCGCGCCGCCTACCTGCTCTACCAGGACCGGCGCCGGTACGCGGGCGGCATCCTGATCGTCTCGCCGACCCCGCTGCTGGTGGCGTACACCGAGGGCGTGCTGCCCTCGCTCGGCGAGGAGGGCCAGGTCGCGATCCGCGCGATCGGCTCGCTGGTCGACGGCGCCGAGGCCACGCTGTACGACTCGCCGTCGGTGGCCCGCGCCAAGGGCTCGAACCGCATGCTGAAGGTGCTGCGGAAGGCCGCGCGCGGGGCGCTGGAGCTGAACGATTCACCGGACCGCCTCAGGGTCGTCGCCTTCGGCCGCCGGCTCGAACTGGAGGCCGAGGAGCTGGACCGGATCCGGCGCGCCGCGCTGGGCGGCACCGCCCCGGTCAACCTGCTGCGCCCGCGCGCCCGCAAGCTGCTGCTGGACGCCCTGTGGGAGAAGTCCGGCGCCGCCGGCCGGCACACCGACCCCGAGCTGGCCGCCGAGCTGCGCTCCTCCTTCGACGAGGACGTGACGAGCGAGGACTCCTTCACCGGGTTCCTCGACGCCTGGTGGCCGGAGCTGACCCCGGCGGGCGTGCTGGCCGCCATGGCCGACGAGAGGCGGCTCGGCCGCTGGTCCCGGCGGGTGCTCAACCCCGGCGAGGTGCGCAGGGTGGCCCGTTCGCTGAAGCGGGACGGCCATTCCGTGCACGACATCGCGATGCTCGACGAGCTCCAGGCCATCCTCGGCGCCCCCGCCCGGCCCCGGAAGAAGCGCGAGCTGGACCCGCTGGACCAGCTCACCGGCCTGGAGGAGCTGATGCCGGTGCGCGAGGAGTCGCAGCGCGAGCGGGCGGAGCGGCTGGCCGCCGAGCGCACCGAGTACGCCCATGTCATCGTCGACGAGGCCCAGGACCTCACGCCGATGCAGTGGCGCATGATCGGCCGCCGCGGCCGGCACGCCACCTGGACGATCGTCGGCGACCCGGCCCAGTCCTCCTGGTCCGACCCCGACGAGGCGGCCGAGGCCCGCGACGAGGCCCTGGGCACCCGCCCGCGCCGCCGCTTCCGGCTCACCGTGAACTACCGCAACCCGGCCGAGATCGCCGAGCTGGCGTCGAAGGTGCTGGCGCTGGCGATGCCGGGGTCCGAGTCGCCGTCGGCGGTCCGCTCGACCGGCGTGGAGCCGCGTTTCGTGACAACGAACAAGGGACACGGCACGGCCGTGGGGGAGTCGCTGCGGGAGACCGTCCGCGCGGAGGCCGCACGGCTGCTGGAGAGGGTCGACGGCACGATCGGCGTCGTCGTCGCGATGAACCGGCGTGAGGAGGCGCGGCGCTGGCTGGCCGGTCTCGGCGACCGGGTGGTGGCGCTGGGCAGCCTGGAGGCGAAGGGTCTGGAGTACGACGCGACGGTCGTCGTCTCGCCGGCGGAGATCGCCGACGAGTCCCCGGCGGGCCTCAGGGTGCTGTACGTCGCCCTGACCCGGGCCACCCAGCAGCTGACGGTGGTCTCCGGGGAGCGGGACGAGCCGGACGCGGCCGGAGTGCCGGACCTGCTCAGGGACTGACCGGGGGATGTTCTCCCGTACGGGAATGGCCGTCCGGGATCGTTTGTTAGCCTGGGTGTGACACCGGCTCGATCCAAGCCCCCGGGCCCAACCTTCGTCCCTTAGAGGGACCACTTGCCGCGAGGCGAGCATGGCGGGTCGGTGTCATGACCGTACGAAGAGGCCCACGTCCGATGTGACGTGGGCCTCTTTGTTGCCGTTCGACTGGCTGATCGATTCTCGTATCGTGGAAGATGTTTTCCGAAGTCGCGCGCAGCCCTGTGAACAAAACGTCCGCAATCCGGGGCGGCTACCACGTACTGAGGGGTAGGTGCGACGATCGGACGGCACAACTTCGCGACACGGTGAAAGCAGAGGAAGTCGGCCATGGCAACGGCGCCCAGCGTCTCCTACTCGATGACCATCCGGCTGGAGGTGCCCGCGAGCGGAACCGCCGTCTCGCAGCTCACCACCGCCGTGGAGTCCTCCGGAGGCTCGGTGACCGGCCTCGACGTCACCGCGTCCGGTCACGAGAAGCTCCGTATCGACGTGACGATCGCCGCCACGTCGACCGCGCACGCCGACGAGATCGTCGAGAAGCTGCGCGGCATCGAGGGTGTGACGCTCGGCAAGGTCTCCGACCGTACGTTTCTGATGCACCTCGGCGGCAAGATCGAGATGGCGTCGAAACACCCCATCCGCAACCGTGACGACCTCTCCATGGTCTACACGCCGGGCGTGGCCCGCGTCTGCATGGCCATTGCCGAGAACCCCGAGGACGCCCGCCGCCTCACCATCAAGCGCAACTCCGTTGCGGTCGTGACGGACGGCTCCGCCGTGCTCGGCCTGGGCAACATCGGCCCCAAGGCCGCGCTGCCCGTCATGGAGGGCAAGGCGGCCCTCTTCAAGCGGTTCGCCGGTATCGACGCCTGGCCCATCTGCCTCGACACCCAGGACAGCGACGCCATCGTCGAGATCGTCAAGGCGATCGCCCCCGGGTTCGCCGGCATCAACCTCGAGGACATCTCCGCGCCCCGCTGCTTCGAGATCGAGGCCCGGCTGCGCGAGGCCCTCGACATCCCCGTCTTCCACGACGACCAGCACGGCACCGCGATCGTCGTGCTTGCCGCCCTCACCAACGCGCTCCGCGTGGTGAACAAGGGAGTTGGCGACGTCCGCGTCGTCATGTCCGGCGCCGGCGCGGCCGGTACGGCCATCCTCAAGCTGCTGATCGCCGCCGGCGTGAAGCACGCCGTCGTCGCCGACATCCACGGCGTGGTGCACGCCGACCGCGAGGACCTGGTCGACGCCGCCCCCGACTCCCCGCTGCGCTGGATCGCCGACAACACCAACCCCGAGGGCATCACCGGCACCCTCAAGGAGGCCGTGCGCGGCGCCGACGTCTTCATCGGCGTCTCCGCCCCGAACGTCCTCGACGGCGACGACGTGGCCGCCATGGCCGACGACGCCATCGTGTTCGCGCTCGCGAACCCGGACCCCGAGGTCGACCCGGCAATCGCCCGTCAGACGGCCGCAGTTGTGGCCACCGGCCGCTCCGACTTCCCGAACCAGATCAACAACGTGCTGGTCTTCCCGGGCGTCTTCCGCGGCCTGCTGGACGCCCAGTCCCGCACGGTGAACACCGAGATGATGCTCGCCGCCGCCAAGGCCCTCGCGGACGTCGTCACCGAGGACGAGCTGAACCCGAACTACATCATCCCGTCCGTCTTCAACGACAAGGTCGCGGGCGCCGTGGCCGGCGCCGTGCGGGACGCGGCGCGGGCGGCGGGCGCCACGGCGTGACAGCCCCCGGCACCTTGAAAACCCCGGGTCCCCCCGGCACGTGAAAACCCCTCGCGCGGCCGGGCCGGGGCTGTGAGGATCGCCACGATGCGTCGCCGCCACGGCGCGTCGTGGAACCATGCGGGTCCGCCCGGCCTCTAGGGTGGGCGGGCCGTCGGCCGTCCTCGGGTGGACCGGGCCGGTCAGTGGCGCTCTTCGTGTGACTCCCAAGGGTGTTCTCACGACTCCAACGGGTGCCGGATTGGCTTTCCCGCCGCAGGTAGGGGCAGGATGCGTCCCTGGGCGTCGCGAGAGTCCAACGACGGACCCGGGTCCGGGACCCGTCCGAGGGCCCTGGCACCATCGGCCTCGCTGTGCCCGATATGCGGCTCCGCCGCGTGGCACGCCCCAACAGCAAGAAGAACACGGGAGTAACAACATGAACCGCAGTGAGCTGGTGGCCGCGCTGGCCGACCGCGCCGAGGTGACCCGCAAGGACGCCGACGCCGTGCTGGCCGCGTTCGCCGACGTCGTCGGCGACATCGTCTCCAAGGGGGACGAGAAGGTCACCATCCCCGGCTTCCTGACCTTCGAGCGCACCCACCGTGCCGCTCGCACCGCGCGCAACCCGCAGACCGGTGAGCCGATCCAGATCCCGGCCGGGTACAGCGTGAAGGTCTCCGCGGGCTCGAAGCTCAAGGAAGCGGCCAAGGGTAAGTAAGGGCGCGTTTTCGCCGTGCCGGCTTAGCGCCGTGGGCGACTGCGGGCCGTTTGTGGCTGGTCGCGCCCACGCGGCGGAGCCGCATATCGATACGGCCCCGCGCCCCTTTAGGGCGCTGCACTGAACACGGATGGGGCGGTCACCCGGATTCGGGTGGCCGCCCCATCGGCGTACGTACGGGAGCTGCTGTCTAGCCGAGGGCCTTGCCCGGGAGTTCCACCTTCGCGCCCAGCTCCACGAGCTTCTCCATGAAGTTCTCGTAGCCGCGGTTGATCAGGTCGATGCCGTGGACGCGGGACGTGCCCTGGGCCGCCAGGGCCGCGATCAGGTACGAGAAGCCGCCGCGCAGGTCCGGGATGACCAGGTCGGCGCCCTGGAGGCGGGTGGGGCCGGAGACGACCGCGGAGTGCAGGAAGTTGCGCTGGCCGAAGCGGCAGTCGGAGCCGCCGAGACACTCGCGGTAGAGCTGGATGTGCGCGCCCATCTGGTTCAGGGCGGAGGTGAAGCCGAGGCGGGACTCGTAGACCGTCTCGTGGATGATCGACAGGCCGGTCGCCTGGGTGAGGGCGACGACCAGCGGCTGCTGCCAGTCGGTCTGGAAGCCGGGGTGGACGTCCGTCTCCAGGGCGATGGACTTCAACTGCCCGCCCGGGTGCCAGAAACGGATGCCCTCGTCGTCGATCTCGAAGGCGCCGCCCACCTTCCGGTAGGTGTTCAGGAACGTCATCATCGAGCGCTGCTGGGCGCCACGGACGTAGATGTCGCCCTCGGTCGCGAGCGCCGCGGACGCCCAGGAGGCGGCCTCCAGGCGGTCCGGAAGGGCGCGGTGGGTGTAGCCGCCGAGCTTGTCCACACCGGTGATGCGGATCGTGCGGTCGGTGTCCATCGCGATGATGGCGCCCATCTTCTGCAGGACGCAGATCAGGTCCTCGATCTCCGGCTCCACGGCCGCGTTCGAGAGTTCCGTCACGCCCTCGGCGAGCACCGCCGTCAGCAGCACCTGCTCGGTCGCGCCGACCGACGGGTACGGCAGCCGGATCTTGGTGCCGCGCAGCCGCTGCGGGGCCTCCAGGTACTGGCCGTCCGCCCGCTTCTCGATCGTCGCGCCGAACTGCCGCAGCACGTCGAAGTGGAAGTCGATGGGCCGGCCGCCGATGTCACAGCCGCCGAGGCCCGGGATGAAGGCGTGGCCGAGGCGGTGCAGGAGCGGGCCGCAGAACAGGATCGGGATGCGGCTGGAGCCCGCGTGCGCGTCGATGTCCGCCACGTTGGCGCTCTCGACATGCGTCGGGTCGAGCACCAGCTCGCCCGGCTCCTCGCCCGGACGGACCGTCACCCCGTGCAGCTGGAGCAGTCCGCGCACCACGCGTACGTCGCGGATGTCCGGCACGTTGCGCAGCCGGCTCGGAGCGCTGCCCAGCAGGGCGGCGACCATGGCCTTCGGCACGAGGTTCTTCGCGCCGCGGACACGGATCTCGCCCTCCAGCGGGGTTCCGCCGTGGACAAGCAGGACATCGTCGTTGACGGTCATGAATCTCGCGTTCCGTTGGAGTGTTCCGGGCAGGGCAGGAGAGACAGAGTAATCGCCGTGGACCCCCCTCCTGTAAGCCCGATGGCAGCTTGGTCACGTCATAGGTGTGTCACAACACGAACCGTTCCCTATCGGGCACATGGGGTCACGGCCGCCCCCGTGCGCGCGGGGCGCACCGGTGCGCCCTGCCGTGCGTTCGCCCGCGGATCCGGATTGCCTCCCCATGCCGGGGGAAGATGCGGGATCATGTCTGGCATGACCGAGGTGTCCTCGCTCACAGGGCGGCTGCTCGTGGCAACGCCCGCCCTGGCGGACCCGAACTTCGACCGTGCGGTGGTGCTCCTTCTCGACCACGACGAGGAGGGCTCCCTCGGTGTCGTCCTCAACCGTCCGACGCCAGTGGACGTGGGCGACATCCTGGAGGGCTGGGCGGACCTGGCCGGCGAGCCCGGCGTGGTCTTCCAGGGCGGCCCGGTGTCACTGGACTCGGCCCTCGGGGTCGCCGTCGTCCCCGGCGGAGCGTCCGGGGAGGCCGCCCCGCTGGGCTGGCGCCGGGTGCACGGCGCGATCGGTCTCGTCGACCTGGAGGCCCCGCCGGAGCTCCTCGCCTCGGCCCTCGGCTCCCTGCGGATCTTCGCCGGATACGCCGGCTGGGGCCCCGGTCAGCTGGAGGACGAGCTGGTGGACGGCGCCTGGTACGTGGTCGAGTCGGAACCCGGCGACGTCTCCTCCCCGGCCCCGGAGAGACTCTGGCGCGAGGTGCTGCGCCGGCAGCGCAACGAGCTGGCGATGGTGGCGACGTATCCGGACGACCCTTCGCTCAACTGAAGCATGTGAGCTTCAGTACTCTTGGGTTCTATGAGCACTCTCGAGCCCGAGCGCGGGACTGGTACGGGGACCCTCGTAGAGCCGACGCCGCAGGTGTCCCATGGTGACGGCGACCACGAGCGCTTCGCCCACTACGTCCAGAAGGACAAGATCATGGCGAGCGCCCTCGACGGCACCCCCGTCGTGGCGCTGTGCGGCAAGGTCTGGGTGCCGGGCCGCGACCCCAAGAAGTACCCCGTGTGTCCCATGTGCAAGGAGATCTACGAGTCCATGGGCGCCGGCGGTGACGACAAGGGCAAGGGCGACAAGTAACCCTTCCGCTGTGCCCTGCTGATCTTCGCGAGGCCCCCGAGGCGCATTTTGCGCGCCTCGGGGGCCTTTGTGCTGTCCGGGCGTTGCACGGGATGCGTCCGCCGGTCACAGAGTGGTTGAGACCTCTTGTCGGCATGTTCATGCACTTCTAGCCTCCACAGTGTTGTGCACAGCAAAACGCTTATTGCATATGCTGCAACGCTCGGAGGACTGCTCCATGAAGCTCCCCGCCCGACTGGCCGTGCTCCTCGCCGTCATGGCCGCCACCGCCTGCGCCCCACAGACCTCGGACACCTCCGCCTCCGGCGAGGACGACAGAACCGGCACCCTGCGGGTCTGGCTCTTCCAGGAGGTCGACAACCAGCCCAAGGAGCGGGTCGTCGACGCGGTCGTGGACCGCTTCGAGAAGGCCCACGACGGCACCGAGGTGTCCGTCGAGTACATCCCCGTCGAGACCCGCGCCCAGCGCGTCAAGGCCGCCTTCAACGACCCCGCGTCCGCGCCCGACGTCATCGAGTACGGCAACACCGACACCGCCGGCTATGTGAAGGACGGCGGCCTCGCGGACGTCGGCGAGGAGTTCGCCGCCTGGCCCGAGGCCGCCGACACCGACCCGACGGCCCGGCAGGCGGTGACCGTCGACGGCAGGGTCTACGGCGCCCCGTTCTTCGTCGGCGTCCGCGCCCTCTACTACCGCACCGACGTCTTCGACGACCTCGGCCTCGAAGTGCCGAGAACACTGGACGAGTTGACCGATACGGCGCAGCGGATCCGGGCCGCCCGGCCCGACCTGTACGGCCTCGTCGTCGGCGGTGCCTACACCTACGGCGCCCTGCCCTTCGTCTGGGCCCACGGCGGCGAACTCGCCACCGGCGAGGACGGCTCGTACACCGCCGCCGTCGACAGCCCCGCCGCGCGGCGTGGCATCACGGCGTACACCTCCCTCTTCGGCGACGACAACTGCCCCGCCGCCAAGTGCGCCGGCATGACCGGCAACGACACGGTCACCGCCTTCGCGTCCGGCAAGGCGGGCATGGCCATCGCCGGGGACTTCAGCCACGCGGCCGTCGAGGCGGGGGCGGTCAAGGGCAAGTACGCCGTCGTACCGCTCCCTGGGGTGAAACCCGGGGAGATCGCGCCCGCCTTCGCCGGCGGCAACAACATCGGCGTCCTGAAGAGCACCTCGCACCGCACTCTCGCCGTCGACCTGATGAAGCGCCTCGCCTCCAAGGACACCCAGCGCGAACTCTTCGACGCGATGGGCTTCCTGTCGACCTTCACGGACGTACGGCAGGAGGTGGCCGCCGAGGAGCCGTTCGTGCGGCCCTTCGTGCGCACCCTGGCCGCCGGGACGAAGTTCGTGCCCGCCTCGCCCGCGTGGGCGCGGATCGACTCCTCGCTGGTGCTGCCGACGATGTTCCAGGAGATCGTCAGCGGGAGGAAGGACGTGGCGACGGCGTCGAGGGACGCGGCGCGGAAGATGAACGACGCGTTTGGCTCCGCCGGGTGAGCGGGGTGCCTACCGGGGTGGGGGATGCCGTGCGTCGGCGGGTGCGGGTTGTGGGTGGCTCGGCGCGCAGTTCCCCGCGCCCCTATCGGCGTTACTGCACCCCTTGGCTGTACCTTGCCCCCGCTCTCGTCATCCTTGGTGGGCTGCTCGTCTACCCCGTCTATCAGCTTGGGTTGATCTCGCTCTTCGAGTACACCCAGGCCCAGGTCAGCGGCGGAGAGCCGACCTCCTTCCAGGGGTTCGGCAACTACACGGCCCTGTTCCGGGACGAGCAGTTCTGGCAGGTGCTGCTGGCGACCGTGCTGTTCGCCGCCGCCTGTGTGGTGTGCACCCTCGCCGTGGGGTGCGCGCTCGCCGTGCTGCTCACGCGGGTGCGGGCGCTGCCCCGGCTCGCGCTGATGCTGGCCGCGCTGGGCGCGTGGGCGACCCCGGCGGTCACCGGGTCGACGGTGTGGCTGCTGCTGTTCGACCCGGACTTCGGGCCCGTCAACCGGGTGCTCGGGCTCGGCGACCACTCCTGGACGTACGGCCGGTACAGCGCGTTCCTGCTGGTCCTGCTCGAAGTGGTGTGGTGTTCCTTCCCGTTCGTGATGGTGACGGTGTACGCGGGTATCCGCGCGGTGCCGTCCGAGGTGCTGGAGGCCGCCGCGCTGGACGGTGCCTCGCAGTGGCGGATCTGGCGGTCGGTGCTCGCGCCGATGCTCCGCCCGATCCTGGCGATCGTCACCATCCAGTCGGTGATCTGGGACTTCAAGGTCTTCACCCAGATCTACGTCATGACGAACGGCGGTGGAATCGCCGGGCAGAACCTGGTGCTGAACGTCTACGCCTACCAGCGGGCGTTCGCGTCCTCCGAGTACAGCCTCGGCTCGGCGATCGGCGTGGTGATGCTGCTGATCCTGCTCGCGGTGACGCTCGTCCACTTGCGGCTGCTGCGCGGGCAGGGGGAGAAGCTGTGAATTCCGTACGCGCTCTCGTACGGCGTCCCTGGCGGCTGGCCGCCGAGGCGTCCGCGCTGCTGGTGGCCGCCGTGGTGGCGTTCCCGCTGTACTGGATGGTGCTGAGCGCCGTCCGGCCGGCCGGGGAGATCGAGTCGAGCGAGCCGCGGCCCTGGACGCTCGCGCCCTCGCTGGATTCCTTCCGGAGGGTCTTCGGGCAGCAGGAATTCGGCCGTTACTTCCTCAACAGTCTGCTCGTCGCGGGCACCGTGGTGATCGCCTCCGGGCTCATCGCGTTTCTCGCGGCGACCGCCGTGACGCGATTCCGGTTCCGCTTCCGCACCACTTTGCTGATCATGTTTCTGGTGGCCCAGATGGTGCCGGTCGAGGCGCTCACGATCCCGCTGTTCTTCCTCATGCGGGACGCCGGCCAACTCAACACCCTGGGCTCGCTGATCCTGCCGCACATCGCCTTCTCGCTGCCGTTCGCGATCTGGATGCTGCGGGGGTTCGTGAAGGCGGTTCCGGAGGCGCTGGAGGAGGCCGCGTACATCGACGGGGCGAGCCGGTCGCGATTCCTCTGGCAGATCCTTTTCCCGCTCGTCTTCCCGGGCCTGGTGGCCACCAGTGTGTTCTCCTTCATCTCGGCCTGGAACGACTTCCTGTTCGCCAAGTCGTTCATCATCAGCGACACCTCCCAGTCCACGCTTCCGATGGCCCTGCTGGTCTTCTACAAGCCGGAGGATCCGGACTGGGGCGGGGTGATGGCGGCGTCCACGGTGATGACGATTCCGGTGCTGGTGTTCTTCGTACTCGTACAGCGACGGCTGGTCTCGGGGCTGGGCGGAGCGGTAAAGGACTGACGACATGGGATTCGAGGATCTGATTCCGGCTCCGCGGAAGGCGTGGTGGGTGCCGCCCGCGCGGGGGGCGTTTCCGCTGGACGAGGAGACCGTGCTCCACGCGGAGCCCGGCACCGAGCGGGTGGCGCTCTGGCTGCGCAGCACCCTGGGTGCCGCCACCGGACTGCCGTTCGCCGAGGGCCGCGACGACAACGGCATCGTGCTGCGCGTGGACCCGGAGCTGGCGCCGGAGGCGTACCGCGTCGTCGTCGACGGGTATGCGATCCGCGTCGACGGCGGGAGCGCGGCCGGCGTCTTCTGGGGCGCGCAGACCTTCCGCCAGCTGCTGGGTCCCGACGCCTTTCGGCGGGCGCCGATCGATCCGGCGCGCCGGGAGTGGGACGTGCCGATGGTCGTGATCGAGGACTCACCCCGCTTCCGCTGGCGCGGCCTCCTGCTCGACGTCGCCCGGCACTTCATGCCCAAGGACGGAGTCCTGCGCTACCTCGACCTGATGGCCGCGCACAAACTCAATGTCCTCCACTTCCACTTGACCGACGACCAGGGCTGGCGCGTCGAGATCAGGAAGTATCCCCGGCTGACCGAGGTCGGCTCCTGGCGGGCGCGGACGAAATTCGGTCACCGTGCCTCGCAGCTGTGGGAGGAGAAGCCACACGGTGGCCACTACACCCAGGACGACATCCGGGAGATCGTCGCCTACGCCGCCGAGCGGCATATCACCGTCGTCCCGGAAATCGACATACCGGGCCACTCGCAGGCCGCCATCGCGGCGTATCCGGAACTCGGGAACACCGACGTCATCGACACCACCGCCCTCTCCGTCTGGGACAACTGGGGAATCTCTCCCAACGTACTCGCCCCCACTGACAACACCCTGCGCTTCTACGAGGACGTCTTCGAGGAAGTGCTGGAGCTGTTCCCCTCGCGCTTCGTTCATGTCGGAGGCGACGAATGTCCCAAGGACCAGTGGAAGCGCTCGGCGGTGGCGCAGGCGCGTATCCGGGAACTCGGGCTCGCCGACGAGGACGGGCTGCAGTCGTGGTTCATCGGCCACTTCGACCGGTGGCTGGCCGCGCGGGGGCGCCGGCTCATCGGCTGGGACGAGATCCTGGAGGGCGGTCTCGCGCCGGGGGCGGCGGTGTCGTCGTGGCGCGGGTACGCGGGCGGGGTGACGGCCGCGCGCGCGGGGCACGACGTCGTCATGTGCCCGGAGCAGCAGGTCTATCTGGACCACCGGCAGGACGCGGGTGCGGACGAGCCGGTCCCCATCGGCTACGTCCGCACCCTGGAGGACGTCTTCCGGTTCGAGCCGGTTCCCCCGGAGTTGACGCCCGAGGAGGCCGGGCATGTGCTCGGCACGCAGGCCAATGTGTGGACCGAGGTGATGGAGGACCCCGCGCGGGTGGACTACCAGGTCTTCCCCCGGCTCGCCGCCTTCGCCGAGGTCGCCTGGAGCGCGCTGCCCGCCCCGCACGAGCGGGACTTCGCCGGCTTCGAGCGGCGGATGGCCGCCCACTACCGGCGACTTGACGCCCTCGGGGTGGCCTACCGGCCGCCGACCGGACCGCGGCCGTGGCAGCGGCGGCCGGGGGTGCTCGGGCGTCCGCTCGACGGGCCGCCCCCGAGGCGGTAGACCGGCGGCCCCTCCGAACACGTAAGTGGAAAAATTCCGGCAGCTTCACCGAAGTGGGGCAATTCGCGCGCATCGGAGCGGCCGTGCGAAAACGGACCATCTCCCTGGTGAGGTGGGCGAATGCCTCCTAGCGGACCCCCGCGTTCGGGCCCTGCGAAGATGTGCCAGAGTTGCCACGTCCGCCCTGTCAGCACGTACCGTACGGCAGCACAGGCGGGACCAGGTGGGGCAGCGGGAAGGGGCAGCCGGTTTGACCACGCACGCACCGCAGGCGGCGCAGGCCGTCACCCTGCCCGCCACGCTCGACGAGGCCGTGGCGGCGCTCACCGCGATGCCCGCCGCGGTCCCGGTGGCGGGCGGCACCGACCTGATGACCGCCGTCAACTCCGGTCAGCTCAGGCCCGCCGGACTGGTGGGACTCGGCCGTATCAGCGAGATCCGCGGCTGGCAGTACCAGGACGGTCACGCTCTGCTCGGCGCCGGCCTCACGCACGCGCGGATGGGCCGCCCGGACTTCGCCGCCCTCATCCCCGCGCTCGCCGCCGCCGCGCGCGCCGCGGGCCCGCCGCACATCCGCAACGCCGGCACCCTGGGCGGCAACATCGCCTCCGCCGCCCCCACCGGCGACGCGCTGCCGGTGCTGGCCGCCCTGGAGGCGACGCTGATCGTCGCCGGTCCGGGCGGGGCGCGTCGGGAGGTTCCGGTGTCGCATCTGCTGGCCGGCATGGAGATGCTGCGCGGCGGCGAACTCATCGGCTACGTGCGCGTGCCCCTACTGCACGCGCCGCAGGTGTTCCTGAAGGCCACCGGCCGCACCGGCCCCGGGCGGGCCGTCGCCTCCGTCGCCCTGGTCCTCGACCCCGCGCGGCGCGGTGTCCGGTGCGCCGTGGGCGCCATAGCGCCGATGCCGCTGCGGCCCCTGGAGGCCGAGCAGTGGGTCGCCCAGCTCATCGACTGGGACAACGACCGCGCGATCGTGCCGGAGGCGCTGCACGCCTTCGGCGAGTACGTCGCCGCGGCCTGCATCCCCGACCCGGCCCCGGCCGAGGACGGCTCCGTGCCGTCGTTGCCGCCCGCCGTACTGCACCTGCGGCGCACCGTCGCCGCGCTGGCCCGACGAGCACTGGGGAGGGCGCTGTC
The DNA here is from genome assembly GCF_055572035.1 of Streptomyces sp. NPDC030838. Taxonomy (NCBI): domain Bacteria; kingdom Bacillati; phylum Actinomycetota; class Actinomycetes; order Kitasatosporales; family Streptomycetaceae; genus Streptomyces; species Streptomyces sp. NPDC030838. Next base: position 378,056 of record NZ_JBVIED010000005.1, on the reverse strand, counting down.
GTGACCGACGACCAGCACGGAGACCGGCACGGAGAGGGCACGCCCCAGGGCGGCGGCCGCTGGGACCCGCTGCCCCAGGGCGACTACGACGACGGCGCCACCGCGTTCGTGAAGCTGCCCGAAGGGGGCATCGACGCGCTCCTCGCCTCCTCCGAGAGCCCGCTCGCCGCGCCCGGCCACGGCTATGTGCCCCCGCCCATAACGGTCGCCCCGGCCACCACCGCGGGCACCGACCCGGCGGCGACCGGCACCTGGGCCATGCCCGCCGACGGCGTCCAGTGGCCCGACCCGAACGCGGCCCCGCAGCAGGACGCCGGGCACGACCAGTTCACCTACGACCCCGGGGCGACCGGGCAGTGGACGTACGAGACCTACGAGTCGTACGAGTCGTACGACGAGACCGCCGAGGCGCCGCCCGCGCCCGGCCATGACGTGACCGGGCAGTGGTCGATCCCCGTCGCCGGGGGCGATCTCCCGGACGAGTCGGGCGAGTTCACCACGTCGGCCCTGGTCGAGCAGTGGGGCGGCACCCCGCCCGCCACCCTGCCCGGCGGCGCGCCCGCGCCCTGGGCGACGGAGGGCGCGGGACAGAACTGGGCGCAGCAGGCGACGGCCGGGGACGGCGGTACGCCCGCGGAGCAGCCCGCCGAGCCCACGCCCCCGCATGGCACGTACGCCGGGCACGTCCCGGAGACCGGGGCGCCGGGGGAGCCGCAGCCGTCGGCGCCCGGCGCGGGCGCTGTGGAGGCGGTGGAGACGGCACCGGACGCGGCGCCCGCCGGGGAGGCCGTTTCCGGGGCCGCTGAGGCTCCTGGGGGAGCCGAGGGTGCCGAGGGGGCCGAGGAGGCCTCCAGGGGCGCCGAGAGCCCCGCTGAGGGCCCAGGCGAGGCGTCTCCGGAGGGCGGGCACGCCGCGCACGACCCGGAGGCCGAGAGCCGGCCGGGCGACGCCGAGTCCGCCGCGGCCGCTCAGCGCCCGTCGGCCGGGGACCCGCCGCCATCCGCTGCCTCGGAAGCCGCCTCTCCGTCGGCGTCGGCCGACGGGACGGAAGCAGCCGCCGAGTCCGACCAGGCGCCCGACGCCGCCGGACCCGCCGAGGCGGCTCCCGCGCCCCCGGGCGAGGAACACCCCCTCGCCTCCTACGTGCTGCGCGTCAACGGCAGCGACCGTCCCGTCACCGACGCGTGGATCGGCGAGTCGCTGCTGTACGTGCTGCGGGAACGGCTCGGGCTCGCGGGCGCCAAGGACGGCTGCTCGCAGGGCGAGTGCGGGGCGTGCAACGTGCAGGTCGACGGGCGGCTCGTGGCCTCCTGCCTGGTCCCGGCCGTGACCGCCGCGGGCAGCGAGGTCCGCACCGTCGAGGGCCTGGCCGTCGACGGGCAGCCCTCGGACGTGCAGCGGGCGCTCGCCCGGTGCGGCGCGGTGCAGTGCGGGTTCTGCGTGCCCGGCATGGCGATGACCGTGCACGACCTGCTGGAGGGCAACCCGGCGCCGACCGAGCTGGAGACCCGCCAGGCGCTGTGCGGCAACCTGTGCCGCTGCTCCGGCTACCGGGCCGTCGTCGAGGCCGTCAAGGAGGTCGTCGCCGAGCGCGACGCGCACTCGGCGGCGGAGGCGGCCGAACACGGCCCCGAGGACGCCCGTATTCCGCACCAGGCGGGTCCGGGCGCCGGGGGCGTCAACCCGTCGGCGTTCGAGGCGTTCGAGCCGCGCGACCAGTCGTTCGGGCAGGCACACGGACAGGGACACGGACAGGGACAGGACGGAGGCCAGGCGTGAGCAACGAAGCCGCCACCGCGACCACCGCCACCGCGGCCGGCACCGCGGAGGCCGGCCCCGCCCCGGAGCCGATCCCGCACGGCCTCGGCTCCTCGCTGCCCGCCGCCGACGCGCGCGCCAAGACGGAGGGCACCTTCCCGTACGCGGCCGACCTGTGGGCCGAGGGCCTGCTGTGGGCGGCCGTACTGCGCGCGCCGCACGCGCACGCGCGCATCACGTCGATCGACACCACCCACGCGCGCGCGATGCCCGGCGTCCGGGCCGTCGTCACCCACGAGGACGTGCCCGGCAGCCCGCTGTACGGCCGGGGCAAGACCGACCGCCCGGTCTTCGCCTCCGACGTCGTACGCCACCACGGCGAGCCGATCGCCGCCGTCGCCGCCGACCACCCGGACACCGCGCGGATGGCCGCCGCGGCCGTCATCGTCGAGTACGAGGTACTCGACCCGGTGACCGACCCGGAGCAGGCCTTCGAGGCCGAGCCGCTGCACCCCGACGGCAATCTGATCCGGCACATCCCGCTGCGCCACGGCGACCCCGAGGCGGCCGGCGAGGTCGTCGTCGAGGGCCTGTACCGCATCGGCCGCCAGGACCCGGCCCCCATCGGCGCCGAGGCCGGCCTCGCCGTACCGCGCCCCGACGGCGGCGTGGAGCTGTACCTGGCCTCCACCGACCCGCACGCCGACCGCGACACGGCCGCCGCCTGCTACGGCCTGGAGCCCGAGCGCGTCAAGATCGTCGTCACCGGCGTCCCCGGCGCCACCGCCGACCGCGAGGACCAGGGCTTCCAGCTGCCGCTCGGCCTGCTCGCCCTGAAGACCGGCTGCCCGGTGAAACTCACCGCCACGCGGGAGGAGTCCTTCCTGGGCCACGCCCACCGCCACCCCACCCTCCTGCGCTACCGCCACCACGCGGACGCCGAGGGCCGGCTGGTGAAGGTCGAGGCCCAGATCCTGTTGGACGCGGGCGCGTACGCGGACACCTCGTCGGACGCCCTGGCGGCGGCGGTGTCGTTCGCCTGCGGCCCGTACGTCGTCCCGAACGCCTTCATCGAGGGCTGGGCCGTACGCACCAACAACCCGCCCTCCGGCCATGTGCGCGGCGAGGGCGCGATGCAGGTCTGCGCCGCCTACGAGGCGCAGATGGACAAGCTGGCGAAGAAGCTCGGCATCGAACCGGCGGAGCTGCGCCTGCGCAACGTCATGGCGACGGGTGACATCCTGCCCACCGGCCAGACGGTGACCTGCCCGGCGCCGGTCGCCGAACTCCTCCAGGCGGTACGGGACTTCCCGCTCCCGCCGCTGCCCAAGGACACCCCCGAGGAGGAGTGGCTGCTGCCCGGCGGCCCCGAGGGCGCGGGCGAGCCGGGCGCGGTGCGCCGGGGCGTGGGCTACGGCCTGGGCATGGTGCACATGCTCGGCGCGGAGGGCGCCGACGAGGTCTCCACGGCCACGGTGAAGGTCCAGGACGGGGTGGCGACGGTGCTGTGCGCGGCCGTCGAGACCGGCCAGGGCTTCACCACGCTGGCCCGGCAGATCGTCCAGGAGGTCCTGGGCGTCGACGAGGTCCACGTGGCACCGGTGGACACCGACCAGCCGCCGGCCGGGGCGGGCTGCCGAGGCCGACACACCTGGGTCTCGGGCGGCGCGGTGGAACGTGCGGCGAAGATGGTCCGTACGCAGCTTCTCCAGCCGCTGGCGCAGAAGTTCGGCATGTCCACCGAGCTGCTGCAGATCGCCGACGGCAAGATCACCTCCTACGACGGAGTCCTGTCGACCACCGTCGCCGAGGCGCTGGACGGCAAGGAGCTGTGGGCGACCGCGCAGTGCCGCCCGCACCCGACGGAGCCGCTGGACGACGCCGGTCAGGGCGACGCCTTCGTGGGCATGGCCTTCTGCGCGATCCGCGCGGTGGTCGACGTCGACATCGAGCTGGGCTCGGTACGGGTCGTGGAGCTGGCGGTCGCGCAGGACGTGGGCCGGGTGCTGAACCCCGCCCAGCTGGCGGCCCGGATCGAGGCGGGCGTCACCCAGGGCGTCGGCATCGCCCTCACCGAGAACCTGCGCACCCCGCGCGGAGTGATACGGCACCCCGACCTCACCGGCTACGCCCTGCCGACGGCCCTGGACGCGCCGGACATCCGGATCGTCAAGCTGGTCGAGGAGCGGGACGTGGTCGCGCCGTTCGGCGCCAAGGCGGTCAGCGCGGTGCCGGTGGTGGCGTCGCCGGCGGCGATCGCGTCGGCGGTACGGGCGGCGACGGGCCGCGCGGTGAACCGCCTCCCGATCCGCCCGCAGGCGGCGGTGGTGACGGCTCAGTAGCCCCCGGATCCACCCCGGATCCACCCCGGATCCACCCCGGACCCATCCCGGATCCGGCGGATTTGGGCTGGTCGGGCCGATTGTCAGTGGCGCCGCGTAGTGTTCTTCCCATGAGCACGACCGGCGCCGTCATCACGGCGATCAGCACTCCGGCCACCGAATCGGGCCTTGCCCTCGACCTGCCCTCGCGCCTGCTCGACCAGGAGTTCGGGCGGGGTCGCGTGGCCCGTTTCGAGGACGTCGACTTCCCCGCGACGCTCACCCACGAACCGACCCGCCGCTTCCTCCGCGAGACGGGTCTCCCCGAGGACGAGGTCCTGTTCTCCCTCGACACGGACCTGCCCCTGCCGACCCTCACCGAGTACTACACCGACGAGGAGTACACGGGAGACTTCCCCCTCGACCGACTCCCCGACGACGCCGACCAGTTGATACGCCTCGGCCGCATCGTCGGCGACGCGGGCCTGGTGGTCGACGGCGCCTCCGGCGAAATCCTCCGCTGGACGGAACCGGAGGCCCGCCTGGACCCCCTGAACCGGGACGTCTCCGAACTGGTCCTCGCCCTGTGCCTGTTGCGCGCGGGCGGCGTCGAGACGGTGGGAGGAATAGAGGCCGTGGCGGGAATCGAACCCGCGTAACCTGCTTTGCAGGCAGGTCCCTGAACCACTCGGGCACACGGCCAACGTGTTGACCTGACCGTATGGGCGGGACATCGGCGGTCTCAAGGGATTCCCGGGCGCCGCAACGGGACTGCCATACGCCGTTCACGAACCGGGGGCGTAGGACCAACGGCCGAGGAGATCACCGTCTCCCGACAGGAGCCAACCGGTGGTGTGCCCCTTACTCTGACCTGCATGGCCGCCCTGGATCCCCGCGACGCCGATGTCGCAGACACCGCAGCAGACCCCGCAGACACAGCCGAGCCGCCGAGCGACGGCGTCCTCGGCCGGCCGTACCGGGCGCTCAGCATCGGGATCGTCTCCGTCGTTCTGCTCATCGCCTTCGAGGCGACCGCCGTCGGGACCGCGATGCCGGTCGCGGCGCGGGAGCTGGACGGGGTGTCGCTGTACGCGTTCGCGTTCTCGGCGTACTTCACGACCAGTCTGTTCGGGATGGTGCTCGCCGGGCAGTGGTCCGATCGGCGTGGGCCGTTGGGTCCGTTGACCTGTGGGATCGCCGCCTTCGCCGCCGGGCTGCTGCTGTCCGGGACGGCCGGGGCGATGTGGCTGTTCATTCTCGGGCGGGCCGTGCAGGGCTTCGGCGGGGGACTCGTCATCGTCGCGCTGTACGTCGTCGTCGGGCGGGCCTACCCCGAGCGGCTGCGGCCCGCGATCATGGCCGCGTTCGCCGCGAGCTGGGTCGTGCCGTCGATCGTCGGTCCGCTGGCCGCGGGCGCGGTCACCGAGCACCTCGGCTGGCGCTGGGTGTTCGTCGGGATCCCGGTGCTCGTCGTGTTCCCGCTGGCGCTCGCGCTGCCGCAGATCCGCAGCCGGGCGTCCGGGCCGGTGGACGGTGCCGACGGCTCCGGCCCGGGCGCCTCCTTCGACGGCCGCCGCATCTGTCTCGCGCTCGGCATCTCGCTGGGCGCCGGACTGCTCCAGTACGCCGCCCAGGACCTGCGCTGGCTCTCCCTGCTGCCCGGGGTGGCGGGTGCCGCGCTGCTGGTGCCCGCCGTGCTCGGGCTGCTCCCGCGCGGCACCTACCGGGCGGCGCGCGGGCTGCCGTCGGTGGTGCTGCTGCGCGGCGTGGCGGCGGGCTCGTTCATCGCGGCCGAGTCCTTCGTGCCGTTGATGCTGGTCACCCAGCGGGGGCTGTCGCCGACGCTCGCCGGGTTCTCGCTGGCGGCCGGCGGCGGGACCTGGGCGCTCGGCTCCTGGGTGCAGTCGCGGCCCCGCCTGGAGCAGTACCGGGAGCGGCTGATGACGCTGGGCATGGTGCTGGTGGCGGCCGCCATCGCGACCGCGCCGAGCGTGCTGATCGACGCCGTGCCGGTGTGGACGGTGGCCGTCGCCTGGGGCTTCGGCTGCTTCGGCATGGGCCTGGTGATCTCCTCCACCAGCGTGCTGCTGCTCCACCTCTCCGCCCCCGAGGAGGCGGGCACCAACTCCGCCGCCCTCCAGATCTCCGACGGCCTGTCCAATGTGATCCTCCTCGCGGCCGGCGGCGCCGCCTTCGCCGCGCTCGGCGGCGGAACGGTGGCCCACGCCACCACCGAGGCCGCCGGCGCGGCCTCCCACCCGGCCGCCTTCGCCGCCGTCTTCCTGCCCATGGCGGCGGTCGCGCTGGTGGGCGCCTGGGTGACGACACGGCTGCGGGAGCGGTGAGTAACAGGGGGTGTCACCGAGGGTGTTGTGACGTGGGTCCCACCCTTGGGCGACCCGGCCTCGTTCGCGCGTTGACGGTGCCGGGCCGCCGGTAGGGTGGCCCGGTTGTCATACGTAGCCGAGCCGTTCTACCCCCCGTACGGAGACCGTGACTACCACCGCCGCTACCTCCTCCCACCACCTCTCGCCCGCCTTCCCCGGCCGCGCCCCCTGGGGCACCGCCAGCAAGCTGCGTGCCTGGCAGCAGGGTGCGATGGAGAAGTACGTCCAGGAGCAGCCGCGTGACTTCCTGGCGGTCGCCACCCCAGGCGCCGGCAAGACGACCTTCGCGCTGACGCTGGCGTCCTGGCTGCTGCACCACCACGTCGTGCAGCAGGTGACCGTGGTGGCCCCCACCGAGCACTTGAAGAAGCAGTGGGCCGAGGCCGCCGCGCGGATAGGGATCAAGCTGGACCCGGAGTACAGCGCGGGACCGCTCGGCCGGGAGTACCACGGCGTCGCCGTGACGTATGCTGGCGTGGGTGTGCGGCCCATGCTGCACCGCAACCGCGTCGAGCAGCGCAAGACACTCGTCATCCTCGACGAGATCCACCACGCCGGTGACAGCAAGTCCTGGGGCGAGGCCTGCCTGGAGGCCTTCGAGCCCGCGACCCGGCGGCTCGCGCTGACCGGTACGCCGTTCCGCTCCGACACCAACCCCATCCCCTTCGTGACGTACGAGGAGGGGCAGGACGGGATCCGGCGCTCGGCCGCCGACTACACCTACGGCTACGGCTCCGCGCTCGCCGACGGCGTCGTCCGCCCGGTCATCTTTCTGAGCTACAGCGGCAACATGCGCTGGCGGACCAAGGCCGGCGACGAGATCGAGGCGCGGCTCGGCGAGCCGATGACCAAGGACGCCATCAGCCAGGCCTGGCGTACCGCCCTCGATCCGCGCGGCGACTGGATGCCCGCCGTGCTGCGCGCCGCCGACCAGCGGCTGACCGAGGTCCGCAAGGCGATCCCGGACGCGGGCGCGCTGATCATCGCCTCCGACCAGGAATCGGCCCGCGCCTACGCCAAGCTCATCCGGGACATCACCGGACACAAGGCGACCCTCGTGCTCTCCGACGACGCGGGCGCGTCCAACCGGATCGACGAGTTCAGCAACAACACCGACCGGTGGATGGTCGCCGTCCGGATGGTGTCCGAGGGCGTCGACGTGCCGCGCCTCGCGGTCGGCGTGTACGCGACGACGATCTCCACGCCGCTGTTCTTCGCGCAGGCCGTGGGTCGTTTCGTACGGTCGCGGCGCCGCGGCGAGACCGCGTCGGTGTTCCTGCCGACCGTGCCGGACCTGCTCGGGTTCGCCAACGAGATGGAGCGCGAGCGGGACCACGTCCTCGACAAGCCGAAGAAGGACGGCGAGGAGGACCCGTACGCCGAGGAGGAGAAGCTCCTCCAGGAGGCGGAGAAGCAGCAGGACGAGGACACCGGGGAGCAGGACATGCTGCCCTTCGAGGCGCTGGAGTCCGACGCCGTCTTCGACCGGGTCATGTACAACGGCGCCGAGTTCGGCATGCAGGCGCACCCGGGGAGTGAGGAGGAGCAGGACTACCTCGGCATTCCGGGGCTCCTCGAACCCGAGCAGGTGCAGCTGCTCCTCCAGAAGCGGCAGGCGCGGCAGATCGCGCACAGCAAGAAGAAGCCGGACGCCGAGGCGGACCTGCTGGAGCTGCCCGCCGAGCGGCGGCCGGTGGTCTCCCACAAGGAGATGATGGAGCTGCGGCGGCAGCTCAACACGATGGTCGGCGCGTACGTCCACCAGAGCGGCAAGCCGCACGGGGTCATCCACACCGAGCTGCGCCGGGTCTGCGGCGGGCCGCCGGCGGCGGAGGCCACGGCCGGGCAGCTGCGGCAGCGGATCGCCAAGGTGCAGGAGTGGGCCACGCGGATGCGGTAGCCCTGCCGGGGGCTTGAGGGGTCTCTCGCGCGCCGTACGTATCAGGACAAATCGCGGCAGGTCATATCGGCCACTGCCCGGATTCTGGACGGAGCCTTCCGCTGAGCGGACCGGCTCGCTACTGTCCCGCTACGCACACGCCCCGTGGCAGCGCCGCCGCGGAGCGCAGCCGTGAAGCGACGCGGCCCGGACAGGCCGGGCCGCCGGCCGATCGGCAGCCTCTGAAGCGCGTCGTTGACGGGACTCGGCGACGCATCCGCCGCGAGGGGGCTGCCGACCTCACCACTGAAGGAGTGGGCGTCGTGACCGCGGAGACCTCTCAGACGCTCGACCGGGGACTGCGGGTCCTCAAGCTGCTGGCCGACACGGACCACGGGCTGACCGTCACCGAGCTATCCACCAAACTGGGCGTGAACCGGACTGTGGTGTACCGGTTGCTGGCCACGCTGGAGCAGCACGCACTCGTACGCCGTGACCTGGGCGGGCGTGCCCGCGTGGGGCTCGGGGTGCTGGGTCTTGGCCGGCAGGTGCATCCGCTGGTACGGGAGGCGGCGTTGCCGGCGCTGCGGGCGCTGGCGGAGGACATCGGGGCGACGGCGCATCTGACGTTGGTCGACGGGGCGGAGGCGTTGGCCGTCGCGGTCGTCGAGCCGACGTGGACGGACTATCACGTGGCGTATCGGGCGGGATTTCGGCATCCGCTGGACCGGGGGGCCGCGGGGAAGGCGATTCTCGCTGCGCGGGCCAGGCCGTCGGGGGACCCCGGGTACACGTTGACGCACGGGGAGTTGGAGGCGGGGGCCAGTGGGGCCGCGGCGCCGTTGCTCGGGGTGACGGGCGTGGAGGGCAGTGTGGGTGTCGTGATGCTGGCCGATGCGGTGCCGGAGCGGGTGGGGGCTCGGGTGGTGGAGGCGGCGCGGGAGGTTGCGGAAGCCCTGCGCTGAGAGGCGTCACGCATGCCCGCAGGCTGGGCGGGTTGCGCTCGCCCGCGGGCTGCGCCGGAGACCCCTCGCGTTAGATTGGCCCCGTGCTCACTCGTCTCACGCGTCCCCAGGCCCTCGCTGTCTGTGTTGCCCCCGTTGTGGCGCTTGTCGCCACCGCGGTGTTCGCGCCGTTGCCGTTCTCGGTGGCGCAGCCGGGGATGACGGCGGATGTGCTGGGGGAGGACAAGGGGACGCCGGTGATCACCATCCAGGGGGCGCGCACCCGGGACACCCGGGGTGAGCTGCGGATGACGACCATCGAGGCGACCGGGCCGGAGGCACGGGTGTCGCTCGGGGATGTGGTCGACGGGTGGTTCCGGAGCGATCAGGCCGTGATGCCGCGGGACGCGGTGTACCCCACCGGGGACAGCGTGAAGGAGATCGAGGAGTACAACGCGGAGCAGATGAGGCGGTCGCAGGACGCGGCGACCGATGCCGCGCTGAACTATCTCGACCGCTCCGGCGACGACATCAAGGTCGAGCTGGAGCTGGAGGACGTCGGCGGGCCCAGCGCCGGCCTGCTGTTCTCGCTCGGCATCATCGACAAGCTGGACGGAAACGGCCGGGGCGGCGACCTCACCGGCGGCCGGACCATCGCCGGGACCGGCACCATCACCGCCAAGGGCGAGGTCGGCGCCGTGGGCGGTGTGGCCCTCAAGACGCAGGCCGCCCGCCGCGACGGCGCGACCGTCTTCCTGGTGCCGGAGGCCGAGTGCTCTGACGCGAAGGCCGAGCTGCCGAAGGGGCTGCGTCTCATCCCGGTGAGCACGCTCAAGGGTGCCGTGCAGTCCCTCGTCGCCCTCGACACCGGCAAGCCGGTCCCGGCCTGCTAGGCCGTGTCCGCAAAGTGCCTCCCCCAGAGGGGGACCCCCAGCCCCGCGACGCCTGGCACGCTCCCCCGAGCTCTTCGAGCAGGGGCCCCCACTCGCCGCACCGAGCGAAATCCCAAGTACGTCCAGTACGAGGGCTTCCGCCCGGCACGCCGAGAGCACGCACCAGACGCCGCGGGGCCCGCCCTCCGGGCGGACGACGGGACTTTGCGGACACGACCTAGGCCCTCTCGTTTGGATCATCCCGGCGTCGCGGGACTAGCCCTCCTTCACGAACCCCTCCTGCACCAGCCAGTCCAGCGCCACCTGGTGCGGATCCTCGCCGTCCACGTCCACCTTGGCGTTGAGTGTCTGCGCCACGTCGTTGTTCAGCTTCTTCGTGATCGGGTCGAGGATGTCCGTGATCGCCGGCCACTCCTTCAGTGTGCTGGTGTTGATCACCGGCGCCGCGTTGTAGTTGGGGAAGAATTTTCTGTCGTCCTCCATCACCACCAGGTTCATGGACTTGACCCGGCCGTCGGTCGTGAAGACCTCCCCGTACGTGCAACTGCCCTTCGCCGCCTGGGTGTAGATGATCCCGGTGTCCATCTGGGTGATGCGGCCCGCCGGGATGTTCATCCCGTACTCCTTCTGCATCCCCGGCAGCCCGTCCGCCCGGTTGGCGAACTCGCCCTCCACGCACAGCGTGACCGCGCCGGGGTCCTTCCCGGCCAGCTCGGCGACGTCCGAGAGCGTCCTCGTGCCGTATTTCTCGAAGTTGGCCTGGTTCATCGCCAGCGCGTAGGTGTTGTTCAGGGCCGACGGCTCCAGCCAGGTCAGGCCGTTCCTCACGTCGGCGTCGCGCACCGCCTGCCACTGCCGCCGCGGGTCGGGGATGGGCTCCTTGTTGCCGAGGTACGTGATCCAGGCCGTGCCGGTGTACTCGTACACGGCGTCCGCGTCGCCCTTCTGGACGGCCTCGCGGGAGCCGATGGAGCCCTGGATGCCCGTCCGGTCGAGGACCTCCGCGCCGGCCGCCTCGAAGGCGATGCCCATGATCGCTCCGAGGATGAGCTGCTCGGTGAACGACTTGGACGTCACGGTGAGATCGGCGCCCTTGAGGGGTTCGCCCTGCCCGATCGAGCCCGGCCGTACGTCGTCGACCATCGGGGAGCCGCTGGTCAGGCCGCAGCCGGAGGCTGCCGTCAGCAGCCCGCCCGCCAGCAGCAGACACATCCGCCGTCTCATGTCCCCGCCTCCAGTCCCCGGGGCCGCAGCAGCGTTTCCGCCAGCGAGGCCAGCCAGTCCACCAGCAGGGCGAGGACGATGGTGAGGATCGAGCCCAGGATCAGCACCGGCATCCGCTGGTTGGTGATGCCCGTGGTGATCAGCACGCCCAGGCCGCCGCCTCCGCCGAAGGTCGCCAGGGTGGCCGTGCCCACGTTCAGCACCAGCGCCGTCCGTACGCCCGCGAGGATCAGCGGTACCGCCAGCGGCAGTTCCACCCGGGTGAGCACGCCCAGCGGTGACATGCCGATGCCGCGGGCCGCCTCCAGCAGGGTCGGGTCGTTCGCCTTCAGACCGGCGATGGTGTTCGACAGCACCGGCAGGACGGCGTAGACGATGATGCCGATCAGGGCCGACCGGCGGCCGATGCCCAGCCAGATCACCAGCAGCGCGAGCAGACCGATCGCGGGGGTCGCCTGGCCCACGTTGGCCAGCGCCATCGCCACCGGGGTCGCCTTCCGGAACGCCTTCCTGGTCAGCAGGACGCCCAGCGGGATGGCGATGATCAGCACGAAGAAGGTGGAGATCACGGTCAGCTGGACGTGCTGCCACAGCGCCTTGGAGACCTGACCGCCCGACAGCGCGTTCTCGGAGATGGTGTCCAGGTCCGCCCGGTCGAACCAGAGCCAGGTGGCCAGCAGCACCGCGATCAGGAAGGCGGGCAGGACGGTCAGCTTCCGCCAGCCGACCCGGCGGGGCTGCGGGCGCCGCAGATGCGGGACGGGCTCCAGCTCGGCCTCGCCGTCGTCCCGGAAGGGCAGCCCCTTGACCTCGTGCTCGCCCTCGGGGCGGCGTCCGCGGTCGGGTGCGGTCGTCACGCCTTCGCCTCCCCTCCGCGGCCCTCCCGCTCGGCGTGCGTCAGCTCCTCGCGGGCCTCCTCCAGCTCGTGCCGGTGCTCCATCGCGTCCAGCCGGTCCGCCTCCAGCAGCTCGTGCACGGAGTTCATCAGCGTCTCCATGTCGACGACGCCGGTGTACTCGCCGCGCCGCCCGGTCACCGCGACCCGCCCGGCGTTGTCCGTGAGCACCGCCTCCAGGGCGTCGCGCAGGGTGGCGTCCCGGGTCACCGTGTCGTGTACCAGGGTGCCCGCGCGGGCCAGCGAGCCCTTGGCACGCATCAGGTCGCCGCGCCGCAGCCACTTGTAGGGGCGGCCCCGCTTGTCCAGCAGCAGGATCTCGTTCGTACCGCTGCGACGGAGCTTGTCGAAGATGTCCTGGAGCGGGTCGTCGACGGTCACCGTCGGATAGTCGGTGATCTCCACATCGCCCACCCGGGTGAGGTTGAGCCGCTTCAGCGCCGCTCCCGCGCCGACGAAACCGGAGACGAAGTCGTCCGCCGGGTTGGTGAGGATCGCCTCGGGGGTGTCGAACTGGGCGATGTGCGAGCGTTCCCGCAGCACCGCGATCCGGTCGCCCAGCTTGATCGCCTCGTCGAAGTCGTGGGTGACGAACACGATCGTCTTGTGCAGCTCGTGCTGGAGCCGGATCAGCTCGTCCTGGAGGTGGTCACGGGTGATCGGGTCGACCGCGCCGAACGGCTCGTCCATCAGCAGCACCGGCGGGTCGGCGGCCAGCGCCCGGGCCACGCCCACGCGCTGCTGCTGCCCGCCGGAGAGCTGGCGCGGATAGCGGCCGTGGAACTCGCCGGGGTCCAGGCCCACGAGGTCGAGCAGCTCCTCGACCCGGTCGCGGATCCGGGACTTCGACCAGCCGATCATCTTCGGGACCAGGCCGATGTTCTGCGCGACGGTCATGTGCGGGAAGAGGCCGGCGGACTGGATGGCGTAGCCGACCTTGCGGCGCAGCTTCACCGGGTCGATGTCGGTGACGTCCTCGCCGTTGATGCGGATCCGGCCGCTGGTCGGCTCGATCAGCCGGTTGATCATCTTCAGCGTGGTCGACTTGCCGCAGCCGGACGGCCCCACGAAGATCACCGTCTCGCCCGCGCCGATCTCCATGCTGACGTTGTCCACGGAGGGGGCGGGGTTGCCGGGGTAGCGCTTGGTCAGGTTCTCCAGCTCGATGGTCGCGCCGCCGGTCGCGGTGTTCTCAGGCACGGATCCCCCTCGGGATGGTCAGCCGTCCGATCAGGACGTACGCGGCGTCGAACAGCAGGGCGAGGACGATGATCCCGAGGGTGCCCGCGAGCACCTGGTTCAGCGCGTTCTTGCTGCCCAGGGAGGCGATCCCGCGGAAGATCAGGTTGCCGAGGCCCGGCCCGGAGGCGTAGGCGGCGATGGCGGCGATGCCCATCAGCATCTGGGTGGAGATCCGGATGCCGGTCAGGATCGGCGGCCAGGCCAGCGGCAGCTCCACCCGCGCCAGCCGCATCAGCGGGGACATCCCGATGCCGCGCGCGGCGTCCACCAGCGCGGGGTCCACGCCCCGCAGTCCGACGATCGAGTTCCGCACGATCGGCAGCAGCCCGTACAGGGTCAGCGCGATGACCGTCGGGGGCACGCCCAGGCCGACGATCGGGATGAGCAGACCGATCATGGCCAGCGACGGGATGGTGAGGATGGTGGAGGTCGCGGTGGTGGCCAGGTTGCCGGCCCACTCGGTGCGGTAGGTGACCACGCCGATCAGCACACCGAGCACGGTCGCCACGACCATGCACTGGAAGACGGCGCTGGCGTGCTGCCCGGCGTCGGCGAGCAGCTGCTGGTGGCGATTGCCCAGGTACTCCCAGAAGTTCACATCGCTCACCCCACGGCTAGGACGTCTCGCGCCGGTCCTCCGCCGCCTGTTCCACCAGCGGGATGATCCGCAGCGGAACGGGGTTCTCCATGACGATCGCGGTGGAGGCCCGGACGATGCCATCAAAACCGACAACCCGGTCGATCACCCGCTGGAGATCGGCGTTGGAGCGGGCCACCAGCCGGCACAGCATGTCCCCGGTGCCGGTGGTGGTGTGCAGCTCCAGCACCTCCGGGACGGTCGCCAAGTGGGCCCGTACATCGGCTCCTTGGCCCTGCCGGATCTGGAGCGTGGCGAAGGCCGTCACCGGGTAGCCGAGGGCGGCGGGATCCACCTGCGGACCGAATCCGCGGATGACTCCGTTCGACTGAAGCCGGTCGAGCCGCGCCTGCACGGTGCCGCGCGCGACCCCCAGCCGCCGGGACATCTCCAGCACCCCGATCCTCGGCTCCCGCGCGAGCAGCACGATGATCCGCCCGTCCAGATGATCGATCGCCACGGCAGTCCCCTCCAGTGGTCATCCTGTACAGACAGCCCGTGGAAACCGGGCTCGCACTGGTCAGATTGCCCAGTGGGGACGCAAACTATTGCGCACCTTGCGGGGTGGGGGAGACGCTGCGCTTATGACGCAGACCACACACCACACTCCCGACACCGCCCGGCAGGCCGACCCCTTCCCGGTCAAGGGAATGGACGCGGTCGTCTTCGCCGTGGGCAACGCCAAGCAGGCGGCGCACTACTACTCCACCGCCTTCGGCATGAAGCTGGTCGCGTACTCCGGACCGGAGAACGGCAGCCGCGAGACCGCCAGTTACGTGCTCGAGAACGGCTCCGCGCGGTTCGTCCTCACGTCCGTCATCAAGCCCGCCACCACCTGGGGCCACTTCCTCGCCCAGCACGTGGCCGAGCACGGCGACGGCGTCATCGACCTCGCCATCGAGGTGCCGGACGCGCGGGCCGCGTACGCCTACGCCATCGAGCACGGCGCGCGCTCGGTCGCCGAGCCGTACGAGCTGAAGGACGAGCACGGCACGGTCGTCCTCGCCGCGATCGCCACCTACGGCGAGACCCGCCACACCCTCGTCGAGCGCACCGGCTACGACGGCCCCTACCTGCCCGGCTACGTCGCCGCCGACCCGCTCGTCGAGCCGCCCGCCCAGCGCACCTTCCAGGCCATCGACCACTGCGTGGGCAATGTCGAGCTGGGCCGGATGAACGAATGGGTCGGCTTCTACAACAAGGTCATGGGCTTCACGAACATGAAGGAGTTCGTGGGCGACGACATCGCGACCGAGTACAGCGCGCTGATGTCGAAGGTCGTGGCCGACGGGACCCTGAAGGTCAAGTTCCCGATCAACGAGCCCGCGATCGCCAAGAAGAAGTCGCAGATCGACGAGTACCTGGAGTTCTACGGCGGCGCGGGCGTCCAGCACATCGCGCTGAACACGAACGACATCGTGGCGACCGTGCGCACCATGCGCGCGGCCGGCGTGCAGTTCCTGGACACCCCGGACTCGTACTACGACACGCTCGGCGAGTGGGTCGGCGA
Source organism: Streptomyces sp. NPDC030838 (assembly GCF_055572035.1). NCBI lineage: Bacteria > Bacillati > Actinomycetota > Actinomycetes > Kitasatosporales > Streptomycetaceae > Streptomyces > Streptomyces sp. NPDC030838. The sequence goes on along the minus strand of NZ_JBVIED010000005.1, from coordinate 362,366 downwards.
CACCCGGGTCCCGGTGGAGACCCTGCGCGAGCTGAAGATCCTCGCCGACCGCGACGAGGACGGCTATCTGCTGCAGATCTTCACCAAGCCGGTCCAGGACCGCCCGACCGTGTTCTTCGAACTCATCGAACGCCATGGCTCGATGGGCTTCGGCAAGGGCAACTTCAAGGCCCTGTTCGAGGCGATCGAACGCGAGCAGGCCAAGCGCGGCAACCTCTAGGACCCGCCTCCGGGACTCACCGCTGGTCCGCTGCCATCACATCCGGTGGCAGCGGACCGACGGGCGGCTCGCCCAGCGCGCGCAGGGCCGCCCGCGCGCTCGGCGCGTGCAGCGGGGAGAACCAGGGGTTGAGGCGCAGCGCCTCCTCGAGGTGCCGTCGGGCGGGGCCGTACTCTCCCAGCTCCCGCTCGATCATCCCTCGGTGGTACGCGTACAGGGCGCTGCGCACCCCGCCGCCGTTCCCCTTCTCCTTGTCCGTCGCACGCTTCGCGAACCACAGCGCCTCCTCCTCGTCCTCGCCCGCCTTGTGCAGTGCCCACCCCAGGGCGTCGGCGACGGCGATCGACGGCTGCCGCCGCCACTCGGCGCGCAACCGGCGTACGGCGGACTCCGGGTCGCCGTGGTCCGCCTCGAAGCGGCCCAGCACCAGCTCCTCGTCCGCGCCGCCCGCGGCCGCCGCCCGCACCCGCTCCCGCAGCAGGTCGTACTGCACCCGGGCCGCCTGCCCCAGCCCCAGCGACTGGTACAGCTCGCCCAGCTCCAGCGCGTACTCCGGCGCCGGCTGCATGGCCAGCGCCTCCCGGTACGCCTCCAGCGCCTCCGAGATCTGCCCCAGCGCCGCCAGCGCCCTGCCCTGCCCGGCCTGCGCGGCCCGGTGGTCGGGGTCGAGGCGCACCGCCTCCCGGAAGTGCCGCAGGGCCGCCTCCCGGTCCCCACGCTCCCATGCCAGCTGCCCGGCCCGCTCCAGCCAGGCCGCCCGTTCGGCGGGCGACCGGGCGGCCGCCGCCGCGTCCGACAGCTGGGCGGCGGCGTCCTCGCGCCAGCCCCGGTCCCAGTACACGGCCGCCGCGCGGGCCATGACCGGCGGCCCGGTCCGCAGCTTCTGCAGCCGGTCCAGGGTGCGCTGGGCCGCCTTGTGGTCGCCGAGCCCGGTGTACGCCTCGATCAGCAGCGGATACGTCGTCCACCGCTTGCGGTCCGCCGCCAGCGCGGCCTCGGCCCAGTCCCGCGCCGCCGAGAAGTCCCGCCGCGCGTTGGCCAGCGCCGCCAGCCCGTCCATCGCCTGGGCGTTGCCGTGCGGCCGCACCTTCAGCGAGGTGCGCAGCGCCCCCTCCGCCCTCGGGTAGTTCTGGGCGTCGGCGGTCCGCCGCCCCTGCTCCACATACGCCGTACCCAGTACCGCCCACGACTCGGCGTCCCGCGGATGCTTCCGCAGATGCTCCTCCCGGTCGCCGATCAGCGCCGCCAGGTCGGGCAGCGCGGCCGGCATCCCGGCGGTCACCGCGGTCCGCGCGGCGGCCGGCCCGGGCGCGGGCGGTGGCGGGCTCGGGGCCTCGGGCTGCTCCGGCGGCAGCATCATCAGCACCCCGCCGAGCACCATGCACCCGGCGAGCCCGCCGACCAGCACGTTGACGATCCGGGCCCGGCGCGAAAGCCCGCGCGGCGGGTACCCCTCGGTCTTCAGCTCGGTCCTCTCCCGCGTCCTCATGCCGCTCACTGTGCGTCAATATGACGAGCACATCCGGTCAGCCGAAGGGTGCGGCCGACGGGGTTCACACCGATGGCCCCCGGTGCGACGCTGTGATCATGAGCCGTAGCCACCTCACCGACCGGCTGCTCGCGGGACTGCCGGCCGAGGCCGTTCTGACGGACCCCGACGTCACCGCCTCCTACGCCCACGACATGGCGAGCTTCTGCCCGGCCGGCACCCCGGCCGTGGTGGTGCTGCCGCGCACCGTCGAACAGGTCCAGCACGTGATGCGCACCGCGACCGAGCTGCGCGTCCCGGTCGTCCCGCAGGGCGCCCGCACCGGCCTGTCGGGCGGGGCCAACGCCGCCGAGGGCTGCATCGTGCTGTCCCTGACCAAGATGGACCGCATCCTGGAGATCAACCCGGTCGACCGCGTCGCCGTCGTCGAACCGGGCGTCATCAACGCCGCCCTCTCCCGCGCGGTCGGCGAACACGGCCTCTACTACCCGCCCGACCCCTCCAGCTGGGAGATGTGCACGATCGGCGGGAACATCGGCACGGCCTCCGGCGGGCTGTGCTGTGTGAAGTACGGCGTGACGGCCGAGTACGTGCTCGGCCTGGACGTCGTGCTCGCCGACGGACGGCTGATGTCCACCGGCCGCCGCACCGCCAAGGGCGTCGCCGGATACGACCTGACCCGGCTGTTCGTCGGCTCCGAGGGCTCGCTCGGCGTCGTCGTACGGGCGATCCTCGGCCTGCGGCCCAAGCCGCCCGAGCAGCTGGTGCTGGCCGCCGAGTTCGCCTCCACCGCGGCGGCCTGCGACGCCGTGTGCCGGATCATGGCGGGCGGGCACGTTCCCTCACTCCTCGAACTGATGGACCGTACGACGGTCAGGGCCGTCAACGACCTGGGGAACATGGGCCTGCCGGAGAGCACCGAGGCCCTCCTGCTGGCCGCCTTCGACACCACGGACCCCGCCGCCGACCTGGCCGCCGTCGGCGCCCTGTGCGAGGCGGCCGGCGCCACCGAGGTCGTCCCCGCCGACGACGCCGCCGAGTCCGAGATGCTGCTCCAGGCGCGGAGGTCGTCCCTGGTCGCGCTGGAGGCCGTGAAGGGCACCACGATGATCGACGACGTGTGCGTGCCCCGCTCCCGGCTCGGCGACCTGTTCGACGGCGTACAGAAGATCGCGGACAAGCAGGGCCTGACCATCGGGGTCGTCGCCCACGCCGGCGACGGCAACACGCACCCGACGGTCTGCTTCGACGCCCAGGACCCCGACGAGTGCCGGCGCGCCCGCGAGTCCTTCGACGAGATCATGGCCCTCGGCCTGGAACTCGGCGGCACCATCACCGGCGAACACGGCGTCGGCGTGCTGAAGAAGGAGTGGCTGGCCCGGGAACTCGGCCCGGTGGGCCTGGAGATGCAGCGGGCGGTCAAACAGGTCTTCGACCCGCTGGGCATCCTCAACCCGGGCAAGCTGTTCTGACCCCCGCGCACTCACTGGGCGAGCAGCTCGGCGAGCCCGTCGTCGATGCCCAGCTGCTCGCCCTCCGTGCCCGGCGGCACCGCCCGCAGCGTCCGCTCCAGCCACGCCGACACCTGCGCCGCCGGCGCCTCGAGCAGCGCGTCCCCGTCCGGTGAACTCAGCGCCATCAGCACGACGCTGCGCCCCTCCGCCTTCGTCGGCCACACCCGCACGTCCCCCTGCCCGCACGGCCGGAACACCCCCTCCACCAGCAGGTCCCGGGCGAACGTCCAGTACACGGGGCAGTCCGAGTTGATGTGGAAGGCGATGTGCACGGCGTACGGGTCGTCGGTGCGGTAGCTCAGCAGGGCCGGGACGGCGATGGCGCGCTCGGGGGACAGGACGAGCCGCAGCTCGAGTTCGCGCTCCACGACGGTGTACATGGCGGTCTTCCTCTCTGTCGTACGGACCCGGCGGTGGGCCCGTACGAGGAGAGAGCGGCCAGGCGCTCGGGCATTACGCGGGTTCGCCGAACTTTTTCCGCGACTGTGGCGCCGGGGTAGCACAACCGTGCTCGAAAGGGGTGGGTACGGCGGGACAGGCGCTGAGGGTTGCGCCCGTCTGATAGATGTGGAGGCCCCCATTACACCCCCGAGCAGATACGGGACGACGGACATGAGCGCCCCAACCCCGGCCCCTGGCGACGACAGGCCCCGCGAAGGGTATTACCCGGACCCCTCCATCCCCGGATATGTCCGGTACTGGAACGGTGCCGCGTGGGTACCGGGCACCAGCCGTCCGGCACCGGCCGACGGCGAACCGCTCGCCCCGCCGCCCGGGGTGCGCCCGGCGCAGCCCGCGACTCCGTCCGTGGAGGAGACCGGGCCGCACTTCTTCGACGAGGACCCGGTCGACGAGCCCGCCCCGGCCGCGCAGGAACCCGCGGAACCCGCGCCCGCCTGGGGCGCCGACCGTTCCCACCAGTCCGGCTTCGGCGGCGACCAGGACCGCCGGGTCTCCTGGGGCTCCCCGCAGGGCGCCGACCCGCGCGTCCCGGACCCCCGCGCGGACGGCACCCCGCCGGCCGAGTCCGACGCGGAACCGGCCGCGGCGGCCGCCGGCGGCACCTTCGTCTTCCGCCGTCCGACGGCGGACGACGGGGGAGCGGACGACTCGGCGGCGGGCGGGACGCGGCAGGGCACCGGGCCGGGCTTCGGCCCGGTGACGGGTTCCGGCGCCGCCGGTCGTGCGGGCGCCGGTCGCGACGAGGGCACCATGACGTTCCGCGCGGTGGGCCCGCGCGCGACCGCCTCCGGCAAGGCGACATCGCCTCCGGCGAGCCCGGGTACGCCGGGTACGCCTGGCACTCCGGACGCGCCTGGCACTCCGGGGACGCCAGGCACCCCGGGCACTCCAGGCACCCCCACCGACCCTGCCCCCACCGGCCCCGGCTTCGGCGCCGGCAAGGCGGCGGCGGCCCGCGCCGCGGCGGCCCAGGCGGCCTCGGCTCCGGCGGCCTCCCCGCCCGCGGCGCAGGGCCCCTCGGCCTCCGCGGCCTCCTCGCCCGCCGCCCAGTCCGTTCCCGCCGCCCGCCCCGCCCCCGCCGGTCCGCAGCAGCAGCCCGCCGGTTTCCCCCAGCGCACGCCCCAGGTGCCCCAGCAGGCCGCCGCCGCCACCCCGGTGACGACCGGCGTCGGCGGCGGGCAGTCCTCCTGGGCCCAGCAGGTCCACCAGCTCGCCGGGTCCTCCGCGACCGCCGCCGACGACCAGCCGGTCGCCCCGTGGAAGCCCCCCGTCGAGGACCTGTTCCAGGCGGCCGCCCGGCGGCAGGCGGCGGCCCGCCCCGCCGGGTTCGGCAAGCGGTTGGCGGCGCGGCTGATCGACACGGTCGTCGTCGCGGGCGTCACCGCAGTCGCCGCCGTGCCTCTCGGCGGCAAGGCGCTGGACCACATCCAGGACAAGGTCGACCAGGCCAAGCTCTCCGGGCAGACGGTCACGGTGTGGCTGCTGGACGGCACCACGTCGGCGTATCTCGGCATCATCCTGGCCGTCCTGCTGGTGACCGGCGTCCTCTACGAGGCCCTGCCGATCGCCAAGTGGGGCCGCACGCTGGGCAAGAAGCTGCTCGGCCTGGAGGTGCGGGACATCGAGTCCCACGAGCCCCCGTCCTTCGGCGCCGCCCTGCGCCGCTGGCTGGTGTACAGCGTGCCCGGACTGCTCGGTGTCGGACTCGTCGGCGTGCTGTGGTGCCTGTTCGACAAGCCGTGGCGCCAGTGCTGGCACGACAAGGCGGCGCGGACGTTCGTGGCGGGCTGACACCCGGCCGGGTGTCCTCCGGCTGGGTGTCCCCCCGACGGGTGTCCTCCCGATGGGCGTACTCCCGACGGGCGTACTCCGGACGGCGGCCCGTCGGATGCGCCGCGGGAGCCGTCGGGGTCCACTCGGGCCATGAGCACCGAACCGCCCCCCGGCTCCGGCGGACAGCCCCCGGAAGACGACCCGTTCAGGAAGCAGCCCCCGTCCGGCGAGGGCTCGGGCTCGCCGTACGACACTCCGCCCGGCGGCGGCACCCCGCCCGGCGGCGGCCCTCCGCCCGGCGGCGGGTCCCCGTACGGCGGTCCGCCGCCACCGCCGTACGAGGGCGGCCCGTACGGGGGCGGCTACGGCGGCGGTTACCCCGAGGACCCGCTCGCCGGGATGCCCCCGCTCGCCGACAGCGCCAAGCGCACGCTCGCCCGGCTGATCGACATGATCCTGGTGGGCGTGGTCGTCGTGCTGCTCGGCTGGCTCTTCGACGTCGACGAGTACGACGTGGCCGGCGAGGACATCGATACGGCGAGGTCCGTCTGGCAGTCCACGATCGCGGCCGTGCTCTACATCGCGTACGACACCTTCATGATCGCCAAGTGGGGGCAGACGCTCGGCAAGAAATGGCTGAATATGCGCGTGGCCAATCTGGACAACGGCGCCACGCCCTCCGTCCAGACCGCACTGCTGCGCGCTGCGGTCCTGTGGCTCCCGTTCGCCTACTGCTGCGCCTGCATCTGGACGGCGATCTCGGGCGGCGTGAGCTACTTCGACAAGCCCTACAAGCAGGGCCTGCACGACAAGGCGGCCAAGACGGTGGTGGTCAGCACCGAGTGACCGCGCGAGCCGTCGTCAGTTGTCGGTGACCGAGGCCGCCGCCACCGGCTCCTGCGCGGCGGGCCGGGCCGCGGGGGAGGCCGGCGTGGGCTGCGGGGCCCTGCGCACCGGGACCGTCAGGGCGACCAGCAGCCCGAGGGTCAGCGCGGCGACGGCGATGAGGGCGATCCCGGCGGCCGAACTCGTCTGCGACAGCAGCAGCATGGCGAGCGTCGAGAGGATCACGGTGCAGGAACCGTAGGCGAGCTGTGCGGCGGTCGGACGAGGCATGGCAATCGTGTCCTCGGAGAAGGGGGTCTCCCCCCGTGCCTCTCGCCGTGGGGGAGGTGCGGACAGGCATATGTGTTCGGCAGTGTTCGTCAATCTATTCGCCTGCATGCCCGAGGGGAACGAAGCGTAAGCGTGAGATGACCAACAGTGCCGGAGCATGGGGGCGCATCGAGTCATGTCGTCCGCCAAGTCGAGGGTGGCACGCGCCCGTTGAACGGTCGTCCGGTGTTCGCTGAGCGAAAGCGGAACACCGCATAGTGCACTTGACCTGTCCAAGTCAAGGTCTGTCTTTTCCTCCCAACCTCTAGTCCAATGTCGTCACTTGACTACACGCGTTGATCACGCGCGCGCGGACCCTCCATGACCAGGACCCTTCCTTCCGCGCGCCCGGACGCGGGGGAGGATCTCAAGTGACCAGCAGACCCTGGACGTTCCGAGCGGCCGCGACCGCGGTCGCGCTCGCGGCGGCCACCGCCGGCTTCTCCACCTACGGTGTGGCCCAGGCCGACCCGGCCGACCCGGCCGGGAAGCCCGCCGCCATCGACCGACACGACCCGGCCTCCGTCAAGGCCCACGAGGAGCACGACCTCGAAGGCCCGTTCAGCAAGACCCAGGAGGCCCAGCGCGAAGAGGCCCTGAAGCAGGTCATATCGGGCGAGGCCGAGATAGAGAAGCGCGACGGCTCCCAGGTCGTCGAGCTGGAAAGCCGCAAGGGCGACAGCAAGTACGTCGAGCTGGGCCGGGAGAAGACGGACAAGATCTTCACCATCCTGGTCGAGTTCGGGGACAAGACCGACCCCCGCTACGGCGGCACCCCCGGCCCGCTGCACAACCAGATCGCCGCGCCGGACCGCACCAAGGACAACAGCACCGCCTGGCAGGCGGACTACGACCGCGCGCACTACCAGAACCTCTACTTCGGCGACGGCGCCGACTCGATGAAGACCTACTACGAGAAGCAGTCCTCGGGCCGCTACTCCATCGAGGGCGAGGTCCAGGACTGGGTCAAGGTCCCCTACAACGAGGCCCGTTACGGCTCCAACAAGTGCGACCCGGACAACTGCGCCTGGTACGCGGTGCAGGACGGCGTCACCGCCTGGGCCGAGCAGCAGAAGGCGGCCGGCAAGACCGACGCCGAGATCAAGGCCAAGCTCGCCGAGTACGACCAGTGGGACCGCTACGACTTCGACGGCGACGGCGACTTCAACGAGCGCGACGGCTACATCGACCACTTCCAGATCGTGCACGCCGGCGAGGACGAGTCCGCGGGCGGCGGCGCGCAGGGCGAGGACGCGATCTGGGCCCACCGCTGGTACGCGTTCAGCAGCGACCAGGGCGCCACCGGCCCCGACTTCAACAAGCTCGGCGGCACCCAGATCGGCTCCACCGGCATCTGGGTCGGCGACTACACCATCCAGCCGGAGAACGGCGGACTCGGCGTCTTCGCCCACGAGTACGGCCACGACCTCGGTCTGCCGGACCACTACGACACCCAGGGCGGCGAGAACTCCACCGGGTTCTGGACCCTGATGTCCTCCGGCTCCTGGCTCGGCCGGGGCCAGGGCACCATCGGTGACATGCCCGGCGACATGACCGCCTGGGACAAGCTCCAGCTGGGCTGGCTCGACTACGACACGGCGAAGGCCGCGACGAAGTCGAAGCACAAGCTGGGCGTCGCCGAGTACAACACCAAGAACGCCCAGGCCCTCATCGTCACCCTGCCGAAGAAGGCGGTCACCACCGAGATCGTCACCCCGGCCGAGGGCGCCAAGCAGTGGTGGAGCGGCAGCGGCGACGACCTGCGCAACACCCTGACCCGCTCGGTCGACCTGACCGGCAGGACGTCGGCAGCGCTGACCCTCGACGGCTGGTACGAGATCGAGAAGGACTTCGACTACCTCTACACCGAGGTGTCCACCGACGGCGGCGCCACCTGGACCGCCCTGGACGGCACGGTGGGCGGTCAGCCGATCCCGCGCGACGGCAGCGGCAAGCCGGCCCTGACCGGCACGGTCGACGGCTACCAGAAGCTGTCGTACTCCCTCGACGCCTACGCGGGCAAGAAGTTCGACCTGCGCTTCCGCTACCAGAGCGACGGCGGCGTGGCCCTGAAGGGCTTCGCGGCCGACAACGTCTCCGTCGTGGCCGACGGCACCGCGCTGTTCAGCGACAACGCCGAGGGCGACGACGCCGGCTGGACGAAGAAGGGCTTCGAGCGCATCGGCGCGTCGTTCACCGCGGAGTACGACCAGTTCTACATCGCCGAGAACCGGCAGTACGTGTCGTACGACAAGACCCTGAAGGTCGGTCCGTACAACTTCGGCTTCGCAAGCCGTCCGGACTGGGTGGAGCACTACCCGTACCAGAACGGCCTGTTGATCTGGAAGTGGGACACCTCCCAGAAGGACAACAACACCAGCGAGCACGAGGGCGTCGGCCTGCTGCTCCCGGTGGACTCCCACCCGGCGCCGCTGAAGTGGGCCGACGGCACGCTGATGCGCAACCGGATCCAGTCGTACGACGCGCCGTTCAGCCTGTACCGCACGGACGCCCTCACCCTGCACAAGGCGGACGTCGCGACCCGGATCCCGTCGTCGAAGGGCGTGCCGGTCTTCAACGACCACACGAACAGCTACTACGACGAGTCGACCCCGACCGCCGGCGTCAAGATCACTGACACCAACACCAAGATCAAGATCGTCAAGGAGGCCCTGAACGGCTCCACGATCACGGTCCAGGTCGGCCCCGCGGTGAAGTAGTCGGCATTTCCGCAGGTCAGGAGCGTATCGGCGGCAACCCCTTGGCGGGTTGCCGCCGATCGTGTTCAGATGCGTCCTGTGGTTCTCTTATTGACACCGGCTGACACGGGGATGTGACTGCATGGCCGCAGGAGGTTTCTGCAAGCTGCCGAACGGCACGGTGGTGGTGGCGCTGAACCTGCCCAGCCCCGCCGCCCAGAGCCCCGGTAGCGTCCGGGTCCTCGTCCACGCCCAGAACCGGGCGCGCGCCCTGACCAGGCTGCGCAACCTGGGCCTGCGCGCGGTCTACCTGCGGGGCAACGCGGCCCCGCCGACCCCGGACGAGATCACCGCCGTCCTGCACCACCCCGACGGCCTGATATGGCGTACGGCCCCTGACAACGGTGTCGTGATCACGGAGCTGTGGCGCCCGATCCGGTCGCTGCTGCGGCAGCCCGCGGCACAGACCTGACGCCGGCCGCCGCGCGACGGCGGGCTACTGGACGACCGGCTTCCCGGTCAGCTCCACGCCCGCCTCGCGCAGCTCCTCCAGCGCCCGCTCGGTGGTCTCCTGGGCCACCCCGGCGGTCAGGTCGAGGAGCACGTGCGTACGGAAGCCCTCCCGCGCCGCGTCCAGCGCGGTCGCCCGCACACAGTGGTCGGTCGCGATGCCGACCACGTCGACCTCGTCGATCTCCCGGGCCCGCAGCCACTCGGCGAGCGGCACCCCGTTCTCGTCGACGCCCTCGAACCCGCTGTACGCCGCCGCGTACGCGCCCTTGTCGAAGACGGCGTCGATCGCCCCGGAGGCGACGGCGGGCGCGAAGTTCGGATGGAAGCCGACGCCCTCGGTGCCCGCCACACAGTGCGCGGGCCAGGAGTGGACGAAGTCGGGGTCGTCCGCGAAATGGCCGCCGGGCGCGATGTGATGGTCGCGGGTGGCCACCACATGCCGGTATCCGGCGGGGGCCTGCCCGATCAGCTCGGTGATCGCGGCGGCCACATCGGCGCCTCCGGCCACCGGGAGGCTGCCCCCCTCGCAGAAGTCGTTCTGCACGTCGACGACGATCAAGGCGCGGCGCATGGTCGGTGTCCTTCGGCTATGGAGTCTCGGAGGTCCACAGGATGAACTTCCGAGCCTAGAGACTTCGGTCGCGGTGCGGGAGGGGGCATCGGGGGGCGTACGGAGCGGCCTTCGATCAGCTGCCCTTCTCGCCGTGCAGGTATTCCGTCGGAATGACGGGTTCCCCACGGGAGAGCTGGGTAGCGGACAGCGGCAGATTGGCTCGTGCGGAGGCATGGCGCCGGCGCGGGACGTCCAGCGGCTCCCGTGCGACCACCTGTCCGCCCTTGACCAGCTCCACCAGCAGCTGCCGGCCGGCCAGCGCGTCCGGGACCGGTCCGGTACCGACCACCTCGGCCTCGGCGACGCCCTGCTCGTCCAGCCGCCGCGCGGCCCACTTGCGGCCGCCGATGGAGGTCTTGCCGCCGGTGGACTTCTTCGCCACCGGCACCAGCGGCGCCGCCGGGTCGGCGGAGTCGGCGCGGGCGACGAGCTTGTAGACCATCGAGCAGGTCGGGTGCCCGGACCCGGTGACCAGCTGGGTGCCGACGCCGTACGCGTCGACCGGCGCCGCCGCGAGCGAGGCGATGGCGTACTCGTCGAGGTCCGAGGTCACGATGATCCTGGTGTTCGTGGCGCCCAGCTCGTCCAGCTGCTGCCGCACCCGGTGCGCGACCAGCAGCAGGTCGCCGGAGTCGATGCGTACGGCGCCCAGCTCGGGACCGGCGATCTCCACCGCCGTACGGACGGCCTCGGCGACGTCGTAGGTGTCCACCAGCAGGGTCGTGCCGCGGCCCATGGAGTTCACCTGGGCCTGGAAGGCGTCGCGCTCGCGGTCGTGCAGCAGGGTGAAGGCGTGCGCGGAGGTGCCGACGGTCGGGATGCCGTAGCGGAAGCCGGCCGCCAGGTCGGAGGTGGAGGCGAAGCCGCCGACGTACGCGGCGCGGGCGGCGGCGACGGCGGACAGCTCGTGGGTGCGCCGGGCGCCCATCTCGATCAGCGGGCGGTCACCGGCCGCGGAGGACATCCGGGAGGCCGCCGCGGCGATCGCCGAGTCGTGGTTGAGGATGGAGAGGATCACCGTCTCCAGCAGCACGCACTCGCCGAAGCTGCCCTCGACCCGCAGGATCGGCGAGCCCGGGAAGTACACCTCGCCCTCGGGGTAGCCCCAGATGTCCCCGCTGAAGCGGTAGCCGGCGAGCCAGTCCAGGGTCTCCTCGCCGACGATGCCGCGCTCGCGCAGAAAGCCGAGGACGCCCTCGTCGAAGCGGAAGTTCTCGACGGCGTCCAGCACCCGTCCGGTGCCCGCGACCACGCCGTACCGGCGCCCTTCCGGCAGCCGCCGGGTGAAGACCTCGAACACGCTCCGCCGCCCGGCGGTGCCCGCCTGCAGGGCGGCCTGGAGCATCGTCAGCTCGTACTGGTCCGTGAAGAGCGCCGTCGAGGGAACCTCCACCGGCAGCCCAAGGTCCGCTGTGTTCATGGCAACCGATGCTACTCCCATTTCGTCAGTGTGACGATTTCTGGTGCCCGTGGCAGCATGGTCGTGTGACGTCAGCCGCTCCCATCGAGATCGAACGCACCGAATCGTCGGAAGAGGTCTCCGCTGTTCCCGAGCCGGACGTCCCCTGGGTCACGATCGTCCACAACGACCCGGTCAATCTGATGAGCTATGTGACGTATGTCTTCCAGACGTACTTCGGCTACTCCAAGGACAAGGCCACCAAGCTCATGCTCGACGTCCACCACAAGGGCCGGGCGGTCGTCTCCAGCGGGAGCCGCGAGGAGATGGAACGCGACGTGCAGGCCATGCACGGCTACGGTCTGTGGGCCACCCTCCAGCAGGACCGCAAGTAGCCGGTCGGAAGCAGCGAATCCCTCCATGCCAGGAACCTTCGAACCGCTCCCCGGCGGCGGCGCGGCCGTCGCCCTCGACGACGTCGAGATCTCCATCATCCGCTCGCTGGCCGTCCAGCTGCTCGAGCTCATCGGGCCCGGTCCCGCCGAGGACGCCCCCGCCGACCCGCTCGCCGAACTGTTCGCCGAGGGCCCGAGCGAGCCGCCCGCCGACCCGGTGCTGCAACGCCTCTTCCCGGACGCCTACAGCGACCCGGAGGGCACCCTCGACCCCAAGGCCGCCGAGGAGCAGAAGGCGTACTCCGCCGAGTTCCGCCGCTACACCGAGAACGACCTCAGGGCCGGCAAGCGGGAGAACGCCCTCGCGGTCATCCGCTCCCTGGACGCGCTGACGTCCGCCGGTGACGGCGGGGCGGTGCTGCAGCTGTCCCCCGATCAGTCCCGGCAGTGGCTCGGCGCCCTCAACGATCTGCGCCTCGCCATCGGCTCCCGGCTGGAGATCACCGACGAGGACGACACCGATCTGCTCTACCGGCTGCCGGACGAGGACCCGCGCAAGCCGATGGTCATGGCCTATCTGTGGCTGGGCGGGCTCCAGGAGACCCTGGTCTCGACGCTGATGCCCTGATTGATCCGGTTTGGGTGTCATGAGTGTCCGCTCAGCGGACGCTCAAATCCGGATAACGATCCTGTCACCTCAGCGGCGGCTTATGCCCCGCTGAGGTGTCCTTTGTCCACTTCTTCCTATGGCGTGCGCCACATGCCACCTGGGCGATCATTGTTGCGGCCGTGATAAATCTTCACGACCGCCCGGCGAACACCACCCATGTCCCGCCGGGTGCGCCACCGAGCCGACAACCGTCGGCCAGGCAGGAGCGGCCCCGGGGAGGGACCGCTCAGCTCCATCAATCCGGGGGGATCGTGACCCGATCCGAGGCCGACGAGAGGCCCGGGTCGGTATGGAGAAAGGCGCACCACACATGACCTCTGTGCAGGTCGACAAGGAGAACACCTCCGAAGAGGGGTACGAGCGCGGGCTCGGCAGCCGACAGGTCCAGATGATCGCCATCGGCGGTGCCATCGGCGTCGGCCTCTTCCTGGGTGCCGGGGCGAACATCGCCAAGGCCGGCCCCAGCCTGATCTTCATGTACGCCCTCGCGGGCGTCATCATCTTCTTCATCATGCGGGCGCTCGGCGAGCTGCTGCTCTACCGGCCCGTCTCCGGCTCCTTCGCGGAGTACTCCCGCGAGTTCCTCGGCCCGTTCTTCGGCTACTTCACCGGCTGGACGTACTGGCTGATGTGGGTCGTCACCGGCATGGCCGAGCTGACGGCCGCCGCGATCTACGTCAACTACTGGTTCCCGGAGATCCCGCGGTGGGTCACGGCGCTGGTCTTCCTGGTGATCCTGTTCGGGGTCAACCTGATCTCCGTCAAGCTCTTCGGCGAGCTGGAGTTCTGGTTCTCGATGGTCAAGGTCACGGCCCTGATCGGCATGATCGTGATCGGTCTCGGCGTGCTCACCTTCGGCTTCAGCGCCGCCGGTGACACCGCCGCCGTCTCCAACCTGTGGGCCTTCGACGGCTTCTTCCCCAAGGGCATCGGCTCGTCCCTGATGACCCTGCAGGGCGTCATGTTCGCCTACCTCGCGGTCGAGCTGGTCGGTGTCGCGGCCGGTGAGTCGGAGAACCCGGAGAAGACCCTCCCCAAGGCGATCAACACCCTGCCCTGGCGCATCGCGCTGTTCTACGTCGGTGCCCTCACCGTCATCCTGTGCGTGGTGAAGTGGACCGAGTTCGCGGCGGGCGTCAGCCCGTTCGTGAAGGCCTTCGCGGTGATCGGCATCCCGGCCGCCGCCGGCATCGTCAACTTCGTCGTGCTGACCGCCGCGCTGTCCTCCTGCAACTCCGGCATGTACTCCACGGGCCGCATGCTGCGGAACCTGGCCGAGAGCGGCGAAGCGCCCAAGGCCTTCCAGAAGCTGTCCTCGACCAAGACGCCCGCCCTCGGCATCTTCGTCTCCGTGGTCTTCATGGGCATCGGCGTGATCCTGAACTACATCGTCCCGGAGAAGGCCTTCGGCTACGTCGTCTCCGTCGCCACCGGCGCCGGCATCTGGACCTGGCTCATGATCCTCATCAGCCACGTCCTGTACCGCCGCGCGGTCGACGCCGGCCGGCTGCCCGCCTCCTCCTTCCCGGCGCCGGGCGGCGCGGTGTGCTCGTACATCGCCATCGCGTTCCTGCTCTTCGTCACGGCGCTGATCGCGATCGACGCCGACTCCCGGGTCAGCCTCTACGTCATGGCGGTCTGGGCCGCCGCCCTGGCCATCGGCTGGTTCGTGCTCAAGGCACGCAACCCGCAGGTCGCCGAGCGCCGCGAGCCGCAGCTCGACAAGGTCGGCTGACCTCCCAGGCGTTCGCCTCGCGGACGTCCAGCCGCCGGGGACACTCGTGGCGTCCCCGGTGGCTGCCGCTCAGGACGTCCGGCATGTGGGCCGTTCCGTACCAACCCTCGGTACGGAACGGCCCTTCTGCTTATCCTGACGGACATGCTGACCATCACCCAGGCCCTCGTCGACCAGATCGTCGCCCACGCGCGCAAGGACCACCCCGACGAGGCGTGCGGCGTCGTGGCGGGCCCGGCGGGCTCGGACCGCCCCGAGCGCTTCATCCCCATGCTGAACGCGGCCATGTCGCCCACCTTCTACGAGTTCGACTCGGGCGACCTGCTCAAGCTCTACCGCGAGATGGACGACCGCGACGAGGAGCCGGTGGTCATCTACCACTCCCACACCGCGACCGAGGCCTACCCGTCCCGCACCGACATCTCCTACGCCAACGAGCCGGGCGCCCACTACGTCCTGGTCTCCACCGCCGACACCGACGGCATGGGCGAGTTCCAGTTCCGCTCGTTCCGGATCGTGGAGGGCGAGGTCACGGAGGAAGAGGTCAAGGTCGTAGAGGCGTACTGATCTCAGGTCTGATCTCAGAATTCGGCCGATATTCGTCCGGCATATGGGATCACACTCCGGGAGCCGGTCCGGGAATCGATACGATGAGCCCATGGTTCTGTACGACGTGAGCGAGAAGGCGCCGAGCATCCTGCTCGTGGCGCGGCTGCACGTCGATCTGTGCAGGCTGAACAGCGCCATCTGTTGACACACCCTGCCGCCGTACGGCCGTGCGCCGCGGCGCGCCACTGCGCGCCCACACACCCGACGACACCTTCCGACAGGAGCCCTGAGCCATGGCCATCGAGGTCCGCATCCCCACCATCCTCCGCCAGTACACCGACGGCCAGAAGGCGGTGGAGGGCAGCGGTGACACCCTCGCCGAGCTGTTCGCCGACCTCGAGACCCGGCATGCGGGCATCCACGCCCGGATCGTGGACGGTGACCAGCTGCGCCGGTTCGTCAACGTCTACCTGAACGACGAGGACGTCCGCTTCCTGGACGGCATCAACACCAAGCTCGCCGACGGCGACAACGTCACGATCCTGCCGGCCGTGGCCGGCGGTATGGCCTGATCACCGATGCGCTACGACTCCCCGCTGGCCGCGGTGGGCAACACCCCCCTGGTGCGCCTGCCGCGGCTGTCGCTGTCCGCCGACGTCCGGATCTGGGCCAAGCTGGAGGACCGCAACCCCACCGGCTCGGTCAAGGACCGCCCCGCCCTGCACATGATCGAGCAGGCGGAGAAGGACGGCCGGCTGACCCCGGGCTGCACCATCCTGGAGCCCACCTCCGGCAACACCGGCATCTCCCTCGCCATGGCGGCCAAGCTCAAGGGCTACCGCATGGTGTGCGTGATGCCGGAGAACACCTCCCAGGAGCGCCGGGACCTGCTCGGCATGTGGGGCGCCGAGATCATCTCGTCGCCCGCCGCGGGCGGCTCCAACACCGCCGTACGCGTCGCCAAGGAACTGGCCGCCGAGCACCCCGACTGGGTGATGCTCTACCAGTACGGCAACCCGGACAACGCGGGCGCGCACTACGCGACGACGGGCCCGGAGATCCTCGCGGACCTCCCCTCGATCACCCACTTCGTCGCGGGCCTGGGCACCACGGGCACGCTCATGGGCGTCGGCCGCTACCTGCGCGAGCACAAGCCGGACGTCAAGATCGTCGCGGCGGAACCGCGCTACGACGACCTCGTCTACGGCCTGCGCAACCTCGACGAGGGCTTTGTCCCCGAGCTGTACGACGCCTCCGTCCTGACCACCCGCTTCTCGGTCGGCTCCGCCGACGCGGTCACCCGCACCCGGGAACTCCTCCAGCAGGAGGGCATCTTCGCCGGCGTCTCCACCGGCGCGGCCCTGCACGCCGCGATCGGCGTCGGCAAGAAGGCGCTGAAGGCGGGCGAGAGCGCGGACATCGTGTTCATCGTGGCCGACGGCGGCTGGAAGTACCTGTCGACGGGCGTCTACACGGCGGCGACGACGGAGGAAGCGATCGAAACCTTGCAGGGCCAACTCTGGGCGTAGGGGCGGCTAGGCCAGGTGACGGACCTGGTCCCACAAGACCGGGTCCACCACCCCCACCCGGCGACGAAAGTCGCACACCGGCACCTCACGAAGCTCGTCCGTCTCCAGGAAGCTCGCCCGCCCCCGGGTATCGCCGACGGCACCGGGCGGCAGCGGGATCACCCCGGCGCGCTCGTCCCGGTACTTGCTGGTGATCTTCGCGACGGTCGCCCGCCGTCCCCGCACCGACAACACCAGACAGGGCCGGTCCTTCATACCGGGCCCGTCCTCGAAGGGCACGTCGGCCCACCAGATCTCCGCCGGCTGCGGCCGGACACCGTCCCGGCCCGGCGGCCGTACCCGGAGGCCGGGGCGCCGCCGGCCCCAGCCGTCCACGAGCGCGGCGACGAGCGCGAGCAGTACCACCGCCGCGAGCGCCAGCCACCAGGACGTGT
This sequence comes from Streptomyces sp. NPDC030838, assembly GCF_055572035.1. Taxonomy (NCBI): domain Bacteria; kingdom Bacillati; phylum Actinomycetota; class Actinomycetes; order Kitasatosporales; family Streptomycetaceae; genus Streptomyces; species Streptomyces sp. NPDC030838. The sequence goes on along the minus strand of NZ_JBVIED010000005.1, from coordinate 345,217 downwards.
CCATACCGACGACGTTACCGGCGCACGTTCCAGACCGCGCGCCCTCCACAGCGCCGTGCGAGCCCCGCGTCCAGCCGAACCGGTGACAACACAGGTGAGTTCGCCCACAACGGCGACTGCCGGAGGAGCGACCGGAGGTTTTGCGCCTTACGCTCGACGGACCGCACGACCCCCGTTTCTCACCACCCGCCAGCGGAGGTTTCTGCTTCATGAAGCTCACCGTCGTCGGCTGCTCGGGGTCGTTCCCGTCCGCGGAATCGGCCTGCTCGAGCTACCTCGTCGAGGCCGACGGCTTCCGGCTGCTTCTCGACATGGGCAATGGCGCCCTGGGCGAGTTGCAGCGCCACTGCGGTCTCTACGACCTCGACGCGATCTTCCTCAGCCATCTGCACGCCGACCACTGCATCGACATGTGCGCGTACTTCGTGGCGCGCTACTACCGGCACGACGGCGGACGCTGCGACCCGCTCCCCGTCTACGGCCCCGAGGGCACGGAACACCGGCTGACCGTCGCGTACGCCGACACCCCGTCCGCCTCCTCGATGAGCGAGGTCTTCGACTTCCACACGGTCAAGCCGTCGACGTTCGAGATCGGCCCGTTCACCGTGCACACCGAGCGGGTGGCCCACCCGGTGGAGGCGTACGGCATCCGCATCGAGCACGGCGGCCGCTCCCTCACCTACTCGGGCGACACCGGCGTGACCCCGGCCCTGGACGAACTCGCCCGCGACACGGACCTGTTCCTGTGCGAGGCCGCCTTCACGCACGGCAAGGAGAACATCCCCGACCTTCACCTCAACGGCCGCGAGGCAGGCGAAACCGCGGCCCGCGCAGGCGCCCGCCGCCTGGTCCTCACCCACATCCCCCCGTGGACCGACCCCCAGGTCAACCTGACCGACGCACGGGCGGTGTACGACGGGCCGGTGGAACTGGCGGTGCCCAGGAGGTCGTACGAGATCTAGCACCCGCATACGCGAAGGGCCCCGGAACCTTGTCGGTTCCGGGGCCTTCAGGTGTTCAGGCGGGACTCACGCCTTCGTGAGGTCCTCGACCTCCTCCTCGGGCTCGCGGCCCGGCGTGGTGAGGTTGAACTTGATGATCGCGAAGCGGAAGGTCACGTAGTAGATCGCGGCGAAGACCAAGCCGATCGGAATGATCATCCATGGCTTGGTGGCCAGGTTCCAGTTGAGGAAGTAGTCGATCGCGCCGGCCGAGAAGCTGAAGCCGTGGTGCACGCCCAGCGCCCAGGTGACGGCCATGGAGATGGCGGTCAGGGCCGCGTGGATGACGTACAGCACCGGAGCGATGAACATGAACGCGAACTCGATCGGCTCGGTGATGCCGGTGACGAACGAGGTCAGTGCGAGGGAGACCATCATGCCGCCGACAGCCTTGCGGCGCTCGGGGCGGGCACAGTGCGTGATGGCGAGGGCGGCGGCCGGCAGGGCGAACATCATGATCGGGAAGAAGCCCGTCATGAACTGACCGGCGGTCGGGTCGCCGTGGAAGAAGCGCGGCAGGTCACCGTGCCAGACGGCGCCGGTGGAGTCCGTGAAGGAGCCGATCTCCTGCCAGGCCACCGTGTTGACGAACTGGTGCATGCCCACGGGGAGAAGCGCCCGGTTGATCGCGCCGAAGACGCCCGCGCCGGCCGCGCCGAGCCCGGTCATCCACTCGCCGAAGTCGGTGATGACGCCGCCGATGGGCTCCCACACCAGGCCGAAGACGACACCGACGGCGGTGCCGATGAAGGCCATCAGGATGGGCACGAGCCGGCGGCCGTTGAAGAAGCCCAGCCAGTCGGGGAGCTTGGTGCGGTGGAACCGCTGCCAGACGACCGCGGCTATCAGGCCCATGATGATGCCGCCGAAGACCTTCGGGTCGTTGTAGGTGGCGGCGATGTCCGCACCCTTGGTGACCTTCGCCTCGGTGATCGGGAACGCGGTCAGCACGTTCTTGTAGACGAGGAAGCCCACCAGCGCGGCCAGAGCGGTGGAGCCGTCGGCCTTCTTGGCGAATCCGATGGCGATGCCGACGCAGAACAGCAGGGGCAGGTTCGCGAAGACGGCGTCGCCGGCCGTGGCGAACACGTCCGCCACCTTGCCCCAGCCCAGGCCGTCCTTGCCGAAGACGTCCGGCTGGCCGAGTCGCAGCAGGATGCCCGCTGCCGGCAGAACGGCGATCGGGAGCTGAAGACTGCGGCCGACCTTCTGAAGGCCCTGGAAAAGGCCGGATCCCCACTTCTTCGTGGGGGCCGCCGTTGAGGTGGCGGTGCTCATAGACTTCCTCCATCGGGTGGTGGTCTACACCACTCAGTGGTGTAGACCTGTTGTAGCACGATGAAGGACGGATAAGGAACCCGTGATTCCTGCTACGGGTCCGCTACCCCCAGTGCCGGTGACCAGGCCTTTGCGGCGCGTGGTTCAGACCTTTGTGACGTCCTCGACTTCCTCCTCCGGCTCCCGCCCCGGAGTCTTCAGATCGAATTTCGTGATCGCGAAACGGAAGATCGCGTAATAGACGACGGCGAAAACCAGGCCGATCGGAATGATCAGCCAGGGTTTCGTCGCGAGATTCCAGTTGATGATGTAGTCGATCAGGCCCGCGGAGAAGCTGAAGCCGTCCTTGACGCCCAGCCCCCAGGTCACCGCCATCGAGACACCGGTGAGCAGCGCGTGGATCGCGTACAGGACCGGCGCGATGAACAGGAACGAGTACTCGATGGGCTCGGTGATGCCGGTCACGAAGGACGTCAGCGCCACCGAGAGCATCAGACCGGAGACCTCCTTGCGGCGACCGGGCTTCGCGCAGTGCGCGATCGCCAGGGCCGCGGCCGGCAGGGCGAACATCATGATCGGGAAGAAGCCGGAGGTGAACTGCCCGGCGGTCGGGTCGCCCTCCAGGAACATGGTGATGTCGCCGTGCACCACCTTGCCCTCGGGTGTCGTGTACGTGCCGAACTGGAACCAGATCGGCACGTTGAGGAACTGGTGCAGGCCGACCACCAGCAGCGCCCGGTTGGCCACGCCGAAGACACCCGCGCCCCAGGCGCCCAGGGCCTCCAGCCAGTCGCTGAAACTCTCCAGCCCCCGGCCGATCGGCGGCCAGATCCACAGGCACAGCGCGGCGAACACGATCGCCACGAACGCCATGATGATCGGCACCAGCCGGCGCCCGTTGAAGAAGCCCAGCCAGTCGACCAGCCTGGTGCGGTGGTACCGCTGCCAGAAGAACGCCGACAGCAGGCCCATGATGATGCCGCCGAACACGCCGGGGTTCTGGTACTCGGCCGGTGTCGGGGGATCGCCGGCCGTGGTCGCGCACACACCGCTCAGCGGGCCCGCGCTGACGAAGGTGCCGGTCGCGCAGTCCATCGGGAACTGGCGCAGGACGAAGTAGTAGACGAGGAAACCCGCCACCGCCGCCAGTGCCGTCGAGCCGTCCGCCTTCTTCGCCATGCCGATGGCCACGCCGATGCAGAACAGCAACGGCAGCCCGAGCGAGGGGTCCAGCAGGGCGCCGCCCGCACCGTCCATCACCTTGGCCGCAACGGTCCAGCCGAGCCCCTCGTCGCCGAACACATCCGGCCGTCCCAGCCGCTTGAGGATGCCCGCGGCCGGCAGCACGGCGATCGGAAGCTGGAGGCTGCGGCCCATCTTCTGCAGGCCCTGGAACAGGGAATTCCAGCGGGCGCGGGCAGGACTGACGGCGTCGGCACTCATGAATGTCCTTCCGAGCGGTTTGGCGACCGTCTGTCAGGTGGTGTAGACCAGTCATGGACGATTGTGTTGCCGTGACGTCATCCTGCGGTCGAGGTGGCCTGAACGCTCGCGAAGCTGGGCCGACTGTGGGTTACTACGGCACAGCGGACGAATCGGCGCACATCCTGTCGGATCAGGGAGAAAGAACATGGCCAGCAAGGCTGAGAAGATCGTTGCCGGGCTCGGCGGCATCGACAACATCGAGGAGATCGAGGGCTGCATCACCCGGCTCCGGGTCGAGGTCGGCGACAGCTCGCTGGTCGACGAGACGGCCCTCAAGGGCGCCGGCGCCCACGGTGTCGTCAAGATGGGCACCGCCATCCAGGTCGTCATCGGCACCGACGCCGACCCGATCGCCGCGGAGATCGAAGACATGATGTGAGCCGAGGCTCACGGTCTGAGGGGCCCTCCGGGGCCCCTTTCGCATGCGGGGGAAGGGCGCCTTCCCCATACGACTAGGCTCGACCCATGTCTCGAATCGACGGCCGCACCCCCGAACAGCTCCGCCCGGTCACCATCGAGCGCGGCTGGAGCAAGCACGCCGAGGGCTCCGTCCTCGTCTCCTTCGGCGACACCAAGGTGCTCTGCACCGCCTCCTTCACCGAGGGCGTCCCGCGCTGGCGCAAGGGCAGCGGCGAGGGCTGGGTCACCGCGGAGTACGCGATGCTGCCCCGCTCCACCAACACCCGCGGTGACCGGGAGTCCGTCAAGGGCAAGATCGGCGGCCGTACGCACGAGATCTCCCGCCTCATCGGCCGCTCCCTGCGCGCCGTCATCGACTACAAGGCGCTCGGCGAGAACACCATCGTCCTCGACTGCGACGTCCTCCAGGCCGACGGCGGCACCCGCACCGCGGCCATCACCGGCGCGTACGTGGCACTCGCGGACGCCGTCGCCTGGGCCCGCGGCAAGAAGCTGATCAGGCCGGCCCGGCAGCCGCTGACGGGCACCGTCTCCGCCGTCTCGGTCGGCATCGTCGCCGGCGTCCCGCTGCTCGACCTCTGCTACGAGGAGGACGTGCGCGCCGAGACCGACATGAACGTCGTCTGCACCGGCGACGGACGCTTCGTCGAGGTCCAGGGCACCGCGGAGGCGGAGCCCTTCGCCCGCGACGAGCTGAACGCGCTGCTGGATCTCGCGGTCGCCGGCTGCACCGAACTGGCGGCGGCGCAGCGCGCGGCGCTTGATACGGTCGCCGAAAAGTAAAGGGCACACCAAATCCGGTGCTCGGCGTGGGCAACCGCGCCGGGCGCCACCGCGTCTTGAGCAGTACGGGCGCACGGATTCAACCCCGTGCGCCCGGCCAGTCCGGGGCCCCGTGGGCCTGCGCCAGGGAGGGAACGAAAAAATGGCCGTGAGCCGTCGCCGTCGTAGCCGTACCGCCATCGCCGCCACCGTGGCTGCCGTCGGACTGACGCTCGGGCTGACCACCGGCTGCGAGGCCGTGAGCAAGGCGATGGACTGCGTCCAGACCGCCGACGCCATCGCCGACAGCGTCACCGATCTCCAGCAGGCCGTCGACAACGCGGCCAACGACCCGACCCAGATCGACGAATCCCTCGACTCGATCGAGAAGAACCTGGGCGAGATCGGCGACAAGACCGACAACGCCGACGTCAACAAGGCCGTCGACGACCTCCAGAAGGCCGTGGACAACGTCCGCACCTCCGTCGACAACGGCGACGCGACCCCCGACATCACCCCGATCACGGACGCGGCCGGCGAACTGACGAAGGTCTGCACCCCGTAAGGCGACCACGGCGGGTCATGGCGCCTCGGTGATACTGAACGCCATGACCCGCTTGATCCTCGCCACCCGCAACGCCGGAAAGATCACCGAACTGAAGGCGATCCTCGCCGACGCCGGACTGCCCCACGAACTCGTCGGCGCGGACGCCTACCCCGACGTCCCCGACGTCAAGGAAACGGGCGTGACGTTCGCCGAGAACGCGTTGCTGAAGGCCCACGCCCTCGCCCAAGCCACCGGCCTCCCGGCGGTCGCCGACGACTCCGGCCTCTGCGTGGACGTCCTGAACGGCGCGCCGGGCATCTTCTCCGCCCGCTGGTCCGGCCGCCACGGCGACGACAAGGCGAACCTGGACCTCCTCCTCGCCCAGCTCGCCGACATCCCCGACAACCACCGCGGCGCCCACTTCGCCTGCGCGGCGGCCCTCGCCCTCCCCGACGGCACGGAACGCGTCGTGGAAGGCCAACTCCGCGGCACCCTCCGCCACACCCCCGCCGGCACCGGCGGCTTCGGCTACGACCCGATCCTCCAGCCCGAGGGCGAGACCCGCACCTGCGCGGAACTGACTCCGGAGGAGAAGAACGCGATCAGCCACCGGGGGAAGGCGTTCCGGGCACTCGTACCGGTGGTCCGGGAGCTGCTCGGGGCCTGAGTCAGCCGAAGGGGGGCGTTGGGTGGGCCCGGTGGGACTCGAACCCACGACACACCGGACCTAAACCGGCGCCCTCTAGGCCAGCTGGGGTACGGGCCCAACGCCGCTACTTTACTGGTCGCGCGGGGCCTTCATGCGACGTGGTCGGGAGTAGGTCCGCGTCTGGCTGTGACAGGACGGGCACAAGTACCTCAGGTTCTCCCGCCGGTTGTCGAGTCGATCGCCGTTGACGTGGTCGATCTCCAGCACGAGCCGTTTTCCCTGTCAGGTGTCACCGAGGCCGCACTCGGCGCAGACGTGCGGTACACGGAGGTCGTCGAGGGCGCGTCGCAGGAGGGTGGTCTTCGTCCTGGGCGACCCCGTCGGCATCCGCCGAAGGATGTCGTCGGCGGATTGGCGACGGGGCGAGGCGACTCCTCTGCGATGGCCCTGGCCGGTGAAGTGGGCAGTGGAGATGCGATGTTTCTCCAGGCTCTGCTTCACCCGTCGGCGGTTGCCGCCGTTGTCCGACAGACCGAGCGCGCCGAGGATTCCGGCCAGGCTGCGGGAACCGGCCGCGGCGGCCTTGAGCGGCTCTGCCGCGATGAGCCGTGTGCTCTGTCCCCGGCCCGCGGTGAAGTGGCTGATGTCGATCTCCCAGTGAGCGAGCTTTTTCCGGAGGTGGCCGTAAAGGCTGTCGCCGGGCGGCACGCCCAAGTGGTCGAACATCTCGCGCATGCTGGTCGAGCGGGCCGCCGCCTCCGTGAGCGTCTCGCGCGTGTACGAAGTCCGCTTCCGGGCGGGTAGAGGCTCGTGGACGAAGTGCGAGGTCTCGATCCCGTAGTGCTCGATCCGTTTGCGTACATAGCGAAGCGTCTGGCTGCCCAAGGGTGCGTTCAGACGGCGCAGCAGGTCGACGAGGCTGGTGGAAACAGCCGCCGCGGCGGCCAGGGTCTCCTGGGGGAAGCGCGCCCGGCTCATGGCCGCCTCCGCTTGCGTCCGCGGTAGGTGTCTGTGACCGCATGGCAGTTGGGGCACAGCAGACGCAGATTCTCCGGCCGGTTGTCCCATCACTCCCCGTTGACGTGATCGACCTCCAGGGTGAGGGGCCTGCCGTTCCACTCAGGGCCGGTGCCGCACGTGGCGCAGCACTCGTCACGCCCGATCCGCAGCAGCTCCCGGCGCAGTCGTTCTCCGGAGATCCTTCCAGCGTCGGGGGTGCCCAGGGAGAGGCGGGCGCCGCGCGAGCCGCCGCTTGGGAGAGCCCGGACCGGCGCGAAGTGCGATGTGTCGATGCCGAGCGCCGCGACCCTGCGTGCGATGTGGGCCTGGTTGCCGCCGACCTGGTTGAGGCCCAGGTGGCGTACGACGTCCCGCATGCTGTTCGAAGCGGCCACCGCAGCGCGCAGGCGCTCTTCGGTGTGGCGTACATGGTTCGTCGCGAGGTGGGCGATGTCGATGCAGGCCTCGGCCATCTTCCGGCGCAGGTATCTGCGTGTACCGGGTGTCGGACGCCCTCCGCACCACCGGACCGCGTCGTCGATGTGTCGCGTCTCGCGGGCCGCCTCTTCGAGCAGCTCGCGGGTGTACCTGGCGCCCATTGCCCCCTCCGGCTGGATCAAGCGTTCCCCTCTCGCACGGATCAACGATCCGGTCGGAGGGTGGTCACGCCCGTGCAGACGCAGGGCCGGAGGGGGTGAGTCGGGGCTGTCAGATCCCCAGATCCTTGATGATCTTTGCCACGTGGCCGGTGGCCTTCACGTTGTACAGGGCCCGTTCGACCTTGCCCTCCTCGTCGATGACGACCGTGGAGCGGATGACGCCGACGACCGTCTTGCCGTAGAGCTTCTTCTCGCCGTAGGCGCCGTAGGACTCCAGGACCTGCTTGTCGGGGTCGGCGAGGAGGGTGACCCGCAGGGATTCCTTGTCGCGGAACTTGGCGAGCTTCTCGGGCTTGTCGGGGGAGACGCCGATCACGTCGTAGCCCGCGCCGGCCAGCAGCTCCAGGTTGTCGGTGAAGTCGCAGGCCTGCTTGGTGCAGCCGGGGGTGAGGGCGGCGGGGTAGAAGTAGACGATGACCTTGCGGCCCTTGTGGTCCGACAGGGAGACCTCACGGCCGTCGGCGTCGGGGAGGGTGAAGGCGGGGGCGGTGTCCCCGGGCTGAAGTCGCTCGCTCATCCGGCTAGCGTAACCGGGGGTGCTGACAGTGCGGTGAGCCGCTGAGCTGACAGACTGTCCGGAACAGACGAACGCAGACTTCGGAGGCCGTACGGTGGCGGACACGTCGGACACCAGAACCCCGGCGCAGATCGAGGCGGACATCAAGCGCCGCCGCGAGGCGCTGGCCGAGACGCTCGACGAGATCGGGGTGCGCGTGCATCCGAAGACCATCGTCGGGGATGCCAAGGCCAAGGTCGTCAGCAATATCGATCACACTCTTGGGCGGGCGTATGTGCAGGTCAATCGTGTTGTGACGGACGTCAGGGCGTCGTTCGTGGACGAGGACGGGGCACCGCGGATGGAGCGGGTCCTGCCCGTCGCGCTCGTCGCCGCCGCCGTCGTCGGGGTGCTCGTGCTCGGGACCCGGCGGCGCAAGGGCTGAGGCCGGACAGGTAGGTTCGAAGGCGTGAGCGCCAAGAGAGACGACCAGAACACCCCACACGACAAGCTGCCCATCCGGATGCTGCACGACCGCGTGCTCGTACGGCAGGACACCAGCGAGGGCGAGCGGCGTTCCGGCGGCGGCATCCTGATCCCCGCCACGGCGGCCGTGGGCCGTCGGCTGGCCTGGGCGGAGGTCGTCGCGGTGGGGCAGAACGTACGGACCGTGGAGCCGGGAGACCGGGTGCTCTACGACCCCGAGGACCGCGCCGAGGTCGAGGTGCGCGGTGTGCCGTACGTGCTGATGCGGGAGCGGGATCTGCACGCCGTGGCCGCGGACCGCTTCGAGGGGTCGGAGGACTCCACCGGGCTGTATCTGTAGAACCGCGGTTGTGATGTGAGGGGTCGGTGACCATCGTCACCGGCCCCTTTCTCCTTCCCTTTGCTAGCTTGGAAAGGCACCCGACGAGACGCGCCGTACCGGGTCAAGGCAAAGACGACGCACCCCGTTCAGCGACACACGTCTCTCGGAGGTGCCTCATGGCCTGGGTTCTGCTGATCATCGCCGGTCTGCTGGAGGTCGGCTGGTCGATCGGGATGAAGTTCACCGACGGGTTCACCCGGCTCGTCCCCAGCCTGTTCACCGGCGCCGGCATCGTCGCCAGCATGCTGCTGCTGTCCTACGCGGCCCGCACGCTGCCCATCGGTACCGCCTACGGCGTCTGGGTCGGCATCGGCGCGGCCGGGTCGGCGGTGCTCGGCATGGTGGTGCTGGGGGAGCCGGCGACCGCGGCCCGGATCTTCTTCGTCTCTCTGCTGCTGGTCGCGGTGGTGGGGCTCAAGGCCACGTCCGGCCACTGAGCCCCACCGGCCGTTCACTGCCTGCGGGTTGTTCCGCCGGTGGTCCCGGTCGTCGTCCCCGTCGTGCCGCCGGTGCCGCCGTCCGTCGTCCCGCCGGTGGTGCCGCCGTCCGTGGTGCCGCCGGTGGTCGTGTCGCCCGTGGTGCCGCCGCCGGTGGTCGTGCCGCCGTCCGTGGTCGTTCCGCCGTCGCCGGTGCTGCCGCCGTCGGTCGGGGTGCCGCCGGTCGTCGTGTCGCCCGTGGCGCCGCCCTCCGTGGTGCCGCCGTCCGTCGTGCCGCCCTGCGTCTGGCCCTCGGTCCGGCCCTCGTCCTCGTCGCCGCTCTCGCTGGGGCTGGCGCCGTCGGTCGGTTCGTCGGTGTCGGGGGCCTCGGTGGTCGGCGGGACGCTGGGGTACACCCAGTCCTCGGCGCCGTCCTGGAGCTCCAGGTTGAACTCGGTGGCCGGGGTGCCCTTCAGGGCGTCCTTGGTGAACTGGGCCCAGATGTCGGCGGGCGGGCCGCCGCCGTTCATGCGGCGCTCGCCCAGCGCGCCGTACAGCGACTTGTGCGCGGCGGTGACCGGGTCCTGGCCCATGACGGCGACGACGGTGGCCAGGTCGGGGGTGTAGCCCGCGAACCAGGCGGCGCGGTCCTCCTCGGCGGTGCCGGTCTTGCCGGCGGCGGGGCGGCCCGCGGCGAGCGCGGCCTGCGCGGTGCCGTTCTCGACGACGCTCTGCAGGATCGAGGTGGTGGTGTCGGCGGCGGCGCGGCTGATCGCCTGGCGGGTCTTGCGCTCGGGGAGCTGGATCTCGACGCCGTCCTTGGTGATCTCCTCGATCATGGTGTACGTGCCGTGCTCGCCGTGGTTGGCGAGGGTGGCGTACGCCTCGGCCATGTCGAGGACGCTGGCCGTGGCCGTGCCGAGCGCGATGGACGGGCCGGGGGACATGTTGGGGGTGTCCTCGGGCAGGCCCAGGTCGATCGCGGTCTGCTTGACCTTGTCGGAGCCGACGTCGACGGCCATCTGCGCGTACACCGAGTTCACGGACTTGTCGGTGGCCTCGCGGACGCTGATGTCGCCGTAGTCGACGTGGTCCTCGTTCTCGGGGGCGTAGTAGCCGCCGGACCAGCCCTGCACGGGGCGCTGGCTGGTGCCGTCGTAGATCGTGTTCGGGGTGATGGGGCGGCCGTCCTGGGTGGTGGAGTCGTTCTCGACGGCCGAGGTGAACACGAAGGGCTTGAAGGTGGAGCCGACCTGGAAGTCGCGGCGGGTGGCGTTCGGCGTGTACTGCTTCACGTAGTCGATGCCGTTGTACATCGCCACGACCTCGCCGGTCTTCGGGTCGACGGCGGCGCCGCCCGCGCGGACGTAGGTGTCGACCTTGTTGTTCTCCTTGTCCAGCTTGTCCATCAGCTGGTCGTTGACCGCCTTCACGAAGGCGTCCTGCTTGGGCTTCTGCAGGGTGGTGGTGATGCGGTAGCCGCCCGCGTCGAGGGACTCCTCGTCGACGATGTCGTTCTCGATCAGGTAGTCCTTGACGATGCGCACGATGTAACCGCGCTGCCCGGACAGACCGGTGGAGACGGTGGTCTCCTTCGGCATCGGGAACTTCATCGCGGCCCGCTCGGAGGCGCTCAGCCAGCCCTCCTTGACCATGCCGTCGAGCACGTACTTCCAGCGGGACTCGGCGAACTTGCGGTTCTCCGGGTGGGCGACGACGTCGTACTGGCTGGGCGCGTTCAGCAGCGCGGCGAGGTAGGCGCCCTGGGCGGCGTCCAGTTCGGTGGCGTCGACGCCGTAGTAGGCCTGCGCGGCGGCCTGGATGCCGTAGGCGTTGCGGCCGAAGTAGCTGGTGTTGAGGTAGCCCTCGAGGATCTCGTCCTTGCTCTTCTCCTGGTCCAGCTTGATCGCGATGAAGAACTCCCTCGCCTTGCGGGTGAGCGTCTGCTCCTGGGCGAGGTAGTAGTTCTTCACGTACTGCTGGGTGATCGTCGAGCCGGACTGCTTGCCCTTGCCGGTCGCGGTGTTCCAGGCGGCGCGCACCATGGCCTTGGGGTCGACCGCGGACTCCGTGTAGAAGTCGCGGTCCTCGGCGGCCAGCACCGCGTGCTGGGCGTCCTTGGAGATCTGCGCGAGGGCGACGTTCTCCCGGTTGACCTCGCCGTCGCGGGCGAGCTGGGTGCCGTCCGCGTAGAGGAAGACGTTGCTCTGCTTGGTGGCGAGGGCGTTGGCCGGCGGGATCTTCACCATCGAGTAGCCGAGGAAGAACAGTCCGGCCAGCAGCAGGACGCCGATCACGAAGGTGCCGAGCACCATCCGCCAGGTGGGGATGATCCGGCGCCAGCCGGTGCGCTTGGGCCGCTTGCCCTTGCCGCCCCCCGGCTCGCCTCCCGGCCCGCCCTCGTTCGGCTGCTGCGCCTGCGGCTGCGGCTCGTCGCTCATGTCGTGCACGGACTCCTGTTTCGCCGCGTACGTTCCCGTACGCCTCGTAGTACGTCTTTGCGCCCCCCGGATGAAGACTCTCGCACCGCGCGTTCCGTTCCCGGATCACCGCACGGGTCCGCCGGAAATTGCGTGGCAGGCCCGGCCTGCCGCCCGCTAGGCTCCTGCGCTTCGTGTCGGCGGGCCTGGGAGGGCGGTTGGTGTGGGTGCGGGACGGTTGTACGCGGCCGTCGCTGCTGGGGGTTTCCGACGGTACGCGACGTATCGGGCGGCCACGGCCGCCGGGGTCTTCGCCAACACCGTCTTCGGGCTGATTCTCGTCTACACCTACCTCGCCCTGTGGGATGAGAGACCGCAGCTGGGCGGGTACGACCAGGCGCAGGCCGTCACCTATGTGTGGCTGGGGCAGGCGCTGCTCGCGGCCGCCGCGATCGGGGGCGGTGGCTTCGAGGACGAGCTGATGGAGCGCATCCGTACGGGTGATGTCGCGATCGACCTGTACCGGCCGGCCGACCTCCAGCTGTGGTGGCTCGCCGCCGACCTGGGCCGGGCCGCCTTCCAGCTGCTGGGGCGCGGGGTGCTGCCGTTCCTGTTCGGGGCGGTGTTCTTCGAGGTCGCGCTGCCGTCGGATCCGCTGACCTGGGCGGCGTTCCTGGTGGCCGTGGTGCTGGGGATCGTGGTCGGCTTCGGGATCCGGTATCTGGTGGCGCTGAGCGCGTTCTGGCTGATCGACGGCACGGGTGTGGTGCAGATGGCGTGGCTCGCCGGGTTCTTCTGCTCGGGGATGCTGCTGCCGCTGAACGTCTTCCCGGGCGAGCTGGGCGAGGCTGTACGGGCCCTGCCCTGGTCCTCCCTCCTCCAGGCGCCCGCGGACGTCCTGCTCGGCAAGGCGGACCCGCTGCCGACGTTCGCCTTCCAGGCGGCGTGGGCGGTGGCGCTGCTGGCGCTCGGGCGGCTGGTGCAGTCGGCGGCGACGCGGCGGGTGGTGGTGCAGGGTGGGTGAGAGCGGGGTGCGGGAGCGGGCCGGGGAGCGCCGCGTGGGCGAGAACCGGCTGGCCGACGGGGTGCGCGCCTACGGGTTGATCACCGCGATGTGGATCCGCTCCACGATGGCGTACCGGGCCTCCTTCGTCATGACCACGTTCGGCAACTTCGCTGCGACCGCGCTGGACTTCGTGGCGATCCTGCTGATGTTCTCCCGGGTCGACGCGCTCGGCGGCTACGCGCTGCCCGAGGTCGCCTTCCTCTACGGCCTGTCCAGCGTCTCCTTCGGCCTGGCCGACCTGGCGATCGGCTCGATGGACAAGCTGGGCCGCCGGGTGCGCGACGGCACCCTGGACACCCTGCTGGTGCGGCCCGCACCGGTGCTCGCCCAGGTCGCCGCCGACCGGTTCGGGCTGCGCCGCCTCGGCCGGGTCACCCAGGGCGCGCTGGTGCTGACGTACGCGCTGTGGACGGTGGACATCGACTGGACCGTGCCGAAGCTGCTGCTGATGCCGGTGATGCTGGTCAGCGGGGCGGGGATCTTCGGCGCGGTGTTCGTGGCGGGCGCGGCGTTCCAGTTCGTGGCGCAGGACGCCTCGGAGGCGCAGAACGCGTTCACGTACGGCGGCACCACGCTGCTCCAGTACCCGCCGACGATCTTCGGCAAGGAGCTGGTGCGCGGGGTGACCTTCGTCCTGCCGCTGGCCTTCGTCAACTGGCTGCCCGCCGCGTACGTGCTGGACCAGCCGTATCCGCTGGGACTGCCGCAGTGGGTGGCGTTCACGCCGCCGCTGGTGGCGGTGGCGTGCGGGGCGCTGGCGGGGGTGGCGTGGCGGGCGGGACTGCGGTCGTATCGGAGCACGGGGAGCTGAGGGTCAATGGACAGTGCGTTCATCGAGGTGGACCGCGTCGAGAAGGTGTTCGACGTACGGAAGAAGACCGGGTTCCTCAGGCGGGAGCGGCGGCAGGTGCGGGCCGTGGACTCGATCTCCTTCACCGTGCCGCGCGGCGAGATGGTCGGGTACATCGGGCCGAACGGCGCGGGCAAGTCGACGACGATCAAGATGCTGACAGGCATCCTCACACCGAGCGGCGGCCGGCTGCGGGTCGCGGGCATCGACCCGTCCCGCGAGCGGTCCCGGCTCGCGCACCGGATCGGGGTGGTGTTCGGGCAGCGTACGACGCTGTGGTGGGACCTGCCGCTGATCGACTCGTACCGGCTGATGCACCGCATGTACCGCATCCCCGAGGCCCGTTACCGGGAGAACCTGGACCGGTGCGTCGAACTCCTGGAGCTGGACGCCCTGTTGGACGTGCCGGTACGACAGCTCTCGCTCGGCCAGCGGATGCGCGGCGACATCGCGGCGGCGCTGCTGCACGACCCCGAGGTGCTGTACCTGGACGAGCCGACAATCGGCCTGGACGTCGTGTCGAAGGCCAAAGTCCGCGAGTTCCTGCGGGAGTTGAATGCCGAGCGGGGCACGACCGTGCTGCTGACCACGCACGACCTCCAGGACATCGAGCAGCTGTGCTCGCGGGTGATGGTCATCGACCACGGAAGGCTGATGTACGACGGTCCGCTCGCCGGGCTGCACGAGGCGGGCGAGAGCGAGCGGACCCTCGTCGTGGACCTGGAGCGGGAACTGCCGCCGATCGACGCGCCGGCGCCCGCGCGGGTGGTGCGGGTGGAAGGGCCCCGGCAGTGGCTCGCCTTCCCGGCCGCGGAGTCGGCGGCGCCGCTGGTGGCGCGGATCGCGGCGGAGTATCCGCTGGTGGACCTGTCGGTGCGGGAACCCGACATCGAGGCCGTCATCGCCCGTATGTACGAGGAGCGCGCGACTGCGTAGTGCGCGGCGCGGGGAGTCCGTAGGCTGCTGGTATGACCGACGATGCTCCGGAGCTGCGCGCCTCCGACGCGGATCGTGAACGAGTCGCCGAGGTCCTGCGGGACGCCCTCGCGGAGGGCCGGCTGGACATGGCGGAGTTCGAGGAACGGCTGGACGCGACGTACAAGGCGCGGACGTACGGGGAACTCGCGCCGATCACCCGGGACCTGCCGGCCGTCTCACCAGGCAAGGAACCCGCGGTCGAGGGGAGTTGGGCACAGCGGATCGTCGGCGGCGAGGGGTCGTCGACGGGGGCCGTCGCGGTGATGTCCGGGTTCCAGCGCAAGGGGCGCTGGACCGTGCCGCGCCGCTTCACCTGCTTCGCCTTCTGGGGCGGCGGGGAGATCGATCTTCGGGAGGCGAACTTCGCGGCGCCCGAGGTGCAGATCAACTGCGTGGCGATCATGGGTGGGGTGGACGTCATCGTGCCGCCCGGGGTCGAGGTCGTGGTGCGCGGCATCGGGATCATGGGCGGGTTCGACCACGGCGAGGAGGGGGTGCCGGGGGATCCCGGCGCCCCTCGGGTGATCGTCTCCGGGTTCGCCTTCTGGGGTGGGGTCGGGGTGGAACGGAAGCTTCCGCGGGGCGAGCGGAGGCGGCTGAAGGGGGAGCGGGGGGCTGCTCGGCGGGATGTGCACGGGCGGGATGTGCATGGGCGGGAGCTGGGGGAGTGAGCGCTCGTTGGTCTGTGCCCGGCGTTGTGGCTGAGGTACCGGAGTTTCGCGGCCCGGCGTGACGGGGTGCCGCCCGCGCCCACCCGTGCCGCCCCAGGCGGCACGCATGCCCGCAGGCTACGTGGCTGTCACTCTCACAGCCGTGCCGGAGCAGCGCCCTTCAAGGTCTCCAGGTCGAACGACTCCGCCATCCGTTCGTAGCCCAGGTCGCTCGGGTGGAGGTGGTCGCCCGAGTCGTAGTCGGGGCGGAGGCGGCGGGGGTCGTAGGGGTCGCGGAGAGCCTCGTCGAAGTCGGCCACCGCGTCGTAGACCGAGCCCGCGCGGATCTCGGCGTTGATCTCCTGGCGTACGGCCTCGCGCTCGTCCGTGTAGCCGCGGTGGCCGTAGAAGGGCATCAGGGTGGCGCCGACGACCTTGATGCCGCGGGCGTGGGCCTGGCGGACCAGGGTGCGCAGGCCGTCGAGGATCTGGTCGGGGTCGGCGAGCTGCTTGTTGCGCAGGATGTCGTTGACGCCCAGGTCGATGACGACGACCTTGACGTTCGTCCGGCCGAGGACGTCGCGGTCGAAGCGGTTGAGGCCGCTGGGGTTGTCCGCGGGGCGGCCCAGGCCGTCGTCGAGGACGCGGTTGCCGCTGATGCCCTGGTTGACGACGCTGTAGCGCGGCACGTCCTGCCGGTTCGCGAGCGCGTCGCGGATCCGCTGGGAAAGGACATCCGTCCAGCGGCGGTTGGCGCCCTCGGTGGAGGTGATGCCGTCGGTGAGGGAGTCGCCGAGGACGACGACGGTGCCGTCGGACTCGTTGCTCAGCACGTCCAGCGCGGTCAGATAGCGCCAGGACTCGACCTCCTCGGTGTACGCGGCCCCGGTGACGTCCTCGGTGACGTCGCCTTCGGCGGCGTAGGAGATCTGCCGGGCGTGCGGGTGGTGGGTGACCGGGCCGGAGGAGGTGGGGGAGTAGGTGGTGACCAGGACGTCGCTGTCGTGCGGGATGCGCAGGGGCACGGCGTCGCTCATGACCTGCCCGCCCGCCGGGACGACCACCGTGGTGTCGCCGTTGAACGTCAGCCGCCGCATCGTCTCCGGCACGGCCGCCGCGCTGTCGTCGGCGGCGGCGAGGGCGATCGAGGCGTGGGTGATCGTCAGCGGGCGCTGGCCGTAGAGATTGGACAGCGTGATGCGGGCACTCGTACCCCCGACGCTCGCGTGGACGACGTTGCGCACCGAGCGGTTGGCCAGCCCCGTGGTCTCGGTGCCGGGCTCGGCCGCCGCCGGGGATGCCGACCAGGAGCCGACCCAGGTGCCGGTGGAGGCGGGTGCGGCGGAGTTGCGCGGGGCGCGGGGCGCGGCGACGGTCTGCCGGGCGGTGCCGTCGTCGGCGGAGACGCCGACGTATATCGCGGTGGACAGGGCCACGATCAGTGCACTGATCGCGGCGAGCAAGGCATAACCGTGACGCCTGGTCATGCGGGTGTGGGTCTCCTCGGGCGCGCGGAGCCCCCGAGGCTCCGATGTGATCACCTCATGATGCGTCATGAGGTGGAGGGAAGTTGAAGCAGGACCCCCCTTTGGGCCATCGGCGTTCGCCCCTGCTCTTCCCCGACCGGACAGACGCCGGGAACTCTCGATCCGTTCCAGGAGTCGGTCAGGAAGGGACAATGTCATAGCGGGGTATCGGGAACGGGTGGAGTGGATGGATCTTACGAAACCGGAAGAAACCGGCCAGGCGCGGCAGACGGCGGCCACCGCCCGCGTCCCCGCCTCCGCCGCCCGTGCCATGACGACCTTCAGCGCCGCCGACGAGGAGAAGCAGCGCGGCGTGCGCCGGATGAAACTCACCGCGACCGGTCTGCTGCTCCTCGTGGCACTGATCTACGTCCTCGCCAAGGTGGCCTCCCACCAGGGCGCCGGCGCCTGGGCGGGCTATGTCGCGGCCGCCGCCGAGGCCGGCATGGTCGGCGCGCTCGCCGACTGGTTCGCCGTCACCGCCCTGTTCCGCCACCCCCTCGGCATCCCCATCCCGCACACCGCGATCATCCCCACCAAGAAGGACCAGCTGGGTGTCTCGCTCGGCGAGTTCGTCGGCGAGAACTTCCTCTCCGAGGACGTCGTACGGCAGCGGCTGCGCGCCGTGGGCATCGGCAGCCGGCTCGGCGCCTGGCTCGCCGAACCCGCCAACGCCGACCGGGTCACGGCCGAGCTGGCCACCGCCCTGCGCGGCGCGCTGACCGTGCTGCGCGACTCCGACGTCCAGGCGGTGGTCGGCGAGGCGATCACCCGGCGGGCCGAGGCCCAGGAGATCGCGCCCGGCATCGGCAAGATGCTGGAGAAGGTCGTCGCCGACGGCGGCCACAAACGGGTCGTCGACCTGATCGTGACCCGGGCGCACGACTGGCTGGTGCTGCACAGCAGCGAGGTGATGGACGCGGTCGAGGGCGGCGCGCCCGGCTGGACCCCGCGGTTCGTGGACCGCAAGGTCGGCGAGCGGGTCTACAAGGAGCTGCTGCGCTTCTGCGCCGAGATGCGCGACATGCCCTCCCACCCGGCCCGCGGCGCCCTCGACCGCTTCCTCACCGACTTCGCCTCCGACCTCCAGTCCGACACCGACACGCGCACGCGGGTGGAGCGACTGAAGGGCGAGGTGCTGGGCCGGGGCGAGGTGCAGGACCTGATCGCCTCCGCCTGGACGGCCGTACGATCCATGATCGTCGCCGCGGCGGAGGACGAGCGCAGCGAGCTGCGGCTGCGGGTCCGGGCCTCGCTGCTGTCGCTCGGCGCCCGCCTGGCCGTCGACCCGAAGACGCAGAACAAGGTCGACGGCTGGATCGAGGGCGCGGCGGTGCACGTCGTCACCACCTACCGCAAGGAGATCACCTCCCTGATCACCGACACCGTGGCCGGCTGGGACGCCGAGCACACGACGCGCAAGATCGAGGCGCACATCGGCCGTGACCTGCAGTTCATCCGGATCAACGGCACGGTGGTGGGTTCCCTGGCGGGCCTGCTGATCTACACGGTGTCGCGGGCGCTGGGGGCTTAGGAGCGGCTCTTCCGGGGCACTCGGGCGACACTCTCGACGAGGAGGAGCCCGTGTCCGTCGGTACCGTCACCACCGATCTGCCCGCCCGCCTCGACCGACTCCCCTGGTCACGCTGGCACTGGATGATCGTCTTAGGACTCGGCACCGTCTGGATACTCGACGGCCTGGAAGTCACCGTCGTCGGCAACATCGCGAGCCGCCTCTCCGAGCCGGACAGCGGGCTGCCGATCACCTCCGAGCAGGTCACCGGCGTCGCGGCGGCGCTGTACGTGGCGGGCGCCTGCTCCGGCGCGCTCTTCTGGGGCCGCCTGACCGACCTCTTCGGCCGCAAGAAGCTCTTCATGCTCACCCTCGCGGTCTACCTCGCCGCCACCGCCCTGACCGCCGTCTCCTTCGACACCTGGTGGTTCTTCCTCTTCCGGTTCCTTACCGGCTTCGGCATCGGGGGCGAGTACGCGGCCATCAACTCCGCGATCGACGAGCTGATCCCGTCGTACTACCGCGGCCGCGTCGACCTGATCATCAACGGCAGCTTCTGGCTGGGCGCGATCGGCGGCTCGCTGCTGTCGATCGTCGCGCTGGACACCGCCCTGTTCCCCGCCGACGTCGGCTGGCGGCTCACCTTCGCCCTCGGCGTCGTCCTCGGTCTGGTCATCCTCCTCGTCCGGCGCAACGTCCCGGAGAGCCCGCGCTGGCTGCTGATCCACGGCCGGGAGCGGGACGCCGAACGGGTCGTCGCCGAGGTCGAGCGGGAGGTGGAGGAGCAGACGGGGAAGGCCCTGCCGGCGCCCGAGCAGCGGATGATCATCCATCAGCGGCGCAGCATCGGCTTCGGCGAGATCGCCCGCACCGTCTTCGCCACCTACCGCAAGCGCGCGGTCCTCGGCTTCTCCCTCTTCATCGGGCAGGCCTTCCTCTACAACGCGATCACCTTCGGCTTCGGCGCGATCCTCACCAAGTTCTTCGACGTGCCGTCCGGCGACACCGGCTACTACTTCGCCGTCCTCGCCGCCGGCAACTTCCTCGGCCCGCTGCTGCTCGGCAAGCTGTTCGACACGGTGGGCCGCAAGGTGATGATCTCCTCCACCTATCTGGTCTCCGGCCTGCTGCTCTTCGGCACGGCGTGGTTGTTCGACCGCGGCTCGCTGTCAGCCACCACGCTGACGGCCTGCTGGTGCGCGGTGCTGTTCTTCGCCTCGGCGGGCGCGAGCAGCGCGTATCTGACCGTCTCCGAGGTCTTCCCGATGGAGACCCGCGCGATGTCCATCGCCTTCTTCTACGCCATCGGCACCGCCGCCGGCGGCATCAGCGGCCCGCTGCTCTTCGCCGACCTGACCGGCACCGGCCGGGTCGGCGACACCGTCCTCGCCTTCCAGATCGGCGCGTCGCTGATGTGCGCGGCCGGGCTGGTCGCGGCGTTCCTGGCGGTACGGGCGGAACGCCGCTCCCTGGAGGACATCGCCCGGCCGCTGACGGCCGCGGCGGAGGCGGCCTCGTCGTCGGCGGCGGCGGTGCGGGCGACTCCGTAGCCGGGCCGGTTACGAGGACCTGCCGTAGCCGGGCTTGTTACGAGGACTGGCCGTAGCCGGGCCTGTTACGAGGACTTGCCGCGGCGGCGCAGGAAGAGCAGGCCGCCGGCCACGGCGGTGATGCCGGTGGCGGCGACCCAGCCGGCGAGGTCGCTCGCGCCGGTGGCGGCGAGGTCGTCGGTGGGGGGCTTGGAGGCGGTGGGGGTGGGGGTGTTCGCGCTCGTGCTCGGGGACGTGGCCGTGGCGGCGGGCGTCGGGGTGGCTGTGGTGTCCGCCGTCTGAGGCGTGCCCGGCGTGCCCGGCGTGCCCGGTGTCGTGTCGGGCGTGGCCGTCCGGTCCCGGGTGAACGTCAGCGTGCCGAAGCCGAGCTGGTCGTAGCCGCCGCTGTTGGGGCCGTAGTCCCCGCCGCCGCCCTCCGGGGCGGACTTGGCGGCGATCTGAGTGACGTACGAGGCGTCGAGGCCCCGGCGCTTGGTGTAGTGGTTGGCGATCACCGCCCAGATGGGGCGGGTCATCGCCGGGTCGACGGGAGCGGCCTCGGTGACGGTCTCGCTGCCGGACCAGCCGCCGATGGCCCCCTTCTTGCGGGTGTTGGGCGTGAAGGGGACCTTGCCGCCCATGCTCCACTTGGCCACGTACTGGGCGCCCTTGAGGAAACGGTTGTCGTCGTAGCCGTACAGGTCGATGCCGTGGTTCCACGCCATCTCGCAGACCGTGCCCATCAGGCCGACGCCGAGCAGCGCGTGCCCCTGGTCGCGGCCGGCCTCCAGCCACTCGGCGAGTCCGTCGTCGTACACCACGGGAATGGCGTTCCTGATCGAGCCGAGGCCCTCTCCGTGCTTGAAGTAGTCGACGGCCCGGTCGACGATCGCGGCGTCGTCGCAGAAGATGCCGGTCGCGAGGACGCAGGCGAGGGCGGCCAGGTCCCAGTTGGTCCAGTAGTTGCTGACGACGGCGCCGTTGTGGCGGGTGAGGAAGTCGTCGCTGGGCGCGTGGAAGACGTCGCGCAGCATCCGCTGGAAGCGGTCGAGCGCGAAGTCCTCGTGGTCGCGCACGAGTTCGGCGGCGTTGGCGATCTGGTAGCCGTACAGCCCCGTGGCGAGGAACCGGTCGGCGGAGCCGTCGATCCGGGTCAGCTTCGCCGACCAGGCGTTGAGGATCGCGACCGCGGTGTCGGCGTGCGCGCTGTCGCCGGAGACGTGGAAGCGCAGGGCGTTCTGGTAGGCGGCGTGGATGTCGTTGTAGAGGATCCGGTAGTTCTCCGGCGTGCCCGAGCCCCGGTACACGGTGGCCTGCGGGTTGGCCGTCCAGCCGCTCTGCGCATGCCGGTTGGCGGTGAGCTTGGCGAACCCGGCGGTGTAGGGGGCGGCGCCCGCCTTCACCTTGGCGGCCATACGGTCCAGGTCGGCGCGGGTGTGCAGGAGGCGGGGGTGGGCCGCCTGGGCCGGGGCGGCCTGGGAGGAGGCGGCCGTGCCGATGCCGATACCGATGCCGGTGCCGAGGGTGGCGGTGGCGATGCCGGTGGCTCCGGCGGCCTTGAGCATGCTGCGGCGGCTGATCTGTCGTATCACGTGGCTCGTACCTCGTACCTCGACGTCTGGGGTGGGGGACGGTGAGGAGACGCCGGGGGGAGAGGCCGATAACAGAAATCTTCGGGGCCTACGCGCCGGTCGTGGACCCGGGCCGCACGATCATCAGCACGGTGACCACGGCCCACAGCAGGTTGAAAATCCCGGTGACCATGGCGAGCCGTACGGTCGCGTCCCGCGACCCGCTCTCTTCGAGTGGCCCGCTCTCTCCGAGTGACCCGCTCTCTTCGAGCAGCGCGCTCTGCCGGGGCAGCACGAGCGCGACGAGCACCAGCGCGGCGAGCGCGGTCAGCACGATGGACACGATCAGCCAGGCGTCGCCGAGCACGCCCATGCTGCTCGCGGTGGCGAACCCGAAGACCGGCACGACGACGCCGATGGTGGCGTAGACCCGGCAGATCCGGTGCAGCAGCTGGACGGTCTCGGCGGCCCGTGGATCGCCGGGCTCGGCCAGCGCCCGGCGCGCGGCGGGCGGGAACATGCTGGCGGCGACGGTGACGGGCCCGATCGCGACGATCGCGGCGAGGACGTGGACGACGAGGAGGAACTTGGTCACGCCGTGACGGTAGGCGGGCCGTGGATCTTGGAGAAGTGGCGATAGTGCCAGGGTTCGACGGATTCTCGCCAGGGCCGCTGTACGGCGCTGTACGGCGCTGTGCGGCGCTCAGGTGCCCTCGGCGCGACCGGGCCCGGTTGGCGACAACCCGTCGCATGCCTACGATCCCGCCATGCACACCGTCGCCGTACTGGCCCTGGACCGGGTGATCCCCTTCGACCTGTCCGCCCCGATCGACGCCTTCGGCTGGGCACGGCTGCCGGACGGCCGGGAGGCGTACCGGGTGCGGGTCTGCTCGGACCGGGAGGAGGTGAGTGCGGGCGCGTTCACGGTCCGGGCGCCGTACGGCCTCGACGCGCTGGCCGAGGCGGACACGATCATCCTGCCCGGCGTGGAGGACCCGCCGGACCCGCTGCCGCCGGGCGTCACCGAGGCCCTGCGCGCGGCGGCGGCCGAGGGCACGCGGATCGCGTCGGTCTGCGTCGGCGCGTACCTCTTCGCGGCGACGGGCCTGCTGGACGGGCTGCGCGCGACCACGCACTGGATCGCGGCGCCGGACCTGGCGGCGCGCTACCCGAGGGTCACGGTCGACCCGAACGTCCTCTACGTCGACAACGGCCAGTTCCTGACCTCGGCGGGCGCGGCGGCGGCCATGGACATGTGCCTGCACATGATCCGCAAGGACCACGGCTCGGCGGTCGCCGCCCACGCCGCCCGGATGTCCGTGATGCCGCTGGAACGGGAGGGCGGCCAGGCCCAGTTCATCGTCCACGACCGCCCGCCGGCGCCGTCGGGAGCCACCTTCGAGCCGCTGCTGAGCTGGCTGGAGGACAACTGCGACAAGGCCCTGACCCTGGAGGACATCGCGGCGCGGGCGGGCATGAGCACCCGGACCCTGAACCGCCGCTTCCGCGAGCAGACCGGGACGACGCCGTTGCAGTGGCTGCACCGGGCGCGGGTGCGGCGGGCGCAGTACCTGCTGGAGACGACGGCCCACTCGGTGGACCGGATCGCGGCGCAGGCGGGCTTCGGCTCCCCGACGGCCTTCCGGGAACGCTTCCGGCGGGTGGTGGGAACGAGCCCGCAGGGATACCGGCGGGCGTTCAGGTCAGGTGATCTCTAGCGGTCGTCAGGCGATCTACAGCGGTCAGGGAGCGGTCAGGGCTGGTTCTGCCGGTCGGCGACGGCCCAGGAGGCGAGGGCGACGGCGCCGGCCACCCCGAAGACGGCGGGCCAGGCGCCCACCTTCTTGGCGAGCGGGTGGGACCCGGCGAAGGCGGCGACATACGCGACGGTGAGCGCGCCCGCGGCCTTCCCGCCAGCCCGCTGCCGCCACTGCTGCGCGGCCGCGGCGCCCGCGACGGCCAGCACGGCCCCGCCGAGCTGCCGCTTCTCGGTCCAGCGGGCGACGCCGTAGCCGCCGACGAGTCCGCTCGCGGCGACGAGGGAGCTGGGAATGTTCGCCATGGTGCGACACTACGCGGCGCCTTGACCCCGAACTGAACCTGAGTCGGGGCTTGTCAAGTTTCCTCCCCGGAGTTATATAAAAACCCGTAGGGCATCGCATATGGACAGCGCCTGATGAGAGGAGTGACCTGTGATGCTCATGCGCACCGACCCGTTCCGCGAACTCGACCGTCTCGCGCAGCAGGTCTTCACCACCGCCGCCCGTCCGGCCGCCATGCCGATGGACGCGTACCGGTCCGGGGACGACTTCGTCGTCCACTTCGACCTCCCCGGTATCGACCCCGAGACGATCGAGCTGGACGTCGAACGCAACGTCCTGAACGTCCGCGCCGAGCGCCGCTCCCCGGCCCCCGAGGACGCGGAAGTGGTGGTCGCCGAGCGCCCGACGGGCACGTTCACCCGCCAGCTCTTCCTCGGCGAGACCCTCGACACGGACCGCATCGACGCCTCGTACGACGCCGGTGTGCTGACGCTGCACATCCCGGTGGCCGAGGCGGCCAAGCCGCGCCGGATCCAGGTCACCGGCGGCGAGAGCGGTCAGAAGCAGTTGAGCGGCTGAGCAGCTGCTGATCTGCGGACCGCGCGGACTGAGGATGGAACCACGCCCCCGCGGGCCTGGCGGGCAGGGCCACGGCCCGCGGGGCGTTCACCCCTGTGGACTGGGAGGAGATACGGAAACGATGACGATGACGGTGACGACGACACGGGACCGAGCCACCACCCCGGTGGGCACGGACGGCTGGCCGGAGCTGATCGAGGCGGTGCGAGAGGCGGGCCAGTACCCGACCCGGGCGGAAGCGGAACGCATCACCCGCATCGTCCTGTCGGCCCTGGGCGGCCACGTCACAGGAGAGGAACGAGTGGACCTCGCCCGCTCCCTCCCCACCGAGGCGGCGAGAGTGATCGCCTCCCAGATCCCGGCGACCCGTCCCCTGACCGCCGCGGAGTTCGTGGACTCGGTGGCCACCCGCATCGAGGGCGCGACCCCCGCGACGGCCCGCTGGGACGTCAGCTCGGTCCTGAGCGTCCTGCCACCCCTGATGGGCGAGCCCCTGCTGACCCGCATCCTGTCTTCACTTCCCCCGGGCTACGCCCTGCTGTTCGGCGTACCTGACCTGACCCCGGCGGAGTAGCGGGGCCTGCTGTAGCCGCTGCCGGGCACGCCACTATTTGATATTTGACGTGAGCGGAGGAGCCGAGGCACCCGGCAGCGGCGAGCGCGGCGAAGCCGAGGACGAGAGAATTGGCGTACGAGACCGCCACAGCAGGCACGGGGGGCGGGCGACGGGGAAGAGGGGGAAGTGGGGACGTGAACGTGAACCACCTGACGACACCCGACGGTACGAAGATCGCGTACCGCACCCACACCCCAAGGAGCCGGCCCTCCACGGCCCGAGCTCCCCTCGTCCTCCTCCATGGCCTGGCAGGCCACATGGGCGAGTGGGACGCCGTCCGAGACCACCTCCTGCACGCCGGCCACACAGTGATCGAGTACGACGCGAGAGGCCACGGCGCCAGCACCCGCCGCCCACCGACCATGACCCGAGCGGCCTGCGTAACAGACGCGGCAACGCTGATCAGAGAACTCTCCCCATCTCCCGTAACCCTGATAGGCCAGTCCCTGGGCGGCCACACCGCGATGCTCACGGCAGCCGCCCATCCCGACCTGGTCACGTCCCTGATCCTGATCGAAGCGGGCCCGGGCGGCCCGAACCCCACCCTGCCCACCGAAATCGCCTCCTGGCTGAAGAAGTGGCCCACCCCCTTCGAATCCCTGTCCTCCGCCGAGACCTTCCTGGGCCACGAGGCCTGGGCAAGAGGCCTGGAACAACGAGACGACGGCTGGCACCCCCGCTTCGACCCAGCCCAAATGACGGATGCAGTCCAGGAACTGGCCACCCGCTCCTACTGGCAGGAGTGGTCCCGGATCACCTGCCCAACCCTGGTCGTGCGCGGCGAGAACGGCACCATCCCGGACGAGGAGTTCACCGAGATGAAGACCCGCCGCCCCAGCACGCACACCACCGTGATCCCTGACGCGGCCCACGACGTCCACCTGGACCAGCCGAGGCGTCTGTACGAGGCGATCGCGGCGTTCCTGCAAACCACATAGCCGCACCCGGCGACGAACCCGCCACCCACAACCCCACCGTCCCCGCCGGCCCCACCCCTGGGCCGCCCGGCCGAGTAATTCCCTGCGGTGGAGGGGTGAGTGTCAAGAGTGAAATCGGCGAAGCCGACGCCCGAAGGGCGCTCTTGACACTCACCCCGGAACCGCCACCCTCGGGAGAACCGGGCGGCCATGGGCCACTCACACCCAACGGTGCGTCAAACTCCGCTATGACGGCGAAGCCGTCAGCCGTCTCTCAGACCGTCCTTGCTGAACTCCACGAAGTCTGTCCAGGAGGTCGGCGGGAACCTCACCGCTGTGTCAGGGCTCGTACTCGCTGTGTGGGATCGCGGCGCCCCACAGGACGTCCCGGACGGAGGCGCATTGCGCCACGATGGCAGGGTCGTCGATCAGCTCTGATCCAAGGACGCGGCCGTCCTCGTCGAAGTGGCCCACGGCGAGGAGCTTGTCGTCAAAGAGCCACCAGTCATTGCCTCCGACCGGGAAATGACGGACAGGCAGTGCAGCCCGGGAGATCCAGCGGATCTGCTCTCCCGCTGCGACGTTAGTCGGCGTTGTGGCGTGCTCCCACCGGATGTAGGAGCTGTGCGGCTCGGTGACGACGCGCACGCGCCGTACGGTCTTCCCCTCGCGGGTCACTCGCCGCACCATCGCGAGCCACGGCTCCATGAAGGAATTGTCCACCGGCTCACCACGGAGCCAGCTCGCATAAGGGCCGTCCTCATCCGGGACGGAGTAGTCGTCCCTCAGCTCCAGGTGGAAGGCGTCGCTCTTGAAGCGCTCAAAGAGCCGGTTGCGCTCGGCGCTGGAGATCAGACCCACGAGGTTCCTCCAGTAGGGCGATGATCGCGGCCTCGGGGGGCTCGACCACGGTCACGGAGCGGGGTCGTGGCCGATCTGGAGTTCGTTCGCCCACGCCTGGGCCGTGGCGAGGGTTGGCGCGGTGCCGACCACCTGGTACGTGAAGTCGTCCCACTCCTCCAGGACCCGCGGCTCGTCGGGGCGGAGGTGGCCGGCCCCGCCGTGCACCGGCCGGTGACGGCGGTACTGATCCATCGGCGGGCGGCGGCGCTTGTTGTACGCGGCGAGTGGGTCGTCGGCGTCCACACGCGGCACAGGGCGGGATGGCTGGTTCGGGGGGCCGGGTCGGCGGTGCTTGCCCATGCGCTCGATGGTCCCAGGCCGCGATCGTGGTCGGCCGGGCGGCGGCGAGTTCCTTCGCCTGGATCCGTATGTCGTTCACCGTGGCGGTGTCGTACCGGGCGGGCGACGTCCAGCAGCGTGTTTCTCCCCCTTCATGGATTGTCGGTAGGGAACGAGGGAGTGGTCGTTCATCACCTCCTATGCAGGGGCTCTCGCATCATCGAGGCAAACACAGGCGAGTCGGCGAACGGCTGTTGCTCGCCGATCTTCTCGTATCCCCAGCGCTCGTAAATAGCCTGGACTTTCCCGTCACCCGCCTTCGGATTGACCAGCAGAGTGACTCGCTCCTCCTTTCTGCCCGCGAGAAGCTCCTCATGGATGCGGTGGGCCAGCCCGGTCCCTCGCCATGCCCGCCGGACCACGATCTCGTTCAGGGCGAGCGTTCGCCGACCGGTCTCGACTGTGTAGCCCTCGGGCAGCGGGGTCGTCATAGCGGCCCACCAACGGGTGCTGGGCCCGAGGGGCGTGGCGTACGCGAACCCGGCAGCTTCCGGACCGTCGTACGCGATGACCGTCTCCCAGCCCGGCACCGAGCTGTGCGCTGACAGCCGCTCGTTGAAGCGCTCAGCGGAATAGAAGGGACCGGTGAGGCTGAGGTCCCGCTGGCGGACCTCGACGTGTATGTCCACGATCGTCTGCCGAATCGGCTCGACGTCGGTGTAGTGCCGCAGTTCAAGGCTCACAGAAGCTCCCTTTCGAACCAGTCGCGGGTGACGGGGGCATCGGGCGCAAGGGCGTGCAGCCGGTGCCCGAAAGTGTTCAGAAGTCGGGCGGTCCGCCCATGTCGCGCCTGCGCGGGAATTTTGTGCGCGGTGGCTACGGCGAGTTCCGGCTCGCGCTGGCCCAACTGCGCGTGGGCGAGATGGACGAGGGCCAGGGCTCGATTCCGCTTCAAATCGGGCCGCAGCCTCGCCAGGGTCTGGTGGGCATGCGCCTCTGCCTCCTCCCACAAGCCGAGCGTGGTGGTGGCGGTCAAGGCGAGTAGGTGGAACTCGGCCGAGTCGTAGAACCGCAACCATGCCGGTCGCGGTGCATCGAGCTCTGCGCGGCCGAGTGCGGCCTGGGCGAGACCGAGGCACCGCAGCGCTGCCTGCCGATCGTGAAGGTCTGCGTGATGCACAGCCGTACGCGCGTGTACCAGAGAGGCGTAGAGCGGATCCCGGGCGGCTCGAGTGCGCTTCGCGGCCTCGTCGGCTGCGAGGGCGCTGGTGTACTGCCCGAGGTGCCGGTACAACGCTCCGGCATGTCCCCAGATTCGGAATTGCATCGAAGGATCGCCGGACAGGCCGGCCAGGGCGACGGCTTCCTTGAGATGCCGTTCAGCCTGATCGAGACGTCCCCCGTCGATGGCGGCCCACAGTGCGGAGCCGGTGAAGGCCGCGGCGAGTCCGTAGAGCTGTCCGCGTACTCGCTGGGAGGCGGGCCTGGTTCGTTGGAGGTGCAGGGCCCGCCGGGACCAGTCGAGGGCCTCCTGCTCGACTTGCTGAGTCCCGCCGGCCTTGTTGTCGTCGGCGACGATCAGCGCGAACTGGGCGGCGAGCCGATTCACATCGGACTGGCCGACCCGGCCTGGGGAGCCGACGGCGGATGCAGTGGCAGTGGGTGTGAGGGCGGCGGCGGAAGTGAGGAAGGTTCGGCGGAGCACAGGCTCCTCCTCGGCGTGCTGTGTTCTGGCGGACTTCGGGTGATTGACCACGGACCTGGCATGGGGCACGAATCCCAGCTCGATCGCGCTACACCCGAATACTGCCTCCAGGGCCAGCCGCTGTTTGGCCTGCGGCCACCGGGTTTTTCCGGCCGTGAGGTTGTGGATCGTGCGGGCGGAGACGGTGCCGCGTTGGCCAGTGACCAGTTCGATCGCGGAGTTCATCGCCTCGGCTAATTCCTCCTGTGTGAGGCCCAGTTGTTGCATCTGCCTCTTGAGCTGCTGATTGTCGGCCGCCACGTCGTCCACCGTAACGGCGTCAGTTCCTCGGCATCCCCTCCCGCGTAAAGAACGGGTCAGTTTTTCCGGCTGCGCGCGGACGGCCGGAAGGCGGTTTTTCCTGCCGATCACACTCCCATCGGCTGTTCACTCACTGTGACAGGACGAACACGAGCCTCTTGGAGTCAGTTGTGGAGCCGGTGACCGAACGAGCCGAGGTCCAGCACCTCGACCGCACCCAGATCCTCGCCGAGATCCGAGCGATCACCCGCCCCCGCCTCGACGTCCCCTCGCTGCCCAGCACCCTGCAACGGACGGAGACCGTCTCCGGCATCCTCCGCTCCCTGCTCGCCGAGTCGCAGCACGACGGCCGCGAGTCGATCCGGGTGATGCGCCGCCTCGGCACGCGCCTGCTGACCGAGGCCCCGAAGGGCGAGCCGACCCCGTATGCCGCCTGGCAGCACCTCGTGAACCTCGCCCGATGCACGGAGGCATTCCTCGACGTCGAGGGCCGCGGCCGATGAGACGCGGCTGCCCCGACTGCGAGGCGTTCCGCGCCGAACGCGCGGCTCAACTCCGCACCGGCGAAGGCGACCTGGGCGACCTCCTCACCCGCGTGGCCTTGCACGAAGCGACCGCACACCCCACCCCTGTGGAAGGAGAAGCAGTGACCGCACAGACCGCTCCAGCCGAGCTCACCATCGTCCGCCCCTGGGGCATCCGCCGCCTGGCTCCGTACCCCACGACGCGGAAACTGCCGTACGCCACCGTCACCATCGACCCGACCACACAGACCGGCATCTTCCGTGACCACAAGGGTCAGATCGTCGACATGGGCAAGCACGGCACCAGCTCCGGCACCGAGACCTCCACCGCCACCAACCTCGACTCCCAGCCCGACCAGGGCCACGACCAGGACAGCGAGCAGGACTGACTGACGTGACCGAGAAGGGATTCGTGCTGGTGGCCACCGAGCCGCACGACGTTACCGCGGACATGGTGATCGGCCACCTGAACCGACGTGGCGTACCGGTGGTCCGCTTCAACCCGGCCGACATCGGTGCGGAGCTGACGCTCTCGGCTCGCTTCGACGCCTGCCCGGCTCGAGTCGTCGGGCAGCTCAGCACCCCGTCGAGAAGCGTCACGCTGGACGAGGTGCGAGCGATCTACTGGCGTCGCCCCGTGTGGCCGACCTTCGGCCACCTTCCCGACAGCGACGCGCGATACGCCGCAGCCCAGGTCCGCTACGGCCTCGGTGGCACCCTCTACGCCCTACGCCACTGCTACTGGGTCAACCACCCGCTCAGAAACGCCGCCGCCGACTACAAGCCGGCGCAGCTGGCGCTTGCTCACTCATTCGGGCTCCGGGTACCGCCGACGCTCGTGACGAACGATCCCGACGAGGCCCGCCGCTTCGTCCGCGAGCACGGACAGGTGATCTACAAAACGCTGCGGTGGACGCCGTACGAACACGACGACATTGGCCTCACCACGTGGACCGAGCCGGTTCGCGCCGAGGAACTGGACGACACGGTGAGCGTGACCCCCCACCTCTTCCAGTCCCGCGTCGACAAGGTCGCGGACCTGCGGGTGCTGATCGTGGGACGGCGCGTGTTCACCGTACGCATCAACTCCGGCCTCCTGGACTGGCGCAAGGACTACGCGGCGCTCACGTACGACGTGGTAGACCTGCCGGACCGCCTGTCGCGGACCCTGCTCGCCTATCTGGACCACTACGGTCTCCCCTTCGGATCCTTCGACCTCGCCGTGGACCGTGACGGCGAGCTGCACTGGCTGGAGCTGAACCCCAACGGCCAGTGGGCCTGGCTGGAGGAGAAGACCGGACTGGAGATGGCGGCCGCGTTCGCCGACCTGCTCGCCGAAGGAGATGTCGATGCTGTTGGCTGAGAGCGCACCGCGCCGGCGGGCCCTCGCCGACCGGCTGGCGGCAGCCGGTGCACTGAAGGACCCGAAGTGGCGGGCGGCGGTCGAGGCAGTCCCGCGGGAACTCTTCCTCAATCCGGGAGTGTTCCTGCCGGCCGAGCGCGCACGCTGGCGCCCGGTGACGGCTTTGGACTCGGCCCCCGAGGACTGGCTGGACATTGCGTACAGCGACCGCTCCTTGGCCACTCAACTGGACGGCCGCCTGACCGCGGACGCGATGGCCGAGCCGGTCACCGGCACCCCCACGTCTTCCTCGACGACTCCCATGACGGTGGTCGGAATGTTGGAAGACCTGGACGTGTCAGACGGGCACACTGTCCTGGAGATCGGCACGGGCACCGGCTACTCCACCGCCCTGCTCTGCCACCGCCTCGGCGAAGACAACGTCACCACGGTCGAGGTCGACCCGCAGGTCGCTGCCCGAGCGGACGCCGCCCTGGAGGAGATCGGCTTCTCCACGTGGACGGTGACCGGGGACGGCCTCCTGGGCCACCCACCGCGAGCCCCGTACGACCGAGTCATCGCCACCTGCGCCGTACGCCGTATCCCCTACACCTGGATCCGCCAGACCAAGCCCGGCGGCATCATCCTGGCCACCCTCGGCTTCTGGCCCTACGGCGCCGGCCTGGCGAAGGTCACAGTGAACGGGGACGGCACGGCCGAAGGCCGCATCATCGGCCGCTCCTCCTTCATGCACGCCCGCTCCCAGGCCACCATCCCCGTGTCCGGTGACCTGTCGTCCCGCACCGCCTATGCCGAAACCGAACGCCCCACCAAACTGCCTCCAACCCTGCTGGACGATTGGATGCCGGCTTTCCTCGCCCAATTGGCCTCCCCTGGCGTCCAACTCGTCCTCGCCCGAGCCGGTGACGGCACCGAACTGCGCTATCTCTTCGACATCAGCCGGGAGTCTTTCGCGGCTTTCACCGAAGACGGCGCCGGGGGCTGGACGGTCCGTCAGGGCGGGCCGGTTGCCCTGTGGGACGACATCGAAGAACCCCTCATCGCGTGGCGTGACGCAGGGCAACCCGATATCCGTGCCATTCGGGTGAGCGTGAACAAGTGGCGTCACTCGTATTGGGTTGAGAAGAATCCTGTCTTGCGATGGAATCACTGCATTGCCTGACAGTCTTGCTCTCTATTTCGAGTCATTTAGGGGCAATGCGTGATGCTCCCGGTGATAGGCAAGGTGTTTTGCTGAGATTTCATGCTCGCTTACAATCCGTAGCGGAGAACGGTGGCCTGTCGCGCGGTCGAATACCGTTAGGTCGGATTCTATGGCTAGCATGCCAAAGTCGAATGCTACGTGGTGATTCGGGCAGAGGCAGAGGATGTTGCTGGGGTCGTCTGGCCCATTGTGAGGGCTGCCAAGCGGGCGAATATGGGCGGCTTCAGCGTATGCGCCCGTCGGGGTCGTAATGCGGAGGCCGCAGACCTGGCATGTATGCTGATGGATCTGTTTTACCCAGTTGGCGATCGCAGTGCTTCTAATGACTCGTTGCACTTCAGAAGCGCGGCGGCTGGGTCTAGGGTTTCCGGCAGGCGGCGGAACCGGTTGACTGGAGCCTTCGGTGGACGGGGTTGGCAATGCAACTTCCCTGATCGCGTCGAGGGCTCTCAGGCGGAAGCGCCACACCAGAAAATCGGAGACCCCTTTTTGTGACCAGTGATCTTCTACTTGGTAAAGTCCGTCATAGCGCAATCCTGTGGGCGGAGCGTAATTGGAGTGCTTGCCTGCCCCACGTATGACACGGATCGGCCGCCCGGAAGCCATACTGTTAACCAGTGCCGCGTTTCCGCGACTCAGTTCTTGATCGTGAGTGTGACGCCCTTCGGTCTGACCTCCCTGGCCGGTGTATATGATCATCTCGCCGTGATCTTCGTCGTCTGGATAGCCGCCAGAGACCACAATTGACTTTGCTTCTTCGCGCTGCTTTCCCCAAATTCCGGCCTGCCTGGGTCGGTGCACGTTCGCGGCTGCCAATGCCTCACGGTCTTGGAATATGGTTCCTACCGGTACGTAGGGAGGGTGGCCGAAACCGTCAAATGGCTCTTCCTGGAGGCCTACGTCTATGAGGATTTCTTGCCAATCCTCGTGCGGGAAGTACGCCTGCATCAGAGTGCAGGTGGCCCGATCGCGGAATGCTTCGTCATTCGCTATGAGCGCATAGAGTGTCGACTCGAGGCCGCCATTAGGGTTCTGTTCGTCTAGCCACTTTCTGAGTGATGATCCGCGGGCTTGAGGGACGTCTCCTATAACGCCTTCCAGCGTCCAGAGCGGTGACCGGTGGAGCGCAGTAAAAGGGTACTGGGGGTCCGGCGTTGAATTTGGTCGCCCGTGACGCTCTAGAAGTTTCCGCAATGTTCGCTCGGAGTTGCGCCAAGGCGTAAGTCGAGCTTTTCGTTGGTATGCCCTCCCCATAGCCCAAAGCAGAACAATTGGCTGATGGCGGGCTGGCTCCCCCGATGACTTATCTACGCGTAGTGATTGCAGGGCGGCTAGGTAGCCGGTGGTGCTTGCAGTAAAACCGTCTGGCATTGTCAGACCCCCCTATTTGGCCTTGAGAATGGCTGCGGCAGTCGACTTCTCTAAGCGCTTCCGTGACACTCCCCATAAACCTGCCCCGCCCCACACCAACACCCCGCCCCCCTCTGCGGCGGCCAAGCCACCGCCCGCCCCCGTGCCGCCAGCGTCGTCGCGTACTGCGGCAGCAGCGTCGCGTCGGACGGCGACGAGCCCTCCGATGCCGCGAAGGCCTCGTACGACGGGACAGTCCCCGTCACGATGCCGAGGTTGGTCGTGCCGGAGGCGGCCAGTTCGCGGAGTGCGGACTCTATGGTCGCCAGGTGCTCCTCGTAGGACGGGTACTCCGTGGACAGGGTCGGGTAGTCCGTCAGGAGTTCCGACAGCTCCTCCGCCGGCCAGTGGAGGATCGCCACCGGGAACGGGCGGGAGAGGGCCTCGCGGTATGCGCCCAGTTCCGCCTGGAGGCGGGAGATCTCCGCCTTCAGTTCCGCCGGGTTTTCCGAGCCCAGGGACCACACCCGCTTCGGGTCGTGGAGTTCGTCCAGGGAGACCGGGAGGGAGTGGAGGGTGTCCGCGAGGGTGTCCCAGTCGTCGTGGGGGAGGCCCTGCATGCGGCGGATGCGGTGGCGGGTGACGAGGAGGGGGCGCACCGAGGCGGAGGGGTCCGTGTCCGGAGGCAGGAGGAGGGTTGCCGCCTCGGTCAAGGTGGCCTGCGCTGCCTCCAGCTCGTCGTGTGACTCCAGCGCCTCCGCGATGATCACCCAGGGGGCCGGGTCCCGCGGGGTGGCCACCCTGATTCCGTCGATGATCGCGCGGGCCTCCGCCTCGTGGCCGTACTCCCAGAGGTTCGAGGCCTTCAGGGCGCGGACCAGGTGAGGGTTGTCCAGGGCGGACGTCTGAGAGAGGAGGCGGTCGTAGAGGGCCGTGGCCGCGGGGCGGTCGCCGGCCAGTTCCCGGTGGGCCGCGGCACGGAGGAGCAGGGCCTCGGCGTCCTCGGGATACAGGCCGGCGGTTCGCTCCAGGCGGGCCGCTTCGGCGTGGTGGTCGACGTTTTCGGCGGGCGTGTCGGGGCGCATGAGGGACACCGTACTGCCCGGGGCTGACAAGGGTGAGATATCCGGATGTCGAGCGGCCTACGTCCTAGATCGCCACTCCGTCCACTTGCAGCGTCTGCACCGCCCCCGCCGCGAACGGCACGCTCACGGTCTTGCCGGTCAGGCGGGTGTCCGAGTACGCCCGGTACTGGTCACCGCCACCCGTCACCGTGTTCCAGCGGGGGACCAGACCGCCCGTCCCGCCCGTCACCGTCGTGAAGCGGGAGAGGTCGAACGTCAGGGTTTGGGCCGTCGTCGATGTGTTCACCGCCACTATCACCAGGCGGCGCGCCGTCCGGTCCAGGGCCGCCACCGCGTAGCTCACGCCCGTGTCGAGGATCGTCATGCCCGGGCGGATGTGGCGGCTGAACTGGGCCATCACGTAGTACTTCTGCTGGACCGTGGTCGGCTGGAGTGTTGCCGGGTCGTACGCGATCATCGCCCAGCCCGTCGTCGGGTCCATCACCTGCCAGTAGCACCACGCCGTGGGGTGCAGCCAGCGGAAGTCGTAGCAGAGATTCCGCGCCATGCTCAGGCCCGTGCCGTCGCTGTCGCCCGTCTCCGAGTTCCACAGTTTCTTGCCGGACGTCGACACCACGTCCGTGTAGAGGAGGTCGCGGCGGCCGCCCGCGCCCTGGTAGCCGTGCACGTTCACCTGTGAGACCAGGGCCTTCGTCGAGGAGCCGAAGGCGGACCAGGTGGAGCGGGCCACGTCGTAGTTCGTTTCGTCCGACGCCGCTATGCGGATCCCTGTCAGGCCGCGTTTGTCCAGCTCACTGCGCATGTACGGCAGCACCGCCGCCTGGACCGACGGGTCCATGTGGCAGCCCTCCTGCGTGCCCGTCGCCGTCCACCAGCTCGACGCCGGCTCGTTGAAGGGGTCCACCGTCGCGAAGTTCACACCCCAGTTCGTCTTCGCGTGCGCGGCCACCGCCGCCAGGTGGGACGCGTGCTGGCGGTAGTTCCAGGTCTGGAGGTTGTTGCCGCCGTCCGCGGCGCCCGACGGGTTGTGGTTGTAGCACATCCACCACATCGGGGAGTTCGCGAAGAGTTCCGAGATCGCACCGCGCTGGGTCGCCTTCACCAGCATCGCCCGCTGGTTCGCGTCCGCCGTCCAGTCCCAGGCCGAGGACGCCGGGTCCTCGTTCGTCCAGTCCTGCCAGAAACCCTCGATCTGCTTGAACGCCGGGATGTTCGGAGACTCGACCATCGACTCGCCGTTCACCGTGTTCCAGCTGCACGCGCCCAGGTTGTAGCGGGCGATGTTCAGGCCCAGGCCGGGGAGGGTGCGGCCGCCGTACGACACCGACTTGGTGGTGAAGAAGAGGTCGGCGAAGTCGTCCCGGGCGCCGAAGACGTTGGCCCACCAGGCCAGGGACGTGCCCCAGCCCTCCCACGTGCCGTACGTCGTGGAGGGGTTCACGGCGATCGTTGCGTCCGCGTGCGCCGTGCCCGTCGCCAGGGTGCTTCCGAGGAACGCGCCGCCCGTGGCCGCGAGCAGTGTTCTGCGTCGGATCATGGTCCTCCTGCCTCGTCTTTCGACTCTCGTCTTCCGTCTTCCGTCTTTCGTCTCTCGCCCGTCGCCCGGTCGCTGTCGAATCGGTGTGGCATGTTCAGCTCAGGCGTCGCCTCGTGAAGCATCGGGGGTCGCGGGCGGGCTGTCGAGGGTTTCGACAGGGCTTTCTCAAACCCACAGAGGAAGCCTCGGGCTCGGTCACGGCCCTTCATGGCTTCGCCGCCCGCCCTTATCGTGCGGCCATGCGCGCGCCCGTGCCCGTGCCCGTCGTCCAGCACCGCACCCGCCGCCGTCGCGCCCTGCGCCGGCGCCTTCTGCGCTCCGGGGGTGAAGGGCTCGTCACCCTCGGTCTCGTCCTTCTGCTCCTCGTCGTCCACCAGCTGTGGTGGACCAACCGGCAGGCCAGGGCCGATGCCCGGCGCGAGGTGCAGGTCCTGGAAGAGGCGTGGAAGCAGCAGTGGCAGCAGGCGGAGGCGGAGGTGGGGAGCAGTTCGTCCGATACGACCGAGCCCTCGTCCCCCACTCCCGAGCCCCCGACACGGCATCCGCCCCCACAGCCGCGCACCGCCGCCGCCCCGTACGCCATCCTCACCATCCCCCGCCTCCACCTCCGCGTCCCCGTCGCCGAAGGCATCAGCCGGTCCGCCGTCCTGGACAAGGGCTACGTCGGCCACTACCCCGGCACCGCTCCGCCCGGCCGTCCCGGCAACTTCGCGCTCGCCGGGCACCGCAACACCCATGGCGAGCCCTTCCGTCGTCTCGACCGGCTCGGCAAGGGAGACACCATCCGGGTGGAGACCGGCACCGCCGTCTACACCTACGCCGTCGACCGCACCCTCCCGCGGACCTCCGCCCGCGACGTCGGCGTCATCCGCCCCGTCCCCAGGAGCCTGGTCCACCCGGACCGCGGCTATCGCGCGCCCGGTTTCTACGTCACGCTCACGACCTGCACCCCGGAGTACACCTCCCGGTACCGTCTGATCGTCTGGGGCGTCCTCACCGCCGTACGACCGCGCTGACACAGCACTGAGACATAGCTGAGGTATAACCGTTCCTACGTACATGTGTATGAGTGAGACGAGTTGAGAGAGGAGGAGCCGCCGATGTTCCAGGCCTGGGCCAACCTGCGCCCCGCCGCCCTGCTGCTCGTCCTCTTCCTCGAGGTCGTCCTGCTCGACGCCGGCAGCCTCTCCGCGACCGTCGCGCTGGCCGCGACCGCCGCGGCCGGGTCCGCGCTCGCCGTCTGCTCGCTGATCGCCGCGCGCTGTGCGCCCGCCGTGCCGCCCACGCGGGTACGGACGGCGATCCGGGACCGAGACCGCCGTACGGCCTTCCTGCCACAACGCGATCCCGACGCCCGGGGGCGTACGCGTCCCCGAGCGCCCGGGCGTGCCCTCCCGGCGGCCTTCGCGTAGGGCAGCACCGCAGCAGCACCGCACCAGCTGCCTGACCCTGCGCACGGGTCGTCATGCCGCCAGTCCCTGTCACGGCACGACGAGACCCCCGGAGGGCTCACCCACCCATGTCCGTTTTCGCCAACATCGTCGAGCAGCTCGCCGATCTGCTCGCCCCGCTGTTCCACGGCTCCGCGGCCGCCGCCGCGATCGTCCTGTTCACCGCGTTCGTACGGCTGCTGGTGCATCCGCTGTCCCGGGCCGCCGCGCGCGGGCAGAAGGCGCGCACCCGGCTCCAGCCGCAGGTCGCCAAGTTGCGGAAGAAGTACCGGAACGACCCCGAGCGGTTGCAGCGGGCCGTGCTGGAGCTGCACCAGAAGGAGAAGGTGTCGCCGCTGGCCGGCTGCCTGCCCGGCCTGCTCCAGTTGCCCGCGTTCTTTCTCCTCTACCACCTGTTCTCCAGCCCGACGATCGGCGACGGCAGCAATGAGCTGCTCGGGCACCAGCTGCTCGGTGCACCGCTCGGCGATCGCTGGACGGACGCCCTGACTGGCGGTGGCGGTCTCCTCGGCGAGGCGGGGCTCGTGTACCTCGGGCTGTTCGTCCTCGTCGCGGCCGTCGCCGCGTTCAACTACCGGCGTACGAAGATCATGATGGCCGCCAACCCGGTCGTGCCCGCGGGGGACGCCGGGCAGGCGGTGCCCGGGATGGGGGCCGTCACCAAGGTCATGCCGTTCATGTCCTTCTTCACCCTGGTCACCGTGGCCGTCGTGCCGCTGGCCGCCGCGCTGTACGTGGTCACCAGCACGACGTGGAGTGCCGTCGAGCGGGCCGTGCTGTATCGCTGACGCCCCGGAGTGCGCGGGTCCAGTACGTGAACGGGGTATTGCGGACTGGACCCTCACCTTGGAGGATCGACCAGCCCTCCGATGGCTGTGGCCTGCCGCACCCAGGCCCTCGCCTCGGAGGGCTGCCGCGATCGAGGGAGATTGTGATCATGAAGCTGCTGCGAGTCGGTACGGCCGGGGCCGAGCGGCCCGCGCTGCTCGACGCCGAGGGCACCCTGCGGGACCTGTCGGGTGTCGTGCCGGACATCGACGGAGCGCTGCTCGCGGACGACGCTGCGATGGCCCGGGTGCGGGCCGCCGCCGAGGGCGGGGAACTGCCCGTGCTGGACGCGGCCGGGGTGCGGATCGGGGCGCCGGTCGGGAGGATCGGCAAGGTCGTGTGCATCGGGCTGAACTACCACGACCACGCCCGGGAGACGGGTGCTCAGCCGCCGGCCGAGCCGGTCGTCTTCCTCAAAGCCCCGGACACCGTGGTCGGGCCGAACGACACCGTGCTCGTGCCGCGCGGGTCGGTGAAGACCGACTGGGAGGTCGAGCTGGCCGTCGTCATCGGGCGTACGGCCCGCTATCTGGACTCCGCGGAGGACGCCCTCGCGCATGTCGCGGGGTACACGGTGTCGCACGACGTGTCCGAGCGGGAGTACCAGATGGACCGCGGCGGGACCTGGGACAAGGGGAAGAACTGCGAGACGTTCAATCCGCTCGGGCCGTGGCTGGTGACCGCCGATGAAGTGGCGGATCCGCAGAAGCTGGGGCTGAAGCTGTGGGTGAACGGGGAGCTGAAGCAGGACGGGACCACGGCGGAGCAGATCTTCTCCGTGGGGGAGGTTGTGCGGTATCTGTCGCACTTCATGACGCTCTACCCCGGGGATGTGATCAATACCGGGACGCCTGCGGGGGTGGCCTTCGGGCAGCCTGAGCCCAAGCCCTATCTCCGGCCCGGTGATGTGGTGGAGCTGGAGGTCGAGGGGCTTGGGCGGCAGCGGCAGGAGTTGAGGAGCGCCTAGGGGGAGGGGAAGTCGCGGTTCGGTGGCGGCTGCGGGTTCGTTGTGGTTTCTCGCGCCCACGCGGCGGAGCCGCATACCGAGCAGGGCCCCGCGCCCCTAGGTGACTCCCCTTACGCGAGTAGAGACGCCAGCCTCCTCCACTCCTCCCTCGGCAGGGACTCCCGGTCGCCGCCGTCCACCACCTGCAGCGCCACATGGTCCGCACCCGCCTCGATGAACGCGTCGACGCGGGTGCGGATCTCCTTCTCGCCGCCCCAGGCGAAGAGCGCGTCCACCAGGCGGTCGCTGCCGCCGTTCGCCAGGTCGGCCTCCGTGAAGCCGTAGCGGAGGAAGTTGTTGGTGTAGTTGGGGAGGGAGAGGTACAGGTCCAGGAATGCGCGGGCCAGCGCGCGGGCCCGGGTGGGGTCGGTCTCCAGGACGACCGCCAGTTCCGGGGCCAGCAGCGGCTCCTCGCCCAGGGTCTCCCGCGCCTCGGCCGTGTGTTCCGGCGTCACCAGGTACGGGATCGCGCCGGCCGCCCGGTCGCGGGACAGCTCCAGGGTCTTCGGGCCGAGCGCGGCGAGGACGCGGCGCTCCGCCGGTACGCCCGCCTCGTCCAGGGCGTCCAGATAGCCGACGAGTGCCGAGTACGGCCGCCGGTACTGCTCCGCGAACTTGGCGTGGCTGACGCCCAGGCCCAGGACGAAGCGGCCGGGGTGGGCCGCCTCCAGCTCGGCGAAGGAGGCCGCGCTCTCGGGGGCCTCGTACTGCCAGATGCTCTGGATGCTGGTGCCGACGGTGAGCGTCGAGGTGGCCTCCAGCAGCGGGGCGGCGTGCTGGGCGGCGCTGTTGCCGCCCAGCCAGACCGTGCCATAGCCGAGTTCCTCCAACTCGGCCGCCGCCTCCGCCCGTTCGGCGGCGCTCGCCGGGTCCTCCGAGCGCAGGCCGACGTTCCAGATGCCGTACCGGCCGATCTGCTCCTTCAACGGCGTCGTGCTCATGCGTGTGATCCCTCCGGCGTGCCACGGCGGTTACAGCGGTTACAGCGGTTACAGCTGTGGCAACCGGAGGGGTCGGCCGAGTAATTCCCGGTGAGCGAACCGAGCGTGAAGTTGCCTCAGATCTTGAGGAACTCCTCCAGCGCCTCCACCACGAACCGGTGGTCCTGGAGCTGCGGCAGTCCGGAGACGGTGACCGCGCCGATCACGCCCACGCCCTCGACGTTGATCGGGAAGGAGCCGCCGTGCGCGGCGTACTCGTCCGGGTCGAGGCGGGAGGACTCCTCGAACGTCGTGCCCTTGGCGCGGAAGCGGGCGCCGACCAGATACGAGGCCGAGCCGTAGCGCTCCACCACCCGGCGCTTGCGGGTGATCCAGGCGTCGTTGTCGGGGGTCGAGCCGGCCAGTGCGGCGTGGAAGAGCTGCTGGCCCGCGCGGTGGATGTCGATGGCGACGGGGGCCTGGCGCTCCTGGGCCAGCCGGACCAGGAGGGAGCCCAGCTCCCAGGCGTCGTCGTGCGTGAACTGGCGGAAGACCAGGCGGCGTTCCTGGGCCTCCAGCTCCTCGATGCTCGGGGTCAGCTCAGGGGTGAGCTTGGGGGTCATGGTGTGCTTCTGCGGGTGCGTCACAGGGTCACCGTCACTCCGTCTCGGGCCGAACGGCGGGCCGCTTCCAGTACGTCGAGGGCGGCGGCCGCCTCCAGCGCGGTCACCGGGTTGGGGCCATCCTCCAGCAGGGCGCGCGCCACCGCCGCGTAGTAGGCGGGGTAGTCGCCCCGCAGGGTGGGCACCGGCCCGCCGCCGCCTGTCAGCGGGGACTCCCCGGAGCCGAGCCGGCCCCACAGGGACTCGGGTTCCGCGCCCCAGCCGGGCCCGGGGCGCCGGCCATCGCGCAGGGCCGCCTCCTGCGGGTCCAGGCCGTACTTGACGTAGCCCGCCTGCGAGCCCAGCACCCGGAAGCGCGGGCCGAGCTGGGCGGTCGTGGCCGAGACGTACAGGTGGGAGCGGACGCCGCTCGCGTGCGTCAGCGCGATGAAGGTGTCGTCGTCGGTCTGCGCGCCGGGGCGGCGGACGTCCGCCTCGGCGTAGACCTGCGTCGCGGGGCCGAAGAGAACCAGGGCCTGGTCGACGACGTGGCTGCCGAGGTCGTACAGCAGACCGCCGATCTCCGCGGGGTCGCCGGACTCCCGCCAGCCGCCCTTCGGCTGCGGCCGCCACCGCTCGAAGCGCGACTCGAAGCGCCATACGTCGCCCAGCTCGCCCTCGGCCAGCAGCTTGCGCAGGGTGAGGAAGTCGTTGTCCCAGCGGCGGTTCTGGAAGACCGAGAGGAGCAGTCCGCGGTCGGCGGCCAGGGCCGCCAGCTCCCGCGCCTCGGCGGCCGTTCCGGCCACCGGCTTGTCGACGACGACCGGCAGACCGGCCTTGAGGGCGGTGGTCGCGAGCGGGACGTGCGTCTTGTTCGGTGACGCGATGACGATCAGGTCCAGCTCGCCGGCCCGGTCGAACAGCTCGTCCGGCGCGGCGGCGATCCGCACGCCCGGGTGTTCGGCGCGGGCATGGTCCTGCCGCTCCGGGTTCGAGGTGACCACCGTGTCGAGGGCGAGGCCCTCGGTGGTCGCGATCAGCGGGGCGTGGAAGACGGATCCCGCGAGGCCGTAGCCGATGAGGCCGACGCGGAGGGGGGTGCCTGAGGTGCCAGTCGTCATGCGTCCACTTTCGCAACGCTGTTGCCAAAGTGCAAGCGGTGGGCAGAATGGTGGCGTGAACAGGACGAACGCGGCGGCATCGGCGGAGGGCGCCAATCTGCTGGCGCTGCGCAGCCACAACACCGCCCTGGTGCTGGATCTGCTGCGCACCGCCGGCGAGGAGGGCATCAGCCGGCTGGAGCTGGCCGAGCGCACCGGGCTCACCCCGCAGGCCGTCAGCAAGATCACCGCCCGGCTGCGGGGCGAGGGCCTCGCCGCCGAGGCGGGGCGCCGCGCGTCGACCGGGGGCAAGCCGCGGACCGTGCTGCGGCTGGTGCGGGACGCCGGGTACGCGGTGGGGGTTCACCTGGACCGGGACGAGCTGCGGGCGGTACTGGTGGATCTCACCGGGGCCGTGGTGGGGGAGCGGCGGGCGCCGCTGGACCTGGGAGCGGGCGCGGAGGCCGTCCTGGCGGGCGTGGCCCGCGAGGTGACGGGGGCGGTCGCGGACGCGGGTGTCACGGAGACCGTGCTCGGCGTCGGCGTCGCCCTGCCCGGCCCCCTCGACCACGCCCGCGGCGTGCTGCACCGGGTCACCGGGTTCCCCGAGTGGGACGGCTTCCCGCTGCGGGACGCGCTGGCGCGGCGGCTCGGCCTGCCGGTCGTCGTCGACAAGGACACCAACGCGGCGGCGCTCGGGCTCGCGGTGGGGGAGGAGGTCGGCCGGGACGTGGGGTCCTTCGCGTACCTCCACCTCGGTACGGGGCTGGGCGCCGGGCTGGTGCTCGGCGGGGCCGTGCACCGGGGGGCGCGGACCGGCGCGGGCGAGTTCGGGCACCAGGTCGTCCAGCTCGACGGCCCGCCCTGCACCTGCGGCGGGCGCGGCTGTATCGAGGCCCTGTGCCTGGCCGCCGTCGCGGGCGGCGACCTGGACGAGGCCGCGCGCGTGCTGGGCGCCGGTGCCGCGAACCTGGTCGG
The DNA here is from genome assembly GCF_055572035.1 of Streptomyces sp. NPDC030838. Classification (NCBI taxonomy): domain Bacteria; kingdom Bacillati; phylum Actinomycetota; class Actinomycetes; order Kitasatosporales; family Streptomycetaceae; genus Streptomyces; species Streptomyces sp. NPDC030838. The sequence continues at coordinate 302,245 of NZ_JBVIED010000005.1, read as the reverse complement.
GCTGCTGGACATCGACCTCGTGCTGCTCGGCGGTCGTACGGTGGCCGGCGCGCCGGAGGCCTTCGTACGCGGGGTCGCCGGCGTCCTCGCCGACCGCGCCCGGCGTGAGGGCGCGGCCACGGTTCCCGTACGGGTCGCCCCCGGCGGTGAGCGGGGGGTCGCGGAGGGGGCGGCCCAGTTGCTGCTGGCTCCGCTGTTCGGGCGGGCGGAGGCCTGAACGGGCGGCCGCGTCCCGGCGGGCGCCGACCGGCAGCTCGTCCGGTGCGTCTCGCCGATCGGCGGTTTCCCTGCGCTGATCGAGCGGACTTCCCGCCCTGCCCGGAGCGTCGCCCCACCCCATCCGGCCCCACCCGGCATGGTCATGTGTTTATGCGACTGTTTCCGAGACCGTGCCGGCCCCGCCGCACCACCGCCCCTCTCTGCCTCGCAGCAGCCGCCGTCCTTCTCGCCGCCCCGACCCCGGCGGACGCGGCCCCGTCCCCCGTCCCCACCTGCGCCTCTCCCGACGCGAACACCTTCCCCCTCGCCACCCGCCTGCACGGCGGCCCCGCCACCTACGCGGCCGGCGGCGGCTTCGGCACCTGGTATCTCGACCTCACCAACACCACCGACCGCCCCTGCGCCGGCATCCACCCGGTGGTCGTCCTGGTCGACGACAAGCGCGCCCTGAAGCCCTCGCAGCCCCGCCTGGAGTTCTACGACGGCTCCCGCCTGCAGCCGCACCCCGTCCGCTTCGAGGCCACCGACCGGGACGAACTCGTCGGCGCCTTCGACGACGGCTTCCCGGGCTTCACGGTCGGCCCGGGCGAGACGGTCACCGTGAAGGTGCGCCTCTCGCTCACCTCCGACGCCGTGCGGAACCAGGTCACCGCCACCGCGGCCGTCGTACAGCGCCGGGACGACGACGGCGACTGGGTCGGGCAGTCGAACGAGTACCGCTTCACCATCGACACCGACCGGGACCGCCCCACCGCACCCGACGACGACACGGACACCGGTACGGAGACCGAAACCGACACCGGCACGGACACGGGCACCGACGCCACCGCCTCGCCCACCGCGGAACCCGGCATCTCCGCCTCCCCCGGCCAACGGGACACCGTCCCCTTCCCCGGACGCCCCGACGAACTCGCCGCCACCGGCCTCCCCCCGCTCGCCCGCGGCGCCCTCGCCGCCACCGCCCTGCTGCTCCTCGCCGGGGCCGTCCTGCTGCGCACCCGCAGGCGCCCCTGAGGCGCCGCACCCCCATCTGCGACGATCCCTGCGTGGACTACCCGAACGACCAGGCTCCCGGCGCCGCCGTCCGCTACGGCATCCCCGAGCACGGCCGCATCCCGAAGTACTACGCGGTCAAGGCGCAGCTCGACCGTCTCCTCGAACAGCTCCAGGAGGGCGCCCCGCTGCCCACCGACCGCGATCTCGCCGAGCGCTACGAGGTCGCCCGGGAGACCGTGCGGCAGGCGATCCGCGAGCTGGTGCTGGAGGGCAGGCTGCGCCGGCAGGGGCGCGGCACGGTGGTCGCCGGGCCCAAGCTGGAGCAGCCGCTCTCGCTCGCCAGCTACACCGAGGGCGTACGGCGCCAGGGCCGCACCCCGGGCCGTACGCTCGTCGGCCTGGACCGCTTTCCCTGCCCCGACGCGCTCGCCGCCGAGACGGGGCTGACGCGGGGCGAGCCCGTCTGGCATCTGGAGCGGGTGCTGCTCGCGGACGACGAGCGGGTCGGCCCCGCCCCCGCCCTGACCGCCTGCGGCGGCAGCTCCGCCGCCTCCGACGAGAACGTCGTCACCGTCTACAGCGCCGACGGCCTCAGGGGCGAGCACGGCGACGGCTGGTACGACCAGGTCTTCGAGGACTTCGAGAAGGAGACCGGCATCAAGGTCGAGTACGTCGAGGGCGGCTCCGGCGAGATGGTGCAGCGCGCCCTCCGCGAGCAGCGCAACCCGCAGGCCGACGTCCTCGTCACCCTGCCGCCGTTCATCCAGCAGGCCGACGGCAAGGGCCTGCTCCAGAAGTACGCGCCGAAGGGCGCCGACCAGGTGAGCGGCGCCGACAAGGCGGTCAACGGCACCTGGACGTCCGTCGTCAACAACTACTTCGGGTTCGTCTACAACAAGAAGGAGCTGAAGCAGCCCCCCACCACCTGGGAGGAGCTGCTGGACGGGACGTACGAGAACAAGCTCCAGTACTCCACCCCGGGCGTCGCCGGAGACGGCACCGCCGTCCTCATCAAGGCCATGCACGACTTCGGCGGCGAGCAGCCCGCCATGGACTATCTGAAGAAGCTCCAGGCCAACAACGTCGGCCCGTCCGCCTCCACCGGCAAGCTCGCCCCCAAGGTCGACAAGGGCGAACTGCTGGTCGCCAACGGCGACGTCCAGATGAACTTCGCCCAGTCCAAGACCATGCCGAACCTCGGCATCTGGTTCCCGGCGCGCGAGGGCGGCAAGCCCACCACCTTCGCCCTGCCCTATGCCGCCGGCCTGGTCACCGACGCCCCGCACACCGAGAACGGCAGGAAGCTCCTCGACTACCTGCTGAGCCAGAAGGCGCAAGCGCAGGTCAGCGAGATCGGCGGCGGCTTCGCGGCCCGCCAGGACGTCAAGGCCACCGACGCCAACGCGATCGCCCTCGCGAAGCTCATGGACGGCGTGGAGATCTTCGAGCCGGACTGGAACGACATCGACCGGAACCTGACCTCGTACGTCGACGCCTGGAAGTCCGCGACCGGCAGCTGATCGACGGGGTCGGATCCGGCCGGTGCTGACTAGGCTGGGGGCGTCGGTACGCCGTGGTTCCGGCGCCCCCCAGCTCATCCCGCACGTACGCCAGGAGACGCAAGCACATGGCAGACCGCAGGCCCATCGAGTCGTGGCTCACCGACATGGACGGGGTACTCATCCACGAGGGCGTGCCGATCCCCGGCGCCGACTCGTTCCTCAAGAAGCTGCGCGAGTCCGGCAGGCCGTTCCTCGTCCTCACCAACAACTCGATCTACACCCCGCGCGATCTGCACGCCCGGCTGAACCGCATGGGCCTGGAGGTGCCGATCGAGAACATCTGGACCTCGGCCCTGGCCACCGCCAAGTTCCTCGACGACCAGCGCCCGGGCGGCTCCGCGTACGTCATCGGCGAGGCGGGCCTGACCACCGCGCTGCACGACATCGGCTACATCCTCACCGACCACGACCCGGACTACGTCGTCCTCGGCGAGACCCGCACCTACTCCTTCGAGGCCATGACCAAGGCGGTCCGGCTGATCAACGCCGGCGCCCGGTTCATCTGCACCAACCCGGACGAGACCGGCCCCTCCACCGAGGGCCCGCTGCCCGCCACCGGCGCGGTCGCCGCGCTGATCACCAAGGCGACCGGCCGCAAGCCGTACTTCGCGGGCAAGCCGAACCCGCTGATGATGCGCACCGGCCTGAACGCGATCGGTGCCCACTCCGAGACCAGCGCGATGATCGGCGACCGGATGGACACCGACGTGCTGGCCGGCATGGAGGCCGGGATGCAGACGTTCCTGGTGCTCACCGGCCTGACCCGGCCCGAGCAGGTCGAGGACTTCCCGTACCGGCCGTCGAAGGTCGTGGACTCGATCGCGGACCTGGTGGACCGCATCTAGGGCTTCACCGCCACCCCGGCTAAACCAGCCGTAGGGCAAACGACACCCATTCGGAGCAGTCCGGGCCCCACTGAGGATGCGGGACCGGACCGCGCGGGGGAGTCTCCAGATGTCTGGAGGTTCACGATGGGTTCACTGCGACTCACTCTCAGTACCGGAGTCCTGGCCGCTGCCGCCACACTCACCCCGGCGGCGGCCCACGCGACGGACGGCGGCGGTGTGCAGGTCAGCCCGTCGTCCCCGGCCCCCGGCAGCGCGATCGCGCTGCGGGTGACCGGGTGCACCGGCAAGACCGGCACCGCCGCCTCGGACGCGTTCGTCTCCGACGCTCAGCTGACCGGCGCCAAGGGCGCCCCACTGGGCGGGGAGACACAGCTTCGCTCCACGGCCCGCCCGGGCCCGTACGACATCAGGATCGTCTGTGGCGAGAGGTCTCTGAAGGCCGCTCTCATGGTCGGCGCACGTGGCCCCGCCGGCCCGGCCGCCACGGCCGCACCGGCCTCGTCGGCCGCGTCGGTCCCACCTGATGCAGAGGTCGCGCCTGACGCGGCCGCATCGGTCCCGCCTGACGCGGAGGCACAGGTCCCGCCGGACGCACAGGTCGCGCCCGACGCGGAGGCACAGGTCCCGCCGGACGCGCAAGTCCTGCCGGACGCACAGGTTCCGCCTGATGCACAGGTCCCGCCAACCGCACAGGTCCCGCCGGCACTGCCGATCCTGCCGACCGCCCTGGCCTCGCCGACCGCCCCGGTCCGCGCGGGCGGCGGCGGCACCGCGCACCTGGCGGCCGTGGACACCAGCGGCACCGGCCCCAACGCCGCCCACGCGGTCACCGGGCTCCTCCTCGCGGCCGGCGCAGCCGTGGTCGTCGTGACCGGCCGCGCCCGCCGGAGCCGCAGGACGGACTGACCCATGTCCGACCCGGAACCGTCCTCGGGCGAACAGTCCTCGGGCACCGGGCGGCTGCTCACCGGCGTGGCCTGGGCGGTGCTGCTGCTCGGGCTGTGGCTGTGGGGCCGTGAGGTGACCGACGTACGGCACGGGATATCCGGGCCGAAGACCGGTGACATGGCGGCGGTCGGGCGTCCCCCCGACGTCCGGCTGCCGCCCGCCCGCAGCCCGCTCGGCAAGGCGCTGCCCCAGCGCCTCGACATCCCCGGGCTCGGCATCCAGGCACCGGTCGTGGCGCGCGGCCTCGACGCCCAGGGCGCGGTCGACCCGCCGCCGTACGACCAGCCGGGCGTCGTCGGCTGGTACGCCGCCGGGGTCGCCCCGGGCGCGGCCGGCACCGCCCTGCTGGTCGGCCACGTCGACACCGAGACCCGGCCGGCCGTCTTCTACAAGCTCAGCGCGCTGCGCGCCGGGCAGACCGTCCGGGTGATCCGAGACGACGGCAAGGTCGCCGAGTTCACCGTCGACGACATCCAGGTCGTCACCCGCGACGGCTTCGACGCCCAGCAGGCGTACGGGCCGCGCAAGCAGGGCCGCGCGGAACTCCGGCTCATCACCTGCGGCGGCAGCTTCGACCGGGAGAGCCGCAACTACACCGCCAACGTGATCGTTTCCGCATACCTCACCGGCACGGTCCTCTGACCCGCATCGCCGACTTATGTCAGGATTGAGCCCGGGAACAGCGCTGCACCCAAGGGGGAGTTGGATGTACGGCAGCAGGGGGGCGGCCGGAGTGCGGGCGACCGCGGCGGTGCTGGGGGCGGCACTGCTGATCGCGGGATGCTCGTCCGACGACAAGAAGGAGCCCGACCAGGGGGCGGCGGGCGGTATCACCCAACAGCCCAAGAACATCGCCCCGTTCTGGGTCAACCCGGACGGCAACGCGGCCCAGCAGGTCGCCGACTACGAGAAGGCCGGCAAGAAGGCCGAGGCCGAGCAGATCCGCAAGATAGCGCAGCAGCCGACGGGCGAGTGGATCAGCCCCGACAGCCCCGAGGAGCAGGCGCGCGGCTTCACCGAGGCCGCGGCGAAGGCCGACCGCACGGCGCTGCTCGTCCTCTACAACATCCCGCACCGCGACTGCGGCCAGTTCTCCGGCGGCGGCGCCGCCGACGGCAACGCCTACCGGGCGTTCGTCGACAGCGTCGCCAAGGGCATCGGGGACCGCCCCGCGACGGTGATCCTCGAACCGGACGCCGTGCTGCACATGGTCGACAACTGCACGGCGCCGGAGTACCACGAGGAGCGCTACGACCTCCTCAAGGGCGCCATCACCCAGCTCAAGTCCCTGAAGAACACCAAGGTCTACCTGGACGCGGGCAACGCCGGCTGGGGCCACCCCGACCAGATCTTCCAGCCCCTCCAGCGGGCGGGCATCGACCAGGCCGACGGCTTCTCGGTCAACGTCTCCAACTTCTACACGACCCAGGACTCCATCGCCTACGGCAAGGAACTGTCCGCGAAGGTCGGCAACAAGCCCTTCGTCATCGACACCAGCCGCAACGGCAACGGCCCCTACACCGAGGGCAAGCCCGACGAACGCTGGTGCAACCCGCCGGGCCGCGCCCTGGGCGAAACCCCCACAACGAAAACCGCCGACCCTCTCGTGGACGCCTACCTGTGGGTCAAGCGCCCAGGAGAGTCGGACGGCGAATGCAAGGGCGGTCCGAAGGCGGGGGAGTGGTGGCCGACCTATGCCCTAAAACTCGCGCAAGGATCAGATACCTAAGGGGCGCGGGGCTGTGTCCATTTGCGGCTCCGCCGCGTGGGCGCGACCAGCCCCCACAACCCGCAGACGCCAGAGGCGCTATGGAACCCGAACCCATTGCGCCTCGGAGGGCGTCCCCTGATCGTCATCCACAAACAGCATGTACCACCCCGCCTGCACCAGATTCCGATTCTCCGGCACAGTGACCGTCACCTTGTCCCCAGCCGTCTTGAAATCCAGCGCGATGGACCGCTGATCCACATCCGTCACATGCGTCGACGCACTGGGCCGAATCAACCGCACCTTCCTGATCGACGAAGCGTGCTGCGAGGTGAACGTCCCCGACTCCCCGCGCTCGATCGTCTGCGGTCCCCCGGACAACGAAGGCCGAGACCCACGGAACAGATACGGCGGCCGGTAGATCTCGATCCGCTGCTCGAACTTCCCCGGCTTCGTGTTCGCCTTGTCCGCGAACAACGAGTCGGAACCGAAGAACATCACCGACCCGTCCGGCAGCAGAATCGACCCGGAGTGATAGTTCCGCCCCACCAGCGGATCGGCGACCCGCTCGAACGAATTGCTCTCCGGCTGATACAGCCGCGCCTCCAGAATGTTGGAGTCGCCGCGCCCGCGATAGTCCTCCGAGCCACCGGACACCAGCACACTGTCGTCCGGCAGGATCGACGCCTGCGGATACCGCGTCCCCTTGTCCAGTGACGGCCCGTCCACGAACCGAGGCTGATCGGCCTTCAGATCGACGATCCGGGTCTTCTCGCTGGACAGCTTGGACTCACCGACACCGCCCCCGCCGATCACCATGTACTTCTCGTCCTGCGCCGGCGGCAGCAGCACCGTCCCGGACGTCTCCAGCTGGTCCGCGTCGCTCAGCCCGGGAATCCTGGTGAACTTGTTGCTCTCCACATCCCAGATTCCGGGATCACGCCCGACGTCATCGGGCCCGTACCCCGCATTGGACCCGGAGTAGAAGACCTTCCCGTTCTGCATCAGGAACAGCGCCGGATACGTCGGGAACTGCCGGACCTTGTCCGTGTAGGCCCACTTCTTGGTCTTCGGGTCGTAGATCTCGTTCTTGCCCGGCACCAGCTGCCCGATGTCGTCGAGCCCGGAGACGCTGAGGATCTTCCCGTCGCTCAGCGTGGTGAGCGTCGGATACCAGCGGGCCTCCTTCATCGGGTCGACCTTGATGTACTTCTCGGCGACGACGTCGAACTCGTAGGCGTCCCGGATCCCCTGGAAGTCCTTCTTGTCCAGGGCGAGCTTCTGCGCGATGCCGTAGGTGTTGCGCGCGTCGGCGCCGGTCAGGCCCTGGACGCGGTAGTTGTCCTGCGTCCCCGTCTCGTACTTGGCGCCGCTCTTCTGGGCCTCGACGTAAATACGCCCGAGCCCGGGGTCGTTGCGCAGGAACTTCCCGGTCTGCGGGTCGAAGACCTTCTTCGCGCGCGGCACCAGCACCGGGTCCTGGGAGACGAACGTCTTGCCGTTCTCCTTGCCGGTGAACTTGGTGCCGGCGGGCAGCGTGATCGGCTTGTCCGGGTTCTCGTTGTGGACGATCATCAGGCCGCCGGCCTTGGTGACGTCACCCTTGAGCTTCTCGTACCGCTTGGTGCCGCCCGCGATGAGCAGATTGCCGTTGGCGAGCTGCGTATGTCCCGTGCAGAACAGGTCGTTCGGCGTCGGCACCTTCTTGATGGTGTTCCTGACCGGGTCCCAGATCCGGGTGTCGTACTTCTTCGCGTCGAAGTTGTCCTGGTTGTTTCCGGACCCCGCGACGAGCAGCACCTTGCCGGTGCGCAGCAGCGCTGCGTGGATGGTGTTCAGCCGGTATTCCTCGGGGAACTCGACGATCTTCCAGTGACCGTTCTCCGCTTTGTACTCGGGTCGGTTGATTTGGTACTGGTGGTACTTCTCGGTCCCGAAGCGGTAGAGCCACGGCCCGTTCATCCCGGCCAGCGCGACTACCACCGCCGTGCCTATCGCGAGTCGACGGGCGCGGCGGCGGCCGGCACGGTCGTTCATTCCTTACGTCCCCCAAGTCCACCAAGGGCGATCTGCATGGTCTGGTCGTTGCCCCCGCCTGCTCCTCCGCCCGTTCCCCCGTGCGGAGCCCCCTGCGAGGCGGCCCAGCTGGGCCGTTGCTGCGGGGCGTGCGGAGCGTACTGGGTGGGCAGCGAGGTCGCCGCGGCCGGGACCGCGTCCTGAGGCTGAGGCTGCGACGGCTGGGCCTGCTGCGGCTCGGCCGGTGCGGCGGGCCGCTTCTTCTCCTGCCGCAGGCCGTGCCGCCACGCGAAGATCGGGGTCGCGGTGATCAGCAGGGCGAAGGTGGCCCAGATGATCATGGCGGGGTGGGAGTTGCCGAGGACGAGACCGGCGGCGATCGACGCGGCGAAGATCAGGATGAAGTACCAGTGGTACCGGAAGGTGCCGAACCAGCGGTCCGGGCTCGCCGAGTCACCCTTGGGCGTGACCACGAACTTGCTCTTGCGACGCAGCACGGCGTCGATCAGCGCCTTGGCGTAGAGCGGCGCGGACAGCGCGGACATCACCATGCCGGCCACACCGCCGGAGCCCTCCGGCTCGTGCGGCGAGACGTTGTGGCGGCGGTTCCAGATGTACAGGCCGATCTGGAGCGCGGAGGCGTTGCCGTAGAGCATCAGCCACACGGTCGGGTCGATGTTCACACCCGAGGCGCCCAGGCCCAGGAACAGCGCACAGCTCAGCGCCGCCAGGATCCAGTTGAGGGCGGACATCGGGTAGAAGATGATCATCATCGTGTAGTTGAAGAGCTTGCTCGGCGGCAGCGAGTACCAGCCCTTCCAGTACTGCTTGAGGATCGTCTCGTACGTCCCGCGCGACCAGCGCATCTGCTGGGTGAAGAAGTCCGTCCAGGCGCTGGGACCCTCACCGACGGCGAGCACGTCCGGGGTGTACACCGAGCGCCACTTGCGGCCCGTCGCCGGGTTCTTGGCGCGGTGCATCTCGAAACCGGTCGCCATGTCCTCGGTGATCGAGTCGTACAGACCGCCGATCTGCTTGATGGCCCTGATGCGCACGGCGTTGGAGGTGCCCACGAACATGGGCGCGCCGTACCGGTTGCCGGCCCGCTGGATCAGCGCGTGGAACAGGAACTGCTGCGACTCGGCGGCCTTGGTGACGAAGTTGTCGTAGTTGCCGTACACCTGCGGGCCGATGACGAAGCCGACGTCCGGGTCGCGGAAGAAGCCGAGCATCCGCTCCAGGTAGTTGGGCAGCGGCACGTGGTCGGTGTCGACGGAGGCGAAGAAGTCGTAGTCGTCGCCGTGCGCGTCGAGCCAGGCGTTGTAGTTGCCGTGCTTGGTCTTGGCGCGGTGCGGGCCCTTGGCCTGGTTCCACTTCGCGACGCCCTTGCGGGAGAAGTGGTGCACGCCGAGCCGGGCGCAGACCTCCTTGACCTCCGGGTCGTCGCCCTCGTCGAGCAGCCAGACGTGCAACAGTCCCCGGTGGCGCAGCTTCACGGCCGCCTCCAGGGTCTTCGTCACCATCTCCAGCGGCTCCTTGCCGGGCACGAAGGAGGTGAGGAAGGCGACCCTGGTACCGGTCTCCGGGACCACCGGGATCGGGTCGCGGGCGACCAGCGTGGCGTGCGCGTTGGACACCACGTTCATACAGCGGAAGAACTCGATCAGACCGATCGAGACGAGCATCACGACGTCGAGGGCCGGCAGGAAGTCGTACGCCGGGTAGTCCCGCTCCGTCCAGTGCTCCGGCTGGAGCAGCCAGACCAGCAGGACCACCGACAGCACCGGCGCCGCCATCAGCATCAGGGCGACCCGTATCCGGTGCGGCTCCTGGGAGATCAGGGAGCGGTACTGCACCTTGTACGGCTTGTTCGGATCGGGCTGGGTGAGGGGACCCGCCAGCCGGCTGTAGTGCTCGTAGTCGTACCTCGGCAGCGTTTTCTTGATCCGGCGAAAGGTCCCCGTGGTGCTCATCGAGTGCCCCGGCACCCTGAGCTGGGTGGTCTGTGACGGGTCGAAGTCCTGCCGGGCGCCCGTCGGCGTCGACGTCATGAGTCATCCCCCCACACGCGGTTCACCGCGTGTCTGTCGGTTCCTTCGCCTGCTCGGGTCCCCCTCGACCTTCACAGACGTGTCGGTGGTGCGCCGCAGTCACCACGTGGTCCACACCCTATAGACATGGAACTGCGCGCTTCCGGTTGCATGATGCCCCCCTCGGCATCGCTTCATGAACCGGGGCCCCCTTCTCCCCGCTACATCCGGCAACCGGTTCCGTGCCCCCCAATTGGCGCGTATCCGCAGCCTCTTGAGAGCCAGGGTTCTACGGCGTTCAGCATGATCGCAAGACGCGATACACGGTATTTACCGGCTATACGCGCTATACACGCTCATTGGGGCGAAAGGTGGCGTCTGCTGGTGCGCTTGAGGCCAGTCGTGCACGAATATTGCCGAAGTGCTCTCTTATGGCCTCCTCCGCCCTCAGTGAGTCGCCGGACCGCACCGCGTCCAGGATCTCCCGGTGCTGCCGGCAGGTGACCCTGGGGTCCTGCGGCAGCTCCACGAGATCCCTGCTGACCCGGTGGAAGGCGTCCCAGAACGCCTCCAGCACCTCGCACAGCAGCACGTTGTCCAGCCCCCGGTAGAGGGTGGCGTGGAACGCCCGGTCGGTCTCGGCGAGACCGGCACCCCGCGCGGCCTCCTGTTCCATACGGTCCACAAGGGTCTGGAGTTCAACGAGGTCCGCCTCCGGCAGCCGGCCCGCGAGCCGGGAGACCAGTCCGGTCTCCACCGCCTCGCGCAGCTCCAGCAGCTGGAGCAGGGTGTCCTCGCCCCGGTAGTGCCCGGCGACCGTGCGGAAGGCCAGGCCTTCGATCATGGGTGCGAACGACATCGGCCCCACATACGTCCCGAAACCGTGCCGGATCTCGACGATCCCCATCGCCTGGAGCGCCTTCAGCGCCTCCCGCACCGAGTTCCGGCTCGCGCCCAGGAACTCCATCAGCTCGGACTCGGTCGGCAGCGGGGACCCGGAGGGCAGCCGGCGGTCGACGATGAGCTTCTTGATCCTCTCCTGGAGGTCACGCGCTGCCATGGCCAGAGGGTATCCGGCCAGACAACGAGAAGGCCCCCCGCTCGAGGCGAGGGGCCTTGCTCTGTCTGTGCGCCGCCAGGGACTCGAACCCCGGACCCGCTGATTAAGAGTCAGCTGCTCTAACCAACTGAGCTAGCGGCGCCTGCTGACGTCATTAACTCTACATGACCTCCGGGGGTGCTCCCGACCGCCCGCCGGGGCCGTCCGGCGCCGGGCGGGCGGTCGGGGGGTCGCCGGGGGGGCCTGTACATCATTCGGACCGTCAACATGCGCGCCCCGGCGAGAGTTGTGAAACTGATCAACGTGCACAAGTGTGGACATTCCCGCCAGGAGTGTGAGGGGAATCGCATGGAGACTCCGGTTTTCGAGGAACTCGATCCCCCGCGCGACTGCGACTGCCCCGGCTGCGTCACCCGACGCCGCGCCCTCCCGTCCCCTCCCGGGGGTCACCCCCTCACCCACCGTGCCCTGGCCGTCACCGCCGCCACGGCGGCCGCACTCGCCGCAGGCCAGGTCACACCCGCTCTCGCCGCCCCGCACGCCCCCCAGCGCCCCGGCGTTCCCGCAGGTGACGAGCCTGAGACCCCGCAGGGGAGCAAGGCCCCGCTGCACGGCCCGGGGGGCAAGCCGGCCAAGCCGGCCAAGCCACCCACGACCACCCGGGCGGAGATCATCCGCCGGGCCAAGACCTGGGTCGCGGCGAAGGTGCCGTACAGCATGACCCGGTACTGGTCGGACGGGTACCGGCAGGACTGCTCGGGCTTCGTCTCCATGGCCTGGGGCCTGCCGGGCAACGAGTGGACCGGCACGCTGCACCAGTACGGCGTGCGGATCACCAGGAAGGAGCTCCAGCCCGGCGACATCCTCCTCTTCCACAACCCGGCGGACCCCCAGCGAGGCTCCCACGTGGTGATCTTCGGCGGCTGGACGGACTACACCCGCTCCTCCTACATCGCCTACGAGGCGACCCGCCCGCGCGTCCGCAGACAGGCCACCCCCTACGCCTACTGGACCCACTCCGACCGCTATGTGGCCTACCGCTACAAGGGGCTGAAGGCGGCGGGCACCCCGGGCGCCGGGCCGGAGGGTGCGGGCGACCCGGCGGGGACACCCTTCCCCGGGGCGGCCTACTTCGGCCCCGGCGCGAACAACAAGTACGTCACCCAGCTCGGCCGCATGCTGGTCGAGCGCGGCGCCGGGCACTTCTACACCTCGGGTCCCGGCCCGCGCTGGACCGACGCCGACCGCAGGGCGACCCGGGCGTTCCAGCTGGCCCAGGGCTGGACGGGGCCGGACGCGGACGGACTGCCCGGACCGGGGACCTGGGCACTGCTGGCCGGCGGCCTGGGCAAGGACGTCACGGCGGATCCGGCGGGCCCGTCCGGATCCTCGGCGGCGCTGGTCCCGCCGTTCCCGGGCCGGGGGATGTTCCGGCCGGGCGCGGAGAACCAGTACGTCACGCTGCTCGGCAGACAGCTCGTGACGAAGGGGTTCGGCAAGCACTACACCACCGGCCCCGGGCCCCGCTGGGGCGAGGCGGACCGGCGGAACGTCGAGGCCTTCCAGCGCGCGCAGGGGTGGCGCGGCGGCGCGGCGGACGGCTACCCGGGGCCGGAAACCTGGCGCCGGCTCTTCTCCTGACCACACCACTCACTCGTACGACCCATCTGTGACGCATCTGGCGCGGAGGCTGGAGGCACGCATGAGCACGACCCCTACACAGACACCGGACCCCGGCGGCACCGACGGCGGCTCGTCCCGCCCGGTCCGTCTCATCCAGAACGAGGCGACCACCGAGATCCCCGTCCACCTGCTCTTCCGGGACGACCCCGACCCCGCGCCGGTGCCCCTGAGGCCCGCCGTGGTGCACCGCCGGCAGGGCACCGGCGAGCAGCCCCGCTTCCGCCGCCCGGCGCCCGCGCGGTCCCGGCCGGTGCCGGAGGTCGATCCGGAGCTGCGCGAGCGGCCCGCCCGGGTGCTGCCGGGGGCGGCGGGTGTGCTCGCCGGTGCGACGGGGGTGGCCGGGGCGCTGGTCACCTCCTGGTGGGCGGGCACGATTCCGCCGCTCGCGCTCGAGGCGCTGGGGCTGCCCGCCTCGGCGGCGGCCGGGCTGGGTCCGGCGCAGTGGGCGGCGTACGCCGGGGCCGGGGCGCTCGGCCTGTTCGGCTTCGGCGGGCTGGCCCGGGGGCAGAGCGGGCGGGCCTGGGTGCTGGGTCTGTTCGGGCGGTACCGGGGGACCGTCCGGCGCACCGGGCTGCTGTGGCTGAACCCGCTGGTGCTGCGCCGCCGGGTCGACGTCCGGCTGCGGCACTGGCGCAGCGAGCCGATGCCCGCGGCGGACGGCAGCGGGGTGGCGCTGCGGGTGGTGGTGCTGGTGGTGTGGCGGGTGCGGGACACCGCGCGGGCCGTGCTCGGGGTGGAGGACCACGAGGGCTATCTGCGCGAGTGCGTGGAGGCGGCGCTGGCGCGGGTGCCGGTGGAGACGCCGGGCGGGGGCGGGTCGGTGACGGCGGCCGGGGAGACGCTGACCCGGCTGGTGGCGGCGGACGCGGCACCGGTGGGTCTGGAGGTGTTCTCGGTGCAGCCGGTGCGGATCGAGTACGCCCCCGAGATCGCCGCCGCGATGAACCGCCGCCGGATCGCCGCGCTGGACGCCCAGCACCGGGCGACCGTGCTGACCTCGGTGGTGGACTCGGTCGAGGACACGGTGACCCGGCTGACCATGCGCGGCCTGGTGGAGCTGGACGACTACGAACGCAAGGCGCTCGTGAAGGACCTGACGGTGGCGTTCTGCGCGGGGCGGGGGGAAGCGGGCGCGTGACCGGGCGGGCGGCCGGAGGGCGTGCGATTGGTATGGACATGTTCAACTAACGGCAATACGCTGAGGCTTGGTCTAGACCTAATCCGCACCACTGCACGGCTCACCGAACCTCCCCCACGTTCACCAGGAGCGGCAGCATGCGCACCAAGACCAAGTTGTCCGCGGCCGTGGTGGGACTGGCGACGACCGGAGCCCTTGTGCTCTCCTCCGGCGGCGCCAGCGGCCACGGCTACACCGACCTCCCCATCAGCAGGCAGAAGCTCTGTCAGAACGGCACGGTGACCAACTGCGGCGCCATCCAGTGGGAGCCGCAGAGCGTCGAGGGCCCCAAGGGCTTCCCCGCCTCAGGGCCCGCCGACGGGCGGATCTGCTCCGGCAACAACACCCGGTTCGCCCAGCTCGACAGCCCGCGCACCCCGTCGGGCGGCGCCTGGCCGGCCACCAGGGTCACCGGCGGGCAGAGCTACACCTTCCGCTGGCAGTTCACGGCGATGCACGCCACGACCGACTTCAAGTACTACGTCACCAAGCCGGGCTGGAACCAGAACCACAACCTGGCCCGCTCCGACCTCAACCTCACCCCGTTCCTGACGGTCCCCTACGGCGGACAGCGCCCGCCGCAGACCCTCTCGCACAGCGGCACGCTGCCGTCCGGGCTCAGCGGACGGCACGTGATCCTGGCGGTGTGGACGATCGCGGACACGGGCAACGCGTTCTACGCCTGCTCGGACGTCACCTTCTAGAACACCGGGAACACAACGAGGGCCCCTCGCTTTCGCGAGGGGCCCTCTTCTGTGCGCCGCCAGGGACTCGAACCCCGGACCCGCTGATTAAGAGTCAGCTGCTCTAACCAACTGAGCTAGCGGCGCATGACTCCCGCCATCCGCTCTCCGCGGCTGGCGACGAAGAAAATACTACCTGGTCCTCGGGGGTGCTCGTGACCACCGAGGACCAGGCCACGATCCGCGCTAGATCGCGAGGGACAGCAGTACCGGTGCCGCGTTCCGGTTCAGCGCGTCCGCCGCCTGGCGGAGCCGGTGCGCGTGCTCGACCGGCAGGGACAGGGCGAGGCAGCCGACCGAGGAGCCCGCGGTGATCGGGACGGCCGCGCAGACCGTGCCGACCGCGTACTCCTGGAGGTCGAGCACCGGCACCGTCGGCGGCTGCGCCTCCAGGCGCGAGAGCAGCAGCTTGTCGCTGGTGATCGTGCGCGAGGTGAGCCGGGCCATCTTGTGCCGGGCCAGATGGTCGCGCCGGCCGTTGTGGTCCAGCTGGCCCAGCAGGCTCTTGCCGACCGCGGTGGCGTGCGCGGAGTAGCGGAAGTCCACCCACTCGTTCACCGCGGGCGTGGCCGGGCTGTCGGCGTACTGGGTGACCCGGACCTCCCCGTCGACGTACCGGCTGATGTAGACCGCGGCGCCCACGGAGTCGCGCAGCCGGTTCAGGGTGCGCTGGAGGTGGTCGCGCAGGGCCCGGTCACGGCCGTGCGCGGAACCGAGGCGCGCGAGGGCCTCGCCGGTGACGTACGCCCCGTCGGTCACCTGCTCGACGTAGCCCTCGCGCCGCAGCATCCGCAGGAGGGTGGTCAGCCGCTCCGTGCCGAGGCCGGTGTGACGGGCGATCTCGGTGTCGGTGACACCGGTGGAGTGCCGTGCCACCGTCTCCAGGACGCGGAGGGCGTCCTGAGCCGAGTGGTACGGCGCGGTCGGCTCGTGCTTCAGCGCCACGGTGTCCCCCTGTGCGCTCAGTCAATGTGCCGTGACCCGGCGTTCGGGCCTTCTCAACGATAACCGGCAAGAGGCTTGTAGTGAGCGGCAGTTGACGAGATTGTGCCCCTCCGAGCTGCGGCGTGGGTCAGTGGCATATGCCAGAAGCACAAGCCGACCCTTCTGTCGGCCTTCCCTCGCCCTCCATCGCCCTTCCGCCGCCCCTCCGCTCACAGCACCGCGCTCAGGAACTCCCGCGTCCGCTCCTGTTCCGGCGCCCCGAAGATCTGCTCCGGCGGCCCCGACTCGATCACCCGGCCCGAGTCGAACATCATCACCCGGTCCGAGATGTCCCGGGCGAAGTTCATCTCGTGCGTCACACAGAGCAGGGTGATGTCCGTGGAGCGGGCGATGTCCCGCAGCACGTCGAGCACGCCCGCCACCAGCTCCGGGTCCAGCGCCGACGTGACCTCGTCGAGCAGCAGGATCTCCGGGCGCATCGCCAGCGCCCGGGCGATCGCCACCCGCTGCTGCTGGCCGCCGGACAGCCGGGTCGGATGCGCGTCGATCTTGTCGCGCAGGCCCACCAGGTCCAGCAGCTCCTTCGCCCGCTCCTCGGCCTCGTCGCGGTCCATGCCGAGCACGCTGATCGGCGCCTCGGTGATGTTCCGCAGCACGTTCATGTTGGGGAACAGGTTGAACTGCTGGAACACCATGCCGATCTTCTTGCGGATCTCCCGCTGGTGCTTCTCGTCGGCCGGCTTCAGCGTGCCGTTCGCCGCTCGCATATGGGTCAGTGGCTCGCCGTCCACCAGGATCGTGCCCTCGCTGACCCGCTCCAGCGTCATCAGCAGCCGCAGGATGGTGGTCTTGCCGGACCCGCTGGGCCCGATCAGGGTGACGTGCTGCCCGCGCTCCACGGTCAGGTCGAGATGGTCCAGGACGACATGGTCGCCGTAGCGCTTGACCACCTGGTCGAACGCGACGAGGTGGGGGCTGTCCGGCAGCATGTCGACGACCGGGTTCTCCTTCTCCAGGGGATCAGTGGCCAAGGCGCTTCTCCAGCTTTCTCATCAGCAGCGAGGTCGGGTAGCTCGCCAGCAGGAAGATCAGTCCGGCGAGGGTGAAGGTCTCCACGTAGGCGAAGTTGTACGCCCCGTACTCCCGGGCCTCGGCGACCATCTCCGTGACCGTGATGACGGCCAGGAACGGGGTTTCCTTGAACATGGAGATCGCGTAGTTGCCCAGCGCGGGCAGCACCTTGGGGACAGCCTGCGGCAGGATCACCGCCTGCCAGGTCCGGCGCGGTGACAGCGACAGCGCCCGGCAGGCCTCCCACTGGCCCTTCGGCACGGCGTCGATGCCGGCCCGGTACACCTCCGAGAGGTAGGAGGCGTAGTGGATGCCGAGCACCGCGATGCCGATGGTCAGCGGCTCCACCGTGTTGAACACGGCGTACGCGCCGACCAGCTGCACCAGCAGCGGCGTCGACCGCACGAACTCGGTGACCGCCCGCACCGGCACGGTCACCAGCCGGGACGGCGCCCGGCCGGCCACCGCCACGACCAGCCCGAGCACGGCGGCGACCAGCGTGCCGAGCACCGTGGCCAGCACGGTGGTGGTGAAGCCGTCCCACAGCAGCGGCAGCGACTCGCGGACGGCGTCCCAGTCCCACTGGTAGTTCACCGGACACCTCCCGCGGTCAGGCCGGTCTTCTCAGCGTTCTCGGCGATCGCCGCGCTGCGGCTGCGCAGCAGCCCGCCCGCCTGCTCGCGCCGCCCGAGCCGGGCCTGGGCGTGCCGCTCCAGCGCGTTCATCACCAGGGTCAGCGCGTAGGCGAGGACGAAGTAGAGGACCAGCAGGGTCAGATACGCGGCCGCGGACTCACCGGTGCGGTCCCGCATCTGCTGCACCACCGTCGTCAGATCGGCGGCGGAGATCAGCCACAGCAGCGGCGTGCACTTCAGCAGCTGGATCAGCTGGTTGGTGAACGGCGGGATCATCTGCGGCCACGCCTGCGGCAGGATCACCCGGCGCATCCGCTGGACCGGCGTCAGGTTCAGCGCGACGGCCGCCTCCCACTGCGCCTTCGGTACGGCGTTCAGGGCGCCGCGCACCACCTCCGAGCCGTAGGCGCCGTAGTTCATGCCGAACGCCACCACCCCGCAGAACAGCGGGGACAGCTCGTAGCCGGTGAGCAGCGGAAACGCGTAGTAGAGCCAGAACAGCTGGACGTACAGCGAGGTTCCGCGGAAGAACTCCACGAAGACCCGTGACACCCCCCGCACGAGCACGGGCCCGCTGTGCGCCATGAAGCCGAGGACGAAGGAGAGCGCGAGCGCGACGGCCGCGCCAAGCACGGTGGCGGTGACGGTCACGCCAAGGCCCGACCACACCTTCGGCAGATGGTCGAAGAAGTAGCTGTAGAAGTCGCCCATGGCCTCAGGCCTTGCAGAGGTCGGCCGTCTTCAGGGACGCCGGCGGGATGGTGTCCTCGCCGAAGCCGTACCGGCCGATGAGCCGCACATAGCGCTCCGGATCCGAGGTGATCTTCTTCAGCTCGGTGTTGAACGCGTCCCGCAGCTCCTCGCTACCCCGCCGGAAGACGGCCCCGCCCGGGCTGTACTGCTTCACCCCGTCGATCTCCGGGACGAACGACTCGGTGACCTCCAGGCCGCTGTTGTTCTTCGCCAGCCAGTTCAGCCCGATGGCGGTCGTCATGAAGGCGTCGATCCGGCCGCCCTTGACCGCGTCGGCGCCGTCCTGCGGCTTCTGGAGCGTGCGGATGCTGTCCTCGGAGATCCCGGCCGCGGTGGCGTAGTCCTTCTCCACCGTGCCCGACATCACCCCGATCGTCGCCCCGGCCTCCTTCGCCGCCGCCAGGGTGGTGATCTTCTTCGGGTTGCCCTTCTTCACCATCAGCGCGGTCGGCGCGATGAACTCCGGCTCGGAGAACAGCGTCTTCTCACAGCGATCGGGGGTGATCGCCATCCCCGCGCTGATCACGTCGTACTTCCCGGCCTGGAGGCCCGGGATCAGCCCGTCCCACTCGGAGAAGGCGGGGCGCAGCTCGCCGACGCCCAGCGCCTTGAAGATCTCCCGGTGCAGGGTCGGCGCCTCGCCCTTCAGCTCGCCGTTCTCCTCGTAGCCGTAGGGGGCCTCGTTGGCGTAGGCGACCCGGACGTAGCCCTGCTTCTTCAGCTGTTCCAGCGTCGAGCCCTCGCCGCCGGTGCCGTTGTCGGCCTTGCTGCACGCGGAGAGCAGTCCGGGGACGGTGAGCAGACCGCCGACGGCCGCCGTTCTGGTGAGAAAACCCCTGCGGGACAGGTGCGGGAACCCCGAGAACTGGGACATGGACGTGCAACCTCCAGAATTCGTACAAGCCGTGCAAGTCGTGCCCGGCGTGCCGGTCGCGGCCAGTGGAGGCGCCTGCCCGATGCCCGGGGGGTATGCCCGAGGGGCGGCCGATGTGATGCAACGGTGACTTTTGCGAGACCGTTTCGTTGCCGGGGTGTCCGCCGGGTGTGAAGCGTTCTCCGGCCGGAAAGACGCAGGGAATGGCAGATCGCTACGTGGAAGTCGCCCTGACCGAACGGGACGTACGGTGCACCGCGCGGCTCCTCGACGACCGTGCCCCGCTCACCTGCGCGGCGGTCTGGGAGGCGCTGCCGCTCGGCGGGGACGTGTACCACGCGAAGTACGCCCGCAACGAGATCTACGCCCTCTTCCCGCCCTTCGCCGCCACCGAGCCGCCCCTGGAGAACCCGACGGTCACGCCCATCCCCGGCGACCTGTGCTACTTCGCCTTCTCGGGTGCGGAACTGGGCACGCGGGCCTACGGCTACGACCGCGAGGTCGGCCCGGCCATGATCGACCTCGCCCTCTTCTACGAGCGCAACAACCTGCTGCTCAACGGGGATGTGGGCTGGGTGCCGGGCACCGTGTGGGGGCAGGTCGTCGACGGGCTGGAGGAGATGGCGGCGGCCTGCAACGACCTGTGGCGGACCGGGGCGGCGGGGGAGACGCTGACCTTCACCCGCGCGTGACGTACGGCCGCGCGATCCCCGCCTCGTACAGCGCGTGCGCCGCCCGCAGCACCAGATCGTCCCGGTGCCGGGCGGCCACGATCTGCAGGCCGATCGGCAGCCCGTCCGGATCCGTGCCCACGGGGACGGAGGCCGCCGGCTGCTGGGTCAGGTTGAAGGGGTACGTGAACGGCGTCCACCCCGTCCAGCGCCGCAGCCCCGACCGCTTCGGCACCTCCGCGCCCGCCTCGAACGCCGTGATCGGGAGCGTGGGGGTGACCAGCAGGTCGTACGTCTGGTGGAAGCGGCCCATCCGGCGGCCGAGGTCCATCCGGACGTCCACCGCGGCCAGATAGTCCAGCGCGCTGTACCGGGCGCCGATGGCGCAGATCTCCCGCAGCCCCGGATCCAGCAGCTCCCGGTCGTGCGGGCCGAGACGCTGGACGACGCGGGCCGCCCCGCTGAACCAAAGGGTGTGGAAGGCGTCCACCGGCTCGGCGAAATCCGGGTCCGTCTCCTCGACGTACGCGCCGAGCCCCGCCAGCCGCTCCACCGCCCGCCGCACCGCCGACGCCACCGCCGGGCGCACCGCCACCTGCCCGCCGAACGACGGCGAATAGGCGACCCGCAGCCCGTGCACGCCGCCCTCCAGCCCCGCCACGAACGAGCCCGGCGCGGGGGCCAGCGCCGACCAGTCGCGGGCGTCGGGCGCCGAGATCACGTCCATCAGCAGCGCCGCGTCCGCCGCGTCCCGGGTCAGCGGGCCCACATGCGCCAGCGTGCCGAAGGCGCTCGCCGGGTACAGCGGCACCCTGCCGTACGTCGGCTTCAGCCCGAAGACCCCGCAGAACGCCGCCGGGATACGGACGCTCCCGCCCCCGTCCGTGCCCAGCGACAGCGGGCCCGCGCCCAGCGCCACCGCCGCCGCGCTGCCGCCGCTGGAGCCGCCCGCGGTGCGCGCCGGGTCGTGCGGGTTGCGGGTGACGCCGGACAGCGGCGAGTCGGTGACGCCCTTCCAGCCGTACTCCGGGGTCGTCGTCTTGCCGAGGAACACCGCGCCGTGCTCGCGCAGCCGGGCCACCGACGGCGCGTCCTCGGTCCACGGGCCCTTCGGGTCGACGGTCCGCGACCCGCGCAGGGTGGGATGGCCGCGCAGCAGCAGGATGTCCTTCACCGTCACCGGCACCCCGTCCAGCAGCCCCTGCGGCTCCCCGCGCCGCCAGCGATCCGCCGACGCGCGCGCCTGCTCCAGCGCCTCGTCGGCGGTCAGCAGCACGAACGCGTTCACGGCCGGCTGGATCTCCGCCGCCCGCGCCAGCGCGGCCCGGGTGGCCTCGACCGGGCTGAACGCCCCGCTGCGGTAGCCGTCGACGAGCCGGACTGCGGTCAGCTCGGTGAGTTCCATACGGCCTCCTGCGCGCTCAGTGCCCCGGTACGTAACCCCGCTGCTTGTCGACCACGTTGATCAGCGGGCGGCCCGCCGCCCACCGCTCGTACAGCTCCACGAACTGCGTACCCAGCTCGTCCCGCCAGCCCACCGTGTCCCCGCTCATGTGCGGTGACACGATCAGCCCCGGCAGCCGCCACAGGGGGCTGTCCGGGCCGAGCGGCTCGGCCGCGAAGACGTCCAGTGCCGCCCCCGCGATCCACCGCTTGCGCAGCGCCTCGGCCAGCGCCTCCTCGTCCACCAGCGCGCCCCGGCCGACGTTCACGAACCGCGCGGACGGCTGGAACACCCCGAAGCGGCGGGCGTCGAACATGCCGCGCGTGTCGTCGGTGAGCGGGGCCGCCGCGACCACCCAGTCGGCGCGCGCGAGCAGCCGGTCCAGGTCGTCCGGGCCGTGGATGCCGGTGCGCGGCGTGCGGCCGACGATCGCCGTACGGATGTCGAGGGCCTTCAGCACGCGGGCGACCGCCCGGCCGACCGGCCCGGAGCCGACGACCACCGCGCGGGTGCCGGCCACCCGCTGCGACTCCCGGTGCCGCCACTCGCCGCGCTGCTGCAGCTCCCAGGTGCGGGGCAGATCCTTCGCCATCGCCAGCACCAGCGCGGCCACGTACTCGGCGATGGGCTGTTCGAACACTCCGCGCGCGTTCGTCACCACCGTGTCGGACGCCGCCAGCTCCGGGCACATCAGATGGTCGACGCCCGCGCTCGCGGTGTGCACCCAGCGCGGCCGGGGCCCCTCGCCCGGCCAGGCCTTCCGTACGGCGTGCGAGGTGAAGTCCCAGACCAGCAGGACGTCCGCCTCCGGCAGGCGGGCGGCGAGACCCGCCTCGTCCGTGTGCACGATCCGGGCCCGGCCGGTGAGCCGGCCGAGCCGGGGGAGCGGGTCGGCGTCCAGGACGAGCAGGGTGGGGTCGGTCATGGGCAGCCGTCTCTCCCAGCGGATCGGTGTGACCAAGGGCGTCTGACATGCACGGATTGACCACGCTCGCACCCGAACCTACCGTCGTCAACACGGGCGCCCGCACGGTCCGTTGTCCCGCGTCCGCCGCCCTCCCATGACTTCCGGAAGGCCGGTGCTGCCATGGACGTCTCCTTCCTCGGCGGACCCCGCGCGCAGCGCGGCATCGGCGTCGTCGCCCCGTTCGACTTCGCGCTGGACCGGGAGCTGTGGCGCTGGGTGCCCGACGACGTCTCGCTCCATCTGACCCGCACCCCGTACGTCCCGGTCGAGGTGAGCCTCGACCTCGCCCGCCTGGTCAGCGAGCACGAGACCCTGACCGACGCCGTGCGCACCCTGATCGCCGTCGCCCCGCAGACGGTCGCCTACGCCTGCACCTCGGGCAGCTTCGTCGGGGGCATCGCCGGGGAACGGGCGATGTGCACGGCGATGAGCCTCGCGGGCGCGGTGCCGTCCGTCACCACCTCAGGGGCGCTGCTGGAGGCGCTGACCGAGCTGGGCGTACGCCGCGTGGCGCTGGTCACCCCGTACACGGTGTCGGTGACCCGGGCCCTGGAGGAGTACGTCGCCGAGGCGGGCGTCACCGTCACCGGCTGCGCGTTCATGGGTCTCACCCGCCACATCTGGCAGGTGCCGTATCGGGAGGTCGTCGACATGGCCCGCCGCGCCGCCCGGGCCGGCACCGCGGACGCGCTGTTCATCAGCTGCACCAACCTCCCGACGTACGACGTCATCCCCCAGCTGGAGGCGGAACTGCGCTTCCCGGTGATCTCGGCCAACCAAGTGACGATGTGGGCGGCGCTGCGCCGGGTGGGTACCCGAGCCGTGGGGCCGTATCAGGCTCTGTTGGACGAGACGGCGCGCGCATGGCCCCCCGTACTGCCGGACCAATCCCCCGCACTGCCGGAAGAACAGCAGGAAGGCTGGACATGACCGCACTCGGATTCCTCTACCCGGGCCACTCGGCCGAGGACGACTATCCCCGTATCGAGCAGCTGCTGGGCAGTGACATCCGGGTGGACCTGGTCCACACGGACATCGGCGAGGACGCCCACCGCGAGGACGCGCTGCGCGAGATGGGCTCCCCCGAGCGGCTCGCGGCGGGCGTCCAGGAACTGCGGCACGCGGGCGCCGAGGCGGTGGTGTGGGCGTGCACCAGCGGCAGCTTCGTGCACGGCTGGGAGGGCGCCCACGAGCAGGTGCGCACCCTCGCCCGCACCGCCGGGATGCCGGCCTCCTCGACCTCCTTCGGCTTCGTCCACGCGAGCCGGGAGCTCGAGCTGCGGCGGGTCGCCATCGGTGCGACCTATCCCGACGACATCGCCGCCCTCTTCGCGGACTTCCTGCGCGCGGCCGGCCTGGAGCCGGTCGCCGTGCGCGCCTCCGGGATCGTCACCGCCGCCGAGGTCGGCACCTGGGGGGAGGCCGAGCTGTTCGCGCTGGCCCGCGCGGCGGACCACGTCGACGCCGAGGCGGTCCTCCTGCCGGACACCGCCCTGCACACGGCGTCCTACCTCACCGCCCTGGAGAAGGACCTGGCCAAGCCGGTCCTCACCGCCAACCAGGTCACGGTCTGGGAGGCGCTGCGCCTGACCGACCGCCGGGTGAACGCCCCGAACCTCGGCGCCCTCTTCACCCGGGAGCCGATCATCCAGGTGTGACCGGGTCGGTCCATCGCTTACGGCGTCCTTGCGCGGCGGGGGAGAATAGAGGGTGGTCCGGCCGGATGTCCGGGGGGCGGGCCACCCGATCCGTCCGTACGAGGAGGACCCGACATGGCGGAGCCCACGCCGCGTCGCAACGAACCGCGGCTACGCCCCGCGCCCCTGCTCTTCGAGCCGGCCGAGGCGGCCGGCGACGCGGAGCACTTCTTCGACCTGGAGTCGATCGACGACCCGCGCGCGCTGCTGGCCCGGGCCACCGAGCTGACGCAGGCGTTCCGCGCGGCGGCGGACCGCGCCGTGGAGTTCCAGGCGATCGCGGCGGCCCAGCTCGCCGACCCCCGGCGGTTCGACCGGCTGACGCCCGCGGACATCGCGGAGCGGGCGGAGTGGACCGAGGACTACGCCAAGAAGATGGTCGAGTTCGGCAGGGACCTGCTGCGGGGGGCCGACGCGCAGGGACCCGACCCGGTCTGAGCACCCCTGCACACCGCGCTGTGGCATATGCCAGGCGGGCAAGATACCCGTTCCCGTCGCTCCCCGTCCCGGTTTCCGGCAACCCAGGGAAACGGAACATGCACAACGGGTAGACCTTGGTGGCATGAGCAGCAGCAAACTCACCGCTGACGGAGTCGCCTGGCTCGCCTCGGCAGGAACGTATCCGCGCAGCACCCGCGCCCTCTGGGCGGAGCGGCCCGACGCTCCGGCCGTACTGCCCTGCGGCACCACCTTCGACGTGGTGAGCGCGCCCGCGATCTTCGGGCGCCGGATGCTCGACCGGCTGTGGGAGGAAGGCCCGGGCTCCGGCCCCGTGGCCGCCTTCCGGGGCCGGATGCTGCTGTTCGCGGCGCCCGGCACGGCCCAGCGGCTGCCCTCGCTGATGGAGTGGGAGGAGTGGGGCGGTCAGGGCCGCACCGGCGAGATCCCGCCACTTCTCTGCCATGGCACCGGCGACGCCGTGACCGTCCCCGCGCCGGCCGGTCCCCAGGTGGCGGCCTCCTCCGCGGAGTCCCGCTGGATCGTCGCTCCGGACACCCGCCACCCCTGGCTGCCGGGCCCGGAGGTGCTGCTCTGGGCGGCTGTCAGGGTGGCCCGGGCGGCGGTGCGGATATCGATTTCACCTCCCGCCGACCAGGATGCTAATGTCTACGACGTCAGCAGGCGCCGCTAGCTCAGTTGGTTAGAGCAGCTGACTCTTAATCAGCGGGTCCGGGGTTCGAGTCCCTGGCGGCGCACTAGCGATTAGGTCGCTGACCTGGGCGTTCTCGTTTCGAGAACGCCCTTTCGCTTGTCCGCGATCAGCTCTGGCGCACTGGCGAGATCTTGACGGTCCACGCCCCCGACACCGTACGGCCCTCCACCTCGACGCGGACGTCCTCGCCGGGCACCGTGAAGCTCTCCCCGACGCCGACCGGGGCGTCGGCGAGCGCCGGGTAGACCGAGTTCTCCCAGCAGGCCTCCGTCTTCGGATGGGCGTCGATCACCTGGACCGGGCCGCCCCCGGACTCGGCGCCGCTGCGCACCCGGTACACCAGGACGCCCTGCCGGCAGGTGGCGCGGTCGTTGCCGACCGCGCCCCGCGCCTCGAAGGCGAGCACGCTGTCGGGGCCGGTGCGCACCACCGCCAGCTTGGTGCCGCGCCCGGAGCCGAAGACCGGCACCCCGGCGGCCCCCAGGACCGGCGCCCCCGGGCCGGCGCCCAGCGACTCCAGGGAGAGCCGGGTGGGTTCGTTGCCCGGCACGCACACCACCTGCCGCTCGTTCAGCCAGCCCAGCTTCCACTTGTGCCAGCCGAACAGGTCGGGAGCGAGGCCGAACTGGCTGCCCATCAGGTCCCAGTCACCGACGTGGGTGTCCCAGTCGCCCTTGCCGTCCGTCGGCCGGTGGTAGAGATCCGGCAGATCGAACACATGGCCGGTCTCATGGGCGAGCACCAGCCGGTCCGGCGGATGGTTCTCGAACACCGTGACGACCCGGCGGATGTCCGTGTCGTCGGCCCGCAGCGGGGTGTCCAGATTGACCACCTTGGTGGCGTCCGAGTCCACGCCGGGCGCGTGCGGATCGGCGACGAAGTAGACGACGTCGTAGCGCGAGAAGTCGACCTGCTCGTCGGTGACGGCGAGCGCGTCGCGCAGATAGGCGGCCCGGTGCGAGGTGTCCCAGTCGCGCTGTATGGCGTACGCCGTGGACGGGCGCGGCATCCGGATCCAGTGCCGTAGCGGATGCGGGCGCAGCACGAACCGGCCGTAGGACGCCTGTGCGAAGTAGCGGCTGGTGGCCGGGAAGTGGTCCGCCGTCAGCTCTGCCGGGGTGGTCAGCGGCTCGGAGTCCGGGAAGGACAGGAAGACCATCACCGCGTCCAGGGTGCGGCTCGGCCGCGGATAGGCGGCGTTCCAGGTGTCCAGGCCCTCCGAGTGGTGGGCCTCGGTGCGCTCCAGGGCGCAGGGTGCCGCCGAGAAGGGCTCGGCGACCGAGGGGTCGGTGATGAAGGAGGTCGCGGCGAGGGAGGAGAGGGTGGTGAACACGGCCGCAGTGCTGCGCAGTCGGGGGCGCGGGAGCGGACGCGGCACAGAAACCTCCGGATGCGGTGGGGGTGGCCCCACGCCCTTGAGGCAGTGGGGGAGGGACGCCGCATCCAGCGTGTGGCAGATTGTCGTACTGCGTCCTGTTTGTCTGACCCGGATGAGTGAGACGGGAAAGGAGCCCGGAAGGCGACGCCCTCGAAGTGCTCACGGAACGTCACCACTGGTCGTGAGGCTGATGAAGACGTCCAGCTGTGGGCAGAAACGATCCGCCTGCAGAGTGGGTATGTCCTGAGTGGTGGGCAGTGGCTGGAAGGGCCGGAGGACACCCTCTATGATCGGCACACTTTCCTGCGCGGACGACGATCGAGTGCACTGCGGGAGCGAGCGGTGAGCGGAACCTCCGAAGGGCCGACGCCCGCGGCAGACCTCATCCGGCCGGCGGTCACAGAGAGTGACTCAGAGGCGCCGGGTGGTACGGACGCTGTCGCTTTCGTGCCCCTGGACCCGGACACGGACCTGGGCAGGGGCATGGACATGGACATGGACGCGGCGGCGGGCCACGACGCCGACTCCTACCGGTCCGCCTTCACCTCGGCGCCACTCGCCATGGCGGTCGTCGACCGGGACGGTCTGGTCGTCACCGCCAACGACACGCTCGCCGCGCTGTTCGGCGGCCGACCCGGCGGACTCGTCGGACGCGTCGCCGCCGAACTGCTCGACCTCTCCTCCGACCCCCGCACCTGGCACGCCTACCGCGAGGTGCTGCGTGGCCGGCAGGCCAAGCTGCGCTGCACCCGCCGGCTCAAACATCCCGACGGGCACGCGGTCTGGGCGCAGATCACCGTCGCCCCGCTCGCCGACCGCATGCCCGGCGTCCTGCTGTCCGTCACCGACATCAGCGCCCGCCGCGAACTCCAGGCCCAGCTACGGCACTTGCAGATGCACGACCCGGTGACCCGGCTGCCCAACCGCACCCTGTTCTTCGAACGCCTCTCCGCCGCCCTCGACACCGAGTCCTACGCCCGCGGCGGCACCGGCCGGATCGGCCTGTGCTACCTCGACCTCGACGGCTTCAAGGCGATCAACGACACCCTCGGCCACCGCGTCGGCGACCGGCTGCTCGCCGCCGTCGCCGAACGGCTCACCCGCTGCGCCGAGGAAGCCGGCTACACCCGCTCCGGGGCGCCGCTGGTCGCCCGGCTCGGCGGCGACGAGTTCGCCCTGCTCGTCGAGGACTCCACCGGCACCGAACAGCTGGCCGACCTCGCCGAATCCGTCCTCACCGCGCTCCAGGCCCCGTTCGACCTCTCCGGACAGCGGCTCAGCGTCTCCGCCTCCATCGGCGTCGTCGAACGGCAGGCCGCCGGGACCACCGCCACCGGGCTGATGCAGGCCGCCGACACCACGCTGTACTGGGCGAAGGCCGACGGCAAGGCCCGCTGGACGCTCTTCGACCCCGAGCGCAACGCCCATCGCATGACCCGCCAGGCGCTCGCCTCCACCCTCCGCCCGGCCATCGACCGCGGCGAGTTCGCCCTGGAGTACCAGCCGCTGGTCGGCATGGCGGATGGGCGGCTGAGCGGGGTCGAGGCACTGGTGCGATGGAATCATCCGCAGTTCGGCACACTGACGCCGAATCGGTTCATCGGATTGGCGGAGGAGGACGGGGCGATCGTCCCGCTCGGCCGCTGGGTGCTCGCCACCGCCTGCCGCCAGGCCCGCCGCTGGCAGCTCGAACACCCCGACGAGCCGCCCATCTTCGTCAGTGTGAACGTGGCGGTCCGTCAGGTGTGGGACTCCGACCTGGTCGCGGACGTGGCGGAGACCCTCGCCGAGACGGGCCTCGCCCCGCACCTGCTCCAGCTGGAGCTGACCGAGTCCGCCGTGATGGGCTCCTCCGGGCGCCCGCTGCGCACCCTCCAGGCCCTCAGCGACATGGGCGTGCGCATCGCCATCGACGACTTCGGCACCGGCTACTCCAACCTCGCCTACCTCAGCCGGCTGCCGGTGTCCGTGCTGAAGCTGGACGGCTCGTTCGTGCGCGGCTTCCAGTACGAGGACGCCGGGGCGCACGCCAGCCCCGCCGACGAGGTCATCGTCGAGGCGATGATCCAGCTCGCCCACCGGCTCGGACTGACCGTCACCGCCGAGTGCGTGGAGACCTCCGCGCAGGCCGGGCGGCTGCGCCGGATCGGCTGCGACACCGGCCAGGGGTGGCTGTACTCCCGGCCGGTGGCGGCGGATCGTATCTCCGAGCTGCTGGCCTGCCCGGCGGGTCAGGCGGCCGGCAAGCCGTAGGCGTCGGCGATGAGTTCGTAACTGCGCAGCCGCACCTCACCGGTGGGCGTGTTGGCCGTGATCATCAACTCGTCGGCGCCGGTGCGCTTCTGCAGGTCGTCCAGACCGCTGCGGACCTCGTCCGGGGTGCCGTGGATGATGTTCGAGCTCCACTGCTGCACGAAGTCCCGCTCCATGGGGCTGAATTCGTACGCCTCCGCCTCCTCCGGGCTCGGCACCAGACCGGGCCGTCCGGTGCGCAGCCGGACCATGCTCAGCACGGCCGCCTTCACCT
The DNA here is from genome assembly GCF_055572035.1 of Streptomyces sp. NPDC030838. Taxonomy (NCBI): domain Bacteria; kingdom Bacillati; phylum Actinomycetota; class Actinomycetes; order Kitasatosporales; family Streptomycetaceae; genus Streptomyces; species Streptomyces sp. NPDC030838. The sequence continues at coordinate 273,140 of NZ_JBVIED010000005.1, read as the reverse complement.
CACGCCGGGCCACCCGCTCCTCGTCGGCGGCCAGCGCAGAGACACCGATCAGCGCGTACGGCTCGGCCAGCACCTCCGACGGCTTGAACGACTCCCGGTACAGATCCAGCGCCGGGATGGTGTTCTGCGCCGAGAAGTGGTGGGCGAACGCGAACGGCAGGCCCAGCAGACCGGCCAGCCTCGCGCTGTAGCCGGAGGAGCCCAGCAGCCAGACGGGAGGGCGGTGCGGGGACTGGACGCCGCCGGGGGAGGTGCCCTGGACGGGACCCGGGACGGCATGGATCCTCCGGTACGGGTGGCCGTCGGGGAAGTCGTCGTCCAGGAAGCGGGTCAGCTCGGCGAGCTGGCGCGGGAAGTCGTCGGCGGCCTCGTCGGGCCGGTCGGTGCGGCGCAGCGCCGCCGCGGTGGCGCCGTCCGTGCCGGGGGCGCGGCCGAGCCCGAGGTCGATCCGGCCGGGGGCCATCGCCTCCAGGGTGCCGAACTGCTCGGCGATGACCAGCGGGGCGTGGTTGGGGAGCATCACGCCGCCCGAGCCCAGGCGGATGCGGTCGGTGTGCGCGGCGAGATGGGCGAGGATCACCGCGGGCGAGGAGGAGGCCACGCCGGGCATGGAGTGGTGCTCGGCGACCCAGTACCGGTGAAAGCCCCGGGCCTCGGCCAGCCGGGACAGGGCGACGCTGGTGCGCAGGGCGTCGGTTGACGTATGGCCGGCGCCGACGGTGACCAGGTCGAGCACGGAGAGCGGGGTGGGGGCGGAGCCGTGGGCGGTGCCTTGGATGCCGTCGCCTTCGCTCGTGCGGTTCTCGGCGTCCCGGGTGTCGTCTGCCGCCACGGTGGGGCCTCCTGCTCTCGTCGCCATGCGGTGGGGTCATGGGCGTCAACGGGAGGTGGCGGGGGGTTCATTCCCTGGTGGGCGGAGGTAGGGGGGTGCGGCGGCGGAGGTAGGGGGGCCGCGGGGCCTGCGACTGCGGTGGTCCTACGACCGCGCAGGCGCCGCGGGTTCTAGGTCGTGTCCGCAAAGTCCCGTCGGGGCAGGCGGGACTTTGCGGACACGGCCTAGGGCCGCCAGCTCACCCGGTGCTCCGTCAGGTGGGCGAGGACCGCGTGGTTCGCTTCCCACCCGTCCGGGAACTTCACCAGCGTTCCCAGCTGCACCGGTTCCGTCGACGGATAGTCGTCCAGCAGCTCGCCGACGCCCGCGCGGCAGACCACGATGCAGGCATGCCGGTGCCGGGAGGCGAGCACGCAGAGGCGGCCCGTCTCCAGGTGGAAGGCGGTGGCGTCGGGGCGGCCGGAGAGCGGGTGCAGGACGACCGTGACGTCGTACTCCCGCCCCTGGAGGCGGTTCGCCGTGTCGACGGTGACGTCGCGCACACCCAGCTCGGCGAGGGCCGCGCGGACGGCCGCCGCCTGGTCCCGGTGGGCCGTGCCGACGGCGATCCGGTCGGCGGTCAGCGGCGTCGGGTCGGGGGACCGCTCCGAGGTGGCGGCGCCGCCCCGGTCCAGCACCCGGCGGACGACCGTGGCCACCGCCCGCACCGCCTCCGGGTCGGTGCGCGGGGTGTGCCGCGCGGGCAGCTCCAGCAGGCCCCAGCCGGACTCGGCGGCCTCGTCGATCACCCGGTCCGGCCCGGAGCCGTCCGACGGCACCGCGAAGGCCAGCTTCCGGTCGCCGTGGCCGGTGCCGCTGCGGAACGGGGTGTACGGGTAGAAGGCGTCCGAGACCAGCGGCGCGGCCGAGGCGGGCAGCCGCCAGGAGACCGGCAGCCGGTGCTGCGGCAGGCCCGGGTTGTGCGCGAGCAGCGTGGTGACCGCGGAGGCCGACGGGTCGTACGACAGCCCCGCCCACTGCTCGCTGCCGACGATCGCGAACGGGTCGAGCTGCCCCGGGTCGCCCACGAACAGCGCCCGTTCGAACAGCCCGGCGACGGCGAGCAGCGCGTCCGAGCGCATCTGGTACGCCTCGTCGACGATCGCGTGCCGCCAGGGCTCGTCGACCTTGACGTGGGCCCACTTGGCGGCGGTCGACAACACGACGGGCAGGCCGGTCAGATCGGCCGCCTTCGCCGACGTACGGACGTGGGGCAGCTCGTCCAGCGCCTTGTCGTACGCGTCGGCGTCGCTGCTGTGCAGCCGGCCCACCGGCAGCTCGGGGTTCTTCTCCGCGAGCCGCAGGACCAGGTCGTCGACCTGGGCGTTGGTCTGCGCGACCACCATCAGCGGGCGTCCCGCGTCGGCCAGTTCGAGAGCCGCGCGGACGACGAGGGTGGACTTTCCCGCGCCGGGCGGGGAGTCGACGACGACGCCACGGTCCGGGCCGTGCAGGGTGTCGTGGAGGATCGCGTCGGTGGCCCGCGCGGCGGCGGTGCCCGGGTCGAACGGGGCGCCGGAGTCGAGCGGGGCGCCCGGGTCGAACGGGGCGCCGGGGTCGGTGACGGCCTCGGCGGTCACAGCGCGTCCTCCTCGGTCACGGGGTCGGCGGGTTCGGGGGCGGCCTCCTCGCCGGGCGGTCCGCCGTGTGTCCACGGGGTGTCCTCGGGGTCGGGCAGCTTGGCGCCGCCCCGCTGCTCGTGCTCGAACAGCGTCCAGCACAGCCGGTCGCCCTTCTCGGGCACCGAACCCGGCTCGGGCTCCTTACCGCGGCCCATCTTGTCGAGGATTCGAACGGTGATCAGCGCGCCGTCCTCCTCGCTCGCCACGAACTCGGCGGACTGCGGCTTTCCGCCCAGCGAGCGGTACACCTTCGCGCGCTCCCCGAAGTGCGGCCGGTCGTCCGTGCGGACCGTGACCAGCGGGCGCGGGCTGGGGCGCTTGCCCTCGCTGTACGCCATCTCGACGTCGACGACCTCGCCCGCGAACGCCTCCCCGGCCAGTCGCCGGCCCGCCATCACCAGCGGATCGTCGAGGGCCTCCTGCGCCTCCAGGCGGGCCTGCTCGCGCTCGCGGGTGGCCAGCTTGTTCGCCGCGGTCACCGCGTCGTCGTGGCGCGGCTGCGGCGGCTCGCCGGACAGCACGCGGTCGCGGTGGCCGGTGAACGACCAGCGGTCGCGCGTCCAGCGCTCCTCGACCCGCCCGCCCTCGGGCAGCGCCCGCAGCAGGTCCAGGCCCCGCCACACCGCGTCCCACGTGGGGCGCGTCACGCTCTCCACCAGTGCGCGGATCTCCCGCTCGGCGGCGGTGACGGCACCGAGCCGGTCGTCGGCCTCCAGGCCGTCCTCGGCGGCGGCGAGGGCGCCGCGCGCGCGGTCGTAGCGTTCGATCGCCGGGGCGAGCAGCTTGTTGTCGAACGCCGGGTCGGTGGCCGGACCGGCCGGCGGGCACAGCAGCTGGCCCCGTTCGTCCCGGGCCAGCTCGGCGCGCAGCGCCGCCTCGGCGCCCGAGCCGCCCTCCGGCGGGTCGATCCAGGCGAGCAGCGCGCCCAGGTGCTGGTCCTCCAGCCCGGACTGGCCGGTCGCCCAGTGCCGGGACAGCACCTCGGTCACGGCCAGCAGCAGCGAGGAGCCCGGCACCCGGGACCGCTCCGCGTAGTGCGTCAGCCAGCGGCCCAGCAACGGCACCCGCGGCGGGGCCGGGTGCGGTGTCTCCGGGTCCTGCTCCGCCGTACGCCTGAAGCGCATGGAGCGGCCCAGCAGCCGTACGAAGTCGACGCCCGCGCGGCTCGGCACGATCAGCTGCGGGGCGTCCGCGCACAGGTCGACCTCGACCTTGACCCGCTTGCCGGTCTCCGGGTCGGTCTCGGTGCGCTCGGCGGCCTCCACGGCGTCCGCGTACGCGTCGATGTACGGCAGCACGATGTCCGCCAGCTCGGCCAGGAAAGCGAACCGCAGGTCGCGGTCGCGTGGTTGCGGGACGACCAGCAGGCGGGGTGCGTCCCGGTCGGTGCCGACCAGCGCGCCGAGCGGCGCGCCCGCCTCACCGGCGGTGGTGAGCGGCACGAAGACCAGCGGCCGGTCGGACAGATGCCGGTGCCGGACGGTGGCGGCGGGCTGGGCGCGGCCGGTGTCGACGGCCTCGAGGCGGGCGAGGGTGGCGATCAGCGACATGCGGCCACCTCCGGTGCGGTGGCGCTCGGTCCGGAGGACGCCGTGGCCAGGGCCTCCGCGCGCAGTCGTGCTGCCCGGCGCAGGGCGGCCACCGCCGGGTCGTCCGGGTCGCCGCTCTCGCCGCGGGCCGCCGACAGGACGGCGCCGACGGTGGTCAGCCCGCCCAGCTCGGCGCGGACCGCGCGGCCGAGGGAGGTCACCGCGTCGGCCGCGCGGGCCCGGTCGCGGCAGTGGAAGGCCAGCTCGCAGGCGGACAGGCACTCGGGCGCGTAGGTCGCCGGGACCGACTCGACGGCGGCGGTCAGCTCGGCGGCCGGCAGCTCTGGGGAGAAGCAGGTGCCCTCGGGGAGCGTGTCGACGATCTCCTCGATCCGGGTGAGCCGGGCCAGTTGGCGGCGGGTCACCGCGCGCTGCTTGCGCACGTCCACCGCGGACGCGGCGGGCAGGTTGGAGAAGTCCTTCGGGCAGACCAGCAGGATCCGGTGCCGCACGCGCGGGGCCGGATCCAGACGGGCCGCGACCTCCTCCAGCGCCAGCACGTACACCGCCGCCTGGCGGGCCGCCGCGCCCACCTTCGCCGGGTCCGCGGAGCCGTCCAGCATCGGGAAGGACTTGATCTCCACGACCGTCCAGCTGCCGTCGGGGTGCACGACCACCGCGTCCGGCTCCAGGAACGCCGGGGACCCGGCGACGTCGAGGGCGAGCAGCGGATGGTCGAGCAGCGTCCAGCCGCCGGCCTCGACGGCCTCCCGCAGCGCCAGCGCCGTACGCGCCGCCCGCCCCTCCGGGCCGATCGCGGACAGCTCGGGCACCCGCGCCCGCTCGGGCGGCTCGGCGCCCGGGTCCAGCTTCCGGTGCGCCAGCCGCAGCAGCTCCGCGCCGCCGTCCGCCTTCACCCGTGCCTCGAACGCGTTGCCCCGGGTCAGGGCGAACTGCGACTGGCCGAAGGCGGACGGCGAGCCCAGCGCGTCCGCCAGTCTCGTCTTGTCCACCCCGGCGCCGTCGAGGACCGCGCGCCGCGCGCAGCCCGGGTTCGCGGCGAGCGCCGCGAGGGCACGCGCGTCGAGCGCCTTGGCCGGTACGTCGGGACCGCGCAGCTCAGCGAGCCGGTGCCGGAGCCCCGTCCCCTGCCTCCGAGGGTGCGGCACTCGGCTCGGCTCCCGGTCCGAACCGTGACTCGCGCTGCCGTGGAATTCGCTCACCCGCCGAAGTCTGGCATCCGTCACTGACAATCGAGGCCTGCGCGGCCCCGGCGGCCCCTGTGGCGGGTGCCGCTCCGACCCCCGCACGGTCCGTCAGACGGGCCCTGACCCGGTCCGCGCAGCGCATCACGACCGGGGCCAGCAGCAGTCCGGCCCCCATCACCGCGGCGCCCGCGACCGCGTCGAGGAAGTAGTGGTTCGCGGTGCCCATCACCACGACCGTCGTCACCAGCGGGTACGCCACGGCGACGGCCTTGGCAAGCCGCGTCCCGCCGTACCGCCACAGCATCACTCCGCACCACAGCGACCAGCCGACGTGCAGGCTGGGCATCGCCGCGTACTGGTTGGTCATGCCACCGAGGCCGCGCGGTGCGCTGGCCTCCCCGCCCCACCAGCCGTACGCGCTGTACTGCGCCATGGTGTCCACGAATCCGTACCCGGCCGACAGCAGGCGGGGCGGGCAGGTGGGCAGCAGGGTGAAGCCGATCAGGCCGATGAACGTCGAGGTCATCAGCCAGGTGCGGGCCGCGCGGTAGTGCACGGTGCGGGAGCGGAAGATCCAGACCAGGAGCGCCGGGGTGACCAGATAGTGCAGCGACGCGTACCAGAAATCGGCCGGTATGCCGATCCAGGCCTCCCGCGTGAAGAGACGGTTCAGCGGGTGCTCGGCGTTGAGATGGAGGGCCTTCTCGATGCGCAGGATGGCCAGTCCGTGCTCGACGGCGGTGGAGACGTCGCCCCGGGCGAGCAGCCGGCCCGCCGAATAGCAGACGTACACCAGGAGGATCAGCGGCAGCTCCGTCCACCAGCGCAGCCGGGTCCGCGGGACAACCTCGGTGCCTGGTGAATCGGTCTGCGGCATCCGATCGCCCTCCCCCTTCGTTCACGTTCCACGGCCACGCCTGCCTGGGCGCCCCGGCCCTCAAAGACGCAAAGATCGCCCCCCAGGTTGCCCCACCACAGCGTGCGCGATGATGGTGGGGTTCCGCCTCTGGTTTCTCCCGGAAAGGTCATCCATGGCACCGCGCATCCTGCTGGCCCGGCACGGACAGACCGAGTGGTCGCTGTCCGGCAAGCACACCGGCAGGACCGATGTGCCGCTGCTCGACGAGGGGCGGCGCGGCGCCAAGCTGCTGGGCGAGCGGCTGCACCGGACGCCGTTCGACGGCCTGCCCGGCATCGAGGTGCGCACCAGCCCGCTCTTCCGCGCGCGCGAGACCTGTGAACTCGCCGGGTTCGGGGACCGCGCGCAGACCTGGGACGCGCTGATGGAGTTCCACTACGGCGCGTACGAGGGCATGACCCCGGCCGAGATCCATGCCATACGTCCCGGCTGGCTCATCTGGCGCGACGGTGTGCCCGAGGGCGAGACCCTGGCGGAGGTGACCGCCCGCGCGGACGAGGTCGTCGCCTGGGCCCGCGAGGCCGACCGCGACGTCCTGGTCTTCGCCCACGGCCACATCCTGCGCTCCATAGGCGCCCGCTGGCTCGGCCTCCCCATCGACTTCGCGTCCCGCATCCGCCTGAACCCGACGTCCCTGTCGGTCCTCGGCTGGGCCTACGGCGAACCGGCGATCGAGAGCTGGAACGACGTGGGGCACTTGGCGGGGTAGCCAAGTCGCGGGGCCTGTCTGCCGTAGCCTCGGGCAGTCGTGCCGCCACGGGTGGGCGCGGGCGGCACCCCGCCGACGCCGGGCTGCGCACCCCCTGCCCAGCCCCACTCCGGGCACCGCTCAAGCGAACGGCCCGCTCACACCGTACGCGCCGCCCCCGCGTGCCGCTCCAAGAACGCCGACACCCCAGCCGCCCCCCGATGCGGCAGCAACACCCGCGCGGTCCCCGCCAACATCGCCTGCACGCGCGACGACTGCACCTGATCCAGCAGATCCAGCACCCGCATCCCCGCGACCGCCGCCTCGTCCGGCCGCCCCCCGCGCGCGAGATCGTCCGCCAGCTCGGCGGTGTACAGCGCGATGTTCCGGGTGAAGTGCGGATCCTGGAGCTCCGCCGCCCGCCCCGCGTGCCGCGCGGCCCGCTGCCAGTCGCCCAGCGTCGACCAGCACTGCGCCTCCAGACCCTCCAGCTCGGCCTCTCCGTAGAAGCTCATCCACTCGGGGTCGGCGTCCGAGGGGCCGCGCTCGAAGAGGGCCTGCGCGCGCGTGAGGGCCTGTTCGCAGCCCGCGCGGTCCGCCAGTCCCGCCCAGCCGCCCGCCTCGCGCAGCGCGAGCAGCGACATCAGCCGGGGCGAGCCGAGGGGGCGCGCGATGCGCTGCGCGGCCTGCGCGGCGCGCACCGCCTCCCGGGGCCGCCCGGCGTCGCGCGCGAGGAAGGCCGTGTTGCAGAAGGCGTGGGCCTCCAGCGCGTCGTCCCCGGTCATCCGCGCGGTCGCCAGGGCCTCCGCGTAGTGCGAGCGCGCGTCGTCGAACCGGCCGGAGTCATGCGCCAGCCAGCCCACGGAGATGGCCAGTTCACCGGCGCCGGAGTGCAGCCGGTCGGCGGTCGCCTGCCGGGTCGCGCCGGCGTCCAGCAGCGCGTACGCGGCGCGCAGCGGGGCAGCCGCGCGCCGGTAGAGGCCGTCCGCGCCGTGGCGGTCGTCCAGCAGCCGGATCCGGCGGACGGCGTCTTCCAGGGCGCTTGCCTCGCTCGCGCCGACGCGGCGGACGGGGCGCTCCGCGGCCGTCGTGTCGAGGGCGAGCCCGAAGGGGCCCAGCGAGGCGGCGGCCACGGTGGCGCCTCCGCCGGTCATGAATGCGCGACGCAGCACGTCGCTCTCCTCGTAGTTGATGTGCGGGTCGTACGGGTTCTGCGGGTCATACGGGTACTGCGGGTCCTCCGGTTCAAACCCCGCGCGCGTCTCACCGGTGGTGTGCGCCGGGCTCGGGTCGTGCACGGGGGGCGTGTCCGCGGCGGCGCGCGCCCCGCGTCCGCGCACGGACGAGCGGGGCGCGAACCCCAGGTCGGTGAGCGTGCGGCCGGGGAACATGTGCAGGAACACCCGCTCGTACGCGTAGTTGGGGCAGCGGATCTCGCCCGCCTCCACCCGGCCGATGTAGCGCGCGTCACAGCTGACCCGCTCGCCGATCTCCCGGGCGGCCCGGCGTACCGCCGCCGCGAACTCGGCGGGCGAACGCCGGCCCCGCAGCTGCCGGAAGGCGAGGTTCGGCCGCGGTGGCCGACTGGGCTGAGACGAGGTCACCGGTGACGACGTCATGGCCGGGTCCTCTCGTGCGAACCGTCGAACCATGCCGGATTCCTGGCGAGTTGACCAAACTGCCATGTTGCTGGCTTTATCGGTGTCAGGCCCTGTTTCCGGCGGGCAAGAACGTACCTGCTGTCACGGGTTCGGCACGCTGTGTTTGGCTACAAACCGGATATCTCATCCACGATCTGCCATGAACTGCCATCCTTTGCGGCGCACTTCCGCCGTAGCCGTTGACGCCGCCCCGCGTTGAACACGATGGACCGGGAGCCGCCCGACTCCCGAACCGCTGGCGCAAGGAGGGTTCGTGGTGGAGGCCGGGATGGAGACCAGCCAGAGCATCGATCCGTGTAGGCCGCCGTCCACGCCGCAGGCCGCGTGGGACCTTGTGACGGTTCCGGCCCGGCAGGGGCTGGAGGCGGTCGACATCCTGCGGCGCGGCGACGGGGACGGAGTCGGCCCCGTGCTGCACGACGACGACGGCGACACCCTCGGTTTCCTGGTCCCGCCCGGCACCGCGGCCGGCTGGGACGTCCCGGGCAGCACCTGCACGGAGACGAACGGCCGCGGCCTGAGCCTCGTCCCCGAGCCGCCGGCCACGGGCGCCGACGGCACCGCGGGCACCCCCGGCTCCGACTGCACCTGCTGGCTCCTCCCGCCCGGCGAGGCGGACCCGGCGACCGACCCGGCGGTGCTGCGCCGGGCCCTGGGAGAGGCGGCCCGGATGATCGAGGCGGCGGACAGCTGCCGCTGACCGCCGGGACCGGTTCCCGTCGGCGGCCGACTGCGCCGGTCACGCCGTACGCCCTGATAATGGCCGAATGGGAAAGTCCAGGAACTCCCGGCGGGCGTCGGCCGCCGCCGATGCCGTCGTCGAGGCCGTCGACGGCGGGCTCGCGCAGCTGGTGCCCGACCGCGACCGGGCCAGGGCCTGGACGCTGCTGATCGACGGGGCGCCGCAGTCGCACGTCGACCTGGACGATCCGGGGTATCTGTCCTTCGAGTACCAGCGGCGGCTCGGTCATGTCATCGACCTCGCGGCCCCGCCCGGCAAACCGCTGACCGCCGTCCACCTCGGCGGTGGCGCCCTCACCCTGGCCCGTTATGTCGCCGCCACCCGCCCCCGCTCCACCCAGCAGGTCGTCGAGCGGGACGCGCCCCTCGTCCAACTGGTCCGCCGGGAGCTGCCGCTGGCGCCGAACGCGCGGATCCGGGTGCGTTCGACGGACGCCCGCGAAGGGCTCGCCAAGGTGCCGGACGGCTGGGCCGACCTGGTCATCGCCGATGTGTTCAGCGGCGCCCGCACCCCCGCCCACCTCACCTCGACGGAGTTTCTGGACGAGGTCCGCAGGGCCCTGAAACCCGGCGGAATCTACGCCGCCAACCTCGCCGACGGCCCGCCCCTCGCCCATCTGCGCGGCCAGATCGCCACCGCCGCCGCCCGGTTCGCCGAGCTGGCGCTGGTCGCCGACCCGGCCGTACTGCGCGGCAAGCGCTTCGGCAACGCCGTCCTCGTCGCCTCCGATCTGCCCCTGCCGGTCGCCGAGCTGACCCGCCGGGCCGCCTCCGACCCGCATCCCGGACGGGTCGAGCACGGCAGGACGCTCACCGACTTCACCGGCGGCGCCGTCCCGGTCACGGACGCGGCGGCGGTCGCCTCGCCCGCACCCCCGGCCTCGGTCTTCCGCTGAGGCGCCGGGTCGCCGTCTGAGCGCCGGCTCAGTACGTGCCGATGTCCACCCGCGGCGGACCGTCGTGCCAGGTGCAGAACACCGACACCCGTTCCGCGCCGGAGCTGAACTCCACCCGGATCCACGTCTCCGTCTTCCACACCTGCATCGACCAGCCCGCCCCCGGGGTCGCCGACACCAGCGTCGCGGAGCGCTCGCCCAGGTCGAAGACGGCCCGGCCGCCCTCGGTGGTGTAGCTGCGCACGCGACTGACAGCGGTGGCGGAGGCCGAGGGGGACGCGCTCGGGCGGGCGGTCGGGGTCCGGGACGGCGTCGGCTCCGGAGGGCTGGTGGCCGAGGAGCCGGTGCTCTTCGACGGCTCCGGGCGGCTGGTGCTCGCAGAGGTGGCGAGCGGCTGGTCCGACGCGGTCGCCCCGGCCGAGACGACCGGCAGGGCGCGCGGCGGGTCGTACGCCGTGCCCGCCATCACCGAGTGCACTCCCCACCACGACAGCGTGGTCGCCGCGCCGGTGGCGAGCGACCAGGCCAGTACGTGTACGACTCCTCTGAGCATCGCGGGCCATACTGCACCACAAGCGCCACAGCTGTCCCACCAGTCAGGGACGGCCGGCCGCGGAACGTGGGGTTTTCCACAACGAGTCGGTTGTCCACAGGGCCCGGACCGGTGTTGCCCGCATGGCGTACGGTGCGGCGCATGGCAAGTGTGCTCGTGGTCGAGGACGACCAGTTCGTACGCTCCGCGCTCATCCGGCAGCTGACCGACGCCGCCCACACGGTACGCAGCGTCGGCACGGCGCTGGAGGCGCTGCGCGAGGTCGCCCATCACCGTTTCGACGTGGTCATCCTGGACCTCGGACTGCCCGACCTGGACGGGTCCGAGGCCCTGAAGATGCTGCGCGGCATCACCAACGTCCCGGTGATCATCGCCACCGCCCGGGACGACGAGACGGAGATCGTGCGGCTGCTCAACGCGGGCGCGGACGACTATCTGACCAAGCCGTTCTCCGTGGAGCACCTGTCCGCGCGGATCGCCGCGGTGCTGCGCCGCTCCCGCGCGGGCGCGGGCGAGGCCCCGGCCTCCCCGGTGCTCCGGGTGGGCGGGCTCACCGTCGACCCGCTGCGCCGCCAGGCCGAACTGGACGGCGTACGGCTGGACCTCACCCGCCGGGAGTTCGACCTGCTCGCCTTCCTGGCCGCCCGGCCCGGCGTGGTCGTGCCGCGCCGGGAGCTGCTGGCGGAGGTGTGGCAGCAGTCCTACGGCGACGACCAGACCATCGACGTCCACCTGTCCTGGCTGCGCCGCAAGCTGGGCGAGACGGCGGCCCGCCCGCGCTATCTGCACACCCTGCGCGGCGTCGGCGTGAAGCTGGAACCCCCGGCCATGGAACCCCCGGCCATGGAACCGCCCGGAGCGGAGCCGGTGCGATGAGGTGGGCCCTGGTCAAGGTCTCGCTCGCGGTCACCGCGATGGTCGTGGTCGCCTTCGCCGTGCCGCTCGGGCTCGTCGTCAGGGAGATGGCCCGCGACCGCGCCTTCTCGAACGCCGAGCGGGACGCCGCCGAGATCGCCCCCGCGCTGTCCATCACCACCGACCGCGCCCAGCTCGAACGCGTCGTGGCCTCCGCCGGGTCCGACGCCGGGATGGCCGTGCACATCCCGGCGGCCGACGGCAGCGGCCCGGTCGAGATCGGGCGGCAGCGGGCCGCCGACGCGGACATCGCCGCCACCCGGAAGCTGGGCCGCGCCTCCACCGCCGAGGTGGACGGCGGATCCGCGCTGCTCCAGCCGGTCGCGCTCAGCTCGGGGAAGTTCGCCGTCGTCGAGGTGTACATCCCCGACACGGCGGTCACCAAGGGCGTCGGCACGGCCTGGGCGGTGCTCGCCGGCGTCGGCCTTGCGCTGATCGTCGGCTCGGTCGCGGTCGCCGACCGGCTGGGCGTGCGCATGGTGCGGCCCGCCCAGCGCCTGGTCGAGGGGGCCCGGGAGCTGGGCGAGGGCAAGCTGGGCGCCCGGGTGCCGGAGGAGGGACCGACCGAACTGAGGCTGGCCGCCGTCGCGTTCAACTCGATGGCCGACCAGGTCGTCCAGCTCCTCGCCAACGAACGGGAACTGGCCGCCGACCTCTCCCACCGGCTGCGCACCCCGCTGACCGTGCTGCGGCTCAACGCCGCCTCGCTCGGCGACGGTCCGGCGGCCGAGCAGACCCGGGCCGCCGTGGCCCAGCTGGAGCGCGAGGTCGACACCATCATCCGCACCGCCCGGGACGCCAAACCGCAGACCGCCGCGGCCGGTCCGGGCGCCGGATGCGACGCGGCCGAGGTGGTGCGCGAGCGGATGGCGTTCTGGTCGGCGCTCGCCGAGGACGAGGGCCGCAAGGTGCGGCTGGCCGGCGTCGACCGGCCGGTGCGGATACCCGTGGCCCGCGCCGACCTGGCCGCCGCGCTGGACGCGCTGCTCGGCAATGTCTTCCGGCACACCCCGGAGGGCACCGCCTTCGCGGTCGACGTGCACAACGGCGACGACGCGGTGATCGTCCTGGTCTCGGACGCGGGCCCCGGCATAGCCGACCCCGAGGCGGCCATGGCGCGCGGGCGCGGCTCCGGCAGCGACGGCTCGACCGGCCTCGGCCTGGACATCGTGCGCCGGCTCGCGGAGTCCACCGGCGGGGACGTACGGATCGGCTCCTCGGTGCTCGGCGGCACGGAGGTGCGGATCTGGATCCAGCTGGACGGCCGGGAGCCGGTGCGCAGAGGCCACCGCGGGGCGGTGCGAAGACGCCGTCCGCGTGGGATGGTCTCGACCTTTAACCGGTCCCGATCCCTTCCTTAAGGGCGTCCTAAGATCCTCAACGCCGGTCTGGATGAGGAGTTTTGCCCGATTCCGGATCGCTAGCGTGCTGCCGCACCCACCCCCGATCAGCGAGGCAGACACGCGATGAGCACGCACCGGCGCAGGATCAGCGGCAGGAACAAGGCGATCGGCGGCGTCGTCGCAGCGGCCGTGGCGGGCGGGGGCGCGTTCCTGTTCACCGGCACCGCCCAGGCGGCCGGCGTCGGCGCCGCGTACACGAGGACCAGCGACTGGTCGACCGGATACACCGGGCAGTACGTCGTCACCAACGACACCGGTCAGGCCAAGGCCGACTGGACGCTGGAGTTCGACCTGCCCGCCGGGACCAAGCTCAGCTCGCTGTGGAACGGCGAGTCGAGCGTGAGCGGACAGCACGTCACCGTCACCCCGCCCGCCTGGGACAAGGACGGCCTGGCCGCCGGCGAGTCCGTCACCGTGGGCTTCGTCGTCAACGGCAGCGGTGACCCCACCGGCTGTCTCATCGACGACGCCAAGTGCTCCACGGACGACTCCGCGACCCCCGAGCCGACCGGCCGCCCCACCCAGTCCCCGACGCCCACCGCGACGCCCACCGCAACCCCCACCCAGTCCGCGACACCGACCCCCACGGCCACCGCCACGACCACCCCGAAGCCCTCGGAGAGCCCCGGCACCGGCACCCCCGCCACCGCCGGCTTCGCCCCCTACGTCGACACCTCCCTCCACCCCGCCTTCGACCTGGTCGCCGCCGCAGAGGCCACCGGCGTGAAGGACTACAACCTCGCCTTCGTCACCGACGGCGGCGGCTGCACCCCGAAGTGGGGCGGCGTCACCGACCTCGCAAGCGACGCGGTGGCCGGGCAGATCGGCGCCCTGCGCGCCAAGGGCGGCGACGTCCGGGTCTCCTTCGGCGGCGCGGCCGGCACCGAACTGGCCACCGCCTGCTCCTCGGCGGACGCACTGGCCGCGGCATACGGCAAGGTCGTCGACGCCTACCGGCTCACCAAGGTCGACTTCGACGTCGAGGGCGGCGCGCTGCCGAACACCGCCGCCAACACCCGCCGCGCCCAGGCCATCGCCAAGCTCCAGCAGCGACACCCCGGCCTGGACGTCTCCTTCACCCTGCCGGTCATGCCCGAGGGCCTCACCCAGGACGGCGTGAACCTCCTCGCCGACGCCAAGCAGAACGGCGTCAAGATCACCACCGTCAACATCATGGCCATGGACTACGGCCCGGCGTACAGCGGCGACATGGGCACCTACGCCGAGCAGGCCGCCACCGCCACCCAGGCCCAGCTCAAGAGCGTGCTCGGCCTGTCCGACAGCGCGGCCTGGAAGACGGTCGCCGTCACCCCGATGATCGGCGTCAACGACGTGACCTCGGAGATCTTCAAGGTCGACGACGCCACCCAGCTGGTGAACTTCGCCAAGGCCAAGGGCCTCGGCTGGCTGTCGATGTGGTCCGGCACCCGCGACAAGCAGTGCCCCGGCGGCGCGCAGAACCACGCCGACGCCACGTGCAGCTCCATCGTCCAGGAGAAGTACGCCTTCACGAAGGCGTTCGCCGCCTACCACTGACCCCTCCCCGGACAACGCGGGGCGCGACACCCCCCACGGTGTCGCGCCCCGCCCCCTTTCCCAAGGGCCCCAAGGGTCAGGCGGTCTCCTCCGCCACCGCGGGCAGCACCCCGGACCGCGCCGCGCGCCCGTACCACAGGGCGCTCGACTTCGGCGTCCGCTCCAGCGTGGCGTAGTCGACGTACACGGCGCCGAAGCGCTTGCCGTAGCCGTACGCCCACTCGAAGTTGTCCAGCAGGGACCACAGGTAGTAGCCGCGGACGTCGGCGCCGTCCGTGATCGCCCGGCGGACGGCCGAGAGGTGGCCGTGCAGGTAGGCGATCCGCTCCGGGTCGTGGACGCGGCCGTCCGGGTCGGGCTTGTCGTCGTAGGCCGCGCCGTTCTCCGTGATGTACAGCGGCAGGCCCGGCGCCTCCCGGGTGTAGCGCATGATCAGCTCGTGCAGACCGGTCGGGTCGATGGTCCAGCCCATCTCGGTGCGCTCGCCCGGCGTCTGATGGAACGCCACGTCGTCCGCACCCGGCCACGGCGAGTGCTCGCTCTGCCCGTGCCCGTCGGCCCGCGGCCCGCTCGCCGACGGGTCCGCGGCCGAGACCAGGGTCGGCGTGTAGTAGTTGAGGCCCAGCGCGTCCAGCGGCTGGTTGATGGCCGCCAGGTCGCCGTCCTGGACGAACGACCAGTCGGTGACCGACGAGGTGGCCGCCAACAGGGTCTGCGGGTAGGCGCCGTGCAGCATCGGACCGTGGAAGACGCCGTTGGCCAGGTCGTCGATCTTCCGCGCCGCCGCCAGGTCCGCCGGGTCCTGCGACACCGGACGGACCACCGAGGAGTTGAGGGAGATCGCGACCGTGTTGCGGGCCGGCATCACCGAGCGCAGCGCCGTGGCGCCGAGGCCGTGCGCCAGGTTGAGGTGGTGCGCGGCGCGCAGGGTCGCCGCCGGCTCGGTGCGGCCCGGGGCGTGCACGCCGGAGCCGTAGCCGAGGAAGGCGCTGCACCAGGGCTCGTTGAGGGTGATCCACTGCTCCACCCGGTCGCCGAGTGCCTCGCCGACGATCTGCGCGTACTCGGCGAAGCGGTAGGCGGTGTCGCGCTCCGGCCAGCCGCCCGCGTCCTCCAGCTCCTGCGGCAGGTCCCAGTGGTAGAGGGTGACGGCGGGCTTGATGCCGTGCGCGAGCAGCTCGTCGACCAGGCGGCGGTAGAAGTCGAGGCCGACCTGGACGGCGGGGCCGCGGCCGGTGGGCTGCACCCGGGACCAGGAGATCGAGAACCGGTACGCGGTCAGGCCCAGCTCCGCCATGAGGGCCACGTCCTCGCGGAAGCGGTGGTAGTGGTCGACAGCGATGTCACCGGTCTCGCCGCCGGCCGTCTTGCCCGGCGTATGGCTGAAGGTGTCCCAGATCGACGGGGTCCGGCCGCCCTCGCGGACCGCGCCCTCGATCTGGTACGCGGAGGTGGCCGCGCCCCAGAGGAAGGCGGGGGGAAAGGACTCGGAGGTGGCCGGGTTCGCCGGGGTCACCGGATTCACGGGCTCAGGCATGGAAGCGCTCCCATATGGGGTCGAGGAGACCGACGTAGGACGTAGAACGAGGAAGGGGGGAAGGGAGGGGGCCGAGGCGGCGATGACCCGGCCCCCGGGGAGATGCGAACGGGCGTCAGCCCTTGACCGCGCCCTGCATGATGCCGCCCACGATCTGCTTGCCGAAGATCGCGAAGACCAGCAGCAGCGGCAGCGTGCCGAGCAGCGCGCCCGCCATGATCAGGGACTGGTCGGGGGTGTAGCCGCGGCCCAGGCCCGCCACGGCGACCTGCACCGTGGGATTGCCGGTCTGGGTCAGCACCAGGAACGGCCAGAGGAAGTCGTTCCAGGTCTGCACGAACATCAGCATGCCCAGCACGGCCATCGCGGGCCGCGCCGCCGGGAACACCACATGCCACACCACGCGCCAGCTGCTCGCGCCGTCCACCCGGGCGGCCTCGATGATCTCGTCCGGCAGCGCCTGGAGCAGGTACTGCCGCATGAAGAACACACCGAACGCGCTCACCAGCGACGGGAAGATCACCGCCTGCAGCTGGTCCGTCCAGTCGAGCTTGGCGACCATCATGTACAGCGGGATCACACTGAGCTGCGGCGGCACCATCATCGTCCCGATGACGATCAGCATCAGGGCGTTACGGCCTTTGAAGCGCAGCTTGGCGAAGGCGAACCCGGCGATCGTCGACAGGAAGACGATGGTGGCCGCCGAGATCCCGGCCACGATGGTGGTGTTGAGGAACGCCTCGCCCAGATTGGCGTCGGTCCAGGCCAGTTCGAGGTTGTCGAACAGGTTGGCGCCGAACCAGAACGGCGGTGGGGTCTGCGCCAGCCGGTTGTTGTCGCGGGAGGCGGCGATCGCCGTCCACACCAGCGGGAACAGGGAGCCGATGGTGAACAGGGCGAGCACCACGTAGGCGACCGGACCGGCGTGCAACTGCCCGCCCGCCCGCGCGGACCGGGGCCGGCGCGAGCCCTTCGGCCGCTCGGCAGGAGCCTTGAGCCGGTCCGGATCCGGGGGAGTCAGTGTCGTCGTCACGGCCGGTTCTCCTAACTACTGGCGCGCAGCCGGCGCGAGATGACGTAGTTGACGATCCCGATCACGATGAGGATCAGGAACATCGTCCAGGCGATGGCGGAGGCCCGGCCCAGGTGCTGGTTCACCCAGCCCTGCTCGTACAGGTACAGGCCGAGCGTCTGGAACTGGTGCTGGGATCCGCCCGAGGCGCCCTTGTTCGCGTCGAACAGCAGCGGCTCGCCGAACAGCTGCGAGGCGCCGATCGTCGAGACGACACAGGTGAACAGGATGGTCGGCCGCAGCGAGGGCAGCGTGACATGGAAGAACTGCTGCCAGCGGTTGGCGCCGTCCAGTGCCGCCGACTCGTACAGGTCCTGCGGGATCGCCTGCATCGCCGCCAGATAGATCAGCGCGTTGTAGCCGGTCCAGCGCCAGATCACGATCGTCGACACGGCGACCTGGGAGGCCCAGGTCTCGTTCTGCCAGTCGATGTTGTCGATGCCGACCAGGCCGAGGGCCCAGTTGATCATGCCGTAGTCGCGGCCGAAGAGCAGCACGAAGACCAGCGAGGCGGCGGCGATCGAGGTCGCGTACGGCGCGAGCATCGCGACCCGGTAGAAGGTCGAGGCGCGCAGCTTGTAGTTGAGGATGTGGGCGAGGCCCATGGCCATCAGCAGCTGCGGGACGGTGGAGATGATGCCGATGGTCAGGGTGTTCTGCGCCGCGTTCCAGAAGAAGTCGTCGTCGAAGATCCGGGTGTAGTTGCGCAGCCCCACCCAGTTCATGTCGGTGGGCGCGGTCAGCTCCACCTGATGCAGCGAGGCCCAGCCCGTGTAGACCAGCGGGAACAGGCCGAAGGCCACGAACAGCAGGAAGAACGGGGAGACGAAGGCGTACGGGCTCCAGCGCACGTCCCGCTGCCAGCGGCGGGACAGCCGGGCCCGTCGGCGCCGCTCCTTCTCGGCGGACGCGGGATCGCCGGCCGGGCGGCCCGGGGCCGCGCCCCCCTCCGTGGAGGGGGCCGCGGCGGCGGTGTCGTGCCCAGTGGTCATACGGGTCACTGGTCCAGGTTGTTGTCGATGGTCTTCACGGCGTTCTCCCAGGCCTCCTCGGGCGACTTGCCCTGGGCGACCAGGATGACGCCGTTGTCGGTGAGACCCTGCTGGACGATCTGGTCCTTCGGGCCGATCACCTGGACCGGGGCGTTCTTGGCCGCCTCGGCGAAGATCTCGCCGATCGGGGCGTCACCGGTCATGTCGTTCTTGGCGCCGGTGACCTCGGGCATGGTGTACGCGGCCGGGGTGCTCGGGAAGCTGCCCTGCACCTTGAACAGCTTGGCCTGCTGCTCCGGCGCGGTCAGCCAGGCGGCCAGCTTGGCGGCCTCCTCGGCGTTCTTTCCGGACTTCGGCACGGCGAGGAAGGAGCCGCCCCAGTTCCCGGACTTGGGCGCCTGGGCCACGTCCCACTTGCCCTTCGCCTCCGGCTTCGACTTGCCCTTGATGGTGCCGAGCATCCACGGCGGGCAGGAGATCGCGGCGAACTTGCTGTTGGCGATGGTGGTGTCCCAGGCGGGCTGGAACTGCGTCTGGTTGCCGACGAGCCCGTCCTCCGCGGCCTCCGCGGTGAGGTCGAAGGCCGCCTTGACGGCCGGGTTGTCCTTGTAGATGACCTTGCCGGAGGAGTCGTAGAACCGCTCGGTCTCACTGCTGAGGATCGCGTTGATCAGACCGCCGGGGGAGTCCATGAAGGTGGTGCCCTTGGGGGCGTTCTTCTGGTAGTCGCGGCCGACGTCGACGAACTTCTTCCAGTCGCCCGCCCACAGCTTGGCGACCTCTTCGCGGTCGGTGGGCAGTCCGGCCTCCTTGAAGAGGTCGGTGCGGTAGCAGATGGCCATCGGGCCGACGTCGGTGCCGAGGCCGATCGTCTGGCCGTCCTTGGTGGTGGCCTGCTGCCACTTCCACTCGAGGTAGTCGCTCTTCTTGCCGTACTTCGACAGGTCGAGCAGCTTGTCGGACTGGGTCGCGGCCACCTCGGCGATGTTGCCGACCTCGACGGCCTGGATGTCCATCAGGCCGCTGTTGGTGGTGAGGTGGTTGACGAGCGCGGGGTAGTAGTTCTCGTTGCGCTCGGTCACGTTCTCTTTGATCGTGATGTCGGGGTTGAGCTTCATGTACTCGTCGTAGAGCCCGGCCTCCTTGAAGCCGAACGTGCCGAAGAGCCCCAGGGTGATGGTGGTCTTGCCGCCGTCTCCGCCGTTCGACGAGCCCGGTTCCTTCTCGCCGTCGTCGGCACAGCCGGCCAGCAGCCCGGTGCCCAGCGACGCGACGGCCGCGAGGACGACCGCCTTGCGGCGGATTCGGGTAGATGCTCGCATTGGGTCCTCCAGTTGCCCTGACGTGCCGACCCCCCGGCCAGAATTGCTTTGTTGTCCCGTTGTACGTGGTGCTGCGTGGGTCTTGCCTGGTGCTGTGTGGCGCTGCGGCTCGGGCGGGGAACGTGCGGGATGTGTATGTGCCAGGTAGTGTGGGAGCGCTCCCATCGGTGATGAGTTGAAGGTTCGTGGGTTCGAGCGAGGGTGTCAAGGGACCGGACGCGGAGAGATGCGTTCAGTTATCGGCCTGTTAACTGGAATCCGTCGCTCGGGATCGGTCACGGTCCCTCGGCGCCAGATGGCGGAAGCACTGTTACATTCCAGGCCAACGGGTGTACGAGGGAGGGCGAAGCCCATGGCAAGCCACGGAGCGCGGGGCCGCAGCGGCGGCCGGCCGACCCTGGAGGAGGTCGCCGCACGCGCCGGAGTCGGCCGCGGCACGGTCTCCCGCGTGATCAACGGCTCCCCCCGGGTCAGCGACGCGACCCGCGCGGCGGTGGAGGCGGCGGTCGCCGAGCTCGGCTATGTCCCGAACACGGCGGCCCGCGCCCTGGCCGCCAACCGCACCGACGCGATCGCGCTCGTCGTCCCCGAGCCGGAGACCCGGTTCTTCGCCGAGCCGTACTTCTCGGACATGCTGCGCGGTGTCGGCGCGGCACTCTCGGACACCGAGATGCAGTTGCTGCTGATCTTCGCGGGCAGCGACCGGGAGCGCCGGCGGCTCGCCCAGTACCTCGCCGCGCACCGGGTGGACGGCGTCCTGCTGGTCTCCGTCCACGCCGACGACCCCCTCCCGGACCTCCTGGCCCAGCTGGAGATCCCCGCGGTGATCAGCGGCCCGCGCTCGGCGGCGGAGACGCTGACGTCGGTCGACTCGGACAACTACGGCGGTGCGCGGTCGGCCGTCGAGCACCTCCTCTCCCGGGGCCGCCGCCGGATCGCGCACATCACCGGCCGCCTCGACGTCTACGGCGCCCAGCGCCGCATCGACGGCTACCGCGACGCGCTCACCGACGCCGGCCACGAGGTCGACGAAGGGCTGATCGAGCCGGGCGACTTCACCGAGGAGGGCGGCCGCCGCGCGATGGCCGAGTTGCTGTCCCGCCGCCCCGACCTGGACGCGGTCTTCGCGGCGTCCGACGTCACCGCGGCCGGTGCCCGGCACGCGCTGCGCGAGGCGGGCCGCCGTATCCCCGAGGACGTGGCGCTCGTCGGCTACGACGACTCGGCGATCGCCCGCCACCTGGACCCGCCCCTGACCAGCGTCCGCCAGCCGATAGACGAGATGGGCCGCCGGATGATCGACCTCCTCCTCAACGAGATCGCGGACCGCAGGCCGGCGGTGTCGCGGGGGCTGGAGCGCAGGCAGGTGGTGCTGGCGACGGAGCTGGTGGAGCGGGCGTCGTCGTAGAACTCGAGACGGCTGCCCGCTCAGCGATCCGAACCCGGCTCGGCCGTGCCGCCTGAGGTCGTCTCGGGTTTCGTGTAGAGGATCTCGCGGGCCTGCTCCGCGGCGCGGGTGGTGCTCTCGGAGACGAAGTCGAGGAAGCGGGCGATGTTCTCCAGGCGGGTGGCGGCCGGGGTGCCGGGGCCGAGGACACCGACGCCCTGCCGTGCGGTCTCGACGATCTGGGCGATGGCCCGGGCGCTGGCGATCATCGATTGGTACCAGACGTCGTCGTCGACGGCGTAGCGCTCGCGGCGTCGGTCGTCGCGTTCCCGGCGGACGAGGTCCTGGCTCTCGAGGAACGCGACCGCTTTGGAGACGGACGCCGGGCTGACCTGGAGGCGCTGGACGAGCTCGGACGCGGTGAGGCTGCCCGTGTCGCTGATGGAGAGGCAGGCCATCACCCGGGCCATCATCTTGGGCATGCCCGACTGCATGTAGACGGTGGCCAACGTCTCCTCGTACTCGCGCACCGCCTCGGCGTCGCGCCCGTAGGCCGGCGCGGGCGCCTCCGACTCCCGGGCCGCCGCCTGCCGGCGGCGCTGGGCGCGGCGTTCGGTGGCGCGGTGGGCGAGGTCGGCGCGGTAGGCGGTGGGGCCGCCGTTGCGCATGACCTCGCGGGTGATGGTCGAGGTCGGGCGGTCGAGACGTCGGGCGATCTCCGCGTAGGCGAGGCCGTCGGCCAGTCCCAGCGCGATCTGCTGGCGTTCCTGCTGAGTGAGTCTGCCTCCCGGCATCGCGGCCTCCTCTGTGGTCTGTGAGCATCTCCAGCATAGCGTTCACTCACGAGTCATTGCAACGTGCTGAAGGATCACCGTTGCGTTCGCTGTGGAACCATTGCAATGATTTATCTGCTCTCACCTGTGCTTATGTTGGTTAAGCGCAACAAGCTTGTTGCCCGATCATTGAACGCAACGTAGCGTTTCCAATGTCAGAAACGACAGCGAGCACAGGAGAGCACGATGCGGAAGTTCGACACCCCGGCCCCGATCACCGCCGTCCTCGACATCCCCGCGGGGCGTGTCCAGTTCATCGCCGCCGACCGGACCGACACCACGGTCGAGGTCCGGCCCGCTAACGCCTCGAAGGGGCGCGACGTGAAGGCGGCCGAGCAGACCGAGGTCACCTACGCCGACGGCACCCTGCAGATCAAGGCCCCGGCGGCCAAGAACCAGATCCTCGGCCAGTCCGGGTCCGTCGAGGTCACCGTCCAGCTGCCCGCCGGCTCCCGTGTCGAGGCGAAGGCGGCCGCCGCCGAACTCCGCGGCGTCGGACGCCTGGGCGACGTCCTCTTCGAGGGTGCGATGGGGGTCAAGGTCGACGAGGCCGCGAGCATGCGCCTCACCGCCTTCGGCGACGTCTCGGTCGGCCGCCTGCGCGGCCCCGCACAGATCAGCACGCAGAAGGGCGACATCCGGATCGCCGAGGCGGTGCGCGGGGAGGTCGTGCTGACCACTCAGATGGGCAACGTGTCGGTCGACGCCGCCGCCGGAGTCTCCGCCTCCCTGGACGCCGGCACCGGCTACGGCCGGATCGACAACGCGCTCAGGAACACCGGCGGCGCGGACGCCGACCTGACCATCCGCGCGACCACCGCCCACGGCGACATCACCGCCCGCAGCCTCTAACCCGCGGCCCGTCCGAAGGAGCACCTCTCATGACCAGCTTGGCCATCACGGCGAACGGGCTGCGCAAGTCCTACGGCGACAAGACCGTCCTCGACGGCATCGACCTGGCCGTCCCGGAGGGAACGATCTTCTCCCTGCTCGGCCCGAACGGCGCCGGCAAGACCACCGCCGTGAAGATCCTCTCCACCCTGATCGGCGCCGACGACGGTGTCGTCCGGGTCGGCGGCCACGACCTCGCCGCCGACCCGCAGGGCGTGCGTGCCGCGATCGGGGTCACAGGGCAGTTCTCCGCGGTCGACGGGCTGATCACCGGCGAGGAGAACATGCTCCTCATGGCGGACCTGCACCACCTGTCCAAGCGCGAGGGGCGGCGGGTCAGCGCTGAGCTGCTGGAGCGGTTCGACCTCACCGAGGCCGCGAAGAAGCCCGCCTCCACCTACTCCGGCGGTATGAAGCGCCGCCTGGACATCGCCATGACGCTGGTCGGCAGCCCGCGGATCATCTTCCTCGACGAGCCGACCACCGGCCTCGACCCGCGCTCCCGCCACAACATGTGGCAGATCATCCGCGAGCTGGTCGCCGACGGCGTCACCGTCTTCCTCACCACCCAGTACCTGGAAGAGGCCGACCAGCTCGCCGACCGCATCGCTGTGCTCAACGACGGAAAGATCGCCGCCCAGGGCACCGCCCAGGAGCTGAAGCGGCTCATCCCCGGCGGACACGTCCGCCTCCGCTTCACCGACCCGGCCGCCTACCAGTCCGCCGCCTCCGCGCTGCGCGAGGCCACGCGCGACGACGAGGCGCTGGCCCTGCAACTCCCCAGCGACGGCAGCCAGCGCGAACTGCGCTCGATTCTCGACTGGCTGGACTCGGCCGGCGTCGAAGCGGACGAGCTGACCGTGCACACCCCCGACCTCGACGACGTCTTCTTCGCCCTGACCGGCGGCGCGAAGGTCCCCACCCAGCCGAACCAGTCCAAGGAGACCGCCCGATGAGCACCCTCTCCCTCGCCGTACGCGACTCGACGACGATGCTGCGCCGCAACCTCCTGCACGCCCGGCGCTACCCGTCCCTCACCCTGAACCTGCTGCTCACGCCGATCATGCTGTTGCTGCTCTTCGTCTACATCTTCGGCGACACCATGAGCGCGGGCATCGGCGGCGGGGACCGCTCCGACTACATCGCGTACATCGTCCCGGGCCTGCTGCTGATGACCATCGGCAGCACCACGATCGGCACCGCGGTCTCCGTCTCCAACGACATGACCGAGGGCATCATCGCCCGCTTCCGCACGATGGCGATCCACCGCGGTTCCGTGATCATCGGACACGTCATCGGCAGCGTGCTGCAGTCGATCGTCAGCGTGGTCCTGGTCGGCGCGGTCGGTGTGGCCATCGGCTTCCGCTCCACCGATGCCACCGTCCTGGAGTGGCTGGCGGCCTTCGGACTGCTCGCCCTCTTCGCCCTGGCGCTCACCTGGATCGCCGTCGGCATGGGCCTGGTCAGCCCGAACGCCGAGGCCGCCAGCAACAACGCCATTCCCCTGATCCTGCTGCCGCTCCTCTCCAGCGCCTTCGTCCCCGTCGACGCGATGCCGGGCTGGTTCCAGCCGGTCGCCGAGTACCAGCCGTTCACCCCGGCCATCGAGACCCTGCGCGGACTTCTCCTCGGCACCGAGATCGGCCACAACGGATGGCTCGCCGCCGTCTGGTGCCTGGGCCTCACGGTGCTCGGCTACTTCTGGTCGACCGCGAAGTTCAACCAGGACCCGAAGTAACCGCCATGAACGGGAACGCAATCAGCCGGTGACCTTCTTCCGAAGGTCACCGGCTGATCATTCAGGGTGAGTGACGGGACTCGAACCCGCGGCATCCTGGACCACAACCAGGTGCTCTACCAGCTGAGCTACACCCACCATGACCGGCGGTTGACGTTGTCGTTTCCCCGACCGGCCGAGAAAAAGTGTACAGGGTCCGAAGGGGTGCTCGCGCACGGATTTGGCGGCGCCCCTCCCACGGGCCTCGTCAGCCCTGCTGAGCAGGGAGAACGTGCTTGGCGGCGATCGCCTTGGCGGTGTCCGAGTCGGGACCGGGCTGCGGAACGAAGATCGCCTCGCGGTAGTAGCGCAGCTCGGCGATGGACTCTCGGATGTCGGCGAGGGCCCGGTGGTTGCCGTTCTTCTCCGGGCTGTTGAAGTAGGCCCTCGGGTACCAGCGGCGGGCCAGCTCCTTGATCGACGAGACGTCGACGATCCGGTAGTGGAGGTAGTCCTCCAGGGTCGGCATGTCCCGGAGGAGGAAGCCGCGGTCCGTGCCGACCGAGTTGCCGCACAGCGGGGCCTTGCCCGGTTCCTTGATGTGCTCGCGTACGTACGCCAGGACCTGCTCCTCGGCGTCCGCCAGCGTCGTACCGTTCGGGAGCTCCGCGAGCAGTCCGGACGCGGTGTGCATCTGACGCACCACCTCCGGCATCGTCTCCAGCGCCTGGTCCGGCGGCCGGATGACGATGTCCACACCCTCGCCGAGCACGTTCAGCTCCGAGTCGGTGACGAGGGCGGCCACCTCGATGAGCGCGTCGTCGGACAGCGAGAGGCCGGTCATCTCGCAGTCGATCCACACCATGCGATCGTTCATGCGTCCACATTACGGCCGACGGCTGGGGACGGATCCCCCGCGTGCCGCCCCGGCGGCTCCCGGAAACGCCGCGGGGCCACGAGGTCGGTTCCTCGTGGCCCCGCGGGGTGGTCACGCGCTCACGTTCCGCTGCGCTGGCCCGGGAGGCTGGCCCGCGACGGGACGTAGGCGTCCCGGTGGTCCAGGGATCCCGAGGCGCCGACCGCGCTCGCGGCCGCCGTGCGGCGGGCCTGGAGCGGGACCGGGTGGTCCTGGTGGTGCGCGGCGGCGTGCCCCGGCTGGCCCGCACCGGCCGGACCCGGCTGGCCCGGGCCCGCGCCCAGTGCCGCCGGGCTCGGCGTCGGGGTCGCCTCGGCGTCGACCGGCTTGTCACCCTGCGGCCGGCGCGCCCGGTACGCGGCACGGTACGCCGCCGGGGACGAGCCCAGCTGACGGCGGAAGTGGCCGCGCAGCGCGACGGGGGAGCGGAAGCCGCAGCGGCCCGCCACCTCGTCCACCGAGTAGTCCGACGTCTCCAGGAGGCGCTGCGCCTGGAGCACCCGCTGGGTGATCAGCCACTGGAGAGGGGCCGACCCCGTCAGCGAGCGGAAGCGGCGGTCGAAGGTGCGCCGGCTCATGTACGCCCTCGCGGCCAGCGTCTCCACGTCGAACTGCTCGTGGAGGTGCTCCAGCGCCCAGGCGACGACCTCGGCGAGCGGGTCGGCGCCGATCTCCTCTGGTAAAGAGCGGTCCAGGTAGCGTTCCTGGCCTCCGCTCCGGCGCGGCGGGACCACCAGGCGGCGGGCCAGGGCCCCGGCCGCCTCGTTGCCGTGGTCCGTCCGCACGATGTGGAGACAGAGATCGATTCCGGCCGCGGTGCCCGCCGATGTCAGTACGTCTCCGTCGTCGACGAAGAGTTCGCGCGGATCCACGTGCACCGACGGATAGCGCTTGGCCAGCGTCGGCGCGTACATCCAGTGTGTCGTCGCGGGACGGCCGTCCAGCAGGCCCGCCGCCGCGAGGACGAAGGCGCCGGTGCACAGCCCGACGATGCGGGCGCCTTCCTCGTGCGCCCGGCGCAGTGCGTCGAGCGCTTCCTCGGGTGGTGGCGAGGTGATCGAGCGCCAGGCCGGTACGACGACCGTGCCCGCCCGCGAGATCGCCTCCAGGCCATGTGGTGCCGTGAGTTCCAGGCCCCCTGTGGTCCGCAGCGGGCCCTCCTCGCCGGCGCACACCAGCAGTCGGTAGCGCGGCACCCCGGCGTCCTGGCGGTCGATCCCGAACACCGACAGCGGTATGGAACTCTCGAAGATGGGGCCGCCGCTGAACAGCAGCACCGCGACGATCTCCTTGCGGCGTCGCCCGGAGAGCTTCCGGGCCGCGGCATCCGGCGCGGCAGTGGAGTCGTGGCTCATACTGCTAAGCCCCCCTCGGTGGTCGCGGCTCCTCGGTTGTGTCGCTCCTGCACGTTTCCCCTCGGTCCTGCACGAGTCCCCCGCCGTAAGACAGTCAAGATCGAATCTACTGCGTCACGCCGTGCCGGGGTGGCCAGTTCGGCACCCGGCACATTGTCGACTTGGCAACTTGGCGTAAAGCATTCGATCACGAAGCGTTGCACTCGCGGGCCGTGCAGGGAAGTGCGCCTCGTCGCAGTGGCCAAACCACGTAGGGTGCGCGCGCCGCTGGAGACCCTTTCCTTGCAGGTCAAACGGGGGGTGGAGGGTGTTCCGGACGGGCGATGCGCGACATTCAGAAGTTGGCTGAAAAGATACGGGCGCGTGCGCGGAAACCGGTCAGCCGACCGGTGTATTTCCCCGCCCGCCGGGCCTCCCGCCGCGATGTGCCCCGGTGCCCGTCCGGTGGTGCCGGCCGCGGTGCGGAGGGCGCTCCTCCGCGAGCAGCCGGGCCGCGCCGCGCTCCGACTGGCGCAGCAGCAGCCGGCAGACCGCGGTGACGGCCGCGAGACCGAGCGCGGTGCCGGCCGCGCCGGCGAGGGACGTGCCGTACCAGAGGAGCACCACCGGGACGAGGACGCAGCTGAACGCCGCCCAGCGGACGACGTCGCCCGAGCTGTCCGACCCGGACTGTCTCGAGCTGTCCGGCCCGGACTGTGAGGACATGTGATCGTGCTCCCTGTGGCGCTCCCTGGGGGTGGTTCAGGGGGTTCAACGGCCCGTCGGCCGGTCGGTCACCTGGCCGTGGCCTGAATGCTGCGCAAACCGCCTGTACGGGGCAGCAACCATTGCGTTACGGGCGCACCCTCGTGCATGCTCCGGTGAACCGCCACGGACGGTGCGCGGGATCTGGGCTAAGGAGGCGTGCCGCCGTACCCTTGGGGGTATGGGGTTGGGAAGATGATTCCCGGACACAGCTCCGCCGCACAGTGTCGTCCCCCCAATAAGGATCACAACGCCGAGACAGCCATGGCCGGTCACGAATTCTTCGAACCCGCGGACCGCAAGCGGCCCGTCGCCGACCCCACGGCGGCCGAGCCCCTGGCGGCGGAAGAGCCACGCCACTCGTGCGACCCCGCCTTCAAGCACGGCGTGGTCGTCGGCTTCGACGGCTCCACCTCCAGTGAGCGCGCCCTCGCGTACGCCATCGGCATGGCCCAGCGGTCCCGTTCGGGCCTGATCATCGTCCATGTGGCCAACCGGCTGCCGACCACCGTCTGGGCGGGCTGCGAGCCGCCGGTCTTCGTCGACGTGCCGGACCACCGCACCGAGGTGCTGGGCCTGGAGCTGGCCTGTGCGGACTATCTCGCCGAGGTGCCGTGGATCCTGGTCGAGCGCGGCGGTGACATCTGTCACGAACTCGAAGAGGTCGGGCGGGAGTACGAGGCGGACGCCATCGTGGTCGGCTCCACGCACGGCATCGTCGGCCGGATCTTCGGCTCGGTCGCCGGGCGGCTCGCCAAGCGGGCGAAGCGGCCTGTCGTTGTCATTCCGTAACTCGCCCTTGTCTCAGGTGACATGGGATCCGGGTACGGCCAACTCCCTTTGTGCGCTGGATAAATCTACTCACGCGTAGATGTGTTTGTGCTCTTGTGAAGGGCATATACCGGTCACCGCACAACTGCACATGCATGAAGGGAGCCCGCCGTGGACAACGACGTCTCTGCGGGAAGCACCACCACGATCGTCGGCCGACTCGCGCTCGGGATCACCCTCCTCGCGGTCGGCCTCGGCTACACCGGTGTGATCGACGGTGTGACGGCGGCGGACGCCGGGTCCGTAGCCCAGTACGTAGGCGGAATCGCCCTCTTCCTCGCCGGTCTGCTGGCCTTCCGCGACCATGACGCGGGGACCGGCACGGCCTTCTCCGCGCTCGGCGCGCTCTGGTTCACCTGGGCCGTGTCGGGTGACGTCTCCGCCAACGCGGCGGGGCTGTTCCTCTTGTTGTTCGCCCTCGTGGTGCTGTCGCTCGCCCTCGCGGGCGGGGGTCAGCTGGCGCAGGCGTCGTACGGGCTGTTCTTCGTGGCCCTGCTGCTGTGGGCTGTCGCCGCCTTCGCCGAGAGCGGCGGGCTGGCCAAGGTGGGCGGCTGGGTCGGCGTCGTCGCCGGGGCGCTCTTCTGGTACGCGGCGACCGCTGCGCTGGCTCACTGGCCGACGGTTCTTCCTCGGCGTGCTGCCGGCCGGGGTGTGACGGCTACCGGCTAGCTGCGCAGGCCGGGGTGTCGGGCAGCCCCGGCGCACATGAAACGGACCCCCCGTGTCTGGGGCGACACGTGGGGGTCCGTTCTCGTGACTACTCGACCGTTACCGAACTACTCGACCGTTACCGACTTCGCGAGGTTCCTCGGCTTGTCGATGTCGCGGCCCAGGGTCAATGCCGTGTGGTACGCGAGGAGTTGGAGCGGGATGCCCATCAGGATCGGGTCCAGTTCGTCCTCGTTCTTCGGGACGACGATGGTCTGGTCGGCCTTCTCCTGCTCCTGGTGGGCGACCGCGAGGATCTTGCCGCTGCGGGCCTTGATCTCCTCCATCGCGGCGCGGTTCTTCTCCAGCAGGTCGTCGTCGGGGACGATCGCGACCGTGGGGAGGGCGGGCTCGATGAGGGCCAGCGGGCCGTGCTTCAGCTCGGAGGCGGGGTAGGCCTCGGCGTGGATGTAGGAGACCTCCTTGAGCTTCAGGGAGGCCTCGCGGGCGACCGGGTAGCCCCGGACGCGGCCGATGAAGAGCATCGAGCGGGCGTCGGCGTAGGCCTTGGCCAGCTTCTCGATCTCCGCCTCCTGCTCCATGATCTCGGCGATCTGCCCGGGGAGCTTGCGCAGACCCTCGATGATCCGCTTGCCGTCGCGGACCGAGAGGTCGCGGGTGCGGCCGAGGTGCAGGGCGAGCAGGGCGAAGGCGACGGTGGTGTTCGTGAAGCACTTGGTCGACACCACGCAGACCTCGGGGCCGGCGTGCACGTAGATGCCGCCGTCGGCCTCGCGGGCGATCGCCGAGCCGACCACGTTCACGATGCCCAGCACCCGGGCGCCCTTGCGCTTCAGCTCCTGGACGGCGGCCAGCACGTCGTACGTCTCGCCGGACTGGGAGACCGCGATGTACAGGGTGTCGGGGTCGACGACCGCGTTGCGGTAGCGGAACTCGGAGGCCGGCTCGGCGTCCGCGGGGATGCGGGCCAGCTCCTCGATCATCTGGGCGCCGATCATGCCGGCGTGGTAGGAGGTGCCGCAGCCGAGGATCTTCACCCGGCGGATGCGGCGGGCCTCGCGGGCGTCCAGGTTGAGGCCGCCGAGGTGCACGGTGGAGAACCGGTCGTCGATCCGGCCGCGCAGCACGCGGTCCACGGCCTCGGCCTGCTCGTGGATCTCCTTGTGCATGTAGGTGTCGTGGCCGCCCATGTCGTAGGAGGCGGCCTCCCACTCGACGGTGGTCGGCTCGGCCGTCGTCCGGGTGCCCTCCGTGGTGTACGTACGGAAGTCGTCGGCCTTCAGCGTCGCCATCTCGCCGTCGTCCAGCGTGACTATCTGGCGGGTGTGGGTGACCAGCGCGGCGATGTCCGATGCGACGAACATCTCCTTCTCGCCGATGCCGAGCACGACCGGGGAGCCGTTGCGGGCGACGACGATCCGGTCCGGGAAGTCGGCGTGCAGGACGGCGATGCCGTACGTGCCCTCGATGAGGCGCAGGGTCTCGCGGACCTTGTCCTCCAGCTTCTCGGCCTGCGAGCGGGCGATCAGGTGGACGAGGACCTCGGTGTCGGTCTCGGAGAGGAACTCGACGCCGTCCGCCACCAGCTTGCGGCGCAGGTCGGAGGCGTTGTCGATGATGCCGTTGTGGACGACGGCGACCTTGCCCTCGGCGTCCAGGTGCGGGTGGGCGTTCACGTCGGAGGGGGCGCCGTGGGTGGCCCAGCGGGTGTGGGCGATGCCGGTGGTGCCCTTGAAGCGGGCCGGGACCTTGGCCTCCAGGTCGCGGACCCGGCCCTTGGCCTTGACCGTCTTCAGGCCGGAGGCCTTGGGGGAGGTCACGACGATGCCGGCCGAGTCATAGCCGCGGTACTCCAGGCGCTGGAGGCCTTCGAGGAGCAGCGGCGCGACGTCCCGCTTGCCGATGTATCCGACGATTCCGCACATATATGGGTATTCCTAGCTGTCTTTAGCCGTAGACGATCCGCCGCAGCTGCCGGAGCGACAGCTCCGGCGGGGCCACCGCGCGGTACTTCAGGTCCGCCTCGATCCGCTCGAAGATCGTCGCGTTGACCAGGCCCTGGGCCTGGAGCTCGCGGTGGCGGCGACGGACGTATTCCTCGGTCGTCTCGTCGAAGAAGGCGAGCACGTCCTGGACCACGCGCAGCGCCTCGCCCCGGCTGAGGGGCGTGGACCGCGTCAGATGATCAAGAAGTTCGTCGTGCACCCGGTAGATCCTGGAGTAAGGGGCAGGGTTTTGCAAGAATCCTGCCCGATTCCGGGCAGCGCATGGGCAGGGCCCCTCTTACATGCGCTTCAGCACCGCCTGCTTGGCCATCGTGAACTCCTCGTCCGTGAGGACCCCGGAGCGATGCAGCTCGCCGAGTTCGCGCAGCCGGCGCAGCAGGGCGTCGTGGTCGTCCTCGGCGGCGGCGGGCTCCGGGCGGGGGAGCCGCGGTGCGTCGGCGGGGGCGGGCGCCGACGGGTGCGGCAGGCGCGCCTGGACGGCCGCCGCGACCAGGGCCATCAACGGGTCCTTCTTGAAGCCCCACAGCTCGACCGCGTTCGGGTCGTACTTGGGCGGCTGCTTGGTCGGGGCGTTCCTCACGGTGAAGCGGAGGTAGCCGTTCTCCAGGCCGGCCGCCGGCTGCCACTCCACGGCCAGGATGTCCTCGACCGCCAGCGTGCGGGTGCCGGCGGCGGCCTTGGCGTCCTCCGTCTTCCAGTTCCACTCCAGCCGGACGTGGTCGCCGTCGAAGCTCGCCGTGGCGTCACCGGCGGCGGCCGTCAGCGGGACGGCGGGGCCCGGCAGCAGATACTCGGTGACCGGGTCGGCGGACACCTGGTCCAGCAGCAGGGCGTTGCGCACTTCCTCCACGAAGTACTCGGCGACGCCGTACCGGTCCGACTCCACGACGAGCTGGTAGGGGTCGTGCGATTCGGTCAGCCGTCCGCCCGTGGCCTGGATCAGCGGGTCGGCGCCGTCGCGCAGCCGGAGTCGCAGCCGTCCGGACTTCTTGCCCTGCTCGAACGAGATGCCCGCCAAGGCCCCGAGGGGGACGACCAGTTCGCCCAGCGTCCGGCGCAGCAGGCCGACGCCCTTGTCCCGTCCGGGAGTCAGCCGCAGGGCATCGCCGTCGAAGGTCCAAGTGCCGTCCTTTTGAAGGATTTCCGCCATGAGGGGATTGTTTCACTGGTTCTGCCGGAGACGGATCTGCGGGAGAGTGGTCTGCGGAAAGTGGTCTATACCCCTTCCGAAGGGAGCACGTGTGAGACGGCACAGACTGCACCTTCTCGGCTCGCTGCTGCTGGTCGCGGCGGCCGGTGTCCTCGCCTCCGGCGCGGCGCCGGCGCCTCCGCCCGCCCAGCCCCGGCCCCTTGGCCAGGTGGTCCCGGCCCCCGCCTCGGTCGCCCCGGCCGGATCCCCGTACCGCATCACCGACGGCACCCGCATCCGCGTCGACGACTCGCGGGAGGCCCGCGGAGTGGGCGAGTACCTCGCGGACGTGCTGCGGCCCGCCACCGGCTACCGGCTGCCCGTCACCGAGCAGGGCACGGGCGGCATCCGGCTCCGCCTCGCCCCGGGGCCCTACGGCGCCGAGGGCTACCGCCTCGACAGCGGCCGCACCGGCGTCACCATCACCGCCGCCCGGCCCGCCGGGCTCTTCCACGGCGTGCAGACCCTGCGCCAGCTGCTGCCCGCCGCCGTCGAGAAGGACACCGTCCAGCCCGGCCCCTGGCTGGTCGCGGGCGGCACCGTCCGGGACACCCCGCGCTACGACTGGCGCGGCGCCATGCTCGATGTCTCCCGGCACTTCCTCACCGTCGACGAAGTCAAGCGCTACATCGACCAGATGGCCCTGTACAAGTTCAACAAGCTGCACCTGCACCTGAGCGACGACCAGGGCTGGCGCATCGCCGTCGACTCCTGGCCCCGCCTCGCCACCTACGGCGGCTCGACGGAGGTCGGCGGCGGCCCCGGCGGTTACTACACCAAGGACCAGTACAAGGAGATCGTCCGCTACGCCGCCTCCCGCCACCTGGAGGTCGTGCCGGAGATCGACATGCCCGGGCACACCAACGCGGCGCTCGCGTCGTACGCCGAACTCAACTGCGACGGCGTGGCACCCCCGCTCTACACCGGCACCGACGTCGGCTTCAGCTCGCTGTGCGTGCCCAAGGAGGTCACGTACGACTTCGTCGAGGACGTCGTCCGCGAACTGGCGGCCCTCACCCCCGGCCGCTACCTCCACATCGGCGGTGACGAGGCGCACTCCACGAGCCACGCCGACTATGTGAAGTTCATGGACCGGGTGCAGCCGATCGTCGCGAAGTACGGCAAGACCGTCATCGGCTGGCACCAGCTGACCGGCGCGACGCCGGCCAAGGGCGCGCTCGCCCAGTACTGGGGCCTGGACCGCACCAGCCCCGAGGAGAAGGCGCAGGTGGCGAAGGCGGCACAGAGCGGGACGGGGATCGTGCTCTCGCCCGCCGACCGGATCTACCTCGACATGAAGTACGACCGGAACACCCCGCTCGGGCTGTCCTGGGCGGGGTACGTGGAGGTGAAGCGGTCGTACGACTGGGACCCGGGGGCCTATCTGCCGGGCGCGCCCGCTTCGGCCATCCGGGGTGTCGAGGCGCCGCTGTGGACGGAGACGATCGAGAACTCCGCACACATCGACTACATGGCCTTCCCCAGGCTGCCGGGCGTCGCCGAGCTGGGCTGGTCGCCGGCCGCCACGCACGACTGGGAGGCCTACCGGACGCGGCTCGCGGCGCAGGGGCCGCGGTGGGACGCGCTGGGCATCGGCTACTACCGGTCGCCGCAGGTCCCGTGGCCTGCTGAGTGAACGCCGACGGGCGCCCCGGAGGACCGTACTCCGGGGCGCCCGTCCGTTCTCGGGGTTGTCAGAACCCGGCGATCGGGTTCTCCAGCGTGCCGACGAGCTGGAGCGCGCCGGACGGGTCCGCGAGGTCGACCATCTGCTTGTTGTTGCGCAGCTGGAGCCGGTTCAGGCAGGACAGCGCGAACTCGGGGGCGAACATGTCGTACTGCGTGAACTTGTCGGCGAGTTCGGGCGTCGCCTCCTGGTACTCGCGGGTGACCTCGGCGACCGTGCGCCAGAAGTCGTCCTCCTCCAGGATCCCCTCGGTGGCGAGGTTCGCGGCGAGGAAGCGGAAGAAGCAGTCGAAGACGTCCGTGAAGATGGACAGCAGCTTCTTGTCCTCGGGGACCTCGGCGCGGATCCGCTGGACCTCGGGCGGCAGCACCGCGTCCGGGTCCATGACGCAGATCTCCTCGGCGATGTCCTTGTAGATCGCGCGCTCGACCACGCCGTCCTTCAGGACCAGGATCACGTTCTCGCCGTGCGGCATGAAGACCAGGTCGTAGGCGTAGAAGCTGTGCAGCAGCGGGGTGTAGTACGCCCGCAGGTAGCGGCGCAGCCACTCCGTCGGGGTCAGGCCCGAGCGGGCGATCAGCGCGCCCGCGAAGGAGGCGCCCGCGTGGTCGACGTGCAGCAGGGAGGCCATGGTCGCCAGGGACTCGCCGTCCTGGAGGGACGGCACCGGGCTCTCCCGCCACAGCGCGGCGAGCATCTTGCGGTACGGCGAGTAGCGGTCGGTGGCCTTCTCGTACTCCAGGTGCCGGTAGCCGACGGCCGCCCGCTCGCGGATGATCGTGAGGCCCGTCGACTTCAGCACCGGGTCGCCCTCGATCAGCTGGGCGAGCCAGTCGTTGATCGCGGGGGTGGCCTCCATGTAGGCGGCGGACAGTCCGCGCATGAAGCCCATGTTGATGACGGACAGGGCCGTCTTCACGTAGTGCTTCTCGGGGCTGCTGGTGTTGAAGAAGGTGCGGATGGACTGCTGGGCCAGGTACTCGTCGTCGCCCTCGCCCAGACAGACCAGGTGCCGGCGCGCCACCTCGGCGGCGAAGGTGACGGTGAGCTTGTTCCACCACTGCCACGGGTGGACGGGGATGAGGAGGTAGTCGGCCGGGTCGAGGCCCTGGTCGCGCAGGACGCCGTGGAAGCGGTCGACGGTCTCCTCGCCCAGCTCCTGCCGGAAGAAGGCCTCGTAGTCGATGCCGACCCCGGCCGTGAAGGCGGCGCGGGAGCGGTGCGCGGCCAGCCACACCAGGCGGACCGGGCTCGCCGTCTCCGGGGCGTACGACAGGTACTCGTGGATGCCGAAGCCGAGCCGGCCGTTGTTGGCGACGAAGCAGGGGTGGCCCTCGGTCATCCCCGTCTCGATGGCCTGGAAGCCGCTGGAGACGAGTTCGGCGGAGGGAGTCTGCGGCTTGGTGAGCTTGTAGCAGGTGCCGGAGAGGGTGGAGGAGATCTCCTCCAGGTAGACCGGCAGGATCTCGTCGCTCAGGCCGAGGGCGTCCTTCAGCTCGACGAAGAAGTCCAGCGCGGCGAGCGGCAGTTCGGACCCGTCGCGGTGCCGGGTGATGGAGTCGGCGTCGACCTGCCAGTGGTCGAGGGCGCGGCGGACGGCGGTGAAGCGGTAGCGGGTGAGGCCGTCGTCGCTGCGGACGACGTACTGGTCGCCGTCGAGGGACTCCGGGGTGATCAGCCGCTCGTGCGCGAACTCGGCGAGGGCCTTGCGGATCAGCAGGCGGTTGGCCTTCTCCCAGCGCTCGGGGGAGAGGTGCGCTACGGCGTCGGCGAGGCTCATGCGGACACCCCCGTGGCGGCCAGGAACTGCTCACGCGTGCAGAAGCTCAGCAGCGCCTTCTTCTCCGGCTTCTGGATCTCGCGCTCCGGGACGAAGCCGACGGCCTCGTTCAGGGCGTGCACGGCCTTGTTGCGGACGTCCGGCTCGACGACGACCCGCCGGGTCGCCGGGTCCTCGAAGAGGTGGGCCATGACGGCGGTGATGACGGACTTGGTGAAGCCGTGCACCGGCCTGTCCGTGGCCGGGGTGAGGAAGTGCATGCCGACATCCCCGGGCTGGGGCTCGTACAGCCCGACCAGCTCGCGGTGGGCGGGGTCGTACTTCTCCATCAGGAAGGCGGGCTCGCCGTCCTGGAGGCCCAGCAGCGCGTGGTGGTGCTCGTCGGCGGCTATCTCCATGTAGGCGCGCTCGACGTCCTCCAGCTTCGCGTCCTGCATCATCCAGAACGCGGCCTTGGGGTGGGTGACCCAGGCGTGCAGGAGCTCGGCGTCCTTCAGCGGGTCGAGGGGGCGGAACGTGAAGGTCGTACGGCTCATACGGCGAACTCCTGGAACGCGATCGTCTTCTCCACCGGGTAGTAGTCGCTGCCGAGCAGCTCCCGGATGATGTAGCTGTTGCGGTAGGCGCCCATGCCCAGATCGGGGCTGGTGATGCTGTGGGTGTGGACGCCGGCGTTCTGCAGGAAGACGCCTCTGCCGGTGACGTCGATGGCGTAGTTGCGGCCGACGTCGAAGCTGCCCCGGGAGTCGTAGACCAGGCGGTCGCGGATCGGCTTCAGGAACTCCGGCTCGGCGTACCTGTAGCCGGTGGCCAGGATCAGGCCCTCGGAGTTCAGCTCGAAGTCCTTCTCCTGCTCCTCCTGGCGGAAGCCCAGGGTGTACGTGCCGTTCTCGTACGACGCGCTGGTCAGCGCCGAGTTGGTGAGCAGGCGGGTGGGGACCGGGCCGCCGAGGTTCTTCTGGTAGAGCAGGTCGAAGATCTCGTTGATCAGATCGCCGTCGATGCCCTTGAACAGGCCCTTCTGCTGCGCGGTGAGGCGGTAGCGGGTCTGCTCGGGCAGGGCGCGGAAGTAGTCGATGTACTCCGGGGAGGTCATCTCCAGCGTGAGCTTGGTGTACTCCAGCGGGAAGAACCGCGGGGAGCGGGTGACCCAGTTCAGCCGGTAGCCGTGGACGTCGATCTCGCTGAGCAGGTCGTAGTAGATCTCGGCGGCGGACTGGCCGCTGCCGACCAGCGTGATCGACTCCTTCTTCACCAGCTCGGCCCGGTTCTGCACATAGCGCGAGTTGTGGATGAAGTCGCCGCCCAGGCCCTGGCAGGACTCGGGGATGTACGGCGGGGTGCCGGTGCCGAGGACGAGGTGCCGGGCGCGGTACGTCTCACCGGCGGCGGTCGTCACGACGTACAGCTCGTCCGTCTCGTCGTACGTCACCTCGGTGACCGTCGTGTTGAAGCGGACGCTGCTCAGCTTGTTCGCGGCCCAGCGGCAGTAGTCGTCGTACTCGACGCGCAGCGGGTAGAAGTTCTCGCGGATGTAGAACGAGTACAGCCGGCCCTTCTCCTTCAGGTAGTTCAGGAAGGAGTACGGCGAGGTCGGGTCGGCCAGGGTGACCAGGTCCGACATGAACGGCGTCTGGAGGTGGGCGCCGTCGAGGAACATGCCGGCGTGCCACTCGAAGTCCGGCTTGGACTCCAGGAAGACGCCGTCGAGCGCGTCGATCGGCTCGGTGAGGCAGGCGAGGCCGAGGTTGAAGGGCCCGAGTCCGATCCCCACGAAGTCGTAGGTCTTGGTGGTGGATTCAGGAAGCGCGGTCAAGGGAGTCTCCCAGGTACTGCTCGGCGTGGCCGGCGATCAGATCGAGGACGGCGGCGATGTCGGACGCCTTCGTCTCAGGGTTGAGCAGGGTGAACTTCAGGTAGTGGCGGCCGTTCACCTTGGTGCCCGCGACGATGGCCTCGCCGGAGGCGAAGAGGGCCTTGCGGGCGTAGAGGTTGGCCCGGTCGATCTCGGCGGGGTCGGTGACGGTGGCCGGGATGTAGCGGAAGACCAGGGTGGACAGGCTGGGCTCGACGACGACGTCGTAACGCGGGTCGGCGGCCAGCAGCCGCCAGCCCTCCTCCGCCAGGTCGCAGACCTCGTCGAAGAGCTGCCCGATGCCGTCGGCGCCCATCACCCGGAGGGTGACCCACAGCTTGAGGGCGTCGAAGCGGCGGGTGGTCTGGAGGGACTTGTCCACCTGGTTGGGGATACGTTCCTGCACCATCCGGCGCGGGTTCAGGTACTCCGCGTGATAGGTGGCGTGCCGCAGCGTGGCGGCGTCCCGTACCAGCACGGCGGAGGAACTCACCGGCTGGAAGAAGGACTTGTGGTAGTCGACGGTGACCGAGTCCGCCCGCTCGATCCCGTCCAGCAGGGCGCGGCGCTTGAGCGAGGTGAGCAGGCCACAGCCGTAGGCGGCGTCGACGTGCATCCAGGTGCCGTACTGCCCGCACAGCTCGGCGATCTCGGGGAGCGGGTCGATCGAGCCGAAGTCGGTGGTGCCGGCGGTGGCGACGACGGCCATGGGGACGAGGCCGTCCTTCGCACAGCGCTCCAGCTCGTGGGCGAGCGCGACGGTCTGCATCCGCTTCTCGTGGTCGACGGGGATCGTCACGACGGCGTCCTGGCCGAGGCCGAGCAGTTTCGCCGACTTCTTCACGCTGAAGTGGCTGACCTCGGAGGCGAAGATACGCAGCTTCCCCAGGTCGGCGCCTCCTTCCCACCCTGCCCGCCCTGGCTTGGCCTCCTCGCGGGCCAGCAGCAGCGCCTGGAGGTTGGACTGGCTGCCCCCGGAGGTGAACACGCCGTCGGCGTTCTCGCCGAGGCCGATGCGCTGGGCCGTCCAGTCGATGAGCCTGCGCTCGATGAGGGTGCCGCCGGCCGACTGGTCCCAGGTGTCCAGGGAGGAGTTGACGGCGGAGAGGATGGCCTCGCCGAGCACCGCCGGGATGACCACCGGGCAGTTGAGGTGGGCGAGGTAGCGGGGGTGGTGGAAGTAGATCGCGTCCCGGAGGTAGACGTCCTCCAGCTCGTCGAGAACCGCGGTCGTGTCGTGCAGCGGCTGGTCGAGGTCGATCCGCTCGATGGCGGGGGCCAGGGCGTCGACCGTGACGCCGGTGAACGGACGCTGGGTGGTGGCGAGTTTGGCGGCCACCCGCTCGACTCCTTCGGTCACGGAGCGGCGGTACTGCTCCGCGGTCGTGTCATTGAGCAGGTGCGAGCGCATGGTTGGGGTCCTCCGGTGGGGACGGTCCGTGGGGAGTGGGGTTCGGCGTGACTTAGGTTAGCCTAACCTAAGTCACACTGGACGAAGGCAGCCTCGACCGTGACCTGATCACTTTGGTCTCAGGCGCAACTACTCGGCGGCGCGCAGCTGTTCCTCGGTCATCCCGTGCCGCCAGTAGCCGACGAACGTCACCCGGCGCCGGTCGATCCCGCGCTCGCCGACGAAGTGCCGGCGCAGCGCCTTCACCGAGCCCGACTCGCCCGCGATCCAGACGTACGGGTGCTCCGCGGGCGGCAGTTGGGCGGCGCGGATCGCATCGAGCGCGTCCTCCCGGACCAGCCACGTCACCTCGGCGTCCGCCTCGGTCGCCAACTCCAGGATGTTCCCGGGGTCGTGCACGTCCAGCCACACCCGCGCCCGCTGCCCGGCCGGCAGCGACTCCAGGATCGCGGCGACCGCCGGAAGCGCGGTCTCGTCACCCCAGAGCACCACCAGATCGGTGTCCTCCGGCGGCCGGAACCGGATCGCCCGGTTGTCCGCGACCGCCGGTCCGAGCAGCAGCACCTTGTCGCCGGCGGAGGCCTGAGCGGCCCACCGCGAGGCGGGCCCGGCGGGAACGACCGCATCGGGCTCGACCCCGTGCAGCACGAAGTCGATGTCGATCTCGTCGGGATCCCGCCGCAACGACCGCAGGGTGTACGAGCGCATCACGGCCCGGACATCGTCCGGCAGCGCCATCCACCCCTTCCACCAGTCCTCACCCATCTCGATGGGAACGACCGGCGCGTCCTGCCCCGGATGCGGCAGGAACAGCGACAGCGACTGGTCACACCCGTCGGAGTGGAAGTCGACGAGGTCGTCCCCGGCGAACGAAACCCGGACCAGAGACGGCCCAAGCCGCTCAGTCCGCACAACCTGAAGGGAAAAGAACCGAAACGGCGCGGCAACGGCCGTGGACATGGAGGCTCCTGGGCTTTTGACAGGGGGCGAGGTGAGTCACCTAGGGGCGCGGGGCTGTATCGATATGCGGCTCCGCCGCGTGGGCGCGACCAGCCACGACGAACCCGCAGCCGCCAGGCGGCACAAGCCCCCCACCCCAGAAGGCGAACCTCAGCTGACCTTCTTCGCGTTCTCGATCGCCTCAGCGAGACTCGTCAGCAGCGGCACGCACTTCGCGTACGACAGAATCGGCTCCGGCGACCGACCGATAACCTGCCCCGCCTTCACCGCCGGCAGCTTCTTCCACGTCGCCTCGGTAATCGCCGAAGGCTGCAGCGCCTGCGCCCGGTCGTCCATCATGATGATGTCCGCGTCGTACTTGTCGACGTTCTCCCAGCTCAGGCTCTCGTACCAACCGCCGCCCTGCGCCTTCGCCTTCTCCGACGGCTCCACGAAGTTCACGCCGAGCGCCTTGAAGTACTCCAGGTCGATCGACAGGTTGGTGCCGGAGACGTAGAACAGCTCCGCGCTGGCGGACCCGGCCATCACCTTGATCTCGGGCCGCGCCTTCGCGGCCTTCCGCAGCCGCTCCGCCGCCGCCTCGAACTCCTGCTTCGCCTTGACGACCTTGTCGGCCTTCAGGTCCGCGCCCAGCGACTCGGCCAGCGCCCACATGCGCTCCAGCGGCTGGGTCAACTGGCGGTCGTAGACGGAGACGGCGACGCTCGGGGCCAGCTTGGCGATCTTGTCCTTGGACTCCTCGGGGACGTACCAGAGGGTGCCCGTGTTGTCGAACATCGTGGTGATGAGGACCTCGGGGGCCAGCGCCGCGTACTTCTCGACGTTGAACTGGCCCCAGACGTTGCCGAGGATCTCGACCTTGCTGATGTCCATGTCGCCGGCCTGGACGTCCGGCTTGCCGTCCTGGGTCTTGGTCGGGCCGAAGACGCCCTTGACCTGGATGCCGTAGTCGTACAGCGCGGCGGCCACACCGGTGAAGGCGACGATGTTCGCCGGAACCTTGTCCAGCTTCACGGTCGTGCCGCGGTCGTCCTTGAAGGTCCAGGGGCCGGAGGCCTTCGCGGCAGCCGTCGAGTCCGAGCCACCGCTTTTCGTCTCCTCGTCACCGCAGGCGGTGAGGACGGCACCGAGGCCGAGGGCACCGCCGGCGGCGAGGATCCCGCGGCGGGTGAGGTGGGTGGCACGGGCGTTGGACATGAGTGTGGCTGCTTTCGAACAGGGCGGAGGGCCCGCCGGACAATTCGAAGGTAGGTTAGCCTAACCTCAGATCTTGTCCAGGGGTCGGGTCCTGTCCGGAGCCGATCCGGAAGATGATCCAGATCACTTGGGCATCGGCGGAACGGGGAGGTTGTACACGTGGTTCGGGCTGACGATCCTCGTGATGGCGTCGCCGAACAGCGTGCTCGGCTCCTCCTCGCCGTGCAGGATGTCGGTGTTCAGGAGCACGACGAGGGTCGCCTCCGCCGACGGCAGATAGATCGTCAGGGACTCGTAGCCGGGCAGTGAGCCGTTGTGGCCGATCCAGCCCTGGACGTCGAAGATGCCGAGGCCGTACCCGGCGCCCTTGATGCCGGTCGGGGGCGTGTCCAGGCGCTGCTTCTGCGTGGCGGGTTCGACCATCGTGTCGCCGTCGGGGAACTCGCCCGTGGCCACCGTCCGCGCCCAGGTGCGCATGTCGTCACGGTTGGAGATCATCGCCCCGGCCGCCCAGCCCCACGACGGGTTCCAGTCGGTCGAGGTCTCGACCTTGCCGGTCGCGGTCTGGTTCGTGTACCCCTGCGCGTGGGGCTCGGGGAAGTCCGCGTTCGTCGGGAAGACGGTGTCCGTCATGCCGGCCGGATCCAGGATGTTCTCCTGGATGAAGTCCTGGAGGGGTTGTTCGCCGACCTTCTCGACGACCAGGCCGAGCAGGATCAGGTTGGTGTTGCAGTAAGAGAACTTCTCGCCCGGCTCGAACAGCGGGGGGTGCTTGAAGGCGTAGTCCAGCAACTGCTGCGGGGTGAAGGCGCGTTGCGGATCGGACGTCAGCGCCTTGAAGAAGTCCGGATCCTCCGAGTAGTTGAACAGTCCACTGCGCATTCCGGCCAGTTCGCGCAGGGAGATCTCGTCGCCGTTCGGCACACCGTCGACGTACGCGCTGATCGGGTCGTCCAGGCCGATCTTGCCCTGGTCGACCAGCTGGAGCAGGGCCGTGACGGTGAACGTCTTCGTCTCACTGCCGATCCGCGTGAACAGGTCCGGCGACATGCGCTGACCGGTGCTCTTGTCGGCCACGCCGAAGGAAGCCTCGTACTGCCCCTTGTCCGGCGTCCACAGGCCGACCGTGACGCCCGGGACGTTCGCCTCTCGCATGACCCGCTGGATGGCCTCGTCCAGCTGCTTCCGCACCTCGGGGGTGATCTCCCGGAACTCGACGCCCGGGACGGGTTCCGTCTGGGCGACGGCGGCGGGAACGGCCGTCGGGGTCGCCACGGCCGTCGCCGCGGTCACCGGCACCAGGAGAATCGCCGCCATCCCCGCGGCCACGGCTCCCCTGCGAAGTCTTCTGCACGCGAACGTCATGGGCTGCTCCCAGGACATGCGGAGGTGGCCGCGGCCACGAGCGCAGACCTCTCAAGCCGTACCCCACCAGCTTAGGAGCGCCCCCGCCGGAGCGCGCGTCGAGCCGGCGGGGGGCGGGAGGCCGCTGCGGATCAGGGGGTCAGCTGACCAGCCCCAACTCCCGTGCGATCAGCATCCGCTGCACCTCGCTGGTGCCCTCGCCGATCTCCAGGATCTTCGAGTCCCGCCACATGCGGGCCACCGGGTACTCGTTCATGAAGCCGTAGCCGCCGTGGATCTGGGTGGCGTCCCGGGCGTTGTCGACGGCGATGGTGGACGAGTACAGCTTGGCCAGGGCCGCCTCCTTCTTGAAGGGCTCCCCGGCGACCAGCCGGGAGGCCGCGTCGCGCCAGGCGAGGCGGGCGGTGTGGGCCTTCATCTCCATGTCGGCGATCTTGAACTGGATCGCCTGGTTCGCCCCGATCGGGCGGCCGAAGGCGTGACGTTCCTTCGCATAGCGGACCGACTCGTCCACACAGCCCTGCGCCAGCCCCGTCGCCAGCGCCGCGATGGCGATCCGGCCCTCGTCGAGGATCCGCAGGAACTGGGCGTATCCACGGCCCTCCTCGCCGAGCAGGTTCTCCGCCGGCACCCGCACGTCCGCGAAGGACAGCTCGCGGGTGTCGGAGGCGTTCCAGCCGACCTTGGAGTACGGGGCGGCGACCGTGAAGCCGGGGGTGCCGGAGGGGACGATGATCGCGGAGATCTCCGGCTTGCCGTCCGGCTTGCGGCCGGTCACCGCGGTGACCGTGACCAGGCCTGTGATGTCCGTACCGGAGTTGGTGATGAAGCACTTGGTGCCGTTGATCACCCACTCGCCGGTGGCGGGGTCCTTCTTCGCGGTGGTCCGGGTCGCCCCGGCGTCGCTGCCGCCGTCCGGCTCGGTCAGGCCGAACGCGCCCAGGATCTCGCCGGAGCACAGCCGGGGCAGCCACTGCCGCTTCTGCTCCTCGGTGCCGAAGAGGTGGATCGGCATCGCGCCCAGCGAGACGCCCGCCTCCAGGGTGATGGCGACCGAGGAGTCGACCCGCGCGAGCTCCTCCAGCGCGATGCCCAACGCCAGATAGTCGCCGCCCATGCCGCCGTACTCCTCCGGGAACGGCAGCCCGAACAGGCCCATTCGGCCCATCTCGCGGACGATCTCGTACGGGAACTCGTGCCGCTCGTAGTAGTCGCCGATCTTCGGGGCCACCACGTCGTGTGCGAACTCCTCGACCGTGCGGCGGAGTTCTTCCAGCTCGGGGGAGAGACGGTGGTCCATCGTTCTTCACTGCTCCTTGTGGGAGAGGGCTCGGACGGTGCGGGACGGGCTGGGGCGGCCCAGTTGTTCGGCCATCCACACGCTGGTGGCGGTGAGCCGGCCGAGGTCGACGCCGGTGTCGATGCCGAGGCCCCGCAGCATCCACACCAGGTCCTCGGTGGCGAGATTGCCGGTGGCGGACTTCGCGTACGGGCAGCCGCCCAGGCCGCCCGCCGAGGCGTCGACGGTCGTCACCCCGTGCTGGAGCGCGGCGAGGGTGTTCGCGAGCGCCTGGCCGTAGGTGTCGTGGAAGTGCACGCCGAGCGCGTCGGTGGGGATCCGCGCGGCGTTGAGGGCGGTGAGCAGCTCGCGGACGTGTCCGGGCGTGGCCACGCCGATGGTGTCGCCGAGGCTCAGCTCGTCGCAGCCCATGTCCATGAGGG
This sequence comes from Streptomyces sp. NPDC030838, assembly GCF_055572035.1. Lineage (NCBI taxonomy): Bacteria > Bacillati > Actinomycetota > Actinomycetes > Kitasatosporales > Streptomycetaceae > Streptomyces > Streptomyces sp. NPDC030838. Next base: position 229,160 of record NZ_JBVIED010000005.1, on the reverse strand, counting down.
CCGTGCAGACCCGGACGACCTGCGGGACCGGCACGGGACCCTCCCACGGATCGCCGAAGCACATGGACAGATAGCCGCGGACGTGCCCGCCCTCCGCCCTGGCCCGGCCGACGACCGGCTCGAACATCGCCAGCGCCTCGTCCACCGTGCGGTTGAGGTTGGCCTTCGCGAAGGACTCGGTGGCGCTGGCGAACACGGCGATCCGGCGAGCGCCGAGCGCCAGGGCGCGGTCCAGGCCGCGCTCGTTGGGGACCAGGACCGGGAGCGCCACTTCCGGCAGGTCGCTGACGAGCGGGAACAGCTGCTCCGCGTCGGCCAGTTGGGGCACCCACTTGGGGTGGACGAAGCTGGTCGCCTCGATGGTGGTGAGCCCCGCGTCGGCCAGGCGGCGGATGAACTCCGCCTTGACCTCCGTGGGCACCGTCGCCTTCTCGTTCTGCAGTCCGTCGCGGGCGCCGACCTCGTGGATGCGGACGCGGGCGGGCAGGCCGTCGGCCGGGACGGCCATGGGGAGTCCGGCCGGTACGGCGGTGGGGGATCCGTCGGCTGTCATTCCGCCGCCTCCTTCCCGGGGGCGTCGTCCTGCGGGGTGATGACCGCCAGCACCTGGTCCATGGCGACCGTCGTGCCGGGCGTGACGTCCAGCTCGGCGACCGTGCCGGCGTGCGGGGCGGAGATGACGTGCTCCATCTTCATCGCCTCGACGACCAGCAGACTCTGACCGGCGGTCACCTCGTCGCCGACCGCCACCTTCACGACCGTGACCGTCCCCGGCATGGGCGCGGTGAGGGAGTCGGCGCCGGAGTGGGCGGCCCGGTCCAGGGAGGCGGCCACCGGGTCGTGGTCGCGGACGTGCCAGGCGTCGCCGTCACGGCCCAGCCAGTCGCCGGCCCGGTGGAAGGTGTGGCGGACGCCGTCGAGGGTGACGGAGACCTGGTCGTCGGTGACGGTGTGCGTGCCGCGCGGGACGTACTCCACCGGTTCGGTGACCCGCAGCGGGAAGCCGAGCGGCTTCGGTGTGCCGCCGAGCCGCCAGCCGTCAGGCACCGAGAAGGGGTCCGTCCAGCCGTCCCCGCGCGGCCGCAGCGCGTCCAGCCGCACGGCCGCCGCCGCCTCGTACACCTCCTCCGGCACCTCCGTCGGCACCAGCCCCTGGACCTCACGCTCGACCAGCCCGGTGTCGATGTCGCCCGCGACGACCGCCGGATGGGCGAGAAGGCGCCGCAGGAAACCGGCGTTCGTCTGCACGCCCAGCGTCACCGTCTCGGAGAGGGCCGCGCGAAGCCTGCGCAGGGCGGTGGCGCGGTCCGGGCCGTAGGCGATCACCTTGGACAGCATCGGGTCGTACAGACTGCCGACCTCCGTGCCCTCGCTGAGCCCCGAGTCGGTGCGGACGCCGTCCTTTTGGGGTTCCCGCAGCCGCAGCACCGTGCCGCCGGACGGGAGGAAGCCGCGCGCGGGATCCTCGGCGCAGATGCGGGCCTCGACGGCGTGCCCGGTGAGCCGGATGTCGTCCTGGGCGAACGGCAACGGCTCGCCCGCCGCCACCCGCAGCTGCCACTCCACCAGGTCCAGGCCGGTGACCAGCTCGGTGACCGGGTGCTCCACCTGGAGGCGGGTGTTCATCTCCATGAAGTAGTACGACGAGGGGTCGCCGCCCGGGACGATGAACTCCACCGTGCCCGCGCCGACGTATCCGCAGGAGCGGGCCGCCTGGACCGCTGCCTCGCCCATCGCCGCGCGGGTCTCCTCGTCGAGGAGCACGCTGGGCGCCTCCTCGATGATCTTCTGGTGGCGGCGCTGGAGGGAGCACTCGCGCTCGCCCAGGTGGATCACGTTGCCGTGGGCGTCGGCCAGCACCTGGATCTCGATGTGCCGGGGCCGGTCGATCCACCGCTCGACCAGCAGCGTGTCGTCACCGAAGGAGGTGCGGGCCTCGCGCCGGGCGGCGGCGATCTCGTCGTCCAGCCGGTCCAGGTCGCGCACCAGCCGCATGCCCTTGCCGCCGCCGCCCGCGGAGGGCTTCAGCAGCACGGGCGCGCCCAGCTCGCGGGCCGCCTCGGCCAGTTTCGGGTCCCGCCCGCCGGGCACCACCGGCACCCCGGCCTCCCGCACCGTCTCCTTGGCGCGGATCTTGTCGCCCATGAGGGCGATGGCGTCGGCGGGCGGCCCGATGAAGACCAGCCCGGCGTCGGCGCACGCGCGCGCGAAGGCGGCGTTCTCGGCGAGGAAGCCGTACCCCGGGTGGACGGCCTGGGCGCCGGTGCGGGCGGCGGCCTCCAGCAGCCGCTCCACCGACAGATAGCTCTCGGCGGCGGGCGCCGGGCCGATCCGTACCGCCGTGTCCGCCTCGCGGACGTGCCAGGCGTCGGCGTCGGCGTCCGAGAAGACGGCGACGGAGCGCACGCCGAGCGCGCGCAGCGTACGGATGACACGAACCGCGATCTCACCGCGGTTGGCCACAAGAACCGTGTCGAACATCGTCGTGTACCCCCCTCACATCCGGAAGACGCCGAACTGCGGCTCGCCCAGCGGGGCGTTCGCGCAGGCCGTCAGGGCCAGGCCCAGCACCTGCCGGGTCTCCAGCGGGTCGATGACGCCGTCGTCCCAGAGGCGGGCGGTGGCGTAGTAGGCGTTGCCCTGGCGCTCGTACTGGGCGCGGATCGGGGCCTTGAAGGCCTCCTCCTCGTCCGTGGGCCATTCCTCCCCGCGGGCCTCCATCTGGTCCCGCTTGACGGTGGCGAGGACGGAGGCGGCCTGCTCGCCGCCCATGACGGAGATCTTGGCGTTGGGCCACATCCACAGGAAGCGCGGCGAATAGGCGCGGCCGCACATCGAGTAGTTCCCGGCGCCGTACGACCCGCCGACCACGACCGTCAGCTTCGGCACGCGCGTGCAGGCGACGGCGGTGACCATCTTGGCGCCGTGCTTGGCGATGCCACCGGCCTCGTAGTCCTTGCCGACCATGAACCCGGAGATGTTCTGCAGGAACAGCAGCGGGATGCCGCGCTGGTCGCACAGCTCGATGAAGTGGGCGCCCTTCTGGGCGGACTCGGAGAAGAGGATGCCGTTGTTGGCGACGATGCCGACCGGGTGGCCGTGGATCCGGGCGAACCCGGTCACCAGGGTCTGCCCGAACTCGGACTTGAACTCGGCGAAGCGCGAGCCGTCGACGACGCGGGCGATGATCTCCCGGACGTCGTACGGCGTACGGGAGTCCACGGGAACGGCCCCGTACAGCCCGTACGGATCGACCTTGGGCTCGACGGCGGGCCGTACGTCCCAGGGGATGGACCGGCGCTCGGGCAGAGTGGCGACGATGTTCCGCACGATCCGGAGCGCGTGCCCGTCGTCCTCGGCCAGATGATCGGTCACACCGGAGACCCGGGAGTGCACCTCACCGCCGCCCAGCTCCTCGGCGGTGACGACCTCACCCGTCGCGGCCTTCACCAGCGGGGGCCCGCCCAGGAAGATCGTCCCCTGGTTCCGCACGATGACGGCCTCGTCGCTCATCGCGGGGACGTAGGCACCTCCGGCGGTGCACGACCCGAGCACGGCGGCGATCTGCGGGATGCCCGCGCCGGACATCCGGGCCTGGTTGTAGAAGATCCGCCCGAAGTGCTCGCGGTCCGGGAAGACCTCGTCCTGCATGGGCAGGAAGGCACCGCCGGAGTCCACGAGGTAGAGGCAGGGCAGCCGGTTCTCGAGGGCGACCTCCTGCGCGCGCAGATGCTTCTTCACGGTCATCGGGTAGTACGTCCCGCCCTTGACGGTGGCGTCATTGGCGACGATCACGCACTCGCGCCCGCTGACCCGGCCGATCCCGGCGATCACCCCCGCCGCCGGCGCCTGCCCGTCGTACATCCCGTCGGCCGCCAGCGGGGCCAGCTCCAGGAAGGGCGAGCCGGGGTCGAGGAGGGTGTCCACGCGGTCGCGTGGGAGCAGCTTGCCGCGCGCGGTGTGCCGGGCGCGCGCCTTCTCACCACCCCCGAGCCGGGCGGCGGCCAGCTTGCCGCGCAGCTCCTCGACCAGCGCGAGATGCGCCGCCTCGTTGGCCTGCCAGGCCTCCGACGCGGGGTCTGCCGCCGTCGTCAGCTCCGGTGCCTGGTCCATCCTGCGGTCCCCTCACCTTGTTAATGAGCGTTAACGCATTTCCTTCAGGTTAACGACCGCTAACCTCCCTGTCTAGAATTGTCTTCATGGCCACCAGAACCGACGCCCCCACCCGCCGCGAGCAGATCCTCAAGGAGGCCGCCCGGCTCTTCGCCGAGCGCGGCTTCCACGGCGTCGGGGTGGACGAGATAGGCGCCGCGGTCGGCATCAGCGGCCCCGGGCTCTACCGGCACTTCGCGGGCAAGGACGCCATGCTCGCCGAGCTGCTGGTCGGCATCAGCGGCCAGCTGCTGACGGGCGCGAAGCGGCGCCTGGCGGAGGCCGACGGGGTGCCGCCCGAGGAGGTCCTCGACTCGCTCATCGAGGGCCACATCGACTTCGCGCTCGACGACCGTCCCCTCATCACCCTGCACGACCGCGAGCTGGACCGCCTCCGGGAGAGCGACCGCAAGCTGGTCCGCCAGCTCCAGCGGCAGTACGTCGAGCTGTGGGTGGACGTCCTCCGCAAGGTCTACCCCACCCTCGCCGAACCCGCCGCCCGCTCCGCCGTCCACTCCGTCTTCGGCCTCCTGAACTCCACCCCTCACCTTGGGCGACGGGGGTCCCTGCCGGGGCGGGGGGCCACGGCGGAGCTGCTGCACCGGATGGCCCGGGGGGCATTTGAGGCGGCGGGGACGGAGTGAGGCGGCCGCCGGCCCGCCCACCATCCGGAATCTTCCCCTCCGTCACCTTGGCCGGATACGAGTGATCCACATCCCAGAGCCTTCGAGGTCAGGGACGGACACAGCCGACTGCCCCACAATGAGAACCATGCCGATAACCGGGACCCCCAGCCGCGCCGAACTCGTCGACCATCTCGTGAGGACCCGTATCGCGGGGGATGTCGCCACTCCCCGCGAGAACAACCTCTCGCACTACCGCCAACTGGCGAACGGCAACCGCAACTACTGGCTCGGCCTGGAGCTCGGCGACCGCTGGAACGACGAGCAGGACGTGCTCGCGGTGATGGCGGAGCGGGTGGGGGTGAACGACGACCCGGAGTACCGGTTCGGGCAGGACACCATCGACCCCGAGCTGACCGTGTCGGCGCTGGAGCGGATGGCCGGGCGGCTGCGCAAGGCGGCCGACGGGCAGCAGCGGGTGCTGTTCGCCACCGGTCACCCGGGCGGGCTGCTCGACGTGCACCGGGCGACGGCCGCCGCGCTGCGGGCGGCGGGCTGCGAGATCGTCGTCATCCCGGAGGGGCTGCAGACGGAGGAGGGGTACGTCATGCAGTTCGCGGACGTGGCGGTGCTCGAGCACGGCGCCACGCTCTGGCACACCCACTCCGGCGAGCCGATGAAGGCCATCCTCACCGGCCTTGAGCGCGAGGGCCGGCCGCTGCCCGACCTGGTCGTCGCCGACCACGGCTGGGCGGGCTACGCCGGCCAGCACGGGGTGGAGTCGGTGGGCTACGCCGACTGCAACGACCCGGCGCTGTTCCTCGCCGAGGCGGAGGGGACCGTACAGGTGACGGTCCCGCTCGACGACCACGTCGTCAGCCCTCGGTACTACGACCCGATGACGGCGTATCTGCTGGCGGAGGCGGGGCTGGCGTAGCCGGCCGGGCACCCCTCAGCGCGGGACGCGGACCACGCCCTCCTGGATGACCGAGATGGCCAGGCGGCCGTCCTGGGTGTAGATGCGGGCCTGGCCCAGGCCCCGGCCGCCGTACGCCGACGGGGACTCCTGGTCGTACAGGAGCCACTCGTCGGCGCGGAACGGGCGGTGGAACCACATGGCGTGGTCCAGCGAGGCCCCGACGACATCGCCGACGGCCCAGCCGCCGCGGCCGTGCGCGAGCAGGACCGAGTCGAGCAGGGTCATGTCGGAGACGTACGTCGCGAGGACGACGTGCAGCAGCGGGTCGTCCGCCAGCTTGCCGTCGGTGCGGAACCACACCTGGGAGCGCGGCTCGCGCGGGGTGCCGTAGTCGCCGAACGGCGGGTCGTCGACGTACCGCAGATCGACCGCGCCCCGCGCCTCGATGAACCGCTCCACCACCTCGGGGTCGAGGTGCGGGTAGCCGCGCAGCCGGTCCTCGGAGGTCGGCAGGGTGGCCGGGTCGGGGGCGGGCGGCATCGGCGCCTGGTGGTCCAGGCCCTCCTCGTACGTCTGGAAGGAGGCGGACAGGCCGAAGATCGGCTTGCCGTGCTGGACGGCGACGACACGGCGCGTGGTGAAGGAGCGGCCGTCACGCAGGCGGTCGACCGTGTAGACGATGGGCGCGCCGGGGTCGCCGGTGCGCAGGAAGTACGCGTGCAGGGAGTGCGGCGGACGGTCCGCCGGGACCGTACGGCCCGCCGCGACCAGCGCCTGCGCCGCGACCTGTCCGCCGAAGACCCGTGGGATGACGGCGGACCGGGACCGGCCGCGGAAGATGTTCTCCTCGATCTGCTCCAGGTCGAGCAGATCGAGGAGATCCTGGAGTGCCTGGTTCATGGCATCTGGTTGTACCGGCCAGTGATTGCGGCCGGCTTACAGACCCATGTCCTTCGCGATGATCGTCTTCATGATCTCGCTGGTGCCGCCGTAGATGCGGTTGACGCGGTTGTCCGCGTACAGGCGGGCGATCGGGTACTCGTTCATGTAGCCGTAGCCGCCGTGCAGCTGGAGGCAGCGGTCGATCACGCGGTGCGCGACCTCGGTGCAGAACAGCTTGGCGGAGGCGGCCTCGGCGGGCGTCAGCTCGCCGGCGTCCAGAGCCTCGGTCGCGCGGTCGGCGACGGCCTCGGCGGCGTCCACCTCGGCCTGGCAGGCGGCCAGTTCGAACTTGGTGTTCTGGAAGTGGGCGACCGGCTTGCCGAAGACGGTGCGCTCCTGGACGTACTGCTTGGCGAACCGGACGGCGGCCTTGGCCTGCGCGTAGGCGCCGAAGGCGATGCCCCAGCGCTCGGAGGCCAGGTTGTGGCCGAGGTAGTAGAAGCCCTTGTTCTCCTCGCCGAGGAGGTCCTCGACGGGCACCTTGACGTCGACGAAGGCGAGTTCGGCCGTGTCGGAGGTGCGCAGGCCCAGCTTGTCCAGCTTGCGGCCGATGGAGTAGCCCTCGGACTTGGTGTCCACGGCGAACAGGGAGATGCCGTGGCGGCGGTCCTCGGCGGTCGGCGCGGAGGTGCGGGCGCACACGATGACCTTGTCGGCGTGCACACCGCCGGTGATGAAGGTCTTGGCGCCGTTGAGGACGTAGTGCGTGCCGTCCTCGGAGAGCTTGGCGGTGGTCTTCATGCCCGCGAGGTCGGAGCCGGTGCCCGGCTCGGTCATCGCGATGGCCCACATCTCCTCGCCGGTGACGAACTTCGGCAGGTAGCGCTTCTTCTGCTCGTCCGTCGCCAGCATCTTGATGTAGGGCAGGGCGAGCAGCACATGTACGCCGGAGCCACCGAACTGGACGCCCGCGCGGGCGGTCTCCTCGTAGAGGACGGCCTCGAACTTGTGGCTGTCCATGCCCGCGCCGCCGTACTCCTCCGGCACGTTGATGCCGAAGATGCCCAGCTCGCCGAGCTTGTAGTAGAACTCGCGCGGCGCCTGGCCGGCCGCGAACCACTCGTCGTAGACCGGGACGACCTCGGCCTCGATGAAGGCGCGAAGGGTCTCCCGGAACGCCTCGTGATCCTCGTTGAACACCGTACGGCGCACGCCGCCACCTCCACCGGTACGTATCTAAGCGCTTGCTCAGGCTTACCGTACCGGCGAGTAGGGAGGGGAGTCCAGAGTGCGGCGCCTCACACCTGCCGCAAGGCGAACCACAACTCCATCCGTACATCCGGATCGTCCAGATCCGCCCCCAGCAGCGCCGCGCACCGTGCGATCCGCTGGCGGACGGTGTTGCGGTGGACGGAGAGGGCGACGGCGGTGCGGTCCCAGCTGCCGTGGAGGGAGAGCCAGGTGCGGAGGGTCTCGGGGAGGGGTGGGGTGAGGGGGGCCAGGAGGGTGCGGGCGTGGGATTCGGCCTCCGACGGGGGGAGGAGGTCCGTGAGGGACGGGCGGGGGTTGTGGTGCACGAGCGGGGTGCGGGTGGCGCGGGCGCGGGAGAGGGCGCGGGACGCCTGGGTGTCCGCCGACGGGAGGGCGTCGGGGGTGGTGGGGGCGCTGACGCCCAGGGTCCAGCCCGGTTGGGGGGTGGGGGTGTGGTCGGCGGGGAGGAGGACGCGTACGACGTCCCCCGCCGCGTCGACCAGGGGGGAGCCCAGAGCCGTGCCCAGGGCCGAGGCCGCCACCGGGTCCGGGGTCGCCCCCGTCTGCGGGCTCGCGTGGACGATCAGCCAGTGGTCCGTGCCGGCGAGGAGCGGGGTCACCTCCTCCGGCGGGGTGCCCAGGAGCAGGCGGACCAGGGCCGAGGAGCGTGCCGCGCCCGTGCCGGTCTGGTGTTCGCCGGTGAGGAGGGTGAGGAGAACGGCGGCGACGGAGGCGATGGTGTGGTCCCCCGGGTCCCGGTGGGGGGAGGCCACGCCGAGGACGAAGCCCTGGCCGGGTCCCAGGGCGTACGCGGAGAGGTGGGTGCCGGCGACGGTGTCCGTGGCCGTGGTGGTGGAGGTGCGGGTGGTCAGGACGTGGGCCAGGTCCGCCAACGCCGTACGGGCCGCCTCGTCCGGGATCCGGCCCGCCCCCGCGATCTCCGTCCCCTCCGGGCCGTACAGCACCGCCCTTCCCCCGACCCGCTGGGCCAGCTGGCGCAGGACCGACGGCACCGGGTCCGGGCGGGCGGCCGCGGCGGCGAGGCTCTGCTGGGCCTCGGTCACGCGGCGGAGTTCCGCCAGGCGGGCCTGGGCCATCAGTTGCCAGACCGCGCGGGCCACGCCGGAGAAGGTCGTCTGCGGGGGGACCTCCAACAGCGGCAGGTCGTATCTCTCGCATGCCGCCACCAGCGCGCGCGGCACCGTGTCGTGCACCGGTGCCAGGCCGAAGCCCAGCGCCGCGCCGCCCGCCTCGACGACCCGGGAGACGTAGGCGTCGAAGTACGTCCCCGAGCCCGCCGCCTCCGGGATGTGGACGCCCGCCGTCAGCAGCAGCTCGCCGCCCAGGATGTACGGATAGGGGTCCGACATCTCGGACGTGTGCGCCGAGTGGATGGAGATCCCGGCCGCCGGTGGGCCCGCGATCTGGCGGAGGGCCAGGTCCTCGCGGGCCAGGAGGGCGGAGAGGGGGATCGGTGGGGTGGGGGGAACGGGGGGTGTCGTCTCGGGCATGATGTGCGTTTCCTCCACCCCGTTCCGCTCCGATGGATGAAAAGTACACTTCGCAGTCGCTTTTCGGCCACCTAGTGTCAGTCGGGACCGGCGGCCGCGGGTACGGGCGGATGTCCCCGCGAAGAGCCGCCGCGGATCCCATCTGCACGACACGCCACCGAGAGTGCGCGAAGGAGGCCCCCATGGCCGTCGACTACATCGTGATCGTCGTCTATCTGGCCGGCATGCTGGCCATGGGCTGGTGGGGCATGCGCCGCGCCCGCTCCAAGAGCGAGTTCCTGGTGGCGGGCCGCAGGCTCGGCCCGGCCATGTACTCCGGCACCATGGCGGCGATCGTCCTCGGCGGCGCGTCCACCATCGGCGGCGTGGGCCTCGGCTACCAGTACGGGCTCTCCGGCGCGTGGATGGTGTTCACCATCGGGCTCGGGCTGCTCGCCCTGTCCGTCTTCTTCTCGGCGCGGATCGCGCGGCTCAAGGTCTACACCGTCTCCGAGATGCTCGATCTCCGGTACGGCGGCCGGGCCGGGGTGATCTCCGGTGTCGTCATGTGGGCGTACACCCTCATGCTCGCGGTCACCTCCACCATCGCCTACGCCACGATTTTCGACGTCCTCTTCGACATCAACCGCACCCTCGCGATCGTCCTGGGCGGGTCCATCGTCGTCGCGTACTCCACGCTCGGCGGCATGTGGTCGATCACCCTCACCGACATGGTGCAGTTCGTGGTGAAGACCATCGGAGTGCTGCTGCTCCTGCTGCCCATCGCCGTCGTCAAGGCCGGCGGGTTCAGCGAGATGAAGGCCCAGCTGCCCACCGAGTACTTCGACCCGCTGGGCATCGGCGGCGAGACGATTTTCACCTATGTGCTGATCTACACCTTCGGCATGCTCATCGGGCAGGACATCTGGCAGCGCGTCTTCACCGCCCGCAGCGACAGGACCGCCAAGTGGGGCGGCACCGTCGCCGGCACCTACTGTCTGGCGTACGCCCTGGGCGGCGCGGTCATCGGCACCGCGGCCAAGGTGCTCTACCCGAACCTCGACAGCGCCGACGACGCCTTCGCCACCATCGTCAAGGACGAGCTGCCGATGGGGGTGCGCGGGCTCGTGCTCGCCGCCGCCCTCGCCGCCGTGATGTCCACCTCCTCCGGCGCCCTCATCGCCTGCGCCACCGTCGCCAACAACGACATCTGGTCGCGGCTGCGCGGCACCCTCAAGCCGTCCGAGGGCGCGCACGACGAGGTCAAGGACAACCGGACGTTCATCCTGCTGATGGGCGTCGCCGTGATCCTCACCGCCATCGCGCTCAACGACGTCGTCGAGGCGCTGACCGTGGCGTACAACCTGCTCGTCGGCGGGCTCCTGGTGCCGATCCTCGGCGGGCTGCTGTGGCGGCGCGGCACCGCTGCGGGCGCGCTGGCCTCCGTCGCCGTCGGCGGTCTCGCGGTGATCGGGCTGATGGCGGCGTACGGCATCCTCGCCAACGAGCCCGTCTACTACGGCCTGCTCGCCTCCCTCGCCGCCTACGTCATCGTGTCTCTGGCCACGCCCGCCACCGACCCGGCCGTGCTGGCCGCCTGGCGCGAACGGCTGGCCGGCCGGGCGCCCGAACCTGTGTCCGAACCCGTCCCGACTCCTCAGTAGAGTCGTAGGAAAGCAGTACATGCGCGGCAAAGCGCAAGAAAGAAGGCATTCACCATGAGCAGCAACGAGACGCCCCGCGGCCCGGTCGACTCCTCCCGCATCCCGCGGTACGCCGGTCCCGCCACCTTCGCCCGGCTGCCGCGCCTCGACGAGGTCGGCACCGCCGACGTCGCCGTGGTCGGCGTGCCGTTCGACTCGGGCGTCTCGTACCGGCCGGGCGCCCGCTTCGGCGGCAACGCCATCCGCGAGGCGTCCCGGCTGCTGCGGCCGTACAACCCGGCGCAGGACGCCTCCCCGTTCGCCCTCGCCCAGGTCGCGGACGGCGGCGACATCGCCGTCAACCCGTTCAACATCAACGAGGCCGTCGAGACCATCGAGGCCGCCGCGGACGACCTCCTCGGCACCGGCGCCCGCCTGATGACCCTCGGCGGCGACCACACCATCGCCCTGCCGCTGCTGCGGTCGGTCGCCAAGAAGCACGGTCCGGTCGCGCTGCTCCACTTCGACGCGCACCTGGACACCTGGGACACCTACTTCGGCGCCGAGTACACCCACGGCACCCCGTTCCGCCGCGCGGTCGAGGAGGGCATCCTCGACACCGAGGCGCTGTCCCACGTCGGCACCCGTGGTCCGCTCTACGGCAAGCAGGACCTCACCGACGACGAGAAGATGGGCTTCGGCATCGTGACGTCCTCGGACGTCTACCGCCGCGGCGCCGACGAGATCGCCGACCAGCTGCGCCAGCGCATCGGCGACCGCCCGCTGTACATCTCCATCGACATCGACTGCCTCGACCCGGCCCACGCGCCCGGCACCGGCACGCCCGAGGCCGGCGGCATGACCTCCCGCGAGCTGCTGGAGATCCTGCGCGGCCTCGCGTCGTGCAACCTGGTGTCGGCGGACGTCGTCGAGGTGGCCCCCGCGTACGACCACGCGGAGATCACGTCGGTCGCGGCGTCCCACACGGCGTACGAACTGACCACCATCATGTCCCGCCAGATCGCGGCGGCCCGCAAGGAGAACGAGGGCAAGTGACCCACGACCACGACCTGGAGCTTCGTCCGACGGCCGCCCAGACGGAGGCCGCGCTGAATCCTCCCCCCGGCCGCAACGGCGGAGACCTGGTCGTGGAGACCCTGGCCGGGCTGGGCGCGACCACCGTCTTCGGCCTGCCCGGCCAGCACGCCCTCGGCATGTTCGACGCCCTGCGCCGCTCCGACCTGCGGTACATCGGCCTGCGGGTGGAGAACAACGCCGGGTTCGCGGCGGACGCGTACGGCCGGATCACCGGGGAGGCGGCCCCGCTGCTGCTCTCCACCGGCCCCGGCGCGCTGACCTCCCTGGCCGCCCTCCAGGAAGCGGCGGCCGCCTCGGCGCCGGTCCTGGCGATCAGCAGCCAGATCCCGACGGCCGGCCTGGGCGGCGGCCGCCACGGCTATCTGCACGAACTCCCCGACCAGGCCGCCTCCTTCCGGGGCGTGGTGAAGTCCGTCCACACGGTCCGCACCCAGTCCCAGATCCCCTCCGCGATCGCCGCCGCCTGGAAGTCGGCGCTGACCGCTCCGCACGGTCCGGTGTGGGTGGAGATCCCGCAGGATGTGCTGCTGGCGGAGACGCACCTGCCGGTGGTGACGGGGGTGGACGCGACCCCCGACGAACTCCCGCCCCGCCCGGAACTGACCGCCGTGGCCGCTCATCTGCTTTCGAACGCCGTTCGCCCGGCGATCATCGCGGGCGGGGGAGTGATCCGCGCTGACGCCTCGAAGAAGCTGCGCCGGCTGGCGGAGAGGATTCAGGCACCGGTCGTCACCACCCCCGGCGGCAAGGGCGCCTTCCCCTGGGAGCACCCGCTCTCCCTCCAGTCCTGGCTGGAGGACCGGTACACCACCGACTTCCTGGAGGACGCGGATGTCCTGCTGGTGGTCGGCTCGGGCCTGGGCGAACTCTCCTCGAACTACCACACGTTCAAGCCGCGCGGCCGCGTCATCCAGATCGAGGCCGACCTCGGCAAGCTGGAGTCCAACCACCCGGCGCTCGGCATCCACGCGGACGCCCGGTCGGCGCTTCAGGCGCTGCTGGAGACGGTGGAGGAGCGGACCGACCCGACGGCCGAGGAGCGGGTGCGGGAGCTGCTGCGGCGGGTCCGCGACCGCATCGCCGCTCAGGAACTCACCCTGGAACAGGACCTGCTGGCGTCGATCCGCCGAGCACTCCCGCCCACCTCGCCGTCCTTCTGGGACATGACGATCCTCGCCTACTGGGCCTGGTCCGCCTTCGACGCCAAGGGCCCCAACACCCTGCACTCCGCGCAGGGCGCGGGCGGCCTCGGCTACGGCTTCCCGGCCGCCCTCGGTGCGGCGGCGGCGGATCCGACGCGGCCGGTCCTCGCCGTCTCCGGCGATGGAGGGGCCCTGTACTCCATCGCCGAGCTGGCCACGGCCCGCCAGTACGACCTGAACGTCACCTGGCTGATCGTGGACGACGGCGGGTACGGCATCCTCCGCGAGTACATGACCGACGCCTTCGGCCAGGCCACGGCGACGGAACTGACCCGGCCGGACTACGTCGCCCTGGCCGAGTCGTTCGGCGTCCCGGGGGTGCGGACGACCCCCGAGGCGCTGGAGTCCGACCTGGCGAAGGCGCTGGCGACGCCGGGGCCGTCGGTGGTCGTACTCCCGGCGGTGCTGCGGATATTCGCGCCGACGCACCTGGAGGGCTGAGCCCTACCAGATCGCCTCGACCCACTCCGGGTGGTCGATGAACGGGTTCCGGTTCTTCTGGTAGGTGTCGTAGATGACCTGGTTGCGGCGCTCCTCGAAGGCGTCCGGCGGGTCCTCGTCGTTCCACTGCTTCAGGACCGACAGCCGGCCCATGTACGGGTTGCTGCCGTTGCTGACGCTGTCGTTGGGCTCGAGGTCGGCCCAGCCGTCGTCGCCCTCGTAGCGGACGATCATGTAGAAGATCATGCGCGCCACGTCGCCCTTGACGGCATCGCGCGGCTCGAAGGAGTTGGAGTCGGTCAGGCTGCCACCGGAGTTGGTGAAGGTGCTGCCGCCGTTGTCGAAGTCCTTGTTGCCGCGGATGCCGTTGACCTGCACGTCCTCGGGACGTATGTGGTGCAGGTCGGTGCCGGGGCCGGTCGAGGTGCCGAGGTCGCCGTGGCTGATGGCCCACACGTGCTCGCGGTTCCAGTCGCCGACGTCACCGCCGTTGAGGGCCTTGCTGCGGGAGATGCCCGAGTACAGCAGCTTGACGTTGTTGGCGTTCGCCGGGTCCTGGTCGGTGACCTTCAGCGCCTCCCAGAGCGCCGAGTAGGACAGCTTCGTCTGGCTGCTGATGATGGTGTGCAGCGAGGACTTCAGGCTGGTGCCCGTCTTGCCGACGGCGTTCTTGTAGTACGTCGAGTCGTACGCCGTCGTGGTCGCCGCGGCGGGGGTCGCGGTGAGGGCGGGGGTGGTGAGGCCGACCAGGACGGCGGCGGTGGTCAGCGCCACTGACTTCCAGTGGCGGGTGCGTGTCGCCAGCATGTGGGGTCCCATCTACGCGGGTTGAACGGAGGCGGCACCCGGGAGCGTGGCATGAACATGCTGTCAAATGGGTGACAGTGGGATGTCGGTTGGATGACGGAAGGCGACAAGTCGCCTTTTCCTGCCGCCTTTTCCTGCCGCCCTTTCCTGCCGTTCCTTCCTGCCGCCCCACCTGCCGTCAGCGCAGCAGGTCCCCGAACTTCTCCTCGAGGGCTGCCTGCTGGTCCTCGCGGCCCCGGTCGAACGCCTCGCGCTCCTCCTCGCCGAAGTTGCCCGTCGGGATCCCGCCGGAGGGCACGAAGCCGGGGATGGCCTGGAAGAGTTCCACGGCGGCAGCCGCCCGCGCCTCCCCCTGCCACGTCTTGGCGGCGTGCAGATGCTCGCCGACGTGTCGCAGCAGTCGCTGGAACTTGTCGCGCGGTCCGTTGGCGATGACCCGGTGCGCGGCGCCCGGCCGGCCGAGCGTGCCGGCTCCGGTCCCGATCCGCTCCAGCGCGTGCAGCGTGGCGTACAGCCGCCCGCACAGTTCGGCGACGTCCCGTCGGCTCTGCCCCATCGCACCTCTCCCGCATCGGCCCGCCTCTGCCTACCCCGAACCCTCGCCCGACGAACGCCAGTACAACCGTGCGCCGTCGTCGCGAGTCAACGCAGACATGACTCACGGCAGATCTCGCCATGCCCGCCTGCTCGGCACCGCCCTCGCCGCCGGCGTTCTCATACCGTGCGTGGCCGCCGCGTCCCCCGCCGCCGCGGCCACGCCCACCGTCAGTTGTACGTCCGCCAACGCCGGCCTCGCCGAGAAGCTGAAGAAGGACATCACCGCCGCGCTCGCGACCCGCAAGGGCACGATCGCCGTCGGGGTGTACGACCGCACGACGAAGACGACCTGCACCCTGCGTCCCTCCACCGCCTTCGACTCGGCCAGCGTCGTCAAGGTGACCGTCCTCGCCACGCTGCTGTGGGACGCGAAGAACCACGGCCGGTATCTCACCGACCGCGAGGCCTCCCTCGCCAAGGCCATGATCACCAAGTCGGACAACGCCGCCACCAGCACCCTCTGGAAGCAGCTCGGCCTGACGAAGATCAAGGGCTTCCTGGCCGCCGCGGGCATGACCCAGACCAAGCCCGGCGCGAACGGCTACTGGGGACTGACCCAGATCACGGTGACCGACGAGCAGAAGCTGCTGAAGCTCATCACCGCCCGGAACACCGTCCTCAGCGACAACTCCCGCGCCTACATCCTGAAGCTGATGGGCCAGGTCGTCTCCTCGCAGCGCTGGGGCACCCCGTACGGCGTCCCCGCCGGAGTCTCCGTGGCCGTCAAGAACGGCTGGCTGTCCCGCGCCACGTACGGCTGGCGGGTGCACAGCGTCGGCGCCTTCAAGGGCAACGGCCACGACTACATGATCACCGTGCTGACCCACGGCAACAGCACGATGAACTACGGCATCACCACCATTCAGGGCGTCGCCAAGGTGATCCACCGCGATCTCGCCGCCGCCGGCTGACGCTTCATCGCCCGGTCTCCCGTACGTCACCGGCCCGCCTTACGGTGGCGCCCATGCGTCTGAGATCCCTCCTCGCCACCGCCACCGCCGGACTCGCGGCGGTCACCTGCCTGACCGCCGTGGGGCCCGCCAGTGCCCAGCCCGCGCATGCCTGTTCGCCGTCCGTCGGCATCGAGCGCTTCTCCGACGCCCTCGACAAGACGACGTACGAGGGCACCTTCGTCGGCAACTTCTCCGCGCTGGCCGTGGACCGGGACGGCTCGCTCGCGGCGGTCTCCGACCGGTCCGCCCTGTTCTCCCTCGACCACGACACGCTCCAGCCGCGTGCCGTCCGGCCGCTCGCCGACGAGAACGGCGCCGCGCTGGACTCCGAGGGACTGGTCGTCGACCGCGATGGCACCTATCTCGTCTCCTCGGAGACCGAGCCCTCCATCCGCCGCTACTCCCGGGACGGCCGCATCCTCGGGCGGCTGCCCGTGCCGGACGCCCTGCGCGTCACCCCGGCCGGGCGGGCGCCGGTCAACGGCACCTTCGAGGGGCTGACCACGCTGCCCGGCGGCCACACGCTCGTCGCCTCCATGGAATACGCCCTCTCCGGGGACGAGACCGGCACGGTCCGCTTCCAGACCTGGCGGCGGACGCACGGCGACCGTTTCGTCCCGGCCGCGCAGTACGCGTACCGCACCGACCCCGGCCTCGGCGTCTCCGAGATCACCGCCACCCCCGACGGCCGCCTCCTCGTCCTGGAGCGCGGCTTCACCGCCGGCGTCGGCAACACGGTCCGTCTCTATCTCGCCGACCCGCGGCACGCCACGGACACCAGCGGCATCGACCGGTTGACCGGCCAGGACGGCGTACGTCCGATCGGCAAGACGCTCCTCGCCGACCTCGCCGACTGCCCCGACCTCGGCGCCACCGCCAGGCAGCCGCAGCCGAACCCGCTGCTCGACAACATCGAGGCGATGACCGTCACCGGCCGCACCACCAAGAACCGGCTGAACGTCCTGCTGGCCAGTGACGACAACCAGAACCCGGCCCAGACCACCCGCCTCTACTTCCTCCGCGTACGCCTCTGAGCCGCCACGGACTGTTGCGGAGGGATGAAATCCGCTTCCGCGCGCGTTGGTGCCTTCCGGACGATCAGGTCACCCGGATCTGGTGAGAACACGGAGGGCACCGGCGTGGAACCGCAACGGGGATGGGCACGACGACTGTGGGGCTACGCCTGGCGGTACCCCAAGGACGTCGTCCTCGCCCTCGGCTCCTCCCTCGCCGGCATGGCCCTCATGGCCGTCGTCCCGCTGATCACCAAGGTGATCATCGACGACGTCGTAGGCGACAAGACCCGCGCCATGGCCCCCTGGGCCGGCGCCCTCATCGGCGCCGCCCTCCTCGTCTACGTCCTCACCTACATCCGCCGCTTCTACGGCGGCCGGCTCGCCCTCGACGTCCAGCACGACCTGCGGACCGAGATGTACGGCACGATCACCCGGCTCGACGGGCGGCGGCAGGACGAGCTGTCCACCGGTCAGGTCGTCGGGCGGGCCACCAGCGACCTCCAACTGATCCAGGGCCTGCTCTTCATGCTCCCGATGACCATCGGGAACTTCCTGCTCTTCCTGATCTCCCTGATCATCATGGCGTGGCTGTCCATCCCCCTCACCCTGGTCGCCCTCGCCGTGGCGCCCGCGCTGTGGTGGATCGCCAAGCGCAGCCGGACCAAGCTGCACCCCGCCACCTGGTACGCGCAGGCGCAGGCCGCCGCCGTCGCGGGCGTCGTCGACGGCGCGGTCAGCGGCGTACGCGTGGTGAAGGGCTTCGGGCAGGAGGAGCAGGAGACCCAGAAGCTGCGCGAGGTCGGGCGGCGGCTGTTCGCGGGGCGGCTGCGGACCATCCGGCTCAACAGCAAGTACACCCCCGCCCTCCAAGCCGTGCCCGCCCTCGGCCAGGTCGCCATGCTGGCGCTCGGCGGCTGGCTCGCCGTACGCGGGAACATCACGCTCGGCACCTTCGTCGCCTTCTCCACCTACCTCGCCCAGCTCGTCGGCCCGGTCCGGATGCTCGCCATGGTCCTCACCGTCGGCCAGCAGGCCCGCGCCGGCACCGAACGCGTCCTGGAGCTGATCGACACCGAGCCGACCCTCACCGACGGCACCAAGGAACTGCCCGCCGACGCGCCCGCGACCGTCGAGTTCGACGACGTCTCCTTCGGCTACGACCCCGACCGGCCCGTCCTCGACGGCCTCTCCTTCGAGATCCGCCCCGGCGAGACCCTCGCCGTCGTCGGCTCCTCCGGCTCCGGCAAGTCGACCGTCTCCCTGCTCCTGCCGCGCTTCTACGACGTCACGCGCGGCGCCGTGCTGATCGGCGGCCACGATGTGCGCGAGCTGACCCTCGACTCGCTGCGCGCCGCGATCGGCCTGGTGCCCGAGGACTCCTTCCTCTTCTCCGACACCGTCCGCGCCAACATCGCCTACGGCCGCCCCGACGCCACCGACGAGGAGATCGCGAAGGCCGCCCGCGCCGCCCAGGCCGACGGCTTCATCGCCGAGCTGCCCGACGGCTACGACACCGTCGTCGGCGAGCACGGCCTGACCCTCTCGGGCGGCCAGCGCCAGCGCGTCGCGCTCGCCCGCGCGATCCTCACCGACCCCCGGCTGCTGGTCCTCGACGACGCCACCTCCGCCGTGGACGCGCGCGTGGAGCACGAGATCCACGAGGCGCTGAAGCAGGTCATGGAGGGCCGTACGACCCTGCTGATCGCGCACCGCCGCTCCACCCTCAACCTCGCCGACCGCATCGCCGTCCTCGACGGTGGCCGGCTCGCCGACCTGGGCACCCACGAGGAGCTGCAGAAGCGCTCGGCCCTGTACCGCCGGCTGCTCACCGACCCCGACGAGCTGGGCGGCGTCTCCCCGGGCCACACCCCGCCGGCCGTCCCGCAGGACGACGAGGACACCTCCGTCCGCGAGGAGCTGGACGCCGAGTTCGACGCCGAGCGCGGGGTCACCCCCAGGCTGTGGACCGGCGACCGCGAGCCGAAGGACACCGCCCTCTCCGGCACCCCGGCCACCCCGGAGCTGCTGGCCCAGGTCGACGCCCTGCCCCCGGCGACCGACACCCCGGACGTCGACGAGACGCGGGCGGTCCGGCCGGAGGAGTCGTACGGGCTCAGGCGCCTCCTGAAGGGTTTCGGGCTGCCCCTGCTGGTCAGCCTGGCCCTGGTCGCGGTGGACGCGGGCATGGGCCTGCTCCTCCCCGTCCTGATCCGGCACGGCATCGACAGCGGTGTCTCCGAGCTGGCCCTCGGCGCGGTCTGGGCGGCCTCCGCGCTGGCCCTGGCCGCCGTACTCGCCCAGTGGGCGGCGCAGATCGGCGAGACCCGGATGACCGGCCGCACCGGCGAGCGGGTCCTCTACTCGCTGCGCCTGAAGATCTTCGCCCAGCTCCAGCGGCTCGGCCTCGACTACTACGAGCGGGAGCTGACCGGCCGGATCATGACCCGGATGACGACGGACGTGGACGCGCTGTCGACGTTCCTCCAGACCGGCCTGGTCACCGCGTTCGTCTCGGTCGTCACCTTCTTCGGCATCATGATCGCCCTGCTGGTGATCGACGTGGAGCTGGCGCTGGTGGTGTTCGCGACCCTGCCGCCGCTGATCGTCGCCACGTACTTCTTCCGCCGGGCGAGCGTGAAGGCGTACGAACTCGCCCGCGAGCGGGTGTCCGGGGTCAACGCCGACCTCCAGGAGACCGTCGCCGGGCTGCGGATCGTGCAGGCGTTCGGCCGCGAGCGGGACGGCGGGCGCCGGTTCGCGGAGCGCAGCGACGGCTACCGGCGGGCCCGGGTGCACGGCCAGTGGTTGATCTCCGTGTACTTCCCGTTCGTGCAGTTCCTGTCGTCGGTCGCGGCGGCCGCCGTGCTCATCGTGGGCGCCGGGCGGGTCGACGCGGCCACCCTGACGACGGGCGCCCTGGTGGCGTACCTCCTCTACATCGACCTGTTCTTCGCGCCGGTGCAGCAGCTCTCCCAGGTCTTCGACGGCTACCAGCAGGCGTCCGTCTCCCTCGGCCGCATCCAGGAACTCCTGCGCGAACCCACCTCCACGCGGACCGCCGAAGTACCCCTGGACGTGCTCTCCCTGCGCGGCGACATCGCCTTCGAGGACGTGAACTTCGCCTACGGGGCCGAGGAAGAGGCCCTCACCGGCATCGACCTGCGCATCCCCGCCGGGCAGACCGTGGCGTTCGTCGGCGAGACCGGGGCGGGCAAGTCGACGCTGGTGAAACTGGTGGCCCGGTTCTACGACCCGACGTCCGGCCGGGTCACCGTGGACGGCCAGGACCTGCGCGCCCTCGACCTCACCTCCTACCGGCACCGGCTCGGCGTCGTCCCGCAGGAGGCGTACCTCTTCCCCGGCACCGTCCGCGATGCCATCGCCTACGGCCGCCCCGACGCCACCGACGCCGAGGTGGAGGCCGCCGCCCGCGCGGTCGGCGCCCACGAGATGATCGCGCGCCTGGAGGGCGGCTACCTCCACGAGGTCGCCGAGCGGGGCCGCAACCTCTCCGCCGGGCAGCGCCAGCTGATCGCGCTGGCCCGCGCCGAGCTGGTCGACCCGGACATCCTGCTCCTCGACGAGGCCACCGCCGCCCTCGACCTGGCGACGGAGGCACAGGTCAACCAGGCCACCGACCGGCTCGCGGGCCGCCGTACGACTCTCGTCGTGGCCCACCGCCTGACCACGGCCGCCCGCGCCGACCGGGTCGTCGTCATGGACCACGGGCGGGTCGCCGAGGACGGCACCCACGAGGAGCTGCTGGCGCGCGGCGGGCGCTACGCCGAGCTGTGGCGGACCTTCGTCGGGGAGGACGCCCCCGTGGTGGCCTGACGGCCCCCGCGCAACCATCCGGCGTACGCTGCGCGTCCGTACATCCGTACGTCAATCTGCCGAGGGGTGCGGCACGGGAGGGGACGACTGTGGACTCGGGTGCGATACGACGGCGGCTGGCGCTCGGACTGTCCGTGCTGACCGTGTCCGGACTGTTCGCGCTCGCCGCCCCGGCCGAGGCACACGCGGCTTCCGCGCCGTGCCCCGGCCGCAAGGTCAGGACGCTGCCCTTCTCCACCGGCTCCGTGCACGTCTACAAGAGCGGGGGCTACGTCTGCGCGGCCACCTACGCCAAGAACCCCGGCCCCCGGCGGACCATGACCGTCAGCGTGCAGGCGCGCGGCCACCGTCCCGTCCCCTACAAGGGCAAGCACCGGTACCACACCCCGGGAGTGAAGGTGTACGCCGGGCAGCGCTGCGTCTGGGTGAAGGGCTCGGTGAGCGGGGGATCGGTCAGCTCGGGCTGGATCCTCTGCTGAGCGAGGCACCTGTTGCCGAACTCCCCCTGGTGTGAACCGGGTTGCTCCGATAGCTTCCGGCGCACATCTGTTCTCACAGGGGAGGGTGCATGCGCAAGGCGCTCAGATGGCTGCTCGCGCTCGTGGTGCTCATAGGCACCGTGAGCACGGCGGGGACGGCCACCGCCGCCCAGCCGGAGGCCACCGACATCAAGGACCGGCTCCTCGCCATACCCGGCATGAGCCTGATCGAGGAGAAGCCGTACCCCGGCTACCGCTTCTTCGTCCTGAACTACACCCAGCCGGTCGACCACCGCCGCCCGTCGCAGGGCACGTTCCAGCAGCGGATCACCGTGCTGCACAAGGACGTCTCCCGTCCG
The DNA here is from genome assembly GCF_055572035.1 of Streptomyces sp. NPDC030838. Lineage (NCBI taxonomy): Bacteria > Bacillati > Actinomycetota > Actinomycetes > Kitasatosporales > Streptomycetaceae > Streptomyces > Streptomyces sp. NPDC030838. The sequence continues at coordinate 207,414 of NZ_JBVIED010000005.1, read as the reverse complement.
ACCGTCTTCTACACCAGCGGCTACAACGTCTCCACGACCCCCAGCCGCCGCGAGCCGACCCAGATCGTGGACGGCAACCAGGTCTCCATGGAGTACCGCTTCTTCACCCCGTCCCGTCCCAGCCCGGCCGACTGGACCAAGCTGGACATCTGGCAGGCGGCCAGCGACCAGCACCGCATCTTCAAGGCGCTCAAGCCCGTCTACGACAAGAAGTGGCTCTCCACGGGCGGTTCCAAGGGCGGCATGACGGCGACGTACTACGAGCGCTTCTACCCCCGCGACATGGACGGCGTCGTCGCCTATGTCGCCCCCAACGACGTGGTGAACAAGGAGGACTCGGCGTACGACGACTTCTTCGCCACCGTCGGCACCAAGGAGTGCCGCGACCGGCTGAACGGCGTGCAGCGCGAGGCGCTGGTGCGGCGGGATGCGATGGAGGAGCGGTACGCCAAGTACGCGGCCGACAACGGCTACACGTTCCACACCGTCGGCACCCTCGACAAGGCGTACGAGGCGACCGTCCTCGACTACGTCTGGGGCTTCTGGCAGTACAGCCTGCTGTCGGACTGCGGCACCATCCCGGCGGACGCGAAGAACGCGACCGACGACGAGATCTGGAACTCGATCGACACCGTCGCCGGCTTCTCCTTCTACACCGACCAGGGCCTGGAGCCGTACACGCCGTACTACTACCAGGCGGGCACCCAGCTCGGCGCGCCGACGATCCACTTCCCGCACATCGAGAAGCAGTACGTCCGCTACGGCTACCTGCCGCCGCGCTACTTCGTCCCGCGCGACATCGAGATGACCTTCCAGCCGGGCGTGATGCGCGACGTGGACACCTGGGTCCGCCACAACGCCCGTCAGATGCTCTTCGTCTACGGCGAGAACGACCCATGGGGCGCCGAGCCCTTCCGCCTCGGCAAGGGCGCACGCGACTCGTACGTCCTCACCGCACCGGGCGCCAACCACGGCGCGCGGGTGGCCGGCCTGGTGGAGGACGAGAAGGCGCTCGCCACGGCGAAGATCCTCCAGTGGGCAGGCGTGGCCCCGGCCGCCGTCCAGGCGGACGCGTCGAAGGCCAAGCCGCTGGCCGCGTACGACGCGAAGCTGGACAAGCGGATGCCGGAGCGCACGCTGCGTCCGTAACTCCCCTCGTGTGCCCGCCCCCGATGGCTACAGGGGGCGGGCACACCCCACCGGGTTCTCGCCGCCGAGCTGGACGTACAGGGCCGTCGGCGGTGGGCAGTCGGCGCGCCGGCCGACTGCCTCCGTCACCTTGTACTCCGGGTCGCGCTCGCCCCCGCCGTCGCAGCGGGTCTCGCGGACCTCGCCGTCGCCGGAGCCGTAGACGCAGTCGCCGACGATGGTGCGCGGTCCGCCTCCGCCGCCGGGGTCGCCGGGGTGCGGGGGCTGGAGGGAGCGCATACAGGCGTAGCCCTGGGGGACCGCGCCGTCGCCGTCCTCGTCGGAGGACGGGCGCTGTTCGCTGATGTGCAGCACGAAGTCGGTGGTCCCGGGGCACAGCGGCCCGTCGCTCACCGTGCCGTCGTGCCGGGCCACGACCCGGGCCGCGGCCCGTTCGCTGTCGCAGGACACCTCCGTGAAGCTCGTCGTACCGAACGAGCTGCACTCGTCGACGGCCAGGAACTCCGCCCCGTACCCCGAGGGCACCATCCCGGCGGCGGGTGTGGTCGCGCTCGGACGTGGACTGCCGCCGTCGTCGTCCTCCGCCGCCGGCGGTCCCTGGCAGGCCGTCAGCAGTGCCACGAGCAGGCCGAGCGCGGCGTCGCGCAGGGCACGTCTTCCGACCATGTCCAATTTCCCCCACCCCCGTCCAGCGTGACCCGCCGCGGCGGGCACACGCCAGACGCGCTGGGTGCTTTGCGCCCGTTGGGGGTGGTGCGCCGGGTGTGTGACGTAGGGCTGAATACGTCTAGTACGTCAGGCCGTGGCCGACGGGGTACAGCACCCGGGTCGGATCGTCGGCCCGCTGCACCGGCACGGGCAGCTTTCCGCGCGGATCCACGACTCCCGCGATCACCCGGGCGGCGGCCCGGACCTCGACGTCCGTCCAGGAATAGGTGGCCAGGTACGCGCGGACGCCGGGCAGCCGGGCCACGTCGTACGGGTTGCGGACGGCCACCCCCACCACCGGGCGGCCCGTCGCCAGCAGGCGCTCCACCAGGGTCTTCTGGCTGCTGGTCGCCGTGACGTTGTACGTCGCCACCACCACCGCGTCCGCGTTCCCGGCCGCCGCGACCGCCCGGTCGATCACCGCCGTGGACGGGGCGGTGCCCGTGGAGAGGGCGGTCGCGGTGAAGCCCAGCCCGGTCAGGGCCTTCGCGAGGACGCCGGTCGGGGGGCCCGTGGTGCCGGACGGGGAGGCCGGGTCGGCGCCGACCACCAGCAGGCGGGGCGTCTCGTCGGGGGAGAGGGGGAGGAGGCCGTCCTCGTTCACCAGGAGGGTCGTCGTGCGCTCGGCGACGCGGTCGGCCGTCTTCAGGTGGGCCGGGATGCCGACCGTGCCGTCCACCGTCTCCTCGTCGGTCCACGGGTCGTCCAGCAGCCCCAGCTTCGCCTTCAGCCGCAGCACCCGGAGGATCGATTCCTCCAGCCGCTGCTCCGTCAGCTCCCCGTCCTGGACGGCCTTCAGGACCGCGTTCCAGGCCAGGTCCAGCTTGGGCGCGTTCAGCAGCTGGTCCACGCCCGCCTTGAGCGCGAGCACCGGCACCCGGTCGTCGCCGTACTTCTGCCGTACGCCCGCCATGTCGAGCGCGTCGGTGACCACCACCCCGTCGAAGCCGAGCTGTTCGCGCAGGATGCCGGTGAGGATGGGGCGGGAGAGGGTGGCCGGGTCGCCGGAGTCGTCGAGGGCAGGGACCAGGATGTGCGCGGTCATGATCGAGTCGATGCCGGCCTCGATCGCGGCGCGGAACGGCGGCGCGTCCAGCGTCTCCCACTGCTCGCGGGTGTGCCTGATGACCGGGAAGCCGTAGTGGCTGTCGGTCTCGGTGTCGCCGTGCCCGGGGAAGTGCTTGGCGGTCGCCGCGACGCCGGAGTGCTGGTAGCCGGCGGTCTCGGCGGCGACCAGCGCGGACACCGCTCCCGGGTCGGCGCCGAAGGAGCGCACGCCGATGACCGGGTTGGCCGGGTTGACGTTCACATCGGCGACGGGGGAGTAGTCCTGCCGTACGCCCATCGCGCGCAGTTCCTTGCCCGCGATCCGGCCGAGGGCGCGGGCGTCGGTGCGGGAGCCGCCCGCGCCGATGGCCATCGCGCCCGGGAAGAGGGTGGCGGGCTTGCCGATGCGGGCGACTATCCCGTGTTCCTGGTCGGTGGAGATGAGCAGGGGCAGGCGGTGCGGGAGCGCCAGGGACGCCCGTTGCAGGCCGTTGGAGAGGGCGGCGATCTGGTGCGGGTCGCGGGTGTTGTGCGCCCAGGCGAAGTAGATGACGCCGCCCAGGCGGTACCTGGCGACCAGCTCGGCGGGGGTGCGGACGCCGAACTCGCGGAGGTTGGCGTCGACGTCGGCCTGGTCGGGCGCGGTGGCGGAGTGGCCGTAGGCCCGGGAGACGAAGAGCTGGCCGACCTTCTCCTCCAGGGTCATCCGGGAGATGAGGCCGCGCAGCTTCCAGTCGCTGTGCGCGTGGGCGGCTCCGCCGACCGTGAGGGCCGCGGTGACGCCCGCGGTGGCGGCGAGGACCGTACGTCTGGAGGGTTTCGCGGTGCTTCCTGTGCTTCCCGTGCCGGTGTGGTGCACATGCGCTCCTTCCGGAGGAGGGCCGTTGGAGGTCCGCTGACCGTCGATCACCGATCGACTGAAGGAAACTTCCGAGGTGTCACCAATATCCGGGAAGTTTCTGCCAGTCAAGGGAACGCACAGTACCCGGCGAAGGGGCGGCCACAGGCGCATGACAGTACCCAGCGAGGGGGCCGCCATCGGCGCATGGGAGGGGGGCGCGCCGATGGCGGCATACCGCCGGCCGCGCCTGCGGCGGAGAGGGTGGTCAGCGTTCGCAGCCAGCAGCGAGGCCGACACCGCGGCGCGGTGACTCTCCGGCGGTTCGGCGGTTGGACGGCGGCGGCCCGGGGCGGGTTCCCGGGATCCCGCGGATTGCGCGAAGTCGGTGCCGGTGGGGTCAACGGGGCGACTGCGCCGCCACCATGGGCCAGTGCTCCCGCAGGGTGCGCACGGTCTCCGCGATCGCCGGCCGCCCCGCCGCCCCCGTGCGCCACAGCGCGTACAGCCGCCGTACGGGAACGGGGTCGAGCGTCACCTCCACCGCCCCCGCGGGCAGCGGACCCCGGCCCAGCCGGGGGATCAGCGCGATACCGAGCCCGGCGGCGACCAGCGCCACCAGGGTCGGGTTCTCCTCGGCCTGGTGGACGATGTCCGGCTCGTGCCCGGCGGCGCGCAGGGTCCGCATCAGCCAGTCGTGGCAGACCCGCCCCGGCGGCGGACACAGCCACCGCTCCCCGCCCAGCTCCTCCCGCCGCACCCGCTCACGCACGGCGAAGGGGTGGCCCTCCGGCACCAGCAGCGTGCACAGGTCGTCGCCGATGACCGCCTGCTCGACCCCGGGCGGCACCCGCAGCGGCGCGATGTCCCAGTCGTGCACGACCGCCAGATCCACCGCGCCCTTGGCCACCCTCCCCACCGTCAGATGCGGGTCGGCCTCGCTGAGCCGGGCGTCCAGCGCGGGATGCCGGGCCGCCAGGTCGGCCAGCACGCCGGGCATGAGTCCGCGCGCCGCCGACGCGAACGCGGCGATCGTCAGCCGCCCCGCCGGGGTGCCGCGCCGCTGCTCCAGTTCGGTCTCGGCGCGCTCCACGATGGCCAGCAACTCTCCGGCCGCGTCGACGAGTTGATGCGCCTCCGGGGTCAGCCGCACCCCGCGACCCTCCCGTTCCAGCAGCGCCGTGCTGGTCTCCCGCTCCAGCTTGGCGATCTGCTGGGAGACGGCGGACGGGGTGTAACCCAGGGCCGCCGCGGCGGCGCCGACCGAGCCGTGCACGGCGACGGCGTGCAGCGCGCGCAGGCGGTGCAGATCGAGCATGACGGCCCTCCTGATCCCGCAGCGATTCGATTCCGCGTCGATGTCGATTCAGCGTTGCTTCATCCAACCATGCAGGAATCATCGCTGGTCCTTCATGGTCGCCAAGGGTGATCGTGGACGGCATGCGCCCAGCCCACCTCGCCCTCGCCGTCCTCGTCGCCGCCGTCTGGGGCGTCAACTTCACCGTCGCCCAGGTCGGCCTCGACCACTTCCCGCCGCTGCTCTTCTCCGCCCTGCGGTTCCTGGCCGCCGCGCTCCCGGCGGTCTTCCTGGTGGGGCCGCCGAAGGTGGCCTGGAAGTGGATCCTGGCGGTGGGGCTGGTGCTGGGCGTGGCCAAGTTCGGCCTGCTCTTCGTCGCGATGGACACGGGCATGCCGGCGGGGCTGTCCTCGCTGGTCCTCCAGATACAGGCGGTCTTCACGGCGCTGATCGCCTTCGCCGCGCTCGGCGAGCGCCCCTCCCGCACCGGTGTGCTCGGCATGGCGGTGGCCGTCGCCGGGATCACCGTCGCCGCGGTCGACGAGGGTGCCTCCGGCTCGCTGGTGCCGTTCGCCCTGGCAATGGGCGCGGCCGCCTGCTGGGGCGCCTCCAACGTCCTGACCCGCAAGGCGGCACCCCCGGACGCGCTGAACTTCATGGTGTGGGTGAGCACGGTCCCGGTGCTGCCCCTGCTCGCCCTGTCCCTGCTGCTGGAGGGCCCCTCCCGGGACTGGGAGGCCCTGCGCGCCCTGGACTGGCAGGGCGCCGGAGCGGTCCTCTACGTCGCCTGGATCACCACGGTGTTCGGCTTCGGCGCCTGGGGCTGGCTGCTGCGCCGTCACCCGGCGTCCACGGTCGCCCCGTTCTCCCTGCTGGTCCCGGTCTTCGGCATGTCCTCGGCGGCCCTGCTGCTCGGCGAGCCGGTGAGCCCGCTGCGCTGGTGCGCGGCGGTGCTGCTGGTGGGAGGCGTGGCACTGGCCTCGTGGACGCCCCGGGGGGCGCGGCGCGAGGTCCATACGGTGGACGTTCCCGCGCGCGAGGTGACGGTCGGCCGATCATAAGGACATGCCCGTAGTCGACATCCCCGGTTCCAAGTCCATCACCGCCCGTGCCCTCTTCCTCGCGGCGGCGGCCGACGGCGTCACCACCCTCGTCCGGCCCCTGCGGTCCGACGACACCGAGGGCTTCGCCGAGGGCCTGGTGCGGCTCGGCTACCGGGTCGGCCGCACTCCGGACACCTGGCAGGTCGACGGCCGCCCCGAGGGCCCCGCCGCGCCGGAGGCCGACGTCTACTGCCGCGACGGCGCGACCACCGCCCGCTTCCTGCCCACCCTCGCCGCCACCGGCCACGGCACCTACCGCTTCGACGCCTCCCCGCAGATGCGCCGCCGCCCCCTGCTGCCGCTCACCCGTGCCCTGCGCGACCTCGGCGTGAAACTCCGCCACGAGGAGCAGGAGGGCCACCACCCGCTGACCGTCGAGGCGGCCGGCGTGGAGGGCGGCGAGGTGACCCTGGACGCGGGCCTGTCCTCCCAGTACCTGACGGCGCTGCTCCTGCTCGGCCCGCTCACCCGGCGCGGCCTGCGCATCACCGTCACGGACCTGGTCTCCGTGCCGTACGTCGAGATCACGATCGCGATGATGCGCGCGTTCGGCGTGGAGGTACGCCGTGAGGGCGCCACGTACGTCGTGCCGCCGGGCGGGTACCGCGCCACCACCTACGCCATCGAGCCGGACGCCTCCACCGCGAGCTACTTCTTCGCCGCCGCCGCGCTCACCGGCGGCGAGGTGACCGTCCCCGGCCTCGGCGCGGGCGCCCTCCAGGGAGACCTGGCCTTCGTCGACGTCCTGCGCCGCATGGGCGCCCACGTGGAGACCGGCGCCGACCGGACGACCGTGCGCGGCACCGGCGAACTGCGCGGCCTCACCGTCAACATGCGGGACATCTCCGACACCATGCCGACCCTCGCGGCGATCGCCCCGTACGCCTCCGGCCCGGTGCGCATCGAGGACGTCGCCAACACCCGCGTGAAGGAGTGCGACCGGCTGGAGGCCTGCGCGGAGAACCTGCGGCGGCTCGGCGTGCCGGTGGAGACGGGCCCGGACTGGATCGAGATCCACCCGGCGCGGCCGGCGAGCGACGTCGAGATCAGGTCCTACGGCGACCACCGCATCGTGATGTCCTTCGCGGTGGCGGGCCTGCGCGCGCCGGGCGTCTCCTTCGACGACCCGGGATGCGTCCGCAAGACCTTCCCCGGCTTCCACGAGGAGTTCGCGCGGCTGCGCGCGGCTATCGGCCTCGGCTGACGTCGCGGGCGGTGGCGGCCAGCTGCTCCCGTACGGCGGCGAGCACGGGATCGCCCTCCGCGCCCGCCCGTACGGCCGCGAAGACGTTCCGCGACGGGGGCGGGCCCTGCGTGGGCGGCAGGGCGATCCGCCGGTGCGCGTACACGTCCCGCACCAGCCGGGGGATCAGCGCCACGCCCTGCCCCGCCTCGACGAACGCCGCCACCGCCGCCCAGTCGTTCACCGCGTGCCGCACGTCCGGCGTGAACCCGGCCGCCGCGCACACCGACCGCGCCACCGCGCCGCAGCAGCTGTGCGGGGCGCCGACGATCCATGCCTCGGTGGCCAACGCGCGCAGCTCGACGGGCTTTTCGCGCCCGGCGAGCGGATGCCCCGCCGGTACGGCGAGGTCGAGGACGTCGGTGAGCAGGTCGGTGCGGCGATAGCGGCGGTCGGTGTGCGGGGGAGCGGCGGCGAAGTCGACGGCCACGGCCACGTCGATCCGCCCCGCGTCGAGGTCCGTGAACACATCCGGCGGTTCGGCCTCGACGACGTCCACCCGCAGCAGCGGAAACCGCTCACGCAGGGCCCGCAGCGCGCCCGGCAGCAGCCCGAGCACCGCGCTGGAGAAGCAACCGACGGTCACCGCGCCCCGGCCGCCCGACCGTAGGCCGCCAAGTCGGCGCGGGCCCGCTCCAGTTGGGCCGCGATCAGCTCGGCGTGGGCCAGCAGCACCCGCGCCTGGCCGGTGAGCCGTACGCCCCGGCCGTCCCGCTCGGTGAGCGGCACACCCGCCTCCCGGGCCAGCGCGGCGATCTGCTGGGACACCGCCGAGGGCGTCAGATGCAGGGCCTCGGCGGTGCGCGCGAGCGTGCCCCTGCGCTGCAACTCGCGCAGCACGGCGAGCCGGCGCAGGTCGATGGTGAAGCTCCGGCTTACGTCTTCCACCGCGAAAGATTAACTGGACCGAATGAACGAGCGGCGGAGACGATCATTCGCATGACCTCCTACCTCATCCTCCACGGCTGGCAGAACCACCGCCCGAAGGACCACTGGCAGCACTGGCTCGCCGACCGCCTCACCGAGCACGGCCACGCGGTGACCTACCCCCAGCTCCCCGACCCCGACGACCCGGACCTGGAGGTCTGGCTGACCGAACTCGCCCGCCATCTGGCGGCCCTGGACGGGGAGGAGCGCGTGGTGGTGGCGCACAGCGCCTCGGTCCTGCTGTGGCTGCACGCCGTGGCCCGGGGCGAGGTGAAGCCCGGCGCCGTCGACCGGGTGCTGCTGGTGGCACCGCCGCCCGCCACCGTCGTCGTACGGCATCCGGAGATCGCGGCCTTCGCACCGCCCCCGCTCGCCGATGTGCGCCTGACCGCCGGGACGCGGCTGGTCGCCGGTGACGACGACCCGTACTGCCCCGAGGGTGCCGCCACGGTCTACGGCGGACCGCTGGGCGTTCCGACGGACATCCTGCCCGGCGCGGCCCATCTGGACCTGGACGCCGGCTACGGGCCGTGGCCCGCCGTACTGGACTGGTGTCTCACCGCGAGGGTCCCGCTCAGGCCGATTCGTTGAGCAGCCGCGCCAGGTGCTCGCGGCCCGCGCCCAGCAGGCCGGGCAGCGGGGCCGCCGCCTCGTACCAGCGCTTCTCGTACTCCCAGCACAGCCAGCCGTCCCAGCCGTGCCGGGACAGCACCTCCACGCACTCGGCGAGCGGGAGGACGCCCGCGCCCAGCGGGAGCGGGGTGGTGTCGTCGGCGGAGACGATGTCCTTGACCTGGACGTAGCCGAGGTGCGGGGCGAGAGCGGCGTACGTCTCCGCGGGCTGCTCACCGCCCAGCCAGGTGTGCATCACATCCCACAGCGCACCCACGTTGCGGTGCCCGACCGGGCCCAGGACCCGGATCGCGTCGGCGCCGGTGCGGTGCGAGTCATGGGTCTCCAGGAGGATCCGGACGCCCGCGTCGGCGGCCCACTCGGCGGCCACGCCCAGCCGCCGGGCGGCCGTCGCGTCGGCCTCCTCCGTCGGCTGGCCCACCACATCGGCGCCCGGGAAGACCCGGACGAAGGGGGCGCCCAGATCGCGGGCCAGGTCGAGCAGGGCGCGGACCTCCGCCAGCACCGGCTCGTCGTCGCCCGGCGCGGCCACGCGCGCGTATCCGGCGAGGCCCAGCAGGTCGACTTCGGACGCCTTGAACTCGGCGGCGACGTCGGCGCGTTCGTCCGGGCCGAGGCCGGGGTGCACCGGTTCCTCACGGTGCGCGCGCAGCTCGACCCCGTGATAGCCGTGCTCCGCCGCGAGGCGCAGCACATCGGGGAGGGGGAGACCGGGGACGCCGAGGGTGGAGAACGCCAGCTTCATACTCAGCGACCCTACTCGTCACTCCGCCCGCGCGCGCAGATCCAGCCGCCAGTCCTGTCCGACGAGATCCTTCCCGAAGGAGCGGTGCGGCTTCTCGGCGACGAGCACGAACCCGTGGCGCTGGTAGATCCGCCGGGCGGCGGCGAGGACGTCGTTCGTCCACAGCACCACCTCCCGGTAGCCGGCCCCGCGCGCGAACTCGACGACCGCCGTGACCAGCCGGTCGCCGATGCCGAGGCCGCGCGCGTCGGGCTCGACGAGCAGCAGCCGCAGCCGGGCGGCGCCGGGCGCCTCGTCCCGTACGCACATCACACACCCCACCGGTCCGCCGTCCACCTCGGCGATCCACACCCGCTCCAGATGCGGGTCGTGGTCCTCGGCGAAGTCGGCGACGATCCTCGCCACCAGCCCTTCGTAGTCGGCGTTCCAGCCGTACTCGGCGGCGTACAGCGCGGCGTTGCGCTGCACGATCCAGCCGAGGTCGCCGGGGGCGGGCGGGCGCAGCACGACGTCCTCGGGGCGGCGCGCCCGCTCGCCGGACAGCAGCGTCCGCACCGTCCGAAGCGCCTCCGCGAGCCGCGGCCGGTCCTCGGGCGCCACCTTGGCCAGCAGCGCGCCGACCGTCTGCCGGGCCCGCTCGTCCAGCAGGTCGGCGGCCTCCCGCCCGCGCGCGGTCAGCCGGATCCGCCGCCGGCGCGGATCGTGCTCCGACGGCCCGCGCTCGACGAGCCCGTCCTCCTCGAACTTGTTGAGGATGCGGGTCAGATACCCGGCGTCCAGATGGAGCTGGGTGCGCAGGTCGGCGACGTCGGTGCGCGGTGAGTGCGCGAGCTCGTAGAGCACGCGGGACTCGGTGAGGGTGTACGGGGCGTAGAGGTGGCGGCCGTAGTCCAGCGCGCCGATCACGTTGGTGTAGAAGCGGTTGAAGGAGCGGATGTCCTGGACGGTCATGGTGGACCCCGAGTTTCTTTGACTCAGTCAGAGGTACCGTCGGTTTCGAGCGTAGGCGCGCGAGCCGCTCCCGTCCATGGCGCTGCCGCTACTCGGCCGTCGCCCGCCGGTAGACGTTCACCAGCGTGCCGACGTCCGACTTCGTCGTGGAGACCAGCTCGAACGGGAACTTGTCGCCCCCGCTCGGGAAGATCGTCTTGCCGCCGCCGAGCACCACCGGCATCACGATGAGCCGCAGCTCGTCGACGAGGCCCTCGGCGATCAGCGTGCGGGCGAGGGTCGGGCTGCCCATGACCAGCAGGCTGCCGCCATCGCTCTCCTTCAGCTTCCGCAGCTCGGCGACGGCCTCGGAGCGGGGGATCCGGACGGAGTTCTCCCAGGTGAGGTCGGACTCGCCGAGTGAGTCGGAGACGACGTACTTCCGGATGGAGTTCATCCGGTCCGCGAACGGGTCCCCCGCCCGATCCGGCCACGCCGCCGCCATCGTCTGCCACGTCCGCCGCCCGAAGAGCAGCGCGTCGGCCTCCTCCAGCGCCGCGTCGAAGGCACCGCCGACCACCTCCGGGTCGAAGAAGGGGTGCGTCCAGCCGCCGTGCGCGAACCCGCCGTCCGTGTCCTCCTGCGGTCCGCCGGGGGCCTGGACGACGCCGTCGAGGCTGATGAACTCGCTGATGACGATGCGCATGGTGGTGTCTCCTGCGTGTGTGGATGCGGTGCAAGGTGAACGTGCTGTTGCGTGCTGTCGGGGGTTAGACGGCCGACGGGGCCGAAAGTAATCGCACGCCAGGAGATCCGCAGAAGATCGTGGCAGATTGTAACTACTAGTATGTACAGTCGCCGTACTGGCACGCACTATCACGGGAGGACCCCACATGCCCCTCGTCCGTATAGACACCCTCGGCACCGACACCCACCGCCTGGCCGCCCTCGGCCGGGCCGTCCACGAGGCCCTGATCGAGACCATCGGCATCCCGCCCGACGACCACTTCCAGATCCTCACCGCCCACAACGGCGCCACCGGCACGCTCCACTACGGCGACTACCTCGGCATCCCGCGCGACGAGGGCATCGCCTACATCGCCATCACCCTCCGTGCGGGCCGCACCCCCGACCAGAAGCGGGCCCTGTACCGCCGTATCGCCGAACTGGCCGACGCCTACGCCGGCACCGCGCCGCGCAACGTCTTCGTCACCCTCACCGAGAACGAGTCGATCGACTGGTCCCTCGGGAACGGGGAAGCCCAGTACGCACCTAGTCAAACTTGACTAGGGTGGGCGGCATGGCCGAGACGACGATCCCGATCCTGCCCTGCCGGACCCTCCAGCCCGTCCTCGACTTCTACACGGCCCTCGGCTTCGAGGTGACCTTTGAGCAGCGCAGCCCCAACCCGTACGCGGTCGTCGGCCGCGGCGGCATCCAGCTGCACTTCTTCGGTATGAAGCGCTACGACCCCGCCCAGTCGTACAGCACCTGCTACGTCCGCACCGATGACGTCGACGGCCTGTACGCGGCCTTCCGCTCCGGGCTCAAGGCGGCGTACGGCAAGGTGCCGACCCGCGGGCTGCCGCGCCTGGGGCCGTTGAAGGACACCTCGCACGGCATGCGGCAGTTCCTCCTGACCGACCCGGGCGGCAACTGCGTGCGCGTCGGCCAGGAGATCAGTGACGACCAGCACCACCGCCCCGCCCCTCAGGAGACCTTCGCCAGGGCCCTGCACCACGCCACCCTCTTCGCGGACTCCAGGGACGACCCGCACGCGGCGGTGACCATCCTCGACCGCGCACTGAACCTGCCGGACGAACGGCCCACCCCCGTGCAGCGACTGCGCCTCCTCGTGCTCCGCGCGGACCTCGCCGTCCGCCTCGGCGACGAGGAGACGGCCGCGTCCGCGCTCGCGGCGGCCCTGGCGATCCAACTCGACGAGACGGAACGGGACTCGGTGCGCGACGACCTGAACCGCGCGGCGGAGCTGCTGGACATAACCGGTGTCGAGACCTGACGCCCAGATGTGAGACTGCGCCCCATGACCGCACCCGAGCTGAGCGAAACGGACTACCTCCGCGAGATCGAACGCCTCGCCCACCGCGTCAGCGTGGAGGCGGCCGACGAGGGCTGGCGCTCCCTGGCGGCGGACCCAGAGGACGCCACCCCGCTCCAGCGCAGCGTGAACGCCCTCGCCCGGGCGCTGCGCAGTCACCACTTCGAGGGCGACGGCTGTACGGACGAGGAGGATCGCCCCCTGATCAGACTCGTCGGTGCCACCGTGCTCAAGCCCGGCTCCATGCCGGCCGGAATCGACGAAGCCTACGAGCAGGTCTGCGCACGGATCGGCGTCGAGCCTCGCCCGGAGGGGTGGGCGCTGTGGAACACGTGGGGCGAGGGGGACGTGAAGGTGACCATGGTGGTGACCGCGGTGCGGACCACCGAGGGCCTGTTCCAGAACTGGTCCCACGGCAGAGCCGTCGATCCGGTGACCCCCCTGCCGTCCCAGATCGCCCTCGTCCGCCACGGCTGGATCGGCCCGATGACCTTCTCCCCGCGCGGCGTCCGCCGTATGGGGCTCGGCGGCCGGCCCCTGCGCCAGGCGGGCCCCGGCCACCCGTTGCTCGGCCCGCCCTGAACCTCATGCCGCGCACCGCGTCCTCCGGCGCACGTGTGCGGCTACTCCGGCCGGGGCCCCCGGCGCACGCGGCCCGGTGCTCGGGTGCCCCGCCTCACCGGGCCCCGCCCTGACCGCCCTGCCGGCTCAAGCCCGCGGCACCCCGGTGGACCCCCGCACCATCAACTCCCCCCGCGCCGTGGCGATCCCGCCCGGCGGCGGCTCCTCGCGGCCCATCGCGATGCGGCCGGCCCGGGCTCCCGCCTCGGCGAGCGGCAGGCGGACCGTTGTGAGGGCAGGCACCGCGTCGATGCTGAAGGGGAGATCGTCGAAGCCGGCGACCGAGACGTCCTCGGGGATGCGCAGGCCGGACTCGCGCAGGGCGGCGCAGGCGCCGAGGGCGACGGAGTCGTTGGCGGCGACCACCGCGGTCAGGGTCGGGTCACGGCGCAGGAGTTCCAGGGTGGCCTCGTAGCCGGAGCGGCGGTCGTAGCGGCCGTGGACCGTCCAGCGGGGGTCCTCCTCGATGCCCGCGGCGGCGAGCGCGGCGCGGTGGCCCTCCAGGCGGTGGCGGGTCGTGGTGCGCTCCTCGGGGCCGGCGATGTAGCCGAGGCGGCGGTGGCCGAGGCCGATCAGGTGTTCCGTCAGCTCCTTGCCGCCGCCGCGGTTGTCGAAGGTGAGGGCGACCGCGTCGGTGTCCGGCGCGGGCGGTCGGCCGCACAGGACGACCCGGGTCCCGGCGTCCGCCAGCTTGCGCAGCTTCGCCGCCACCGCCGCCACGTGCTGCGCGTTCTCCACGGCGCCGCCGGTCAGCACGACGGCCGCGGCCCGCTGCCGCTGGAGCAGCGTCAGATACGTCAGCTCCCGCTCGGGCGAGCCGCCCGTGTTGCACACGACCGCCAGCCGCTCCCCGCCCGCACGCCCGCCAGGCCCGCCGATCTCGGACTGGATGGCACTCGCCATGATCCCGAAGAACGGGTCGGCGATGTCGTTCACGAGGATGCCGACGAGGTCGGACGTGGCCGCGGCGAGCGCGCTCGCGGGGCCGTTGAGGACGTAGTCCAGTTCGTCGACCGCCTTCAGCACCCGCTCCCGGGTCGAGGCGGCCACGGGGTAGTTCCCGTTGAGCACGCGCGACACCGTCGCGGGCGAGACCTGGGCGCGGGCCGCCACGTCCGCCAGGGTCACCGTCATCTCGTCGTCCTCCGGTCGCGCGTCTCGCGCATCTCGCGCATCTGTCGTACCTCGTCGTACGTCGTCGGCGTATCGGTCGCCGGCGGGTCCGGCGTCGCCGGGGAGGCCGGCTCCCCGCCACGACGTCGTACACGGCCCCGTGGCCGCTCACGGTTCCGTGCAGACCATATGCCCGACGGCCCCGCTTGTTCGCCCCCTCGAACAAGTCGAGTGTGCACTGGTCTTGTCCGGACCCCTGCCGAGAGGCTAGCTTCTCATCACATAGAAAGCGCTTGCTGTACCGCTCACCAGTCACTGCCAGCACGGCCAGGGGGCGTACGCGGCGCACACACCCCGCGTACGACGCCTACGAAGGGACCGACGTGACACGCAAGACGGTGCGTATCGCCATGAACGGTGTGACGGGGCGCATGGGCTACCGCCAGCACCTCGTCCGCTCCATCCTCGCCATCCGGGAGCAGGGTGGCCTCGACCTCGGCGACGGCACCGTGCTGTGGCCGGAGCCGATCCTGGTCGGCCGGCGCGAGCACGCCCTGAAGGCGCTCGCCGAGAAGCACGGCCTGGAGCACGTCGCCACCGACCTGGACGCGGTCCTCGCCGACCCGACCGTCGACATCTACTTCGACGCCCAGGTCACCTCGGCCCGCGAGGAGGCGATCAAGAAGGCGATCGCCGCCGGCAAGCACATCTACACCGAGAAGCCCACCGCCACGGGCCTCGACGGTGCCCTGGAGCTGGCCCGCCTGGCCGCCGAGGCCGGCATCAAGCACGGCGTCGTCCAGGACAAGCTGTTCCTGCCGGGCCTGCTCAAGCTCAAGCGCCTCATCGACGGCGGCTTCTTCGGCCGGATCCTCTCCATCCGCGGCGAGTTCGGCTACTGGGTCTTCGAGGGCGACTGGCAGGCCGCCCAGCGCCCGTCCTGGAACTACCGCGCCGAGGACGGCGGCGGCATCGTCGTCGACATGTTCCCGCACTGGGAGTACGTACTCCACGAGCTGTTCGGCCGGGTGACCTCCGTCCAGGCCCTCACCGCCACCCACATCCCGCAGCGCTGGGACGAGGAGGGCAAGCCGTACGACGCGACCGCGGACGACGCCGCCTACGGCATCTTCGAACTCGAGGGCGGCGCCATCGCCCAGATCAACTCCTCATGGGCGGTCCGCGTCAACCGCGACGAGCTGGTGGAGTTCCAGGTCGACGGCACGGACGGCTCCGCGGTCGCGGGCCTGCGCAACTGCCGCGTCCAGCACCGCAGCGCCACCCCGAAGCCGGTCTGGAACCCGGACATCCCCGCCACCGAGGTCTTCCGCGACCAGTGGCAGGAGGTCCCGGACAACCAGGAGTTCGACAACGGCTTCGAGGCCCAGTGGGAGCTGTTCCTCAAGCACGTCTACGCCGACGCCCCCTACCACTGGGACCTGCTGGCCGGCGCCCGCGGCGTCCAGCTCGCCGAGCTGGGCCTGAAGTCCTCGGCCGAGGGCCGCCGTCTCGACGTACCGGAGATCTCCCTGTGACCATCAAGCTCCCGGACGCGCACGGCCGACTGCGCACGTACGAGCCGCGCACCGAACCCCTCGCCGTCACTCCCGGCGCCGCCTTCACCTCCCGTACGGTCTTCTCGGCGGCGCACGTCGTCGCCGACCCCTACGCCGACGTCACCCCCGACGCCCCGGCCGCCGTCGACTGGGACGCCACCCTCGCCTTCCGCCGCCACCTGTGGTCCCACGGACTCGGCGTCGCCGAGGCCATGGACACCGCCCAGCGCGGCATGGGCCTGGACTGGGCGGGCGCGGCGGAACTGATCCGCCGGTCGGCGGCCGAGGCCAAGTCCGTCGGCGGCCTGATCGCCTGCGGCGTGGGCACGGACCAGCTCGCGCAGGGCTCCCTGGCGGAGGTCCGAGCGGCGTACGAGGAACAGCTCGCCGTCGTCGAGGAGGCGGGCGCCCAGGCGATCCTCATGGCGTCCCGCGCCCTGGCGAAGGCCGCGTCCGGTCCCGAGGACTACCTGGAGATCTACGGCCACCTGCTGCGCCAGGCCGCCGAACCGGTGATCCTGCACTGGCTGGGTCCGATGTTCGACCCGGCGCTGGAGGGCTACTGGGGCTCGACCGACCTCGACGCGGCGACGGACACCTTCCTGGAGGTGATCGCGGCGCACCCGGACAAGGTCGACGGCGTGAAGATCTCGCTCCTGGACGCCCAGCGCGAGATCGACCTGCGCCGGCGCCTCCCGCAGGGCGTCCGCTGCTACACCGGCGACGACTTCAACTACCCGGAGCTGATCGCGGGCGACGAGCAGGGCTTCAGCCACGCCCTGCTGGGCATCTTCGACCCGCTGGGCCCGCTGGCGGCGGAGGCGGTGCGGGTCCTCGACACGGGGAACGTGGCAGGCTTCCGCGCCCTCCTCGACCCCACCGTCGCCCTCTCCCGCCACCTCTTCCAGACCCCCACCCGCTTCTACAAGACGGGCGTGGTCTTCCTGGCCTGGCTGGCCGGCCACCAGTCCCACTTCACCATGGTCGGCGGCCTCCAGTCGGCCCGCTCCCTCCCGCACTTCGCCCGCGCCTACGAACTCGCCGACGGCCTCGGCCTGTTCCCGGACCCGAAGCTGGCGGAGGAGCGCATGAAGACCCTCCTGGCGATGTACGGAGTGACCCAGTGAGCGACGGACGAGGACTGGACCGCTTCTCCATCAACCAGATGACGGTGAAGCAGCTGTCGATGCCGGAACTGGCGGAGGCCTGCAACGAACTGGGCATCGGGAACGTGGGCCTGTGGCGCGAGCCGGTCCAGTCGTACGGCCTGGAGGCCACCGCCAAGCTGATCCGCGACGCGGGCCTGACGGTGACGACCCTGTGCCGCGGCGGCTTCTTCACGGCGATCGACCCGGCGGAGCGGGCCCGCGCGCTGGACGACAACCGCCGCGCGGTCGACGAGGCGGCGACCCTCGGCACCGACACCCTGGTCCTGGTCTCCGGCGGCCTCCCCGCCGGCTCCAAGGACCTGTACGGCGCGCGGGAGCGCATCGCGGACGCGCTGGCGGAACTCGGCCCGTACGCGGAGCAGCACGGCGTACGGCTGGCCATCGAGCCCCTGCACCCCATGTACGCGTCCGACCGCTGCGTCGTCTCGACCCTGTCCCAGGCCCTCGACCTGGCGGAGCGCTTCCCCGCCCACCAGGTCGGCGTCACGGTCGACACGTACCACATCTGGTGGGACGACCGGGCCCCGGAACAGATCGCCCGCGCGGGCGCGTCCGGCCGCATCCACACCTTCCAGCTCGCCGACTGGACGACGCCGCTGCCGGAAGGCGTCCTCACGGGCCGCGGCCAGATCGGCGACGGCGCGATCGACATGCGCGAGTGGAAGGCGTACGTCGAGGCCGCCGGGTACACCGGCGCCATCGAGGTGGAGCTGTTCAACGACGAGCTGTGGGCGCGGGACGGGCGGGAGGTGCTGGCGGAGACCGCGGAGAGGTTCGTGCGGCACGTGATGCCGTAGCGGAGGTGATGCGCCTGCCTCCCGAGCAGGGGGAGGGAGGCAGGCGCATCGGTGTGCAGGACGGACTGTGACGGCGCTCACTCGTCGCTACCATGAGCGGCACGCTGATCGGCACAGTCCGGGGGAGATGGTCCATGGCGGCAGTGGTCCTGGTTCACGGCATCGGGAAGCAGTATCTGGGGCCGCGGACGCTGCACAACTCCGTGGCGTCCGCCGTGGTCGACGGAGTCCGGCTGGCGGAGGGGCCACCGCTCGCGCCGGAGGACATCGAAGTCGCGTTCTACGGCGACTTGTTCCGCAAGCCCGGCATCAAGGGCAGCGCCGGGTTACCGACCGACCCCTTCGAAGTGGAGCTGCTCCTCGCGATGTGGGCGGAGGCGGCCCGTGCCGAACCGGGTCGTGTTCCGCCGCCGCCCGACCCTGACGAGCGGTCCAAGGCGCAGGTTCCGCGGACCGTTCAACGAGCGCTGTACGCACTGAGCCGTTCTCGTTACGTCGCTCAGACCGCCGACCGCTTTCTCATCGGCCACCTCGCTCAGGTGCGTCGCTACCTCACCGAGCCGGAGACGCGCGAGCGGGTGCAGGAGCAGGTCGCCGCGGCGATCAGTGAGGACACCCGGGTGGTGGTGGGGCACTCGCTCGGCTCGGTGGTGGCGTACGAAGCGCTCTGTGCTCATCCGGAGTGGCCGATCACCACGCTCGTCACCACAGGGTCCCCGCTCGGCATTCCGCGACTCGTCTTCGACCGGCTGCGGCCCACGCCCGAGGACGGCCGGGGACACTGGCCGGCCGGGGTCGGGACATGGACGAACCTGTGCGACGCCTACGACTTCGTCGCGCTCGTCAAGGAGCTCGCGCCGCTCTTCGGCAACGGGACACGGAAGGTGAACGACGTGCCCGTCCACAACGGCTGGAAGGCCCATGCGATCGAGCATCACCTGACCGCGCGGGAGACGGGAGCGGCGATCGCTGCGGGACTGTCGGTATGAGCGAGGAAGACGTTCAACGGGTCGCACTGCTCTGCGGTACGGAGAAGTACGCCTTCCAGGACGACCTCGAGGCTGTCCCCCGCGACCTGGCCATCATCGGCGAGCTGTTCGCCCGGTTCGGCTACCACGTCGCCGAACCGCTGCGGGACCTCACGACCCACCGCTTTCGCGACACGCTCGCCTCGTGGGCCGGGGACACCGACCGAACGGACCAGGCGGCGGTCCTCTACTACACCGGCCACGGCGATTTCGATCACGAGCAGCACTACCTGCTCTTCGCCGACAGCCGTACGGGCAAGCTGGCCAGTACGGCACTGGCCACCGAAGACCTGATCCGGATCGTCACCGAGAACGGCATCCGACGGCTGCTGGTGATCATCGACACGTGCTTCGCCGGGCACGGCGGCGCCGACGCCGTCCGGACACACGCACAGCTCGTCCGTGCCCAGCTCAGCGGAAGCCGAGCGGCTGATTTCAGTGAGATCAGCGAGCTTTCCGTGATCGTCGCCGCCCGTGCCTGCGAAACGGCGGCGGACGGCGCCTTCGCCAAGGCCCTCGCCGAGTCGGTCGACGACTTGCTGCTCGGCGGTAACAGACAGCGACGCCTGTACCTCCCTGACCTCATCGAGCAAGTCAACATCCGTCTGAAAAAGCGGCAGCATGCCGCCTACGGCACTCCCCACGGCGAAGGCTTCGCCTTCTTCCCCAACCCCCGCTACGTCCCCGACCTCCCCGACCAGGACGAGGCCCCCATGGACCTCGCCGAGCAGCAGACCTGGCTCAGCCCCGAAGGGCGGCGCAGACGCGCCGAACTCCTCGCCCATTTCGACCCGCGAGGCCGAGGCGCGGACGCGATGGGGGGTGACGGCTCCTACTTCACGGGCCGAGCGGTCGCGCTCGCCCACCTCGTCGACTGGCTGAACAACACGTCGGCCGACTCGGCAGACAACCTCGTCGTCACCGGCGGACCCGGCGTAGGCAAGTCCGCACTGCTGGGCCGGCTCGTGCTGCTCGCCGACCCCAGCCGACGGGCGACGCTGCCCGACGTACCCGCCGACATTCCGCTGCCCCACCGCGCGGTGGACGTCGCCATCCACGCACGCAACCTGCTGCTGGAGGAGGTCGCCTCGGGCATCGCCCACGCCGCCGGGCTGTCCGCCGAGGGCCCGGCCGAGCTGCTGGCAGCGCTGCGGCACCGGACCGAGCCGCTGTTCGTCGTGATCGACGCCCTCGACGAGGCCGGCACGGCCGGCGGAAGCGAGCCGGCACGTATCGCCGCCTCCCTGCTGCGGCCGATGGCCGAGCTGGAGTCAGTACGGCTGCTCGTCGGCGCCCGGCCGCACGTCGTGGACCGGCTCGGACCCGCTTTCGTCCGACTGGATCTGGACGAGCCCCGATGGACCAGCACCGGTGACATCGAGACGTACGCGCGCAAGCTGCTGCGCGAACCGAACGGGCCTGCCAGCCACAGTCCGTACGCCGACGCCGGCTCCGCCCTGGTCGAAGCGGCCCGTGAGATCGCGCACCGTGCCGCAGGCGTCTACCTGGTCGCCCGGCTGCTGGCACGCGCACTGGCCCAGCAGGACCAGGACGTGAACGTGCGCGAAGGTCGCCGGCTCGACCGGCTTCCCGCACTGGGGGGCGCCGATGGTGTCGGGCCGGCCTTCCGCTGGGCCCTTGGTGCACGACTGGGCGCCGGCGAGGCACAGGGCCGCGCTCTTCTCGCCGCCCTGGCCTTCGCGGAAGGCGCGGGTCTCGCCGCCGGGGCGGTGTGGCTGGCGATCGCCGGTGCCCTCACGGACGAGGCCCTCACCGAGGACGACCTGCGCTGGATCCTGCGCGAGGGCGCGCCCTACATCGTGGAGCAGTCCGACGCGCACGGGCGGTCGGTCTACCGGCTCTACCACGAGGCCTTCGCCGAAGATCTCCTCTCAGGCCTCGGCCCCGAAGCAGGGCTACACGTCGCCCGTGCCCTGCTCGCCGCAGTACCTCGGCACTCCGAGACGGGCACTCGGGACTGGCCGGAGGCCGACCCGTATCTCCACGCCCACCTGGCCACCCATCTGTCCGAGCACGGACTGCTGCCAGAGGTCCTCGCAGACCCCCTCTTCCTGCTGACCGCCGACGATGTCTCACTCCGTCGCGCACTCGCCACCGCCCTGCCGGACCTGCGGAACGATCCGCGGCACCGGCGCGCGGTGGAAGCCGCCGACACCTGGCTCCGTTGCGCTCCGCACCTCCGAAGACAGCCGGACCTCGACGCCAAGGCAGCGCAACTGAACCTGGCGGCAGCACAGACACACGCGGCCCAACTCTCCCTGCTCCTGAAGCAGCGATTCCCGCGCCTGCCGTTCGACGTCCAGTGGGAAAGCCTCCAGGACGCCGCTCCCTACCGCGCGATCGGAGGGTTCGACAGCCGGGTCGTGGCGACTGCGGCGTTCCGCCTGGACGGACGTCTGGTGATCGCGACAGGGGAGACCCCGAACCGGGTCCGGCTGTGGGACTTCGAGACGGGCGAGGAACTGTACGAACTGCCCGTCTCCCGGGAGGAGAGCGACTCCGTCGAGGAACTGGCCGCATGTGACGACGGCGACCGCGCGTGGCTTCTCGTACGCACGACGAGAGCGGTGAGCGTGTGGGACGTCAAAGAGCGGAGTCCGGTGGGGCCGGCATACCGGAACGGATTCATCGAGCACAGCCGTCTGACCTTGCTGAACGGCTCACCGATCGCTGTGCTGTTGGGTAGCAATACCAGCGTTCACGTGGTGGATCCGGGCACAGGCCGGGCCAGATTCGAGGCCAGTGGCAAGTCTGTGGGGATCGACAGCTCGGCTGTCGCCTGTGGCATTCATGAGGGGTGTCTCATTGTCGCGGAGGCTACCTCTTGGTCCGATGTGGTGGACCAGCCTGACGGAAGCCCTGACGGAAGCCAGCAAATCGTTTTCGGTCATCGGGTCACTCGGTACACGATTGACCCGAACACATGGAAGGAAGTCGACTCGCGCGCGGTGGGGAAGTACCTCAGAGAGGAAGTCCACGACCTGACCGTGTGGGGAGAACAGGTCTATGTGACCACCAGTGGCAGTAGGGGGCATACGCCGACGCCCAAGCCATGGCTGACGGAAATCGACTGTGGTTTGGATCCGCAGGTACAGGTGGCGGGAGTCCTGCCGGGCGAAGGCGGCCCGTTGGTGGTGGGATCCATGGACGCGGCTGTCGTCGTGTCACGGGGAGCCCCCAGGGAAGAGAAGTTCGTGGCTTCCGTGTCAACGGACGACCGGGCGCAGCCGGTGATCCAGTTCCCTCTCGGCCCTGAAAGGACAGTGGTCATCACCTCGACCGCCCCAGGAGGGGGGACCCTGAAGGCGTGGATCGTCCCGTTGGACGCGAAGCAGACACCTACCGCCCGGCCCCCGGTCGGTCACGGAAAGCAGAAGTCCTCTCTGTCCGTCGGTTGGGCGCAGGGCAACAAACTGTTACTGGCGCGTCGGGCCGGAGAGTGGATCGCCCTGGATCCCGAGTCCGGGCGTTCGGTCGCTCCTTGGCCCTTCTCCAAGAGCATCGACGGCCTGGTGACATCGGAAAGCCCCGATCTTCCGGCGGTTGCCCGCCTGCAGGTGACCAGTCGCTCACAGGAGATCAGCTACTTCGCTGACGTTCGCTCCTCTCTCACGTCGCGCCGGATGCGGATTCGGAAATCGCGGCCCGTTGCACTGGCCGGGAGCCGCGCAGAGCGTCATCTCCTCGTCACTTACACAGGTTTCGGCTTCGTTGTCTGGGACCTCTTGAGCGGGAAGCGCCTCATGAGGAAAACCATGTGGCGGAATCTGTTGCTCTTCCTCTCCGACACGGTGCCCACACTCGATGTCGCCTCGATCGGAGACCGGACATTCGCTGCTCTGGGGCACTCTCCCAAGCGACCGATCCACGTGTACGAGATTCCCTCGGGTGCCCAAGCCGGTGTCGTGCGCCCCGAATCGGCCTTGAACAGGAAGGGGCCGAACGAGCTCGTCCTGGCCATCGGCGACTGGAGCGGCCGACCCGTCGTCGCCCAAGCGCACCGGGACGGATCCGTCACCGTCCACGACGCACGCACGGACACCCGACTCCTGCACTGGCAGGTCCCCGACGGCAACGCCGCCGTCGGCTTGCGTCCCCTGATGTCCGACGGTCGGCAAGGCCTCCTCGTCCTCTGCTCCGACGACAGCTTCGTCCTCCTCGACGGCACCGATGCGGCACCGGTCTGTCACATCCGGCTGGCTACCGGCGTCCAAGCGTGGACCCTGATCTCGCCCCAACTCGTCGCCGTACAAACCGCCGCAGGACTACTGTGCCTGCGCCTGCCGCCGCTCCCCATGCGACCCTGAGATGCATGGACACCACGCTGGGCACGGTCACCGCACTCTGGCGCTACCCCGTGAAGGCCATGCTCGGCCAACGCGTCCCCGCCGCCGATCTCACCGCCGATGGCCTGGCGGGGGATCGGCGATTGGCGTTGCTGGACCCGGAGAGCGGGCAGGCCGTCACCGCGATCCAGGCGCGGCTGTATCAGACGTTGCTGAGATGCACCGCGACCGTGGACGAGCAGGGCGGCACCCGGATCGCGCTGCCGGACGGCGGCGGCAGCACGCACAGCACCGACCCGCACGTCGACACCGTGCTCTCGGAGTACGTCGGCCGGCCCGTCACCCTCGCCCCCACCCCCGTGCCCGCATCCATCTTCGAGGGCGCGCCGGTGCATCTGCTGACCACGGCGACCCTCAAGCGCCTGGCCGCCGAGAACCCGCGCGGGCTCGCCGAGATCGAGCGGTACCGGCCGAACATCGTGGTGGACACCGGCGGTGACGGCTTCGTCGAGAACGACTGGATCGGGCGGGACCTGCGCATCGGCGACGAGGCCGTACTGCGCGTGGCCGCCGGTACGCCCCGCTGCGCGATTCCGACGCTCGCCCACGGAAGCCTGCCGCGCGACCAGCACGCACTGCGCGTCGTCACCCGCGCCAACAGCCTGCCCGCCCAGGCCGGGCGGGAGCCGGAGCCCATCGCGGGGGTGTACGCGGAGGTGGTGCGGGTGGGGAGGATCGCCGAGGGGGACTCCGTACGGGTCTGAGAGACGCCTAGAAGAACACCCCGCACCGCAACAGCACGTTCGCGTACGGCCGTGCCTCCCCGGTGCGTACGACGAGCCGCGCGCCCGCCGACAGCTCCTTCAGCCGCTCGTGCGGGACCAGCGTCAGGTCGGGAAAGTGGCCGTCCAGCAGCCGGGCGGCCGCCGGATTGGCGTGCCGTACCTCCGTCGCCGCCGTCGCGCCCTCGATCACCAGCTCCTCCAGCAGGCCCGCCAGCACCTCCGCGAAGGACGGCACCCCGGCCCGGAAGGCCAGGTCGACCACGCGGGGACCGGTGGGTATCGGCATGCCGGCGTCGCACACCAGAACCCCGTCGCCGTGGCCCAGTTCGGCCAGTGCCCCGGCGAGATGGCGGTTGAGGATCCCGGACTTCTTCACAGCGCCGCGACCTCCGCCGCCGTCGGGTACGACTCCTGCGCGCCCGCCCGCGTCACGGCCGCCGCGCCGACGCGGGCCGCGTACGCAGCCGCGTCCGCGAGCGACTGCCCGGCCCCCAGCCGCCACGCCAGCGCCGCCGTGAAGGCGTCGCCCGCGCCCGTGGTGTCGACGGCGTCCACCTTCACGGACGGCACCCGGGCCACACCCTCCGGCGACGCCACCAGCGCGCCCGCCGCGCCCAGTGTCACCACCACCGAGCGCGGGCCCTTGGCGAGCAGCAGCCGGGCCCAGTCCTCGGGGTCGTCGCCGGCGCACGCCTCGCCGAGCAGCACCTTCGCCTCGTGCTCGTTGACGATCAGCGGGTCGCAGGCCGCCAGCACCTCCGGGGGCAGGGGGCGCGGCGGGGACGGGTTGAGGACGAAGCGGGTGTCCGGAGGCAGGATCCGTACGACCTCCACGACCGTCTCCAGCGGGATCTCCAGCTGCGCCGACACCACGCGGGAGGCGTGGAAGAGGCTGCCTGCCGCGCGGATGTCGGCGGGCGTCAGCTGTCCGTTCGCACCCGGCGACACCACGATGCTGTTGTCGCCGGACGGGTCGACGGTGATCAGCGCGACCCCGGTCGGGGCACCGCCCACCAGGACGCCCACCGTGTCGACCCCGGCCGCCCGCTGCGCGTCCAGCAGCAGGCGGCCGTGCGCGTCGTCGCCGACCCGGGCCACCAGGGCCGTACGGGCACCGAGCCGGGCCGCCGCGACCGCCTGGTTGGCGCCCTTGCCGCCCGGGTGCACCGCCAGGTCGGAGCCGAGCACCGTCTCGCCGGGCCCCGGCCGCCGCTCCACGCCGATCACCAGGTCGGCGTTGGCCGACCCCACGACCAGGAGGTCGTAGTCGTACATCACTTCTCTCCCCGTCACTTCTCTCCCCGTTCCGTCCCCGTGTGTCAGCCGCCGAAGCCGGCCACGTTCTCCTTCGTGACCACCTTCACCGGCACCTTCACCATCTCCTCGGTCTGCTCGCCCTCGGCCGCCCGCAGCGCGTTGTCCACCGCGATCCGGCCCAGCTCCTTCGGCTGCTGCGCGACGGAGGCGTACAGCGTGCCCGCCTCGACCGCCTTCAGGCCGTCGGGGGTGCCGTCGAAGCCGACGACCTGGACGGACTTGCCCGCCTTGGAACCCAGTGCCTTGATCGCGCCGAGCGCCATCTCGTCGTTCTCGGCGAAGACGCCGTCGATGTCGGGGTGGGCCTGGAGCAGGTTCGTCATCACGTCGAGGCCCTTGGTGCGGTCGAAGTCGGCCGGCTGCTTGGCGACGACCTTGATGCCGGGGAACTCCTTCAGCCCGGCCGCGAAGCCCGCGCCGCGCTCCCGGCTGGCGGAGGTGCCCGCCTGGCCCTGGAGGATGACGATCGTGCCCTTGCCGCCCAGCTTCTCGGCGAGCGCCCGGGCGCCCAGCTTGCCGCCCTCGACGTTGTCGGAGGCGACCAGCGCCGCCGTGTCGGCCTTGTTGACGCCCCGGTCGACGCCCACCACGGGGATGCCGGCCTTGTTCGCCGCGCGGACCGAGGGGCCCGCCGCGTCGGAGTCCACCGGGTTGACGATGATCGAGCCGACGCCCTCGCTGGTGAAGTTCTGCAGCTGGTTGGCCTGCTGCGAGGCGTCGTTCTGCGCGTCGGTGACGGTCAGGTCGACGCCCAGCTCCTTCGCCTGCTCCTCGGCGCCCGCCCGGATCTGCACGAAGAAGGGGTTGTTGAGGGTCGACAGGGACAGGCCGACCTTCTCCGTCTTCGCCACCGAGGAGCCGCTGTGCAGGAGGGAGGTGGCGCCGACCACCGCCGCCGCGACCACGGCCGCGAGGACGTACGTCAGCGCCTGCCGGCCCTTGTCGCCACCGCCACCGGTGGTCACCGGAGTCGCCCCGGCCTTGCGCCGCACCGTGTCCAGCAGCACCGCCAGGGCGATCACGACACCGATGACGACCTGCTGCCAGAAGGCGGAGACGGACAGCAGGTTGAGGCCGTTGCGCAGCACCGCCAGGATCAGCGCGCCGATCAGCGTGCCGGACGCCTTGCCGGTGCCGCCCGCCAGCGAGGCGCCGCCGATGACGACCGCCGCGATGGCGTCCAGCTCGTAGCCCTGCGCGGCCTGCGGCTGCGCGGAGGAGAGCCGGGAGGCGAGGACGATGCCGGCCGCGGCCGCGAACAGGCCGGACAGCGCGTAGATCGCGAGCTTCTGCTTCTTCACCCGCAGGCCGGAGAGACGGGCCGCCTCCTCGTTGCCGCCGATCGCGTACATCGAGCGGCCGATGTACGTCCGGCCCAGCACGAACGCCGTGAGCAGACCCATGACCACCATCACCAGCACCGGCACGGGCAGCCAGCCGCCCAGCGTGTCACCGAGGTGCGAGACGGAGTCCGGGAAGGCGATCGGGGAGCCCTGCGAGATCACCAGGGAGAGGCCGCGGGCCACCGACAGCATGGCCAGCGTGGCGATGAACGGCGGGAGTTTGCCGTACGAGATCAGGAAGCCGTTGACCAGGCCGCAGACGATGCCCGTCGCGACCGCCAGGAGCACCGCCAGGGGGACCGGTACGCCCTCGCTGGTCGCGCTCCAGGCGAGGACGGTCGCCGACAGGGCGGCCACCGAGCCGACCGACAGGTCGATGCCCGCCGAGACGATGACGAAGGTGACGCCGAACGCGAGGATCGCGGTGACGGCCGCCTGGACGCCGATGTTCAGCAGGTTGTCGGTGGTCAGGAAGTCGCCGGACAGCGCCGACAGCGCGACGACGAGGACGATCAGCGCGGTCAGCGCGCCGTTGTCGAGCAGGAGCCGGCGCAGGCCACCCGGGCCGCCCGAGGTGCTCTTGAGCGTGTCAGTGGCCACGGGAGGCCTCCGTTTCCGTGGAAGAAGTGATGGGGTTGCTGACGGCGAGCGCCATGACGGCGTCCTGGGTGGCCTGTTCGGCGGGAAGCTCACCGGCGATCCGGCCCTGCGCCATGACCAGGACCCGGTCGCTCATGCCGAGGACCTCCGGCAGATCACTGGAGATCATCAGTACGGCGGCGCCGGCGGCCGTCAGCTCGTTGATCAGCTGGTAGATCTCGACCTTCGCGCCGACGTCGATGCCACGCGTCGGCTCGTCGAGGATCAGCACCTTTGTGTCGGCGAGCAGCCACTTGCCGATGACGACCTTCTGCTGGTTGCCGCCGGAGAGCGTGCGCACATGCTGGCCGAGGCCCGCCATCCGCACCCCGAGCTGCCCGGCGATCCGCGCGGCGGCCTCGCGCTGCCCCTTGAGGTCGACCAGGCCCGCGCGGGTGGCCTTGCGCAGGGTCACCAGCCCCAGGTTCTCCTCCACGGAGGCGTCCAGCACCAGTCCCTGACCCTTGCGGTCCTCGGGGACAAGCCCGATCCCGGCGGCCATGGCGGCGTTCACGTCATGCCGCCGCAGCTCCGTGCCCGCGACCTTCACCGCGCCCTTGTCGTACGGATCCGCACCGAACACGGCCCGTACGACCTCCGTACGCCCCGCACCGACCAGCCCCGCGATGCCGACGACCTCACCGGCCCGCACCTCGAAGCTGACGTCGTGGAAGACGCCGTCCCGGGTGAGCCCCTCGACAGAGAGCAGCGCGGGCCCGGTGTCGGCGCGCTCACGCGGATACTGCTGCTCGATCGACCGCCCCACCATGAGGCGCACGAGCTCCTCCTCGGGAGTGGATGCCGGAACCTGCCCGACACTGCGCCCGTCGCGGATGACGGTGACGCGGTCGCCGAGGGCGGCGATCTCCTCCAGGTGATGGGTGATGAACACGACGCCGACGCCGTCCGCGCGCAGCGAGCGCACGATGCCGAACAGCTTCTCGACCTCTTCGGTCGTGAGTACGGCCGTCGGCTCGTCCATGATCAGCACGCGCGCGTCGAGACTGAGCGCCTTGGCGATCTCCACCATCTGGAGCCGGGCGATACCGAGATCACGGACTCGCGCGCGCGGAGACACGTCGACACCGACCCGCTCCAGCAGCACGGCGGCCTCGGCCTCCATCCGCTTCCGGTCGATCATGCCGAGCCGCCGCGGCTGACGGCCGAGAAAGATGTTCTCCGCGACGGTCAGATCGGGAACGAGATTGAACTCCTGATAGATGGTGGCGATCCCGAGCCGCTCGGAGTCCTGCGCACCGTTGACGCGCACCTCCGCGCCGCCGACCAGGATCCGTCCGGCGTCGGGCCGGTAGGCACCGGAGAGCATCTTGATGAGCGTGCTCTTGCCGGCGCCGTTCTCGCCGAGCAGCACGTGCACCTCGCCCCGGCGCAGATCGAAGTCGACGCCGTCCAGCGCGACCACGCCCGGGAAGGTCTTCCGTATGCCCTCGATACGCAGCAACTCGTCCGGGTCGCTCACGACGCGCTCCTGTTCTTCGCGGGACTCATGGGGTTCTCGGGGGTCTCACCGCAGGAGCGGCGTACGACGAGCCGGGCGTGGAGGGTGACGGACGCGGGGGTCCGCCCCTCGATACGGTCCACGAGGGCCCGTACGGCGGCCCGGCCCAGCTCGCCCGTCGGCTGGGCGATCGCCGTGACCGGCGGATCGGTGTGCACGAACCAGCGGATGTCGTCGAAGGCGGCGAGCGCGATGTCGTCGGGCACGCGCAACCCGCGCGCGCGGATGGCGTCCAGGGCGCCGAGGGCCATGAGATTGTCGGCGGCGAAGACGACTTGGGGCGGCTCCGCCAGATCCAGGAACCCCTCGGTGACCCGCCGCCCGCTCTCGGCCTGGAAGTCGCCCTGGCCGATGTAGTCGTCGGGGAGCGGCAGCCCGTACTCGGCCATGGCCTCCCGGAAGGCGTCCACGCGCTCGCTGCCGGTGGTGGTCGCCGCCGGTCCGGCGATGATGGCGAGCCGCCGGTGCCCGAGCCCGTGCAGATGCGCGACGAGATCCCGTACGGCGTCCCGCCCGTCC
Source organism: Streptomyces sp. NPDC030838 (assembly GCF_055572035.1). Taxonomy (NCBI): domain Bacteria; kingdom Bacillati; phylum Actinomycetota; class Actinomycetes; order Kitasatosporales; family Streptomycetaceae; genus Streptomyces; species Streptomyces sp. NPDC030838. The sequence goes on along the minus strand of NZ_JBVIED010000005.1, from coordinate 178,022 downwards.
GCGCGGACGACCGGCACGTCGACACCCGGGATCCACCGGTCCACGAACACCATCGGCGTCCCCGCGCGGGCGGCGTCGAGCATCAGCGGCGACCCGCCGTCGGTAGGGGAGACGAGCAGCCCGTCGATCCGCCGGTCCAGCAGCGTCCGCACGTGATGGTCCTGCAGCTCGGGCCGCTCGTCGGCGTTGCCGATGATGACGCTGTAGCCGAGCGCGCGGGCCTCCTCCTCGACGGAGCGGGCCAGCTCGGTGAAGTAAGGATTCAGCACGTCACTGATGACCAGCCCGAGCGTGCGGGTCTGATCGGTGCGCAACGACCGGGCGACGGCGTTCGGCCGATACCCGAGCGCCTCCACGGCGGCCAGCACGCGCGCGCGTGCCTCGGGGCTCACGGACGGGTGCTCGTTCAGCACCCGCGACACCGTGGCGACGGAGACGCCGGCCTCGGCGGCGACGTCCTTGATGCTCGCCATCGCCTGTTCCACCTCCTTGTGGAGCGAGTCCATGGAATCGATTACACGAGATTCCGTAGGCAGGATTGGAATCGATTACACGGCCGTTAATCAACCCCTCAACCACTTGCCGAGACCAGATCGTGATGAACGCCGCTCAGATGAGCGGGACAGCGGTCGCGCGGCGGGGCACCGGGGACCAGGCTGGAATCAGGGGGCACTCAGAAGGCGCGAAGGAGGAGCCATGACGGCGGCGGCTCGCGACGACATCCCCATCGTGCTCGAGGACGAGGGAATGGAACTGCGCACCAAACCGATCGGCGGCGGAAAGTCGGTCATCTACGTGCGCCTGCCCGAGGGCACGGACTTCGGTCCCGCCCTGAAGGGCCTGCCCGACGACATGTGCCAGTGCCCGCACTGGGGCTACATGCTCAAGGGCCGCCTCAGAATGCGCACGGCCTCCGGCGACCAGATCTACGAGGCCGGCCAGGCCTACTACTGGGCCCCCGGCCACGTCCCCCTGGCCCTGGAGGACTGCGAGTACGTCGAGTTCTCCCCGACCGAGGACTTCCAGAAGGTGATCGCCCACGTGACCGGCCGGCCGAGCTGAACGACCGCCCGTCTCACCAGGAGGGCATCGCGTTCGCGACCACGCGGTCCGCCACCGAGAACACCGTTCCGCAGTCATCGCACGCCGCTTGTCCGAACAGATACGGCACCCTTTGGGCAAGCGCCGGCTGTCCGTCAGCCAGGGCCTGGTCATGCAGCCGCCTGGCCAAGCCCTCCAGCTCAGCCGGAGCCGTCGGCCGCAGCGGTGTCTTCTCGACATCCCCCAGCGCGTAGTCATCGCTGCAGGAGAAGAAGCCGTCATCACCCATCACGATGAACAGGTTCACCCCGCAGTAAGGGCAGTCGACTTCGTACTCGCCTTGCGCCAGGTTGTCCAGGCGCTCGTCCCAGACCTCTACGCCCTCGAAGGCCAAGGCCGCCTGGAGCAGTCCGACATAGTCCTCCATCTCCAGCGGCAGACGGAGGCACTCCTCAGTGAGCCGCGAAAGCTCGGCGATCTGCGATGAGTAGAGCTCGCGCGCGGCAACGCCCTCCACCGACCGGCGCGCGCAGGCCACGATCGGGCCCGCCGCGAACAGAACCCAGCGCCGCTCTTCAGGATTGCGGCCGGCTGCGACCTCGACAAAACGGGGAAGCGCCGCGAAGCTCGCCGAGAAAGCGGTGTCGAGCATCGGGCACAGCCGGTCCATCAGCTCGGACCAGACACCCTGCGGATCGGCCTCGAACCGGTCGAGCAGAGCGGGGACGCCTTCCGCGGAGCCGTGCGCGTCACTGAGTTCCGACCAATCCGTCATGCCCGGATCCAAGCAGACCGTCGGCAGCCGCGACGGAGCCGGGTCCTCACGAACCGCGCCTGTCAGGGACGAGGGGCAAGAGGACCTCGGCCCTCGGCTCTCGGTCACTGACTCAGTCCCCGGCGAACAACTCCGCCGTGTCCGTGGCGCGTACGGCTCGCTGGGCCCAGAGTTCCAGTTGGTCGAGGTCGGCGCAGGAGTTGACTCGCTCCCGGATGGCCTCGGGCACCGGGATGCCACGCCATTCCAGGATGTTGAGCAGCATCTGCCGACTGCGCTCGAGGTGGCCTTCTTCCCGACCCTGCTCCCGGCCCTCTTCGCGTACCTGCTCGGCCAGCGGGTGTCGCCAGAAGTACTGGATCGCCGTCATCAGGTCCCTCCACATCTGCTTCGCCTGGGGGTCGGCCAGGCATGAGTCGACGAACTGCACGAAGACCGCGGCACTGTCGGAGTCGATGGTCCGCAGGGCGGATGCCAGGGATTCCAGTATGGCCGGGGCCTGCGGGCCGCGCCCGTGTGTCATGGCCGAGAGCACCGCAAGGGGTACGTCCCTTTCGGCCTGCCGCTCGTCCGCGATCACCGGCACGTTGTCCGGGCCCAGCACGAGCGGCCGCACCGTCAGTGAGTCCCAGCCCGGGAAACCGAACCGGATGGGCCGCGAAGCCCACTCCGCTGTGGCACTGCTCTGGGTGATGACGATGAGCACCGGCTCACAGCGGTACTTCTCGTACAAGTAGGACAGGTAGTAGGGCCAGCTGCCCCGCTTGCGTTCGTCCACCTTCCCCTGCGATTCGACCACGAGGAGATAGGTCCCCTCGTCCGTCTCCGCCCGCAGTAGCGTGTCCACCCGGCGCTCGACCGGCTCGATCTCCGTCAGGTCCACGTTCAGCGCGGCGATCTCCCGAGGTGCGGGAAACGGCACGTGCAGCACTCGCTGTAACGCCCGGGTCAACAACGCCGGATCCTTCTGGAAGATCCGGTGCAGCGCCTCATGCGACGACCCCACCATTACGCCGCCTCCAACTCACACCACACGTACTTCCCCCGGTTGCCGAATCTGGACAACGGTTGCCACCCCCACAGGTCCGAGCAGGCCCGCACCAGCGCGAGCCCTCGTCCCTCCTCCAACCCGTCCATGCGCTTGAAGGTCACCGGCGGCTCTGGCGGTTCGGGGTTCGCATCCCACGCCCCGATCCGCAGCGTCCCCGGCGGGGCCCACCGCACCCGCAGCGCGGCCGGCCCTTTGGTGTGCCGTACGGCGTTGGAGACGAGCTCCGTCGCCATCAGCTCGGCGACGTCGACGAGGCCGATCAGCCCGTGCATGGTCAGGATCAGGCGGAGGGTGCGGCGGCAGACGGTGACGGCGCGGAGGTCGTTCGGGATGTAGAGGGAGTACTCCCAGGATTCGTTTTCGGGCATGCGTCAACTCCGGTCGGTCAGTTGGGAGTCATGCAGGGGGCGAGTGGTGTCGTTGCCGCAGCCGCCATGGCAGGACGGAGCGGTGCGCTTCCGGTGCCCCGGGGGTTTCGCACGGTGTGCGTCGCGTCACTGACGGTAGACCTAGATTTATAGGTACAGCAACCCGATCGCGTAACCTGACGCCCGAACGAGTCGCGTTCACAGGCGCGTTGAGTCGAGGAGCAGTGCATGGCGGGGTTGAGGCGCGAACCAACGGCACGCCAGGTCCGCCTGGGAGCCGAGCTGCGCAAGCTTCGTAATGCGGCCGGCCTTACGGGCCGCGAGGCCGCGGCGTCACTCGGGGTGAGCTCCGCCCAGATCAATCAGATCGAGTCCGGCCTCAGCGGAGTGAGCGAGAAGCGCCTGCGCCACATGGCAGCCAACTACGGCTGCTCGGACAGCGAGTTGGTCGATGCGCTGGTGATCATGGCGACCAGTCGCTCACGTGGCTGGTGGGAGGGCGATCGGGGCCGGCTGCCGACACCCTTCCTGGATCTGGCGGAGCTGGAGCATCACGCAAGTTTCCGCTGGGACGTGGACTTCCTGCACGTCCCGGGTCTTCTGCAGACCGAGGCGTACGCTCAGGCGCTCTTCTCGTACGTGAACCCGGAGTTCCCGAAGAGCGAGGTCGAGCGCTGGGTGGAGCACCGGATGAGGCGTCGCATCATCATCGAGCGCCCCGACCCGATCCCGTACGAAGCGGTGATCCACGAGGCGGCGCTGCGCATTCGGGTCGGCGACCGTGCCGCAGCACGCGCCCAGCTGGCACGCGTGCTGGAAATCGCCGAAGCCCCTCACGTCACCGTGCGCGTGATCCCCTTCGACCTGGACGGCTTCGCCGGAGCCGGGAGCGTCATGGTTTACGCCGGTGGCTCGGTTCCCAAACTGGACACCGTGGTGCGCGATGGCCCCAACGGCCCCTACTTCATCGACGCTGAAGCTCAACTGGACCGATATCGAACGCTCTTCCGTAGGGTGGAGGCGGTATCACTCGAACCCGAACGCTCGCGTGATTTCATCCATGGGCTGGCCAAGGAGCTGTGAAGAGCATGTCGACCCCGGACACCTGGAAGAAGTCGTCCTTCTCCGGCGGCGGCCAAGGTGACGCCTGCGTGGAGATCACCTACCGCCACCGCCGCATAGCCATCCGCGACTCCAAGATCCCCGCCAGAGCCCACCTCACCTTCCCTGTCCCTGCCTTCACCGCTTTCGTCGAAGCTCTCAAGAAGCCGACGCAGGAGCTGTGAGGCAACCTCATGGACAACTGGCGTAAGTCGTCCTACTCAGGCCCCGATGACGGCAACGCCTGTGTGGAGATCGCGAACTCAGCCACCCAGGTCGCCGTCCGCGACTCCAAAGCCCCAGCCAGAGCCCACCTCACCTTCCCGGCCGAGACCTTCACCACGTTCCTCGAAGCCCTCAAGAAGCACTCCAGCCCCTGACGCGCTCCCCCACTGTCACACCCCACCGGTACCGTCACATCATGCCCACCCCGACGGCACCCACCCCCGGCGAACAACGACGACCGGCCGTCCTCGAAGGCGTCCTGGAGCGCATCACGTACGCCAACGAGGAGAACGGCTACACGGTCGCGCGCGTCGACACGGGCAGAGGCGGCGGCGATCTGCTGACGGTCGTCGGGGCGCTGCTCGGTGCGCAGGTCGGGGAGTCTCTGCGGATGGAGGGGCGGTGGGGGTCGCATCCGCAGTACGGGCGGCAGTTTCACGTGGAGAACTACACCACCGTCCTGCCGGCCACCGTCCAGGGCATCCGCCGCTATCTCGGATCCGGGCTGGTCAAGGGCATCGGGCCGGTCTTCGCCGACCGGATCACGCAGCACTTCGGGCTCGACACCCTGAAGATCATCGAGGAGGAGCCCAAGCGGCTCATCGAGGTCCCCGGGCTCGGTCCCAAGCGCACCAAGAAGATCGCCGATGCCTGGGAGGAGCAGAAGGCGATCAAGGAGGTGATGCTCTTCCTCCAGACCGTGGACGTGTCCACATCCATCGCCGTGCGGATCTACAAGAAGTACGGCGACGCCTCCATCGGCGTCGTGAAGAACCAGCCCTACCGCCTCGCCGCCGACGTCTGGGGCATCGGCTTCCTCACCGCCGACAAGATCGCCCAGTCCGTCGGCATCCCGCACGACAGCCCCGAGAGGGTCAAGGCGGGGCTTCAGTACGCGCTCTCCCAGTCCGCCGACCAAGGGCACTGCTACCTCCCCGAGGAGCGGCTGATCGCCGACGCGGTCAAGCTCCTCCAGGTCGACACCGGGCTTGTCATCGAGTGCCTCGCCGAGCTGGCCCAGCCCCAGGAGGAGGGGGGCGACCCCGGGGTCGTGCGGGAGAAGGTGCCCGGTCCCGAGGGGGACGCCGACGAGCCCGTCACCGCCGTCTACCTCGTCCCCTTCCACCGCGCCGAACTCTCCCTCTCCGCCCAGCTGCTGCGCCTCCTGCGGACGGACCAGGACCGGATGCCCGGTTTCCGGAACGTCGACTGGGGGCGGGCGCTGGACTGGCTCAAGGGCCGTACCGGCGCCGACCTCGCCCCCGAGCAGGAAGCCGCCGTCAAGCTCGCCCTCACGCAGAAGGTCGCCGTGCTCACCGGTGGGCCCGGCTGTGGCAAGTCCTTCACCGTGCGGTCCATCGTCGAGCTGGCCCGCGCCAAGCAGGCCAAGGTGGTGCTCGCCGCGCCGACCGGGCGGGCCGCCAAGCGGCTCGCCGAGCTGACCGGAGCCGACGCCTCCACCGTTCACCGCCTGCTGGAGCTCAAGCCCGGCGGGGATGCCGCGTATGACCGGGACCGGCCACTCGACGCCGACCTCGTCGTCGTCGACGAGGCCTCCATGCTCGACCTCCTCCTCGCCAACAAGCTCGTCAAAGCCGTCCCCCCGGGCGCCCATCTCCTCTTCGTCGGGGACGTCGATCAGCTGCCCAGCGTCGGTGCCGGAGAGGTGCTGCGCGACCTGCTCGCCGACGGCAGTCCCCTCCCCGCCGTACGGCTCACCCGGGTCTTCCGGCAGGCCCAGCAGTCCGGTGTCGTCACCAACGCGCACCGGATCAACGCCGGGCAGCATCCGCTCACCGACGGCCTCAAGGACTTCTTCCTGTTCGTCGAGGACGACACCGAGGCCGCCGGCCGGCTCACCGTCGACGTCGCGGCCCGCCGGATTCCGGCCAAGTTCGGGCTCGACCCGCGGCGGGACGTACAGGTGCTGGCCCCCATGCACCGGGGGCCGGCCGGGGCGGGCACGCTCAACGGTCTCCTCCAGCAGGCCATCACCCCGGGCCGGCCCGAGCTGCCCGAGAAGCGGTTCGGCGGACGTGTCTTCCGAGTGGGGGACAAGGTCACTCAGATTCGCAACAATTACGAAAAAGGGAAGAACGGTGTCTTCAACGGCACCGTGGGCGTGGTCACCTCGCTCGACCCGGTCGACCAGCGCCTGACGGTGCTGACGGACGAGGACGAGGAGGTGCCGTACGACTTCGACGAGCTGGACGAGCTGGCCCACGCCTACGCGGTGACCATCCACCGGTCGCAGGGCAGTGAGTATCCGGCCGTGGTGATCCCGGTCACCACGGGTGCGTGGATGATGCTCCAGCGCAATCTGCTCTACACGGCGGTCACCCGGGCGAAGCAGCTGGTCGTCCTCGTCGGGTCGCGCAAGGCGATCGGGCAGGCGGTGCGCACGGTGTCGGCCGGACGGCGGTGCACGGCGCTCGACTTCCGGCTCTCCGGCGGAGGCGACGTCCGGCTCTCCGGCGGGCCGCCGGCGCCGTGAGTTCGGGGCATCCCGGGGCGGTGTTCGTGAGCGGGCAAAAAAATGATCGATCAAACGAGTCGCAAACGTCACACAGCCCTTCCGGATGGGGAATCAAGGGGGCAGGATGAGCAAGTTGGCGGCACTGAGTGCCGCCGATAAGCCCAATGGTCGACCCCGAGTGCACTCTCCTGAGCCAAATGGGGGATGGTAGAGACAGTCAGGGCACCTCGAAGATGAGGCACTACGTCGGTGAGGGAAGACGTGAGCGACAACTCTGTAGTACTGCGGTACGACGGCAGCGAGTACACCTACCCGGTGATCGACAGCACCGTCGGGGACAAGGGCTTCGACATCGGCAAGCTCCGCGCCCAGACCGGTCTCGTGACCCTGGACAGCGGTTACGGCAACACCGCCGCCTATAAATCCGCGATCACTTACCTCGACGGCGAGCAGGGGATCCTCCGCTACCGCGGCTACCCGATCGAGCAGCTGGCCGAGCGCTCCACCTTCCTGGAGGTGGCCTACCTGCTGATCAACGGTGAGCTGCCGACCGTCGACCAGCTGGCCGGGTTCAAGGACGAGATCACCCGGCACACCCTGCTGCACGAGGACGTCAAGAACTTCTACCGCGGCTTCCCGCGGGACGCCCACCCGATGGCGATGCTGTCCTCGGTGGTCTCCGCGCTGTCCACCTTCTACCAGGACAGCCACAACCCGTTCGACGAGCAGCAGCGCAACCTCTCCACGATCCGTCTGCTCGCCAAGCTCCCGACGATCGCGGCGTACGCGTACAAGAAGTCGGTCGGCCACCCGTTCGTCTACCCGCGCAACGACCTCGGCTACGTCGAGAACTTCCTGCGGATGACCTTCTCGGTCCCGGCCCAGGAGTTCGAGCTCGACCCGATCGTCGTGTCCGCGCTGGACAAGCTGCTCATCCTGCACGCCGACCACGAGCAGAACTGTTCGACCTCGACGGTCCGCCTGGTGGGCTCCTCCCAGGCGAACATGTTCGCGTCGATCTCGGCCGGCATCAACGCGCTGTGGGGTCCGCTGCACGGCGGCGCCAACCAGTCGGTGCTGGAGATGCTGGAGGGCATCCGCGACGCCGGCGGTGACGTCGACTCCTTCATCCGCAAGGTGAAGAACAAGGAGGACGGCGTCCGCCTGATGGGCTTCGGCCACCGGGTCTACAAGAACTTCGACCCGCGCGCCAAGATCATCAAGGCCGCCGCGCACGATGTGCTGTCCGCCCTCGGCAAGTCCGACGAGCTGCTGGACATCGCGCTCAAGCTGGAGGAGCACGCGCTCGCCGACGACTACTTCGTCTCGCGCAACCTCTATCCGAACGTCGACTTCTACACCGGCCTGATCTACCGGGCCATGGGCTTCCCGACCGAGATGTTCACGGTCCTGTTCGCCCTCGGCCGCCTGCCGGGCTGGATCGCCCAGTGGCACGAGATGATCAAGGAGCCGGGCTCCCGCATCGGCCGCCCGCGCCAGATCTACACGGGCGTGGTCGAGCGCGACTTCGTGCCGGTCGAGGAGCGCTGAGCCGCTGCCGCGTAGGGGCACCATTCGTCTGGTGCCCCCGTTGGCGGGTGGGCGTCGGCCGTCTTTCGGCTTTGGCGCCAGGGCTCGGGGCGCGGCCGGGGGTCCGGGGGTTGTCCCCCGGGACAGCACGGCCACGGGCGTGGTCGAGCGCGACTTCGTGCCGGTCGAGGAGCGCTAGACGCTCCGCTAGGGGGCGCGTGAAGGGTTGTCGGTTGGCTGCGGCTGGGTCGTGGCTGGTCGCGCAGTTCCCCGCGCCCCTTAGGTCAGCTGCGCTGAGCGCGCTCCAGAGGCTGAGCAATGAAGAAGGCGCCCTGGCGTCGGTCCCCCCACGGGCCGACGACCAGGGCGCCTTCCCATGTCCCGGTGCGGATTCCCCCCACGGGATCCGGCCGGGCGCCTGTGAGACCAGCGCCTGAATCGCTGTCCGGACCCTGTGAGCACAATGAGCAAAACTCACTGCGCTCGGGTCCTGTCTGTTCACTTGTGATCACTGCGATGTTCTGACTGCGGTCTGCCGGGACAGCGCACGCTGGGAGGGCCGCTCAAAGCTTCCCGGTGTACGTGCCCCGGCAACGCATCTCTGGAGAAGTCCCCCAAGACATCCCCAGATGCCAGTCGACGCCCCCCAAGACGCCTTCTGACATCGCCAACTTAGACCTTCGAACCCCTTCGATGGTTACGTTCACATCACTGTGATCTGCGTCTCTTGCATATGTCCCAATAGATGCGCAAGAGGCCCGATACGACGAACGGGGCTCAAGCGTAAGGATGATGCGCGAGCCTTGTGAAGAGCTTATGTGAGGCTTGCGTCGGATTGAAGGGGGGTCTCGCGGAACGTCCGCAGTCGCAGGCTGTTCGTGACCACGAACACCGAGGAGAAGGCCATCGCCGCCCCCGCGATCATCGGGTTCAGCAGACCCGCCGCGGCCAGCGGCAACGCGGCCACGTTGTAGCCGAACGCCCAGACGAGATTGCCCTTGATCGTGGCCAGGGTGCGCCGCGAGAGGCGGATCGCGTCCGCCGCTACCCGCAGATCCCCGCGGACCAGGGTCAGGTCGCCCGCCTCGATCGCCGCGTCCGTGCCCGTTCCCATCGCCAGACCCAGATCGGCGACGGCGAGCGCGGCCGCGTCGTTGACGCCGTCGCCGACCATGGCGACGGTACGACCCTCGGCCTGGAGCCGCTTGACGACCTCGACCTTGTCCTCGGGCAGCACCTCGGCGATCACCTCGTCGACGCCGACCTCCGCGGCCACGGCCTCGGCGACCGTCCGGTTGTCGCCGGTCAGCAGCACCGGCGTGAGCCCCAGTGCGCGCAGCTCGCGCACCGCCTCCGCGCTGGTCTCCTTCACCGCGTCCGCGACCGCGAGCACTCCGCGCGCGGCCCCGTCCCAGCCGACCACGACGGCCGTACGACCGCCGCGTTCGGCCTGCTCACGGGCCGCGGCCAGCTCCGGAGGCAGCTCGTCGAAGAGCAGCCGGCCCACGGCCGCCTCGTGGCCCTCCACACGCCCGCGTACGCCCCGCCCGGGCACGTTCTCGAACCGCTCGACCTCCGGCAGCTCCCCGGCCCGGTCCTCGGCGCCCGCCGCCACCGCGCGGGCCACCGGGTGCTCGGAGGCGTGCTCCAGGGCGCCCGCGAGCCGCAGCACCTGCTTCTCGTCGGCGCCCTCGGCGACGTAGACCTCCTGGAGCGTCATCTTGCCGGTCGTGACGGTGCCGGTCTTGTCGAGGACGACGGTGTCGATCCGGAGGGTGGTCTCCAGGACCTCCGGGCCCTTGATGAGGATGCCGAGCTGGGCTCCGCGCCCGGTGCCGACCATCAGCGCGGTCGGCGTGGCCAGGCCCAGCGCGCACGGGCAGGCGATGATCAGGACGGCGACGGCGGCGGTGAACGCGGCCACCGTGTCGCCGGTCGCGCCGAGCCAGCCGCCGAAGGTGACGGCCGCGATCAGCAGCACCACGGGCACGAAGACGGCGGCGACCCGGTCGGCGAGCCGCTGCACCTCGGCCTTGCCGTTCTGCGCGTCCTCGACCAGCCGGGCCATCCGGGCGAGCTGGGTGTCGGCGCCGATCCGGGTGGCCTCGACGACCAGCCGGCCCCCCGCGTTCACGGTGGCGCCGGTGACGGTGTCCCCGACGGTCACGTCCACCGGCACCGACTCGCCGGTCAGCATGGAGGCGTCCACGGCGGACGCGCCCTCGACGACGGTGCCGTCCGTGGCGATCTTCTCCCCGGGCCGTACGACGAACCGGTCGCCCACCGCCAGCCGCCCGACCGGGATCCGCACCTCGCGTCCGCCGCGCAGGACGGCCACGTCCTTGGCGCCCAGCTCCATCAGCGCCCGCAGCGTGGCGCCCGCGCGGCGCTTGGCGCGGGCCTCCAGATAGCGGCCGAGCAGGAGGAACGCGGTGACGCCGGCGGCGACCTCCAGGTAGATGGCGGAGGCGCCGTCGGTGCGCGAGACGACGAGGTCGAAGCCGTGGCGCATGCCGGGCATGCCCGCGTCGCCGAAGAACAGCGCCCACAGGGACCAGCCGAACGCGGCCAGCGTGCCGACCGACACCAGGGTGTCCATGGTGGAGGCGGCGTGCCGGGCGTTTGTCCAGGCGGCCTTGTGGAAGGGCAGGCCGCCCCAGACGACGACGGGTGCGGCCAGGGTGAGGGACAGCCACTGCCAGTTGTCGAACTGGAGGGCCGGGATCATCGCGAGCAGCACGACGGGGAGGGCCAGGGTGGCGGAGACGGCGAGGCGCTGCCGCAGGGACGCCAGTTCCGGGTCCTGCTCCGGGTCTTCCTGCCGTACGTCTTCGGGGGCGGGCTCCGGCGGCGGGGGTTCCTCCGCGGTGTAGCCCGTCTTCACGACGGTGGCGATCAGATCGGCGACCTCGACCCCGGCGGGGTAGGTGACCCTGGCCTTCTCCGTCGCGAAGTTCACCGTGGCGGTGACCCCGTCCATGCGGTTGAGCTTCTTCTCGACGCGGGCGGCGCAGGCGGCGCAGGTCATGCCGCCGATCAGCAGCTCGACCTGGGAGGTCGGCGGCGTGTCTATGGGCGTGTCTGTGGTGGTCATGTCCGGGCTCCAGACGACGGACCGGACCGTACGCCACCCATTCTCGGTGGAGTACGGCCCGGTGTCGGCGGTCGTGGCTCAGTTGCCGTTCAGCCGGTGCTCAGGCGCGGCCGACCAGCTCGTAGCCGGCCTCGTCGACGGCGGCGCGCACGGCCTCCTCGTCCAGCGGCGCCTCGGAGACGACGGTGACCTCGCCGGTGGCGGCGACGGCCTGCACGGACGTCACGCCGGGGAGCTGGGTGAGTTCGGCGGAGACCGAGCCCTCGCAGTGTCCGCAGCTCATCCCGGTCACCTTGTAGACGGTGGTGACGGAACCCTGGGTGTCGGTCTGGGCGCTCATGTCGTTACTCCTCGTCGAGGCGTATGGGGTTGCGGTGGCCCACGAGGGGCTCACCTCACTCACACACTATACCCCTAGGGGGTATTTCTCAAAGAGGCCCCCGGCCGTGTCGCCGCCGCGGCCGGTTACCGTTCCCCGTCGAAACCGACGGAAGGCGAGGGGCGTATGCGGGCGGTGGTGTTCGAGCGGTTCGGGGAGCCGGCCGAGGTGCGGGAGGTCGCGGACCCGCGGCCGGCGGAGCACGGGGTGGTGGTGCGGGTCGAGGCCACCGGGCTGTGCCGCAGCGACTGGCACGGCTGGCAGGGGCACGACCCGGACATCACCCTGCCGCACGTGCCGGGCCATGAACTCGCCGGAGTCGTCGAGGCGGTCGGCGACCGCGTGGCCCGCTGGCGGCCCGGCGACCGGGTCACCGTGCCGTTCGTCTGCGCGTGCGGCGGCTGCCCGGCCTGTGCGGCGGGCGACCAGCAGGTGTGCGAGCGGCAGACCCAGCCCGGCTTCACCCACTGGGGGTCCTTCGCCCAGTACGTGGCGCTGGACCACGCCGACGTGAACCTGGTCGCCGTGCCCGAGGAGATGTCGTTCGCCACCGCCGCCTCGCTGGGCTGCCGGTTCGCCACCGCCTTCCGGGCGGTGGTGCAGCAGGGCCGGGTGGCGGCGGGGGAGTGGGTCGCGGTGCACGGCTGCGGCGGGGTGGGCCTGTCCGCGGTGATGATCGCGGCGGCGGCCGGGGCGCGCGTGGTCGCCGTCGACGTGTCGCCGCGGGCGCTGGAGCTGGCGCGGCGTTTCGGGGCGGCCGAGTGCGTGGACGGGACGCGGACGCCGGACACGGCCGAGGCGGTCCGGGAACTGACCGGCGGCGGAGCCCATCTCTCCCTGGACGCGCTCGGCTCACCCGTGACCTGCGCGGCCTCCGTGCGGTCCCTGCGCCGCCGCGGCCGGCACGTCCAGGTCGGCCTGCTGCCCTCACCGGACGGCACCACCCCCGTGCCCATGGCCCGCGCGATAGCCCTCGAACTCGAACTCCTCGGCAGCCACGGCATGGCCGCGCACACCTACCCGCCGATGCTGGAACTCGTCCGCACCGGCGGCCTGCGCCCCGACCTCCTGGTGACCTCGGCGATACCGCTGGCCGCCGTGCCGGACGCGCTCGCGGCGATGGGTACGGCGCCCGGGGCCGGGGTGACGGTCATCGAGCCGTGGAGCTGACCGCGGCCCACTCGGGCGCGAGGACCGACATCCGTACGGCGTCGATCCACTGCCCCGACTGCCACACCACCTGCCGCTCGGTGCCCTCGGCGACGAACCCGGCCTTCTCGTAGGCGCGCCGCGCCCGGGGGTTGTGCGCCAGGACCTGCAACGACACGCGGTGCAGCCCGAGTTGCCCGAAGGCGTGGCCCAGCATCAGCCGGACGGTCTCCGTGCCGAGGCCGCGGTCCCGTCCGCCGGGGCCGATCAGGATGCGGAAGTTGCAGTTGCGGTTGGGCTCGTCCCAGTCGTTCAGGACGGCCTCGCCGACCAGTTCGCCGCTCGCCCGGTCCACGATGCCGAGGTCGAGCCGGTCGGTCTGCTCGTTCCGGCTGCCGTACCAGGCACGCAGCCGGTCGGGCTCGAAGGCGTCCTGAGGGCTGCCGGTGAGCCGTATGACGTCGGGGTCGGCGAGGACGCGCGCCATCACGGGCACGTCGGCCTCGGTGAACGGCCGCAGTACGACCCGTTCGCCGGTGAGCACGGGTTTCACGGAGAAGTCCATGGGCGGCACTGTGCCCCACGGCGAGGTGGGGCACCGAGTGATTTTTCCCCGTCGACTTTTCCGGGGCGATTTCCAGGCCGGGATCAGTCCTGCCTGCGCCCCCGGTTGCCGGGCCGGGAGGCGACCCACGCCCGGACGGTCTCCGGGTACCAGTACGGCTTGCCGCCCTCCACGTGATCCGGCGGCGGCAGCAGACCGTGCTTGCGGTAGGAGCGCACGGTGTCGGGCTGGACGCGGATGTGGGCCGCGATGTCCTTGTAGGACCAGAGCCTTCGGTCGGTCATGTGTTGCACCTCCCCGCGCGCGCCACGGCGGCGGCCGGGGGAGCCGTCGGGGGAGCCGGGCGCTGCGCTGGCGATCACCAAGCCTGTGCCCGGTCAACGACGCCCGGTGACCGCGTGAACGGGCTTGTGGGGCGGGTGTGACACGGAATCCGCGGACACGTGACATGTGTGACAGAGAGGTGGTGTTTGTGACACGGGTGCAGCAAAGCCACACCTCCGCGAGCCCCCGACCGGACGTATCTAGTCCGAATGTCTGGACAAACTATTGACAGGGCTGTCCGCCCGCGACTAGAAACCCTCACAGAGCCGCGAAGGCGCGACGCGAAGGGATCTCGATGGCGTACGACCTGATCACCATGGGGCGCATCGGCGTGGACCTCTATCCGCTCCAGACCGGCGTCCCGCTCCCGCAGGTGTCGTCCTTCGGCAAGTTCCTCGGCGGATCGGCCACCAACGTCGCGGTCGCCGCCGCCCGCCTCGGCCGCCGCACCGCGGTGATCACCCGCACCGGCGACGACCCCTTCGGCACCTATCTCCACCAGGCGCTGCGCGACTTCGGCGTGGACGACCGCTGGGTCACCGCCGTGCCCGGGCTCCCCACCCCGGTCACCTTCTGCGAGGTGTTCCCGCCGGACGACTTCCCGCTCTACTTCTACCGGCAGCCCAAGGCGCCGGACCTGGAGATCGACGCCCACGAACTCGACCTCGACGCCCTCCGCGAGGCCCGGATCTTCTGGGTGACCGGCACGGGACTGAGCGAGGAGCCCAGCCGTACGGCGACCCTGGCGGCCCTCGCCCACCGGGCCAAGGCGTCCACCACCGTCTTCGACCTGGACTGGCGCCCCATGTTCTGGCAGGACCCGGACACCGCCCGCCCCTTCTACGCCGAGGCCCTGAAGCACACCACCGTCGCCGTCGGCAATCTCGACGAGGTGGAGGTCGCCACCGGCGTCCGCGAACCGCACGCCGCCGCCCGCGCCCTGCTGGACGCGGGGGTCGAACTCGCCGTCGTCAAGCAGGGACCCAAGGGCGTCCTCGCGGTCAACGGCAAGGGCGAGTCCGCCGAAGTCCCGCCCCTCCCCGTGAACGTCCTCAACGGCCTCGGCGCCGGCGACGCCTTCGGTGGCTCCCTCTGCCACGGCCTGCTGGAAGGCTGGGACCTGGAGCGGATCATGCGGTACGCCAACGCCGCCGGGGCGATCGTCGCCTCCCGCCTGGAGTGCTCCTCCGCGATGCCGACGCCGGACGAGATCGAGGCGGCGCTGAGCGCGGGAGCGGTGCTGTGAGGGCGGGCCGGGTGACGGGCGCGCACCACGAGCCCGGCGGGACGCCGGGCGGCGGCACGCCCATGGCCCCTCGGCAGGGCGCCCCCGCCGTGGACGTGCCCGCGCTGGTCCGCCTGCGCACCCACCACCCCGAGGCGATCGCCGAGGCCGCCGCCCGCCGCGCCCGCCGGCCCCTCCTCAAGGACAACGGCCGGCTGATGATCGTCGCCGCCGACCATCCGGCGCGTGGCGCGCTCGGCGTCGGCGACCGCAAGCTCGCCATGGCCAACCGCGCCGACCTGCTGGAGCGCCTCTGCCTGGCGCTCAGCCGCCCCGGCGTCGACGGTGTCCTCGCCACCGCCGACATCCTCGACGACCTGCTGCTGCTCGGCGCCCTGGACGGCAAGGTCGTCATGGGCTCGATGAACCGCGGCGGCCTCCAGGGCGCCCGCTTCGAACTCGACGACCGCTTCACCGGTCACCGCCCGGAGGACATCCAGCGGCTCGGCTTCGACGCCGGCAAGCTGCTCCTCCGTATCGACTACGACGACCCGGGCTCCCTCAACACCCTGGAGTCCACCGCCCGCGCCATCGACGAGATGGCGGCCCGCCGACTCCCGGTGTTCGTCGAGCCGTTCATCAGCCGTCGGGACCCGGACGGACGGCTGCGCAACGATCTGTCGGCCGACGCCGTGACCCGGTCGATCGCCATCGCCTCGGGCCTGGGCGGCAGTTCGGCCTACACCTGGCTGAAGGTCCCGGTCACCGACGACCCCGACGACATGGCCCGGGTCATGGAGACGTCCACCCTGCCCGCCGTGCTGCTCGGCGGAGAGGTCGGAGACGACCAGGAAGAGGCGTACGAGAAGTGGCGCGGCGCCCTGCGACTGCCCACCGTGCGGGGGCTGGTGGTGGGCCGGTCGCTGCTGTACCCGGCGGACGGCGACGTGGCCGCCGCCGTGGACACCGCCGTAGGACTGCTGTGAGGGCCGCATGAACGACGAGTTGTACCTGCCCAAGGGCACGACCACCGACGCGCACCACACGCTCGCCATCGACCCGAAGCGGGCCGGCTGGACCTACAGCGGCCTGCGGATCGTCGAACTGCCGCCCGGTGGCAGCCACACTCTCCTCGCCGGGGACAGCGAGTGGATCGTGCTGCCGCTCAGCGGCGGATGTACGGTGCACGTGGAGGACGAGGTATTCCAAGTCGTGGGCCGGCAGAACGTGTTCGCGTCCGTCACGGACTTCGTGTACGTCCCCCGGGAATCCCGGGCCCAGATCGCCTCCGGCGCGGGAGGCCGCTTCGCCCTGGCAGGAGCGAAGTGCGAGCGACGACTCCCCGCCCGCTACGGCCCCGCGCCGGAGGTACCCGTCGAACAGCGCGGCAGCGGCACCTGCGCCCGCCAGGTCCGCAACTTCGCCTCCGCCGACGCCTTCGAGTGCGACAGGCTCATCGCCGTCGAGGTGATCACCCCGGGCGGCAACTGGTCGTCGTACCCGCCGCACAAGCACGACGAGCACCGGCCCGGCGAGGAGGCGGAGCTGGAGGAGATCTACTACTTCGAGATCGACGGCCCGAACGGCTTCGGCTACCAGCGAGTGTTCCCCTCCCGCGAAGGCGGCGCCGACGTGCTCGCCGAGGTCCGCTCCGGCGACGCCGTCCTCGTGCCGAACGGCTGGCACGGCCCGTCCGTCGCCCAGCCCGGCCACGACATGTACTACCTGAACGTCATGGCGGGCCCGGGCGAGACCCGGGAGTGGCGGATCTGCTTCCACCCGGCCCACGTAGAAAGCACAGGGGGGTACCGATGACCATCCGGCTCACCGTCGCCCAGGCACTCGTCCGCTTCCTCGCCGCCCAGTACACCGAACGGGATGGCGTCCGGCAGCGGCTGATCGGCGCCACCTGGGGCATCTTCGGCCACGGCAACGTCGCCGGGATCGGGCAGGCGCTCGTCGAGTACGCCGATGTCATGCCCTACCACCAGGGCCGCAACGAGCAGTCCATGGTGCACGCGGCGGTCGGTTACGCGCGGCAGGCCAACCGCCTGTCCACGCACGCGGTGACCACCTCGATCGGGCCGGGCGCGACGAACCTGGTCACGGGCGCCGCCCTCGCGACCATCAACCACCTTCCGGTCCTGCTCCTCCCCGGCGACATCTTCGCCACCCGTCCCGCCGACCCGGTGCTCCAGCAGCTGGAAGTGCCGTACGCGGGCGATGTGTCGGTGAACGACAGCCTGCGCCCGGTGTCGCGCTACTTCGACCGGATCACCCGGCCGGAGGCCCTGATTCCTGCGGCGCTGAGCGCCATGCGGGTGCTCACCGACCCCGTCGAGACCGGCGCCGTCACGCTCGCGCTGCCGCAGGACGTGCAGGCCGAGGCGTACGACTGGCCGGAGGAGTTCTTCGCCGAGCGCGTCTGGGTGGTACGGCGGCCCGGTGCCGACCCGACCGAACTCGCCGAGGCGGTGCGTGCCATCCGGGCGGCCCGGCGGCCGCTGATCGTCGCGGGCGGCGGCGTCCACCACAGCCGCGCCGAGGCCGCGCTCGCCGAGTTCGCCGAGGCCACCGGCATTCCGGTCGCCTCCACCCAGGCGGGCAAGGGCTCCCTGCCGTACGACCATCCGCAGGACGTCGGCGGCATCGGCCACACCGGCACCGCCACCGCCGACGAGCTGGCCCGCGGCGCCGACCTGGTGATCGGCGTCGGCACCCGCTACACCGACTTCACCACCGCGTCGAACACCCTCTTCGCGGGGGAGAACGTCCGCTTCCTCAACCTGAACATCGCCCCCTTCGACGGCCACAAGCTGGCCGGCCTCCCGCTCATCGCCGACGCCCGCAGCGGCCTGACCGAGCTGACGGACGCCCTGCGGCTGCACGGCCACCGGGTCGCCGACGCCTACCGGGCCGGGTACACGGAGGCCAAGGAGCGCTGGGAGCAGCGCGTCGACGCCGCCTACGCCGCCCACGACCCGGACGCCCGGCCGACCCAGCCACAGGTGCTGGGCGCCCTGGACGCCCTGGTCGACGAGCGGGACGTGATCATCAACGCGGCCGGGTCCCTCCCCGGCGACCTGCACAAACTCTGGCGGGCACGGTCGTACGACCAGTACCACCTGGAGTACGGCTACTCCTGCATGGGCTACGAGATCCCGGCGGCGATCGGTGTGAAGCTGGCCGCGCCGGACCGGCCGGTGTGGGCGCTGGTCGGCGACGGGACGTATCTGATGATGCCGACGGAGATCGTGACGGCGGTGCAGGAGGGCGTGCCGATCAAGGTGCTGCTCGTGCAGAACCACGGGTACGCCTCCATCGGCGGCCTGTCCGAGTCGGTCGGCGGCGAGCGGTTCGGCACCGCGTACCGCTTCCCGGCCGACGACGGCACCTACACCGGGGCGCCGCTCCCCGTCGACCTGGCCGCCAACGCCGAGAGCCTCGGCATGCGGGTGCTGCGCGCCCGCACCGTCCGTGACCTGCGCACCGCGCTCGCGGAGGCGCGGGCCGCCGACACTCCCACATGTGTCTACGTGGAGACCGAAACGGCAGACACAGTGTCGGGCGCGCCCGAGGCGCAGGCCTGGTGGGATGTACCTGTGGCCGAGACCGCGACCCGACCGTCGGCGGTCAAGGCACGTGAGCTGTACGAACGGCACGTCTCGACCCGACGCCGCCATCTGTGAAGGAGTAACTGGGCATGACGAAGATCGTCAACCACTGGATCGGCGGCAAGACCGTCGAGGGCGCGTCGGGCACGTTCGGTCCGGTCACGGACCCGGCGACCGGCGCGGTCACCACGAAGGTCGCGTTCGCGTCGGTGGACGAGGTGGACGCGGCGGTCGCCGCCGCGAAGGAGGCGTATCTGACCTGGGGCCAGTCCTCGCTGGCGCAGCGCACCTCCATCCTGTTCAAGTTCCGGGCGCTGCTGGACGCGCACCGCGACGAGATCGCCGAGCTGATCACCGCCGAGCACGGCAAGGTGCACTCCGACGCGCTCGGCGAGGTCGCGCGCGGCCTGGAGATCGTCGACCTGGCCTGCGGGATCAACGTCCAGCTGAAGGGCGAGCTGTCCACGCAGGTGGCGAACCGCGTGGACGTGGCCGCGATCCGCCAGCCGCTGGGTGTGGTCGCCGGCATCACGCCGTTCAACTTCCCCGCGATGGTGCCGATGTGGATGTTCCCCCTCGCCATCGCGTGCGGCAACACCTTTGTGCTGAAGCCGAGCGAGAAGGACCCGTCGGCGTCGATCCGCATCGCCGAGCTGCTGGCGGAAGCCGGTCTCCCGGACGGCGTCTTCAACGTCGTCCACGGCGACAAGGTGGCCGTCGACCGCCTCCTGGAGCACCCGGACGTCAAGGCGGTGTCGTTCGTCGGCTCGACGCCGATCGCGAAGTACATCCACACCACGGCGTCGGCGAACGGCAAGCGCGTCCAGGCCCTGGGCGGCGCCAAGAACCACATGCTGGTGCTGCCGGACGCCGACCTGGACGCGGCGGCGGACGCGGCGGTCTCGGCGGCGTACGGCTCGGCGGGCGAGCGCTGCATGGCGATCTCGGCCGTGGTCGCGGTCGGCTCGATCGGCGATGACCTCGTGGAGAAGATCCGCGAGCGCGCCGAGAAGATCAAGATCGGTCCCGGCAACGACCCGACGTCCGAGATGGGCCCGCTGATCACGAAGGTCCACCGCGACAAGGTGGCGTCGTACGTCGAGAACGCGGCGGCCGAGGGCTGCGAGGTCGTCCTCGACGGCACCGGCTACACCGTCGAGGGCTTCGAGGACGGCCACTGGATCGGCATCTCGCTCCTCGACAAGGTGCCGACCAGCGCGAAGGCGTACCAGGACGAGATCTTCGGCCCGGTGCTGTGCGTGCTGCGCGTCGACACCTACGAGGAGGGCGTGGCGCTCATCAACGCCTCCCCCTTCGGCAACGGCACCGCGATCTTCACCCGGGACGGCGGCGCGGCCCGCCGCTTCCAGCTGGAGATCGAGGCCGGCATGGTCGGCGTGAACGTGCCGATCCCGGTCCCCGTCGGCTACCACTCCTTCGGCGGCTGGAAGGACTCGCTCTTCGGCGACCACCACATCTACGGCAACGACGGCACGCACTTCTACACCCGCGGCAAGGTCGTCACCACCCGCTGGCCGGACCCGGCCGACGCCCCGGCGGGCGTGGACCTGGGCTTCCCGCGCAACCACTGACGCACGACGCACGGTGCCCCGCCCTCTCCTCGGCGGAGGGGGCGGGGCACCGGTGCGTCACTGGCCTATCGCCGTGTCGCGCTGCTCCCTGACCTGCTCGGTGAGGTCGCCGGTCTCGGCGGCGGGCGGAGCCGTGATCTGCCGGGTGGCCCCGAACTTCAGGAAGTCCATGGTCACGGTCATGCCGGCGCCGGTCTGCGAGATGCGCACGGGCAGATCCTCGCCGTCGACCCAGATGTCGGCCGTCAGCTTCCCGCCGCCCGCCTCCATGGCGGCGAGGGCGGCCTTCTTCTCCGCCTCGGTGAGCCTGGACTTGTTGATGTGCTCGGCGCCGACGCTGCCCCGGTAGTGGGTGACCTTCTTGCCGAGGACCGTCTCCTCGCCGAGGTCCTTCACCTGCGTGGCGGTGGTCATGTAGCGCAGCGTCGCCGTCGGGTCGGCGGTGGCCGCCATGTTCTCGGCGCCCGCCTCGCCCATCACCGCGGAGACGTCGATGCGCATCCATTCCTTGCCCGCGAGCGGGCCGCTCGGCTGGGGATCGATCTCGTAGTAGTAGGCACCGTCGACCATGATGACCCGCGTCGTCGGGTCGTCCTGGAGGGAGCTCATCTGCGCCGCGGCGGTGTCCATCTCGACGTCCATGGCGGCGCCGTCGCCCCAGGAGTAGGTGCCGTCCATGGCGATCGGCTCGCCGCCGGCCGCGTCCAGCGTGGTCGTCGTCTCGATCTCCGCCGAGCCCAGCTCCTCGGTCTTGTCCGTCGCACGCGTGAGCGCGGCCATGATCTGGTCCGCGTTCTCGACCGCCTCGGCCGCCTTCTTCGTCGTCTCCGCGCTGCAAGCGGTCGTCGCCAGCAGCGCCGCCGCCGTGACCCCCACCCAGGCAGCGGTGTGCCGCACCTTCATGTGTTCCCACCCCAAAAGCTGTGTGTGCGTTGTGGGAGGCGACTCTAGCGGGCGCCACTGACAGTTGTGCGACGTCCTTGTGTTCGCACTCTTCGCTCAGGTGAAGTCCCAGCTCACCACCGCGCAGGCGCCGTCCTCCCGGCCGCCCGCGCTCCGGTAGGCGGCGAGCGCGACCTCGTTGCCGGTGTCCACCCCGACCCACATCCCGTAGCAGCCCAGCTCCCGCGCGAGCTCCGCCAGCCGCCACACCAGCGCTCGCCCGATGCCCCGGCGCCGGTACGGCTCGGCCACACCCAGCTCGTACAGGAACATCTCGGTGCCCTTGTCGGGGTGGACCGTCTCGACGCCGCTGACGAAGCCGACGGGGACGTCCTCCTCGTACGCGAGGAACAGATGGTGCCCGGCCGCGGCCAGGAACCGTTCCGCCCACTCCGTGCGCACGGGGTTGTCGAACAGCGACTCCGCGGCGACGAGTTCGGTCACGGTCGTGGCTCGGCGAATCTCCATACGGCCGTTCGTACCACGGGCGCGGTACGCGCGGCGCCCGCCGTACTCCCCGGGGAGGGGGCGGGGTTCCGCCCACAAGCTGTCTGTCGCCGACAGGTTGGCCCCGTACCGTTGACGCATGGATCTTCGACTGCCCGGACCGCGCGGGGCGTGGTCGCGGGGGCCGCGGCGGCTGCTCGCCGCCGGGGCCGCCGTCGCCGTTCTCGCCGGGGCCGGTACATGGACGGCCGTCGCCTCCGACGACCCGCCCGTGGTGCACCGCGCCGACCGGGTCATGGACGTCGGTGACGGGGTGCGCATCGACACCTCGTACTTCACCTCCGAAGCCGACGGCCGCCGGCCCGCCGTGCTGCTCGGGCACGGCTTCGGCGGCAGCAAGGACGACGTCCGGCAGCAGGCGGAGGAGCTGGCGCGGGACGGGTACGCGGTGCTGACCTGGTCGGCGCGCGGCTTCGGCAATTCGACCGGGAAGATCGGGCTGAACGACCCGGACGGCGAGGTCGCCGACGTCTCGAAGCTCCTCGACTGGCTGGCGAAGCAGCCGCAGGTCCGGCTGGACAAGGCCGGCGACCCGCGCGTCGGCATGGCGGGCGCCTCCTACGGCGGCGCCATCTCCCTGCTGGCCGCCGGGCACGATCCGCGCGTGGACGCCATCGCCCCCGCGATCACCTACTGGAACCTGGCGGACGCGCTGTTCCCGAACGGCGTCTTCAAGAAGCTGTGGGCGGGCATCTTCGTCAACACCGGCGGCGGCTGCCAGGCGTTCGAGCCGACGATCTGCCGGATGTACGAGCGGGTCGCCGAGTCCGGCACCCCGGACGCCGAGGCGCGCGCACTGCTGGAGGAGCGGTCGCCGTCCGCCGTCGGCGACCGCGTCAAGGTGCCCACGCTGCTCGTCCAGGGCCAGTCCGACTCCCTCTTCCCGCTCGGCCAGGCCGACGCGGCGGCGAAGGCGATCCGCGCCAACGGCGCCCCCGTCGACGTCGACTGGATCGCGGGCGGCCACGACGGCGGCGACCTGGAGACGGACCGCGTCCAGGCCCGCGTCACCGCCTGGTTCGACCGGTACCTGAAGGGCGACAAGGGCGCCGACACCGGCCCCGCCTTCCGCGTCACCCGCACCGGCGGCGTCGACTCCACCGACGGCGAGGCCCAGCTGCGCGGCGCGAGTGCCGACACATACCCGGGCCTGGCGAGCGAGGGCACGTCCCTCGCGCTGACCGGCCGCGAGCAGACCTTCGCCAACCCGCCCGGCGCGAACCCGCCCGCCGTCTCCGCCCTGCCCGGCCTCGGCGCCGGCGGCGGCCTCGCCCAGCTCTCCTCCCTCGGCGTCGGCGTCTCGCTGGACTTCCCCGGCCAGTACGCCCGCTTCGCCTCGGCGCCGCTCCGCGACGACCTGCGGATCACCGGCTCCCCGACGGCCACCGTCCACGTGAGGTCCACCAGCGAGGACGCGGTGCTCTTCGCCAAGGTCTACGACGTCGGCCCGGACGGCGCCCAGCAGGTGCTGCCCTCGCAGCTGGTGTCGCCCGTCCGCGTCGAGGACGCCAGGACCGGCAAGGACGTCACCCTCACCCTCCCGGCGATCGACCACGAGGTGGAGAAGGGCCACCGGCTGAGCCTGGTGCTGTCCGCCACCGACCTCGGCTACGCCTCCCCGGCCGCCCCGGCGACGTACACGGTCTCCCTGAAGAGCGACCTGACCGTGCCGACGGCCCCCGACGTCACCACCGCCGCGGCCCCGCTGCCGTCCTGGGTGTGGTGGCTGCCGCTCACCGGCGCGCTGATCGCCGCCGCCCTGCTGTTCACCGCCCGCCGCCGCACCGCGAGCCCCGCACCCGACCCCGAACTGGCGGACGTACCGCTGGAGATAACGGGGCTGACCAAGCGGTACGCCAAGTCGGCGGACCGGTACGCCGTGCAGGACCTCTCCTTCCGCGTGGAGAAGGGGCAGGTCCTCGGTCTGCTCGGCCCCAACGGGGCGGGCAAGACGACCACCCTGCGCATGCTGATGGGCCTGATCACCCCGGACGGCGGCGAGATCCGCGTCTTCGGGCACGCCATCCGGCCCGGCGCCCCGGTCCTGTCCCGGGTCGGCGCCTTCGTCGAGGGCGCGGGCTTCCTGCCGCACCTGTCCGGCCGGGAGAACCTGGACCTGTACTGGAAGGCCACCGGCCGCCCCGCCGAGGACGCCCACGTCGAGGAGGCGCTGGAGATCGCCGGGCTCGGCGAGGCCCTCGCCCGCGCGGTGCGCACCTACTCGCAGGGCATGCGCCAGCGCCTCGCCATCGCGCAGGCCATGCTCGGCTTGCCGGACCTGCTCATCCTCGACGAGCCGACCAACGGCCTCGACCCGCCCCAGATCCGCGAGATGCGCGAGGTGATGATCCGGTACGCGGCCGCCGGGCGCACCGTGATCGTCTCCAGCCATCTGCTGGCGGAGGTCGAGCAGTCCTGCACCCACCTCGTGGTGATGGACCGGGGCCGGCTGGTGCAGGCCGGTCCGGTCGGGGAGATCGTCGGCTCCGGCGACACCCTGCTCGTCGGCACGCCCGAACCCCTGGAGGAGCCGGTGGTCGAGAAGGTCGCCGCCCTGGAGGGCGTCGCCTCGGCGGTCCGCACCGACGACGGCCTGCTGGTCCGGCTCGACGCCGACGGCAGCGCCGCCCGGCTCGTCGCCGAACTCGTCCGCCTGGAGGTGCCCGTCCAGTCCGTCGGCCCGCACCGCCGCCTGGAGGACGCCTTCCTCACCCTGATCGGAGGCTCCGCATGAGCACCCCCGCGCTCGCCGACGTGGCCTCCGGCTACCGGGCGGCCCGCACCCTGCCCCTGCGCGTCGAGCTGGTCCGCCAGCTCAAGCGCCGCCGCACGATGGTCATGGGCGGCATCCTCGCCGCCCTCCCGTTCGTGCTGGCCGTCGCCTTCGCGATCGGCGGCGAGCCGGACGGGCGCGGCGACCGCATCACCCTGATGGACACGGCCACCGCGTCCGGCGCGAACTTCGCCGCGGTGAACCTCTTCGTCTCGGCGGGCTTCCTGCTCGTCATCCCGGTCGCCCTGTTCTGCGGGGACACGGTCGCCTCGGAGGCCAACTGGTCCTCCCTGCGCTATCTGCTCGCCGCCCCGGTGCCGCGCGCCCGGCTGCTGTGGTCGAAGCTCGCCGTGGGGCTCGGCCTGAGCCTGGCGGCGATGGTGCTGCTGCCCGTCGTCGCCCTGGCCGTCGGCACCGCCGCCTACGGCTGGGGACCGCTGGCGATCCCCACCGGCGGCTCCCTGGACGCGGGCACGGCCGCCCAGCGGCTGGTGGTCGTCGTGGCGTACATCTTCGTGTCCCAACTGGTCACCGCCGGGCTCGCGTTCTGGCTTTCGACCCGCACCGACGCCCCGCTGGGTGCCGTCGGCGGGGCGGTCGGCCTGACCATCGTCGGCAACGTCCTCGACGCGGTCACCGCCCTCGGCGACTGGCGGCACTTCCTGCCCGCGCACTGGCAGTTCGCCTGGGCGGACGCCGTCCAGCCCCGCCCGGAGTGGTCCGGCATGATCCAGGGCACGGCGGTCTCCGTAACGTACGCCCTGGTGCTGTTCGCGCTGGCCTTCCGGGGTTTCGCCCGCAAGGACGTGGTGTCGTAGCCCCATTGAGACCCGTCCGCAACGCCCCGTAGCGCACGTTCGGGCCCCCTTCCCCGTCACAGTCACACCAGTAGACGGACGCGAAGGGGGAACGGACGATGGAGCGTTACCGGATACGACGCGGGCTCATCGCCCTGACAGCGGGGGCGGGGCTGCTGCTCGCCGGGTGCAGCGGTACGGGCCAGAGCACCAGCGACAAGGCGGCCGGCCCCGCATACGAACACGGCGGCGACCGCGCGCCGGAGGACTCCCGCCAGGTGGCCCCGTCCCCGGACCAGGACGAGGACCAGGGTCAGGACCTCCTCTCCACCTTCGCCCTCGACGTCGACACCGCCTCCTACGACTACGCCCGCCGCACCCTCGCCGACGGCCGGCTGCCCGACCCGTCGACGGTCCGGCCGGAGGAGTTCGTCAACAGCTTCCGCCAGGACTACGAGCGCCCCGACGGCAACGGCTTCTCGGTCACCGTCGACGGCGCCCGCACCAGCGACGAGGACTGGTCCCTGGTCCGCGTCGGCCTCGCCACCCGGCCCGCCGAGGACGACCGGGAACGCCCGCCCGCCGCCCTCACCTTCGTCCTCGACGTCTCCGGCTCCATGGCCGAGCCGGGCCGCCTCGACCTCGCCAAGGAATCCCTCGGCGTGATGACCGACCGGCTGCGCGACGACGACTCCGTCGCCCTCGTCACCTTCAGCGACGAGGCGGAGACGGTCCTGCCGATGACCCGGCTCGGCGGCCACCGAGGCGAGGTCCACGACGCCATCGACGCCCTGGAGAGCCAGTACTCGACCAACCTCGGCGCCGGCGTCGAGACCGGCTACGCCACCGCCGTCGAGGGCCTGCGCGAGGGCGCCACCAACCGGGTCGTCCTGGTCTCCGACGCCCTCGCCAACACCGGCGACACCGACGCCGACACCATCCTGGAGAAGATCGCCGGCGAGCGCCGCGAGCACGGCATCACCCTCTTCGGCGTGGGCGTCGGCAGCGACTACGGCGACGAGCTGATGGAACGCCTCGCCGACCGCGGCGACGGCCACACCACCTACGTCTCCACCTCCGAGCAGGCCCGCGAGGTCTTCTGCGAACAGCTCCCGCGCCACATCGACCTCACCGCCCGCGACGCCAAGGCGCAGATCGCCTTCGACCCGGGCACGGTCGAGGAGTTCCGCCTGCTCGGCTACGACAACCGCGAGGTCGCCGACGAGGACTTCCGCGACGACCGCGTCGACGGCGGCGAGACGGGCCCCGGCCACACGGTGACCGCCCTGTACGCGGTACGCACCAAGCCCGGCGCCGACGGCCACCTCGCCACCGCCACCGTCCGCTGGCTCGACCCGGAGACCCGCGCCCCGCACGAGGAGACCGGACAACTGGAGACCGACGCCCTCGCCGACTCGGTCCGCGACGCCTCCGCGCGCTTCCAGGTCACCGCCTCCGCCGCCTGGTTCGCCGACGCCCTGCGCCACGAGGACGCGGGCCCGCTGCCGGGCGCCCCACGCTCCCTGTCGGACCTGGCCGAACGCACCTCGCAGCTGGCGTACGAGACGGGGGACACGGCGGTACGGCAGCTGGCGGACGCCGTTCAGCAGGCGAGCGACCTGCGCGGGACCCATTGACCATCCCTTACGGACGAGTAAGTTGACCTTGCGTCAACGACGACGGGCACCACGCCGGCACCGGGAGCCGCCATGGGCGTACGCAGGGATCTGAAGCGGGCCACCCAGCGCACCGATCTGGACAGGCGCGCCAGGATCGAGCTGATCAGGGACGACACCGGCACGGTCCGCGAGGTGCGGGCCGAACCCATGGCCCCGCGCCCCGCCGCCGGCAGCGTCGCCGACATCCCCTACACCAACGCCGCGGAGGCCCCCGACGCCGTGGTGCTGCGCCGCAGGGCGGCCGACGGCCGGGGCGGCTGGCGGCCCGTGACCGCCACCGCCTTCGCCCGGGAGGTCACCGCCGCCGCCAAGGGCCTGATCGCCGCCGGGCTGGAACCCGGCGGCCGGGTCGCGATCATGTCCCGCACCCGCTACGAGTGGACGGTCCTGGACTTCGCCGTCTGGGCGGCCGGCGGCCGGACCGTCCCCGTCTATCCCACCTCGTCGGCCGAGCAGGTGGAGTGGATCGTCCGCGACTCCGGCGTCCGCTTCGTCGTCACCGAGACCGCCGAGCACACCGCCACCGTCACCACCGCCACGTCCGGCCACCCCGAACGCCCCCGCGTCTGGCAGCTGGACGCCGGCGGACTCACCGACCTGACCACCCTCGGCGCCCACCTCCCCGACGAGGAGGTCACCCGGCGCCGCACCGCCCTCACCCCCGACACCGTGGCGACGATCTGCTACACCTCCGGCACCACCGGCCGCCCCAAGGGCTGCGTCCTCACCCACGCCAACCTGCACGCGGAGGCCGCCAACACGGTCGAACTCCTCCACCCGGTCTTCAAGGAGGTCACCCGCCAGACCGCCTCCACCCTCCTCTTCCTCCCGCTCGCCCACATCCTCGGCCGCACCCTCCAGATCGCCTGCCTCATGGCCCGCATCGAGATCGGCCACTGCCCGAGCGTGCGGCCGGACGAACTCCGCCCGGCGCTGAAGGAGTTCCGCCCCACCTTCCTGGTCGGCGTCCCCTACCTCTTCGAGAAGATCCACGACACCGGCCGCGCCACCGCCGAGAAGATCGGCCGCGGCGCCTCCTTCGACCGCGCAGACCGGATCGCCGTCCGCTTCGGCGAGGCGTATCTGCACAAGTTCCTCGGCACCGGCAAGGGCCCCGGGCCCGGCCTGTACGCCGCCTGGGCGCTGTACGACCTGCTGGTCTACCGCCGGATCCGCAAGGAACTCGGCGGCAGGATGCGGTACGCCATCAGCGGCGGCTCCCCGCTCGACCGCAACCTCAACCTCTTCTTCTACGCCGCCGGGATCATCGTCTACGAGGGCTACGGCCTGACCGAGACCACCGCCGCCGCCACCATCGTCCCGCCCCTGAAACCCCGCCCCGGCACGGTCGGCCTCCCGGTCCCCGGCACGGCGGTCCGGATCGCCGACGACGGGGAGGTGCTGATCAAGGGCGGCATCGTGTTCGGCTCGTACTGGAACAACCCGGCCGCGACCAGTGAGGTGCTGGCGGACGACTGGTTCGCCACCGGCGACCTCGGCGCCCTCGACCAGGACGGCTACCTCACCATCACCGGCCGCAAGAAGGACATCCTGGTCACCTCCGGCGGCAAGAACGTCTCCCCGGCGATCCTGGAGGACCGGCTGCGCAGCCGCCCGCCCGTCGGCCAGTGCATCGTCGTCGGCGACAACCGGCCCTTCGTCGCCGCCCTCGTCACCCTCGACCCGGACGCCCTCGCCCACTGGCTTGCGGTCCGCAGGCTGCCCGCCGACACCCCGCTGTCCGAGCTGGTCCACGACCCCCGGCTGCGCGCCGACGTCCAGAAGGCCGTCGACTACGCCAACGAGGCCGTCTCCCGCGCCGAGTCCATCCGCGCCTTCGCGCTCGTCGAGGGGGAGTTCACCGAGGAGAACGGCCTGCTCACCCCGTCCCTGAAGGTGAAGCGGCACGCGGTGACGGCGGCGTACGCGAAGGAGATCGACGCGCTGTACGAGAACGGGCGCGCACCCGGGCCCTGACACACGAGAGGGCGGGGCCGCCGGTGCACTGCCCGGCGGCCCCGCCCGTCTTCCGTCTGCCCGGGGGAGATCAGCTGCTGTTGGACGACAGGATCGAGACGTCCTCCAGCAGGTGCGCCAGCGCGCCGTCGCGCTTGGTCAGCGTCGAGTTCTCGGCACACTGCTGGGTCATCTCGTCCGCCAGGATGTTGAAGTCCGAGAGCGGGACCAGGTTGACCACGCTGACCGGAATGTCGGTCACGGCGATGCACGGCTTGTTGAACGAACCCTGGATGAGCGCCATCTGCGGGCTCATGTTCCCGTACGTGGCCGCGTTGCCGTAGAACTGCGCGGCGCCATTGCCGTTCAGGGAGGCCGGGCCGCTGTCATCGCCGACCGCCATCGCCTGCGGAGAAACGACAGCGGAAGCGCCCATGACGGACGCGGCGATCGCCGCGGTGGCCATAACCTTCTTGATCACTGTGGCAGTCCTTTCTGAGGAAACCCCGTCCACCGGAGCTCTTTGGTCAACTGCAGGCGTGCCGCGCGGTTTCTCCCGTTCACCCCGTTGGCCCATATGCGGGCCAACCGGGTGAACGGCCGCAACCAATCACGATCCGCCCGGTTGATGAGGCCGTAGGACATGCGTCGCTACGAGGAAAGGAATGCGAAGTGCTCAAGAAGGCAATGGTCGCCGCGGCGGCCGCCGCTTCCGTCATCGGTATGTCGGTGGCGGCCGCTCCCCATGCGCTTGCCGTGGGCGACGACGGCGGCCCGGCCGTGGCCAACGGCAACGACGCCAAGTCGGCGTACGGCAACTCGTCGACCGACGGCGCCATGAGCCCGCAGCTCTCGCTGGTCGACGGGACGCTCAACAAGCCGTGTGTCGGCCTGGAGGACATCAACGTCCAGGTCATCAACCTGGTGCCGCTCTCGGACTTCAACGTCGTTGCGGACGAGCTGACCCAGCAGTGTGCCGACAACTCCAGCCAGACCAAGCGCGACGGAGTGGTGTCGCACGTTCTGGAGGACCTGTCGGTCCTGTCGGCGAACGGCGGCTGATCTCCGTCCGCCTACGGCGACTGATCGGAATTCGGTCGAGCCCGGGATGTCCGCCACGATGGTGTGCGGAGCCCGGGCTTTTCCGGATACGGCCCGCGTCACGAACTCCCGAGGGGTGAAAAGCGTGGCGGCAGGCGGCGAACGGGTGAATTTCCTCGCGGTAGACGTTCCGTGGCTTCTTATTCTGTCAATCCCTTTTTCTACAGCTGCCGGTCATGGTGCGAGCCATTCAAGCTGCGCTCGCTCGGTTTCGGCCGTCATAGGGGCATGACCGCAGAGAAGGGAATGTTCATGAAGAAGTGCGCTGCTGTTGTCGCCGGCGCGATCATGGCTCTGGGCGCGGCCGCCCCCGCCTTCGCGGACGCGGGTGCCGAGGGCTTGGCCGCCCACTCCCCGGGCGTCCTGTCCGGCAACCTGGTCCAGGTTCCCGTCCACGTGCCGATCAACCTGTGCGGCAACACCGTCTCCGTGATCGGGGCGCTGAACCCCGCGGAGGGCAACGTCTGCCTCAACGACGACTGACGAGGCGTCGCCACCAGCCGTTCGGCTGGGTCACGGCCGGTCTTGGACGACTCCTGTCACTTGCCAAGGCCGGCCTTTCCCACTTCTTCAAGCAGGAAGACAACGAGATTGCGACAGACCCTGAGCAAGGGAATGGTCGCGGCCGCCGCCGCGACGAGCATTCTGTCCTTGTGCGGCGGTGCCGCACTCGCCGACGTCTCGGCGGAAGGCAGCACCAAGGGCTCCCCCGGTGTGGTGTCGGGCAACAACGTCGAGGTCCCGGTGACGGTGCCGGTCAACGCCTGCGGCAACAGCGCCGACCTGATCGCCGCGATGAACCCCGCGTTCGGCGCGTCGTGTGCCAATGACTCGGGCAAGGGTCGCGACGAGGATCACGACAAGTCGTACGACGACTCCGACGGCCCGTCGTACGGGGACGACGAGAGCGACGACGAGTCCGGTTACGGCGATGTCCCTACTGATGAGCCGGGTGATTACGGGAAGACGCCGACCGGCGAGCCGGGTTACGGGGAGACGCCGACCCACGAGCCGGGTTACGGGAAGACGCCGACCCACGAGCCGGGTTACGGGAAGACGCCGACCCACGAGCCGGGTTACGGGAAGACGCCGACCCACGAGCCGGGTTACGGGGAGACACCGACCGACGAGCCGGGTTACGGGGAGACGCCGCCCGACGACCACACGTCGCCGCCACCTAGTGACCACACGTCGCCACCTCCGAGTGATCACACGTCTCCGCCGCCCAGCGACCACCACACGCCCCCGCCCAGCGACCACCACACGCCGCCTCCTGGTGACCACCACACGCCCCCCGGCGGGCACCACACCCCGCCCCACGGTGGGCACCACACCCCGCCCCACGGCGGTGAACACGAGGTGCCGCCCAAGCTGCCCGACACCGGTGCCGAGGCCGTGCTGGCCGCCTCGGGGCTCAGTGCCGCGCTGATCGTGGGTGGGGCCCTGCTGTACCGGCGAGGCCGAGCCGGGACACATCGGTAGCGCGGATCTCGCGCCCCAGGGGCGCCCCGGGTGACGGTCGGCCAGGTCATCCGGGGCGCCCCTGTGTCGTGCCCGGGCTCCTCTCCTTCGGTCACCCCCAGGGGCTTCACCCTTGCGGGCGAGGCCCGCACTCGAAAGCCCCACCCGCAGTGGCAGAAACGTCTCTCATATGACTGGGTGTCAGTAGACGCGAGCGTGGAGAAGGGAGCAGGCATGGCCCCACAGCAGCGACGGGCCCGGTCCCGGCGGCTCGCGTGCGTCGCGGCGACGGTCGCCGCGGCGGCCGCCCTGGCCGCCGGCACGGGATTCGCCGCAGGACTGGGGGTGGTGGCGGTCGGTGATCCGCCCGCTCCGACGCCGACGTCCCCGGCGGCGGTACCGGGCGCGAGCCGGCCGCCCGTCGCCCTGGCGCCCATCCCGGGTCAGGCGACCGCCTCGCCGCCGCCCGCCCTGGCCATCGCGCCCAGCCCTGCCCTCGCTCCGGTCCCCGCCACCGCGTCAGTCCCCGCCGTCCCGGCAGTCCCGACAGTCCCCGTCGTCCCCGGCCCGCCGGCAGTCCCCGGCGTCTCGTCCGTCCCGACGAACTCCGCGGCTCCGAGCAGCCCGCTGGTCCCGGCGGGCCCGTCCGTCCCCGTGCCGCCCGCCGTCCCGGCACCCGCGAAGGACGTCCCCGCCTTCGGCGCCTATCTCGACTACGGCCCGCGCGGCGTGTCCCGCATCGCCGAGCTGAGCCGGTGGCTGGGCGGCGCCGAACTGCGCGTCGGCCACACCTATCTGCCCGGCGACCTGTGGAGCAACATCGAGGGCCGACCCGGCTTCCTCGACGCGTGGGCGGACTGGCGCACCCAGCGGGAGGACCGGATCCTCGTCCTCAACGTCCCCATGCTGGAACGCAACGAGGCGGGCGTCCCCGACCCCGAGGTGCGGACGCTGTTGCGGCAGGGCGCCGCCGGACGGTTCGACCACCACTTCCGGGCCCTCGCCGAGCGGCTGGTCGCGCTGCGGGTGCCCGACACGGTGATCGTGCTCGGCTGGGAGATGAACGGCATCACCTACACCCACCGCTGCGGCCCGGACCCGGAGGCCTGGAAGACGTACTGGAAGCGGATCGTCACCGCCATGCGTTCGGTGCCGGGCCAGAGGTTCCGGTTTGACTTCGCCCCGAGCCGCGGCAGGGACGCCGTTCCCTGGACCGCGTGCTATCCCGGGGACGACGTGGTCGACATCGTCGGCATGGATTCCTACGACCAGCCGGCCGGAGTCTCGTTCGACGAACAGGTGAATGAGCCCTACGGACTTCGGCACCACGTGGACTTCGCCAAGCAGCATGGGAAGGCCATTTCCTATCCGGAATGGGGGCTGTTCCGCAACGGGGACAACGCCGAGTACATGCGGCGCATGCTGGCCTGGATGAACGAGCACAAGCCGCTGTACAACACGCTGACCGACTACTGCCCGCACGGCGTCTGGCAGTGTGACCGTAACCCCGAGGCGGCCGAGGTGTACCGGACCGTCCTGTCCGGTCGGACCAAGGACAAGGAGCGGACCGCCGCGCCCACGACACTCCCCAGGACGCCTCCCACGGTTCCGCCCACCACCCCGCCCGTCACCGCGCCCGCCCCGCAGCCGTCCGCGAACTGCACGCCGCTGGAGGTGGGCGACTGGGTCGAGTACTGGATCGGCGGGAAGCTGTGCATGCGCCTCGACTGGTGGGCGCGGTTCCGCTGACCCCGGCGCGCCGACGGGGGCGGCGGGCCGGGGTCAGGACCCGCCGCCGCTGCCGTCCCGCTCCCGCCACCGCCGGACCAGGTTCCGGCCCCCGCCGCGGACTTCGGCCCGGCACAGTGCCGCCGCCAGCAGCGGGGCGGTGCGCCGCCGGGCCAGCAGCAGCCGCCGGTTCGGCACCGGCTCCGGGCGCCAGTGGTGCTTGTACGGCTCGTCGCCGCGCAGCAGGCTGAGCGTCTCCTGGCCGGACAGCCGCCCGGCGCAGGCGTCCAGCAGCATCACCGCCACGTCCACCCGGCGTTCGCGCAGGCCCGGATGGGCGCCGTACAGATAGCCGCCCGCGAGCCGCGGCGACAGCAGCGTCAGATCGACGGCGACCACCTCGCCGTCCAGCCGGAACTCGGTGACCACCGCGTCCCCGGACCGCACCATCGGCCCGGCGGCCCGCACCAGATGGTCACGGAACCGGGGCCGCAGATGCTCCGGCGTCACCTTCCGTCCCTGCCACTGGAGCCGGTGCAGCTCCAGCAGCCGGTCCAGGGCCCGCGCCACCTCGCCCGGGGCGACGGCGTGCCGTTCGACGCCGAGCGCCTCCAGCCGGCGCAGCTTGGCCCGCACCCGCTGCCGCGCCTTGGTCGCCGGCAGCCGGGCGATCAGGCCGGGCATGGAGAGCGGGGGCAGTTCCAGGCAGAGGGAGTCGTCGAGGCGGCGGCGCGGTCCGCTCCACCGCTCGTAGACCCGATCCGCGGCGCCGCCGGGGCGCACTTCGCGCAGGTCGATCAGCGCGCCGCGGGCCTCCCGGGCGAGCGCGTCGGTGAGCGCGGCCACCGCCGTGTCGCCGTGCGTGTCGTCCAGCAGGACGTCGCCGTAGTCGGACACCGCCCCGCCGAGCGGCACCAGCGCGGGCAGCGGGCCGCCGGTGCGCATCAGCGGGGCCGCCGCGACGAGGTCGGCGCCGGACCGCACCAGCACCAGCCGCAGCCGCCCGGGTCTGCCGTACGACCGCCACCAGGAGTGCAGCCAGGCGTGCGTCTGGAACGGCGTCGCCGTACCGCACCGCCCGTACAGCCGCTCCCAGGCGGGGCCGAGCGCGGCGAAGGCGGCCTCGTCGGTGACCACCTCCACGGCGCAGCCGGGTGCCGGGCCGGCGGTGGGCGGGGCGGGTGCGGTGTCCGTCGGGTTCACAGCGCTCCGCGGGTGTCGGGGGCCGGGGCCTGGCTGGGCAGGGTGGCGGGGCGGCCGGTCGGGTCCGGGGCGCGCCGGGGCCGCACCAGCAGGGCGAGCCCGCCGAGCAGCCCGCCCGCGCTCGCGCCGACCAGCCCGGTCACGGCCGGGGAGGCCGAGGACGGCTCGGTCGGTTCGGTGGCGCGGGCGAACTGCTCCAGCTCGACATGGGTGGACTCGGCGGTCTCGCCCGCGTGCCGGGTGAGCGCGCGGGCCACCGCGTCGGCCATGTCGGCGGCGAGGCCGGGGCGGGTGGAGGTGGCGGTGATGGCGACCATCGGGGCGTCCGGCGAGGTCGCCGTCCGCACACTCGCCTTGAGCGTCTTCACCGGGACGCCCGCCTCCTCCTGGGCGTCGCCGAGCACCGCGAGCTGGGTGGCGACCCGGCCGTAGGCCTGGGCGAAGCCGAGTGCGGCGGCGGGGTCGGACCGCTCGGTGGGTACGGCGACGACATAGCTGGTGGCCGTGTACGCCGGCGTCCTCACCATGCCGTACCCGCCGCCCAGCAGTCCGCCGGCCAGCACTCCGGCGGCCAGCAGGGACCAGGGCGGCAGCGCCCCGAGGCGGGACAGGGCCGATGACCCGTGGGACGGCGTGGGCGCGGGGTGCGCTCCGGGGGCGGGGTGCTCGGTCATGAGGCGGTGACTTTCTGCGGAGACGGGGAGCAGGACGGGGAGACGGTCCGCGTGTACACGTCCATCAGTTGGGCGGCGCTGCGTGTGATGCCGTAGTGGCGGGCCGCGGCGGGGGCGGTGCGCGGCGCCGGACCGGCCGCGCGGACCTCGGCGACGGCCCGTGCGAAGGCGTCCGCGCCGCCGGTGACGCGGCGGGCCGTGGGGGCGCTGTGCGGGGGCAGGTCCTCGAGCGCGGGGCAGGAGGCGTAGCGCACCGGCAGCCCGGACGCCAGGGCCTCCACGATCGCCAGCCCGAACGCCTCCTCGGGGGAGGGCGAGGCGAGGACATCCATCGCGGAGAGCAGCGAGGGCAGATCGGGGCCGGGGGAGCCGTCGGGGACGTACGGGCGTTCGCCGGTGAAGAGCACCCGGTCGGCGACGCCCGCCTCGTGCGCGGTGCGGCGCAGCGCGTTCTCCTCCGGGCCGCCGCCGACCAGCAGCAGCCGGTGGTCGGCGGGCAGCCGGGCGAGGGCGTGCACGAGGACGTCGAAGCGTTTGCCCGAGGTGAGCCGTCCGACGCCGCCGACGACGTACGCGCCCTCCGGCAGGCCCAGCCGCTCCCGGGTGCGGTGCCGCAGCTCCGGGTCGAAGCGGAAGCGGGGCAGGTCGATGCCGTTGGGCACCACCGCGATCCGGGGCGCGGGCACACCCCAGCGCTCGAGGCGGCCGGCGACCGTGGGGGAGACGGCGACCGTCGCACGGCCGAGGCGTTCGCTCGCGAGGTAGAGGGCGCGGACGCCGGCGCGCAGCGGGCGGCCCTCCATCTGCGCGTCGCCGAGGGAGTGTTCGGTGGCGACGATCGCCCGTACGCCCGCCAGCCGGGCGGCGAGCCGGCCGTAGACGCAGGCCCGGTACAGGTGGGTGTGGACGAGGTCGTAGCCGCCGGCGCGGATGACCCGGACCAGGCGGGGCAGGGCGGCCAGGTCGCGGTTGCCGGCCATGCCGAGGTGGACGACCCGGACGCCGTCGGCGATCAGTCCGTCGGCGACCGCGCCCGGGTTGGTGAGGGTGACGACGTCGCAGTCGACGGGCAGATGGCGCAGCAGGAGCCGCAGCTGCTGTTCGGCGCCGCCGACGCCGAGGCCGGTGATGATGTGCAGCGCCTTCACCGCGGCCCCTCCACCGGTCGGCGGCGCAGCCGGTGCAGCCGGTACTTGAGATGGAGGCGTACGGCGGTGTCGTTCTGCCCGATGTGGAGCCGGGGCAGGGCGTGCGGTCCGGTGAGCGGGCCGGGGTCGATGGCGCAGGCGTAGCCGTATCCGGCGGCGCGTACGGCGTCCATGGCGCGGCGGTCGACGGTGCCGTACGGATAGCAGAACCCGGAGACCGGAGCACCGGTCAACTCCGCGAGCAGCGCTCGGCTCTCGGCGGTCTCGGCGCGCAGCACCGCGTCGTCCGCCCGGGTCAGATCGGTGTGGGTCAGCCCGTGCGAGCCGATCTCCACGCCCTGGCCGGCCGCGTGCCGGATCCCGTCGGCCGTCAGCAGCGGCCTGCGCGGGCCCAGCGGATCCCAGGTGTTGTCGCCGCCCAGCAGGCCCGGCAGCACGAACAGCGTCGCGCCGAAGCCGTGGCGGCGCAGCACGGGCAGGGCGTGCTCGACGAAGTCGGCGTATCCGTCGTCGAAGGTCAGCCCGACCAGCCCGCGGACCCTCCCGGCGGCGCGGGCGGCCAGCAGCTCGGCGACGGACACGCCGCGCAGCCCGCGCCGGCGCAGCCAGCCCAGCTGCCGGTCGAGCCGGGCGGGCGAGACGGTGATGCGGTACGGGTCGTCGGAGCAGTCGCCCACGGAGTGGTACATGGCCACCCACGGAACCGGGCTGGTACGGGAGGCCGGGACGGCCCGGGCGCCGGGGGCGGCGGAGTCAAGGGATGCGGCCATGTGCGAGCCTTCGGGTCACGGAGCGGACGGAACGGAGTACGGGGTCGACACCCTGCGCGCCCAGGGCCCGGCCGAGCAGGGCGAACACGACGGTCACGGCCGGCAGGCCGACGGCGAGCGACGGAACCGGATCGGCCAGGAGGCTCGCGGCGAACGCGCCCGCGACCGTCGCCACCAGCGCCGCCCCGACCGGCCGGCTCAGTTCCAGCAGCACCCGCCGCACCCGGATCGGCACCGCCCCGCGCCGGCGGCCGCCGGCCAGCAGCAGGGCGGCGGTCAGCGTGATGCCGGCCGCGTTGGCGGCGGCGATGCCGCTGGTGCCCCAGGGCCCCACGGTCCAGGCGCCGATCCAGGAGGTCACCACGATCCCCAGGGCCATCGCGGCGACCGGATACCAGGTGGGCCGGCCCGCCGAGAAGTACGAGCGGATCAGCGCGCCCACCAGCGTCTGGGCGAGCAGCCCGAGCGCGTACACCCGCATCACCCGCGCGGTCGCCGCGGTGTCCTCGGCGGTGAACGCGCCCCGCTGGAACAGCACTTCGACGATCTGCGGGGCGCAGGCGACGACCGCCGCCGTGCCCACCAGCACCATGCACGCGGCCAGCGCCAGATCGCGCTCCACGCGCGCGCGTGCCCGCTCGGTGTCTCCGTCGGCCAGCGCCCGCGCGACCACCGGGAAGGTGACCGTGCACAGCATCAGCGACAGCGTCATCGGGATCTGCGCCACCTTCTGCGCGTAGTTGAGGTGAGAGATCGCCCCGGCGGGCAGATGGGAGGCGAGGAACCGCTCGACGAGCACCTGCGACTGACGGCACAGCGCGAACAGCAGTACGGTCGCGACCAGCGCGAGCGCCACCGGCCGCGCGCTCTCCCCGGGCCCGCCCTCCGGCTCCTTCGCCGCCCTCGCGCCCAGCTGCCGCAGCAGGAACGGCAGCTGTACGGCGATCATCAGGAGCCCGCCGACCGCGACCCCGAGCGCCGCCGAGCGCACCCCCCAGCGCCCGCCGAGCACGAACATCGCCGTGATGATCCCGGTGTTGTACGCGACGTAGATCGCCGCCGGGGCGAGGAAGCGGCGGTGGGCGCGCAGGGCGGCGCTGCAGTAACCGGCGAGGCCGAAGGTGAGCACACAGGTCGCGGTGAGGCGGGTGCAGTCGACGGCGAGGGCCGGGTCGGGCAGGCCGGGCGCCAGCGCCCCCACCAGCCGCGGGGCGAGGGCCACGACCAGGGCCGCGGTGCCGGCCAGGGCGAGCAGCAGCCGCGGCATGGTCGCGGCGACCAGCGCGCGCACCGGATCGCCGGGGACACCCCGCGCCCGCCGGGCCAGGGCCAGACTGAACGCCGGGACGAGCACGAAGGCCAGCCCGTCCTCGATCAGCAGGGTGGCCGCGAACTCCGGCACGGTCCAGGCCACCAGGAAGGCGTCGGTGTCCCTGCCCGCCCCGAACAGCCGGGCCAGCGCCTGGTCCCGGGCGAGCCCCAGCACCGCCCCGGCGACCGAGAGCGCGGCGGTGAGGAGCGCGGCCCTGGCGAGGAAACCCCGGGATTCCTGGGGGAGTTCGGCACCGCGCTCGGGAGGTGGGACGGGGACGGTGGGCGTGTCGGGGACTTCCCGGCGGCCGGCGTCGCCGGGACCGTCCGGCCGGGGTGCCCGAGGCGGCGTCACCGTCATCGCGCCGGTGCCTCCTCCTGGTGGCTGTCGACCGGTTCCTCCGGGTGGCTCCCGGTCAGCCCCCACCAGGCGGCGAGCCCGAGGCCGATGGCGGTCAGGACCGTGGAGGGGCCGCCGATGTCGGCGTAGAGGAAGTCGGTGAGCTGCCACACCAGCAGCCCGCAGGCGACCAGCGCGCAGTCCAGGCCCCGCGCCCGTCCGGCGCGCACCCGCCGCAGCCCGCGCAGCGCGCAGACGAGCAGCGCGGCCCAGCTGCCCGCGAGCGTCAGCAGCCCGATCAGGCCCTGTTCGCCGAGCACGAGCAGATACATGTTGTGCGGGGAGAGCAGCGGCTGCCGGTGATAGGCGGCGCCCGCGCCCTCCGTGTCGCTGCCCGACGACAGCGCCAACGAGGCGTGCGTGTCCCGGTACTCGGGGAACGCCTTCAGGCCGACGCCGGTCAGCGGCTGTTCGCGCCACATGCCGACGGCCGCCGCCCACATGGTGTACCGGTCGGTGACCGACTGGTCGGGCGCGTCCGTGACCTGGGTGATGCTGGCCATCCGCTCCTGGAGCACGGCCGTACCCATCCCGAACCCGCCGACCAGGATCACACCCGCGGCCGCCACCGCTGCCCCCACCCGCAGCGCCCGCCGCAGCCCGGCCAGCGCCAGCTGCACCGCGCAGGTCACCGCGGTGGCGATCCAGGCGCCCCGGCTGAAGGAGAGCGCGAGCGGCACCAGCAGCGCCAGCGCGCAGGCGACGGCGGCGGCCCGCTGCCGTACGGGGGACCGGCCCAGGGCGAGGCCGACCGCGCACACCACCCCGAGGGACACCACGGTCGCCATCCCCATGACGTCCTGCGGCCCGAAGGTGCCGACCGCGCGGATCAGCCGGCCCTGGTAGGAGGCGCCGGTGCCGGTCACGTACTGGTGCGCGCCGACCGCGCCCTGCCACCCCGCGAGCCCCACGAACGACCAGGCCAGCAGCCGGAAGTCGCCCCGGTCGCGGACGAGCAGCGCGACGGCGGCCGGGACCAGCACGAACAGCTGGAGGTAGCGGCCGAGGCCGGTGAGCCCGGCGCCCGGCGAGGCCGCGCCCGTCGCGGCGAGCGCGAGCCCGACGACCGGCAGCCCGAGCACGACGGCGGCGGTCCGGGTGAGGGGGCGCCGCCGCTGCCGCAGCAGCCGGATGCCGCAGAAGACGACGACCAGCGCGGACAGCGCGTCGGCCGGTCCGGCCCCGCCCTCGTCGCCGGGGGCGACGGGCAGGGCGAGTACGGCGATCACGGCCACCACCGGCAGCACGGGGGCCAGCGACCGGAGGCGGGACCGTCCGGTCACGGGCAGCACGAGGCTCATACGGCTCAGCTCCCCGTCGGCCGGACGAGCGCGGCCGCGGTGCGCAGCAGGATGCAGACGTCCTGCCACAGCGACCAGTTGTCGATGTAGGTGTTGTCGAAGCGGGCCCGGTCCTCGATGGAGGTGTCGCCGCGCAACCCGTTGACCTGGGCGAGGCCGGTGATACCGGCCCGCATCCGGTGGCGGGCCGCGTATCCGGGGTAGGTCTGGCTGAACCGGCTGACGAAGAACGGGCGTTCCGGGCGCGGGCC
This sequence comes from Streptomyces sp. NPDC030838, assembly GCF_055572035.1. Classification (NCBI taxonomy): domain Bacteria; kingdom Bacillati; phylum Actinomycetota; class Actinomycetes; order Kitasatosporales; family Streptomycetaceae; genus Streptomyces; species Streptomyces sp. NPDC030838. The sequence continues at coordinate 137,511 of NZ_JBVIED010000005.1, read as the reverse complement.
CACCAGGCTCATGTCGCCGCGGAAGACGTTCCACAGCTGGAGCAGCTCGTCCAGCGAGGTGCGGCGCAGAAAGCGGCAGAACCACGGCATGTCCCGCTCGTTCGCCACGCTCCACCGGGTCGCCGCCTCGTGGGCGTCGGCCGGGCGGTGGGTGCGGAACTTGAGCAGGGTGAAGGGGCGCCCGTCCTTGCCGATGCGCTCCTGCCGGAACACCACCCCGGGCCCGTCAACGGCCCGCAGCGCCACCGCGCACATCAGCAGCAGCGGACTCACCACCAGCAGCAGCGCCCCGGACAGCACCACGTCCAGCAGCCGCTTGCCGACGCCGCCGCGCCGCCCGGACCCCAGGTCCAGGCGCCGGCAGGCGAATCCGGCGAGCTGTTCGGGAGCCGCGTACGACGGCGAGTCGGCGTCGACCTCCCACACCGCGCACCCCGACTCGGCGAGCGCCCGCAGCAGCGGCCCCTGCTGGGTCCGCACCGACGGGTGCACGACCAGGATCTCCCGTACGTTGTTCTGGATCAGCGCCCGCTGGACCTCCTCGCCGGTGGTCAGCACCGGCAGCCCGTCGACACCGTCCGGGCGCTCGGCCACGATCCCCACCGGGCGCACCCCGCAGCGCGGGTGCCGCAGCACGGCAGCAGCCACCCGCCGCGCGGTCCGGGCGGGCCCGACGACCAGCGCGGCGTGCGGCTGCCGCAGCAGCGCGGCGCGCCGCCGCCCGTGCACCACGGCCCGCCCGGCGAGACCGGCCGCGCAGTGCGCCGCGCAGCCGGTGGCCAGGGTGCGGGCGGACAGCGCGTGGTGCGGGTCGTACGCCGCGACCAGCGCCGCCAGCGCCAGCCAGGCCACCGTGATACGGCCGCACACGGCGGGCAGTTCGTCCAGCGCGCCCTGGTCCCGGCGCGGCGGCCGACGCGGGCGCAGCAGCAGCGCGGCGGAGACCAGCAGGGCCATCAGGACCGGGCGGCGGTGCCCGGCGAGCGCGAGGGAGCCCAGCAGGGCGGCCGGCAGATCCGCGAGCAACAGCAGCCGCAGTGGCAGTGGCAGCGGCGGCGGCGCGGCGGGCCGGGCCGGAGGGCGCCGGGCGGGGAACCGGGAGCCCGAGCCGCCGCTGCGCGGCGCCGGCACCGAGACGGGCGGGACGCCGTTCCGCCGGGGCTGGGCACGAGGAGAGGGGATGGCGCTTTCGGCAGCACCTTCCGCAGTACTTTCCGCAGTCACGAGTGGATGGACTCCCTGTACTCGGTGGGCGCGACGTGCGCGCCGGGCCCGCTGCCGAGCAGATCGCGGTAGAGGCCCACGACCGCCGCGGCCATCCGCCGCGCGTCGTGCGCCGCCACGACGTGACGGCGTGCCCGATGCCCCAGCGACGCGCGCAGCGGCGGATCGAGCAACAGCCGCGCGACGGCTCCGGCGAGCGCCGCCGGGTTCTCCGCGGGCACCAGACAGTGCGGCCGCAGCGCGGGCGGCAGGCTCTCGCGGGCGCCGTCGACATCGGTCACCACCACCGCCCGGCCGCAGGCCATCGCCTCCAGCGGGGCCAGCGCCATGCCCTCCCAGCGCGACGGCAGCACGACCAGATCGGCCGCCTGGTACCAGGGCACGGCGTCGGCGACGGCGCCGACGAGCCGTACCGACGCGGAGGGCGCCAGCCGGTCGCGGTCCGGGCCGTCGCCGACCAGCACCAGCCGCGCCCCCGGCACCCGCGCGCGGACCGACTCCCAGGCGGCGAGCAGGACGTCCTGCCCCTTCTGCCGGCACAGCCGGCCGACACAGACGACCAGCGGGGCGTGCGGACCGATGTCTGAAGCGAGGTCCGGTCCGACGTCCGGTCCGACGTCCGGTCCGACGTCCGGACCGGCCTCCGGAGCGAGGTCCGGAGCGAGGTCCGGCAGCAGCGCCGCGCGCACGGCGGCGGCGTCGGCGGGGCGGAAGCGTTCCGGGTCGACACCGTTGGGGATCACCGCCCAGCGCCCGCCGACCCCGGCCCGTAGCCCGGTAGCCCGCTCCGCCTCGCTCACGCACACCGTCCGGTGCGCCCACCGCGCCCCGCGCCGCTCCCAGGCGAGCGCCAGCGCGGCGGTCACCCCGCCGACCGCCTCGAACGACCAGGCGTGCGGCTGGAACACGGTCGGGATCCGCCCCCGTACCGCGAGCCGCCCGGCCAGTCCCGCCTTCGCGCTGTGCGCGTGCACCAGATCCGGCCGGACGTCCGCGAGGAGCCGGGTCAGCCGCCGCACCTCACCGACGAGCGAGGGCCCGGGCGCGCGCGTCGCCTCCCAGCGCCGTACGTCGGCGCCCGCCGCCCGCAGCCGGTCGGCGAGTCCGCCTTCCGGGCAGGCGACGGTCACGTGCAGGCCGGCAGCCAGCTGAGCCCGGGTCAGTTCGGTGACGACCCGGGCGACTCCGCCGTCGACGGGCTGCGTGAGGTGAAGGACCCGCGGCCAAGGGCGGGGTGCTGACTGGTGCATGCGCGGGGAACGAGCCGGAAGGCCGGCTGGTCACCACCGTTCCCCAAAGGTTTACGGAGATCGAACATCGCCGAGTCGCGGCGGCCGTTCGTGCGATTTGCGGGCTATATGGGTGTGTCGAGATCACTCCTTTGGAGGCGGAACCCCGGCGCGTCTCGCGCGTTTTCACAACGCCGGGCATCCGCCCGGATGTTTGTGTCAACCCCAAGGAGCACCTCTCCATGTCGCGTATCGCGAAGGGCCTGGTCCTGACCTCCGCCGCCGTCGCCGCGGTGGCCGGCACCGCTGGTGTGGCCGTGGCCGACTCCGGCGCCCAGGGCGTGGCCGCCCACTCCCCGGGCGTGCTGTCCGGCAACGCCATCCAGGTTCCGATCCACATCCCGGTCAATGTCTGCGGCAACACCGTCGACATCATCGGTCTGCTGAACCCGGCATTCGGCAACACCTGCGTCAACGACTGACGTCGGACGCCCTTTGACGACCGGCCGCACTCCCGCGGGGAGGGCGGCCGGTTCCGTGTGCGCTGACCCGAATGGAGGGCGCGGCGCCGACACGCCCCGCACTGCTTGACACGGTCCTCACCAGCGGTGATGTGACCAGCGGCGGATATACGGAGGGTGTTCGACGGTTGCGGAGCGCGACGACCGCTCGCACGGTGAACGCAAGACCCGACGCAATCGAAAGGAACACTCATGCGTGGTCTGCCTGTTCGGCGTGTCGCCTCCTCCGCCCTCTGCGCCACCGTCGTTCTCTCCATCGCCGGACCGGCCGCCGTCGCGGCCGACCACGACTCCGCCCGCGAGCGCACCCGTACGACGGCCAAGGCGGCCGTGCCCGGTGCGGAAGCCCTGCTCGCCCAGAACAGAGACCTGGACGGCCTCGGCTCCGTGCTCGACCCGATCACCGATCTGGTGGAGAGCATCCTCAAGGCCGAGGACGGTCAACTGCCCGCCGACGAGGCGAGCGAGATGGCCGCGGAGGTGAAGGAGGCGATCGCCGAGGCCACCGAAGCGATCGAGGCGATCGAGGCAGACGCGGCCGACGACGCGACGGAGACCGGCGAGGCGACGGAGGCGGCACCGGCAGTTCCGGCTGTCCCGAGCAGCCCGGCCGCCGTACCGAGCACTCCGGCGGCCGTCCCCAGCAGCCCCGCTGCCGTCCCCAGCAGTCCGGCCGCTGTCCCCAGTCCCGCCGCCGTTCCGAGCAGCCCCGCCGCCGTGCCCAGCAGCCCGGCGGCGCCCTCGTCCCCAGCGGTCCCGCCGGTCTCCGCCGCGCCGAGTGCCGCAGCCTCCGTGCTGCCCTCGCTGCTCCCCGCAGTCGACGAGACAGAGGCGTCCGCCGCCGACGTCACGGCGGACGCGCTCGCCGCCCTCCAGAAGACGGTCGACGAGCTGCTCGCGGCCGCCACCTCCGGCAAGGTCGACGAGGTGATTCCGGCCGCCACGGCCGTGGTGACCGGACTCGTCAACGTCCTCACCGCCACGCTGCTCGGCGGCGAGCTGCCCGAGCCGACCATCGCCGGTCTGCCGCCGCTGCCCAGCCTGCCGGCCACCACGCCCGCCGCAGCGGCCACGCCGGCCACTCCGGCCACGCCCGCGCTGCCGGTGGCGCCGCCGGTCCTCCCGGCGGGCGTACTGCTGCCGACGTCCTGAGCCCGCGGAGCGCGTCGCCGCGCCGACCTCGCGGGTCGGCGCGGCGACCGTTCATATGTCTTCTGCGTGCGGGGTTTCCGAGCCGCGTGGGGATCGTTGGGCACGGCGTCCGCATCACTCCGGCGGCACGAGTCGCCGAAGAAAGGAACACGATGAAGTCCCTGAAGGCTGCCGCTGTCGTAGCCGGGTCCGTGGTCATCGCCGGTGCCGCCGCGCCCGCGTACGCCTACAACACCGCCGACCTCACGCCCACCAGCCTCAACGGCGCCGTGAACACGCTCACCAAGGGCCCCATCAAGCCCATGGACCTGATGCCGCTCAAGCACCAGTCGCGGGCGCTCGACACCGAGAACAAGGACTCCGTGCTCAGCACGGTGAACGGTGCGACCGACACCCTCAACGCCAAGGGCGGTCTGCTCGGCGGCCTGCCGATCCAGCGCTGACGTACGCGCACCGCACCCTCGCGCCGACGTACGCGCCCCGACGCGGACCGCGATCCCGCGTCCCAGACAGGGCCGATTCCGCCCCACCGGGAATCGGCCCTTTGCGCTGTTCGAGCGAGCCGCGCGGGTCCGTCCCTCGTTCGGGTGGCAACCGCGGTGGCCATCGGCCGCTCGGGTGAGAACCCGTCCGGCCCCCTTCCGGCGCGTCGATAAGGTCGCGCGGTGACCACCACCCCCACCGAATCCCGCCGCTTTCCCGCCAACGACCTGGGCACCCTCGTCATCATGGCCTGGAGCGGCGAGGCCGCCGACGAACGCGACATGCCCTATCTGCTCGCCTGTCCCCTGGGTGACGGCCCCGACGGTCCCGAGGCCACGTCCGCCGCCGTGGCGAAGATGCTGACGGACAGCGGCCTTCCCCTCGGCGGCGAACTCGTCGACGGCACCCTGCGGCCGAGCCTGCCGGTCAGCCTGCTCGTCGTGGCCGGTCAGGCGGTCGTCACCATGCCGCGCCTCAACGCCCAGTGCACGGTGGGCGAGGACTGGCTGGCGGCGGTCGCCGACCGCGGCTTCGCCTACTTCATCTTCACCACCCGCCCGTGGTCCGGTGACACTCCGGGCAGGACCGTCACCCCCGAGGAGCTGACCGCGTTCGCGGGTGACGAGGAGACCTTGAAGGCCGCCGCGCACATCGTCCTGCCGGCCCGCAGCCTGCGAACCTGATGGACGGGTCCGAAGACCACCGCACGCGCCCGGCACCGGCGGCGCGCACCGCCGGTGCCGGGCGCGGGTTCGCGCTGCTGCTGGTCGTCATGGGAGCGGCGGGGCTGCTGGCCTCCTGGGTCATCACGCTCGACAAGTTCAAGCTGCTCGAGGACCCGGACTTCACCCCTGGGTGCAGTCTCAACCCGGTGCTGTCCTGCGGCAGCGTCATGGAGAGCGACCAGGCCGCCGCCTTCGGGTTCCCCAATCCGATGCTGGGCCTGGCCGCCTACGCCGTCGTGATCTGCGTCGGCGTGAGCCTGCTGGCCGGGGCGGCCTTCCCCCGCTGGTACTGGCTCACCTTCGACGCGGGCTGCCTGTTCGGCGTCGGCTTCGTCTCCTGGCTCCAGTTCGAGTCGCTGTACCGGATCAACGCCCTGTGCCTGTGGTGCGTACTGGCGTGGATCGTGACCGTGATCCTGTTCTGGTACGTCACGTCCTTCGCCGTACGCAACGGCTTCCTCCCCGCGCCCCGCGCGCTGCGGGCGTTCCTCGACGAGTTCACCTGGGTGCTGCCGGTCGCGCACCTCGGCGTGATCGGGATGCTGATCCTGACTCGCTGGTGGGACTTCTGGACGAGCTGAACGAGCTGAGCGAGCTCAGCAAGCTGGACGATCTGCATGAGCTGCATGAGCTGCGTGAGCTGACAAGTCGGACGTCGTACTACTACTAAGTCGTACTACTACTAATCGGACGTCGTACTACTGCGGCACTCGGGGGAAATGTGCCCGGGGCCGATCTCAGGAGGGTTCTCAGGCTCGTTACGCGGTACGGACGCCCAGCCCTCCGACTCCTGAAAGGGACCCCGCCTGAGATGAAGCCGACCACCCGAGGAACCCTTGCCGCCGTCGTCACCGGCGTCGCGGCCGCGGTGGGAGCCACCACCGCGTCCCCCGCCGCCGCGGCCGGCACGGTCCCCGTCCCGCTGCCGCTGGAGGGGGCCGAGCGGTCCCTCAACATGGAGCTGCCCGAGGTCGCCGGCGAGCTGCCGCTGCTGAAGCCGGGCGCCCCCGACGGCCCGCGGTACGTCACGGGCCGGCTCCTCCCGGACCGGGCGCTTCCGCAGCTGCCGGTGAGCGGCGGGCTGCCCGGCGCGGACGTGACCGCCCCGCTGCCGCGCCTGCTCGGCGACGACTTCGATCATCTCGGCGTCCAGGCCCCCGCCTCCGACCTGCGCACGCTCGCCCCGGGCCTGGCGGTGGACGCCCCGCTCACCGCGCCCAAGGCCGAGAACTGGGGGCTGCCCGACGCGAAGCTGCCGCAGCTGGGCGTCGTCGCGCCGGTGCTCCAGACCGTGCCGGGGGCCGCGCTCGTCATGGGGCCGGGACTGTAGGGACACCGATCGCGAAGGGCCACGGGCCCGGGCGCCGCGCCGTGGCCGCCCGGGCCCTTCGCCTGTCCGTGGCGTGTAGCGGCCGTGCACGGTGACCGAGGGCGGGGACGGGCGGTTAGTCCCGTACGGACAACCGAACCCGGACGAGGAGCACACGATGGTCGTCAGCGTCGGCGGAGTCGCGGTGGGCGCGGAGCACGGACCGGGCGGTGGGGACAGACCGTCGAGACCGGGCAGCGGGGAGGGACCGTCGAGGCCGGGCAGCGGGGACGGGCCGTCGAGACCGGGCGCGGCGCGCCGCACCCGGCGCGACCTGCTGCGCGGACTGTTCGCCTCGGCCGCCGCCCTGACGATCGCCCCACTGGTGGCGGCGTCCCGTCCCGCGCGCCGGGACGAGCCGCCCGCGGACCTCGCCTTCGACGAGATCTACCGGGGCCGGCACATCGTGGGTGCGCCCGCGGACGCCGCCGACCGCGCGCTCGGCGCCGACGAGTGGCACGTCACCGTCGACGGTCGCGTGCTGCATCTGATGCGCCGCGCCGACGGCGGCTGGCTGACCATGGTCGACCACTACCACTCGTATCCGACCCCGCTCGAAGCCGCCCGTGCGGCCGTCGACGAACTGGGCCCGGGACAGCAGCTGCGCGAGACGGGCCCCGCCGAGGGGCATCACGAGGGGCATCACGAGGGGGGACATCATGGCGTACACCCGTAAGGACGTCAGCACGCTGACCCGCGCCGAGCGGCGCCGGTTCGTGAAGGCGCTGCTGGAGCTGAAACGCCGGGGCGAATACGACGAGTTCGTGCGGATGCACATCGAGTACTACGTGGCGGACGGCGAGCGGGGCCTGCGTACGGCGCACATGGCGCCCTCCTTCCTGCCGTGGCACCGCAAGTTCCTGCTGGAGCTGGAGAAGGCGCTGCACCGGATCGACGCGTCGGTGTCCGTGCCGTACTGGGACTGGACCCGTGACCGCGGGAAGTCCTCCGTGCCGTGGACCGAGGACCTGCTGGGCGGCAACGGGCGGCCCTCCGACCGGCAGGTGATGACCGGGCCGTTCGCCTACGCGCAGGGCAACTGGACGCTCACGGAGGGCGTGACCGACGGGCAGTTCCTGACGCGCGACCTCGGCCGGGCCCGTGATCCCATCGAACTGCCCACCAGCGACGAGCTGGAGTGGGCGATGAAGGACCCCGTCTACGACGTCTCGCCGTGGGACTCCACGGCCACCGGGGGCTTCCGCAACAAGCTGGAGGGCTGGGGCACCGGGCGGGGCAGTTCCTCGTGGCGCAACCACAACCGGGTGCACCGGTGGGTCGGCGGCGCGATGGTCGGCGGCGCGTCCGTCAACGACCCGGTGTTCTGGCTGCACCACGCCTTCATCGACCTGCTCTGGTCACGCTGGCAGCGGCGTCATCGCGAGCACCGCTATCTGCCGGCGAAGCCGCCGGGGTACGGCGATCTCCAGCACGGACGGGTCGTCGCGCGGCACGAGAAGCTGCTGCCCTGGGACGTGACGCCGGACGAGCTGGAGGAGCACGGCGGGATCTACCGGTACGCGTGAGCCCGCGGACGCGCGGGTGCGCGGATGCGCGGACACGGGAGAGCCCCGGCGCTCGGGGGTGCCGGGGCTCGGACGCGGCGGGGCGTCAGCTCTTGCCGTACTCGTTGTCGTCGTGGCCGTTCTTGTCGTCGTCGTCCTTCTTCTTGTCCCCGTCCTTGTTGACGCAGGGGTTGCCGAAGGCGGGGTTCAGCGCGGCGATCACGTCGACGGTGTTGCCGCACAGGTTGATCGGCACGTGGATCGGAACCTGGATGAGGTTGCCCGACAGTACACCCGGCGAGTGGACGGCCGCGCCCGAGGCGCCCGCGTCCGCCGTGGCCAGGCCGGCCCCGCCGAGGACCATGGCGCCCGTGCCGAGCGCGACACCGGCTGCCTTCGCGATGCGAGACATCACGTTCTCCTTACGACTCGATGAGCACGACGGCAGGTGGCGCCGCCGCACTCCCCGTTCAACGCGGCGGATCTTGGCGGGTCACGGCGATCAGGCACGGATCACCCTTCTTGAAGAAGGGCGGGGCGGTGGGGCGCCGGGGAACGGCGCCGCGACGCGAGATGCGCGTACCTCGGCGCACCTCGCTGCACCTCGATCACAACAAGCCCAAGTCCTGTCCGGAACGGGGCCTTTACCGACCGGCGGCAGACATACGAAAGCCCTCCCGGAGGGGAGGGCGGAGGGTGGGCGCCCCCGGCAGGACTCGAACCTGCGGCCAAGCGCTTAGAAGGCGCCTGCTCTATCCACTGAGCTACGGGGGCCGGGTGTGGTGGCCTCTGTCGTGGTGCCCGGGTGTGGGCCGATCCGTGACGTTGCCGGGGACAAGGATAGGGCTCCCGCATCCTTGACCCTGTTGCTTCGCCTCCGTGGCTCGATGTGGAGGTTCGGTGAAGCGGTCCTGATAATCGCAGGCAGGTGCGAATCGTGCAGCGCTTTTGACGCCTTACGCACCGGGTGTTGTGCACTCGTTATGCCTGGACTGCCTTCGTGTCCCAGTCATCCCTTCCGTCCCTTGTGTTCTGTCGGCGCGCAGACATGCTCATATGCTTCAGAAATCCCATAAAATTGGGCATTCTTCGCATGTGGTGACCTTGGACGTACGGCCTCAACTGCTCGACGCACTCTCCACGCTGCGCGACCGCGTCGCCGCCGCACGCTTCCCGCTGCCCCTGGCGGGGGCCCCACGCGCGCGTGCCAACCGCGACGAACTGCTCGCCCAGCTCGACGACTACTTGGTGCCCCGGTTGAGACAGCCCGAAGCGCCCTTGCTCGCCGTCGTGGGGGGATCCACCGGCGCCGGGAAGTCGACCCTCGTCAACTCGCTGGTCGGACGGCGGGTCAGCGAGGCGGGCGTGCTGCGGCCGACGACCCGGACCCCCGTGCTGGTCTGCCACCCGGAGGACCATCACTGGTTCAGCGGGATGCGGGTGCTGCCCGACCTCACGCGCGTGTGGGTGTCCCCGCAGGACGCCGCCGACGATCTGCTGCTCCCCGGCGAGAACCCCGCGCGCGTGCTGCGCGTGGAGTCCGCCGAGACCCTGCCGCCCGGCCTCGCCCTGCTCGACGCGCCCGACATCGACTCCCTCGTCGCCGACAACCGCGTCCTCGCCGCCGAGCTGATCTGCGCCGCCGACATCTGGATCATGGTCACCACGGCGGCCCGGTACGCCGACGCCGTGCCCTGGCATCTGCTGCGCACCGCCAAGGAGTACCAGGTCAGCCTGATCACCGTGCTCGACCGGGTGCCGCACCAGGTGGTCTCCGAGGTCTCCCGGCAGTACGGCGCCCTGCTCACCAAGGCCGGCCTCGGCCACGTGCCCCGGTTCACCGTGCCCGAGCTGCCCGAATCGGCGTGGGGCGGCGGACTGCTGCCCGCCACCGCCGTCGCGCCGCTGCGCACCTGGCTCGTCCACCAGGCCCAGGACCCCGCCGCCCGGCAGCACGCCATGGCCCGCACCGCGTACGGCGTACTGGACTCCCTCAAGGCCCGGATGCCCGAGCTGGCCAGCGCCGCCGCCGCACAGTACGCCGCCGCCCTCCGCCTCACCTCCGCCGTCGACACCGCCTACGACAGCGAGCACGCGCGCGTGCGGAGCCGGCTCCAGTCCGGGGCCGTGCTGGCCGGGAACGCCCTCAAGCGCTGGCGGGCCTTCCCGCTCGACTGCACCGCCGGGGAGCTGCTGGACGCGCTCGTGGAGAGCCTGGGCGACCTGCTGCTGTGCGCCGTCACCGCCGCCGACGAGCGCGTCGACGAGGCCTGGCGGCGCGAACCCGCGGCGGGCGCTCCCGGGCTGATCGCGGACCACGATGCCCAGCCGGAGACCGTTGTGCACCGGATCGGCCTCGCGGTCCGGCGGTGGCGGCGCGAGCTGGAGGAGTACGCCGAGGAGGAGGTGCGCGAACTCGAACGGAGCCCGGCGCCCGACCCCGAGGTCGTCGCCGCACTGGTCGCCACGGCGCTGCTCGGCGGCCGCCGGGCCCGGTCCGCGGGCGAGGGGCTCGCCGAGCGGATCGGCGCGCACGGGGCGCTGCGGCTGCGTGACCGGGGCGGCCGGCTGCTCGCCGAGCACCTGGACCGGGTGATGCACACCGAGCGCGAACGCCGCCTCGCCCCGCTCGACGCCCTCGACGTCCACCCCGAACCCCAGGCCGAACTCATCGCCGCGCTGTCCGTACTGCAGAAGGAGAGGTGACCGGTGACCGCCGTCACTGACCAGGACCACACGGAGCACGCCGATCACGACGGTCACTCCGATGAGACGGATCGCGTCCTCCAGGGGGAGGGCCGGACTCCGGAGGACGAGGGCCGCGCCCCAGGCGAGGGTGATTCCGGTGCCGCGAACGCGGCCTCGTCCTCGGCGGCCGACGCGGACCAGCGGGCCAGGGACCGCGGGGACCGGGGGGACCGGGAGGACGACGCACGCGCGCGCGTGAAGCAGCTCGGGGCCGACGACTCCCGCGCGGAGGGTGTTGCGAAGGGTGACGTGAAGGGCGGCGGGGCGGAAGGTGATCCGAAAGGCGCTACGAAGGGGGACGCGAAGGCCGATGCGAAGGCCGACGGGCGCGGGAAGGCCGATGGCGACGCCTCACCTCGTAGGGGGCGTCGGAAGACTCGTACGGAGCGTCCGGAGGCCCGTACGGACCGTGTGGAGTCCCGTACGGACCGCGTGGAGGCCTGTACGGATCGTTCGGAGGCCCGTACAGACCATTCGGAGTCCGGGATCGTCTGGGACGACGGGCTGATCGCCCGCCGGGTCACCGAAGGTGCCGCCCAGGCCGAGCAGGCCGTCGTCGTCGAGACCCGCCTCAGCGGGCCGCAGGCCGCGGCCCCGCTGGTGTACGACGGGTCGCTGCGGTCGCGGCTGGACGCGCTGCGCGAGCTGGTGGGGCTCTCCCGCACCCGGCTGGACAGCCGGACGCTCGCCGAGGCGGGACGGGTCCTCGACGAGGCCGCCGCGCGGCGCCGGCTCTCCGGGCAGCACACCGTCGTCGCCATCGCGGGGGCCACCGGCAGCGGCAAGTCGCAGCTGTTCAACACCCTCGCCGGGGTGACCATCTCGGAGACCGGCGTACGCCGCCCCACCACGGCCGCGCCCATCGCGTGCAGCTGGAGCGACGGGGCGGCGAGCCTCATCGACCGGCTCGGCATCCCGCCCCGGCTGCGGCGGCGGCCCGCGCAGCACGCGGACCCCGACGGGCAGTTGCGCGGCCTCGTCCTGGTCGACCTGCCCGACCTCGACTCGGCGGCCGTGCAGCACCGGGAGCAGGCGGACCGGGTGCTGGCCCTCGTGGACGCGATCATCTGGGTCGTCGATCCCGAGAAGTACGCCGACGCCGTGCTGCACGAGCGCTATCTGCGGCCCATGGCCGGACACGCCGAGATCATGTTCATCGTCCTCAACCAGACCGACCGGCTGCCCGGGGAGGCCACCGAGCAGGTCCTCGACGATCTGCGGCGGCTGCTCGACGAGGACGGGATCGCCCTCGGGGAGTACGGCGAGCCCGGCGCGACCGTGCTGGCGCTGTCCGCGCTCACCGGGGACGGCGTCGGCGAACTGCGCGAGGCGCTCGGCCAGTTCGTCACCGAGCGGGGCGCACCGGCCCGGCGGATCTCCGCGGACCTGGACGCCGCCGCGTGGCGGCTGCGGCCCGTCTACGCCACCGGCCGGCGCAGCGGGCTCAGCGAGGCGGCCCGGGACGAGTTCTCCGCGCGCCTCGCCGACGCGGTGGGCGCCACCGCGGCCGGGGAGGCGGCCGAGCGGGCCTGGCTGCGCAACGCCAACCGCGCGTGTGGCACGCCCTGGCTGCGGCTGTGGCGGTGGTGCCAGGGCCGGAACGAACCGCTCACGGGCCGGATGTCGCTCCGGACGCAGGCCGAGGAGGAGGCCACCGCGCGGCAGCGGGTCGAGCAGGCGGTGCGGACGGTGGCCGACCGGGCGGCGGCCGGGCTGCCCGCGCCCTGGGCGCAGGCGGTGCGGGAGGCGGCCGTTCGCGGCGCGCAGGGGCTGCCGGAGGCGCTGGACGAGCTGGCGGCGCGGGCCGGGCTGCCCCCGGGGCGGCCGCCGCGGCCCGGCTGGTGGCCGGCGGCCGTGCTGGCGCAGGCCTCCATGACCATCCTGCAGGTCCTCGGCGGGCTGTGGCTGGTGGGGCAGATCGTCGGAGTCATGTCGCCGAACCTCGGGGTGCCGGTGCTGCTGATGGTGTCCGGGATCGTCGGCGGGCCGCTGGTGGAGTGGGGCTGCCGGATGGCGGCGCGGGGGCCGGCCCGGCGGTACGGGATGGAGGCGGAACGAAGACTGCGCGAGGCGGCCGCCGGGTGCGGGCGGGCGCGGGTGCTGGATCCGGTGGCAGCGGAGCTGCTGCGGTACCAGGAGGTGCGGGAGCAGTACGGGCGGGTCGTCGGGGCGGGGGTCGGGGGGAGGTAGGCGCGAGGCGCCGGCGCTGGGTGGGGGGTGAGGCGCCGGCGCTGGGTCGGCGCGAGGCACTGGGTGGGTCACCGGTGGGGGAGCCCCGTCACCCGTGTGGGTGGCGGGGTTTTCCACAGGTCGGGGGTGGTCCACAGGGCGCGGCGAGCTTGGCGGGACGGGGGCAGTCTGAGGGCGCGGCGATCGCGACGGACGCGGTCGCCGGGCCAGACGCTGCCGTACGGGAGGGCCCGTACGAGGGAGGGGCTGACGATGAACGAGACGATCATCTGCGCGGTCGGCAACGTGGCGACCCCGCCGGTCTACCGGGAGACGCCGACGGGTCCGTCGACGCGGTTCCGGCTGGCGGTGACCGCGCGCTATCTGGACCGGGAGAAGAACACCTGGACGGACGGGCACACCAACTTCTTCACGGTGTGGGCCAACCGCCAGCTCGCCGTCAACGTCAGCAACTCGCTGACCGTCGGCGAACCCGTCATCGTCCAGGGCCGGCTGAAGGTGCGCACGGACGCGCGGGAGGGGCAGAACCGCACCTACGCGGACATCGACGCCATCGCGATCGGGCACGACATGACGCGCGGCACCTCGCTCTTCCGGCGCTCGTCACGCGCTGAGGGTCCGGCGGCCTCGCCCCCGCGTCCGGAACCCAACTGGGAGACACCCCCGGACGGTTCCACCACACCCGACGAGACTGGAGCCCAAAAGCAGCAGGAGCCAGCCCTGGTGACGTGATGTCAGGCAACGCACTGAGGTGACCGAAGTGCGGGCTTATCGGCGAATACGCTCCGAACAACCCGGTGTATTTGTCGATAAGCCCAGCTCAAGCCCGCCCCGGCGATAACGATTACGAGTCGGATCACGCCTCCGACGGGATCACCGGGAAAGGCGGCGCGCCCGCCTCCCTAGGATGCCGGACATGGCTCCAGGGGCTTGACCACTCTGCTGGCGGGACCGCGCCCCCACGTCAACGGGTCCTGCTCGAAGGGGAATTCTGTGTTTTCTGCGTTCTCCGCACGGTCCGCGTGCGGGCGAGGGGCGGCCAGGATCGCCGCCGCGACGCTGGTGTCCGGGCTCGCCGTGGCCGCGCTGACGGCCGCCGCCGGACCGGCCGCGGCCGACGGCGCGGCGGGGCAGGCCCAGGGCGGCGCGACCGCCATCATCGGTGGCCTGGAGACGTACGGCGCGGCGGTGGTGCACACCGACGCCGGGGACCAGGAGCTGTCGGCGGGCCTGTTCGAGATGTCCGTCGAGGGCGGCGGCACCCTGCAGACCTACTGCGTCGACATCCACAACCCCACGCAGAGGGACGCCAAGTACTACGAGACCCCCTGGAGCGGCACCTCGCTCGGGGCCAACAAGGACGCGGGCCGGATCCGCTGGATCCTGCAGAACTCCTACCCGCAGGTGAACGACCTGGCGGCACTCGCGCGCAAGGCGGGAGTGCGCGGCGGCCTCACCGAACAGGACGCCGCGGCCGGCACCCAGGTGGCGATCTGGCGTTACTCGGACGGCGTGGACGTCGAGGCCCTCGATCCGCAGGCCGAGAAGCTCGCGGACTACCTGGAGGACAGCGCCCGCGACACGGAGGAGCCCCAGGCGTCCCTCACTCTCGACCCGCCCGCGCTCTCCGGCCACCCCGGCGGCCTGCTCGGCCCGGTCACCGTGCGCACCAACGCGGACAGCGTGACGGTGACCCCGCCGACCGACGCGGCCACCAGCGGCGTACGGATCGTGGGCAAGGACGGCAAGCAGCTGACCACAGCGAAGAACGGCACCCAACTCTTCTTCGACGTGCCGACGGACGCACCGGACGGCTCGGCGGCCCTGACCGTGCAGGCCTCCACCACCGTCCCCGTCGGCCGGGCCTTCGCCTCCGACAGCCGCAGCCAGACCCAGATCCTGGCCGGCTCCAGCCAGTCCACCGTCTCCGCGACGGCGAGCGCGATCTGGGCGGAGACCGGCGCCATCCCGGCCCTCTCCGCGACGGAGAACTGCGCCGAGGGCGGCGTCGACATCACCGCCGTCAACCAGGGCGACGCCCCGTTCACCTTCGAGCTGATGGGCGCCGAGCACACCATCGCCGCGGGCGAGACCCGCACGGTCACGGTCCCCCTCCAGGAGGACCAGGCCTACGACTTCACGATCACCGGTCCCGGCGGCCAGGAACACCGCTTCACCGGCGTCCTCGACTGCCGCACCCAGTCCGCCGAGACCGCCGACACCGGCACCACCACCCAGACCGTCAGCGAGCCCAGCCCCGCGACCGTCCCCGCCCCCACCGACGATGTCAACCTCGCGGCCACGGGCAGCTCCGGCGCCACACCGGTGATCGGCGGCGTGGCGATCGGGCTGGTGGTGATCGGCGGGGCGGCGCTGGTGCTGGTCCGCAGGAAGAAGACCCAGGACTGACCGGGCTGATCGGGGGAGAAGTGATCATCGCCGATTCGCACGCCCACGACCCGGCCTACCAGCTCCAGACCAGCGTGCTCACCCTGATCTTCGGCGTGGCGCTCATCGGCTTCGGACGGATGCTCTGCCGGACCGGAAGGCTGCCGGCCCATCTCAACATCGGGCACAAGATCTCCGGCTCGCTGACAGCGCCAGAAGGCAGGAGCGCGGCGGTCGTCAGACTGGGCGCCGTCCTCATCGGTCTGGGCTGCTTCTTCCTCTTCGGCACAGTGTGTCTCGTCCTCGGCGCGATGGGTGTTCTCGGCCCTGCTTGACCAAGTCACCGGTAGGTGGAGTCCGCCCGGCGCGTCTGCTGACGGGTCTGGGTCGGTACGGGGGTGCAGGGCCGGTCATGGCAGTACAGGGTCGTACCGGCACCGGACGGCGACATCTTGTCGATCTCCGTGCAAGGCCCGCCGGGCAGGATGGGCTGATCGCAGCGATTGCAGATCATCACGACTGCCACCCGTGGTTCGGCTGCGCTCGCCGGTATGCCTCGTAGAGCCGGTCGGCGTCCGCGCATGACAGGTTGGCGTTGACGCCGGTCCCCTCGTCCGTGGTCATGCACGTCGAGCATTCGATGCAGTGGTTCGACAGGTGCAGGAGCGCGGCCCGCTGCGGGTCGAGGACAGCAGGCTTCCCGCTGCTCAGATTCTCGTAGTGGTCACACAGGGCGTTCACGGACCGCGCCAACCGCTGCACATAGGCAATCTGCGCGGGCAGACTCCAGCCGGGCTTCAGGCCGAGGCGGACGCGGGTTTCCATGACGGCTGCGTGGGCGCATGCGCGGGGCACGTCGTCCTCGGGGAAGCGCTCAGCCAGTGCCTCGACGACCGGCATGGCGAGCATGAGGTGCCCGCGCAGTTGGAGTGTCAGTGTCTCCAGCTCATCGTCGGAGGGGAGGTCGGTGTCCTCAGCGAGCAGTCGGCGTGCGGTGGCGCGCATGGTCTCCAGGTCGATGGGCGCTGTCTGCATGCAACCGCCGGCCGTGCGTAGTTGTGTCGGCATTGAGGCTCCTTGGGCGCCAGGGTCCATGAGGTGCGTACAAGGGTGGCCCTTACGTGAACCGATTCCGAGGACTCGAAGAGGCCTCTTCTCGGCACCAAAGAGGACTTCCATTGCGCCTAGAGGGTGACGGCTGGCCAATGACAGGTCTTGGAGCGACACTTGACGCAGCGTACGGCGATGGAGATGGGGCAAGCAGTGGCACGGTCCGCAGGCAACGCACGGCTCAAGTCCGCCCGTTTGGCGGCCGGTTACTACTCTCAGCAGGCGTTGGCCGACGCTCTCGGGGTAGGCGTCCGGCAGGTCCGCCGCTGGGAATCCGAGCAGCCGCCCATGCCACAACCCGAAGTTGCCCAGAACCTCACACGGCTCCTGGGGCAGGAGTTGGAAGCACTCGGATTCGCGCCAGCGGGAGGCGCCTCGGCTGGGCAGGTGCGACGCTCGGTACTCGCGGCGCCCGTCGGGCTCGCGGTCGTCCCCACTCAGCCGGTCGCCCTACAACCCGCAACCGCCGCCACCGACTACGAAGCCATCACCCGCTCGCACCGGCGGCTGTACTGGTCCGTCGCCCCAGCCACGCTGCACCCCGCGACTATCGCCCACGCGACGCTGGGCTGCGCGCTGCTTGCCGAAACTGCCGGGCAGACCCGGCAGCGGGTCGCTGCGGCGCTCGCCGAGAGCTACCTTCTGGCGGGCCGCATCGAGTTCTTCGACACGCGTGAGGCCGACCGCGCGCAGCAGACCCTGCTCCGCGCGCTGCAAGCCGCAGGCGAGGCCGACGATGCCCTGATGGGCAGCGCAGTCCTGGCGCACATGGCGTTCATCCCCGGATGGGCGGGTGACCGTGACGCGGCCATGGAGCGGATGGTGGCAGCGCGAACCTACGCCCGCCGCGGCCACCCCTCGGCCGAGCTGCTCGCGTGGCTCGACGCCGTCGAGGCGGAGTGCGAAACCCGGTGCGGGAACACCCGCACGGCGCTGCACCTGCTCCGGCACGCAGAAGACGTCCTCGCCGACGGGAGCGAGCACGACAGCCCCGAGTGGCTGGACTGGTTCACTCCCGCTCGGCTCGCCACCTTCAAGGGCAACACCGAGCTGCGCGCGGGGCACCTGCCCCAGGCCCGCGCCACCCTCCTCGGCGCCCTGGAGGCCCTCGATGCCCAGGAGAAGCAGCGCACCGTCGTCCTCGGCGACCTGGCCGCGGTGGAGGCCGCGGCCGGCGACCCGGAAGCAGCGTGCCGCTACGCCCTGCAGGCCCTCGACCAGCTCGAGCGCACCTGGTACGCGACAGGCATGGACCGCGTCCGCGACGTGCGACGCACGCTGGCGCCGCACCAGCATGAGCAGTGCGTGCGGGAGCTGGACGACCGGCTGTACAGCTGGTCGACGACCGTCAGCGCCCTTGCTCGTTGAACCGGGCGATCTGCGGGGACAGCTCCAGGAGGCTCTCGACCCTGAAGGTCGGGAGCTTCTCCGCTTCCTCGGTCCGCCACTGGATCGTCGCCCACGGGCCCCGATGCACCAGCGCGGTGTGCATCCCCGCCGCGACCGCGGGCTTGATGTCGTTGTCCACGCGGTCACCGACATACAGCATCTCGTCGACGCCGACCGGAACAACCTCGGCGACCCGATGGAAGAACGCAAGGTCCGGCTTCGAGGCACCCCAGTCGTCGGACGTACCGATCAGGTCGACATCGTTCGAGAACAGCTCGCGGAGAATCCTTCCAGCGCGCACAGTCTGGTTCCCTGCGATGCCCAGCCACAGGCCGTCCGCACGCAGTGCGGCGAGCGCATCTCGCACGTCCGGGTACAGGTCGCTCTCACCGAAGGTCTCCGGCCGGCCTGCCTCCGCCCGCCGCTCCCGCTCGGCATAGAGGTCGAAGCCGGGCCGGAATTCCTGGAACACCTCGCGGTAGTCCCGGCCCTGGGCGATGACGGCGCCGAACATGGCGGCGAAGGTGTGACGGGGTACGCCAAGCCAGTCGGCCCAGGTGCCGTACTCCGTGGTCTCGTCCACAAGGCACTCACCGACGTCGAAGATCACAGCGCGAATCATCGAGGCAGCGTATCGAGGCACAGCAGGACACCCTCCCCGCCCGGAGGCAGCGAAGGCCAAGCAGCGGAGGGGCTGGGCAGCTACCGGGCGGTCGGACTGTCCCTACCCCACCAAGGCCCGCGCACGGCGCGGGCGCGCGCCGCCTCAGCGGCGCGGCCTGCCTCCTGTCTTCGCCCCGGCTGACTGCGCCAGGCGGCGCGCTCGGCGGCTGCGGGGCATGAAGCAGGAGAGCCCCCTGTGGCTGGGGCGGCCGACTCCACGTCTTTAGCAGCCACTTTGGGGCGAGCCTCTAAGATCATGGTCTCAACGTCGTGCTTTAACGGGCAGGTCCCACAGACTGCCCGACTCGCCATCAGATTACGGGGCCACGATCACTCGCCCCAAAGCAGCCCCAGCCCAAAGCCGCTCCGCCGACCTACGACTGCGCCTGCATCAATTCGGTACTGCGAGGAATGGTTCTATAGACGGCGAATGGAATGATAGAGAATCCTGGATGCTGAGGCAGATCGATGAAGCCAATCCTCCCCAGGTTCCGCATCTGGGCGTTCAATGCCTCGGCGAATTCCCCGCGATTAATGCTTCCATCTGGATTATAAAAGTCCATATCCGGCAGCTCGGTTTCTTCTGTCCCGTAGCTCCCGATGCTGCCGACCAAGGTCCAATCGTGACGCTCAGTGCCGTAGCGAGCGAAAAGGATTTCTGCTTCTGTGTCGAGATACTGGCGACCCTCTTGGAGTCGGGCGCTCACTAGAGCACCCTTGGCGGGAATCAAATTGATGTGCAGGCCCGGGGTGAATACACCTTTTGCGATTTGCACAAAAGATCGCAGGGTGTTTCCGTCCGTCCCGTCAACCGCCGGGAAGTCCGGGATTACGTCTTCCAGCTGGTTGGCACCCCTCTCGCCCTTCTTTGCGGGCTTTGGGTGCTGTGGGGTCTGCTTGCCTTTTCCCGCTCGCTGCGGCTCATTCGATGGCGAGGCTCCAATGCCCTTGAGCCCAACGTTTACGTACCCAAACGCGGCAAATGCGGCGGCTGCATACCTTGTGTCAAACAGGGAGCCAGGGGCTGTGATCCTAACGAGTGAGCCCGGAGGGTACTTGGTCTTCAGGCTGCCTGATTCCCAAAGATCCACCTCCGACGCTTCCTCTGAGATATCCTGCAACAGGAGTTCAGATTCCAGCGCTTCTTCCAGCATTGGAAATAGTGCGTCGCCGAGAGATTTGTTGGTGTAGCTCTCGCTGCCGGTTCCCTGTAGATGTTGAGCTGTCGAGCGCGGGCCGATGGTTGTCCTTTTCTCCCTACGCTCCGTCTCTCGTGATTCTTCCGCGATTCCGCCATCGAGTTGAGCGAGCAGGGCGCGGACTTTATCGGTGTCCACGTAGAGGAACTCACGCAGAATCATTGGCTCTCCTGACATTTACCTCGTCTCCCGCCAGGCTCTTGCGCGTGCAGCCCCGGCGTGACGAGATTGAACCACCCAGCTGGCGCAGACGTGGCTGTTCTGAGCGACAAACACATGCGGCCCAGCCCTGGCCAGTTCGTCCCCTTGTGTGCCCTTCGTGTACGTGTCACACAGTTGAGAGGCAGGGGACGACCTGGGGGAGGGGGCACTGCATGTCGGTGTTGGGTGGCTATCCGGTGGGGCCGTCGGGCTGGGCCGTCGAGCGGTTCGGGCGGCACGCCGGCGCGCTTGTCGCTGCGGTTCCGGTGCAACTGGCCAAGGCGCATGCGAAGGCTCATGCCGCGCACCTCGCCGCGGGGCTGAAGAAGCGGAGTCCCTACGGCGTCACCCTCGCCGGCGTGGTGCGCGAGAGCCTGGCGGAAACAGCACGGGAGCTGGGGGAGTCCGTGCGGGACGTGCGGGGGTACGAGTACGCCGTGATCAACGATCACGCACTTTTTCCCTTCAGGTACGCGGACAAGCCGAAGCCGCTCGACCGCGCCCGGTTGCCTGCCAACGTGTCGCCCACCCGCCGGCGGCTGTTCCGCGCTCATGGGCCGCAGCCCCCCGACGGGCTGTTCGAGGTCGACGGCGACCTGGTGACCGAGGAGTACCTGGGGCTCCACGAAGCGTTCGAGGAACTGGGAGCGTCCACCAGGCTGGTCTCCGTGTTCTTCACGGCCGACGCGGAGAACGGCATCCACGTCATCCACTGGGGAGAGGCCCATCTCGAACCCGACCGCACCTTCACGTGGCCGTACAAGGAACAGCTCCCGGTCGCTCCCGTGCCGCTGGAGTGACCGGCGGTGGTGTCGCGGCCGTCGCGGCTTGTCGGAGCCGGGTGAGTTCTGGGCCGTCCCTGGGCCGTGCGAGGGTGCCCGAGGACGACCGACGGCGACGGACAGTGACAGGTGAGCTGTCCCCGGCTGTGATGAAAACCCAGGTCAGAGGCGCCTAGCCTTACGCGTTTCCGCCCAGGGGTGGCGGTACGGCAAGATGGGGTGTATCTGCCCACTGCCAGATTCAAGCTGCCGGACGGTTTCTCTTGGCTGAGTTCATTTACACCATGCGCAAGGCGCGCAAGGCGCACGGCGACAAGGTGATCCTCGACGACGTCACCCTGAACTTCCTCCCCGGGGCGAAGATCGGCGTCGTCGGCCCGAACGGTGCCGGTAAGTCGACCGTGCTGAAGATCATGGCGGGGCTGGAGCAGCCGTCCAACGGTGACGCGTTCCTCACGCCCGGCTACAGCGTCGGCATCCTGCTCCAGGAGCCCCCGCTGAACGAGGAGAAGACCGTCCTGGAGAACGTCCAGGAGGGTGTCGCCGAGATCAAGGGCAAGCTCGACCGGTTCAATGAGATCGCCGAGCTGATGGCGACTGATTACTCCGACGCCTTGCTCGACGAGATGGGCAAGCTTCAGGAGGAGCTCGACCACGCCAACGCGTGGGATCTCGACGCTCAGCTGGAGCAGGCCATGGATGCGCTGGGCTGCCCGCCCGGCGACTGGCCCGTCACCAACCTCTCCGGTGGTGAGAAGCGCCGCGTCGCGCTCTGCAAGCTGCTGCTGGAGCAGCCCGACCTGCTGCTCCTCGACGAGCCCACCAACCACCTCGACGCCGAGTCGGTGAACTGGCTGGAGCAGCACCTGGCCAAGTACCCGGGCACCGTCGTGGCCGTCACCCACGACCGGTACTTCCTCGACAACGTCGCCGGGTGGATCTGCGAGGTCGACCGAGGCCGCCTGCACGGCTACGAGGGCAACTACTCCAAGTACCTGGAGACCAAGGCCGCCCGCCTCAAGGTCGAGGGCCAGAAGGACGCCAAGCGGCAGAAGCGGCTCAAGGAAGAGCTGGAGTGGGTGCGGTCCAACGCCAAGGGGCGGCAGGCCAAGTCCAAGGCGCGTCTGGCCCGCTACGAGGAGATGGCCGCCGAGGCCGAGAAGATGCGGAAGCTGGACTTCGAGGAGATCCAGATTCCGCCGGGGCCGCGGCTCGGCAACGTCGTCGTCGAGGTCAACAACCTCAGCAAGGCCTTCGGGGAGAAGGTCCTCATCGACGATCTCTCGTTCACGCTGCCGCGTAACGGGATCGTCGGGATCATCGGGCCGAACGGCGCCGGCAAGACCACCCTCTTCAAGATGATCCAGGGCATCGAGCAGCCCGACTCCGGCGAGATCAAGGTCGGCGACACCGTCAAGATCTCCTACGTCGACCAGAGCCGCGAGAACATCGACCCGAAGAAGACCCTGTGGGCCGTCGTCAGCGACGAGCTCGACTACATCAATGTGGGACAGGTCGAGATGCCGTCCCGCGCCTATGTGTCCGCCTTCGGCTTCAAGGGCCCGGATCAGCAGAAGCCGGCCGGGGTGCTCTCCGGCGGTGAGCGCAACCGGCTCAACCTGGCGCTGACCCTCAAGCAGGGCGGCAACCTGCTGCTCCTCGACGAGCCGACCAACGACCTCGATGTCGAGACCCTCAGCAGCCTCGAGAACGCGCTGCTGGAGTTCCCCGGCTGCGCCGTCGTCGTCTCCCACGACCGGTGGTTCCTGGACCGCGTCGCCACGCACATCCTCGCCTACGAGGGTGACTCCAAGTGGTTCTGGTTCGAGGGCAACTTCGAGTCGTACGAGAAGAACAAGATCGAGCGGCTCGGGCCGGACGCCGCGCGTCCGCACCGTGCCACCTACAAGAAGCTGACCCGGGGCTGATCGATCTTGCGGCACATCTACCGCTGCCCGCTGCGCTGGGCGGACATGGACGCGTACGGCCACGTCAACAACGTGGTCTTCCTCCGCTACCTGGAGGAGGCCCGTATCGACTTCCTGTTCCGCCCGGAGAAGGACTTCAAGCAGGGGTCCGTGGTGGCTCGCCATGAGATCGACTACAAGAGGCAGCTCGTTCACCGGCACCATCCGGTGGACATCGAGCTGTGGGTCACCGAGATCAGGGCCGCCTCCTTCACCCTCGCCTACGAGGTGAAGGACGGCGATCAGATCTACGTCCGGGCGTCGACCGTCATCGTGCCGTTCGACTTCGAGGCACAGCGGCCCCGTCGGATCACCGCCGACGAGCGTGAGTTCCTCGAGGAGTACATGGACGACGCCTCGGAGGAGGAGGCCGTCGCCGCATGACGGTGCTGCACCTCGCCGACGAGGGGGAGGCCGCGGATCTCGCGGCCTTCCTCTCCCGGCTGCTCCACTACGACCGTGGAGCCGCGGTGCGCCTCCAGGCGGCCGGCACCGCGCTCGCCGTCTTCGGGCGGCCGCCGTCCTTCGAGGTGCTGGCGATCCGCGCGGTGCGGCTGGCCAAGCCGTACGAGAACGGGCTCGACGTCACCCTGGACGTCACCGTGTCCGCCGGTGAGTTCCTGGAGTCCGTCGACGAGAAGGCGGCCACGGCCGCCGTGCCCGGTGCGGTCACCGGGCCGCCCTGGGCGGGTGTCCTCCCGCCGCGCGGCGGCTGGCAGGCGCAGTCCGGGCTGCCGGCGACGGACGCGCTGCGCGCGATGGTCGCCGCCGGGGTCGCCGAATTCCGGTCCCGTATCGAGGAGTTGGCGCCGGAGGCGCGTACCCGGGCCGAGCTGGACCGGATCGGCCGGGAGATCTGGTCCCGGACCGTGGGCGCGACCGGGCTGCCGGTACGGGCCGTGCACGCCGCCCAGTCGCTGGGCTTCCTACGGCCGGTCCCCGGCGCCGAGGAGCCGGCCCTGCTGTCGTCCGGGGCCTGGCTGCGGCTGCGGACGCCGTACGGTTCGATCGCCGTACGGCGGTCGGGGCTCGGGGCGCTCGGCGTCACCGTGCGCTGAGACGTCACCGTGCGCTGAGACATCACCGTGCGCTGAGACGCCCCTCCGGCACCTCAGCCCGCCGTGTTCACCATCGACGCCGCCGCGTACGTCAGGTAGTTCCACAGCGTGTGCTCGTGCTCCTCGGACAGGCCGAGCTCCTCCACGGCGACCCGCATGTGCTTCAGCCAGGCGTCGTGCGCCGCGCGGTCGACGGTGAAGGGGGCGTGGCGCATCCGCAGCCGCGGGTGGCCGCGGTTCTCGCTGTACGTCGTCGGACCGCCCCAGTACTGGATCAGGAAGAGCGTCAGCCGCTCCTCCGCGGGGCCCAGGTCCTCCTCGGGATACATCGGCCGCAGGATCGGGTCCTCGGCGACTCCCTCGTAGAAACGGTGGACGAGCCGACGGAAGGTCTCCTCCCCGCCGACCTGCTCGTAGAAGGTCTGCTCCTGAAGCGTGCCACGCCGAATCTCTTTCACGCCCTCCATGGTCTCAGACGCGACGACCGAGGACTCGAGGCCTAGGACCCCCCGCACGGCCCCTGCCACGCCCCGGACCTGGAGTGCTCGCCTCTCGGTGTGATGCGCAGCACAGTGGACCTATGAGTGCGCACGCTCTCGACAGTGACCTGGAAGACCTCGCCGCCTCCGCGCGGGCCGCGATGGTGCGGGAGATAGAGGCGAGCGGAGCCTGGGCCGCGGACCCGGTGTGGCGGGAGGTGTTCGCCACGGTGCCCCGGCATCTGTTCGTGCCGTACTACTACGTGGGCGTCCTGGGCGGTTACGAACGGCGCTGGGGCGAGCATTCCGACCCGCAGGCGCGGGAGCGCTGGGTGAAGGGCGCCTACGCCGACACCCCGCTGGCCACCCGGCTGCGCGACGGCGAGCTGCTGTCCTCCGCCAGCCAGCCCTCCCTCATGGCGCTGATGCTGGCCGCACTGGGCATCGAGGACGGGAACCGGGTGCTGGAGATCGGCGCCGGCAGCGGCTACAACGCGGCCCTGCTCGCGCACCGGCTCGGCGACGACGATCTCGTCACCACGATCGACCTGGAGCCGGAGATCACCGAGTCCGCCCGGCGGCATCTGGACGCCGCCGGATATCACCCCGTGGTCGTCACGGGGGACGGTGCGCGCGGGGTGCCGGAGCGGGCGCCGTTCGACCGGATCATCGCCACCTGCGCGCTGCCGTCGATCCCGCGCGCCTGGCTCGCCCAGTGCCGGCCCGACGGCCGGATCCTCACTCCGCTCGCCACCGGTCTGGTGCTGCTGACGGTCGGCGACGGCGGGCAGGCCGAGGGCCGGTTCCTGGAGACCCCGGCCTACTTCGTGCCGCTGCGCGGCGGCGGCCGTGACGTCGAGTCGGCGGGACTGGGGGCCGTACCGCGCCGGGGCCGCGAGGACGATCTGTTCCGGTTCCTGTTCGCGCTGACCCGGGGCACCCTCGACCCGCAGGAGGCGTACGCGCTCTGGGAGCGCGAGGGCCGGCCGCGCCGGGACCGCTACGGCATCACGGTCACCGGCGACGGGGAGTGGGCCTGGCTGGACGACCCGGAGGGGCCGTACGCCTGGCCCCTGCCGGGTTGAGCCGCCTGCTCGGGGATCAGCCGCGCCGGATGGTGATCGTCGTCCAGGCGCCCACGTGCACCCGGTCGCCGTCCTGGAGCGGCACCGGCACGAACGGCTGGATCGGCTCCTCGGCGCCGTTGACCGTGGTGCCGTTCGTCGAGTTCTGGTCGACGATCGCCCAGCTCCCGTCCGGCTGCTGCACCAGCACCGCGTGCTGGTGCGAGACGCCCGGATCCTCCGGCGGCACCGACAGGTCGATGTCGGGGGTGTCGCCGGTGGAGTGGCGGCGGCGGCCGATGGTCACCTGGTTGCCGGTGAGGGTGCGCTGCTGCTCCGGCGAGTACGCGGGCAGGTTGAGGCCCGCGGCCTCGGGGCCGGAGCGCTGCATCATCGCCATGAAGTACTCGCGGTCCGGACCGATGGTCGCCGTCCAGGTCGCCGGGCCCTGCGGGGCCGCGGGGCCCGGCGGGGGCGGGGCCTGGGTCGCACCGGGGTGCGGGTAGCCGTAGCCGCCGCCGGGCTGACCGGGGGCGCCCGGGCTGCCGGGGCCGCCGGGTCCGTTCGGAGCGCCGGGGCCGGTGGACGGCGGGGAGATCACCCAGTCGTCGTGACCGCCGCCGAAGGAGGGGCCGCCGGGCTGCGGACGGCCGCCCGTCTCCTGCGGGAAGGCGGGCGGGGCGGGCGGACCGCCGGGGCCACCCGGGCCGCCGGGGCCGGGCTGGTGGAACGCCTGCGGGGCGCCGCCCGTCGCACCGGGACCGCCGGGACCACCGGGCGGGCCGGGGGGCGGCGGGACCGGACGTGAGGGGTCCGCGCCGAAGCCGGGCGGCGGGCCGGGCTGACTGGGCACGGGGGAGGGGCCGCCGGGACGCTCGCCGAAGGGGCCGCCGGGACCGGGCTGACCAGGGGCACCGGGACCCCCGGGGCCACCGTGGCCGCCAGGGCCGGAAGGCGCACCGGGTCCGCCGGGCCCACCGGGACCGGGGAACCCACCAGGGCCGCCGGGTCCGCCGGGGCCGGAAGGAGCGCCGGGCGCACCGGGACCACCAGGGCCACCGGGGCCGGGGAACCCGCCAGGCCCGCCGGGGCCACCCGGGCCACCGGGCCCAGGCGGCATGCCGGGAACACCGGGCCCGCCGGGGCCGGCAGGACCACCCGGTCCACCTGGTCCACCTGGTCCACCGAGTCCACCCGGGCCACCGGGACCTCCCGGCTCACTTCCGAAGCCGGGGCCCGGAGGGATCGGCTCCGCGGGCCGGTTCACCTGGGACGGGCGGGAGCCCTGGTACTCGTACTGGTCCGTGCCGCCGTACGACGGCGGGCCGGGCGGCCGCTGGAAGCGGGGGTCGGGGCCGGTGCCGGGCCCGGGGGCGGGCGCCGGCGGGCGCGGGGCGGCCGGGGTGTACGAGGTCGCGGTGTTGGTCAGGAAGTTCCACCGGCACTCCTCGCAGAACGGCGCACCGCCCTCGCGGGGCGTACGGCACTGCGGGCACAGCTCCGGCTGCGGGCTCGGTGCGGCGGCCGGGCGGCCGCCCGCGCCCGGCGCGGGCGGCGGGAAGCCGTAGCCGCCACCGCCGGGAGGCGGCGGGGGCGGGGGCGGGGGTACGGCTCCGGCCATGCGGTGACCGCAGACCTCGCACCAGTCGTCGGAACCCGACTGGTGTCCGTTCGGGCAGGTCGGCATGTCGGCGCTTCCCCCTCTCCTTTTCCGGCCGTCACGGCCGGATTTCTCCAACCCCAAGGGGTCAGGCTCGTTGCTCTTTACGTCACTTCTTTACACGAACAGTCTTTGTCGACCGAGTCTCGAGAGTCATCTCGTCGGCCTCCGCGACCTTCGCCTTCAGTCGCACAGTACCTGTCGCGGCATCGACCACGTCCACCACCTTCGCAAGGAGTTTCGCAGTATCCGCGTTTCCGGAGGCGCCGGCGAGCTGAACGGCCCGGCCCAGTTTGGCCGTTGCTCCATCGATGTCTCCCGATTTGCGCAGATCGAGCCCCTGCTGGATGACTTGGGCGAGTTCTGCCTGGCCGGTGTAGTGGGCGACCTGGGGGTTGATCGACGTCGACGCGGCCATGTCGTCGGTCCAGACCGCCCGTACGAGACCCTGCGCTCCCAGGTTCTGCGCGCTGCCGTCGGGCTGCGGGATCACCAGCGAGACCCGCGCCGCCAGCATCTCCTGGCCGATGTTCGCGGGCGGCACCTCCACGCAGATGTGGTAGTCACGGGACTCGTCTCCCCAGGAACCGGTGGGATAGTCCCCGGCGCGCGGGCCCGCCTCGGTGCGGCGGTCGGTCAACTCCTCGACGGTCGGGGCGACTTGCTTGACGAACCTGATGGTCGTGCCGACCGGGGTCCACAGCCGCAGCGCGACGTCCGCGACCTCCTTGCCCATCGCCGTCTCCATCATCCGGGTGAAGTCGGCGGCGAGACCGGACGGGTCGGCGACGATGTCGGCGCTGCCGAGGAGCGCGGAGGCGATCCCTGTGACTTCTTTCACTTCCCAGTCGGTGCCCACGCCGCGGGCGTCACAGGTGAAACGCCCGGCGCAGGAGTCCAGGGCGGCCTTCAGGTCCTCCGGTGACTCGTGTTCATTGCGGCCGTCGGTGAGCAGGATGCCGTGGCGGATGGCCACGTCCGCCGAGGACAGCAGCCGGTCGGCGAGGCGCAGCCAGGTGCCGATGGCCGTGCCGCCGCCCGCGCTGAGCTTGCGCAGCGCCTGCTTGGCCTGTTCGCGGGTGGTGGAGTTGGCGGTCGCGAGCCGTCCGCCTCCCGGATAGACCTCCTTCGCCACATGGGTCCCGCCGATCACCGCGAAGTGCACTCCGTCGCGCAGGGTGTCGATCGCCGCGGCGGTCGCGTCCCGGGCGTTGCGCATCTTGGTCGGCGGATAGTCCATCGAGCCCGAGCAGTCGACCATGATCGCCACGGCCGCGGACGGGCCCTGGCCGGGCGCGTAGAGGTGCGGTGCGGTGACGGCGTTGCCGATGGTGCCGCCGCCGGTGGCGGTCACCGTGACGATCGCGTTGACCTCCCGGCCGCCCTCCGGGAGGTACTCGTTCTGGTACACGTCGACCGAGAACTGTGGCACGTTCGACTTCGACAATTTGGCCATACGTACTCGAATCCCCCTTGAAACCCCGCCGGAGCGGGGTGACGACTATGGCCGGACCGGTCCCCTCCGGTCCGTCGAGGCTTCCCCGTCGTGCTCAGGCCTCAGGCGGATCCTGCCCCCTGCGGCGGGGCCGGGAACGGCAGGACGGCCACTGTTACGTTGTCGTGGCCCCCGCCGTCGAGCGCGTGTCCGACCAGGACGCGGGCGCTGTGCAGCGGGCGTACGGCGGCGTCGAGGGGGAGGACGCCGGCCATCTCCTCGGCGGCCTCCGCGTAGTTCCACAGGCCGTCCGTGCAGACAACGACCACACCCGGCCGGTCCGGCTTGAAGGACGCGGTGTGCGGCTCGAGTTCGTAGGCGTCCGCGCCGAGCCAGCCGGTGATCGCGTGGGCGCGTTCGTCGGCGTAGGCCTCGGCCTCGTTCATCAGGCCCGCGGCGACCATCTGCGCCGCCCAGGAGTCGTCCTCGGTGAGCCGGGCCGCCGGGGCGCTGCGGTCCAGCGGCACCCAGTAGGCGCGGCTGTCGCCGACCCAGCCGACCACCAGCAGACCGGCGGTGACCACCGCGCCGACCAGGGTGCAGGCCGGGGCGTTCTGGTGCGGGGCGTGCTCGCGGGCCGTGGCGGGCTCCTCGGCCAGGGAGTTGACCGCCTGGGACGCGGCGACGATCGCCTCGTGCATGGCCTGCTGCGGGTGGGTGCCGAGCGGCAGCGCGGCGAGCAGCGCGGCGCCGGCCGCCTGGGACGCGGCGAGCGAGGCGTCGTCCGGGCGGGTCGCCGAGGAGACGCCGTCGCAGACGATCGCCACGGCGGCGGGGGAGCCGTCGGGCAGCGTGGTCGTGCCGATGGCGAACGCGTCCTCGTTGCGGTGGTGGCGCAGGCCGCGGTCGCTGACGGCGGCGACCGGGCCGGACTCCTGTTCCATGTGGTCGCGTTCCCGGGGCTGGGCGTGACCGCAGTTCTCGCAGTAGCCGTCGTCGTCGACCCGGCCGGCGCGGCAGGCGACACACAGCTTGGCGGGGTTGCCGACGGGCGGCACGGCGGAGGCCCGCTCGGCGACACGCGGGTCCGGGGCCTGGAGCGGGTACTCGTCGGGCTCGCCGGACGCACGCCGGTCGAAGCGGACGCCGGGGTCCGGGTCGGCGTGCGGGTCGGCTGCCGCCGTGGCGCCGAAGGCATCCGTGGCACCGAAGGCATCCGGCGCGCCCGGGGCGGCCGGTGTGTTCGGAACCTCCGGAGCGGTCGGCGTCCGCGGGTCGTCGGGGAGCGGCGGTGGGGTGACCGGGGGCAGCGGGGAGCCGGTCGGGCTCCCGACGCCCCGGAGGTCCGCCGTCGGGTTCGCCGGGAAGTCCGCGGGGACGTACGGCCCACCCGCGGTGCCGGAGCCGTCGGGCGCCGCGCCGCTCGGCCACTCGGCGTGCCCGGCGGGCCGCGGCACCGCGCCGTTCACCGGGGGCGGCGGGGGCGTGGGGCCGGTGACGCCGGGCGCCGGGCCCGGGCTGCCGACGGGCGGCGTGAGGCTGTTGGCGGCGGGGGCGGCACCACCGCCAGGCGGCGTCGGCCCGTTGGCGGGCGGCGTTGAGCTGTTGGCCGGTTGCGTGGGGCTGCCGGCCATCGGCGTGGGCCCGCCGACAGCGGACGTGGGGCCGTGGGCAGCCGGCGTGGGCCCGCCGACAGCCGACGTGGGGCCGTGAGCAGCCGGCGTGTGGCCGTGGGCAGGCGGCACAGGGCCGTTGGCCGCGGGCGCGGCGCTGCCGGCAGTCGGCGGTGGGCCACCGGCAGGCAGCGTCGGGTCGCCGGCGGGCCGCGCAGGGCCGTAGGCGCCGGGCATCGGGCCGTCGGCAGGTGGCACAGGGTGGCCGTACGCGGTGGGCGTCGGGGCTTGCTGCGGGTGGGGCGGTACGGCCGACAGGTCGTATCCGCAGGCACCGCAGAAACGGTCCCCCTCTTCCAGCGGTTCCGCGCAGCTCGGGCACTGCGCCAGGGCTGCCTGCCGGGGCGGCATCTGCGACATCAACTACACCCACGTCCGGGGGCGGTAACGATTGGCACGTTCCACCAGGTCGATCCTCTCCTCGCCGCCCCGCGCCAGCCGGGCCAGCGTGCGGTACGAACGCTCCAGGCCGAAACGCAGGCCCCGTTCGTCCAGGCCGCTGCCGAGCAGCGTCCGTCCCCCGGCGGCAGGAGGGACGGAACCCTGGCCACCGGAGAGTATCCAGTCCAGGGCACTGCCGAGCACTTCCGTGGCCAACTGCTCGCGCCGCGTCGGGTCCAGACCGTAGGCGTCGAGCGCCTCGACCTGGCCGGCGGCCGCGGTCAGATCCTCCAGGAAGGGTACGTCGGAGGCGGTGGCGGCGCGCTGTCGCAGCCGGGCCCGGACGGCGGCCACGCGGGCGGCCGTGTAGTGGATGGAGGCCTCCGGGACGGACTCCAACGTCCGTACGGCGGACCGCCGGTCGCCCGTGGCGAGCTGTACGCGGGCCAGTCCGAAGGCCGCGCTCACGCAGCTCGGGTCGGTCGACCACACCAGGCGGTAGTACTCGGCGGCGTTGTCCAACTGGCCCAGCACCTCCGCGCACAGCCCGAGCGCGAGCTTGGGCGCCGTCTCGCCGGGGAACGCGTCGTAGATCGCGTCGAAGGCGAGCGCGGCGCCCTCGTGGTCGCCGGTCGCCAGCGCGGCCACGCCCCGGTACCAGACCACCCGCCAGTCGTCGGGGCGTTCGTCCTCCAGCGCCGTCAGGACGGTGTGCGCGGTCGCCGTGTCGCCGTTCTCCAGCCAGGCGCGCACCTGTCGCAGCCGGGTCTCCGTCGACTGTGCCGGTACGGCGGTGAGGGCGGCGATCAGCTCCGTCGGGGCCGAGGTCAGCAGACCCGCCAGGAAACCGGCGTTGGGGTCGCCCGGGTCGACGTGCGGGATCGGCAGGGCGAGCGCGGCGGCACCGGTCCGCACCGGTTTGACCAGGGAAGCCGTCGAGCCGGGGAGTGGGGGAGCGGCGGACGTGACGGCGCCCGCCCCGCGCCCCGCGCTCCCCGCACGCACCGTCCGCGCCCCCAGCCGCGACACCTCACCGTCCAGCGTCGGGAACAACTCCGTGTCCGTGACCCGCAGTTCCGGCCCGAACAGCGTCGACAGCGCCGGGCGGGCCCGGCCCGTCTGGAGGGAGACGACCTCGCGCAGAACGCCGGTCAGCTGCTCCGCCATCTCCTGCGCGGAGGCGAACCTGCGGGCCGGGTCGGGGTCGGTGGCGCGGACCAGCAGGCGGTAGAACGACTCGTACTCCTGGAAGACCTCGATGGTGTGGGGGTCGGGCAGGGAGTCGACGTAGACGTTGGTGTAGCCCTGGAAGTCGAAGGTGAGGACGGCCAGCGTGCGGCCCACCGTGTACAGGTCGGACGCCACCGACGGGCCGACGTCGGCGACCTCCGGCGCCTGGTAGCCGACCGTGCCGTAGATCGCGGACTCGTCGTCGTCCATGCGGCGCACCGCGCCCATGTCGATCAGCTTGAGCTGGTCCTCGGTCTGGATGGCGTTGTCGACCTTGAAGTCGCAGTAGAGCAGGTTGCGGCTGTGCAGGTGGCCGAGTGCCTCCAGGGCCTCGATGCCGTACGCGCAGGCCTGCTCCACCGGCAGCGGGTCGCGGCGCCCGTCGGGGGTGCGGCGGGCGTTGGCGATCTCCTTGAGGGACTTGCCGCCGACGTACTCCATGACGATGTAGCCGTCGAGGGAACCGGTGCGCTGGTCCAGGTGTTCGACGAAGTTGTAGATCCGCACGATGTTGGCGTGCTCGATCTCCGCGAGGAACCGCCGCTCGGAGATCGCCGCGGCCATCGCGTCCTGGTCGCCGGTGTCGAGCAGGCCCTTGAGCACCACCCAGCGGTCGGAGACCGCGCGATCCACGGCGAGGTAGATCCAGCCCAGGCCGCCGTGCGCGAGGCAGCCCGCCACCTCGTACTGGCCGTGCACGATGTCGCCCGCCCGCAGCTTCGGGACGAACGAGTACGGGTGGCCGCACTTGGTGCAGAAGCCCTCCGTCCGGCCGGGGCGGTCACCCCGCGCGCGGCCCACCGGCGCCCCGCAGTCCGAGCGGGAGCAGAACCGCTTGCGCTCCGGCACCTCCGGGTTGGCCAGCACCATCGCGCGCGGGTCCGGCCGCGGCACCTGCGGGACCTGGACCAGCCCCGCGCCGAGCCGCCCCCGGCCGCTGGAGGCGGAGGCGGAGCCCGAGCTGCGCACCGACACCGAGCGGCTGGTGGCCCGGCCCGACACGGAGCGCGAGAGACGTCCCGACACCGAGCGGCGGGACTTCGACGACTGCGACGACGTACGCGAGCTGCCCCGGCTGCCGGAGCGGGCGCTGCCGCTGCCCGCCGAGGACCTGCCGCCGCCCGTCACCCCGGTGGGCGCCGAGCCGACCATGCCGGTCGCCGAGACGACCGGGGCGAGGCCGCAGGTGTCGCAATACAGCTCGCCGCCGCCGACGTCCTCGTACGTGCCGCCGCAGCCGGGGCGCTGGCAGGTGCGCGGTGCCTGACTCATGTCGAAGAAGCCCCCCTGTGTGCCGAGGAATCCCCCCGGTGGTCCTCGGGACCGCCCTGCCCCGGCACCCGCGGGGCACCGAGCAGCTCGGCCACCGCCTGCTGGTAGCGCAGCACCGCCTGCTCGGCGACGCGCAGGTCGCAGGGCGCGCTCCACAGCATGCGGCGCGCCGCGTCGTACCGCTCCACCAGCAGCGGGTCCTCCGCCAGGCCATGCCGGGCGACCTTCGCCTTGTACGCGTCGAGCCGGCCGCGCAGCTCCGCGCGGACCGCGAGCGGCGCGGTGACCGCGGTCAACGACTCACGGGCGCGCAGCAGTTCGTCCTCCGCCTTCTGCTCCAGGGACTCCAGGAGCGGGGAGAGGCGGTGCCACTGCGCCTGTCTGCGATATTCGGCGGCGGTCGCCAGCTGCTCCTGGAGCGCGGTCGGCGGGCCGCTGACGACCGGCACCTCGGTGGCGGCGATCTTCGCGAGCACCTCGCCGCGCGCGGTACGGGCCTCGGCGAGGGTGCGGTCCGCGCGGGACAGCACGTCCCGCAGCTTGATCAGCCGCTGTTCGGCATCCTGACGGACCGTCAGTACGGCGTCGATCTCCCGGCGCACCTCCTCCAGGGCGCGCGCCTCCCGGTCGTACACCGTGGTGTCCGGCTTGCCGCCGCCCGGCGCCGAACTGCCCTCGGCGGGCTTCCAGAAGGCCAGCGGGTCGGACACCACCTGCTCGCGCAGCTTGGTCAGGGTGCGGGTGATGCGCTCCAGGTCGTCGCCCGCCGGGTGCTCGCCGGGGCGGACGCCGACGGAGTGGGCGAGCCTGCGGGTGCGCTGGAGTTCGGCGGCGAGTAAATCGATCCGGGCGGGCAGCGCGGACCAGACCGCGTCGGCGGCCACCACCATGTCCAGCGAGGCCGCGTACAGCTCGTTCATCCGGTCGACGAGCGCGGACAGCGAGAAACGGCTGCTCAGCCGGCCCGGACCGGCGTGCAGGGTCGGCGCGTTGGCCACGGCCGTCGCGCCGCCGGCCACCGTGACCGACTCGCCGCGCAGCAGCTCGGTCAGCTCCACCAGGTCCTCGCGGCTGGACCAGCGGCGGCGGGCGCGGATCTCCCGGGCGGTGCGCAGCGCGTCCGTGTAGGCGTCGAAGTACGTCCACAGCAGGGTGATCGACGCCTCCGTGGCCGCCCAGCGCTCCCGGGTGACGCCGGTCAGCTCGGCGCCTTCGAGCAGGCGGCGGCCCGCGTGGTCCTGCAGAGCGAACAGCGAGGTCTCTATGGCCTCGTGCTCGGCGCCGAGCCGCGCCAGCGCACGGTCCACCTCGTCCCTGTCCATGACCGGACCGGAGGTTCCCGTGACGCCCATCGATCACCTCTCGCTTGCTGGTTACTTGTAATCCGGCGTCGGCGGGGTCGCCGACTCGGAGTCCCTACCCAGCGTCGGCGACAGCCACTGGTCGTACGACGCTTTCCAACCGCCGTCCTCGCGGTAGTCCTCCAGTATCCGGTTGACCCGGCGTACCAGATCGGGGGCGTCCTGCTTCATCGCCACGCCGTAGTACTCCGTGGTGAAGCGCTTGCCCTTCAGCTCCACCGTCGGATCCTGCGCGGCCTGGCTCGCGGCGAGCGCGCTGTCCGTCACCACCGCGTCCACCTGGCCGAGTTGGAGCCGGACCAGGCAGTCGAGCTGGTTGGGCACGGTGGTGGAGATGTCGGCGGAGGCGGGCAGATCGCCGGTCCGCCGGTCCGCCGCCAGCTTCTCGTACGCCGTCGAACCCGTCGCCGAGCAGATCCTCTTGCCGGCGAGGGTGTCGTCGTAGCCCTTCACCGGCGAGGAGGCGGGCGCCAGGACCTGCTGGCCGGTGAGGAAGTACGGGGCGGAGAAGGCGACGTCCTTCAGCCGGGCGCAGGTGATGGTCATCGTGCGGACCACCATGTCGACCTGGCCGCTCTTGATCGCCGGGACGCGCTGGTTGGTGGGGATCGCCTTGAAGCGGATGCGGTCCGGGGAGCCGAGCAGCTCCTCGGCGATCCGGCGGGCGAGGTCGATGTCGAAGCCCTCCAGCTCGACCGTCTCCGCCGTGCTGTTGGGGTTGCGATAGCCCCAGCGGTAGCTGTTCTGGTCGACGCCGACCGACAGATAGCCGCGCTGCTTGATGGCGGTGATCGCCTTGCCCTCCGCGGTGGACGGGGGCAGGCTCTGGTCCTCCGGGTCCTCGCACGTCTCGGCCTTCGCGAGAGTTCCCTCGGCGACGCCCTGGCCGCCCAGGCCGGTGCTGCCGTCCCGGTTCGCCTGGGTGTGCGGCAGCAGCAGGGCGAAGGCGACCGCCAGGGCGCAGACGACCGCCATCGCGCCCACGCCGCCCCAGCCCTTCAGGCGGGTCCGCACACGTCGTGCGTACATCGTCACGCCCCCTTTCACCGGTACTCCGACAGCCTGCGGCCGATGCCCAGCACCGCGCCGGCCGCGCCCAGCACGGCGAGGACCGCGGCGCCGGCCGCCAGACCGGTCATCGCGTC
Source organism: Streptomyces sp. NPDC030838 (assembly GCF_055572035.1). Lineage (NCBI taxonomy): Bacteria > Bacillati > Actinomycetota > Actinomycetes > Kitasatosporales > Streptomycetaceae > Streptomyces > Streptomyces sp. NPDC030838. The sequence goes on along the minus strand of NZ_JBVIED010000005.1, from coordinate 101,908 downwards.
CCGGCCGTCGCCGGCCGCCTGCTCGAACTCCCGTTCCTCGTGCGCGATGGCCGTCTGGAGATCGCGGTCGACGTTGTCGAAGCACTCGCCGGTCGGCTGCTTGCTCTTCGGGCCGATGATCCGGTCGAGGGCCGCCTGGTAGTCGCCGGCGTCGTCGGCGTCGCGGGCCTTGCGGTGGCGGTCCTGCCAGACCTCCATGTTGCCGGTGGCGGCCCGCACCGGCTGCTCGCCCGCGGCGTCGTCGGCGAGGTCGGCGGCCGCGGCGAGGCCCTGGGCGAGGTCCTTCATCGACGCCTGGTACGCCACGTCGAACTTGTCGGCGAACTTGCCCGGTTCGACCTCGACGGTCTCGGCGCCGCGGTTGACCAGGGTGAGATTCTCGTTGCCGCGGGCCTTGAGGGAGGCGATGCGGGCGTCGTGCAGGACGTCCAGGGAGCGCACGCCGTGGTCGTAGGAGTCGTTCAGTCCGGCGCGGGCGACGCTGTGGCCGACGACGAGCCAGAGCAGCACGACCGTGGTGGCGGCCGTGGCGGCGACCAGGCCGTGGTTCAGGACCCGGTTCGTGCGGCGGTACGTGCGGTGCTGGGCCCAGGCGAGCGCGGCGAGGGCGGCGGCGCCGAGCGCCATGGCGGCCCAGGGGTAGGGGGTGGCGTCGGCGTAGTCGGCGCGCAGGCGGCGGCTCTCGGAGGTGTAGAGATCCTCGGCGGCCGGGAGCATCTCCGTCTGCATCTTGTCGTTCGCGTAGCGCAGGTAGGCGCCGCCGAGGGGGTAGCCCTGGCGGTTGTTGGCGCGGGCGCGTTCGATGAGGCCCTTGTACTCCGGCAGGAGTCTGTTGAGCTTGGCGATGGTCCGGGCGGCGGCGGAGTCCGGGTCGGAGCTGTTCGCCGCGGTGACCAGTTTGGCGGCGGCGGTGCGGATGCCCTTCTCGTAGCGGTCCCGGCTGGCCCTGGTCTCCTGACCGCCGGCGAGGAAGCCGCTGGAGGCGGCGGTGTTGGCGTCCGCGAGGGAGCGGTAGATGTCGGCGGCGGCCGAGGTGAGGGGCTGGCTGTTGGTGAGGACGTCGTCGGCGGCGGAGGCCCGGTCCGTGGTCTGCCACGCGGTGACGGCGCCGAAGGCGACGACGAGGAGGGCGAGGACGGCGCCGATGATGCGCAGCCGCCCGGGTTCCGTGGTGGCGGCCGCGCGGAGCCGGTCCAGGCCCTCGGCGAAGGCGGTCCGGCGGGCGGGCACGGCCGGCGCCGGGGACGGCGGTGGTGCCGCGGTGCCGTTCGGCGTGTGCGTCACGCTCACGTTTGACCTCCCCCATGGTCATCTGTCGCCGCAAGTATCCCCGCCGGGACCGGCATCCGCACCGGCCTCGGCTGGATCTTGATCGGATCGCAGCGTGCGACGTCGCACTACTCCCCGCAGTGAATACGCCGGTGGGGGTGGTTCGGTTCCCTCCGTCCCGGGCCGGCCCCGCGCCGGTCAGCCGTCGAAGTGGGCCTGCAGGCGGGCCCCCGCGTCCGCCGGCGCGCCCGTCCGGTCCAGGCCGAGGAGTGCCGCTCCCAGGACGGGGGGCGCGGTGACGACCCGGGGGACCGCCTTGGGGGCCCGCTCGGACAGCAGGGTCCGGACGCCCGAGTCGAGTCGCGGGTGCCGGGCGGCCAGCACGCTGCCGCCGAGGACCACGGGGGTCTCCTCGGCGAGCAGGTCGAGGCGGGTGAGGGCGACGACCGCCATGGTGACGATCTCGTCGGCGAGCCGGTCGACGAGGGAGCGGGCCACGGGGTCGCCGGCCGCGGCGGTGGCGAAGAGGACGGGGGTCAGTTCGTGGCGGCGGGCGGCCGGGACGCGGCCGAGGTGCAGGGCCTCGATGAGGGCGTACATGGTGGGGAGACCGAAGTGGGCGGGGAGGGCCGAGGCCAGCTGTGTGGGCGCGCCGCGGCCGTCCTCCGCGCGGGCCGCGTGGAACAGTGCCTCCTCGGACAGGCCCCAACCGCCGCCCCAGTCCCCGGAGATGCGGCCGAGCGCGGGGAAGCGGGCGGTACGGCCGTCGGGGCGCATGCCGACGCAGTTGATGCCGGCGCCGCAGACGACGGCCACCCCGAGGGGTTCGGTGACTCCGGCCCGCAGCAGGGCGAAGGTGTCGTTGCGGACCTCGACGGTGGTGCCCCACGCGCGCGCGTGCAGGGCGGTGGTGAGGGTCTCCTCCTCGACGGGCAGGTCGGCGTTGGCGAGGCAGGCCGAGACATGGGCGACGGTGGCGACGCCCGCGGTGTCGAGCGCCCGGCGCACCGTGCGGTCGAGGGCGGAGAGCGCCGGGTCCAGGCCGACGGCCGGCGGGCGGAATCCCCCGCCGCGGGCCGTGGCCAGGACGGTGCCGTCGGCCGCCACGACCGCGACGTCGGTCTTGCTGTTGCCCGCGTCGATGGCGAGGACTTGTGCGGTCAGGCCCACGCCAGGTGCTCCCGGTTGTGTGCGATCAGCTGGTCGGTGAGGGCGTCGGCGTGGTCGTACTGGCCGACGAGGGGGTGCGCGAGGAGTGCCTGGAAGACCCGGTTCCGGCCGCCGTGGAGGGCGGCTTCCAACGCCAGGTGTTCGTACGCCGTCACGTTCGCCATCAGGCCCGCGTAGAGCGGGTCGACGGCGGGCACGGGCAGCGGGGCGGGCCCGTCGGCGGCGCTCACCGCGGCCGGTACCTCGATCACCGCGTCGTCGGGGAGGAAGGGCAGGGTGCCCCGGTTGTAGGTGTTCACGACCTGGTGCGGGCTGCCCGACCCGGTCAGCAGGGCCGCCGCCAGGTCCACCGCCGCCTCCGAGTAGTAGGCGCCGCCGCGCCGGGCGAGCAGCTCCGGTTTCGTGTCCAGGGCCGGGTCGGCGTACAGGTCGAGCAACTGGCGCTCCATGGCCGCGACTTCCGCCGCCCGGGACGGCTTGGTGCGCAGTTCTCGTACGACCTCGTCATGGGCGTAGTAGTAGCGCAGGTAGTACGACGGGACCACGCCCAGGCGGTCCAGGAGGGCGCGGGGCAGGCGCAGGTCCTCGGCGATGGTGTCGCCGTGGTCGGCGAGCAGCTTGGGCAGCACGTCCTCGCCCTCGGGGCCGTTCAGGCGTACGGCCGTCTCCCAGGTGAGGTGGTTGAGGCCCACGTGGTCGAGGTGGACGGCGGCGGGGGCGACGTCCAGCAGCGCGGCGAACTTCCGCTGGAGGCCGATCGCCACGTTGCACAGCCCGACCGCCTTGTGACCGGCCCGCAGGAGGGCGCGGGTGACGATGCCGACCGGGTTGGTGAAGTCGATGATCCAGGCGTCGGGGTTCGCCCGGCGGACGCGTTCGGCGATGTCCAGGACCACCGGGACGGTGCGCAGCGCCTTGGCGAGGCCGCCCGCACCGGTGGTCTCCTGGCCGATACAGCCGCAGGTCAGCGGCCAGGTCTCGTCCTGCCGGCGGGCCGCCTGGCCGCCGACGCGTAGCTGGAGCAGGACCGCGTCCGCGCCGTCCACGGCCGCGTCGAGGTCGGCGGTGGTGACGATCCGGCCACCGTGGCCCTGCCGGCCGAGGATACGGCGCGCCAGGCCGCCCACCAGCTCCAGGCGGTCGGCGGCCGGGTCGACCAGGACCAGTTCGTCGAGGGGGAGGGTGTCCCTGAGCCGGGCGAAGCCGTCGGCCAGTTCGGGGGTGTAGGTCGAACCGCCGCCTACCACGGTGAGTTTCATACGCTGCTAACCCTTTACTCCGGTGAGCGTGACGCCCTCGACGAACGCCTTCTGGGCGAAGAAGAACACGAGGATCACGGGGGCCATGACCAGGACGGTCGCGGCCATGGTGAGGTTCCAGTCGGTGTGGTGCGCGCCCTTGAACGACTCCAGGCCGTAGGACAGGGTCCAGGCGCCGGGGTTCTCGGAGGCGTAGATCTGCGGGCCGAAGTAGTCGTTCCAGGCGTAGAAGAACTGGAACAGTGCCACCGCGGCTATGCCCGGTTTGGCCATGGGGAGAACGACACGCAGCAGGGTCCGCAGTTCACCGCAGCCGTCGACCTTCGCCGCGTCCAGGTACTCGTTCGGGATCGTCGTCAGGAACTGCCGCAGGAGGAAGATCGAGAACGCGTCGCCGAACGCCATCGGGATGATCAGCGGCCACAGGGTGCCGGAGAGGTCGAGCTGCCTGGCCCAGAACAGGTACATCGGGATCACGACGACCTGCGGGGGCAGCATCATCATCGAGATCACCAGAAGGAGTGACAGACTTCGGCCGCGGAAGCGGAACTTGGCGAGCGCGTAGGCCACCGGGATGGACGACACGACCGTCAGGACGGTGCCCAGACCGGCGTAGAGCAGCGTGTTGCGCCACCAGGTCAGGAAGCCCGGGGTGTCGAACACCTTGCGGTAGTTGTCCCACTCCCAGGTGTCGGGGACGAGGTCGCGGGTGAGGGCCTGCTGGTCGCTCATCAGCGAGGTCAGGACGACGAAGACGAAGGGGAGGGTGAAGAAGAGCGCGGCGGCCAGTCCGAGGGAGTGCACCGCGATCCACTCCAGCAGCCCCCGGCGCCGGGCGGTCATCGGTCACCTGCCTGGACCAGTCCGCCCCGGCGGCGCATCAGCAGCGCGGTGAACGCCATGGACAGCGCGAACAGCACCAGGGCGACCACGCAGGCGGAGCCGTAGTCGAAGCGCTGGAAGCCGAGGTTGTAGACGAGCTGGGGGAGGGTGAGGGTCGACTTGTCCGGGTAGCCCGGCTCGAACTGCTGGCCGGAACCGCCGATCACACCGGAGGCGACCTTCCCCGCCACCAGCGGCTGGGTGTAGTACTGCATCGCCTGGATCACGCCCGTGACGACGGCGAACACCACGATCGGCGAGATGTTCGGCAGGGTGATGTACCGGAAGCGCTGCCAGGACGAGGCGCCGTCCAGTTCCGCCGCCTCGTACTGCTCCCTCGGTACGTCGAGCAGCGCGGCCATGAAGATCACCATGAGGTCGCCGACGCCCCACAGGGCCAGCATCGTCAGCGCCGGCTTGGACCAGGCGGCGTCCGTGAACCAGCCCGGCGCGGGCAGGCCCAGGCCTTCGAGGACGGAGTTGACCGGGCCGGTACCGGGGTTGAGCAGGAAGACGAAGGCCAGCGTGGCGGCGACGGGCGGGGCGAGGTAGGGCAGGTAGAAGAGGGTGCGGAAGACCCCCGCGCCGGTCCTGATCCGCGTGACCAGCAGGCCGACGCCGAGCCCGAACACCACCCGGCAGGTCACCATCACCAGCACCAGCCAGAGGGTGTTGCGCAGCGCGGGCCAGAACATCGGGTAGTCCTGGAAGACGTACGCCCAGTTGCCCAGGCCCCGGAACTCCGGGACGCCGAAGCCGTCGTACTTCATCAGGGAGAAGTAGGCGGTGGACACCAGGGGATAGGCGAAGAAGACGCCGAAGCCGATCAGCCAGGGGGAGAGGAAGGCGGTGGTGCGAAGCGCCGAGCGCCGGCGCTTCGCGCGCAGGGTGTGCGTGGCCATCGGCGGTTACTTCGCCTGCTCGATGTCGCGGTCGATCTGCGCGGCCGTCTTCTCGAGCCCGGCCTTGAGGTCCTTCACCCTGCCGGACTCGTACTGGTAGCCGAAGTCCTGGAGCGTCGTGTGGTACGTCGAGCCGTTCACGGAGGCCGGCGGGGTGTTCGACTCGGGGTGCTGGGCGATCTTCAGGAAGGTTTCGAAGGCCGGGTCCGTCTTCAGGCCGGGGGACTTCAGGGCCTCGAACGTGGAGGGCACGTTGCGGATGGCGTTGGCGAAGGAGACGACGGCCTCGGTGTCCGTCGTCATGTACTTCACCAGCTCCCAGGCCGCGTTCTTCTTCTCGCTCTGCGGGGCGATGCCCATGATCGTGCCGGAGAGGAAGCCCTTGCCGTACTCGTCCGCCTCGTCGTCGGCGACGGGCATCGGGGCCGTGCCGATCTCGAAGTCGACGCCCGCGTCCCTCGCCATGCCGAGCCGCCACTCGCCGTCGAGCTGCATGGCCACCTGGCCGGTGTGGAAGGGGTGCTTGGCACCCCACTCGTCGCCGAAGGTGTTGCGGTACTTCTCCAGCTTCGCGTAGCCGCCGAGGTCGTCGACGAGCTTCTTCTGGTACGTGAACATCTCGGCGAACGCCGGGTCCCTGGCGATGTTCGACATGCCGTCCGCGTCGAAGTAGGCGTGGTCCCACTGGGACATGTAGTGGCTGACGACCGTCTCGTAGCCGTGGTAGTTCGGCATGAAGCCGAGCTGCTCGTAGCCGTCGCCCTTGGGCTTGGTCAGTTTCTTCGCCACCTCGGCGAACTCCGACCAGGTCCTCGGCGGGGCCTTGATGCCGGCCTCCTCGAAGGCGTCCTTGTTGTAGTAGAGACCGTAGGCGTCGCCGAGCAGGGGCAGGGCGCAGCGGGTGCCTTGGAACTGGGTGTAGTCCAGCATCGGCTTCGGGATCGTCGCGTCCAGGTCGAGCTTCGACTTCTCGATGAAGGGCTTCAGGTCGAGGAAGGCGCCCGAGGAGCAGAACTTGCCGATGTTGGCGGTGGTGAAGGAGGACACCACGTCGGGGCCGTTCGAACCGCCCGCGCGCAGCGCCTGGTTGAGCTTGTCGTCGTTGATGTTGCCGACGACCTTCACCTTGATGTTCGGGTGCGCCTTCTCGAAGCGGTCGACGTTCTCCTGGACCGCCCTGACCTCGGCGGGCGCGCTCCAGCCGTGCCAGAAGGTGATGGTCGTCTCGGCGTTCGGGTCGTCCGTGGCGTCGGTCCGGGACTGGCCGGTGCAGGCGGCCGTGGCGAGCAGGGTGAGGGCGACCAGGGCCTTTCTGGGTATTCCGGGCATGGCGAAATCTCCCTGGGACGAGGGTGGAGGGGGAGGCGGTTCAGCGGGAGGTGTCGAAGACCTCGTCGCGGGTGGTCGCGAGCGCGCTCTCCAGCGCGCCGCGCAGCACGGGGTGTTCGGTGATGTCACCGACGACCAGCCGGGGCCGGGCCGCCGCCAGCTCCGCCAGCTCGGCCTGGACCAGGGCGCGCAGCGGCTCCCCGCCGGCGGTGAGGGCGGTGCCGCTGAGGACGACGAGCTCCGGGTCGAGGACGGAGACCAGGGAGGCGAGACCGGTGGCGAGTCGGGTCGCGTACGCCCGCAGCAGCCGCTGGTGGCGCTCGTCGTCGGTGTGCTGGGCGGCGCGGGCCAGCAGGGCGGCGGCGACCTCGGCGTGGGAGCCCGTCGGGAGGTCGGTCAGGCCGGTCTCGCGGGCCAGCCCCGGGAGCACCTGGGAGCCGGCCAGCTCCTGGTAGCCGCCGCTGTTGGCCTTGGTGACCTGGCGGACCAGAGGGGTGCCCGGCACCGGCAGGAAGCCGACCTCGCCGGCGCCCCCGGTCCAGCCGCGGTGCAGCCGGCCGCCGAGCACCAGGGCGGCGCCGAGGCCCTCCTGGTTCCACAGCAGGACGAAGTCCTCGTGGCCGCGGGCGGCGCCGAGCCGCTGCTCGGCGACGGCGACGAGGTTGACGTCGTTCTCGTACTCGACCGGCATCGGCAGCGCGGCGGCGAGTTCGCCGAGCAGCGTGGGGGAGTGCCAGCCGGGCAGGTGGGAGGCGTAGCGCAGCCGGCCGGTATTGGGGTCGAAGGCGCCGGGGGTGGCGATCACCAGCCGGTGGATGTCGTCCCGCGTGAGCCCGGCCGCCTTCACGGCTCCGTCCAGCGCCTCCGTGACCTGCTGGACCACGGGGCGGTTCGGCCGCTTTCCAGGGACCTCGTACGTGCCGACCGTGCGGCCGGTGATGTCGGCGACGGCGGCGCGGATGCGCTCGGGGGTGACGTCGAGGCCGGCGGCGTGGGCGGCGGCCGGGTTGAGGGCGTACAGCTGGGCGTTGGGGCCGGGGCGGCCCTCGCTGGTGCCGGTCGCCTGGACGAGTCCGGCGGCCTCCAGACGGGCGAGGAGCTGGGAGGCGGTCGGCTTGGACAGCCCGGTGAGCTTGCCGATCCGGGTGCGCGACAGGGTGCCGTGCTCCAGGAGGAGGTCCAGGGCCGCGCGGTCGTTCATGGCGCGCAGGACGCGAGGGGTGCCTGCCATCGTCTCCCTCTCCGGTCGGATCCGGCCACTGTTAGGAAAGTTTCCTATCGCGTGGTGAGGGGAAGCTAGCCCTGGCGTGAAGGGGCCGTCAAGAGGAGAGGGGCCCTCGAAAGGGCCCCTCGGGGTGCGCTCGCTACTTCGTGACGCTGGGCGGGGTCAGCGGCGAGGCCGCCGCCGACTGCGGCGAGGTCGTGCTGGCGTACGCCGACGGGGCCGCCATGCCCGCCGTCGGGTCGGCCTCCGGGTCGGTGTCGGCCTGAGCGGGCAGACCGCCGACGATCCGGATGCCCTCCGCGTCGAAGGCCCGCTTGATGCGCCAGCGCAGCTCGCGCTCGATCGTGAGGGACTTGCCGGGCATCGTCTTCGCCGACAGCCGTACGACCATCGAGTCCAGCAGGACGCTGTCCAGGCCCAGGATCTCCACCGGGCCCCACAGCATCTCGTTCCAGGGCTCTTCCTTGCTCATCGTGTCGCCGACCTGGGTGAGGACCGCCTTCACGTGGTCGAGGTCCTCCGACGGGCGGACGGTGACGTCCACGCCCGCGGTGGCCCAGCCCTGGGAGAGGTTGCCGACCCGCTTGACCTCGCCGTTGCGGACGTACCAGATCTCGCCGTTGTCGCCGCGCAGCTTGGTCACCCGGAGGCCGACCTCGATGACCTCGCCGGAGGCGACGCCCACGTCGATCTGGTCGCCGACGCCGTACTGGTCCTCCAGGATCATGAACACGCCGGACAGGAAGTCCGTGACCAGGTTGCGGGCGCCGAAACCGATCGCCACGCCCGCGACACCCGCCGACGCCAGCAGCGGGGCGAGGTTGATCTCGAAGGTGCCGAGGACCATCAGGCCCGCGGTGCCGAGGATCAGGAAGCTCGCCACCGAGCGCAGCACCGAGCCGATCGCCTGCGAGCGCTGCCGGCGGCGCTCGACGTTCACCAGCAGGCCGCCGATCGCGGTGCCGTCCACCGCCTGCGCGGTGCGGTTCATCCGCTCTATGAGCTTGGTGATCGCCCGCCGCACCACCACCCGCAGCACCGCCGCGATCACCACGATCAGCAGCACCCGCAGGCCGATCGCGAGCCAGGTGGACCAGTTCTCCTCGACCCAGCTCGCGGCGTTGGTCGCGCTCTCCTGGGCGTCCTGGAGCGAGGGCACCTTCGGGGCCGGTGTCTCCGAGGGCGACGGCGACGGCGTGGAGCCGGCGGCCGGTAGGACGGCGGACAGGGACACGGCGGGTACCTCCAGGTGCAGCGGTCTGGCCGTCGGCGCAGTGGCTCAGGTCACGGAAAGGTCACCGGACGGGCAGAACCACCACACTAACGGGGCATTCCGACTGCACCCGCCCGGTTCGTGAAGGAGAGACCGGACTCACCTGGGCTTGAACAGGTCCCCACCTGGGGGATGAATCAGATGTGGTCGAAAACACTCCCAGCCCGTTACCGGGACATGGTGGCGCGTTCACCAGGCATGAGGGGAGACTGACTGCAGATCGTCCCGGCGCGAGCCACGCGCCGCCGGCGTACAAGGAGGCATCCGTGCCGCATGTCCTGGTCCTCAACGCGTCGTACGAGCCCCTCGGCGTCGTACCGCTCCGCCGCGCGCTCGTCCTCGTCCTCGAGAACAAGGCCGTATGCCTCGAGGAGTCCGGCGCCTATCTGCACAGCGCGACCGTCTCTGTCCCCGCACCCAGCGTGGTCCGGCTCAAGCGATTCGTACGGGTTCCCTACCGGGGGCCCGTTCCTCTGACCCGCCGGGCGCTGTTCGCCCGTGACGGGGGCCGGTGCATGTACTGCGGTGGCGTCGCAACCAGCGTCGACCACGTCATCCCGCGCTCGCGCGGAGGCAAGCACGTCTGGGACAACGTGGTGGCGTCCTGCCGTCGCTGCAACCACGTCAAGGCCGACCGTCACCTGACCGAGATCGGCTGGCGGCTGCGCCACAAACCCGCTCCGCCCACCGGCCTGGCCTGGCGCATCATCGGGACCGGCCATAGGGACCCGCGCTGGCTGCCGTACCTGCGGCCGTTCGGCGCGGACGACGCCCTGGCCCGGATCGACGGCATTTCCGCCTGACGATCCGGGCCTTCGCATATCCCGTGCGGGACCGGGGAGACCCCCGTCCACCCCGGTCCCGCAGGGCTGCCCGCCTCGCTCAGACGTACCGCAGCTCGCCCGGCCGCACCGAGCGGCGCAGCAGCGGCAGCGAGGTCGCCGCGGCCAGCAGGCAGGTCACGTAGACGGCGACGGGCACGAGCAGCGCCGCCCACGGCACCGTCCGGCCGGCGCCGTCGTCGCTGATCCAGGCGTACCCGGTGCCGATCACCATCCCGCCGAGACCGGCGAGCAGCACCGCCGGCGCCAGCGGCAGCGCGGTCTCCAGCAGCATGGCCCGGCCCAGCACGGTCTGCGGCACCCCGGCGGCGGCCTGCGCGGCCAGGCCCCGGCGGCGGCTGGCCAGGGACTCGGCGGTGCCGACGGCGAGGGCGAACAGGGTGATCAGCAGGGCGACGCCGATGGCGGCGGCGGTCAGGTTCAGGCCCGTGGTGTAGAAGGCGTCGTTCTCGGACAGGCTCTTGTCCGACTCCAGCACCTCGACGAACACCCGCCGGACGCCGACGAATCCGGTGCCGACGACGGTCACCAGCAGCACCGCCGCATGGGCGCGGGCGGTCGCCCAGGGGTCGTCGCGCAGCCGCTCGGCCGCGATCAGCACCGCCGGGTCGTCGGTGCGGGCGGCCAGCAGTCGGCCGGTCAGCCGCGAGCCGGCGCCCGCCAGCCAGACCGCCGCCATGCCGACCATCGCCACGGCGCCGAGGAACGTGAGGGGGACCTCCGGGCCGCCGGGCCGCGGGCCGGTGGATATCCGGTACCAGGAGCCGGCCGCCACGGCCGCGAACAGCAGCGCGGTCAGCAGGAACATCCGCCCCGGGCGGGACTGCACCCGGACCCGGCGCACCTCGCCCAGCGGCGAGGCCACCACCCGGCGCAGCGCGAACACGCTCACCAGGGTGCCCACCACCGGCACGGCGAGCGCCACCACCGCGATCCCGGCCCACGCCAGGACCGGCGGCCGGCTCCACTCGCCCAGCAGGAGCAGCACCGAGAAGACGGTGGCGACCGCCGAGCCCAGCGCACAGGCCAGCCCGGTCTCCGCCGCCGCGATCCGCCGTACCTGCCAGGGCGTGGCCCCCGCCAGCCGCAGCCCGGCCAGCCGCCGGTCCCGGTGGACGGCGCCGATCCGCGCGCACTGCCCGAGGAACCCGAACACCGGGATGAGCAGCAGAAGCAGGGCGACGATCACGCCGGAACGCTCGCCGGGGCGGTCGAGCAGACCGTTGCCCACGGACACGTGGTAGCTGCCGTCCAGGGACGCCAGCACCGCCGCCGCCAGGGCGAACCCGGTCGCCAGCAGCGCCCCGAACGCGGTGAGCGCGATCCGCCACCACTCGCGCCGGTCCGAGCCCGTCACCAGCAGCCGGGCCAGCCGCAGATCGCTCCTCACCGGGTCACCCCCAGCGCGTCCGCGCCCTCGGCGACCACGGCGCCGTCGAGCAGGGTCACCTCGCGGTCCGCGTACGCCGCGATCCGCGCGTCGTGCGTGATCAGCAGGACGGAGGTGCCGGACTCGCGGGCGGCGTGCGCCAGCGCGGTCATCACCTGCTCCCCGGCGAGCGAGTCCAGCGCGCCGGTCGGCTCGTCGGCGAAGACCACCTTCGGGCCGGTCACCAGGGCCCGCGCCAGCGCGACCCGCTGGGCCTGCCCGCCGCTCAGCTCACCGGGCCGCAGCCCTTCCTGCCCGCGCACCCCGAACCGCTCCAGCCACTCCCCGGCCCGCGTGTGCGCCTCCTTGCGGCCGCGCCCGGCCAGCAGCAGCGGCAGCGCCACGTTGTCGAGCGCGGTCAGCTCCGGGATCAGCTGCCCGAACTGGAACACCACGCCGAACTCGGTGCGCCGCAGCTCGCTCAGCCGGGCCTCCGGCAGCTGGTCGACGCGCTCGCCGCCGTAGCTCACCGCGCCCTGATCGGGGCGGACGATCCCGGCCAGGCAGTGCAGCAGCGTCGACTTGCCGCTGCCGCTCGGGCCGGTCACGGCCAGGATCTCGCCGGCGGCCAGTTCGACGGAGGCACCGCGCAGGGCCTCCGTCCTGCCGTGCGCCTTGACCAGGCCACGCGCCGCGAGCAGCGGTGCGGTGCTGTTGTCGGCCGTCATCTGTGGTCTACCTCCGCGGTCAGGGACGTGAGCCGGGCCGCGGTGGTCGTCATCCAGCGCAGGTCGGCGTCGAGGTGGGTGAGGGCGTAGTCGGCGGACAGGACCGTCGACAGATCGGCGCCCGGGGCGGTCTTCACCGCCGTGAGGTCGCGCATCCGCGCCATGTGCGCGGCGCGCTGGTCGCGCAGATAGCGCTCGGGATCGCCGCCGGTGAGGATCGCGACCACGACCTTGGCGAAGATCTCGTTCGCGACGAAGGGCGCGGGCGGCGTGATCTCTCCCGCCCAGCGGGCCAGTTCGGCCGCACCCTCCTCGGTGGAGCGGTACAGGGTGCGCTCGGGGCCGCCGTCGGCGTCGGTGCCGTCGACCTCGGCCAGTCCGTCGCGGACCAGCCGTTGCAGGGTCGTGTACACCTGCCCGTAGGCCAGCGGGCGGGCCTGCGGGAAGCGTTCGTCGTGCCGTCGCTTGAGGTCATAGCCATGGCTGGGACCGGCGGCGAGCAGCCCGAGCAGAATGTGGCGGGTGCTCATGTAGATCATTATGCACTCGGTACATGTACTGAGTGAATAGTGGGCGGCGAAAAATTTCCGGGGCGCGGCGCGCGGGGGCGCCCGTGGGGTGGTCCGTAGAGGTTCAGTCCCGGACCGCGTACGCCTCCACCGACCACAGCGAATAGCCGTACCGCGTGGCCCGCTTGTCGCCCTGGACGCGCACGAACCGCACGTCGCGCTCGTCCATCCGCAGCTCCTCCCGGCCCCCGCGCCCGTCGCGCACGGTCGCCGCCGTGCGCCAGCGGCGGCCGTCCGCCGAGACCTGGATCCGGTACGCCGACGGATACGCGTCCTGCCAGTGCAGCACCACCCGCCCCAGCCGCGCGGGCCGGGCCAGCTCCACCTGACACCAGGCGCCGTCCTCCACCGGGGACGACCAGCGGGTCCGCGGGTCGCCGTCGTTCGCCGCGGACGCCGGGAAGTCGGGCGTCTCGTCGCCGGAGGACCGCGCGGTGCCGGTGCGTGCCAGGTCGGGGCCGCCGGTGGGCGGCACCGCGCGGACGGTGACCGTGCGGGTCACCCCGCCGAACGCCAGCGTGACGTCGTACGACCGGGCGGGCGCCCCGCGTGGGACACGTACCTCGACCGGCACCTCCACCGCCGTCCCGCGCGGGAGGGCCAGCACGCCCTCGGCGACCCGTACGTCGATGCCCTTCGGCGCCTGGACGGTGAGCCGCCCGCGCACCTCCCGCGGCCGCAGCGAGGCCAGCTTCACGCCGATCCGCCGGGTGCCGCCGATGTCGGCGTCCACCTCGTCGCGCTCCGTCTTCAGGGACACGGCGGGCGCGTCGGCGTACCAGGGCACCAGATGCCGTACGCGCGACGGCGCGGGGCCGGTCACGCGCAGGGCGTCGGCGCGCAGCCGGACGGTCAGTTCCGTGGCGCCGGACGGGTCCAGGGTGCCGAAGGGGCGCCACCCCTCGCCCGGCACCCGGGCCTCGACCGTCCCGGTGGTGCCCGGTTCCGTGAGCACGGTCACCGCGCTGAGCGCGCGCGGCTGCGGGAAGCGGACCGTGCGGCCGTCGGCGGGGTCGCCGGGGTTCGCGTCCGGCTCGGTGTCCAGGCCCGCCCAGGCCTCGTACGACCGCTGCGCCCGCGCCAGGAACGGGTCCAGCACCCCTTCGCCGACCGTCACCCGGGAGGCGGCGAGCCGGGTCCGCAGCCCGCCGAGGGCGCGGTACGCCGTCCAGGCCGCCGCGGGATCGCCGGCGCGCTGGGCGCGGAGCATGTCGAGCGCGGTGGTGCCGGCCTCGCCGTAGCGGGCCAGCTGCTCGCTCCAGGGGGCGACCTCGGTGGCCAGGGCGGTGCGGGCGAGGCGGTCAGGGGTCTCGCGCATCACCGTGAACGCGGCACGCAGCCGGCGCTCGGCGTCCTCGGCTTCCTCGGCGCTCCGGTCGCCCGCGCCGCCCCGCGCGCGCGTGCCGTTGTCGTCGCTCCGCGTGGCGGTGCCGTTGCCGCCGCCACGCGCGCCCGTGCCGCCCGCGTCGCCCTGCGCGCCCGTGCCGCCCGCGTCGCGTCCCGCGCGTGTGCGCCAGAACTCCGCCATCAGCGGCCGCAGATACGCCGACTCCTCCCCGCCCAGCACCGAGGACGCGTCGTTCCCGGCGAGCGCCGCCAGCGCGGCCCTGCGGTCCTCGTCGCCGCCCGCGAGGTCGTCGATCGCGGCCCGCCAGGACTCCCCGGGGCGGTAGGCGCGCGGGTTCCAGGCGTAGTCGGCGGCCGTGAACAGCGGGATGCGGGAGGCCGTGGCCTGTTCCATCGCGTTGGCGACGAGGGCCGCCGAGCCGGTCGCGACGGCCGGCTCGCGGCCGGTGTAGGGGCCGAGGAAGACCCGGCCGGGCGCGTAGTCGTTGACCGGGTAGTTGTCCATGGTGACCAGCGGATGCCGGAACACCTCCCGCGTGGTGGCCAGTTCCCGGCCGGTGATGGTGCGGGGCACCACCCCGACGCCGGTCCACGCCACCGCCACCTCCGGGTCCAGCGCGCCCGCCAGCTCCTGCCGGTACTCGGTGGCGCCGTCCTGGTAGTACTCGGTCGGCATCAGGGTCAGGGCCGCCGCACCGGCGTGACGTTCCGCCAGGTGCCGGGCCACCGCGTTGGTCACGCGCGCGTGGGCCCGCGCCGCCGCCTCGGGGCCCGAGCCGAAGCGCTCCGCGTCCGCCTCGCAGTGCCACTCGCTGTAGCTGACGTCCTGGAACTGGAGCTGGAACGCCCGGAAACCCAGCGCCCACATCGCGTCCAGCTTGCGGGTCAGCGCCCGTACGTCCGCGTCCGACGCGAAGCACATCGCCAGGCCCGGCGCCACCGCCCAGCCGAGCGTCACGTGGTTGCGGCGCGCCCGCTCCGCCAGCTCCCGGAAATCGGCGCGCCGCGCCGCCGGGTAGGGCTCCCGCCAGCGCGCCTGCCGGTAGAGGTCGTCGCCCGGGGCGTACAGGTAACGGTTCTGCTTGGTGCGGCCCATGAAGTCCAGCTGCGCCAGCCGCTGCTCGTGCGTCCACGGGGTGCCGTAGAAGCCCTCCGCGGTGCCGCGTACGGCGGTGCCGGGCCAGTCGCGGACCTCCGCGCCCGCGATCGTGCCGTCGGGGCGCACCAGTTGCCGCAGCGTCTGCACGGCGTGGAACAGGCCGTCCTCGCCCACGCCCGAGAGGGTGACGCCGTCTGGGCCGGCGGTCAGGTGGTACCCGCCGGCGGGCAGCGCCTGCCGGTCGCCGGTGCGCGCCGGTTCCGCGCCCGCGCGCACCACCAGCGCGCCGGCGGGCAGTGGGTCGCTCGCGGTGAGCACCGCGATCCGGCGCGCCCCCGCCTCCCGCAGCACCGCGCGCAGCGCCTCCAGGTCGGACGGCTCGGCCGATCCGTCGGTGACCAGCGCGACCTCGTCGGTGACCGTGGCCGGGGCGCCGGTGGCGCGCAGCGACTGCGGGCGGGGCCAGACGGAGAGGCCGGGGGACGCCGACTCCGGCGTCCGCGCGGCCGTGCCGGGCGCGGGCGGGGCCGCTACGGCGGCCGGGGCGCTGCCCAGGGTTCCGGCGACGACGGCGAACGCGAGCGCGGCCGCGCCGCCCCTTCCACGCCGCAGCTGCACGGGCCCCTCCTCGGTCTCGGTCGCCCTCGCTCACGGGTGACCGAGCCCACCATCCGAGGGTGGGGGTGTCAACGGGGGTGGCCGTCATGTCTGGATTGCCGGAATCTTGTGAGGGTGGGTCGGCGTGGAATGTGACGAGAAGTGCGTTGTTCGTCATCCAGGCGTCTGCCGACGCGCTCACTGGGTAGGGCTGCGGTGACCCGCTGAACGCCGCAACCGACATGGAGGTCACCGTGGCCGCATCGGCACATCTGCTCCTCACGGCCCTGTCCAAACGTACGGCGGAGCTCTCCGCCGACCTGCCGCACCAGCCGGGCCCCGAGCCTCACCTGTGCGCCTTCAGCGCCGAAGGCACCTGCGCCCAGGCCCCCCTCACCAGCGAACCCCCGCTCCCCGACGCCGAACCCCTGACCAGCGAGCCCCCGCTCGCCGCCCCGGACGCCGACTCCACGAGGCCGTAGATGAGCGCGCCCCGCCCGGCCGACCCCGCGCTCCCGGGGGAGGAGCTGACCCGGCTCGCCGAGCTGCACGGCGTGGCCACCTCCTACCGCCCGGCCCCCGACCGCACGGTCGCCGCCTCCGCCGCCGCCGTCGTCCGCGCCCTCGGCGCGCTCGGCGTCGACGCCGGCAGCCCCGAGGCGGTCCGCGCCGCGCTCGCCGCCCGGCGGCGGGAACTGACCGAGCGGCTGCTGCCGCCCACGGTGGTCTGCTGGGGCGGCGGCCCCGCGCCGGAGGCCCTCGCCGCGCTGCCCGCCGGCACCCGGCTGCGCGTCGAGACCGAGCAGGGCGAGACGCACACCGCCGCCGAGCAACTGCCGCCCGGCGTGCACCGCCTCACGGCCGCCGCGCCCGACGGCCGTACCGCCGAGGCCCACCTGGTGGTCGCCCCGGCCCGGCTGCCCAGCCCGCCCGGACGCTCCTACGGCCTGCTCGTCCAGCTCTACTCGCTCCTCTCCCGGCGCTCCTGGGGCATGGGCGACCTCGGCGACCTCGGCGAGCTGACCGCCTGGGCGGGCCGCGCCCTCGGCGCCGGATTCATCCAGGTCAACCCGCTGCACGCGGCCGTACCCGGCGCCCCCACCGACCCCTCCCCGTACCGCCCCTCCTCCCGCCGCTTCCCCGACCCCGTCCATCTGCGGATCGAGGACGTCCCCGAGTACGCCCACGCCCTCTGCGGCCCCGACGGCGAGCGGCTGCGGGCCCTGCCCGAGCGGGCCGCCCGGCTGCGGGAGGCGGTGCTGGACAAGGGGGAGCTGATCGACCGGGACGCGGTGTGGGAGCTGAAGCGGGAGGCGCTGGAACTGCTGTGCGCGGTCCCGCTCGGCCCCGGCCGGCAGGCCGCCTACAGCGACTTCCTCGCCGAACAGGGCCAGGCCCTGGAGGACCACGCCACCTGGTGCGCCCTCGCCGAGGTGTACGGCACCGACTGGCAGCGCTGGCCCGCCGGGCTGCGCGACCCCCGCTCACCGGAGACCGCCCGGGCGCGCGCCGACCTGATGGACCGCGTCGACCTCCACTGCCGCCTCGCCTGGCTCACCGACAGCCAGCTCACCGCTGCCCAGCGCACCGCCCGCGAGGCGGGCATGCCGGTCGGGATCGTGCACGACCTGGCGGTCGGCGTGCACCCCGGCGGCGCCGACGCCTGGGCCCAGCAGGACTACTTCGCCGCCGGCATGTCCGTCGGCGCACCGCCCGACGCCTTCAACGCGCGCGGCCAGGACTGGGGCCTGCCGCCCTGGCGCCCGGACCGCCTCGCCGCGTCCGGCTACGCGCCGTACCGCTCCCTGCTGCGCGCCCTGTTCCGCTACGCCGGCGCCCTGCGCGTCGACCACGTCATGGGCCTGTTCCGCCTGTGGTGGGTGCCCCAGGGACTGCCCCCCACCGAGGGCACCTACGTCCGCTACGACGCCGAGGCCATGCTCGCGGTCCTGGTCCTGGAGGCCTCCCGGGCCGGGGCGGTGGTGATCGGCGAGGACCTGGGCACCGTCGAACCGGGGGTGCGGGAACGGCTGCGGGAGCGCGGAGTACTCGGCACGTCCGTGCTGTGGTTCGAACGCGACTGGGACGGCGACGGCCGCCCCCTGCCGCCCGAATCCTGGCGCGCCGACTGCCTCGCCACCGCCACCACTCACGACCTGCCGCCCACCGCCGCCCGGCTCACCGGCGAACACGTCGACCTGCGCGACCGGCTGGGCCTGCTCGCCCGCCCGCTCGCCGACGAGCGCGCGGAGGCGGCGGCGGACACGGGGGAGTGGCTGGCGTATCTCTCCCGGCTCGGCCTGCTCCCCGGCACCGGCGGCGGCACGGACGGGGCGTCGGAGGAGGCCGAGGTCCAGGCCGTGCACCGTTTCCTGCTGCGCACTCCGGCCCGCATGATCGGCGTCTGGCTGCCGGACGGCGTCGGCGACCGCCGCCCGCAGAATCTGCCGGGCACCTGGGACCAGTACCCGAACTGGCGGCTGCCGATCGCGGACGCGCAGGGGCGGCCGGTGACGCTGGAGGAGCTGGCGGGCTCGGCGCGGCTGCGGGCGCTGGTGGAGGTGTTGCGGGGGGATGCCGGACGGTGACGCGGTGGGGGCGCGGCGGGGCTCGTGACGGCGCCCGGCCTCTCGTACGGCACCCCGGGCGCGCGGTGCTCACGGGCGTTCGCTACTTTTGGGACCGTGGACAACAAGAACGCCCTGCGCGCCGGCGCCCTGGCCGCCGGTACGACGCTGATGATGCTGCTCATGTCGTCTCCCGCGAGCGCGCTGACCCGCGACGACGGTGACGACCCCGGCCCGGGCCTGAGCGTCATCGAGACGCTGGGCTGGTTCGTCATCGCCCCGATCGTGATCTTCGCGGTCATCGCGGGCCTGGTGATGGTCCTGGACCGGTCGAAGGAAGAGCACCGGGTGACCACCAAGAACATCAGGACCAAGGCGACGGCCCAGACGAAGGCCTGACCGGCCCCCCTACGTTCCACACGTTCCACCGAGGGCGCCGACCTCGTCGTACGTACGCGTGTTCGCTGTACGTAGGCGAGGTCGGCGCCCTCGGCGTGTTTTTGGTGTGTTTTGCGTGTCAGGGGCTGGGTGCGGTCAGATACCGCTGGAGCGTGGGTGCCAGCCACACCACGATCTCCTCGCGGGTCAGGTCCACGGCGGGCGGGATGCGCAGCACGTACCGGGTGAGCGCGAGGCCGAGCAGCTGCGATGCGACGAGCGCGGCGCGGGCGGGCACCTGCTCGGGGTCCGGGCAGAGCTGGCGGGCGACCGGCAGCAGCTGTTCGCGGAAGATGCCCTGGATCCGCTCGGCCCCGGCCTGATGGGCGACGCCGACCCGGAGCAGGGCGGTCAGCACCTCGTTCCCCTCCCACACGTCGAGGAAGTGGGCCGCCGCGGCCCGGCCGACGGTGGCGCGGGGGAGTGCGGTGAGGTCGGGCAGCCGGAGATCGACGGCGACGGCCGCCGCGAACAGGCCCTCCTTGTTGCCGTAGTAGCGCATGACCATCGACGGGTCGATGCCCGCGTCCTTGGCGATGGCGCGAATGGTGGCGCGGTCGTAGCCGTCGGCGGCGAACCGCTCCCGGGCCGCGTCGAGGATGGCGGTGCGGGTGGTGTCGGAGCGGCGGGCTCGGGGAGTGTCGGTCTCGGCCATGCCCACGAGCGTAGGCCAACACGTGTTGGCCAACAAGCGTTGACTGTGCTCGCCCGGCGTTCTACGGTTGCCAACAAGCGTTGACCAACAGACGTTGACCAACGGGCGTTGGCATCCAGGAGGCCACCATGAACGGCACCACTGGCACAGAAGGCACCACGGGCGGCACCAACCGCATCACCCCCAGCACCGCACCGTCGGTCATCGTCGTCGGCTCGGGCCCGACCGGCCTCCTCCTCGCCGGCGACCTCGCCACCGCCGGCATCCCCGTCACCGTCCTCGAAAAGCGCCCTCACAAGATCAGCAACCTGACCCGAGCGTTCGCCGTACACGCCCGCACCCTCGAACAACTCGACGCCCGAGGGCTGGCCGACGACCTGGAGGCCATCGGCCGCCCCCTCGACCGCCTCCGCCTCTTCGGCGACCTCACCATCGACCTGAGCGCCCTCCCCTCCCGCTTCAGGCACCTGCTGGTCATCCCGCAGTACGAGGTGGAGAAGGCCCTGGAACGGCGGGCGGTGGAGGCGGGAGCGGACTTCCGCTACGAGACGGAGGTGACGGGCCTGACCCAGGACGCGACCGGCGTGACGGTGGAGGTGAAGGACCCGGACGGCCGCCCCGGATCACTGCGCGCGGCATACGTGGTCGGCGCGGACGGCCTGCGCAGCGTCGTCCGCGACGCGATCGGCCTGCCCTTCCCCGGCCGCTCGGTCATCCGCTCCATCGTCCTCGCGGACGTCCGGCTCGCCCCCGAGCACGCGGACCTGATCACCGCGAACGCCGTCGGCGACGCCTTCGCCCTCGTCGCGCCCTTCGGCGACGGCTACCACCGGGTCGCCGCCTGGCACCGCGGCCGGAACGTCCCCGACGACACCCCCGTCGACCTGGACGAGATCAGGCAGATCGCCCGCCACGCGCTCGGCGACGACTTCGGCATGCACGACCCCCGCTGGCTGTCCCGCTTCCACAGCGACGAACGCCAGGCGCCCACGTACCGCGTGGGCCGGGTCTTCCTCGCCGGGGACGCCGCGCACGTCCACAGCCCCGCGGGCGGCCAGGGCATGAACACGGGCCTCCAGGACGCGGCCAACCTCGGCTGGAAGCTGGCCCAGGTGCTCCACGGCCACGCGGACCCGGACCTCCTCGACACCTACAACTCCGAACGCCACCCCATCGGCAAGACGGTGCTGCGCAGCAGCGGCGGCATCCTCCGGCTCGCCATGGCGAGGCGCCCGGTGGCCCTGGTGCTCCGCGCCCTCATGACCACCTTCATCGGCATCTCCTCTCCGGCCCGCCGCAAGGCCCTCGGCCAGATCACCGGCATCGGCTACCGCTACCCGGCACCCCGCGGCTCCCACCCCCTGACGGGCAGGCGCGTCCCCGACATCCGCCTCGCCGACGGCACCCGCCTCTACGAGGCGTTGCGCGGCGGCCGTTGGGTCCTCATCACCCCGGACCCGTACGAGCCGGGGTCCGCGCGCAAGGACCGCCTGGCCACCGCCCGCTGGACGAGCACCCGCCGCACGTCCCTCCTGGTCCGCCCGGACGGCTACGCGGCGTGGGCCTCGGAGGCGGCCGGCCCGGCGGATGTGGAGGCGGCGCTCGTGACACACGTGGGCCGCGCCGACCAGCTGCCGCGATGAGTTTTCCCGACTCGCGGAGTCTTCACCACCGCAGTCGGCAACTCACTCAGGAGGAACACGTGGCTCAGCTACTGAGGGTCCAGAACTTCAACGTCTCGAGTGACGGGATCGGCGCCGGTGAGGACCAGAGCCTCGAGCATCCGTTCGGCCACCCCGACCCCGGAAGGCTGTTCGCCTGGGCCGGTGCGACGGCGAGCTGGCCGATGCGCACCGATCCCGGGGGGAGCCGGGGCCTCGACGACTACTTCACCCGGGACTACGCGCGCAACATCGGCGCCGAGATCATGGGCCGCAACAAGTTCGGGCCCCAGCGCGGGCCCTGGACGGACCACGAGTGGCGCGGCTGGTGGGGTGAGGAGCCCCCCTTCCGCACCCCGGTGTTCGTCCTGACCCACCACAAGCGTCCTTCGTTCACGCTCTCCGACACCACGTTCCACTTCGTCGACGGCGACCCGGCCACGGTCCTCCAGCAGGCGCGGGAGGCGGCGCAGGGCAAGGACGTCCGACTCGGCGGCGGTGTCACCACCATCCGGCAGTTCCTGGACGCCGACCTCGTCGACACCATGCACGTGGCGGTCTCGCCGGTGAAGCTCGGATCCGGACTACGACTCTGGGAGTCCCCCGACGAGCTGCGCGACCGCTTCCACCTGGAGGTCGTGCCCAGCCCGAGCGGCGTGACCCACCACCTGTTCTGGCGAAAGTGACGAGCCGAGCCGCACGCCATCGGGCTTGGGCGGGGAAGCCCGACGCCCAGGCTTCCTGGACGGTGGCCGAGAGCCTGACGCCGCCCTCCGCTAGGCGGTACCCGCCAGCAACTGCCGCAGCAGATCCGCCAGTTGGCCGGCCTGTTCGTCCGTGAGGGCGGACAGGGCCTCCGTCTGGGTCGCGAGGCCCGCGCCGACTGCCTCCTCGGTCAGGGAGAGGCCCTCGGCGGTGAGGGTGACCTGGAGGCCGCGGCGGTCGTGGGGGTCCGGGGAGCGGCGGAGGAGGCCGGCGCGTTCGAGTTTGTCGAGGCGGCCGGTCATGCCTCCCGTGGTGAGCATGAGGGTGGCGGCGAGCTGGCGGGGGGAGAGGGTGTACGGCTCGCCGGAGCGGCGCAGGGTCGCCAGGACGTCGAACTCGCCGCGGGAGATGCCGAAGCGGGCGTACGTCTTCTCCGCGCGGTCGCCCATCGCGCGGGAGAGCCGGTGGATACGGCCGAAGACCTCCATCGCGCGGGTGTCCAGGTCGGGGCGTACGGCTGCCCACTGCTCGATGATCGCGTCCACCGCGTCGGGCGCGGGCTTGGTCGGGGCGTTCTGCGGGCTCTCCGGGCTCTGCGTCATGGCAGGAGTATCCGTGCCCGTTCGGTCGGCCGCAAGAAAGTAGCTTGACGGAAACTTGCTTAGCGCTAAGCTACTTAGCGTCGAGCTGAATCCTTAGCGTCCATCGAAGGGGTCCGCCATGAAGCGGTCCGCGACCGTCCTGCTCACCGCCCTCGCCCCCGTCTCCTGGGGCACCACCTACGCCGTCACCACCGAGTTCCTGCCGCCGGACCGCCCCCTGTTCACCGGGCTCATGCGGGCCCTGCCCGCCGGGCTGCTGCTCCTCGCCCTCGCCCGGGTGCTGCCGCGTGGCATCTGGTGGGGCAAGGCGGCGGTGCTGGGCGCGCTGAACATCGGCGCCTTCTTTCCGCTGCTGTTCCTCTCGGCGTACCGGCTGCCCGGCGGCATGGCCGCGGTCGTGGGCTCGGTCGGCCCGCTGTTCGTCATCGGGCTCTCCGCCCTGCTGCTGGGGCAGCGGCCCGCCACCCGGTCCGTGCTCACCGCGATCGTCGCCGCGTTCGGCGTCAGTCTCGTCGTACTGAAGGCGGCCGGGGCCCTGGACCCGATCGGGGTGCTGGCGGCTCTCGCCTCCACCGCCTCCATGTCCGCCGGTACCGTCCTGACCAAGCGCTGGGGCCGCCCGGGCGGCATCGGCCCGCTGGCGCTCACCGGCTGGCAGCTCACCGCGGGCGGCCTGCTCATCGCCCCGGTCGCCCTCCTCGTCGAGGGCGCGCCGCCCGCCCTGGACGGCGCGGCGATCGGGGGCTACCTCTACCTCGCCCTGGCCAACACCGCCGTCGCCTACTGGCTCTGGTTCCGCGGCATCGGCCGGCTCACCGCCACCCAGGTCACCTTCCTCGGTCCGCTCTCCCCGCTCACCGCGGCCGTCGTCGGCTGGGCCGCGCTCGGGCAGGCGCTGACGCCGGTGCAGGTGGCGGGCATGGTGCTGGCCTTCGGGGCGACGGTGGCCGGGCAGCTCACGACGAGCACCCGGAAGACGGTCCCGGTCGCGCAATCATTCAGTTCTGCTGAAAAGAGCCATCGAGAAGTTTCGATGGACGCGACAGGTTCCACGCTGCGACGGTAGATCCACCGCGATCGAACCGACCAGCGAAAGGACCTCCGTGGCAGTCGTCCTGCACAGGACCACCTCTTCCGACACACCCAGGACCTCCTCGATCCCGAGAGCGGCCGGTCCCGTTCTCGGGATCGTCCTCGCCGCCCTCGCCACGGCCGTCTGGTCCGGCTCCTTCGTCACCTCCCGCGCCCTGCACGACAGCGTCCCGCCCGTGCAGCACGCGTTCTGGCGCTGGGTGGTGGCGCTTGTCGCGGTCGCCCCCTTCGGGGCCCGGCAGGCCTGGCGGCAGCGGCACCTCATCCGGCGTCACCTCGGCTTCGTCGTCCTCGCCTCCCTCCTCGGTGTCACGGTCTACAACACCCTCGTCAACCAGGCCGGAATCACCACCCCCGCCGCCAACATGGGCATGATCATGGCCGCCTCCCCGGTCCTGATGGCGGTGTTCGAGCGGGCGAGCGGGGTGCGGCTGGGCGCCCGCCGGGTCGCCGGGCTGCTGATCGCGTGCACCGGCGTCGTGCTGCTGATCGGCCGGGACGGCGCCGACTTCGCCGCCGGCGACCTGTGGATGATCGCTGCCGCCTGCTGCTTCGGATCGTACAGCGCCCTGCTGCGCCGCAAGCCCGCCGACCTGGGCGGCGCGGCCTTCCTCTTCACCACCTTCCTGATCGGCGCGGCCCTGCTGCTGCCCGCACAGGGCGCGAGCCTCGCCCTCCAGGGCGGCTTCACGCCGACCGCCGGCACGGTGCTGCCCCTGCTGTACGTCGGGATCGCCTCCTCGGCGGTCGCCTTCTTCGCCTGGAATAAGGCCATCGCCCTGATCGGCGCGGCTCGCGCGGGCATCGTCTACTACCTCCAGCCCGTCTGCGTGGCGCTGCTGTCCTGGGCCCTGCTCGGCGAGACCACCGGATGGCCCCAGCTTCTCTGCCTCGCCCTGATCCTGGCCGGGATCACGCTGGGCGCGGCATCCCGGGTCAGTTGACGACCGGACCCGCGTTGGGGTTCGGGCCGACCCAGCCGCCGTAGTCGATGGCATCGGAAGGACCGGGGCCCGGCGGGGTGTCGAGGGGTGCGCCGCCTGTCGCGACGCTGGTGGAGCCGGAGCTGCTGGTGTCGAAGGGCGCGCCGCCGCCTGGCGCGAGGTCGCCGGAGCTGCTGGTGCCGGCGGGCGCGCCGCCTGTCACGTCGTTGCCGGAGCCGGAGCCGGAGCCGGAGCCGGAGCCGGAGCCGGAGCCGCTGCCGTCGGCGGGTGGGCCGCCTGATACGCCCCCACCGCCCGGAGTGGCGCAGCTGTCGTGGTACCACCCGTCCTTGCTCATCGTGTACTCACAGCGGTTGGGGATCTTGGGGTCTCCGGCCTCCGGCGCGGCGAACGCGGTGCCGGTCAGGGAGACACCTCCGGTGGCGACGGCGGCCGCGGCCATGAGAAGGGCGAAGCGTCGGGTCCTTGTGGCGGTCATGAGCATGGGTCCTTCGCGGGTGGGGGTATCGGACCGAGGACCGGTCGAGCGGGCTGCCGGCCTCGCCGTGCGGTCGTCCGTGTCTCCATTGAGCCCCGGACGGAAGGCCCGGGTCACGGCACGGCAAATCGGGACTTGACAGCCGGCATGGCCGTGCCGTGTAGCGTGCCGCCATGGCCGAGTGGGACATCCGTAAGCTGCACATCCTGCGGACGCTGCGGGAGCGGGGCACGGTGACCGCGACGGCCGAGGCGCTGCACATGACCCCGTCGGCGGTCTCCCAGCAGCTGACCAACCTCGCCACCCAGCTGGGCGTGCCCCTGCTGGAGGCCCACGGCCGCCGGGTCCGGCTCACCGACGCCGCCCGGCTGGTGCTGCGGCACACCGAACCCGTCTTCGAGCAACTGGAGCGCGCCGACGCCGCGTTGGCGGCCTACGCGCACGGCGAGGCCGGGGAGGTGCGGGTCGGCGCCTTCTCCACGGCGGTCCCGGCGCTGGTCGTACCGGCCGTGCGGGCCCTGCGGGCGGCACACCCCGGGGTGACGGTACGGGTGCGGGAGGCGGAGGCCGGGGAGGCGTACGAACTGCTGGCCGCCGGCGAGGTGGACCTCGCCCTGTCCCTCGCCGCCGAGGCCCCGAGCGCGGCGGACCCCCGCTTCACCCGGCTGCCCCTGCTCACCGACCCGCTCGACCTGGCCCTGCCCCCCGGCCACCCCCTGGCCGACGCCGACGGTCTGCGCCTGACCGACCTCGCCGCCGAACCCTGGATCTTCGGCGGCAGCGGCCCCTGGTCCGACATCACCCGCGGCGCCTGCGAGGCCGCCGGGTTCAGCCCCGTCCAGGGCCACTCGGCGGCCGGCTGGACCGCGATCCTGGCCATGGTGGAGGCGGGCATGGGCGTCGCCCTCGTACCCCGCATGGTGGGCGCCCGCCGCGACGGCGTGGTGATGCGCGAACTCGCCACGGACCGGCCGTGCCGGCACGTGGTGGCGGCCGTACGCAAGGGGGCGGAGGAGGCGCCGGGGGTTCGCCGGGTGCTGGCGGCGTTGCGGGAGGCGGCGGAAGGGCCTGAGGCGCGGGAGCGTTGACCCGGCCGCCACCCTGCTGCGCTCGCCCGCCTGGCAGGAGCACGCGGCGCGACGGCGGCATGGCAAGGGCTAAGATCACGCTTCCTGGGGGACAGAGATCAGATCGATCACAGAGATCACGGGGATCACGGGGGGCCATGATGACGAGTCGGCGTGCTCGCACACTTGCCGCAGCCTGGGCGGCGCTCGCTCTGGCGGCGGTCGGCGGATGTTCGTCGACGAAGGAGCTGCCCGACATGACCGGCTCGCAGCTCCAGACGGCGCAGGACCGGGCGCAGAGCGCCGGGTTCACCAACCTCAGCTCCGAGGACGCGACCGGACAGGGCCGCGCCCAGCTCTGGGACCGCAACTGGCGGGTCTGCTCGCAGGACCCGGAGCCCGGCGAGGCGGACCCCGACACCCTGGTGGTGTTCCTGGTGGTCAAGGAGGGCGAGAGCTGCCCCGCCTCCACCGAGGGGTACCTGGCCATGCCGGGTGATGAGATGCCGAGCTACAGCGGCCGCAACCTCATGGACGCGATGAACCAGATGGCGGCCCTGACCGGCGAGGTCACCGCGATCGACGCCACCGGCGAGAGGCGCAGCCCCGACAACGAGAACGACTGGCGGGTCTGCTCCACCACCCCCGCGGCCGGGGAGATCATCGAGGACAGCGTGGTCTTCGAGGCCGTGCCCAACGGGGAGAAGTGCCCCGGCTAGCAGAGCGCTCGCCCGAACGGCATGGGGCGCCCGGCACGGTACCGGGCGCCCCATGGACGTACGACGGGTACAGACGGCTACTCCGCGGCCGCGTCCGCCGCCTGGGCCCTCAGCGCGCGCTCGACGCCCGCACGCGACTCCGAGATCAGGCGTCGCAGGGCCGCGTTCGGCTCCGCCGAGGACAGCCAGGCGTCCGTCTTGTCCAGGGTGTCCTGGGTGACCTGGATCGACGGGTACAGGCCGACGGCGATCTGCTGGGCCATCTCGTGGGAGCGGGACTCCCAGACGCCCTTGACCGCCTCGAAGAACTTGCCGGTGTACGGCGCCAGCAGCTCGCGCTGGTCGGTCTGGACGAAACCGGAGATCACCGCCTCCTGGACGGCGTTCGGCAGCTTGTCGGACTCCACCACCGACGCCCAGGCCGCCGCCTTCGCCTCGGCCGTCGGGCGGGCGGCGCGGGCCGTGGCGGCGTGGCGCTCGCCCGCCGCCGTCTTGTCCCGCTCGTACTCGCCGGCGATCTCCGCCTCCTCGAAGCGGCCCACCGCGGCCAGCCGCTCGACGAACGCCCAGCGCAGCTCGGTGTCCACGACCAGGCCCTCGATCGACTGGGAGCCGTCCAGCAGGGCCTCCAGGAGGTCCAGCTGCTCCGGCGTGCGGGCCGTCGCCGCGAACGCCCGCGCCCACGCCAGCTGATGGTCACTGCCGGGCGCGGCGGACCGCAGGTGGGCCAGCGTGGCGTCGGTCCAGCGGGTGAGCAGGGCCTCGCGGGCGTCCGGGGCGGCGTACAGGTCGACCGCCAGCTTCACCTGGCGGTGCAGCGACTGCACCACGCCGATGTCGGACTCCTTGCCGATGCCGGACAGCACCAGGGAGAGGTAGTCGCGGGTCGCCAGCTCCCCGTCCCGGGTCATGTCCCACGCGGACGCCCAGCACAGGGCGCGCGGCAGGGAGGCCTCGAAGTCGCCCAGGTGCTCGGTGACGGTCTTCAGGGACGCCTCGTCGAGACGGACCTTCGCGTACGACAGGTCGTCGTCGTTCAGCAGGACGACCGCCGGGCGGCGCTTGCCGACCAGCTGCGGTACGGCCGTCAGCTCGCCGTCGACGTCCAGCTCGACGCGCTCGGCGCGCACCAGCTTGCCGCCGGCGTCGTCGAGTTCGTACAGGCCGACCGCGATGCGGTGCGGGCGCAGCGTCGGCTCGCCCTTGGCGCCGGCGGGCAGCGCCGGGGCCTCCTGGCGGATGGCGAAGGAGGTGATCACGCCGTCGGCGTCCGTCTCGATCTCCGGGCGCAGGATGTTGATGCCCGCGGTCTCCAGCCACTTCTTCGACCAGGTCTTCAGGTCGCGGCCGGAGGTCTCCTCCAGGGCGCCCAGCAGGTCGGACAGGCGCGTGTTGCCGAACGCGTGGCGCTTGAAGTACGCCTGTACGCCGCGGAAGAACTCGTCCTCGCCGACGTACGCCACCAGCTGCTTCAGCACCGAAGCACCCTTGGCGTACGTGATGCCGTCGAAGTTGACGAGCACGTCGTCCAGGTCGCGGATGTCCGCCATGATCGGGTGCGTGGACGGCAGCTGGTCCTGCCGGTACGCCCACGTCTTCATCGAGTTGGCGAACGTGGTCCACGAGTGCGGCCAGCGCGACTCGGGGTGGGCCGCCTGGCAGGCGATCGACGTGTACGTGGCGAACGACTCGTTCAGCCACAGGTCGTTCCACCACTCCATGGTGACCAGGTCGCCGAACCACATGTGGGCCAGCTCGTGCAGGATGGTCTCGGCCCGCACCTCGTACGCCGCGTCCGTCACCTTGGACCGGAAGACGTACTGGTCGCGGATGGTCACCGCGCCCGCGTTCTCCATCGCGCCGGCGTTGAACTCCGGTACGAACAGCTGGTCGTACTTCTTGAACGGGTACGCGTAGTCGAACTTCTCCTGGAACCAGTCGAAGCCCTGCCGGGTCACCTCGAAGATCGCGTCGGCGTCCAGGAACTGGGCGAGCGAGGGACGGCAGTAGATGCCGAGCGGCACGCTCTGCCCGTCCTTCTCGTACACGCTGTGGACGCTGTGGTAGGGACCGACGATGAGCGCGGTGATGTACGTCGAGATGCGCGGCGTCGGCTCGAACTCCCAGACGTTGTCCTTGGGCTCCGGCGTCGGCGAGTTCGAGATCACCGTCCAGCCCTCGGGCGCGCGCACGGTGAACTGGAAGGTGGCCTTCAGGTCCGGCTGCTCGAAGGAGGCGAAGACCCGGCGGGCGTCCGGGACCTCGAACTGGGTGTAGAGGTAGGCCTGGTCGTCGACGGGGTCGACGAACTTGTGCAGCCCCTCGCCGGTGTTGGTGTACGCGCAGTCGGCGACGACCCGCAGGACGTTCGGGCCCTCCAGCAGCCCGGGGAGCGCGATCCGGGAGTCCTTGAAGACCTCGGCGGGGTCGAGCTGGTCGCCGTTCAGGGTCACCTCGTGGACCGTCGGCGCCACCAGGTCGATGAAGGACTCCGCGCCGTTCTCCGCGACGTCGAAGCGCACCGTGGTCACGGACCGGTACGTACCGCCCTCCTGCGCGCCGGAGAGGTCGAGATCGATCTCGTACGAGTCAACGGTGAGCAGCTTCGCCCGCTGCTGCGCCTCTTCGCGAGTCAGGTTTGTGCCAGGCACGCGGTCATCTCCTCGTTATGTGTGGGTTGCGCCATCCTTCCACGGGACCTGCACGAAACGCGATGTCCGGATCCCGCCGGTGACCGGGGCGGACACGCGCGACGCTGAGCCCATGACGACCTATCCGACACGCCCTGTCCCGCCCTCGGTGCTGAAGGAGCTGCGCTCTGCCGACGATTCGGGGCGCGCGATGGTTCCCGTGACCGACGAGGAGGGCGGCGCACCCCTGCGCTGCTGTCTGCGCCACAGCACGCCCGGCGAGTCGATCGCCCTGGTCTCCTACGCCCCGCTGCGCCGCTGGGCGGCCGCCACGGGCGCCGATCCCGGGGCCTACGACGAGCAGGGACCGATCTTCATCCACGCGGACGACTGCCCCGGCCCCCAGGGTGACGCCGTGCCCTTCACCAACGCCCACCGTGTCCTGCGCCGCTACTCGGCCGACGGCCGCATCCTCGGCGGCCGCCTGACGACCCCGGAGGAGTCCTTCGAGGCCGCCTTCGCGGAGGCCTTCGCCGACCCCGAGGTGGCGCTGGTCCATGTCCGGGCCGTGGAGTACGGCTGCTTCCTGTACGAGGTGCGGCGGCCCTAGGGGCTGTCTTCCGGATCAGGCCGGCTGAGGCTTCGGCACCGTGAAGTACTGGTCCCCGGGGGAGCCCGAGCCGCTGAGGTCGAAGGTCAGGACGGTGTCGTAGCGGGCGCGTGCGGATGCCACGCTCGGTGCCGGCTCGGGGGTGATCGAGCAGCGTCGGTGGAACTCGGGCCCGGAGGGGTCCGGAGGGCAGGGCTCCGGCTCGTCGATGGGGTTGGGGAGCGGCAGGCCCGGCCGCTCCCAGT
The DNA here is from genome assembly GCF_055572035.1 of Streptomyces sp. NPDC030838. Taxonomy (NCBI): domain Bacteria; kingdom Bacillati; phylum Actinomycetota; class Actinomycetes; order Kitasatosporales; family Streptomycetaceae; genus Streptomyces; species Streptomyces sp. NPDC030838. The sequence goes on along the minus strand of NZ_JBVIED010000005.1, from coordinate 71,635 downwards.
CGATCTCGAGCCCGGGGGCCTCGAGTGCGGGCGTGGGCATGAGGGTGCCGTCCGGGTCCCGGCCGCCGAGGCGGTGGTAGTCGAGCGCGTAGGTCACGGTGCCGCGTGCGTGCGGCAGGTCCCGCCCCTCGCCGTCCTGCGGCCCCCAGGTCGCGATGCCCGCCGCCCGGATGCGGGGCAGTACGTCGGCGATGTCCCCGCGGACGCCGAAGTAGGCGACGGCCCGCATGTCGCACACCAGGGCGTAGGGCGACCCGCCGTCCCCGAACAAGGCGTCACCGGCCGGCCGGCCACAGGAGTCGGCGAACCGCGTGAGCACGGGCTCGACGCCCCGCACCTCGGCCAGCCGGTCGATCAGCGTGCGCATCCTCCGCTCCACGGCCGCCCTGCGGGACTCCGCCTCGGGCGAGGTGGCCCGCGCCCGCAGGTCCTCGTCCGCCGGTTCGTGCGAGCACGCCGTCGCCCCGCCCACCAGGGCCAGGGCCAGCAGCAGTCCGACCGCCGCGGTCTTCGCCATCCGCCCACCTCCGCCCCCACCTTCCAGTGGGGCGGAGACGGGCGCATGAGTACGCGTACTCAGTTACGCGAAGGGCGGCCACCGGCACCCGGTGACCGCCCCGCACAGCTGTCCTACTGCTCGCGCTTGGCGGTCAGCTCGGCCGCCACCAGCTCCGCGATCTGCACCGCGTTCAGGGCCGCGCCCTTGCGCAGGTTGTCGTTGGAGACGAAGAAGGCCAGGCCGTTCTCCACCGTCTCGTCGCCGCGGATCCGGCCGACGTACGACGGGTCCTGACCCGCCGCCTCCAGCGGGGTCGGCACCTCGGTGAGGGCGACGCCGGGGGCGCCGGCCAGCAGCTCCTTGGCGCGCTCCACGCTGATCGGGCGGGCGAAGCGGGCGTTGACCTGGAGGGAGTGGCCGGTGAAGACCGGGACCCGGACACAGGTGCCGGAGACCTTCAGCTCCGGGATCTCCAGGATCTTGCGGGACTCGTTGCGGAGCTTCTGCTCCTCGTCCGTCTCGTTCAGGCCGTCGTCGACGATGGAGCCGGCCAGCGGGAGCACGTTGTACGCGATCGGCGCGACGTACTTGTTCGGCGCCGGGTACTCGGCCGCCGAGCCGTCGTGGGTGAGCTTCGGGGCGTCCGCGCCGACCTTCTGGACCTGCTCGAACAGCTCGTCGACGCCCGCGAGGCCGGAGCCGGACACGGCCTGGTAGGTGGCCACCACCAGGGCCTCCAGGCCCGCCTCCGCGTGCAGCGGCTTCAGCACCGGCATCGCGGCCATCGTGGTGCAGTTCGGGTTGGCGATGATGCCCTTGGGGCGGTTGGCCACCGCGTGCGGGTTCACCTCGGAGACCACCAGCGGGACCTCGGGGTCGCGCCGCCAGGCGGAGGAGTTGTCGATCACCACGGCGCCCTGGGCGGCGACCTTCTCGGCCAGCGCCTTGGAGGTGGCGCCGCCCGCGGAGAACAGCACGATGTCCAGGCCGGTGTAGTCGGCCGTGGACGCGTCCTCCACCGTGATCCCGTCGAGGACCGTCCCCGCCGAGCGGGCCGAGGCGAACAGGCGCAGCTCGGTGACCGGGAAGTCGCGCTCCGTGAGGATCCTGCGCATGACCGTGCCGACCTGACCGGTGGCTCCGACGATTCCGACCCTCACGGTGACTCCTCTACGCGTTCTTGTGCTTCTGCGGCCTCTCCATCATGCGGCCGACCCCGGTCCGTCTGTCCAATTCTTTGCGCTCCATGCCCGAGGACTGGGACACCCGACCGGCGGTGTGACGTACGCCTCGCGGAACGTCCGGACACCCGGTCGAACGTTTCCCCGTGCTCCGGCGTCGTAGGAGAAACGTGCTGAGGGGGGTGGCTTGTGCTGGGCAGAAAGGCCCGCCGTGCCCAACGGGACGATCACGGAGATCCGCTGGACGCGGCCCAGGAGCGGCGGGTGCGGGCGGTGCTCGCGCTGGGCGGGGTTCCGCAGGCGGACCTGCTGGACGGGGTACAGCAGGTCCGCCTGCGGTTGCTGGAGCGTGCCGCCAGTGGGCGCGAGGCGCCGCGGGACGTCTCCGCGTGGGCCGCGGTCGTCGCGTCCAACCTCGCCATGGACTGGCACCGCGCCAAGCGCCGTCAGGAGCGGATCGGGGAGCGGCTCGCCTCGCTGCGGCAGCTGGAGCACCCCTCCGGCGAGGACACCAGCGTGCTCTCCGTCGCCGTCGCCCAGGGCCTGGACGAGCTGCCCGACGCCCAGCGGCAGGTCGTCGTGCTGCGCTTCTACGCCGATCTGCCGGTGCGCTCCATCGCCGAGGAGCTGGGCATCCCGGAGGGCACCGTCAAGAGCAGGCTGCACACGGCGGTGCGGGCGCTGCGCACCCGGCTGCACGAGGACGAGGTGGTGTGACGTGACCGTCGACCGTAACGATCCGTTGATGGCCGTCCTCACTGGAGAGCAGCTGTCCGAGGAGGCCCGCGCCGACGACGGACTCCTGGCCGAGTACCGGTCCGCCGAGGCCGATGTCGCGTTGCTGCGGGAGCAGTTGGGGATCATCGGGGACGCGCTCGGCGCCGAGCCGCGGTTCGCGCCCCGGACGGTGCCGGAGGCCGTGCCGCCGCGCTCCTCCCGGCGGCGGCCCCTGCGGATCGCCTTCAACGGTCTCGTCGCCGCCGCCGTCGCCACCGTCTTCGTCGGCCTCGGCTGGCTCGTCGTGCAGTCCGGTCCGGGCGGCGGCGCGGACGCGGGCGGGTCGACGGCCGCCGACAGCGGCGCCGAGAGCGCGCAGAAGTCGGCCGGTCCGCTCGGCTCACCCACCTACCTGGCCTGCACCCGGCTGCTGGCCGAGGGCACGGTGACCGATGTCGTCCCCGTCCCCGGCACCGGGCGGGAACGCGTCACCCTCGACGTCACCCGCGCCTACATCCCGGCCGGGAAGGACGGCGAGGCGAAGGCCACCTTCGTCAAGGGCGACGACGCCGTCTTCGGCGCCCCCAGCCACCTCCGCGCCGGCGACCACGTCCTGGTCGCCGTGCCGCGCCACGGCGACGCGGCCGACTTCTGGTTCGTCGGCGAGGACGCCATCGCCCCGCAGCGGCAGGCGGTCGAGCAGGCGCTGCCCGAGTCGCGGAGCAGGGCCTGTGAATGACAGAGGGCGGGCGCCCGTCGGACGCCCGCCTCCTCGCCGTACTACCGCACTACGGCGTGACCTTCTCGATCTTCACGCTGCCCACGCCCGCGACCGTGCCGCGCGCGTTGACCAGCTGGACCTGGCCGAAGAACTCGCGTCCCTCGGGCGCGGCCGCGGCGGCGGTGACGCTGCCGGAGACCGTCGCCGAGGCACCCGTGCCGAGCTTCACCGGCGCGGACTCGTCGACCGTGACGGAGCCGAGCGCGCTGGAGAAGAACACGTCCAGGTAGTCGTAGGCGGTGGAACCGGCGGGCACCGCGTAGCCGATGACCTCGATGGTGTACGTGCCGGCGGCCGGCTTGGCCACGGACACCGACTCCTCGGAGTCACCGTCGGCGGAGCTGCCGACCTCGGTGCCGGCCGCGTTCTTCACGACCAGGTCGAGGTCCGCGGCCGCGTCGGAGACGTTGCCGATGGTGACGTCCAGCGACTGCGCGCCCTCGGGCACCTGGACCGTGGTGGTCTGGGTGACGCCGTCCGCGATGGTCGGGCGGGCCGTCTTGGAGGAGCCCAGCGGGCCGCCGACCAGCTTGCCGTCGAGGGCGGCGTAGTTGTTGGTCACCTTCCAGGAGGCGGCGGCCGGGGTGCCGACCTTGGCCTCGGGCACGGTCACCGTCTCCGGGTCGAAGGCGGCGCCGAGGACGGTGACGTCCAGCGTGTACGGGTTGTCGAGCAGCGGCGACGTACGGCGCGACTCGACCTCGATCTCCCAGACACCGGGCTGCGGGTCGGCGTACGAGCGCACGTCCGGGCGGCAGGTGTTGGCCGGGTTGGTGTAGTTCGGGTAGCAGCTGATGGTCGACGTGGGGTCGGCCGGGACGCCGTACGGGTGGATGGCGATGAACCGGGTCTGGCTCTTGTCCTTCAGCCCGCCGATTGCGACCTCGAGGGACTTGGCGCCCTCGGGCACGGTCACGAAGTACGACTTGTGGCTGTTGCGCTGCACCGAACCGGACGCGGAGTAGCCGTACTTCAGCGGCGCGGCGACCACGACCGTGCTGAGGACCTGCTTGTCGATGCCCTCGGTGCGCGGGTCGTCGACCTCGAGGATCGCGCTCTTGAGCCCGGCGGACTTCGGCGCGGCCTGCACCTTGACGGTGACCGGCTGGTTGAGCGGCAGGTTCACCTCGTCGGAGCCGACGATACGGAAGGTGCCGCCCGCGTTGTTCTCGAAGTGCAGCTCGTGCCGGATCGCTCGGTCGGCGCCGGACGTACGGGTCAGGGTGATCTCGTACGTCTTCTTCTGCCCGGCCTTCAGACCGCCCTCGCGGTCGTACAGGCCCGTGCCGTAGCCCGGCGTCTTCAGGAACTGGTCGATCGCGGTGTCGACCGGAGCCTTCACGGAGTACTCGTGGGCGGTGGCGCCGTCGCGGATCGAGTCCCAGGCGTCCACGATGTTGATCAGGCCCGCGCCCTCTTCGTACGCCTGCACGCCCGGGATGTGGTCGGCGGTCGAGGTGAGCGCCGTGCGCAGCGTCGCCGGCGTCAGCTCGATGCCCTTCTGCTTGGCGGCGGACAGCAGCAGCGCGCTCGCGCCCGCGGCCTGCGGGGAGGCCATCGAGGTGCCCTGGAGCATGGAGTAGCCGGGCGGCAGGCTGTAGCCGGCCTCGGCGACCGGGCCGCCGGGCGACCAGGTCTGGGTGGTGTTGATCGCGGCGCCGGGCGCGGAGAGCGTCGGCGTGAAGCCGCCGTCCTCACGCGGACCGCGCGAGGAGAACGGCATCATCGCGTAGTCCTTCTCCACCCGCGAGCCGTAGTTGGCGGCCCAGGTCTCCTGGGAGATGGTCGCGCCGACCGAGATCACCTTGGCGGAGAGGGCGGGGTCGCCGATGGTGTTGGCACCGGGGCCGGAGTTGCCCGCGGAGATCACCAGCTGGACGCCGTAGGTGTCGATGAGCCGGGTGTACAGCTCCGAGCGCGCGTTGTTGCCGTCGTTCAGCGCCGGCAGACCGCCGATCGACATGTTGACGATGTCGACGCCGCGGTTCACGACGAGGTCGATCATGCCCTCGGTGAGCGCCACGTTGGTGCAGCCGCCGGACCAGGTGCAGGCCCGCGAGGAGACCAGCTTGGCGCCGGGCGCCGCGCCGTTCATCTCGCCGCCGAACAGGCCGTTCGCGGCGGTGATGCCGGCCACGTGGGTGCCGTGCGAGCCCTCGATGACACCGATGCTGACGTAGTCGGCCTTGGCGCCCGAGGAGTTGTAGACGACGTCCTTGCGGATCTCGACGACGAACGGGATGCGCTCGGCGATCTCGGTGGCCGGGTTGTCGGTCCCGAAGTAGCCGATCTGGAAGCCGTCCTTGTACGGCTTCATCGCCTCGTCGTTCGTGAAGTCGAGGTCGTCGTTCAGGTCGACGCGGACGGTCCCGGCGGCGGCGTCGTACAGCACGCCCCAGACGTCCGTCTTGTCGCCGTCCCGGTTCAGGTCGCCGGCCATGTCGCCACCCGTGGTGGCGGACTCGGAGAAGTAGTTGAACCGGTAGGCGCCCTCGGGGGCCTTGAACGTCTCCGTGCCGAGGGCGGAGGTGGTGATGGAGAAGGTCGGGCCGGCGACCGAGGTGGTCATCCGCCGCCAGGTGCCGTCACCGTCGCTGACCGGGTCCGTCGCCGTCACCCAGTCGACGATCTTCCGCTCGCCGGTCGTCGTCTTCTGCAGGGCCGGGTGGCCGAGGTCGACGCCGGAGTCCAGGATGCCGATGGTGATGCCGCGCCCGTCCGCCTTCGGGTGGTCCTCGACGAACTCGACGGCGCCGGTCTCGAAGGACGGGTTGTAGGGGTTCTCGGCGGGCGTGTCCTCGCCGGGGGCCGGGTAGCTCCCGGTGGCCGTCGCGCCCTTCGCGCCGTCCGCGTTCGGCGACGGGTCCTCCAGCGGGATCTCCTCGCGCAGGTCGATGCCGTGCACGGAGGAGAGCTTCACGGCGGCGGCGATCGCCGACTCGGCCTTGCCGGTCGGGACGGTGGCGCGGACGTAGCCGAGCTTGTCGTACGTACGGCCCACGAGACCGCCGTCGACGGCGTCCAGCTGCTTCGCGACCTGCTCCGTCTGGCCGGGCGCGGTGGCGACCATCATGGTCACGCTCTTGTCGCCGTTGGCCTTGGCCTCGGCGAGCAGGTCGGCGTCGTCGGAGCCGAGCTTGTCGTGGGCGGACTTGACGCCCGGGTCGGCCGCGGCGGGGGCGGCCGGGTCCGCGGCGAAGGCCAGGGGTATCGGCCCGGCCGCGGAGAGCGCGGCGACCAGACCGGCGGCCACGGCGATACGGGCCACGCGTCTGGCGCCCGGTATCGGATCGCTCTGGGGGGTGTGGGTCATCGGCATCCCTTGTAGGTGAGGGAACGAGCGTGTCGCTTGTCGTCCGGAATGCGACACCGGACGACCGCTCAGCTTTACCCAAGGGACCGATGTTTGGGGAGGGTTGACCGAAACGATATGGATGTATGGGGAAAACCCGCGATGGGTTATGGGGGGATAACTCCCGAATAGGGGTAACTCGCCCTACGGCTGGGCCGATTCAGGCGTCCTTTGACCGTGCGTAGTGCCGGGACGCCTTCGCGCGGTTGCCGCACACGGCCATCGAGCACCAGCGGCGCGTCCCGTTCCGTGACGTGTCGAAGAAGTGCAGCACGCACGCCTCGTGGGCGCAGTGGCGGATGCGGTCGGGGGCGATGGCGAGCAGTTCCAGGTAGTTGCGGGCGGCGAGCCAGGCGGGCCCCCAGGAGGGGTCGCGGAACTCGGGGTGCTCGCCGGGCCCTTCGGTCGTGAGGGCGGCCCGGATCCGCCCGTGCGCGAGGACCGCGTCGACGAGCGGGGCCCCTTCCGCGAGCGAGCCGTCCACGGCCGCCGCCAGCGCGTCGCGGGCCTGGCGCACATGGCGCAGGGTCCGGTCGTCGGCGCCGTACTCGCCGTCCAGTCCGTTCGCCGCCAGCCACACCGCGAGCCCGTCGGTGCCGGTGAGCAGATCCTGCGGGACCCCGTCCTGGATCCAGCGCGTGTTGAGCAGGTCGAGCGCGAGCGGCTCGCCGGTGAGGGGGCGGGGGTCGCGGGGGGCGGACATCCGGGGCTCCTTCCACTTCTAACCCCTCAAGGTTAGATCACCGGTTGCGCCCCGCGTATCTAACCCCTAATCTCATCTACAGGGGTTACAACGTCAGCTGAAGGGGACAGCCATGACCGCCACGACCTTGCACACCGGCCACATCGGCCTGAACGTCACCGACCTCGACCGGTCCCTCGCCTTCTACCGGGACGTCCTGGGCTTCACCGTGCTGGCCGAGGGAAAGGAGGACGGCCGGCGGTACGCGTTCCTGGGTGAGGACGGCCGACTGCTCCTCACCCTCTGGCAGCAGGCGGCCCAGGCGTACGACGGTGACCGCGCGGGCCTGCACCACCTGGCGCTGGAGGTCGACTCGATCGAGCGGGTCAGGGAGTACGAGGAGGCGCTGCGGTCGTACGGCGCGGAGTTCGCCTACGAGGGGGTCGTGGCCCACCGCGAGGGCGCGGCGTCCGGCGGCATCTTCTTCCACGACCCGGACGGCACCCGGCTGGAGATCTGCGCCCCGAGCGGCGCGGAAGAGGCACCGGCGCCCGCCGAGTCCGCCCCGACCTGCGGTTTCTTCTGATGGCCGGCGTCTATCACGCGGGCTCCCGCGCCGTGCAGGACCGGGTCGGCGTACGCGACCAGGCGGACCACGTCGGCCGCTCGATCGGAGCCGGCATCAAACCGGTCGCGGCGGCCTTCCTGGAACTCCAGCCGCTGCTGGTGGTGGGCGCGGCCGACCCGGGGACCGGCAGGGTGTGGGCCTCGCCGCTCGCCGGCGCTCCCGGCTTCGTCCGCGCCACCGGCCCGCACCGTATCTCCGTCGCGGGAGGGCCGGCCCCGGCCGACCCGCTCGCGACGGCCCTCGCGACCCCCGGCACCCCCGTCGGCACCCTCGCCCTCGACCCACGCACCCGCCGCCGGATGCGCCTCAACGGCGTGGCCGAGCCGACGGCCCGGGGCTTCGCGGTGACGGCGGGGCAGGTGTTCTCGAACTGCCCGAAGTACCTCCAGAAACGGGAGTCGTACGAGGTGGTGGCGGACCGCGTCCCGCAGCCGCCGCGCCGGGGCCACGAGCTGACCGACGCGCAGGCGGAGTTCGTCGCGGCGGCCGACACCGCGTTCGTGACGACCGTCCACCTGGAGGGCGCCGACGCCAGCCACCGTGGCGGCAACCCCGGCTACCTGCGGATCGACTCGCCACGCGAGCTGAGCTGGCGCGACTACCCGGGCAACGCCATGTTCCTCACCCTCGGCAACCTGGCCGCCGACCCGCGCGCGGGCCTGCTCGTCCTGGACTGGACGACGGGCACGGTGCTCCAGCTGACCGGCGAGGCGCGCACCGCGTTCGCGCCGGACGGCGCCCGCACGGTCCGCTTCGGGATCGCGGAGGTCGTCGAGACCCCGGCCGCGCTCCCACTGCGCTGGTCCGCGCCCGAATACTCCCCGGCCAATCCGCTCCCCGCGCGCTAAGTTCCCCGGATGCGGCAGAAGTTGAGGGTGGCGGCCTACGCCATATGCGTCCGCGACGGTCAGGTCCTCCTCGCTCGCTCCCCGGCCGAGGACGGCACCCCCGAGTGGGTGCTGCCGGGCGGCGGGATGGAGCACGGCGAGGACCCGTACGACACCGTGCGCAGGGAGGTGACGGAGGAGACCGGCTACCGGATCGAGGTGACCGGTCTCCTCGGGATCGACTCCTCCCGCCGCCCGCTCCCGCGCCGGGGCCTGCGCCGCCCCGTCGACCATCACGCCGTACGGCTGCTGTACGCGGGACGGGTGATCGGCGGGGAGCTTCGCTTCGAGGTGGACGGCTCGACGGACATGGCGGCGTGGCACGACCTGGGTGCCGTGGAGGGCCTGGTCAGGGTGCCGCTCGTGGACATCGGGCTGCGGATGTGGCGGGAGCGGGAACAGGGACCCGGCGGCGCATGAGAATGCATGGGGTTGCATGACAATGCGAGATGTTGCATAGTTTTGCCATGTCCAAGGTCCTCACCTCCCTCCCTGTCGGCGAGCGCGTCGGCATCGCCTTCTCCGGCGGGCTCGACACCTCGGTCGCCGTCGCCTGGATGCGCGACAAGGGCGCCGTCCCGTGCACCTACACCGCCGACATCGGCCAGTACGACGAGCCCGACATCGCCTCGGTGCCCGGACGCGCGAAGACCTACGGCGCCGAGATCGCGCGCCTGGTCGACTGCCGCGCGGCCCTGGTCGAAGAGGGCCTGGCCGCGCTGACCTGCGGGGCGTTCCACATCCGCTCGGGCGGGCGCGCCTACTTCAACACCACGCCGCTCGGCCGCGCCGTCACCGGCACCCTGCTCGTCCGGGCGATGCTCGAGGACGACGTCCAGATCTGGGGCGACGGCTCGACCTTCAAGGGCAACGACATCGAGCGGTTCTACCGCTACGGGCTGCTCGCCAACCCGAACCTGCGGATCTACAAGCCCTGGCTGGACGCGGACTTCGTGACCGAGCTCGGCGGCCGCAAGGAAATGTCGGAGTGGCTGCTCGCCCACAACCTGCCCTACCGGGACAGCACGGAGAAGGCGTACTCCACCGACGCCAACATCTGGGGCGCCACCCACGAGGCCAAGACCCTGGAGCACCTGGACACCGGCATCGAGACCGTCGAGCCCATCATGGGCGTGCGGTTCTGGGACCCCGAGGTCGAGATCGCCCCCGAGGACGTGACGATCGGCTTCGAGCAGGGCCGCCCGGTGACCATCAACGGCAAGGAGTTCGCCTCCGCCGTCGACCTGGTGATGGAGGCCAACGCCATCGGCGGCCGCCACGGCCTCGGCATGTCGGACCAGATCGAGAACCGGATCATCGAGGCCAAGAGCCGCGGCATCTACGAGGCCCCGGGCATGGCCCTGCTGCACGCCGCGTACGAGCGCCTGGTCAACGCGATCCACAACGAGGACACCCTCGCGCAGTACCACAACGAGGGCCGGCGCCTCGGCCGCCTGATGTACGAGGGCCGCTGGCTGGACCCGCAGGCGCTGATGATCCGCGAGTCGCTCCAGCGCTGGGTCGGCGCCGCGATCACCGGTGAGGTCACCCTGCGGCTGCGGCGCGGCGAGGACTACTCGATCCTCGACACGACCGGTCCCGCCTTCAGCTACCACCCGGACAAGCTGTCCATGGAGCGCACCGAGGACTCCGCGTTCGGACCGGTGGACCGGATCGGCCAGCTCACCATGCGCAACCTCGACATCGCCGACTCGCGCGCCAAGCTGGAGCAGTACGCCGGCCTCGGCCTGATCGGCAGCGGCAGCCCCACCATCGGCGCCGCCCAGGCGGCCGCGACGGGACTGATCGGCACCATGCCGGAGCTGTCCGAGGGCGGCGCCGAGGCCATCGCCTCCCGCGGCGAGGTCTCCGAGCAGGACGCGCTGCTGGACCGCGCCGCGATGGAGTCCGGCACGGACTGACCCCGGCCCACAGGCGTACGGGCTCACGGGCCCCGGCGGAGGCACCTCCGCCGGGGCCCGTCGTCGTACGAGGCGCGCCGGGCCCGTCGTCGTGCAAGGCGCCCGAGGCCCCTCCACATACCCCGTCAGATGAACGCGGAGTGACCCGCTCCCGGCCCGCAGAGGAGCGGTGACGGACGCGCGGGGTGGCGCGAGATCCACGTACGGTGATCGGTGCTGCCCGTTGCCGTCGCGTTCACACGCAGGTCATCCCCGGTGCCAACGATCCAGAGCGAGCGGGGGGTTCGCGCGAGCGGCCGTCCGCGGCCACTGCCGACGCGTTCGCACTCGGGGAGACCGCGCCATGCCGCGCATACGCTCTGTCGCCAGCTCCGCCGTCCAAGGGGCGGCGGTCAACCGCCGTGCCGTCCTCGCCACCGCCGGAGCCGTGTCGCTGTCCGCGGGCGTCGGCTGGGCCCTGCGGCCCACCGACAGCCGGGCCGCCGGCCAGGTCCCGGCCGCGGGGGAGGCCCCGGTCGCCGTCTCCCGCAAGGCTCCGCTCGCCCCCCTCGCCCCCTACACCCGCGGCACCACCCTCGCCGGTGTCGCCGCCCCGGTCGGCGGCTCCACCGGATACCGGCGCCTCGGTGACGGCCAGGGCTGGCCGCGGGTCGTCCGCAGCGACCTCGCGGCGCCCAAGTCCGGCCGCGAGGAACGGCGTACGGCGCTCGCGGCGTTCGTCCAGCTCACCGACCTGCACCTGATCGACGCCCAGCACCCGCTGCGCCTGGAGTTCCTGCGCTCGGCCGATGTGCACGCCTGGCGGCCGCAGGAGCTGCTGACCGTGCAGGGCGCGGTGTCGCTCGTGGAGCGGGTCAACGCGCTGCGCGGGGCGCCCGTCACCGGGGCTCCACTGCACTTCGCGATGACGACCGGCGACAACACCGACAACAACGCGATGACCGAGCTGGAGTGGTTCCTGACCGTCCTCAGCGGGGGCCGGATCCGCCCCGACTCCGGTGACCCGCGCCGCTACGAGGGCGTCCAGAACAGCGGCCTCGCGCAGTACTGGCAGCCGGACTCCGCCATCCGCGACGCCGACAAGCAGCGCGGCTTCCCGCGGCTGGAGGGCTTCCTGGCCGCCGCGACCCGGGAGGTGCACAGCCCCGGCCTGAACCTGCCCTGGTACGCGACGGTCGGCAACCACGACTCCCTCCCGCTGGGCTGCTACGGCCACGGCGACCCCTACCTTCGGGACTTCGCCGTCGGCGGCAGAAAGCTGATGACCCTGTCGGCGACGGAGGCGAAGAAGCTCCAGGACGCCATCAAGAACGCCAAGGACCCGCTGGGCGTGCAGTTCCGCGACCTGCTCAAGGCGCACGCCCGGGACCTGCGCCCGGTCACCCCGGACGAGCGGCGGGCGCCGTACACCGCCACCGAGTACGTCCGGGCCCACCTCGACCCGGCGTACGCGGGCATGGGCCCGGTCGGGCACGGCTACTCCACGGCGAACCTTGAGGCGGGCACCCAGTACTACAGCTTCCGCATCGCCGAGGACGTCATCGGCATCAGCCTCGACACCACCGACCCCGGCGGCCACTACGCGGGCTCCATCGGCGCCGGGCAGCTGCGCTGGCTGGAGCGCACCCTGCGGCAGAACGCCGACTCCTACGCCGTCGTCTTCAGCCACCACACCAGCAAGACCATGAACAACACCCGCCCCGACCCCGCCCGCCCGAACGAGCGCCGCTACGACGGGGCCGACGTCCTCGCCGTCCTGGGCCGCCACCGCAACGTGCTGGCCTGGATCAACGGCCACATCCACCGCAACGAGATCACCCCGCACACCGGGGCCGACGGCCGTTCCTTCTGGGAGATCTCCACCGCGTCCCACGTGGACTTCCCGCAGCTCGCCCGCGTCGTCGAACTCGCCGACAACAAGGACGGCACCCTCTCGGTCTTCACCACGATGGTCGAGTCCGCCGCCCCCCACCGCACCGACTTCACCGACCTCTCCCAGACCGGCCTGGCCGCGCTCTACCGCGAGCTGTCCTTCAACGCCCCGGGCGCCCGCACCGACCTCGCGGGCACGGCCCGGGACCGGAACACGGAGCTGGTGCTGAAGAAGGGCTGAACCCGGGAGCCCAGGAGGAGGGGCCGCCGGACCCTCGGGCCCGGCGGCCCCTCCTCTCCCCTCCTGGTGCCTGCCCGGTCCGTCACTACCGGGGCAGCACCACGACATACGCGGCCGGCTCCCGGTCCACCGAGGCCATCAGGGCCGTGCGGACCACCGTGGCCTGCTGCTCCAGGGAGTCGCGGAGCTTGCGGGGCGTGATGTACACGACCGTGATGCCCAGGCGCTCCAAGTGCTCCCGCTTGCGGGCGTACTCCGACCACAGCGCGTCCTCATCCTGGCGCGGGGCCCGCGTGTCGAGTTCGACGGCGACCGCGTGCTCCGGCCAGTAGGCGTCCAGGCCGCCGAGGTGGGGGCCGCCGGGCAGGCGCAGGTCGACGTTCCAGACCGGGTCGGGGAGGCCGTACTCGCGCACCATCCGGTACAGCCGGTCCTCCGCGATCGCCCGGCCCTCCGCCAGCAGCGAGTCCACCGCGTCCACCACGTGCGGGCGGCTGAGCAGCTTGGCCTGGTTCAGCGCGCGGACCACCGACGCCGGGTCGCAGTGGCCGCCCCGGACGGCCTCCGTGAGCAGCCGGCGCACCGTGCCCGCGTCCGGCAACTCGGCCACCGCGTCGGCGAGGGCGCGCGGGACGGGGGCGACGGGGAGGCCCGTCACCTGCTCGGGGGCGGGGAGCGCGGAGGTGCGCAGGATGCGCACGAAGCCCGTCGTGCGGAGGCGGCGCAGCCGGGGGACCAGGACGTCGATCCGGTCCAGGGCGGGCAGCGGCGGCGAGGAGGTGAAGCCGTGCAGGGTGAGGGCCGCCAGGCCGGTGATCACCGCGTCCGGGTAGGTGAGCCGGTGCGGTTCGGCGGCGCCGCCCTCCGCGGACGGCTGGGACGGCACCGTCGACGTCGCCGTGTCCCGGGCCGCGTACGTCAGGACCGCGTGCAGGCGCTCCTCGCTGGTCGGGGGTCCCGGGTGCAGCACGTAGACACCGGGGAGCAGCTGCTGCCAGGGCCCGCCGGGGCGGCACTGCTCGGCCAGTTCGGCCGGGGAGACGCCGTGCGCGCGGAGCTGGGCGGCCGTCAGGACCCGGCGGCTGCCCTCGGCGATGTGGTGCAGGGGGCGGGGGGAGAGCGGGGTGTTGTGGGTCATGCTCCGGGGATTCCCGCGCCCGATCCGGCCCCTAACCGCTGTTACACGCCCGTCGACAAATACGGACAACTCATCACTAAAGGACGGATGTTCGGGTGCCGATGGGGCACCGAAACCCCTGGTCCGAATGGGGGTGGCCAGGGGTTACGGTCGTCCTTGCCCGAATTTCGTAACGGTCACCCCTGGCCCAAGCTCAGGCCAAAGGTCAGCGCTGGTTGACGGGGTTCACCCCGCCGCCGCGTCGCACTCCTGCCCGCGCAGCGCCCGCGCCAGGTCGTCCCGCGCCTCCAGGACCAGCCGGCGCAGCGCCGGCGGCGCGTCCTCGTGGGCCGCGAGCCACTCGTCCGTCGCCGCCAGCGTCCGCGGGGAGTCCTGGAGGGACGGGAACAGGCCCCGCACCACGTCCATGCCGATCTGGATGGACCGCTCCGCCCACACCCGCTCGATCGCGGCGAAGTACTTCTCCGCGTACGGCGCCAGCAGCGCCCGCTGCGAGGGCTGCCCGAAGCCGTTGATGGTCGCCTCCACCAGCGCGTTCGACAGCGCGTCGGACTCCACGACCTGCGCCCACGCCTGCGCCTTCACCGCCTCCGACGGACGCGCCGCCAGGCAGCGCACCTGGTGGCGCTTGCCGGACGCGGTGTCGTCCCGGGCCAGCTCCGCCGCCAGCACCTGCTCGTCGGCCACCCCGTGCGCGGCCAGCGGCTCCAGGAACGCCCAGCGCAGCTCCTGGTCCACGTCCAGGCCGTCGATCTTCTCGGTGCCCTCCAGCAGAGCCCTCAGCAGCTCCAGATCCGAACGGTCGGACGCCGTCGTGGCGAAGAACCGGGCCCACGCCAGCTGGTGCTCGCTGCCCGGCTCGGCCGCCCGCAGCTCGCGCAGGGCGCCCTCCGCCAGCAGCCGCTCGCCCTGCGGGCGCCAGGCCGGAGCCGCGTAGTGGACCAGCGCCGAGTTCGCCCAGGCGTGCAGCATCTGGAGCACGCCGATGTCCGACTCGCGGCCCGCGAACCGCAGCACCAGGTCCACGAAGCCCCGGGCCGGCAGCAGCGCGTCCCGGGTCATGTTCCACACCGCCGACCAGCACAGGGCACGCGCCAGCGGGTCGGTGAGGTCGCCGAGACCGGCCTTCAGCGTCTCCAGCGACGTGGCGTCGAAGCGGATCTTGCAGTACGTCAGGTCGTCGTCGTTGACCAGCACCAGCTCCGGCGCCTGAGCACCGGCCAGTTCCGTCACGACCGTCCGCACCCCCTCGACGTCCACCTCGGCCCGCGCGTACCGCTCCAGGGCTCCGGCCTCCGTGCGCCGGTACAGCCCCACCGCCACCCGGTGCGGCCGCAGGTCGGGGTGCGACTCGGCCGCCTCCTGCAGCACCGACAGCTCGTCGATCCGGCCCTCGGCGTCCAGCAGCACCTGCGGGGTCAGGGAGTTGACCCCCGCCGTCTGCAGCCACGACCGAGCCCACGCCCCCATGTCCCGCCCGCTGGTCTCCTCCAGCACCGACAGCAGGTCGCCGAGGCGCGTGTTGCCGTAGGCGTGCCGCTTGAAGTAGCGCCGCGCGCCCTCCAGGAACGCGTCCTGGCCGACGTACGCCACCAGCTGCTTGAGCACCGAGGCGCCCTTGGCGTACGTGATGCCGTCGAAGTTGAGCTTGGCGTCCTGCAGGTCGCGGATGTCGGCGGTGATGGGGTGCGTGGAGGGCAGCTGGTCCGCGCGGTACGCCCAGGCCTTGCGGCGGTTGGCGAAGGTGATCCAGCCGTCCTTGAAGCGGGTCGCGCCGACCAGTGAGAAGGCGCCCATGAAGTCGGCGAAGGACTCCTTCAGCCACAGGTCGTCCCACCACTCCATGGTGACCAGGTCGCCGAACCACATGTGCGCCATCTCGTGCAGGATCACGTTGGCGCGGCCCTCGTAGGACGCCCGGGTCACCTTGCCGCGGAAGATGAACTCCTCGCGGAAGGTCACCATCCCCGGGTTCTCCATCGCGCCGAGGTTGTACTCGGGCACGAACGCCTGGTCGTACTTGCCGAAGGGGTACGGGTAGTCGAAGTGGTCGTGGAAGAAGTCCAGGCCCTGCTTGGTGACCAGGAAGACGTCGTCGGCGTCGAAGTGGGGGGCGAGACCCTTGCGGCACATGGCGCCGAGCGGGATCTCCAGCTTCGTGCCGTCCTCGAAGACCCGCTCGTAGGAGTCCGTGACGTAGTGGTACGGGCCCGCCACCACACACGTGATGTACGTCGAGATGGGCTTGGTCTCCGCGAACCGCCATACGCCGTCGGTCCGTTCGCCGGCGCCGTTGCTCCACACCGTCCACTCCTCCGGCGCCCGCACCTCGAAGCGGAACGGGGCCTTGAGGTCGGGCTGCTCGAAGTTGGCGAAGACGCGGCGCGAGTCGGCCGGCTCGTACTGGGTGTACAGGTAGACCTCGCCGTCCTCCGGGTCGACGAAGCGGTGCAGGCCCTCGCCGGTGCGGGAGTAGGCGCACTGGGCGTCCACGATCAGCTCGTTGTCGGCGGCCAGGTCCTCCAGCAGGATCCGGGAGCCGTCGAAGACCTCGCTGGGGTCGAGGTCGCGGCCGTTCAGCGACACGGCCGTCACGCTCGGCGCGATCAGGTCCGCGAAGCTCGACGCGCCCGGCTCGGCACAGCGGAAGCGGATCGTGGTGACCGAGCGGAAGGTGCGCGGGCCGTCGCCGTCGTGGTCGCCGACGGCCGAGCGCACGTCGAGGGAGACCTCGTAGCCGTCGACGGACAGCAGAGCGGCCCGCTCCCGGGCCTCGTCGCGGGACAGATTCTCACCGGGCACGGGCGGCACTCCCTCGTATGTACGTCATGACTACGGCTGAACAGGACCGATCCTGCCATGTGCCCCTGACGCGGGGCAGCAGGGAATGAGGGGGAGGGCGGCGGCGTTCTCCGGACGTTGTCCCGGACAGCAGCCGCTTGACGTTCATGACGTTCATGAGGAGAGACATGTCGGAGAAGACCCCCGTCGACTTCTGGTTCGACCCGCTGTGCCCCTGGGCCTGGATGACCTCCCGGTGGGTGCTGGAGGTGGAGAAGGTCCGGGACATCGAGGTCCGCTGGCATGTGATGAGCCTCGCCGTGCTGAACGAGGACAAGCTCGACGAGCTGCCCGAGGAGTACCGCGAGATGCTGGCGACGAAGGCGTGGAACCCCGTCCGGGTCGTCATCGCCGCGCAGGTCGAGCACGGCCCGGAGGTCCTGGGCGACCTGTACACCGCGCTCGGCACCCGGTTCCACAACCGGGACGAGGGCATCGGGAAGGAGACGGTCGCCGCCGCCCTGCGGGACGTCGGCCTGCCCGAGTCGCTCATGGAGCACTGGGACGACACCCCGTACGAGGAGCAGCTGCGCGCCTCCCACAAGGAAGGCATCGAGAAGGTCGGCCAGGAGGTCGGCACCCCGATCATCGCGGTGCCCGGCGCCGACGGCGAGCAGATCGCCTTCTTCGGCCCGGTCGTCACCCCGGCCCCGAAGGGCGAGGAGGCCGCCCGCCTGTGGGACGGCACCCTCGCCGTGGCCTCCGTGCCGGGCTTCTACGAGATCAAGCGCACCCGCACCAAGGGCCCGGACTTCAGCAACCTGTAGACACCTACCCGATGGCCATCCGCGCCAGGTCCGGGAAGTCCGTCACGACCGCGTCCACGCCCAGCCCGTAGTGCAGCGCGTACTCCGCGAACGCGTCGCCGAAGTCGGTCGCCGTCGTGCCGCGGCGCAGGGCGGGCGGCAGGTACTGGTTCTCGGCGCGGAAGGTGTACGGGCCGATCCGCAGACCCGCCGCATGGGCGTCCGCCACCAGTGAGGTGGGGGTGCCCATGCCGCCGTCCGGGGTCACCGGCACCACCGAGGACTTGTCGGGGCCGATCCAGTCGGCGTAGCGGGCGATCCGCGCCAGTCCGGCCGGGGTCATCATGTCCTTGTACGTCGTCGGATCCCCGGCGGAGACCAGGTCGTACGGCCCGCCGGTGGTCCCCAGCGCCTGCCACAGCGGCACGCCGAGGTCCTCGTCCGCGATCCGCCGCAGACTGGTCGGCTCGAACGACTGCACGACGCATGCGCGCGGTCCGAGCCGGTTGCGGCGGATGATCTCCGCCAGCTTCGGCTCCAGGGGCAGGCCGAGGGCGCGGAAGTACGTCGGGTGCTTGGTCTCCGGGAAGACGGCGACCGTCCGGCCGTACGTCCTCGACAGGCGCCGGGCGAGGTCCACGACCTCCTGGAAGGTCAGCACCCGCTCCCGGCCGTCGAAGACGGTGTTGCGGTTGCGGACCGTGGGCAGCCGTTCGACCGCCCGCAGCGTCTTCAGCTCGGCCAGCGTGAAGTCCTCGGTGAACCAGCCGGTCACCGACCGCCCGTCCACCGTCTTCGTGGTGCGGCGGTCCGCGAACTCCGGGTGCGCGGCCACGTCGGTGGTCTGCGAGATCTCGTTCTCGTGCCGGACCACCAGCACGTGGTCCCTGGTCGGCACCAGGTCCGGTTCGATCCAGTCGGCGCCGGTCTGCACGGCGTACGTGTAGGAGGCGGCCGTGTGCTCGGGCCGCCACCCGGCGGCGCCCCGGTGCCCGATGACCAGGGGACGGCGGGTGCGGTCCGCGGCCTCGGCCGAGGCGGGCAGGGCGGTGGCCGCGGAGGTGCCCACGGCGGCCGCGAGCAGCAGGGATCGGCGTCTCATCGGTGTCTGACTCCCTTTCCGTGTACGGCGGTTCAGTCACGTGCGCGGGCCCGCGCCTCCGTCAGCCGGGCCAGGTGCTCCTCGTAGCCCTTCGCGTAGTACGCCGCCCGGTCCGGGTCCGGTTCGACGATCGCCGTCGGCCGGGTCCACGCACCGGCGTCCAGGCGCGCCCCGTACCGCTCCGCCGCCGCGAGCACCGCGCCCCGCGCGCCCACCTCGCCCTCGACGACCCGCAGCGGCCGGCCCAGCACGTCGGCCAGCAGCCGCATCCACGCGGCGCTGCGGGTGCCGCCGCCGCACACCGCGAGCGAGCCGGTCAGCCCCGCGGCCTCCAGGCAGTGCCGGGCCGCGTACCCGATGCCCTCGCAGGTCGCGCGGATCAGGTCGCCGCGGGTCGACTCCAGGCTGACGCCGGTGAGTTCGGCGCGCAGCCGGGGTTCGACGAACGGGGCGCGCTCGCCGGACGGAGCGAAGTACGGCAGGACGCGGACGCCGTGTGCGCCGGGCGGGGTCCCGTCGAGCAGCCCGTCCACCTCGGAGTGCCGGACCCCGGTGGTGGTGAGCACCCAGTCCAGGGCCGCCGTGCCGACCATCGCGGGCATGGCGCGCAGCCAGTGACCGGGGCGGTCGGTGGAGATGTACAGGCCGGCCGGTTCGCCGCTCAGGTCCAGCTCGGTGGTGGCCACCAGCGCGGCCAGACAGGTGCCGACGATCAGCAGACCGTCCCCCGGGGCGGTGACGCCCGCGCCGAGCGCGCTCGCCGGCAGGTCGTACGGCCCGTTCGCGATCCGCGTGCCGGGCGGCAGGCCTTCCCGGGCGGTCGCCGTGGCCGTCGGGTCGCTCACCGGGGCGAGCAGGCGACGGCGGTGGGTGAGGCCGAGCAACTCGACGACCCGGTTGTCGTACGTCCGGGTCCGCGGGTCCAGGAACGGCATCGACGCGTCCGAGACATCCGTCGTCGCCGGTGCCCCGGTCAGCCGCCGGAACACCATGTCCTTGCAGTACAGGGCGGTCGCGGCGGCGTCGAGCGAGCCCGGCTCATGACGGTCGAGCCAGGCCAGCAGGGGGCCCGGGCAGCCCGGGAACATCGCGCTGCCGGTGCGCCGGAACACCGTCTCGAAGGTGCCGTCGGCCAGCCACTGGTCGAGCAGTTCGTGCGCCCGCCCGTCCATCCAGGAGGCCGCCGCCCGCACCGGGCGGCCCTCCTCGTCCACCAGCCACACCCCGTCGCCCTGCCCCGTCAGACCGGCCAGCGCCACCGGCCCGGGCACCCGCGCGGTCAGCGCGCCCAGCACCTCGACGACCGCCGCGTACACCTCCTCCATGTCCTGCTCGACGAACCCGCCGCGCAGTGCGAGCCGCACCGGCCGGGACTCGACGCCCAGCTCCCGCCCGGCCTCGTCGAAGGCGGCGGCCTTCACCACGGACGTGCCCACATCGATACCGACGTACATAAGACCTCCCGGGTCCCGTCAGGTCAGGCAGTGCGCCAGCGGCTCCCCGCGCGCCCAGCGCCCCACCTCGGCGGCCGCGATCCGCGCGGCCTTCTCGGCGACGGCCCGGCTGGCGCCGCCCAGGTGCGGGGTCAGCACCAGCCGGTCCGCGAAGCCGTACAGCGGGGACTTCGGCGGCAGCGGCTCGTGCGCGTAGGTGTCCAGCGCCGCCGCCGAGACCCGTCCGGCGGCCAGCGCGGCGCACAGCGCGTCCTCGTCCAGCAGCGGCCCGCGCGCCGCGTTCACCACCACCGCCCCCTCCGGCAGCAGCGCCAGCTCACGGGCGCCGATCAGGCCGCGGGTCTCGGCGGTGAGCCGGGCGTGCAGGCTGACCAGCCGGGAGCGGCGCAGCAGCTCGTCGAGGGAGGAGACCCGCAGGCCGTGGATCTCGCCGCGGACGTACGGGTCGTAGACCATCACCTGCGCGCCGAACGCGCACAGCACCCGCGCCACCCGGCTGCCCACCGCGCCGTAGCCGACCAGCCCGACCGGCAGGTCCTCCAGCTCCAGACCGCTGCGGTCGTACGTGTAGTAGGCGGCGCCCTCCCAACTGCCCTGCCCGGCCAGCGGGATGTGCGCCTGCGGGATGCGGCGCAGGGCGGCCAGCATCAGGCCGACGGTGAACTCGGCGGTGGCGGCCGCGTTGCGCCCGGGGGCGTAACAGACCCGTACGTCATGGGACTTGGCGGCGTCGAGGTTGACGTTCACCGGGCCGCCCCGGCACACCACGACCAGCCGAAGGTCGGGCGCGGCGTCCAGGACCCGGGCGGTGACCGGGCCCATCTGGGTGACCAGCACCCGGCGGCCGTCGCCCAGCGCCTGGATCAGCTCGTCCTCGGCGTCACTGGCCTCGCTCACCTCGGCCACCGGGCCGAACGGCTCCAGCGGCCAGCCGAGCCGCAGCTCCCGGACGTCCGCCGGGTGTTCGTGCCGCACCGCGTCCGCGATCAGCGACGGCAGTACGAAGTGGTCACCGGCGGCCACGACACGGACGGGTTCCGGGGTCGTCGCAGGGGTCATCGGAGGGGTCATCGAAGGGACTCTCCCGTCTCGGCGTCGAAGACATGGGTGAGGTCGGGGTCGGCGGTGATGTGGACTCGTTCGTCATGCGCCAGCCGCACCTCGGGGCCTGTCAGGACGGTGACGGGCCGGTCCACGCCCGCGAGGGCGAGGGTCGCGAGGCCCGACTCCAGCAGCGGCTCGTGGGCCAGCACCCGGGCGGGCAGCCCGTCGGCGCCGGTCAGGGACAGGTCCTCGGGGCGGATGCCGACGACCACCTCGCGGCCCGCGGCCGGCCGCACCGGGAGTGGGAGCTCCAGCGTGTCGGAGAGGCGGGCGGCGTGGCCGTCGGCGGTGGCGGGCAGCAGGTTGATCGCGGGCTCGCCGACGAAGTCCGCGACGAAGACGGTGGCCGGATGGTCGTAGATCTCGTACGGCGTGCCGAGCTGCTGGATCACGCCGTCCTTCATCACGGCGATCCGGTCGGCGAGGGAGAGGGCCTCCTCCTGGTCGTGGGTGACCAGGATCGTGGTGTGCCCCAGGTCGCGCTGGATGCGCTTGAGTTCGCGGCGGGTGGTGTCCCGCTGGGCCGCGTCCAGATGGGAGAGGGGTTCGTCGAGGAGGAGGACGTCGGGTTCCCGGATCAGGGCGCGGGCCAGAGCGACGCGCTGCTTCTGGCCGCTGGACAGGCCGGCGGGGCGGGCGTCGAGGAGATCGGTGAGGCCGATGCGCTCCGCCATCTCGCCGACCCTGCGGTCCACGTCCCCCCGGCGGCCCCGCGCCTTCAGGCCGAACGCCAGGTTCTCCGCGACGGTCAGCGGCGGATACAGCGCGTAGTTCTCGAAGGCGACCCCGATGTTGCGCCGCTGCGCGGGCCGGTCCACCACCGACGCCCCGCCGACCAGGATGTCCCCGCCGCTCACCGCCTCCAGACCGGCGATCATCCGCAGCGTGGTGGACTTGCCGCAGCCCGACGGGCCGAGCAGCCCCAGCAGTTCCCCGGAGCGCAGGGCCAGATCGAGGCCGCGCACCGCGTCGACCGGCGGCCGGCCGCGCGGGCGGTAGGTCTTGCGCAGATCACGTAGCTCCAGCTCGGTCATCGGCGGCGCCCTTCGTGGTGCAGACCTCGTAGCGGACCTTGTGCTCGTCCAGGTCGCGCAGCGCCTCCGCGGACGCCCCGTCGTCGACCAGCAGCAGGTCGAAACGGGACAGCGGCACGACGCGGTGCAGGGCGACCCGGCCCAGCTTGGTGTGGTCGATCAGCAGGACGTTGCGGGCGGCGGAGTCGAGCATCGCCCGCTTCACGGAGACGATGTGCTGCTCCTGGTGGTAGGCGTGCCCGGCATGCACCCCCGAGGTGGAGGCGAAACACACGTCCACGCGCAGCTGCTGCACCGCCTCGACGCAGGAGACGCCGAGGAAGGAGGAGTGCAGCGGGTCGTAGTCGCCGCCGAGCGCCATGAGGTGGACGCCCCGCCGGCCCGCCAGGAGATTGATCGCCTCCAGGAAGTTGGTGACGACCGTCAGCGGGGTGATCTCGCCGAGGAGCAGTCGCCGGGCTATCTCCAGGGTGGAGGTGGAGTCGTCCAGCATGATCGCCATGCCGGGCTCGATCAGCCGCATCGCCCGGTCGGCGACGGCGGCCTTCTCGGCCCGCATGGTCTTCAGCCGGTACTGCACGTTCGACTCGAAGACACCCGACGGCTGCGCGGTGACCCCGCCCCGGAACTTCCGTACGATGCCCTGCCGGGCCAGCTCGTCGAGGTCCCGGTGGATGGTCATCAGGCTCACCCCGAACCGCTCGGCCAGCTCGGCTGCGGTCGCCGAGCCCTCGGCGAGCACGTGCTCGGCCAGGGCGGCCTGCCGGGCCGCGGGTCCCTGAAACGCGTGGTTGCTGCTGCTCATCGTGTCCCGATCCGTCGTCCTGGGCGCTCCGGCCCGTCGGCCTCGAACAGCAGCAGGTTCTCAGGCCGCACGGACAGCCGGACGGGGTCGTCGGGACGCAGCCCCGCGGCCTGCGACCGGGAGGCGACCAGGGAGACCCGGGCGGTGCCCAGACGGACCGTCACCTCCACGGAGCGGCCCAGGACTTCGGTGACGTAGACGCTGCCGGACAGCACATGGCCCGGGCCGCCGCCCAGCGTCAGATCCCGGGGCCGTACGCCGAGCTGCGCCGCGCCGCGAGCCGGGGCGTCCACGGGCAGTTCCACCACGCCGTCCGGCGACCGGAAGACGCCGTCCTCGACCGTCCCCGGCAGCAGATTGATCCGCGGCCGGCCGAACGCCCGCGCCACCTCGGTGTCGTAGGGCTGGTACCAGATCTCCTCCCGGGTGCCCGTCTGCACGATCCGCCCGTCCCGGATCACCCCGATCCGGTCGCCGAGCGCCAGCGCCTCCACCGAGTCGTGGGTGACGTACAGGGTGGTGGTGCGCCGCACCGCCCCGATCGCCTTCAGCTCGGCCCGCATCTGCTGGCGCAGCTTGGCGTCGAGGTGGGACAGCGGCTCGTCGAGCAGGAAGGCGCGGGCGGGGCGGACCAGGACCCGGCCGAGGGCGACGCGCTGCCGCTGCCCGTTGGAGAGCTGGCCGACGGGCCGGTCCAGCAGGCCCTCGATACCGAGGAGTTCCGCCACCTCGGTGATCCGCCGGCGCGCCTCGGCGGCCGGGAGCCGGTGACGCGGGGAACGCAGCGGGGAGGCGAGGTTGTCGTGGGCGGTGCGGTGCGGGTAGAGGGCGTAGCTCTCGAAGCACATGGCCACGCCCCGGTCGTAGGGCTCGACGCCCCGCATGTCCTTCCCGTCGATCTCGACCGTGCCCGCGTCGGGCTGTTCGAGCCCGGCGACGGTCTTCAGCGTCGTCGTCTTGCCCGCGCCGGACGGGCCGAGCAGGCAGAAGAACTCGCCCTCCCCGACCTCGAGATCGAGTCCGTCGAGCGCGGTGACCTTGCCGTACGTCTTCCGGATCCCGCGCAGTGACACCGTCATGACTTCACCGCCCCGAACGAGAGCCCCCGCACCAGATACCGCTGGATCAGCAGCGCCAGCAGCAGCGGTGGGATCACGGAGACCAGCGCGGCGGCGGCCGTGAGGTTGTACTTGGGCCGGTCGCCGCCGAGGAAGGACAGCGCGCCCACGGTCACGGTCTGCGCCTCGTTGGAGGTGAGGATCAGCGGGAAGACGAAGTTGTTCCAGGCGAAGATGAACGCCAGCAGGGACACGGCCGCGATGCCGGGCTTGACCAGCGGCAGGGCGACTTTGAAGAACGCCTGCTTGCGGGAGTAGCCGTCGAGGAGCGCCGCCTGCTCCAGCTCGGGGGTCAGATCGGCGAAGTAGGACCGCATGATCCACACGATCAGCGGCAGGGTGACCAGCTGGAGCACCCACACCATGCCGACGTAGGTGTCGAACAGCCCCAGCTCCTGATAGAGCACGAACAGCGGGATGATCACCGTGAGTTCGGGCGCGAACCGGAACGACAGCAGCGTGAACATGAGGTTGTCGGAGCCCTTGAACCGCCAGCGCGCCGAGGCGTACGCGGCCGGCAGCCCGACGAGCAGCGACAGCGCCACCGCCCCCACCGACACCACCAGGCTGTTGACGAAGAACCGGGTGAACGGGATGCCCTCGCTGTCGCCGAGGACGGTCCGGTAGGAGTCGAGGGTGGGGGAGAAGGAGAAGTACGTGCTGAAGAGCTGGTCGGCGGGTTTCAGGGAGAGGATCACCATCCAGGCGATCGGGAACAGCGCGAAGACGAAGTAGAGGACGAGGGCGGCGTCCGCGAGCCGGCCCAGCCACCGCCGTTTCACTTGGTCACCTCCGCGGCGCGTCGCTGGATCCGCCCCAGATGCCGGACGAGCACCATCGCGGCGAGATAGACCACGGCCCACAGCACGACCGTGTAGCTGATCCCGAAGGAGTAGCGCTGGAAGCGGATCGCCTCCAGGTACGCCCTGATCTGGAGGACCACCGTCGAGTCGCCGGGCCCGCCCTCGGTGAGGGCGTAGATGATGTCGAACACCTTCAGCGAGTCCATGAACCGGAAGATCAGCGCGACCAGTACGTACGGCCACAGCATGGGCAGCGTCAGCCGCCGGAAGGTGTACCACCAGCCCGCCCCGTCCACGGCCGCCGCCTCGAACGGGGAGGTGGGCAGGGACCGCAGTCCGGCGAGGGCCAGGATCGCCACGAACGGCGTGTACACCCACACGTCCACGGCGATCGACGACAGCAGTGCCCCGGTCGGGGTGTCCGTCCACTGCACATCGCCGAGCCCGAAGGGCCTGAGCAGGTGGTTCACCACCCCCACCGACGGCTGGAGCATCAGCTTCCACATGATCGCGGCGATCACCGGCGCGATCATCAGCGGCAGGATCAGGATCTTCTCCAGCACCCGCCCCACCAGCGACGACCGGTTCAGCAGCAGGGCGACCGCGACGCCGAGCACCGTCTCGAACCCGGCCGCCCCGACCGCGTACAGCGCCGTCACCCAGGCGGAGTTCCAGAAGGACTCCTCGGTGAAGACGGTCCGGTAGTTGTCGAGTCCGACCATGTCCGGCTGTGGTTTGCTCGCCGCGAAGTCGAAGACCGTGTAGTACAGGCCGAGCCCGAACGGGTAGAGGATCCCGCAGGTCAGCAGCAGTGCCGGGACGATCAGGAGATAGGGGCGCAGGGCGAGGCGCATGGGGTCAGCCGACCTTGCGGGCGAGGTCGTCCGCGAGCCCGTCGAGGACGGACCGCGCGCTCTTGCCGCCGTAGATCTCCTGGAGCGCGGAGGCCCAGCTGGTCGTCGCGTCGAAGAACTGCGCCTGCGGGGTGAACTGGATCTTCGTCTGGTCGACGACCGTCTCGAAGGTCTCGATGAAGCCGGGCAGGTCCTTCATCTTGTCCCGGTAGGCGGCGTCCTCGGCGATCGACTTGCGCACCGGGTCGATGTGGTTGTGGGTGAGCGCGCTCCTGCGCAGGTGCTCCTTCCCGGTCGCCCACTGGAGGAACAGCCAACTGGCGCTCTTGCGCTTGCTCTTGGCGTTCATGCCGAGGGACCAGATCCACATGTTGGTGGCGAGGGATCCGTCGGGCCCCTTCGGGCCAGGGTGGAAGGCGATCTTCCCGGAGGCCGGGCTGGCGCCCTCGACGGCCTGGAAGTAGGCGGCGGTGTCCGCGTCGAACAGCATCCCGGCCTTGCGCGCGCCGAGGTCGCTGGAGCACTGGTACCAGGTGTACGAGGTCCAGGACGGCGGCCCGCCCTGCTTGACCATCCGCGCCCAGTCCTCGGTGAACGCAACGGCCTCCGGGGTGTTCATGGCGGGGGTGAGCTTTCCGCCCTCGACCGTGAAGTCCTTCAGGCCGTTGCGGGCGTACATGGTCATGAACCCGGGGTGGATGGTGGCCCAGCTCCGGGAGCCCCGTACGGCGATCCCGTACATGCCGTCGAAGCCGGCGCCCGGCGCCTTCCGCTTGATGGTCCCGGCGAGGTCGACCAGCTCGTCGAAGGTCTCGGCGGGCTTGAGGCCGAGCTTGCGGAACACCTCGGTGTTGTAGGCGACGACGTTGGTCTCCCAGCCCCAGGGCAGCGCGTACTGCCCGCCCTGCCCGAGCGGAGCGCCCGCCTTCAGGTTCCACTGGTCGGCCTGGAGGAGGTTCGGGAAGAAGTCGGCCTGGTCCCATTCGTCGCCGGTGGCGGCGGAGTTGCGCATCCAGGGGCCGAGGTCCTCCAGCCAGCCCGGCGGGCCGTACTGCCACACCATGTACGCGCCGAGCATGAAGACGTCGTAGGAGGCCCGGCCGCTGGAGAGGTCGACGGTGAGCTTGTCGAAGTAGTTGTCCTCGGGGAAGACGTCGTACTCGACCTTGATCCCGGTCTTCTCGGTGAAGGACTTGAGGTCGGCGAGGAGCGCGTCCGTGTACGGATGCTTGTTCAGCAGCGCCTTGACGGTGGTGCCCTGCTCCCGCTTCCAGTCGAAGGAGCCGGTGATGTCGTCGGCGGCCGAGCCGTCGCTCTTGGTGTCGTTCCCGCCGAACCCGGCACCGCAGGCGGTGAGCAGGGGAGCCGCCGCCGCGGCGGCGGTGAGGGCGAGGAAGCGGCGGCGGTCGTGCGCGTGCGTGTCCATCCGTGACCTCCACATGTGGGCTCGGTCCGGTGTCTCCGGGGGTGGGTCCGGTGCGGGTTAACACGGCGAGTCGACTCGTTAACAGAGAGTGGAACCGCGTCAGTTGGCCGTCAATCCCTCGCGCACGGGGAAATCTCAGGGCATGGTGAGAAGTTCACACACCGGGACGCTAAGCGTGGGAGGACCGGATGGCGGACGAGCGAGTGGCCTGGCTGGGCATCGACCTCGGCACCCAGAGCGTCCGCGCCCTGGCCGTCACCGGGGACGGCACGGTCCTCGGCTCCGGCGCGGTGCCGGTCGCCGGCCGACGGGACGGGGTACGGCACGAGCAGGACCCGGAGCAGTGGTGGACGGCGGTGTGCGGGGCGTCGCGGGAGGCGCTGCGGGCGTGTCCCGGCGTGCGGCTCGGCGGGCTCGCGGTGTGCGGGACGTCCGGGACCGTGCTGCTGACGGACCGCGCCGGACGGCCGCTGGGACCGGCGCTGATGTACGACGACGGGCGGGCGGCGGGCGAGGCGGCCCGGCTGCGCGCGGCGGGGCTCGCCGTGCAGGACACCTGGGCGCTGCCGAAGGCCCTGTGGCTCGCGGCGGCCCAGGGTCCGGGCCGGATCACCCACCAGCCGGACGTGATCACGGCCCGGCTGACCGGCCGCCCGGTGCCGACGGATTCCAGCCACGCGCTGAAGACGGCGTACGACGTGGAGGCCGAGGCCTGGCCCGACCTGCCGGATCTGGCCGAGGGAGCCCTTCCGGACGTCGTCCGCCCTGGCGCGGTCCTCGGCGAGGTCCGCCCGGCCGCCGCCGAGGCCACCGGCATCCCCGCCGGTACCCCGGTCGTCGCCGGGATGACCGACGGCTGCGCGGCCCAGATCGCCTCGGGCGCGCTGCGGGAGGGCGCGTGGAACTCGGTGCTGGGGACCACGCTGGTGCTGAAGGGCGCGGCGCGGGAGCCGGTGCGGGACGGCACCGGCGTGGTCTACAACCACCGGGCGCCGGACGGCGGGTGGCTGCCCGGCGGGGCGTCCAGCGTGGGGGCGGGGGTGCTCACCGCCCGCTTCCCGGACGCCGCCCCGGCGGCGATGGACCGCGCGGCGGCGGCCTTCGAGCCGTCGGGCGCGGTGGCCTACCCGTTGGTGTCCCCGGGCGAACGCTTCCCGTTCGTGGCCCCCGAGGCGATGTCCCTGCTCCTGGGCGAACCCACCTCGGACGCCGACCTCTGGGCAGCCCTGCTCCAGGGCGTCGGCCTGGCGGAACGCCTCTGCCTGGACTACCTGGACCACCTGGGCGCCGCCCTGAACGGCCCCCTCACCTTCACCGGCGGCGCCACCCGCAGCCCCTACTGGACCCAGCTGCGCACCGACATCCTCGGCCGCCCGGCCCACCTCCCCGAACACCCGGAACCGGCCTTGGGCATGGCGGCCCTGGCCCGCCACGCCCTGACCCATCCCGAGTCCCCCCTGACCGACACCACCGACCGCATGGTCCGCATCCGCACCACAGTCCACCCCCGCCCGGACCGCACGGCTCGCTACACGGGCCCCTACCTCCGCCTCCTGGACGCCCTGGAATCCCGCGGCTGGCTGCCGGGCCCGGTGGCGGCGCATGCGCGCCGCCTCACGGCGCGGAATACTGGCGGCTCATGACCGCCACCCTTCTCCTCGCCCGTCACGGGCAGACCGTCTGGCATGGCGAGAACCGGTATGCCGGCGTCAGCGACATCGCGCTCACCGACACCGGCCGCGCCCAGGCGGAGGCCCTGGGCCGCTGGATCGGGGAGCATCCGGTGGACGCCATCTGGACCTCGCCGCTGTCCCGGGCCGTGGCCACCGCCGAGCCCGCCTGCAAGGCCCTCGGGCTCACCGCTCGCCGCGAACCCGACCTGCGGGAATGCGACTTCGGGGTCCTGGAGGGCCGTACGCTCGCCGAGTTCGCGGAGGAGGAGCCGGCGCGCGCGGAGGCCTTCCGCGCCGACCCCGTGGCCCACCCGTTCCCCGGCGCCGAGGACCCGACGGCTGCCGCCGACCGAGGAGCCGCCGCCCTGCGCCGCATCGCGGCCGCCCACCCCGGCGAGCGGGTCCTGGTCGTCGCCCACAACTCCCTGCTCCGGCTGGTGCTGTGCCGTCTGCTGGGCATCCCGCTCGGCGACTACCGTCGGGTCTTCCCCAAGCTGCGCAACGCCGCGCTCACCGAGCTGCGCCTCGACCCGGACACCGGCGCCGCGGGGCTGCTCTCGCTCAACATCCCCACCACATGACCATGGGGGAGGCCCCGCGAGTCACGTCCTCGCGGGGCCTCCCCTTTACTCCGCCCGCCTGCGTGAAGGGTGAGAAGACGATCACGAGGCAGGACGACCGGAACGACGCTCAGGGCGCCAGCAGCAGCACATCCGCCCGGGACTTGGCGGCCTCATAACGGCGGGCGACGTCCTGCCAGTTGACGACCTGCCACATGGCCTCGATGAAGTCCACCTTCTGGTTGCGGTACTGCAGGTAGAAGGCGTGCTCCCAGGCGTCGAAGACCAGGATCGGCGTCGCGCCCTGCCCGACGTTGCCCTGGTGGTCGTAGACCTGCTCGACGATCAGCCGGCCGCTCAGCGGCTCGTACGCCAGCACGCCCCAGCCCGAACCCTGGGTGGTGGCGGCGGCCTTCGACAGCTGCGCCTTGAAGCCCGCGAACGAGCCGAACGACTCGGCGATGGCGTCCGCCAGCTCGCCCACGCCGTCCTTGTCCAGCGGCTCGCCGCCGCCGTCACCGGTCATGTTGTGCCAGTAGATGGAGTGCAGGATGTGCCCGGACAGATGGAACGCCAGGTTCTTCTCCAGGCCGTTGATCGACCCCCACTGCTCCTTGTCCCGCGCCTCGGCCAACTGCTCCAACGTGTCGTTGGCGCCCTTCACATAGGCCGCGTGGTGCTTGTCGTGGTGCAGCTCGATGATCTCCGGGCTGATCACGGGGGCGAGCGCGGAGTAGTCGTACGGCAGTTCAGGAAGCGTGTAGACGGGCATGGCGGGTCCCCTCCGACCTCTTATTGCAAGTAGCTTGCAACTACACGCTATCAACAACAAGACCCACGACAGGTGCGGGGGCAACAAGAAGGCCCCCACGTGTCGCCACGTGGGGGCCTTCGAACGGCCTTGGAGGAAGCGCGCTTACGCCGACTGCTCGCGCCTGCGCTGCCAGAGGTAGCCGACGACCGCCAGGAACAGCGTCATGCCGCCCGTCGAGTACAACTGCACCCGGGTGTCCGGCTCCCGCGCCATCAGCACGAAGATCGCCGCCATCCCGGCCAGCGCGACCCAGGTCAGCACCGGGAACGCCCACATCCGCACGACCAGCTTCTCCGGCGCCTCGCGCTCCACCCGGCGGCGCAGCCGCAGCTGGGAGACCGCGATGAAGATCCAGACGACCAGAATCACCGCGCCGATCATGTTCAGCAGCCAGGGGAAGACGTCGTCCGGCCGCCAGTAGCTGAGCAGGACGCAGGCGAAGCCGAACACCGACGACGCCAGCACCGCGATCCGCGGCACCCCGCCGGACACCCGGCCCAGCGCCTTCGGGCCCTGCCCGCGCTCCACCAGCGAGTAGGCGATGCGCGAGGAGCCGTAGATGTTGGCGTTCATCGCGGACAGCAGCGCGACCAGCACGACCACGTTCATCAGCTGGCCGGCGCCGGGGATGCCGAGGTGGTCGAGGGTGGCCACGTAGGGGCCCTTCTCGACGATCTCCTTCGAGTCCCACGGCACCAGCGTCACCACGACCGCCATCGAGCCGATGTAGAACAGCGCGATACGCCACATCGCCGTGCGGACCGCGCTCGCCACGCCGCGCACCGGGTCCTCGGACTCGGCCGCCGCGATGGTGACCGTCTCCAGGCCGCCGTACGCGAAGACGGAGGCGAGCAGGCCGATGACCAGGCCCTCGCCGCCGCCCGGCAAGAAGCCTCCCTCTCCGGTGAGGTTGCTGCTGCCCGGCGCGTCCGTGCCCGGCAACACGCCCAGGATGGCGAGCACGCCGAGCACCAGGAACAGCGAGATGGCGATGACCTTCAGCGCGGCGAACCAGAACTCGAACTCGCCGAAGTTCTTCACGGCGGCCAGGTTCGCCGCGCAGAAGACGACCATGAACAGCGCCACCCACGCCCACTCGGGCGTCCCGGGCAGCCACCCGCTGACGATCTTGGCGGCGCCGATGCCCTCCAGGCCGACCGCCGTGCACAGCAGCACCCAGAACGACCAGCCGGCCGTGAAGCCCGCCCACGGGCCGATGGCCCGCTCGGCGTGCGCGGAGAAGGAGCCCGACGACGGATACGCGGCCGACATCTCGCCCAGCATCCGCATCACCAGCATCACCAGGAGGCCGGAGAGGATGTAGGCGACGACGATCGAGGGACCGGCGGCGGCGATACCCGCGCCGGAGCCGACGAACAGGCCCGCGCCGATCACGCCGCCGAGGGCGATCATCGACAGGTGGCGCTGTTTCAGGCCATGGGAGAGGGAGGCGTCCGCCTGCGGCGGAGTCTCCTGAGCGGTGGTGCTGGGCATGGGCGCGGCTCGTCCATCCAGTGAGGCGGGGACAGGTAAAACGCCCACAGTCTGGGCGGCGATCCCGGTCAGGGGAGAGCGCCGTTCACTATGCGGACGCACAGAGTACGGAGTGTACGGCTCCACTCACGCGGCACGAGTCGGAAACAAGTCGAACGCGAGTCGGAATCGAGTCGGCACGGGTTGGCGGAAACCTACAGCCTCCCCTGCCCCGCCCCACGTGACGCACACGTCTCCACCTCAGTGACCGTTATCACGCCCCGGCAGGTGTCATCGGCACTCTTTGTGCACACCCCACCACGCCCGCGCTCCAGCCTTTGTCGAGCGGTAACGGTGATCGGCTCAGGTGCCCTGGGTTAGCGTCACGGTGTCCCGTACCGCCCTCACTCGCGGAGTCCCCATGAGCACCGCCACCGCCACCTCCCTCGCCCGCCCGGGCCAGGTCCTCGCCGACCTGCTCCCGGCCTCCCGCGTCCGCGACATCGCCCTCGTCGCCGGCGGTGCCGTGCTCACCGGACTCGCGGCCCAGCTCTCGGTGCCCGTGCCCGGCTCCCCGGTCCCGGTGACCGGCCAGACCTTCGCCGCCCTGCTCGTCGGCACCGCGCTCGGCGCCGGCCGCGGCTTCCTCTCCCTGGCGCTGTACGCCCTGGCCGGCATCGCGGGCGTGCCGTGGTTCGCGGAGGGCGCCTCGGGCGCGGCGATGCCGTCCTTCGGCTACGTCCTCGGCATGCTGCTCGCCGCCACCGTCGTGGGCGCCCTCGCCCGCCGCGGCGCCGACCGCTCGCCGTGGCGCATGGCGGGCGCGATGCTGCTCGGCGAGGCGATCATCTACGCGGTCGGCGTGCCGTACCTCGCCCTGGCCCTGGACATGTCCGCCTCCGCCGCGATCGCGGCCGGCCTCACCCCGTTCCTGATCGGCGACGCCCTGAAGGCGGCCCTGGCGATGGGCGTGCTGCCCGCTGCCTGGAAGTTCGTGAACAAGCGCTGACGCGCCAGGCGGTGCGGATGAGCTCGCCGGGTCGTGCGGCAACGACTCCCGGCGAGCCTCTTCCGTGTTTCCGGGCCGTGCCGCCCCCAGGGGGAAGTCCACGGCCCGGTCATGTCACCGCGACGCCGACTCCGGCCGTCGCCGCGTCCACCACACCCCTGCCGTACCCGCCGCGACCAGGACCGTCCCCGCCGCGCCCAGCGGCAGCAGCGCCTCCCGCCCGACGCCGGTCCTCGGCAGCTCGTCGCCGCCCGGTGCCACCGGCTCGTTGTCGGTGCCGAGCAGCAGGGGAGTGGCCGGGGCGTTCGGTGACGGGTTCGCCGTACCGAAGGGCACCGGGCCCTGCTGCCAGAACGTCCTGCTCCCGTCGGCGGTCTGCACCGGCAGGCAGATCTTCCCCTCCTTGCTCAGGTCGTAGGTCGCGTCGACGTCGTACGACCGGGACGCCCCGGCGCCGAGTTTCCCGACCGCGCAGCTGAAGCCGCTGTTCGAACCCTCCGGCAGATCCTTTTCGGGAATCGCCGTGCAGCCCTTCACTTCATCGATCCGAAGGCCGTCGAATCCCACGACCAAGAGCCGGATGTCATCGCTTTCCTTCGTTCCCCCGTTCTTTACGGTGGCCGTGATCTCCGTCTTTTTCGAACTCTTGTCGACGGAGATCTGTTCGGGCAGCAGCGTGGTCAGTTCAACCCCCGCCGGTGCCTTGTCGATCGCCTTTCCCCCCTTGCTGCTTCCGGGTCCCCCCTCTTCCGCGACGACGGCGGTGGAAAGGATCACCACCGCCGAGAAAGATGCCACGACCAGCGATCCCGCGATGGCCGTCCTGCGGCGAGAACTCATGTTCGCCCCCCTCGTCCCCCTTGGCTGCGCCTGAATTCGCAGCACTTGAAGAGGTACCACAAGATTTCGCCACACTATGCTGGTACGGCGCGAAGTGGGGCCATTGTGGGGGTGCAGCGAATTGCCGGGATTTCCGGGGCTCTTGGTGGCGGAGCGTTATCGGCTGGCCGAAAGCATAGGCCAGGGAGGAATGGGGCGGGTGTGGCGAGCCGCCGACGAAATACTCGACCGGGAAGTCGCCGTCAAGGAAATGCGCATCGACGGTCTCGACGCGGAGGACGCCCGCACCCGCCGCGAACGCACGCTGCGCGAGGCCCGGGCCACTGCGCGGATCGACCACCCCAACGTCGTCCGCGTCTACGACGTGGTGGACGAGGGCGACCGCCTGTGGATCGTCATGGAGCTGATCGCCGGCCGCTCCCTGGAGCGGATCATGACCGAGCAGGGCCCGCTCGGCCCGCGCGAGACGGCCCGGATCGGCCTCGGCCTGGTCGCCGCCCTGCGCGAGGTGCACGCCCGCGGTGTCCTGCACCGCGACATCAAACCCGGCAACGTCCTGGCCGGGCCGGACGGCCGGCGTGTCGTCCTCACCGACTTCGGTATCGCCGCCATCCAGGACGCCAAGGCGCTCACCATGGCCGGCATGCTCGTCGGCTCGCCCGACTACATGGCACCCGAGCGGGTCTCCGGGCGCCCCCAGGGCCCGCCGTCCGACCTCTGGTCCCTCGGCGCCACCCTCTGCGCGGCCCTCGCCGGCCACTCCCCGTTCGCCCGCGACACCACCCTGGCGACCCTGCACGCCGTCCTCTACGAGGAGCCCCGACTCCCCGCCGGCGCGGGCCCGTTGCACGAGATCCTGTCCGCGCTGCTGGCCAAGGACCCGGCGGCTCGCCCGGACCTGGAGGCCGTGGGGGCAGCCCTGCGTCCCGTCGCCTTCCCCCCGCCGACCCCCACCCTGAAACCCACGCCGGTCCTCATCCGCCCCCCGGACCCCGAGCCTCCGAAGCCCCGCCCCCGACTTCAGGCGGGGCTGGCGGCAGCGGGCGTCCTCACGGCGGCCGCGGTGACCGCGCTCGTCCTCACCGCCACCTCCGGCGCCCCGGACGACGGCACCGACCGGGCGGCGGGCTCCCCGCCCACCACCGCTTCCCCCACGGTCGAGGGCACCTCCCGTCCTCCGAGCCTTCCGCCGGGCGCCCGCAGAGAAGCGGGCGGGTTCGCCTGGGCGCCACCGGAGGGCTGGCGCCGGGATGTGCGGACGGGGGCCGAGATCCACTACACGGCCCCGGACGGCACCCAGGAACTCGTCGCCAAGTCCGCCCTCGCCCGGGGCGACTTGATGGAGACGTGGCGCACCTCGGAACAGAACGCCCACCAGGGGCGGAACTACCGGAAGATCCGCCTGGAGGAGACGGAGTTCCGCGGCCATCCGGCGGTGGTCTGGGAGTACGCCTTCACGCTCGACGGCGTGGACTGGCACGCGCGGCTGCTCGGCTTCACCGCGAGGGGGAAGTCGTACCAGATCAACACGTGGTACCAGCCGCGGACGGAAAGCGAGGCGCTGCGGATCTACGACGATGTGAAAAAGGGCTTCACGGTGTTGTGAGAAAGGTGTTGTGAGAAGCGTGCCGTGAGAACCGTGCCTTGAGAAAGGGCTGTGAGAAGGGCCCCGCGGCGAAGTGCCGCGGGGCCCTTGAGGTGTCTGCCGGACGGCCGGGATCAGCCGGCCGCGACCTCGTCCCGCTGCTCCTGGACCTTGCCGGCCCCGAGCTTCTGCCGGACCACGGCGATGGTGAGGACCACCGCCGCCACCAGCAGCGACAGCAGCACGGTCTTGCGCCCGTCGTGCTCGGTGTCGGTGAGCATGTAGCCGAGGACGAAGACGATCAGCGCGGCGGTCGCCCAGGTCAGATACGGGTACAGCCACATCTTCACGACCAGCTTCTCCGGCGCCTCGGCCTGGATGATCTTCCGCATGCGCAGCTGCGAGAAGCAGATCACCAGCCAGACGAACAGCGCGACGGCACCGCTGGAGTTGACCAGGAAGAGGAAGACCGAGTCCGGGAACTTGTAGTTGAAGAACACGGCCACGAACCCGAAGACGACGGAGACCAGGATGGCGGTCCGCGGCACACCGCGCTCGGTGGTCTTCGCGAACGCCTTCGGCGCGTCCCCGCGCTGGCCGAGCGAGAAGGCCATCCGGGAGGCGGTGTAGAGGCCGGAGTTGAGACAGGACAGCACCGAGGTCAGCACGATGAAGTTCATGATCTGACCGGCGTGCGCGATGCCGAGCGAGTCGAGAGCGGCGACGTAGGAGCCCTTGTCCTGGATGGACTTGGAGTCCCACGGCAGCAGGGAGACGACGACCAGGATCGAGCCCAGGTAGAAGACCGCGATACGCCAGATGATGCTGTTGGTCGACTTGGTGACGGCCCGCTGCGGGTCCTCGGACTCACCGGCGGCCAGGGTCGCGATCTCGCTTCCCATGAAGGAGAAGACGACCAGCAGCACACCGGTCAGGATCGCCCCCGGCCCATTGGGCAGGAAGCCGCCGTGCTCGGTGAGGTTGGAGAGCCCGGCCTGCTCGCTGTCGACGCCGGGCAGCAGCCCGAAGACCGCGAGGCCGCCGATGACGATGAAGGCGCCGATGGCGACGACCTTGATGCCGGCGAACCAGAACTCGAACTCGCCGTAGGAGCCCACGGAGACCAGGTTGGTGCCGGTCAGCACCACCATCACGATGAGCGCCCAGGCCCACTGCGGTACGGAGGGCACCCAGCCCTCCAGGATCACGGCACCGGCGGTCGCCTCGACCGCGAGCACCACGACCCAGAAGAACCAGTAGAGCCAGCCGATGGAGAAGCCGGCCCAGCGGCCGAGCGCGCGGTCGGCGTGCGCGGAGAAGGAGCCGGAGGTCGGGTTGGCGGCCGACATCTCGCCGAGCATGCGCATCACCAGCACCACGAGCGTGCCGACGAGCGCGTACGAGAGAAGGATGCCGGGACCGGCGGTGGCGATACCGGAAGAGGACCCCACGAAGAGTCCGGCGCCGATGACACCACCGATGGCGATCATCGACAGATGGCGGTTCTTGAGCCCTGCCTGAAGGCCGCTTCCGGAACCGGGATCGCCGGTTCCTCCAGGGCCTCCGTGGCCGCTTCCGGCCTTCGTCAGGGTCGGCTGCGAAGTCATGGGACGGATTCCTTTGCGCCGGGAGAGCTGTTTCCCGTACGAGCGGTGTACGAGTCGGTCCAGTGAAACGGAGGCGAACGAATTACTGAACCTTTGAATCCGGATCGTTACTTGAGGTTTTCCTGAGGTTCGGTGGTGTTACTCACATTTTTCAGCGCCGACACCCGGGCCCGCCGCCCGGCGGCCCGCATGTCACACTCATCCCATGCGCGTGTATCTCGGCTCGGACCATGCCGGCTTCGAACTCAAGAACCACCTCGTCGAATGGCTCAAGGCGGCGGGTCACGACCCCGTCGACTGCGGCCCCCACATCTACGACGCCCAGGACGACTACCCGCCGTTCTGCCTCCGCGCCGCGGAGAAGACGGCCGCGGACCCCGACGCCCTCGGCATCGTGATCGGCGGCTCCGGCAACGGCGAGCAGATCGCCGCGAACAAGGTCAAGGGCGTCCGCGCGGCCCTCGCCTGGAGCGAGGAGACGGCGGCGCTCGGCCGCCAGCACAACAACGCCAACGTCGTCGCGGTCGGCGCGCGCATGCACACCCAGGAGGAGGCGACCAAGTTCGTCGAGGTCTTCCTGGGCACGCCGTTCTCCGGTGACGAGCGTCACATCCGCCGTATCGACATGCTGTCGGGGTACGAGACGACGGGCGAGCTGCCGCCGATCCCGGCGCACCACCCGCAGCAGGACTGACGCACGCCCTCCCGGCGGGGGCTGGAAGGGCGCGCCCCCGGGGGGGGCTGGAAGGACACGGAACCGTGCCAGAGGGGCACACGATTCACCGGCTGGCGCACGACTACGCCACCCGCTTCTCCGGCACGGCACCCCGGGTCACCAGCCCCCAGGGCAAGTTCTCCGACGCGGCGGACCTGCTCGACGGGGCCGTCCTCACCGCCACCGAGGCCCACGGCAAGCACCTGTTCCTGCGCTTCCGTGACGCCGACTGGGTCCACATCCACCTGGGCCTGTTCGGCAAGGTGGCCTTCGGCGACGCCCCGGCACCCCCGCCCACGGAGACGGTCCGCCTCCGCCTGGCCAACGCCACCTCGTACGTCGACCTGCGCGGCCCGACGACCTGCGCCCTGATCACGGACGCCGAGAAGCGAGCGATACACGACCGCCTCGGCCCGGACCCGCTGCGCGACGACGCCGACCCGGACGCGGCCTACCGCCGCGTCTCCCGCAGCCGTACGACGATCGCCGCCCTGCTGATGGACCAGAAGATCATCGCCGGCGTCGGCAACGTCTACCGCGCGGAGGTCCTCTTCCGGCACGGCATCGACCCGTACCGCGCGGGCAGGGACATCACCCCGGCCGAGTGGCGGGCCATCTGGGCCGACCTCGTGGACCTGATGCGCGAGGGCGTCCGCAACAACCGCATCGACACGGTCCGCCCCGAACACACCCCGGAGGCCATGGGCCGCCCGCCGCGCGTGGACGACCACGGCGGCGAGGTGTACGTCTACCGCAGGGCCACGCTCCCCTGCCACATCTGTGGCGGCGAGATCCGCACCGCCGATCTCGCCGCCCGCAACCTCTTCTGGTGCCCCACCTGCCAGCAGGCCTAGAAGCCGTGCGGCAGCCAGGGCGCCGGCCCGGTCGTGCCGAACGCCACCGACGCCTCCGTCAGCGCACCCGCCCGCAGTTCCCGCACCCGACCGGCCGCCGCCAGGGCCGCGAGGCTCACGCCGCCGAGGTACGCCGACCCCAACTCCCGTACGGAGAGGGCGAGATCCGGCGTGTCGGTCGTACGCTCGCAGGACGCGCCCTTCGCGTCCCCGCTGAGCCGCCAACGCCCCGTGTTCCACGGGCAGAAGGCGTCCTCGACGTCCAGCACGACATCCACCGGGGCGGCATACGTGCGTGCCTCCAGCGCGGCCCCCACCTCCACCGGCCGCAGATACAGCGAGTCCCGCAGCCGAGGCAGGCACCGCCGGATGTCCGACACCAGGTACTGCCAGGTGTCGTCGACCGGCCGCCCCCGTACGGCCAGCGTCGAGGTCAGATCGATCCCGAACAGGAACCGCCACAGCGCCGCATCCACCGCGGGGTCCGGCGCCGCCAGGTCCTCCAGGATCACCGTGCCGTCGTGCCCGCTCAGGCCCCAGCCGAGCTTCACCCGGAACCGGGCGTATCCGACGATCCGGCCGTCCCGTTCGGCGACCACGCACTGGAGCGGTGAGGCTCCCTCACGCTCGCTCTCGGGGTCGAGGAGACCCACCCGCTCCCACTTCGGCTGCCGTGCCAGCATGCCGGGGCGCCCGGGCACCAGCCGGGCGTAGACCGCCTCGCACGCGTCCAGCACATCCGCGGGCGCCGCGTACTGCAGTCGTACGTCGTCGGTCCCGGGCGGCACCGACAGCCGCACCCGGACGGTGTCGATCTCGGCGCTCAGCGAGAACGTCGCCGCGCCGTACCCGAACCGGCCGTAGATGTCCGGCTCGGAGGCGGTCAGCACCGCCAGCGGCTCGCCCCAGGAGCGGACGTCGTCCAGCTGCCGCCGCATCATCGCGGTCAGCACCCCTCGCCGCCGGTGGGTGCCGGCGACGCCGACCATGGTGACGCCCGCCGCGGGCACCGCCGCCCCGCCGGGCACGGTCAGCCGGAACGTGAACGCCCCGGCCGTCCCCACGACCGCGTCCCCGTCCCAGACGGCCAGGGAACGGTCGAACTCGGTGAGGTCCCGCCACAGTTCCCGCTCCTCGGGCGCCTCCGGCACGCCGCCGAAGGCACGCAGCAGGGTGTCGTACCACACGTCCCAGTCGTCCGGCCGCAGGACGCGCAGTCCGTCCGACCAGTCACTCACCATCGCCATGGTCCATGCCTACCAGGGCATTGAGGGGCGAGCCAGGGAATTACCGGCAGGCGGCGGCACGGCGGCTTTCCGTGAAGTTCACTGTGAAGTCGAGCCTCGGACGGGGGACAAGTGGGACCTCCCGTGCCAAGCGACAGGTCCGATGGATAGGGTCCCGAACTAATGGCAGCAGGACGAGAGCGGCGCGCGGCGGCCGAGACGTTCCCGGCCCGGTGGAAGATGCAGTGGCACCGGGTCCGCGTCGGCCTGCGCAGAAGCGCCGTCGACTACTTCCGCGGCGACGGCTCCGACTGGGTCGCCCTCGCCGGACTGCTGCTCACCGTCCCGCTGATCGCCGTCACCACGCTCGCCAACCCGGTGTGGTGCTCCCCGGCCGCGCTGGTCCTGCCGATCGTCGCGGGCGGCCTGCTGCTGCGCCCGGCGAGCCTGCTGGGCCTGTACGCCGCCGCGGCGACCGCGCTGATCGTGGAGTCGATCCAGCTCGGCCCGTACACCGAGGGCCCCTCCCGGGTCACCCCGGGCGTGGTCCTCGTCGTCGCCGCCTGCGGGTTCTTCGGGCTGCTCATCGCCCAGTTCCGCAGCCGGGTCGGCGTGCCCTGGCGGCGCGGCGGCACCATGCTGTTCGACCTGCGCGAACGCATCCGCACCCAGAGCCGGCTGCCCAAACTGCCGGCGGGCTGGCACCGCGAGATGGCGCTGCGCCCGGCCGGCGGCCAGTCCTTCTCCGGCGACTTCGTGGTGGCGGCCCGTACGAACGGCGGCCGCACCCTGGAGGTCGTCCTCACCGACGTCTCCGGCAAGGGCATGGACGCCGCCTCCCGGGCGCTGCTCCTCGCCGGTGCCTTCAGCGGCCTGCTCGGCTCCCTGCCGCCGCACGCCTTCCTCCCGGCCGCGAACGGCTATCTGCTCCGCCAGGACTGGGACGAGGGCTTCGCGACCTCCATCCACCTGGTCCTGGACCTCGACTCGGGGGACTACGAGCTGTACTCGGCGGGCCATCCGCCGGGGCTCCAGCTCAGCGCGGGCAGCGGCCGCTGGGAGGAGAAGGCGGCCGAGGGCCCGCTGCTCGGGGTGTACGAGGGCGCCCAGTTCGACCCGGTGAAGGGCTCGCTGCGGCCCGGGGACGTGCTGATGCTGTTCACCGACGGTCTGGTGGAGACCTCCGACCGCGACATCGTCGAGGGCATCGACCGCCTCACCGGCGAGGCCGACCGCTATGTCGCCGGCGGCTTCCATGGCGCCGCCTGGCACCTCATCGAGGCCGTCGCCAAGGACGTCAACGACGACCGGGCCCTGCTGCTGATCTGCCGCGAGGGCCCCACGGCCGCGGCACAGGCCCAGGCCCAGGCCCAGGCGCAGGCGTCGCAGGCGCGGCCGGTCGCCCGCTGAGACACTGGCGGGGTGACCGAGACCCCGCGCACCCTGCCCCTCGCCGAGGTGGAGGCCCTGGCCCGGGCCGCCCACCAGGGCCAGACAGACAAGGCCGGCCGGCCCTACGCCGAACACCTCCAGGCCGTCGCGGAGGGCGTCCG
The DNA here is from genome assembly GCF_055572035.1 of Streptomyces sp. NPDC030838. NCBI lineage: Bacteria > Bacillati > Actinomycetota > Actinomycetes > Kitasatosporales > Streptomycetaceae > Streptomyces > Streptomyces sp. NPDC030838. The sequence goes on along the minus strand of NZ_JBVIED010000005.1, from coordinate 30,539 downwards.
CGCCCGCGGCGGCGACACCGAGCAGATCGCCGCCGCCTGGCTGCACGACGCCGTGGAGGACGACGTGCTGCCGGAGCGGTGGCTGCACCAGGCCCCGCTGAGCCGCCGTACGAAGGACATCGTGCTGGCTGTCACCAAGCGGGCGGGGGAGCCCCCGGAGGCGTACGCCGCCCGCATCCTCGCCACCCCCGGCGCGCTGCTGGTGAAGGAGGCCGATCTGGCCCACAACGCGGACCCGGCCCGCCTCGCCGCCCTCGACGAGCCGACCCGCACACGACTGACCGAGAAGTACGCGCGGATGCGCGCACTTCTCGGTCTGGAGGGGTGAGACGGCGAACCGGCCTCAGACGCGGGCGGTTTCCCGCTTGCTGTCGCTGTTGTCGGCGTTTGCGGTCTTCTCGCCCGAGTCGTTCTTCTGGCGGTCCCGGGCGACTTGGGCGGCGTCCTGCTTGAACGCCCAGTCCATCTTCGGCTCCATCGCGAACCGGAACACGCGCTGCACCGGCTTGGTGCACAGCAGCGTCACACCGATCGCGGCGAGCACCGTCACGAAGATCTCACCGAGCGGCCGGTGCAGCCAGGCGTGGTCGAACCAGCCCTGGTACATACCGGCCTTGACCACGAATCCGTGCAGCAGATAGCCGTACAGCGTGCCCGCGCCCAGCGCGGTGAACCACATGTTCCGGCGCGGCACCCAGGCGAAGAAGCAGGCGGTCAGCAGCAGCGAGCAGCCGAACATCGCCAGCACCATCACCGGTCCGACCCACCACGGCACACCCAGCTGCTGGGCGGCGTCCCGGTGGTAGAACCAGGCGGTGTTCATCCGCGGCACGGCCCACCAGCCCACGGCCAGCGCGGCGGCGAAGACCGGCACCGACAGGATCCGCACCGAGCGGCGGCGCACCATGTGGAAGTGCTCGGGCTTCATGCACAGGCCGAGCACGAAGTACGGCAGGAACTGCAACACGCGCTGCAGGTCCAGGTCGTCACCGATCTCCGGGCTGGCCGACGCGGCCATGGCGACACCGAGCGCGACCGGCAGCGGCCAGCGGACCATCTTCCAGATCGGCGTGGTGAGCCGCCACAGGAACAGCGCGCACAGGAACCAGGTGAGATACCAGGGGTCGAGGAGGCTGATCTCCTGGCCCGGGTCGTCGTCGATGACGCGCTTGAAGAGCGGATAGGCGGTCTCGAAGACGATGTACGGCACGGCGACACCGGTGATCAGCCGCTTGAGCCGGCTGGGGCGCATGTCGAAACTGCGCGAGAAGAAGCCGGAGATGATGATGAAAGCCGGCATGTGGAAGGTGTACACGACCGTGTACGCGCCCTCCAGGACGCGGCTGTCACCCTTCAGCGGCTCCCAGGCGTGACCGATGGCCACCAGCACGATCGCCAGGTATTTGGCGTTGTCGAAGAACGCGTCGCGCTGCTTGCCGGACTGCGGGCTCTGAGGTGACCGCGGGCTCGGCACTCCCGAGGCCGGCGACTGTGCCGGGGGAAGCGGCGCCCTGCGGCGGGAGGAGGCGGCGTGAAACATCTGAGGCACCCTAGCGGCGTATGAGGGGTCCCGTAAAACCCTCGACGTCATTCCTGGTTCAGTGCTCGGCTACCCCCGCTTTATGCAGGTGAAATGTCCAGTTGGGGGGTAATTCGATTTGTCTGTGCGCATGTTGTGTGGACATGGAAACCAACCTGTCGAATTCCTGTCGCGAACATGTCGTCGAATTATCGTGCGGCCCGCTCCGGCGCGGCCGTTGGCGACGGAGCCGGGTGCTCGCGCGGCACTGCCGTGACCGACGTTGCGTCATGGGCCGCATAGGGCGGGCTGGTTGGTGGCACGATGGTTCTGGCGGGGGTGTGTGCGGTGCCGGCATCCCCCGGCCGGGAGAGCGGACCGACCGAGGGTGTGATCTGTTGTGGCCATTTCACTGTCAGTGGTGCTGCTGTTGGCGATCATCCTGGTCGTGATGATCCGCGGGGGTTCGATCAAGGCCGGACCCGCCATCGTGGCGATCCTCTTCGGCTTCTTCCTCGCCTCGACCGGCATGGCCCCGTCGATCAATCGTTTCCTCGACTCGATAGCGGAAACGATCAACTCGATCAGCTTCTGAGCCCCGCTCTTCCGGGCCGCTCCCGAACGCGTCAGGGCCGGCCGGAGAAATGATCTCCGGCCGGCCCTGAACCGCACCGAGCGGGCGACGGGAATCGAACCCGCGTAGCCAGTTTGGAAGACTGGGGCTCTACCATTGAGCTACGCCCGCACACAACGCGCCGCTGGTCGAGCGACCGCGGCACTGGAGGCATCGTAGCGGGTCGGTCCCCCTCGCCGCACACCCCTTCCGGTGTCGCGCGGGCGCCCCTCCGCGGGCGCACGTAATCCGGCGGCCGGGCTGTCCCTGGGCATGTACCCTACGTGTCGCACACCAGACGGGGTGTGGCGCAGCTTGGTAGCGCGTCCGCTTTGGGAGCGGAAGGCCGTGGGTTCAAATCCCGCCACCCCGACCAGTCACTGATCACCTTGAGTGATCGTTCCCGCCTTCGCGGATGATCGCCTTTTGGGCCGTGTACCCGCTGCCGTTACTATGCAAGCTGCACGCCCGTGTGTCCGGCCTACGCGGCCTACGAACTCCTCCGGGCGGCGAAATCCGCCGGACCAGTCTGGCTCCGGCAGAACCCGAGAAGTCAGCCACAAGGAGACCGAACCGTGAAGAGCGCCGTGGAGAACCTGAACCCGACCCGGGTTCGGCTCACTGTCGAGGTGCCCTTCGAGGAGCTCAAGGACAGCCTCGACGCGGCGTACAAGAAGATCAACCAGCAGGTCACGGTGAAGGGCTTCCGCAAGGGCAAGATTCCCGCCCGGGTCATCGACCAGCGGTTCGGCCGTGGCGCCGTGCTGGAGGAGGCCGTCAACGACGCGCTTCCGAAGTTCTACACGGAGGCGGTCAACGAGGCCGAGCTCAACGTCCTCGGCCAGCCCGAGGTCGACATCACGGAGCTGAAGGACGGCGAGACGCTGAACTTCACCGCCGAGGTCGACATCCGCCCCGCGATCGAGATCCCGGACTACTCCGGCATCGAGGTCGAGGTCGACGCCGTCGAGGTCACCGACGAGGACGTCGAGAAGTCGGTCGAGCAGCTCCGCGAGCGCTTCGCCTCCACCACCCCGGTCGAGCGCGCCGCCGAGGACGGCGACGTGGTCACCGTCGACCTGGAGGCCAAGGTCGAGGGCAAGGTCCTCGAGGACGGCGTCGCCAACGGCGTCTCCTACACCATCGGCTCCGGCGAGCTGCTGGACGGCATCGACGACGCCGTGAAGGGCCTGGAGGCTGGTGGCGAGGCCACCTTCACCTCCGAGCTCAAGGGCGGCTCCGCGGCCGGCAAGGAGGCCGAGGTCACCGTCAAGGTCACCCAGGTCGCCAAGCGTGAGCTGCCCGAGCTGGACGACGAGTTCGCACAGCTCGCCTCCGAGTTCGACACCCTCGAGGAGCTGAAGGCCGACAGCCGCAAGCGCCTGGAGAACATGAAGCAGTTCGACCAGGCCACCCAGGCGCAGGAGCGCGTCCTGGAGAAGCTGCTCGAGCTGGTCGAGGTCCCGGTCCCCGAGAAGCTGCTCGAGGACGAGATCAACACCCGCAAGCACAACCTCGAGCACCACCAGCTCGGCCAGATGGGTCTCACCCTCGACAAGTACCTGGAGCTCCAGGGCAAGACCGCCGAGGAGTTCGAGACCGAGACCCGCGAGGCCGCGATCAAGGGCATCAAGACCCAGTTCGTGCTCGACGAGCTCGTCAAGCAGGAGAAGCTCAACGTCAACCAGGAGGAGCTCACCGAGCACCTCATGCGGCGTGCCGCCTCCTCCGGCATGTCCCCCGACCAGTTCGCCCAGGCCGTCGTCGAGCAGGGCCAGGTCCCGCTGCTCGTCGGCGAGGTCGCCCGCGGCAAGGCCCTGGCCCTCGTGGTCGAGGCCGCCACGGTGAAGGACACCAACGGCGAGATCATCGACCTGGACGACGAGGACGAGGCCGAGGCCGCCACCGAGACGGTCGAGGCCGCCGAGGACACCGAGGCTCCGGCCGAGGAGAAGTCCGAGGGCTGAGCCGTTCGGCACCTCCCGTGACGTAGAACGGGCCCTGGGTACGTGGTGACCCAGGGCCCGTTTCGTTGCGCAACTCAAGCCCCGCTACGCCCCCGGCGAACACCCCCCTTACCGGGATTCCCCCGGAGGGCTGCGGCGTTAGGGTCCATGAATACGTAGTACACGTGAGACGGCCCGGCGCCGTCGTAAGACGAGCAGGTGGATACGTGACGAATCTGATGCCCTCCGCCGCCGGCGAGCCTTCCATCGGTGGTGGCCTCGGCGACCAGGTCTACAACCGGCTGCTCAACGAGCGGATCATCTTCCTCGGCCAGCCGGTGGACGACGACATCGCCAACAAGATCACCGCGCAGCTGCTGCTCCTTGCCTCCGACCCGGACAAGGACATCTACCTCTACATCAACAGCCCCGGCGGTTCGATCACGGCCGGCATGGCGATCTACGACACCATGCAGTACATCAAGAACGACGTGGTGACGATCGCGATGGGCCTCGCGGCCTCCATGGGGCAGTTCCTGCTCAGCGCGGGCACCCCCGGCAAGCGGTTCGCCCTGCCGAACGCCGAGATCCTGATCCACCAGCCCTCCGCCGGTCTGGCCGGTTCGGCCTCGGACATCAAGATCCACGCCGAGCGGCTGCTGCACACCAAGAAGCGCATGGCCGAGCTCACGGCCCTGCACACCGGCCAGTCGGTCGAGCAGATCACCCGCGACTCGGACCGCGACCGCTGGTTCGACGCCACGGAGGCCAAGGAGTACGGCCTCATCGACGACGTGATCGCCACGGCCGCCGGCATGCCGGGCGGCGGCGGCACCGGGGCGGGCTCCTGAGGGCCGTACGGCCCTCACCGGCCCCCGTACACCCTGTGCGACCCGTGAACGCCCCCAGCCACCGCCCCAGCCCCTCTCAGGAGACACCGTGAACGACTTCCCCGGCAGCGGCATCTACGACCGTACGCGCGCCGAGTACACCGGCCCCACGGCCGAGTCCCGCTATGTCATCCCGCGCTTCGTCGAGCGCACCTCCCAGGGAATCCGCGAGTACGACCCGTACGCGAAGCTCTTCGAGGAGCGTGTGATCTTCCTAGGCGTCCAGATCGACGACGCCTCCGCCAACGACGTCATGGCGCAGCTGCTGTGCCTGGAGTCGATGGACCCCGACCGGGACATCTCGGTCTACATCAACAGCCCCGGCGGCTCCTTCACCGCGCTGACGGCGATCTACGACACGATGCAGTTCGTGAAGCCGGACATCCAGACGGTCTGCATGGGCCAGGCGGCCTCCGCCGCCGCCGTGCTGCTGGCCGCCGGCACGCCCGGCAAGCGCATGGCGCTGCCGAACGCGCGCGTGCTGATCCACCAGCCGTACAGCGAGACGGGCCGCGGCCAGGTCTCCGACCTGGAGATCGCCGCGAACGAGATCCTGCGGATGCGCTCGCAGCTGGAGGAGATGCTGGCCAAGCACTCCACCCAGTCGATCGAGAAGATCCGCGAGGACATCGAGCGCGACAAGATCCTCACGGCCGAGGACGCGCTGCAGTACGGGCTGATCGACCAGATCATCTCCACCCGCAAGATGAACAACGCCGCGGTCCGCTGACGCGGACACCGTAGGATGTGCCGCCCCTTGGCACAGTGCACGTCAAAGTGAACCGCGCCAAGGGGGGCCCGAACGGGGGGCTCGGCAAGGTACCGTCGGACATAAGGCAGCACCAGGAGCCGCTGGACTCATTGCGTCCAGGCGTCTCCCAGGCGAAGGGGAAGCACACCGTGGCACGCATCGGTGACGGCGGCGATCTGCTCAAGTGCTCGTTCTGCGGCAAGAGCCAGAAGCAGGTCAAGAAGCTCATCGCAGGCCCCGGTGTGTACATCTGCGACGAGTGCATCGACCTCTGCAACGAGATCATCGAGGAAGAACTCGCGGAGACCAGCGAGGTCCGCTGGGAGGAACTCCCCAAGCCGCGCGAGATCTACGAGTTCCTCGAGGGCTACGTCGTCGGCCAGGAGGCCGCGAAGAAGGCCCTCTCCGTGGCGGTCTACAACCACTACAAGCGCGTCCAGGCCGGCGAGAACGGCGGCGGGAGCGGCCGTGACGACGCCATCGAGCTGGCGAAGTCCAACATCCTCCTGCTGGGCCCCACGGGCTCCGGCAAGACGCTCCTCGCGCAGACCCTGGCCCGCATGCTGAACGTCCCGTTCGCCATCGCGGACGCCACGGCGCTGACGGAGGCGGGCTATGTCGGCGAGGACGTGGAGAACATCCTCCTGAAGCTGATCCAGGCGGCGGACTACGACGTCAAGAAGGCCGAAACCGGGATCATCTACATCGACGAGATCGACAAGGTAGCCCGTAAGAGCGAAAACCCGTCGATCACGCGGGATGTGAGCGGCGAGGGCGTCCAGCAGGCCCTGCTGAAGATCCTGGAAGGCACGACCGCGTCGGTCCCGCCGCAGGGCGGCCGCAAGCACCCGCACCAGGAGTTCATCCAGATCGACACGACGAACGTCCTGTTCATCGTGGGCGGTGCCTTCGCCGGCCTGGAGAAGATCATCGAGTCCCGGGCGGGCGCGAAGGGCATCGGCTTCGGCGCGACGATCCGCTCCAAGCGGGAGCTGGAGGCCAAGGACCAGTTCGAGGACGTCATGCCGGAGGACCTGGTCAAGTTCGGCATGATCCCGGAGTTCATCGGCCGCCTCCCGGTCATCACGAGCGTCCACAACCTGGACCGCGAGGCGCTGCTCAAGATCCTGGTCGAGCCCCGCAACGCCCTGGTGAAGCAGTACCAGCGCCTCTTCGAACTCGACGGCGTGGAACTCGACTTCGAACGCGAGGCCCTGGAAGCCATCGCCGACCAGGCCATCCTCCGCCAGACGGGCGCGCGGGGTCTGCGCGCCATCATGGAGGAGGTCCTGATGTCGGTGATGTACGAGGTGCCTTCGCGCAAGGACGTGGCAAGGGTCGTCATCACGGCCGACGTCGTCCACTCCAACGTGAACCCGACGCTGATCCCGCGCGACGCTCGCGGCCGCGGCACGGGTGAGCAGAAGACGGCGTAGCGCCTCCGAGCACACGGAAAGGGGCCCCGGTCAACCGACCGGGGCCCCTTCGCCGTTGGGCGGGCGTCAGGCCTTGACGCGGACTTCCTTGCGGAACTTCGCCGTGATGTCGGCGGCGGCCGCCTGGTCGGTCGGCTTCTCCGCGGCGATGTTCGCGAAGTCCATCGGCATCACGAGGCCGAGGGTGCTGTAGTCGCCCCAGACGCAGTAGGTCACGTGCATCTCGCTCGGGCCGCCGGCGGAGCTCGACGAGGTGTCCGTCGGCTCCATCTTGGCGTCCTGGCACTTCAGGATCGCGCCCTCGGCGTTGTCGTAGGACTTCGGCTCACCGACCATGGTGACCTTCATGTCCTCGTCGTCCTTGCCGGCCTCGCTCTTCATGTGAGCCAGGAAGGCGTCGACGACCTTCTCCGGGTCCTCGATCTCGCCGTATACGCCGCCGAACTGGAGCATCTTCTGCGCCAGCGGGTTGTCCTCGTTGCCCGAGGTGTAGCCGGCCTCGACCTCCGTGGGGTTGTTCACGCCCCACTTCTCGGCGTCCTTGATGTCCTCGCTCGTCATGGAGTCGCCGCTGCTGCCCTCGCTCTTCTTGTACTCACCGAGCACCGTCGCAGGCGTCGTCAGCTTGTGCGGGCCGTCGTCCGCGACGTCCGAGTTGCCGCCGCTTCCGCCGGAGAGAAGGAAGTACGCGCCGACCGCGATCGCGGCGACGACCGCGACCGCGCCGATGACGAGGCCGGTCTTCTTCTTGCCGCCTGCCGGAGCCGGCGGCTGCGGGGCGCCGTAGGGAGCCTGGCCGTAGGGCGGCTGCTGGCCGTACGGGGGCTGCTGGGGCGGGACGCCCTGCGGGGCCTGCTGCGGGTAGCCGTAGGCCGGCTGCTGCGGAGCCTGCGGCTGCTGGGGGTAGCCGTAGCCGGGCTGGGGTGCCTGCGGCTGCTGGCCGTAGGGGCCCGGCTGACCGTACGGTCCGGGCTGCTGGGGCTGCCCGCCGTACGGGCCCGGCTGGTTGTAGCTCATTACTGGGTTCCCCTCCAGATGCTTATGCGTACCTGACATCCTGGCGCAGGTGGCGGGAACCCACCGCACCGGGGTGGGCACTGTTACGAAGCAATCGAGTTTCGGGACCTGCCCGTGACACCCCTAAACTGAGCCCGTGACCGAGAACACTCAGCAGCAGCCGCCAGCGACCACCACCGAACTGCCGACCCAGTACGCGCCGGCCGAGGTAGAGGGGAAGCTGTACGAGCGCTGGGTAGAGCGGGGGTACTTCGAGGCCGACGCGAAGAGCGACAAGCCGCCGTACACCGTCGTCATCCCGCCGCCGAACGTCACCGGCTCCCTGCACCTCGGGCACGCGTTCGAGCACACGCTCATCGACGCGCTGACCCGCCGCAAGCGCATGCAGGGCTACGAGACGCTGTGGCAGCCCGGCATGGACCACGCCGGTATCGCCACCCAGAACGTCGTCGAGCGGGAGCTGGCGAAGGAAGGGAAGTCGCGGCACGACCTCGGGCGTGACACCTTCGTCGAGCGTGTCTGGCAGTGGAAGGCCGAGTCCGGTGGGCAGATCTCCGGCCAGATGCGGCGCCTTGGTGACGGTGTCGCGTGGTCGCGTGAGCGCTTCACGATGGACGAGGGGCTGTCCAAGGCCGTCCAGACCATCTTCAAGCGGCTCTACGACGACGAGCTGATCTACCGCGCCGAGCGCATCATCAACTGGTGTCCGCGCTGCCTGACCGCGATCTCCGACATCGAGGTCGAGTACCAGGACGACGACGGCGAGCTGGTCTCCATGAAGTACGGCGACGGGGACGACACCATCGTCGTCGCCACGACCCGTGCCGAGACCATGCTCGGTGACACCGCGGTCGCCGTGCACCCGGACGACGAGCGGTACCGGCACCTCATCGGCAAGCTCATCAAGCTGCCGCTCACCGACCGCTCCATCCCGGTCGTCGCCGACACCCACGTCGACCCCGAGTTCGGCACCGGCGCGGTCAAGGTGACCCCGGCCCACGACCCGAACGACTTCGAGATCGGCCAGCGGCACGACCTGCCGTCCATCACCGTCATGGACGAGCACGCCGTCATCACCGCCCACGGCCCCTTCCAGGGCCTGGACCGCCTGGAGGCCCGCTCCGCCATCGTCGCCGCCCTGCGCGCCGAGGGCCGGATCGTCGCCGAGAAGCGGCCGTACGTCCACTCCGTGGGCCACTGCTCGCGCTGCAAGACCACCATCGAGCCGCGCCTGTCCATGCAGTGGTGGGTCAAGGTCGGCCCGCTCGCCAAGGCCGCCGGTGACGCCGTCCGCGACGGGCGCGTCAAGATCCACCCGCAGGAGATGGAGAAGCGGTACTTCGACTGGGTCGACAACCTCCACGACTGGTGCATCTCGCGGCAGTTGTGGTGGGGCCACCGGATCCCCGTCTGGTACGGCCCGGAGGGCGAGGTCGTCTGCGTCGGGCCCGACGAGGAGCCGCCGTCCGGCGAGGGCTGGCACCAGGACTCCGACGTCCTCGACACCTGGTTCTCCTCCGGCCTGTGGCCGTTCTCCACGCTCGGCTGGCCGGAGCAGACCGAGTCGCTCGCGAAGTTCTACCCGAACTCCGTCCTCGTCACCGGCTACGACATCCTCTTCTTCTGGGTCGCCCGGATGATGATGTTCGGCCTCTACGCGATGGACGGCACCCCGCCGTTCCACACCATCGCGCTGCACGGCATGGTCCGTGACCAGAACGGCAAGAAGATGTCGAAGTCCTTCGGGAACGTCGTCAACCCGCTGGACTGGATGGACAAGTACGGCAGCGACGCCCTCCGGTTCACCCTCGCGCGCGGCGCCAATCCGGGCGTCGACGTCCCGATCGGCGAGGACTGGGTCCAGGGCTCCCGCAACTTCGCCAACAAGATCTGGAACGCCACCCGCTTCGCGCTGATGAACGGCGCGACGGTGGAGGGTCCGCTGCCGGACGCGTCCAGGATGTCGTCCACCGACCGCTGGATCCTCTCCCGGCTGAACTCCGTGGTCGCCGAGGTCGACGCGTACTACGAGGACTACCAGTTCGCGAAGCTCTCGGACGCGCTGTTCCACTTCGCCTGGGACGAGGTCTTCGACTGGTACGTCGAGCTGTCCAAGACCACCTTCCAGGCGGGCGGCGAGGCGGCCGAGGTCAGCAAGCGGGTCCTCGGCGAGGTCCTCGACGTCACCCTGCGGCTCCTCCACCCGGTCGTGCCGTTCGTGACGGAGACCCTGTGGACCACGCTGACCGGCGGTGAGTCCCTCGTCATCGCCGAGTGGCCCAAGGACAGCGGCTTCCGCGACGCGGACGCCGAGCGGGAGATCGAGACGCTCCAGTCCGTCATCACGGAGGTGCGTCGCTTCCGCGCCGACCAGGGCCTTCAGCCCGGTCAGCGGGTTCCCGCGCGGCTGACCCTCGAGGGCACCGCCCTCGCGCCGCACGAGCCCGCCATCCGTCAGCTGCTGCGCCTCCAGCCGGAGGGCGAGGGCTTCTCCGCGACGGCGACCCTGCCGGTGGCGGGCGTCGAGGTCGCGCTGGACCTGTCCGGCGTGATCGACGTGGCGGCGGAGCGGAAGCGGCTCGCGAAGGACCTCGCCGCCGCGCAGAAGGAGCGCCAGCAGGCCGAGGCCAAGCTCGGCAACGAGGCGTTCCTGGCCAAGGCGCCGGACCACGTCGTGGAGAAGATCCGCACGCGCCTGGCCAAGGCGGAAGAGGACATCGCCCGGATCGAGGCACAGCTGGAGAAGCTGCCGCCGGCGTAAGGGTTCGTAGGTGAGTGAAGGCCCCCGGTGCCATGTCGGCGCCGGGGGCCTGCACGTTCCCCAGGGGCGCGGGGAACTGCGCGACAAGCCACAGACGACTCGCGGTCGAACGACAGGACAAGCCACCCACGACCTTTGTCAGTGCGGCTCCGTAGACTGGCCCCGTGAGCGACATCCCCGGCACCAGCGACCAGAGCGACCAGCCCGACCCCCTCGACTCCTTCGACGAGATCATCGAGGCGGAGACGACCCGCGACCCCGACCTCGCGGTGATCGAGGCCGGCAGCCGCACCCTGCGCACCCAGGGCGGCCCGCCGCAGGCGGACGTGCCCGGGCGGCCGGAGGACCCGGAGGTCGACAAGGCGCTGCGCGAGGTCGAGGCCGAGCTGGCGACCCGCTGGGGCGAGACCAAGCTGGAGCCGTCGGTCACCCGGATCGCCGCGCTGATGGACGTGCTGGGCGAGCCTCAGCGGTCGTATCCCTCGATCCACATCACGGGGACGAACGGCAAGACGTCGACGGCCCGCATGATCGAGGCCCTGCTCGGCGCCTTCGAGCTGCGCACCGGCCGGTACACGAGCCCGCACGTGCAGTCGATCACCGAGCGGATCAGCCTGGACGGCGCGCCGATCTCGGCGGAGCGGTTCATCGAGACGTACCAGGACATCAAGCCGTACGTCGAGATGGTCGACGGCTCGCAGGAGTACCGGCTGTCCTTCTTCGAGGTGCTGACCGGCATGGCGTACGCCGCGTTCGCGGACGCGCCCGTCGACGTGGCCGTCGTCGAGGTCGGCATGGGCGGCTCGTGGGACGCCACCAATGTGATCGACGGTGATGTCGCCGTCATCACCCCCATCGACCTGGACCACACCGACCGGCTCGGGGAGACGCCCGCCGAGATCGCCGGCGAGAAGGCCGGGATCGTCAAGCAGGACGCGACCGTGATCCTGGCGCAGCAGCCGGTGGACGCGGCGCAGGTGCTGCTGAAGAAGGCCGTCGAGGTGAACGCCACGGTGGCCCGGGAGGGCCTGGAGTTCGGCGTGGTGGCCCGGCAGGTGGCCGTCGGCGGGCAGCTGATGACGCTGCGCGGGCTGGGCGGTGAGTACACCGAGGTGTATCTGCCGCTGCACGGCGCGCACCAGGCGCACAACGCGGCGGTGGCGCTGGCCGCGGTGGAGGCGTTCTTCGGGGTCGGGTCGCAGCGCCCGGAGCCGCTGGACATCGACACGGTGCGCAAGGCGTTCGCGGCCGTGTCGTCGCCGGGGCGCCTGGAGGTCGTACGGCGGTCGCCGACCGTGGTGCTGGACGCCGCGCACAACCCGGCCGGGGCGCGCGTGACGGCGGAGGCGATCGGGGAGGCGTTCCAGTTCAGCCGGCTGATCGGGGTCGTCGGCGCGAGCGGGGACAAGAACGTGCGGGGGCTGCTGGAGGCGTTCGAGCCGGTCTTCGCCGAGGTCGTCGTCACGCAGAACTCCAGCCATCGCGCGATGGACGCCGACGAGCTGGCGGCGATCGCCGTCGAGGTGTTCGGCGAGGAGCGGGTGCAGGTCGAGCCGCGGCTGCCGGACGCGCTGGAGGCCGCGATCACGCTGGCCGAGGAGGAGGGCGAGTTCGCGGGCGGTGGCGTGCTGGTCACCGGGTCCGTGATCACCGTCGGCGAGGCCCGGCTGCTGCTGGGGAAGGGCTGAGTTTTCCGTGCGTACGCTGTGTGCTTCGACGCTGATCGGCGAGTTCTTCCTCATCGGCTTCGCGGGGCTGGTCGCGATGAAGGATCCCGACCTGTCCATGTCGACGGTGTGGACGGTCAGCGGGATCGCGATGTTCCTGTGCCTGGTGCTGTGCGGGATGGTCACCCGGCCCGGCGGGGTGGCCCTCGGGTGGGCGCTGCAGATCGCGCTGATCGCGTCCGGGTTCGTGGTGCCGGCGATGTTCTTCATGGGCGTGTTGTTCGCGGCGCTGTGGTGGGCGTCGGTGTATTTCGGCAGAAAGGTGGACGAGGCGAAGGCCCGATTTGCGGCGCAGGCGGATTCTTCTCAAGCTGACGCTGCGTAACAGCGCCTCGGGGTCGCCCTGTAGCCTCGACCCACCCCGCACAACTTGATTCATAAGGAGTCCGTCGTGACCCAGCGCACCCTCGTCCTCCTCAAGCCCGACGCCGTCCGTCGTGGCCTGACCGGCGAGATCATCAGCCGTATCGAGCGGAAGGCCGGCTGGCAGATCACCGCGCTGGAGCTGCGCACCCTGGACCAGGAGACCCTGGAGCAGCACTACGGCGAGCACAAGGGCAAGCCGTTCTACGAGCCGCTGGTCGAGTTCATGTCCTCCGGTCCGGTCGTGGCGATGATCGTCGAGGGTGAGCGGGTCATCGAGGGCCTGCGCCAGCTGGCCGGCCCGACCGACCCGATCGCCGCCGCGCCGGGCTCCATCCGCGGCGACTACGGCGTCATCGTCCGCGAGAACCTGATCCACGCGTCCGACTCCGAGGAGTCCGCGGAGCGCGAGGTCAAGATCTTCTTCCCGGGCCGCGCGTAACTCGACTGCCCGCCCGCTTGCGAATTTTCCGGGGAGTTTCCTGAGGGACTGTCAGCTCCTCCGGCTCGCCGACCAGCCACGGCCGTACGTTTTCGGCCGTGGCTTGGCATATGCGTGGCGATCGGGGGAACGAGTGCCCCCGATGGACCGTCTCCACAAGCGAGGCTGCGTCTCATCTGCTGACAATGGCGAAGACCCTCGCGCAGTGTCCGTGAAGGCGCGTCTACCATGGAAGCCTTCACGTCACAGCACCCACCTCGCCGACCTGACAAGCCCTCAAAAGCTCCGTGGGAAGGCCAGACGAATCCTGATGGGGAACTCAATGTCGTTCATCGGCCGTGACATGGCTGTCGACCTCGGGACCGCCAACACGCTGGTGTACGTCAGGGGTCGCGGGATCGTACTCAACGAGCCGTCCGTCGTCGCGATCAACACCAACACCGGTGGCATCCTCGCGGTCGGTGCCGAAGCGAAGAAGATGATCGGACGGACGCCGGGCAACATCGTCGCCGTGCGTCCCCTGAAGGACGGCGTCATCGCCGACTTCGAGATCACCGAGCGAATGCTCCGCTACTTCATCCTGAAGATCCACAAGCGGCGCTATCTCGCGAGGCCGCGGGTCGTCGTCTGTGTGCCGTCCGGCATCACCGGCGTCGAGCGCCGCGCCGTCATCGAGGCGTCGTCCCAGGCCGGCGCCCGCCAGGTGCACATCATCGAAGAGCCCATGGCCGCCGCCATCGGCTCCGGTCTGCCGGTCCACGAGGCCACCGGCAACATGGTGGTGGACATCGGCGGCGGCACGACGGAGGTCGCGGTCATCTCCCTCGGCGGCATCGTCACCGCCCAGTCCATCCGCGTCGCGGGCGACGAGCTGGACAACGCGATCATCCAGCACATCAAGAAGGAGTACAGCCTTCTGCTGGGTGAGCGGACGGCCGAGCAGATCAAGATCACGATCGGTTCGGCGTACGACCTGGACACCGACGAGCACACCGAAATCCGCGGCCGGGATCTCGTCTCCGGGCTGCCCAAGACCGTCGTCATCTCCGCCGCGGAGGTGCGCAAGGCGATCGAGGAGCCCGTCAACGCGATCGTCGACGCCGTGAAGACCACCCTGGACAAGTGCCCGCCGGAGCTGTCCGGCGACATCATGGACCGCGGAATCGTTCTGACCGGCGGCGGCGCGCTGCTGCGGGGGCTGGACGAGCGGCTGCGGCGCGAGACCGGGATGCCGATCCACATCGCCGAGGACCCGCTGGACAGTGTCGCGCTCGGCTCCGGCAAGTGCGTCGAGGAGTTCGAGGCGTTGCAGCAGGTGCTCGACGCCCAGCCGCGCCGATGACACGACGTGACGATTTCCGCCGTACGAGACGATCCCCTCTCGTGCGGCGGATCGTTGATATAGCGGCATAAGCTCACATATCAGTTCCTGTTCACACACCAGTTCCTATGAGGAAGGGCACGGCCGCCGCACGTGAGGGACACACGAGAGAGCCGGCTGCTCCTGGTGCTGCTGATCGCCATCGCGTTCGCACTGATCACGGTGGACATCCGCGGCGGGGAGGACTCACCGGTCGACGGTGCCCGGCGCGCCGCGGCCACGGTCTTCGGCCCGATCGAGAACGGAGTGGCGTCCGCGGTCGACCCGGTCGGCAACGCGATCGCCGCCGTCCGTGACTCCGGCGAGCGGCACGACCGGATGGCCGAGCTGGAGCGGGAGAACGCGGCGCTGAAGGCGAAGCTCGGCAGCGACGACCGCAACCGCAGCAGACTCCAGCAGCTCGACAAGATGCTGAAGATCGCCGGCCGGGGGCAGTACGGCATCAAGGGCGCCCAGGTCATCGCCATAGGAGCGGCGCAGGGCTTCTCCTGGACCATCACCATCGACGTCGGCGCGAACGACGGCATCAAGCGCGACATGACCGTCCTCAACGGCGACGGGCTCGTCGGCCGCGTCACCACCGTCGGCCCGAACACCGCCACCGTGCTGCTCGCCAACGACCCCGACTTCACGGTCGGCACCCGGATGGAGGGCAGCGACGAGCTGGGCTTCGCCGCCGGCCAGGGCGACCGCCCGCTGCGCGTGGAACTCCTCAACGGCAAGGCCCAGATCAAGAAGGGCGACCGTCTGGTCACCTTCGGTTCGCAGGCCGACAAGCCGTTCGTGCCCGGCGTTCCCGTCGGCGTGGTCTCCCGCGTCGACCCCTCCGGCGGCGACCTGACCCGCACCCTCTACGTCACGCCGTTCGTCAGCTTCACCAAGCTCGACGTCGTCGGCGTCGTCGTGCAGACGCCCGCGAAGGACCCGCGCGACACGGTCCTGCCCGACAAGCCGAAGCCGACCCCGACGCCCACCGTGACGGTGACGGTCACCCCGTCGGCCGGGGCGCCCGTCGACGGCGAGTTCCAGCAGCAAGAGCAAGACCAGTAGGGGGAGCTGACCTGCCATGCGCTTCAACCGGATCCTGCTCTCCACCACCCTGGTCGTCGTCGCCCTGGTCCTCCAGGTCAGCGTCCTGGCCCGGCTGCACCTCCCGGGCGCCGTCCCGGACCTGGTGCTGCTCACGGTCCTCGGACTCGCCCTGGTCTACGGCCATGTCGGCGGCGCCCTCGTCGGCTTCGGCGCCGGACTGCTCGCCGACCTCGCCCCGCCCGCCGACCACGCCGCCGGCCGGTACGCGCTGGTGCTGTGCGTCATCGGCTATCTGGCCGGTCTGGTCAAGCCGGAGAACGGCCGGCTGAAGTCGGCCACCGCCCCGATGGCCGTGGTGGCCGCCGCCGCGATCGGTACGACGCTGCTGTACGCCGGGGTGGGCGCCCTCGTCGGCGACACCGCCGCCCGCCATGTCGGCCTCGGCAGCCTGCTGTTCACGGCCGCCCTCTACGACCTGCTGCTCGCACCGTTCGTCGTGCCCGGCGTCATGGCGCTCGCCCGCCGCGCCGACAACGACCCGCTCGCCGAGACCAACGCCGCGGCGCAGGGCACCGACATCTCCGCCGGCTGGCTCGCCTCCGGCACCGGACTGCGGATCGGAGGGCAGCGAGGCGGCCTGAGAGTGAAGGTCGCCCGCGCCCGTACCGCCCGTGCCGGGCGCATCAAGGGGGTCAAGCGGCTGTGAATCCAGCTGAGTTCACCGGAACGGGTGAACTTGCGAGGAACCGCAGCTCACGGGCCCTTCGTTCCTCACTTGTACTCGCCTCACCCGTTTTCGACAGCACCGACCCGTCCGCGCACTGAGAGGGGGAGCAGCCGCAGTGACCAACATCCCCGAGACCGGCCGGACGCCACGCGTCCAGATCCGGCTCGTCGTCATCCAGGTCCTCGTCCTCTCCCTGCTCGGCACCCTCGGCGGCCGGCTCTGGTATCTCCAGATCCGCGAGGGCGCGGAGTATGCCAAGGAGGCCTCCGGCAACCACGTCCAGCAGGTCGTCCAGCCCGCCGTCCGCGGCTCGATCCTGGACGCGCGCGGGGTGCCGCTCGCCGACAACGAGACCCGGCTCGTGGTCTCCGCCTCCCGCACCGAGCTGATGAAGATGAAGGACGACGGAGAGGCCGTCCTCACCAAGCTCGCCGGCGTCCTCGGGATGACGCCCAAGGAGGTCAAGGAGAAGGTCCGGCTCTGCGACGCCGAGACCCCCCAGCCCTGCTGGAACGGCTCGCCGTACCAGCCGATCCCCATCACCGACGAGGCCACCCCCCGCCAGGCCCTGCAGATCCGTGAGCGCGCCGAGGACTTCCCCGGCATCACCGCCGAACCGCAGGCCGTGCGCCGCTACCCGAGCCCCGGCAAGGCCAACACCGCCCAGGTGCTCGGCTATCTCTCCCCGGTCACCGACGAGGAGATCCAGCAGGCGCAGGACAGTGACTCGCCCTATCTGCGCTCCGACCAGGTCGGCCGCTCCGGCCTGGAGCGGCAGTACGACAAGGAGCTGCGCGGCAAGGCCGGCGTCACCCGCTACGAGGTGGACAACCTCGGCCGGGTCATCGGCCAGGCCGAGTCCGACGCGGCCGAGCCCGGCTCCAACCTCGTCACCAGCATCGACGCCCGCGTCCAGCGCGTCGCGGAGTACGAGCTGAACGAGGCGATGAAGGAGGCCCGCAAGGCCTGGGACCGCAACACCCAGGAGCGGTACAAGGCCGACGCGGGCGCGGTCGTGGTGATGGAGGCCAAGACCGGCCGCATCGTCGCCATGGCCTCCAACCCGACGTACGACCCCAACGCCTGGGTCGGCGGCATCTCCGCCAAGGACTACGCGAAGCTCACCGGCAAGTCCTCCAACTACCCCCTGCTGAACCGCGCCATACAGGGTCAGGCCGCCCCCGGCTCCATCTTCAAGGTGGTCTCCACGGCCGCCGCGGTGCAGGCGGGCTACGACTTCGACGGTCGCTACGAGTGCTCCAGCGCGTACTCGGTCGGCGGCCAGGTCTTCAAGAACTTCGAGTCGCAGAACCACGGCGCGATCAACCTCGGCCGCGCCCTGGAGGTCTCCTGCGACACCGTCTACTACCGGCTCGCGCACAGCGAGTGGAAGAAGGACGGCGGCATCAACCCCAAGGGCAAGCCCAAGGACTGGTTCTACAAGGCGGCCCACCAGTTCGGCCTCGGCAAGGAGACCGGCATCGACCTGCCGAACGAGGTCACCGGCCGCGTCCCCGACCGCGAGTGGAAGCAGCGGTACTGGGAGGCCAACAAGGACGCCTGGTGCAAGACAGGGAAGAAGGACGGCGACTACGTCGAGCGGATCGCCTACGAGAACTGCCTCGAGGGCAACAAGATGCGCGCCGGTGACGAGATCAACTACTCCATCGGCCAGGGCGACACCCTCGTGACCCCGATCCAGATGGCCACCATCTACGCGGCCATCTCCAACGGCGGCACCCTCTACACCCCCACCGTCGGCAAGGCCGTCATCAGCCCCGACGGCAAGAAGGTCACGGAGATCCAGCCCAAGTCGCACGGCAAGCTGCCGGTGAGCGGGCAGACCCTCGCCCAGATGGACGAGGCCCTGGCCGGCGTCGCCACCCGCGGTACCGCCGCGTGGCGGTTCGGCGGCTGGCCGCAGGACGAGATCCCGATGCACGCCAAGACCGGTACGGCCGAGGTCTACGGCAAGCAGACCACCTCCTGGTTCGCCACCTACACCGACGACTACGCGATCGTGATGACCATCTCCCAGGGTGGTACGGGCTCCGGCGCCTCCGGCCCGGCCGTCCGCAACATCTACGACGCGCTGTACGGCGTCTCCGACGACGGCGCCATCGACAAGAAGAACGCCCTGCTGCCCACCCCGCAGAAGGACCTGCCGAAGATCCAGACGGACGGCTCCATCACCGCGCCCAAGCTGCCCAAGGACGTGGCGAAGGACCAGCAGGCCAAGCAGAAGGCCCCCGAGGACGCGGCGGAACAGCAGCAGGCCGGGGCGACCGTGCCCTCGCCGGAGGCGAGCAACCGGGAGACGCGCCGGCGAAGCCGTCGCCGTGGAAGGCGGAGGTGCCAGCGGTGACCGGCGTCAACAGCTTCCAGGTCTCCGGGTACGGCCCCGAACGCGCCGGGTGGACGCGGCTGTTCGCCCGCGACTCGATGGCCCGCCGCCTCGACTGGCCGATACTGCTGGCGGCGCTCGCGCTGTCGCTGATCGGCGCGGTGCTGGTGTTCTCGGCGACCCGCAACCGCACCGAGATCAACCAGGGCGACCCGTACTACTTCCTGCTCCGGCACCTGCTGAACACCGGCATCGGGTTCGCCCTGATGGTCGGCACCGTCTGGCTCGGCCACCGCACCCTGCGCACCGCCGTGCCGATCCTCTACGGCGCCTCGGTCTTCCTGATCCTGATGGTGCTCACCCCGCTGGGCTCCACCGTCAACGGCGCCCACTCCTGGATCGTGATCGGCGGCGGCTTCTCGATCCAGCCCTCGGAGTTCGTCAAGGTCACCATCATCCTGGGCATGGCGATGCTGCTGGCGGCGCGGGTGGACGCGGGCGACAAGCAGTACCCGGACCACCGCACGGTCCTGCAGTCGCTGGGCCTGGCCGCCGTGCCCGCGCTGATCGTGCTGCTCATGCCCGACCTCGGCTCGGTCATGGTGATGGTGGTGATCGTGCTGGGCGTGCTGCTCGCCTCCGGCGCCTCCAACCGCTGGATCTTCGGGCTGATCGGCGCGGGGACGGTCGGGGCGATCTCCGTCTGGCAGCTGGGCATCCTCGACGAGTACCAGATCAACCGCTTCGCCGCCTTCGCCAACCCCGAGCTCGACCCGGCCGGCGTCGGCTACAACACCAACCAGGCCCGCATCGCCATTGGTTCCGGCGGGCTGACCGGCTCCGGGCTGTTCCAGGGCTCGCAGACGACGGGCCAGTTCGTGCCGGAGCAGCAGACCGACTTCGTCTTCACGGTCGCGGGCGAGGAACTGGGCTTCGTCGGCGGCGGCCTCATCATCGTGCTGCTCGGCGTGGTCCTGTGGCGGGCCTGCCGGATCGCCCGCGAGACCAGCGACCTCTACGGCACCATCGTGGCCGCCGGGATCGTGGCCTGGTTCGCCTTCCAGTCCTTCGAGAACATCGGCATGACCCTCGGCATCATGCCGGTCACCGGCCTGCCGCTGCCGTTCGTTTCGTACGGCGGTTCGTCGATGTTCGCGGTGTGGGTGGCGGTCGGGCTGTTGCAGTCGATCCGGGTGCAACGGCCGATGTCGGCCTGACACCGGGCCGGGAGCCGCCCCCATCGGGCCGGGAGCCGCGCGCCCCGGCCCGGCGTGGGTTTTCCCGCCATTCACCCGCGCATGGCCCTGCCGTCACCGCGTGACTGCCACTAGATTCGGTTCATGGCGGACACGAAGCGTGAGATCGAGCGCAAGTACGCATCCGACGACAGTGGCCTGCCCGACCTGACCGGCGTCGCGGGGGTGGCGGCCGTCCTCGACAAGGGCGTCGCCGAACTCGACGCCGTCTACTACGACACCGCCGACCAGCGCCTCGCCGCGTCCTCGATCACCCTGCGCCGCCGCACCGGCGGCTCGGACGCCGGCTGGCATCTGAAGTTCCCCGTCGCCCCGGGGGTGCGCGACGAGATCCGGGCCCCGCTCTCCGACTCCCTGCCGCGCAGCCTCGCCGGGCTCGTCCGCTCCCGGGTCCGCGACGACGAGCTGCTGCCCGTGGTGCGGCTGCGCTCCGCCCGGGACATCCGGGACCTGGTCGACGCCGACGGACGGCTGCTCGCCGAGGTCAGCGTGGACGCCGTACGCGCCGACCGGCTCACCGAGGGCGGCGGCAGCGCCCAGTGGACCGAGATCGAGGTGGAACTGGCCGACGGACGGGACCCGGCCTTCCTCGACCAGGTGGAGAAACGGTTGCGCAAGGCAGGGGTGCGACCGTCGGGCTCGGATTCCAAGCTGGCGCGAGCGCTGGCGGAGACCGCGCCGAAGGAGCCGAAGAAGACGCGCCGTGCCAGGGAGAAGACCGTGGCGCCCGTGACGGCGGGCGATCATCTCCTCGTCTACCTGCGCGAACAGCGGGACGCCATCGTCGGCCTCGACCCCGCCGTACGCCGGGACGTGTTCGACTCGGTGCACGCGCTGCGGGTCGCCACCCGGCGGCTGCGCAGCGCCTTCCGCTCCTACGGCAGGCTCCTCGACCCGGCGGTCACCGGGCCGATCGGCGCCGAGCTGCGCTGGCTCGCCGGTGAGCTGGGCGTCGACCGCGACCAGGAAGTGCTCACCGAGCGTCTCACCACCGCCCTCGCCGACCTGCCGCGCACCCTCGTCACCGGCCCCGTGCGCACCCGGCTGCGGACCTGGTCGCACGCCCGGAGCGGCGGATCGCGGCGCCGGCTGATCGCCGTACTGGACGGCAGGCGGTATCTGGACCTGCTGCACGCGCTCGACGCCCTGATCGCCGACCCGCCGCTGCGCAAGGCCGCCGCCGGGAAGCCGGGGAAGGAGCTGGCCAGGGCCGTACGCAAGGACTTCGGCAAGCTGACCGGCCTGGTCGAGCAGGCCCTGGACCTGCCGCCCGGCCACGACCGCGACCTCGCCCTGCACGAGGCCCGCAAGACCGCCAAGCGCACCCGCTACGCGGCCGAGGCGGCGAGCCCCGCGCTCGGCGAGTCCGCCGCCGGCCTGGTCCGCTCGATGAAGTCCCTCCAGGGCCTGCTCGGCGACCACCAGGACAGCGTGATGACCCGCGAGGCCCTGCGCGAGATAGCCGCCCAGGCGCATGCCGCGGGGGAGAGCGCCTTCACCTACGGGCTGCTGTACGGGCGCGAGGAGCGACGGGCCGAGCTGGCGGAGGCGGCGCTTCCGGAGGCGTGGGCCGCCATACGGCGGGAGACGGCCGTCTGAGCGTCCGGGGGAGTGCTGCGAGCGGGTTACGCTTGATGGTCACCCCTGTCAGCTCACGAAGGTTCGTCGAGATGCCTGCCGAAGCCGCTGCGGCCGCCGAGTCTGTGTTCCCACAGCTCGAAGCTCTGCTCCCGCATGTGCAGAAGCCGATTCAGTACGTCGGCGGAGAGCTCAACTCCACGGTCAAGCCGTGGGAGTCCTGCGACGTCCGCTGGGCGCTCATGTACCCGGACGCGTACGAGGTCGGACTGCCCAACCAGGGCGTCATGATCCTCTACGAGGTGCTGAACGAGCAGGAGGGCGTCCTCGCCGAGCGCACCTACAGCGTGTGGCCGGACCTGGAGGCGCTGATGCGTGAGCACGGCGTCCCGCAGTTCACCGTGGACAGCCACCGGCCCGTCAAGGCCTTCGACGTGCTCGGCGTGAGCTTCTCCACCGAGCTGGGCTACACCAACCTGCTCACCGCGCTGGACCTGGCCGGCATCCCGCTGGAGGCCAAGGACCGGGGCCTCGACGACCCGATCGTGCTGGCCGGCGGGCACGCCGCGTTCAACCCGGAGCCGATCGCCGACTTCATCGACGCGGCGGTCATCGGCGACGGCGAGCAGGCCGTGCTCGACATGACGAAGATCATCCGCGAGTGGAAGGCGGAGGGCCGCCCTGGCGGCCGCGAGGAGGTGCTGCTCCGCCTGGCGAAGACCGGCGCGGTGTACATCCCCGGCTTCTACGACGTGGAGTACCTCCCGGACGGCCGGATCAGCCGCGTCGTACCGAACCGCTCCGGCGTGCCGTGGCGCGTCTCCAAGCACACCGTCATGGACCTCGACGAGTGGCCGTACCCGAAGCAGCCGCTGGTCCCGCTCGCCGAGACGGTCCACGAGCGGATGTCGGTGGAGATCTTCCGCGGCTGCACCCGCGGCTGCCGCTTCTGCCAGGCCGGCATGATCACCCGCCCGGTGCGCGAGCGGTCCATCACCGGCATCGGCGACATGGTCGAGAAGGGCCTGAAGGCGACCGGCTTCGAGGAGGTCGGCCTGCTCTCGCTGTCCTCCGCGGACCACAGCGAGATCGGCGACATCGCCAAGGGCCTCGCGGACCGGTACGAGGAGGACAAGATCGGTCTGTCCCTCCCGTCGACCCGCGTGGACGCCTTCAACATCGACCTCGCCAACGAGCTGACCCGCAACGGCCGCCGCTCCGGTCTGACCTTCGCCCCCGAGGGCGGCTCCGAGCGCATCCGCAAGGTCATCAACAAGATGGTCTCGGAAGAGGACCTGATCCGGACCGTCGCGACGGCCTACGGCAACGGATGGCGCCAGGTGAAGCTGTACTTCATGTGCGGCCTGCCGACCGAGACCGACGAGGACGTGCTCCAGATCGCCGACATGGCGACGAAGGTCATCGCCAAGGGTCGCGAGGTGTCGAAGTCCAACGACATCCGCTGCACGGTGTCCATCGGCGGCTTCGTGCCCAAGCCGCACACCCCCTTCCAGTGGGCCCCGCAGCTCTCCGCCGAGGAGACGGACGCCCGCCTGGAGAAGCTGCGCGACAAGATCCGCGGCGACAAGAAGTACGGCCGCTCCATCGGCTTCCGCTACCACGACGGCAAGCCCGGCATCGTCGAGGGCCTGCTCTCCCGCGGCGACCGCCGCATCGGCGCGGTCATCCGCGCGGTCTACGAGGACGGCGGCCGCTTCGACGGCTGGCGCGAGCACTTCTCGTACGACCGCTGGATGAGCTGCGCCGACAAGGCCCTCGCCCCCTACGGCGTGGACGTCGACTGGTACACCACCCGCGAGCGCACCTACGAGGAGGTCCTGCCCTGGGACCACCTCGACTCCGGCCTCGACAAGGACTGGCTCTGGGAGGACTGGCAGGACGCCCTCGACGAGACCGAGGTCGAGGACTGCCGCTGGACGCCGTGCTTCGACTGCGGTGTCTGCCCCGCGATGGACACCCACATCCAGATCGGCCCGACGGGCAAGAAGCTGCTGCCGCTGACGGTCGTGAAGTAGCCGCGTAACACCTTGGTGACGACGAGGGCCCCCGCTGGAACGGCGGGGGCCCTCCTCGTGTCCTCACCGGTATGGAACTGGAGAAGCCGCAGGCCACTCGGCATGAGGACCGGGCCCCCGAGGGGTGTCTCGTCGTCGCGCTCCGGCTGCCCGTGCGGATCGTCGCGCTGCTCGTCGTCCTGCCGGTGCGGATGGTGTGGGACGCGCTGGTCGTGGTGGGGCGGTTCCTGAACGACACCGTGCTGCGGCCGCTGGGGCGGGCGCTGGCGTGGCTTGGGAAGGCGTTGTTCGTCTGGCCGTTCGTGGCGCTGTGGCGGTGGGTGCTGGTGCCGGTCGGGCGGGCGCTCGCCTGGCTGGTGAAGTGGCTGGTCGTGGTGCCGGCGGTGTGGCTGTACCGGCATGTGCTGACGCCGGTGGGGCACGGGATCGCGTGGGTGGCGCGCGGCATCCGGGCCGGCCTGACCTGGGTCTACGGACGTCTTCTCACTCCGGTCGGGCACGGGCTCCTGTGGCTGGTGCGGTATCTGGTCGTCGTGCCCTCGGTGTGGGTGTACCAGTGGGTGCTCGCGCCGGTCGGGCGGGCCGTCGCCTGGACCGTGTACTGGACCTGCCGGGTGCTGTTCGTGCTGCCGGTGCTCGCGGTGTGGCGGTGGGTGCTGGTGCCGGTGGGGCGGGTGCTCGCGGTCATCGGGCGCGAGGTCTGGACCGCCCTCGGCCACGCCTGGCGGGTCGCCGGGCACATCTCGCTCGCCGTGGGGCGGTTTCTCGGGACCCTCTTCCGGTGGATCTTCGTGGAGCCGGTGCGCTGGGTGTACCGCAGCGTGCTGACGCCGGTCGGGCACGCGGTGCGCGACGCGGTACTGCGCCCCGTCGCCGACGCCGCACGCGCGGTGGGCCGGGCCACCCGGCAGGCGCTGACGTCCGTCCGGGAAAGCGTCCGGCAGGCGCGGTACGACGTCCGGCGGATGCTGTTCGGGGAGCCCCGGGAGCGGGTGGCGGTGGACCGGCGGGAACCTCGGGGCGGCGAGGCACGTACTCTTGGTAGGAGTACGACCGCTCTCACGAAGGAATGAACGACACTGGGCAAGCGACAGCCCGAAGGCCCGCCGCCCGCACCCGCGGTGCAGCGCATCCGACTGCGCTACACCAAGCGCGGCCGCCTGAGGTTCACCAGCCACCGCGACTTCCAGCGCGCCTTCGAGCGTGCGCTGCGCCGCGCCGAGGTACCCATGGCGTACTCGGCGGGGTTCACTCCGCACCCGAAGGTGTCGTACGCCAATGCCGCACCCACCGGCACGGGCAGTGAGGCGGAGTACCTGGAGATCGCGCTCACCGAGCCGCGGGACCCCCAGCGGCTGCGGGAACTGCTCGACGAGTCGCTGCCTCCCGGGCTCGACATCGTCGACGCGGTCGAGGCCCGCACGTCCGGCCTCGCCGACCGGCTGACGGCTTCCGTCTGGGAGCTGCGGCTGGACGGAGTGGAGCCGGCCGACGCGACCCGCGCGGTGGCGGTGTTCAACGCGGCCGAGGCGGTCGAGGTGCAGCGTCTCACCAAGAACGGGATGCGCACCTTCGACGCCCGACCGGCCGTCGCGACCCTGGAGTGCCTCGACAGCAAGGAAACGCACAGTTCGCAGGCTGATAGGCCGACCGACCAGCCCTGTGCGATACTGCGGCTGGTTGTTCGGCACGTGACGCCTGCCGTACGACCCGACGACGTCCTGTCCGGTCTCCGCGCCGTGGCCGACCTGGCGCCGCCGGTCCCCGCAGCGGTGACCAGGCTGGCGCAGGGGCTGTTCGATGAAGAGACCGGCACGGTGACCGACCCGCTCGCGCCCGACCGCGAGGCAGCGGCGGCCCTCTCGACGGCCGCTCCGGCTGCCGCCGCGACGGCGCCGACGCCGGAAGGTCCCGCGTAGGGACGGACGTCGTAGCGCCGCCCTCGTACTCGGGAGCCACCTGGGTCGGGCAGCGCACCGACCAGAAGACTTTCGCCAGGCCGTACGCATTCGGCGTACGGAACCGGCGAGACAGGACACAGAGAGCTCCCGTGCGGCGCCCGCGCCCCGGACGGCGGCAGTCGCGCACCGCGCGAGCCGCGGACGTCACCGGCACACCGCCGGACCAGGCGCGGCGCCCGGGAGCCTGACGGGAGAACCGCCCGCATGCTCGAGCCGATCGAACCCATCGAGGGTTCCGAACCGAACAACAGCCCCAGCGACACCCTGCCGCCGCGTCGTCGGCGCCGTGCCGCGTCCCGCCCGGCGGGTCCGCCCGCCGCCGCCTCCGAGACCCCGGCTGAGACCGTCGCGCCGGCCATACCGGCCGCCGGGTCCGCCGACCTCGCGTCCACCGAGGCCGAGAGCGTGGCGGACGTCGAGGAAGCGGTCGAGGAGACCGCCGAGGTTCCCGCCGTGGCCGAGGAGGCCCCCGCTCCTGCCGGTCGTACGCGTCGGCGTGCGACGCGCCGGGTTTCCGCGCCTGCCGGTTCCCCGGCGTCGGCCGAGGCCGTGGAGACCGTGGTGCCGGTGACCGCCCCCGCCGCTCCGGCCGAGGCGCCGGTCGCCGAGGAGCCCGCCGCCGTCGCGGAGGAGCCCGCGCCGCCGCGCACCCGCCGTCGCGCCACGCGCCGCGTGTCGGCTCCGGCCGGTGCTCCCGCGTCGGCCGAGGCCGCCGAGGCCGTGGTGCCCGCTGCTGCCGGCACGGCGGAGACCGCTGAGACTTCCGAGACCGCTGAGGTCGCTGAGCCCGCCGCGTCCGCTGCGGTCGCCGAGGAGGCCGCTCCGGCCGCCCCCGCCGCCCGTACGCGTCGGCGTGCCACCCGTCGCGCGTCCGCGCCCGCCGGTTCGCCGGAGGCCACCCCGGCCGCCGCCGCGCAGGCGAGCGCCGAGCCCGAGCCCGCCGTCGAGGCCCCCGCCGCCGAGGCGGTCGAGGCGACCGCCGCCGCCGAGGAGGCCGCGCCGCGTCGCGTGCGTCGTCGCGCCACGCGCCGGGTGTCCGCCCCTGCCGAGGCCGCGGTGACCGAGGAGCCCGCCGTCGAGGAGAAGGCTCCCGAGGCCGAGGCCGCGCCCGCCGCCGAGGCGGTCGAGGCGCCCGCCGCCGCCGAGGAGGCCGCCCCGCGTCGTGTGCGTCGTCGCGCCACGCGTCAGGTGGCCGCGCCCACCGAGGCGGCCGCCACCGAGGCACCGGCCGCCGAGGCCGCGCCCGCCGCCGAGCCGCAGGTCGCGCAGGCCGCTCCGGCCCCGCAGGCCGAGGCCCCCGCCGCCGAGCAGCCCGAGGAGGCCGCCGCTCCGCGCCGTCGCCGTCGTGTCGTGCGCAAGGCCGCCACCGGGTTCTCCGAGCCCGCGCAGCCCGCCGCCGGCGAGGCGCCGCAGCGTCCGGCGCGCCCCGCCGTGGCCGTGTTCCAGCCGCCGGTGTTCACCGAGCCGAGGTTCCAGACCCCGGAGCGGGCCGCCGCCGAGGCCGCCGCCGAGGCGGCGGAGGAGGCCGAGACGCCCGAGGCCGCCGAGATCGTGGAGGCCGAGGAGGTCACCGCCGAGCAGACCGGTTCGCGGCGCCGTCGCCGCCGCCGGGGTGCCGCGGCCGAGGAGGCCGAGGCGCAGGTCGTCGAGGCCCCCGCCGAGGAGGAAGAGGCCGAGGAGGAGGCCGCCGAGGAGTCCGTCGAGGGCGAGGAGGCCGAGGAGACCGGTTCCCGTCGCCGTCGCCGTCGCGGTGGCCGGCGTCGTCGCCGGGGCGAGTCCGCCGAGGGCGAGGCCGGTGAGTTCGGCGAGGGCGAGACCGAGGAGGTCGCCGCCGCGCAGGCCGCGCAGGACGCCGAGGACACCGCCGAGCAGGTCGAGGAGGACGCCGAGGAAGCGGCGGAATTCGAGCAGGACCGCGAGGAGGCCGGCGGTTCGACCGCCGGGAGCCGTCGTCGTCGCCGTCGTCGCCGCCGTGCCGGAGACGCCGCCGTGGACACCGAGCCCGGCGAGGGCGACCCGGAGCGCACGGTCGTCAAGGTGCGCGAACCGCGCAAGGCCGCCGAGCGCGAGCCGTCCGACGAGGTGCAGTCCATCAAGGGCTCGACCCGTCTGGAGGCGAAGAAGCAGCGCCGCCGGGAGGGCCGTGAGCAGGGCCGTCGCCGCGTGCCGATCATCACCGAGGCGGAGTTCCTGGCCCGCCGGGAGGCCGTCGAGCGCGTGATGGTCGTGCGTCAGCACGGCGACCGTACGCAGATCGGCGTCCTGGAGGACGGCGTGCTCGTCGAGCACTACGTCAACAAGGAGCAGTCGACCTCGTATGTCGGCAACGTCTACCTCGGCAAGGTGCAGAACGTGCTGCCGTCGATGGAGGCCGCCTTCATCGACATCGGCAAGGGACGGAATGCCGTCCTGTACGCGGGTGAGGTCAACTTCGAGGCGCTGGGCATGGCCAACGGCCCGCGCCGTATCGAGTCCGCCCTGAAGTCGGGCCAGTCGGTCCTCGTCCAGGTGACCAAGGACCCGATCGGGCACAAGGGCGCGCGTCTGACCAGCCAGGTCTCCCTGCCGGGTCGCTACCTCGTGTATGTGCCCGAGGGCTCGATGACCGGCATCAGCCGCAAGCTGCCCGACACCGAGCGGGCCCGGCTGAAGACCATCCTCAAGAAGATCGTCCCCGAGGACGCGGGCGTCATCGTGCGCACCGCCGCCGAGGGCGCGAGCGAGGAGGAGCTGCGCCGGGACGTCGAGCGGCTGCAGTCGCAGTGGGAGGACATCCAGAAGAAGGCCAAGAACGGCGGCAGCTCAAGTGCGCCTTCGCTGCTGTACGGCGAGCCGGACATGACCGTCCGGGTCGTACGCGACATCTTCAACGAGGACTTCTCCAAGGTCGTCGTCAGCGGTGACGACGCCTGGGAGACGATCCACGGCTACGTCGCGCACGTGGCGCCGGACCTCGCCGGGCGGCTGTCGAAGTGGACCTCCGAGGTCGACGTCTTCGCCACGTACCGGATCGACGAGCAGCTCGCCAAGGCGCTGGACCGCAAGGTCTGGCTGCCCAGCGGCGGCTCGCTGGTGATCGACCGGACCGAGGCGATGGTCGTCATCGACGTCAACACCGGCAAGTTCACCGGCCAGGGCGGCAACCTCGAGGAGACGGTCACCAGGAACAACCTGGAAGCGGCCGAGGAGATCGTGCGCCAGCTGCGGCTGCGCGACCTCGGCGGCATCATCGTGATCGACTTCATCGACATGGTGCTGGAGTCCAACCGGGACCTGGTGCTGCGCCGCCTGCTGGAGTGCCTGGGCCGGGACCGTACGAAGCACCAGGTGGCCGAGGTGACCTCGCTGGGGCTCGTGCAGATGACCCGCAAGCGGGTCGGCCAGGGCCTGCTGGAGTCGTTCTCCGAGACCTGCGTCCACTGCAACGGCCGCGGTGTCATCGTCCACATGGACCACGCGGCGGCCGCCGGTGGCGGCGGCAAGCGCCGCAAGCGGGCCCGGGCCGGTGCCGCCGAGCAGGAGGCCGTGGCCGTCGTCGAGACGGCGGAGCAGGAGGCGGAGGCCGAGGAGTCCGTTGCCGAGGTGGCGGCGGAGGTCGCCGAGCCGGTCGCGCTGCCCGCGCCTGAGTTCGCCCCGGACGAGGAGCTGTACAGCAGCGTCGCCGAGGCGGAGGCCGCGGTGTCGCGCGGTCGGGGCCGGCGCCGGGCGAGCCGCCGGGTGTCCGCTCCGGCGGGCGCTCCGAAGGCGGAGGCCGTCACGGTGCCCACGGCTCAGGACGTGACCGTCGAGGAGGAGACCGCGCGCCCGGTGTTCGTGGAGTCGGCCGAGGCGGCCTACGCCGAGCCGGCGGCCGTCGAGGACCCGGTCGCGCACCACGCCGTCGAGGCCCACGCTGCCGAGGCCCCCGCCGTCGAGGAGGCCGCGCCGAAGGGCCGTACGCGCCGTCGGGCCACCCGCAAGGTGTCCGCGCCGGCCGGTCCGCCCGCGGCGGCCGAGGCGGCCGTGGTGACCGTCCCGGAGCCCGCCGCGGAGGCCGCCGAGGCGGTGCCGACCGGTGAGGCTCCCGCCGAGCCCGCCGCCGAGGTGCCCGCCGAGAGCGCCGCGCCGGCCCGTCCGCGCCGCCGCGCGGTGCGCAAGGCCACCGCGCCGACCGCGCCGGAGGAGGCGGCCGTCGTGGTCGTCCCGTCCGTGACGGAGGCCGCGGAGCCGTCGGTCGCGGAGCAGGCCGCCGAGGAGGCCGAGCAGGCTCTGGTGGAGGCCAGGGAGGCCGCCGCCGAGACCGTGGCCGCCGAGGAGGCCGCTCCGGCCAAGAAGGCGGCCCGCAAGACGGCGAAGAAGGTGACGGCGAAGAAGGCCGCCACCAAGACGGCCGCGGCCAAGAAGACGACCGCGGCGAAGAAGACGACGGCCAAGAAGACCGCCGCCAAGAAGACGACGGCCAAGAAGGCGGCGACGAAGACCACCGCCAAGAAGACCGCGTCGAAGAAGACGGCGGCGGCCGAGCAGCAGGCGGTGCCGTCCGTCTCGGCCTCCACCGACGAGGGCTGACGCCCGCGGGGTGGGGGGGGGGGGGGGGGGGGGGGGGGGGGGGGGGGGAGAAGGGGGGGGGGGGGGGGGGGGGGGGGGGGGGGGGGGGGAGGAAGGGGGGGGGGGGGGGGGGGGGGGGGGGGGGGGGGGGGGGGAGGGGGGGGGGGGGGAGGGGGGGGGGGGGGGGGGGGGGGCACAGCTCGCAGATCCGGATTGCAGTGGTCGGCGAGGT
>NZ_JBVIED010000004.1:27561-478049 GCF_055572035.1 Streptomyces sp. NPDC030838 | reverse complement strand
CCCCCCCCCCCCCCCCCCCCCCCCCCCCCCCCCCCCCCCCCCCCCCCCCCCCCCCCCCCCCCCCCCCCCCCCCCCCCCCCCCCCCCCCCCCCCGCTGCGGGGGGAAGCACCTGAGCGATCTTTTACGACGGGGGAATCGCGTCAGGCACTGCGGGGGGTGGCCGAGATGGTCATGGGGTCCGGGGTCTCCGGCTCCGCCAACCGGTGGTCACGCTGGTCAAGATTCACAAAGATCATTCCGTACCGGATGGCGCACCGCACGGGCTGCGGCGCACCGCGGGGCCGGCGCAGGCACCGGTACGCCCGTACGTCTCCGTCCTCGTCCCGGGTGACGACGACCGGCTCACCGAACACGGTCACCATGAGCGAGTCACCGTTGTGGGGGATGGCGGTGGCCAGGTCGATGAAGTGCCAGCCGGAACGGTACGCGGTGGCCATTTCACGCCGGAAGGATCGGTCGTCGGGTGGAGTGGTCATGCGTCCGCGCCCACCGGCTCCGACCAGCCGACGTCCTCGCCGCCGGCCGCGACGCCCCAGCCGACGTCGCCGGGTGCGGCCTCGACGGACCAGCCGACGTCCCCGGCCACCTCCGCCGCGCTCTCCACCTGGGCAGGGGTCCGCCAGCCGACGTCGAGAGGACCGGCCGCACCGAAGGCCAGCGCCAGAGCAACGACGGCAGTAGCAAGCACCGAGCGAAGCATTCTCTTATTCATGGTCGGCTTCGTCCTCACTTGATGGCTTCCTCTCCCCCGCGAAACAAGACGATGGCTCATTCAGGCACGTCAATGCCACCGGGGAGATGCATCATGTTCCTGCACGTTCAGGACCCTGGGGGGTGGAGATTTGTCATCTAAGAGCACAAACCCGACACATCCTCACGGCATCACTGAGCTGTGCGCCGAAGGATCACGGCTGTACGCCGCCGCCCTCAGCTCCGGGCGGATCGCCCGCGACGAGGTCAAGCCCGCTCCCTGCCTGCTTGAGTTCGCCCTGCTCCACCCCGACCCGGATGACGCGAACTGGCTGCGCCCCGTGCCCCCGTCCATCGTGCTCGCCCAGCAACTCCAGCCCCTGGAACGGGAGATACAGGACCGCCGGCGGCTCACCGTCGACCTCACGGACACCTTCCAGCCCTTCCTCGCCATCAGCGCCCAGCAGCCGGCGGCCACCCACGCCATCACCGTGCTGGAGGGCATCGACCGGATCCATGCCGCGCTGGACGTGGCGATAGCCGAGGCCCGCACCGAGGTGCTGACCGTACAGCCCGGGGGCAGCAGGCCGGAGCACATCCTCAGCCAGGCGCTCAAGCGCAGCAAACCGCTGATCGAACGCGGCATATCGGTGCGCACGCTCTACCAGCACACCGTGCGGCACAGCCAGAGCACCTTCGCGTACATGGACAAGATGGCCGGTGCCAAGGTCGAGATCCGCACGCTGGAGGAGCTGATCGAACGGCTCATCATCTGCGACACCACGGTCGCCTTCATCCCCGCCCAGGACGACCGCCAGGTGGCCCTCGAACTACGGCACCCGGGACTGGTCCAGTACCTCATCAAGGTCTTCGAGCAACTGTGGCAGCGGGCCGTGCCGCTGATGGAGGAAGTACCGTACGAGTCCACGCCGGAGGGCATCACCGGCGTCCAGCGCTCCATAGCCAAACTGCTCATCGAAGGCCATGTCGACGAGGCCATCGCCCGCCGCCTCGGCATGAACGTCCGCACCTGCCGGGCCCACATCGCCAAACTCGCCGCCGCCCTCGGCAGCGGCAGCCGGGCCCAACTCGGCTACCTCATCGCCCAGTCGGGGATCCTGGACCGGGACCGCTGAGCCAGCCGCCACCGGAAAGGAGCCCGGGTGAGGACCGCGACGCACCGCCACGAGGCGGAGGAGGTGTGCGAGGCAGGCCTCGCCCTGTACGCCCGGGCGCTCCAGGCCGGCCGTATCCCGGCCGCGGAGGCCGAACTGGCGCCCTGCGCGGTCGACCGGGGCCTGCTCCAGCCGGACGTCGCCGACGGGGGCGACGGGGCCGACGGGGCGTGGCTGCGGCCCGCGGCGCCGTCGGTGGCGCTGCCGCGGCTGCTGTGCGCCGTCGAGGACGACATCGCCCGGCGCCGGCGCCACGAGGCCTGGCTCGCCGAGGCGTTCGCGCCGCTGCTGCTGCTCGACACCCCGGACGGCGCCTCGACCACCGCGTTCGGCATCCGGCTGCTGGGCGGGGTGGAACGGATCAACACCGCCATCGGCGAGGCCATGGCCACCGCCGCCGGCGAACTGCTCACCATCCAGCCCGGCGGCAAACGCCCCGCCTCCGCGCTGGAGGTGGCGCTCCCCCGGGACCAGGCGGTGCTCTCCCGCGGCTGCCGGATGCGCACCCTCTACCAGCACACCAGCCGGCACGACCCCGCCGTCCTCGCCTACTGCGAGCGGCTGGCCGGCGACATCGAGGTGCGCACCCTCGACGAACTCCCCGAGCGGCTCATCGTCGTCGACCGCACCGTCGCCTTCGTGCCCGCCAGCAAGGACCGCACCCACGCCCTGGAGGTCCGCAACCCGGCCCTCGTCGAGTACCTGGTGACGGTCTTCGACCGCCTCTGGCGCCTGGCCACCCCCATGCACCCGCAGTCCGCCCCGCAACCCGTCCGCGGCGGCATCACCCCCCGCCAACGAGCCATCGCGGGCCTGCTCATCGAGGGCCACACCGACGCGGTCATCGCCGAACGGCTCGGCATGAACATCCGCACCGCCCGCGAACACATCGCCAAACTCGCCGCCCACCTCGGCAGCGAGAGCCGCGCCCAGCTCGGCTACCTCATCGGCCGCTCGGGGATCCTCGGCCCGGAACGCTGAGCCGCCTCACCGGACGCTCGGGGAGGACCCCCGGTCCGGGACGGTGAGGCCCGCCGCTCGTGGCGGGCCGTCCAGGCCGACCTGGGCGATACGGACACCGAGTTGGGTGCGGCTGGCCGCGCCCAGGCGCTCGGAGAGGCGGGCGATGTGGGCCCGGCAGGTGCGGACGCTGATGCCGAGCCGCTCCGCGATCACCGCGTCCTGGTGGCCCTCGGCGAGCAGGGCCGCGATGGACTGCTCGCGGTGCGAGATGCCCTCGATGCCGGTGTCGGGCAGGGCGGCGGTGAGCGGGACGGCGAGGCGCCAGAGGCGTTCGAAGACCGTCACCAGGTAGGCCACCAGGCCGGGGTGACGCAGTTCCAGGGCCATCGTGCGGTCGGCGTTGGCCGGGATGAAGGCGACCGTGCGGTCGAAGAGGATCAGCCGCTCGATCACCTCGTCGAGGGTGCGGGCCTCGACCGCGTCGCCCATCAGCTCCAGGTAGTTGAGCAGGCCCTGCCCGTGCCGGGCGACGTGGTTGTACAGGTCCCGCATCCGTACGCCCCGCCCGCGCAGCGCCAGCGCCCGGTGCAGGCCCTCGGACAGCTCGTGCTCGCGCCGGATCCCGCCCGGCTGCACGGTCAGCACCTCGGTCGTGCACGCCGCCGTGGCCTCGTCCAGCGCCGCCTGGATGCGCGCCGGGCCGTCGAGGACCCGGATCGCCGCCGTGCCCTCGCCGCCGGACGCGGAGGCCGTCGTACGGCCGCCCAGGCCCGCGTACCACTCGACGGCGGCCACCGCCGAGCCCACCCGCCGCTGGCTGGCGCTGATCTCGTCGTAGACGCCGCGCAGCAGCCGGGTCATGACCTCCTGCGGGGAGGTCGGCACCAGCCAGTCCATGTCGTCGGGATCGGGGTGCAGCAGGGCCAGCTCCAGCAGGCAGGGCACCGCCTCGGCGTCGCGGCGGGGCACGCGGCCGCGCCGTACGGCCCGGGAATACACCCGATCCCCGGCCTCGCACAGTCGGTCAGCACCGTGTGGATGCTCGTCCGTCCCGTGCCCGGCCATCGCCCATCCCACCCCCGGTTTCCGCGTCTTCCGCAGCGCAACTATGCGCGGAGCGCACCTGCTCCGCAACACGCCTCTCTCCACTGTGACCGCCGGAAACCACCGGTATGCAAGCTTTCGTCCCCACGCCGGTCCGTCACATTCCGACAACAGATGGCAACCGCTCGTTGCCCGCGGCACGCAGTCCCTCCGCGACATCCGCTGAGAGCGCTCACATACCCGCGCACACCAAAGGGGAGTTCACGGCCATACGGCGTGAACTCCCCTTGCGCTCGCAGGCGCGGGCTACTTCAGACCCAGCTCCGCACAGGCCGCCCGGTACGGCGCGGTGCAGATCTCGGAGACCTTGTAGATGCCGTCGGCGACGACCGTCTCCTCGATGTTGTCCTGGGTCAGCGCGACCACGGACACCAGCTGGGCCGGGATGCCCTTGTTCGTGGGGCTGTCGACCCGGTCCCGGGTCAGCGCGTCGAACTGGATGTCCTTGCCCTGCACCTTGGCGACGGCCATCTCGGCGGCGGCCTCGGCCTCGGCCGGGTAGGACTTGTAGACGCTCATGTACTGCTCGCCGCTGACGATCCGCTGCACGGCCGCCAGCTCCGCGTCCTGGCCGGTGATGGGCGGCAGCTTCGTCACCCCGGCGGCCTCCAGCGCCTTGATGACGCCGGCCGCCATGCCGTCGTTGGCGGAGTAGACGCCGGCGATGTTGCCCGCGCCGATCGCCTTGATCGCCTCGGCCATGTTGGCCTGGGCGTTCTCCGGCTTCCAGTCCTTGGTGTCGAAGGACTGGGCGATCTGCACCCGGCCGTTCAGCTCGGACAGCGCGCCCGACTTGAACTGCTTGGCGTTCGGGTCGGTGGGCGAGCCGTTCATCATGACGATCTTGTCGGACGTGTCGACGTCCGGCCCCATGGCGTCCAGCAGGGTGCGGCCCTGCACCTCGCCGACCAGCTCGTTGTCGAAGGAGATGTACGCGTCGATCGGGCCCTCGGCCAGCCGGTCGTACGCGATGACCGGAATGCCCGCCTCCTTGGCCTTCTTCACGCCGCCCGCGATGGCGTGCGCGTCGACCGCGTCGAGCAGGATGACGTCCACCTCGTCGTCGATCATCTGCTGCAACTGCTGCGCCTGCTTGGCGGAGTTCTGCTCGGCGTTGGCGTACTCGACCTTGCCGCGGTTGTCGGTCAGGGAGGCGACCTTCGCCCGGATGATGGGGTAGTCGAACTTCTCGTAGCGGGTGTTCGCCTTCTCCGGCAGCAGCAGGCCCACCGTGATGTCGTTGCCCTTGGTCGGCGTCGCGTCGCCCCCGTCACTTGTCGCGCCGAGCGCCCCGCAGCCGGCGAGCGACAGGGCCAACGAACACGAGGCCACGGATATGGCGATACGACGACGCATGGAGGAGCTCACTTCTAGGTGTCTTCCGGGGGTGTCTTCCGGATGCGGGCGCACCCTTGCGACCCATGTGACTGAAAAGCCAACGCGGCGGCAGGCCCCAGCGTCAAGCAAAACCACTTAACGAGATGACAACACCACATTCCGCTTCACTCCGTGCAACCAATCCCGTCCGGCACGAGTCGTGATCCCGAGGGCCGCCGTACGGAGGCCCGATCCCGACCAGAGGACCGAATGAATCCAGCCAGACGCACCACCGCCGCCGCCCTGGTACTGGCCACGGCGGGCGGTGTGCTCACCACGGCCGCGACCCCCGCGTCGGCGGCCACCAGCTGCACCTCCCCGGTCTACAAGCGCGAGTTCTTCGCAAACACCACCTTCTCCGGAACTCCGAAGAAAACGGACTGCGACTCGGCCATCGACCAGAACTGGGGCACCGGCGCGCCCACTTCAGGCGTCCCGTCGAACAACTTCGGTGTCCGCTGGACCGTCACCCGCGACTTCGGCTCGGGCGGCCCGTTCACCTTCACCGCCTCCGCCCAGGACGGCGTACGCGTCTACCTGGACGGCGTCCGCAAGATCGACCTGTGGAAGAACGTCTCCACCACCGTCAAGAAGACGGTCAACGTGACGATTCCCAGCGGCAGGCACACCCTCCGCGTCGACTTCGTGAACTGGACCGGCACCGCCAACGTCAAGTTCGCCTACACGCCGCGCACCTCCGCCGACGTCGACAAGGTCAGGCCCCTCACCCCGACGGGCACCGCCGTCTCCTACGACACCGCCACCGGCGCGGCCAGGCTCACCTGGTCCGGCAACAAGGAGATGGACCTCGCGAACTACCGGGTGTACCGGCGGCTGAAGGGTTCGTCGTACGGCGGCACGCCGCTCGCGACGACCACCGCCACGTCGTACACCGACAACACGCTGCCGCAGACCGGCGCCGCCTACTACTACGAGGTCCGGGCCGTCGACAAGGCGGGCAACGAGTCGGGAGGCAGCGCCGACCAGCTCGTCACCACCGTCGACAGGACACCGCCGGCCGTGCCGACGGGCCTGAGCACGGACACCGAGCAGGACGGCCTGCGGCTCACCTGGAGCGCGGTGGACGGAGCGGCGTCGTACAGGGTGTACCGAGCGGCGACCGCGACCGGCACCTACACCGAGGTCGGCAGCGGCGACCAGGCGTCGTACCTCGACACCTCGGCCGCCGAGGAGAGCACCCACTACTACCGGGTGACCGCGCTCGACACGGCGGGCAACGAGTCCGCGCCCTCCGCCTCGGTCCGGGGCCGGCGCGCGGACATCACCCCGCCGCCGCCCGTCACCGGAGTGACCGTCACGCCGACCGAGTACGGCTTCGAACTCACCTGGGACCCCAACCCGGCCGCCGACCTGAAGAGCTACAACGTGCGTCGCGGCGAGCTGTACGAGTCCGACGGCGAGCAGATGTGCGCCCTCCACGCCGGCTACTGGGTGGGGGCGGACACCACGTCGTACTCGTACACCGTCCTCCCCGACGGCGAGAAGACCTGCTTCATCGTCGACGCCCTGGACCAGGCCGACAACTCCACCTACTGGTGGACCCACGAGGCACAGGTCGTCACCACGACCGAGCTGGACATGAGGCCGAGCGTCGAGACGCCCGCGGGCTCGCCGCTGACCCTGGAGGCGGGCGACATCGAGGGTGAGACCGCCAACCGGCTCACCTGGTACGGGCTCGACGCGTCCGCCCCGGAGGCGGCGGGCGGCTACCGCGTCTACCGCTGGAACCGGGACAGCGCCGCGTACGAGAAGCTCGCCGACCTCGAGGCCGGGTCGTCCGCGTACGTCGACACCAGCGCTCCGCGCGGCACCACCACGTTCTACTGGGTGACCGCCGTCGCCGCGGACGGCACCGAGTCCGCCCCTGGGGAGGGGTACGTCATCACCGCGCCGTAAAAGGGGCGTCGGACGGCGAGAGGGGCGGCACCGGATGTCCTCCGGTGCCGCCCCTCTCCGTGTCCGTGTCAGTCGGACGACTGCTGTCGCCTCGGCCGCCACACCACCAACGCGCTGCTCTGCTGCACCTCCTGGTACGGCACCAGATCGCGCCGGTACGAGGCGTGCACCGCGGCCTCGCGCTGGCGCATGGCCGCCGCCGCGCCGTCGAGGGCGGCCTCCAGTTCGGCGACGCGGGACTGGAGGGCCGCGACCTGGTTCTCCAGTTCGATGATCCGCTTGATGCCGGCCAGGTTGATGCCCTCGTCCTGCGACAGCTGCTGCACCTGGCGGAGCAGCTCGATGTCGCGGGCCGAGTACCGTCGGCCGCGGCCGGCGGTGCGGTCCGGGGAGACCAGGCCCAGGCGGTCGTACTGGCGCAGCGTCTGCGGGTGCAGGCCGGAGAGCTGGGCCGCCACCGAGATGACGTAGACCGGGGTCTCGTCGGTCAACTCATAGGGCGAGAAACCCCCGCGGGGGCGGGGACGACGGCCATCCATCTGACTCATGCTCCCTTCGCGGCCTGGAACAGCTCCGCCCGCGGGTCCTCGCCCGCGGTCGCCTCGCGATACGACTCGAGTGCGTCACGAGCCTTCCCCGACAGCTCGGTCGGGACACTCACCTCCACGGTGACCAGCAGATCCCCGCGGGTGCCGTCCTTGCGGACCGCGCCCTTGCCCCGCGCGCGCATGGTGCGCCCGTTGGGCGTGCCCGGGGGCAGCTTCAGGGTGACGGCCGGGCCGCCCAGGGTCGGGACCCGGACCTCGCCGCCGAGGGCCGCCTCCGCGAAGGTCACGGGGACGGTGACGGTGAGGTTGTCGCCCTTGCGGCCGAAGACCGGGTGGGCGTCGACGTGCACGACGACGTACAGGTCGCCCGCGGGACCGCCGCGCTCGCCCGGCGCGCCCTTGCCGCGCAGCCGGATGCGCTGCCCGTCGGAGACGCCCGCCGGGATGCGCACCTGCATGGTCCGCGAGGACTTGGCCCGGCCGCTGCCCTTGCAGACCTCGCAGGGGTTCTCCGCGATCAGGCCGCGGCCCTTGCAGTCGGGGCAGGGATCGGTGAGCGAGAAGCCGCCGCCGGAGCCGCGCGCCACCTGGCCGGTGCCGACGCAGGTCGGGCACACGCGCGGTGTGCCGTTCGTGTCGCCGGTGCCGGAGCAGGCCTTGCACGGCGCCTGCGACGACATCCGCAGCGGGACGGTCGCGCCCTCGATCGCCTCGGTGAAGCTCAGGGTGACCTCGGACTCGATGTCCTGGCCACGGCGGGGCTGGGTGCGCGTGGCGCCGGCCCCGCCCCGGTTGAACAGGCCCCCGAAGACGTCACCGAGTCCGCCGCCGAAGCCGCCCGCCCCGCCCTGGGCGCCGCCGAAGAGGTCGCCCAGGTCGAAGTTGAACGAGCCGCCGCCGGCGCCGGGTCCGGGCCGGAAGCCGCCGTTGCCGAAGAGCGCGCGAGCCTCGTCGTACTCCTTGCGCTTCTTGGGGTCGCCGAGGATGTCGTTCGCCTCGGAGATCTCCTTGAAGCGTTCCTCGGCCTTGGCGTTGCCCTTGTTGGCGTCCGGGTGGAACTCGCGGGCGAGCTTCCGGTACGCCTTCTTGATCTCGGCCTCGGTGGCGTCCTTGGGGACGCCGAGGACCTTGTAGTAGTCCTTCTCGATGAAGTCCTTGGTGCTCATCCTCGACGTCCCTCCTCTCCTGCGTGCGTTATAACGTCAGCCCTCCTCCGGGCCACCGTTCTCCTTGTCGTCGGCCTTCTCCGCACCCGCTGCGCCTTCGGCGCCCTCGGCCTTGACCGTCTGCGCGCCCGGCTGGGGCTCCGCGACGGCGACCCGCGCGGGGCGGATGGTGCGCTCGCCGATGCGATACCCCGGCTGGAGGATCGCGACG
This sequence comes from Streptomyces sp. NPDC030838, assembly GCF_055572035.1. Taxonomy (NCBI): domain Bacteria; kingdom Bacillati; phylum Actinomycetota; class Actinomycetes; order Kitasatosporales; family Streptomycetaceae; genus Streptomyces; species Streptomyces sp. NPDC030838. The sequence goes on along the minus strand of NZ_JBVIED010000004.1, from coordinate 468,897 downwards.
CAGGTCGTCTCGGTGACGTCCGGCGCGTACGAGTGCATCAGGGCCTCGTGGATCGTCGGGTCGAAGGGCTCGCCCTCCTTGCCGAACTGCTGCAGGCCCATCTTGGCCGCCACGGTCTCCAGCGACTCCGCCACCGACTTGAAACCGCCGACGAGTTCGCCGTGCTCCCGCGCGCGCCCGATGTCGTCGAGCACGGGCAGGAGCTCGGTCAGGAGGTTCGCGATGGCGATCTCCTTGACCGCGATCCGGTCGCGCTCGACCCGGCGGCGGTAGTTCTGGTACTCGGCCTGGAGCCGCTGGAGGTCCGCGGTCCGCTCGCTGAGGGCCGTGCGCACCTGGTCCAGCTGGGCCACCAGACCCGCTGTCTCGTTCGCGTCCCCGGCCGGGGCCGCCCCCTCCTCCGCAGAGGAGGCGGCGGCCTTCGGCTCGGCGTCGTCAGGGGTGGCGCCGGAGGGGACGTCGGGCTTCTCCTCGAAGCCCGGGGTCTCCTCCGTCATTACGCCGCACCGTCCTTGCGCTCGTCGTCCACGATCTCGGCGTCGACCACGTCGTCGTCGGCCTTGGGCTGCTCGGAGGCGCCGCCCGCGGCGGCCTGGGACGCCTGGGCGTCGGCGTACATCGCCTGGCCCAGCTTCTGCGAGACGGCCGCGACCTTCTCGGTGGCGGTGCGGATCTCGGCGGTGTCCTCGCCCTTGAGCTTCTCCTTCAGCTCGGCGACGGCGGCCTCGACCTCGGTCTTGATCTCGCCGGGGACCTTGTCCTCGTTGTCCTTGAGGAACTTCTCGGTCTGGTAGACCAGCTGCTCGCCCTGGTTGCGGGTCTCGGCGGCCTCGCGGCGCTTGTGGTCCTCCTCCGCGTAGCGCTCGGCCTCCTCGCGCATGCGGTCGACCTCTTCCTTCGGGAGCGAGGAGCCGCCGGTGACGGTCATCTTCTGCTCCTTGCCGGTGCCGAGGTCCTTCGCCGTGACGTGCATGATGCCGTTGGCGTCGATGTCGAAGGAGACCTCGATCTGCGGGACGCCGCGCGGCGCCGGCGGCAGACCGGTCAGCTCGAACATGCCGAGCTTCTTGTTGTACGCCGCGATCTCGCGCTCGCCCTGGTAGACCTGGATCTGCACGGACGGCTGGTTGTCCTCGGCGGTGGTGAAGATCTCGGACCGCTTGGTCGGGATCGTCGTGTTCCGCTCGATGAGCTTGGTCATGATGCCGCCCTTGGTCTCGATACCGAGGGACAGCGGGGTGACGTCGAGGAGCAGGACGTCCTTGACCTCACCCTTGAGGACACCGGCCTGGAGCGAGGCGCCGATGGCGACGACCTCGTCCGGGTTCACACCCTTGTTGGCCTCCTTGCCGCCGGTCAGCTCCTTGACGAGCTCGGCGACGGCGGGCATACGGGTGGAGCCACCGACGAGGACGACGTGGTCGATCTCGTTGATGGAGACGCCGGCGTCCTTCATGACGTTGAAGAACGGGGTCTTGCAGCGCTCCAGCAGGTCCGCGGTCAGCTGCTGGAACTGGGCGCGGGTCAGCTTCTCGTCGAGGTGCAGGGGGCCCTCGGCGGAGGCGGTGATGTAGGGGAGGTTGATCGAGGTCTCGGTGGACGAGGACAGCTCGATCTTCGCCTTCTCGGCGGCCTCGCGCAGACGCTGCAGCGCCATCTTGTCCTTGGACAGGTCCACGCCGTGCCCGGACTGGAACTGCTTGACCAGGTAGTCGACGACGCGCTGGTCCCAGTCGTCACCACCGAGGTGGTTGTCACCGTTGGTGGCCTTGACCTCGACGACACCGTCGCCGATCTCCAGCAGCGAGACGTCGAACGTACCGCCACCGAGGTCGAAGACCAGGATGGTCTGGTCGTCCTTGTCGAGGCCGTACGCCAGGGCGGCGGCCGTCGGCTCGTTGACGATGCGGAGCACGTTCAGACCGGCGATCTCGCCGGCCTCCTTGGTGGCCTGGCGCTCGGCGTCGTTGAAGTACGCCGGGACGGTGATGACCGCGTCGGTCACCTTCTCGCCCAGGTACGCCTCGGCGTCCCGCTTCAGCTTCTGCAGCACGAAGGCGCTGATCTGCTGCGGGTTGAAGTCCTTGCCGTCCAGGTTGATCTTCCAGTCGGTGCCCATGTGGCGCTTGACCGACCGGATGGTCCTGTCGACGTTGGTGACGGCCTGGCGCTTGGCCACCTCACCGACCAGCACCTCGCCGTTCTTGGCGAAGGCGACGACGGACGGCGTGGTCCTGGCGCCCTCGGCGTTGGTGATGACGGTGGGCTCGCCGCCCTCCAGAACGCTGACGACGGAGTTAGTCGTGCCCAGGTCGATGCCGACCGCACGTGCCATGGTTGATTCCTCCAGCTGACTTGAGTGGAACAGGCTCAAGTGTGCACGACGGCATCCGCCGGGTCAACAGAGCTGAGCCAAGCCGACTCAACTCTTATCCATCCCTTACGCGCAAGTAACCCCCGATCGGCGCGGCCACACAGGGGCGCCGCCACCCGCGGCGGCGCACACCTCTCAGACTGGGCACGTATGCACCATTTTGATACGAATGACACCAGCACCCGCAACACTGGCACCGGGCGAGACGTTTCCCGCACCCCTCGCAACGCCTGCCGCCCCTCTGAGGCAACCCTCAGCGACGCAGATCACCGGCCGCCTGACTACAGTGCGGAAAGGGATACGGGTAGTCTCAGAGGACTGCATAAGTTACCGCTTAGTAATCTCACCGAAGAACCCTCGCAGGCCCGAGGAGCCCCGAAATGCAACTCGCCGCGATCATCGTGTCGATGGTCCTGATGGCAGTCGGCGTCGCCCTGTTCGGCCGCGCCGTCCTTCAGATCTTCCGCTTCGTGATGCTCGGCCAGCCCCTTCCGGCCGGTGCCCGGACCAACGACCCCGTCCTGCGCACCATCACGGTGGCCAAGGAGTTCCTCGGCCACACCCGGATGAACCGCTGGGGCATCGTCGGCATCGCGCACTGGTTCGTGGCGATCGGCTTCTACACGCTGCTGCTGACCATCGTGAACGCGATCGGCCAGCTCTTCCAGGCCGACTGGATCCTGCCGATCATCGGTGACTGGGCGCCGTACAACGTCTTCGTCGAGTTCATCGGCACGATGACGGTCGTCGGCATCCTGGTGCTGATCGCGATCCGTCAGCTCTCCCGGCCGGACCGACCGGGCCGCAAGTCCCGCTTCGCGGGCTCCAACACCGGCCAGGCGTACTTCGTCGAGACGATCATCCTCATCGTCGGCGTCTGCATCTTCATGCTGCACGCGCTCGAGGGCGCGCAGCACCACGTGGACGGCTACGAGGCCTCGTTCTTCATCTCCTACCCGGTGGTGTCGTGGCTGGAGGGCATGGAGCTCTCCACCCTCCAGAACCTCACCTACTTCTTCGCGGGCCTGAAGATCGCGGCGTCCTTCATCTGGATGATCACGGTCTCCCTGAAGACCGACATGGGTGTGGCCTGGCACCGCTTCCTCGGGTTCCCGAACATCTGGTTCAAGCGCAACGCCAACGGCGAGACCTCGCTGGGCGCGCTGCTCCCGATGACGTCGGGCGGCAAGCCGATCGACTTCTCCGACCCCGGCGAGGACGACGTCTTCGGTGTCTCCCAGGTCGAGCAGTTCTCCTGGAAGGGCCTGCTGGACTTCTCCACCTGCACCGAGTGCGGCCGCTGCCAGTCGCAGTGCCCCGCGTGGAACACCGGCAAGCCGCTCTCCCCCAAGCTCCTGATCATGTCCCTCCGGGACCACGCCCACGCCAAGGCGCCGTACCTGCTGGCGGGCGGCGGCAAGACGATGGAGGGCGAGGAGAAGGCGTCCGAGGAGCAGCTGAAGAACGTCCCGGCGGCCGCGCTCGCCGAGGCCGAGCGCCCCCTGATCGGCACGGCCGAGGAGAACGGCGTCATCGACCCGGACGTCCTGTGGTCCTGCACCACCTGCGGCGCCTGCGTCGAGCAGTGCCCGGTCGACATCGAGCACATCGACCACATCGTCGACATGCGCCGCTACCAGGTGATGATCGAGTCGGCCTTCCCCTCCGAGGCGGGCACGATGCTCAAGAACCTGGAGAAGAAGGGCAACCCCTGGGGCCTGGCGAAGAAGCAGCGCCTGGAGTGGACGAAGGAGGTCGACTTCGAGGTCCCGGTGGTCGGCAAGGACATCGAGGACCTGTCCGAGGTCGAGTACCTCTACTGGGTCGGCTGCGCCGGCGCGCTGGAGGACAGGGCCAAGAAGACGACGAAGGCCTTCGCCGAACTGCTCCACATCGCGGGCGTCAAGTTCGCGATCATGGGCGGCGACGAGAAGTGCACGGGTGACTCCGCCCGCCGCCTGGGCAACGAGCCGTTGTTCCAGGAACTCGGCATGGAGAACGTCATGGCCCTGAACACGGCGTTCGGCGAGGAGCTGGACGACGAGGGCAAGGTGGTCCCGGAGTCCGCGAAGCCGAAGTCGGCGAAGAAGATCGTCGCGACGTGCCCGCACTGCCTGAACACCCTGGGCAACGAGTACCCGCAGCTCGGCGGCGACTACGAGGTCATCCACCACACCCAGCTGCTCCAGCACCTGGTGGACGAGGGCAAGCTGATCCCGGTGACCCCGGTCGAGGGCATCATCACCTACCACGACCCGTGCTACCTGGGCCGCCACAACAAGATCTACACGCCCCCGCGCGAGATCATCGGCAAGGTCCCCGGCCTGCGCAACGAGGAGATGCACCGCCACAAGGAGCGCGGCTTCTGCTGCGGCGCCGGCGGCGCGCGGATGTGGATGGAAGAGCGCATCGGCAAGCGCATCAACAACGAGCGCGTCGACGAGGCGCTGTCGTTGAACCCCGACATCGTCTCGACGGCCTGCCCCTTCTGCCTCGTCATGCTGACCGACTCGGTCAACGGCAAGAAGAACGACGGCAAGGCCAAGGAGTCCATCCAGGTCGTCGACGTGGCCCAGCTCCTGCTGGACTCCGTCAAGACGCCGGTGGAGCCGGAGGACCCTGAGGGCTCCACGGAATCGGAGAACGAGCCGGAGCCGGAGCCGGTGAAGTAACCGGTCATAGCCGTTTCGGTGTGGCTGACGCCCCTGTGACCCTTGCGGGTTACGGGGGCGTCGCCTGTTTCCGCGAGGGTTGCCCTTACACCATTCCGAGGCGGCGAAGGCGGTCGACGAGCTTCAGCCAGACGTCCAGGCGGTCGGCCTCTCCCTTGTAGTTCTTGCGGCCCGGGCCGGACGGCTTGGGGCAGACCACCTCGTAGGCGGCGACGAGGTCATCGGCCGCGACCCTGACGCTGCTGCGGAACGCCTCGTTGCCCTCGTCGGTTCCCCATCCGAAGTCGCCTCCGCCACGGTGGAGTTCGTCCAGCGGCAGGCGGCGGGCGGCTGTCCAGATGACGAGGTCGGACGCGTACTTGATCAGGTGCCGGTGGCCGGACACGGACCAGTTGTTCAGGCGGGTGATCTCCCTCTGTGCCACGGAGTAGGTCTCGAGAGCCCTTTGTACGCCCAGCGCCTGCACACCGTCGTTCATGAGTGCTCGGTACGTACGGCTGGTCAGGTCGGACCACGTCTCCTCAAGGCCCTCGCCCGTCCCCACCCTGTGGATGAGCTCCGGGGTGGGAGCGGGATGGAAGCAGGCGAGGGCGCGGAACACCATGCCGATGTCGTAGCCGCCGGTGTGGGGGCCGGCGATGACTCCCCGGCGCCAGTCGAAGTCGATGTCGTCGTCACGGTATTGGTCGCGGACACGGGCGAGGTGGGCACAACGTGACAGGTTGTCCTGCGGACGGACCGCGTTGGAGTACAGGTGGGATTCGTAATGGAGGCGGCGCAGGCGGGCCAGGTCTTCTTCGGAACCGGTGACAACGTCCACCCTCGCGAACGCCCGGTCCAGTTGCCCCGGCTCCAGTTCACGGGCGCAGTGGGCGATGGTGGTGAGCGACTGCAGTCCGTTGACGCATTCCGGCCCGTGCAGGTGCAGGGTGATCCGGTCACCTGGGTGCCTGGAGACCGTGATGTCACCGGCCCAGAGGACGATGGGTTCGCCTGCCGCTCCGAAGTCCTCGGGGCGGTGGCGCAGCATCTCGGCCAGGCGCTGGTTCTGCGGACTGTCGTGGAGGAACCCGCGCATGCTGTTCAGGGTGGTCGCCGAGTCCGGCTTCGCCGCGATGTGGGCGAGGGCGGATGCGCGCATCCAGCCGTACCAGTTGCCCTTGCGCGGGTGGAGGTCCGCCGCGTCGACGGTCAGGTGCACTGTGCCCGCGGATGCGGCCCATGTCAGGTAAGGGCGGTGCAGTGGTGTCGGCGCGGCGCCGGACGGGGTGTTCTCGGTCATGATCGGCTCAACGGCTGGGGGAGGCCGGGGTGATTGCCCTGCGGAGGGAAGCGTCAGACGACTCGTTGACGGCCGTCACCAGAGCTCATTCGCCGTCCACGCCGCACGGTGCCGACCGTCTACGGCACCGACGGCCGCAACCTGTACGTCCACGGTTCGGTGGCCGGCCGTAGCCTGGTCGTCGCGCCGGGCGCCACGGTGTGCGAGACCGTCACGCACGTGGACGGCCTGGTCCTCGCGAGGTCGGTCTTCGGGCACGGCGTCAACTGCCGCAGCGCGATGATCTACGGCACGCCCTGGCTCCTCACCGCCCCGGAGCCCCGGATGAGCGTCGGGGAACGGGGCGCGGCCGGGGACGGTGAGTTCTAACCTCGTAGGTCCAGTGCGGTGGCGGGACTCGGGGGCGGGATGACCAGCGGTGAGGTGGCCGACGGGCCGTGGTTCGTCAGTCACGCGGGGGCAGATCGAGCGTGGGCCGAGTGGGTGGCCTGGCAACTCGTCGACGCCGGGCATCAGGTTGAGTTGGATTATTGGGACTGGGGCGCGGGGGACAACTTCGTGCTCAAGATGAACGTCGCGCTGGAGCGCGGGCGGTTCCTGGCGCTGTTATCTCCCGCGTACTTCGAACCTGACCGGTTCACCACTCCCGAGTGGACCTCCGTCATGGCGATGAAGGAGAGGATCACTCCGGTCCGGATCGCCGAGGTGGTGGCCCCGCCGATCCTGCGTCCGCTCATCGCCCGCGATCTGTTCGGTCTCGACGAGGACGCCGCCCGCCGCGCCCTGCTCGAGGCCGTGGACGGCCCGAGCCGCCCCACCGCCCGGCCCGCCTATCCTGGCGGCGCTTTACGGCAGTTGGACGCCAGCGGGCCTCGCCTGCCCGGCTCGCTGCCGCGCGTGTGGAACGTGCCCGCGCGCAACGCGTCCTTCACCGGCCGGGACACCCTCCTCGTCCGCCTCCGCCAAGCCCTCGCCGCCGACAGCCGGGTCGCCGTCCAGGCCCTGCACGGGCGCGGCGGCGTCGGCAAGACGCAGCTCGCCATCGAGTACGCGTACCGCTTCGCCGGGGAGTACGAGCTGGCCTGGTGGGTGCCGTCCGAGGATCCGTCGCTCATCCCGGACCAGCTCGCCGCGCTTGCCACCCGCATCGGCGCCGCGCCCGCCGACGCGGCGTCCACCGACGCCGTGGACGCGCTGCTGGGCGAGCTGCGCACCCGTTCGCGCTGGCTGCTGGTCTTCGACAACATCGAGGCGCCCGAGGCCCTCACCCCGTATCTGCCGGGTGGCGGCGGCCACGTCCTCCTCACCTCCCGCAACCCCCACTGGCACACCCACGCCACCCCGGTGGGTATCGACGTCTTCACCCGGGCGGAGTCGCGTGCGCTGCTCAACGCCCACGTCTCCTCTCTGGACGAGGCGGACGCCGACCACCTCGCCGACACCCTCGACGACCTGCCGCTCGCCGTCGCACAGGCGGCCGCGCTTCTGGGCGGCGGCCTGTCCGCCGACGACCTGGCAGACGAGTTGAGCCGCAGCACCGCCGCCGTCCTGGCCGAGGGGCGCCCCGCCAACTACCCCGTCCCGCTGGCCGCGCAGGTCCGTCTGACCATCTCCCGCCTGAGTGCCGACCATCCCAGCGCGACTGCCCTGCTGTTCGCGCTGGCCCTGCTGGCGCCGGAACCATTCCCGGTCGTCGCCTGCGCCGGCCGCCTCAGCGATGGCCGGTCGGGCCCCGTGGCCGAGGCACTGAGCACCCGGCTGACCACCAGTGCGGCCCTGCAGTCCATCACCCGGCACAGCCTCGCCCGGGTACAGGACGGCACCATCCAGCTCCACCGCCTCACCCAGAACGTGCTACGCGATCAGCTCACGCCTGAGGAACGTGCGCAGGCGGGCCACGACGCCGAAACCCTCCTGATCGCAGCAGCTTCCGAACAGACCAAGGACCCTGCGACGTGGCCCCGCTGGCGGGCGCTCCTGCCCCACTGCCTCGCCATCGACCCTGGCCTCATCACCACGGAGTCAGGGCGCGACGTGGTCCGCGACGTCTGCTGGTACCTCATGGACCGCGGCCACGCCGACACCGCCCGAGACCGGCTCCTGCTGTTGTACGACACCTGGTCCCGGCAACTGGGCCCCGACCACGAGGGCACCCTGTGGACCGCCCACTATCTCGCCCGCGCCTACAACGACCTCCGGGAGCACGAGCGCGCCCGGGCCCTCGACGAGGACACTCTGCGGCGCCGCCGCCACGTCCTGGGCGAGGACCACCCGGACACCTTGGCCACCGCTTCCAACCTGGCTGTCCGGCTCGGCGCACTCGGGGAACTGGAGAAAGCCCGCGCCCTGGCCGAGGACACGCTGCGGCGCCGCCGCCAGGTCCTCGGCGAGAACCACCCGGATACCCTGGCCACCGCTTCCAACCTGGCTGTCCGGCTCAGTGCACTCGGGGAACTGGAGAAAGCCCGCACCCAAGGCGAGGACACACTCACCCGGCAGCGACAGGCCCTTGGCGAAGACCACCCCGACACCCTGAACACCGCCACCAACCTCGCAGTCGACCTGGCGGCACTCGGGGAACTGGAGGAAGCCCGCGCTCTGGGCAAGGACACCCTCACCCAAATGCGACACGTACTGGGCGAGGACCACCCGGACACCCTGGGTACCGCTTACAACCTCACCGCCGACCTCACGGCATTGGGGGAACTCGGGGAAGCCCGCGCCCTGGCCGAGGACACGCTTGTCCGAGCGCTGCGAGTACTGGGTGAGGCGCACCCCAATACCCTGCGCGTAGCCAAGATCGTCGACTTGCTGTCCCAGAACACAGACGGTCGGATCCGTGGCGATGAGGCCGGGGGGTGACCGGCAGGCACCACCCCGGCCCCCGGCTCTACTCGCCCTTCGGCGCCGCCTGCTGCACCACCTCGAACGACCACAGCGTGGACCCGGAGGCAGCCGGCTTGGGACGCTCCGCGCCCTCCCCGCCGCCCTGGTGGGCCGCCTTCATCGGCCCCTCCATCCACGCCTGGAAGGACTCCTCGTCCCGCCACCGCGTGTACACCAGGTAGTTGTCGGTGCCCTCGACGGGGCGGAGCAGTTCGAACCACTCGAAGCCGTCGGAGGACTCGACCGCGTGGGCGCGGGACGCGAACCGCTTCTCCAGGACTTCCCGCTGCTCGGCGGGAACGGTCAGCACGTTGATCTTGACTACGCTCATGGGTCCATCCTGCCGGACGGCGCCCCCTCACCGGTGGGCACCGTCAGCAGGGCGAGCCCCAGCGCCAGCACCGCCAGTCCGGCCCACGAGACACCCGGCAGGCGCTCGCCGAGTACGGCCACGCCCAGTACCGCGGCCACGGCGGGCTCCGCGAGGGTCAGTGTCGTCGCCACGGACGCGGGCGTGCCGCGCAGGCCGTGGCCGAAGAGGTGGTACGCCAGGTAGACGGTGAACACGGCCAAGTACAGGGCCACCGCCGCGCCGCGCGGCTCGCTCAGCCACCGCGGGTCCGTCCCCGCCACCAGCGGCAGCACCAGGACACCCGCCGCCCCGAACAGCACCCCCATCACCGCGTCGGACGGATGCCCGCCGCTGATCAGCCGACCGCCGATCAGCGAGTAGACGGCGTACGAGAGTCCCGCGCAGGCCGCGAGGAGCACGCCCGTCATGTCGACGGGCTCGGAGTCCCCGGTGAACTCCGGACCCAGCACCAGCAGGGTGCAGCCCAGGACGGCCGTCGCGGTGGCGGCGGTCCAGCGGGCGGTCGGGCGGGAGCGGCCGGTCGCCCAGGACAGCAGGCCCGTGAAGACCGGCGCGCTGCCCAGCGCGATCACGGTGGCCACGGCCACGCCGGTGCGGGCCACCGCCGGGTAGAAGGTGATCGGATAGCCGGCCACCGCCAGCGCCCCGAGCACCAGCAGCCACCGTTCGCGGCGGGTGCAGGCGGCGGGCAGCGCGCGGGCGGCGCGGGAGGTGGCGTACAGCAGCAGGCCGCCGAGGGTCAGTCCCGCGCAGCCGATGGCCGCAGCGGGTGCGCCGGGCGGGGCCATGGAACCGGCGGTTCCGGTCGTGCCCCACAGGACGGCCGAGATGAGGATGGGGGCGGGGCCGCCGAGGAGACGCGCGCGCAGCGGGCGCGGGCGCGCGGCAGCCGGGGAATCGGTGTACATCGGCACAGTCGTGAACTTCCGTCGTCGAATGCGTCAGCGTCGGGAATCGATCCGCGAACGGGCGCACGACAACACCCCCTGACCGCCCTGCGGGCCGGCCGGGGCCGGAGGATGATCGAACCGCCGGTGTCAGCGCCCGTCAGGCGCTGAGGGGCGGCAGCACGACGTGCCAGTAGGTGTTCACCCGGCGAGTGTATCCGCCACGAAATGGCGAGCCGCCATCACCGGCACCTCACAGGTATTCGAAGAACCGCGTCCACCACGTCGCCTCCCCCTGATCCGGCGGATAGCTCGCCACCGCCGCGCCGGGTACGTCGTTCGCGAGCCAGGTCACCCCGTCGTACACACGGTGGAGCAGCCGCGGAGGCACCAGCTGGTACTCCATGTCGGTCAGTGCGGTCTCGACCCGGCCGCGGTCCCGTTCGGACAGGGCGCCGGCCGCCACCGCCGCGTCCAGGTCCGAGTGGCTGTCCGGGCGGGGGGTGGTCACGACGGCGAGGTCGCCGTAGTTGCTCAGCCGTACGCAGATCCACTCGCCGGCCTCCGTCACCCGCGGGGGGATGCGCAGGGCGAAGTAGTAGGAGGCGTCCTGGATACGGTCGTCCAGACGGCAGGGCTGGTCGTGCCGGTCACCGAACTCGTCGTTCAGAAGTTTCCTGAGCTGGATGGCCCGCATCCGGGCCCGGGCGTAGTCGAATCCGTCGGGGAATTCCAGGTGCTCCGGCCCGGGGAGGCGGTCCAGGGCATACAGCAGGTCGAGAATGCGCCGGTCGTCGTCCACGACGGCCAGCCTAGAACCGCTCGCCCCCGCGCGTGCCATTCCGGTCAACAGCGGCCCCGCACTGTTCGCATTCCTCGAACGTGTGCATCATTACTCAGTCGTTGTCCATGTGGCGGACGAGGTGAGCGATGCGCATACGAGCTGCCGGGGTTACCGGGGTTCTGGTGACCGGCGTTCTCCTCCTCACCGCCTGCGGACCCGGCGCACCGGCCGACGACCGGACCCCCGTGAAGAAGGCCGCCGAAGCCCCGCCCCCGCTCCCCATCCCCCGTGGCAAGGGCAGCGACGTCCCGGACGACTTCAACGGCGACGGCCGTCGCGACCTCGTCCTCAACGATCTGGTGAAGCAGCAGAGTCACGCCGACGACGCGGGGATCGGGATCGTCTACGGCGGCGGGCCGCACGGACTCACTCCCGGCGCCCGGCAGTTGATCACGCCGAGCCGGCACGGGGCCCGTACGGCCGGGCAGTTGCCCGCCGTCTTCGACGCCGAGGCGAGCTGCGACCTCGACGGAGACGGGTTCACCGACCTCGTCGTGTCGACGGATCCGCCGTACGACGGACAAGGGCAGCCCCCGGTCCCCCTCCAGCTCCTCTTCGGCTCCCCGGACGGACTCACCGGCCGCGCCGTGCAGCTGGTCGTCCCCGCCCGCGCCCGGGCCGGCAACGACTGGCCCGACCAGCCGGTGTGCGGCGACTTCGACGGCGACGGCGCGCAGGACCTGGTCGTGCACGCCTCCGGGGAGCAACTCAGCCATCTGCGCGGCCCGTTCAGCCGCAAGGGCGCCCCGAAGGCCGCGGGTGCCCCGCTCGCCGCGCCCGGGAACGTCCCCGTCGGCCCGTCCGCCGACGTCGACCGGGACGGGTACGACGACCTGGTGGTCCGTACGGCGCGCAGCGCGGGCCCCTCGGCGATCGTCCTCGGCGGCCCGGCCGGCCCTGCCCGCACAGGCGTCACCCTGCCCTCCGGCACCGACGTCGCCCTCGGCCGCTTCGGCAAGGGCGCGGCGCTGGACGCGGCGGTGGGGGCGGCGAGGGAGACGTCCCTGCGGTACGACCTCCCGGCCCCCACCCGTGCCACCCTCCCCTCCCCCGGCGCCCTGCTCGACGCGGCCGACCTCGACGGCGACGGCCTCAGCGAACTCGTCGCCGGCGGCTCGGCGCTCCGGGTCTTCCACGGCCGTACGAGGGGACTCTCCGCGGCCGAGCCGGTGACCGTCCCGCCGCCCGCCACCGGCACCACCCGGGTCCTCGCGGTCGGCGACTTCGACGGGGACGGGCGGGACGACCTCGCGGTGCGGACGCACCGGGGGGAGACGGAGGACACCGTCGCCGTGTACCCGGGGCGGAAGACGGGCCTGGTCGCCCGCGAACCGGCGGTCACCTTCTCGACCTCCGAGTTCCTGGCCACCTGATTCCCGTCCCCCTGCCCACCTGCCCACCTGCCCACCTGATCGAACTCCCGTACAACCCTCCCGTCACTCCAGTGGTCTCCTCTTCGCCGACCGGATCGTGAACGCCAGGCCAACTCCCGGCAACGCAGGCCGAGGAGTCCCGGCGCACGCCGTCCGTCGCACCCCCATCGACTCGGGACGCCCACCGGGCATCCCCGCATGCAGCAGGAGACCCGCATGCAGCACACCCTGCGACTCGCCCTCGCGACGGCCACCGCGGCCGCGCTGACGGGCGGGCTGCTGACGTTCACGGCCGCGACGGCGACGGCCGCGGACTCCACGCACGTCCCCCAGGCCGACTTCAACGGCGACGGCATCGGTGACATCGCCTTCTCCGCCGACGGCGCCTATGTGAGCGGCAAGGACAGCGCCGGCCAGCTGGTCGCCCTGTACGGCACCGCCACCGGCGTGTCCTCCGCCAAGCGTCACGTGATCAGCCAGAACACCACCGGCACCCCGGGCACCGCCGAGGCCGGCGACATCTTCGGCGCCGAGCACGCCTACGCCGACTTCAACGGCGACGGCTACGACGACGTCGCCGTCTCCGCCGCGCTGGAGGACGTCGGCAGCGACAAGGACGGCGGCGGTGTCGCCGTGCTCTGGGGCTCCGCGAAGGGCCTCACCGGCGCCGGCGTCACCATCGCCGACCCGGCCCCCTCCGCCCACGACCGCTGGGGCAAGTCGCTGGCCGCCGGCGACTTCGACGGCGACGGCAAGGCCGACCTGGCGGTCGCCAACACCTCCAGCACCATCCACATCTTCAAGGGCGGCATCGGCTCCACCGGCAAGCCGCTCGGCGGCCGCTACACCGTCAAGCCGCCGATCCAGTCGGGCGGCACGGGCGGCGGCCCGCTCAACCTGACCGCCGGCGACATCAACGGCGACAAGCGCACCGACCTCGTCGTGGACGGCTTCGAGACCCAGACCGGCAACGGCTGGAACGCCAACTACCTGCTCACCGGCACCGCGAGCGGGCTGTCCTCCGGCTCCGCGCAGCAGCTCAAGGCGGGCGTGATCACCGCGATCGGCGACATCAACGCCGACGGCTACGGCGACATCGTCACCGGCATGTACTGGAACCGGACCGACGGCGACATCACCTTCCCGGAGGCCTCCGACGGCGGCAAGGTCTGGATCACGTACGGCAGCGCGAGCGGCCCCGGCTCCACGACCGCCGTCAGCCAGAACACCGGCAACGTCCCGGGCACGTCCGAGAAGAACGACTACTTCGGCTACGAGCTGGACCTCGGCGACGTCAACGGCGACGGCTACCAGGACCTGGTGGTCGGCGTGGCCGGCGAGAACATGGGCAACATCACCGACGCCGGCATGGTCACCGTCCTGTACGGCTCGGCCTCCGGCCTGAACACCTCCTCCGGCGCGCAGTCCTTCGCCCAGAGCACGGCCGGCGTCCCCGGCGAGGACGAGACGAACGACGCCCTCGGCGCCGACGTCAAGCTCGACGACGTCACCGGCGACGGCCGCGCCGACCTGATCGCCGGCTCGTACGAGAACGACGGCAACGGCGCGATCCTCTACCTGCCGTCCAACGGCACGAAGATCACCACCTCCGGCGCCCGCACCGTCTCGCCGAGCGCGACCGGCGTCTCGACCACCGGCTACCCGCGCTTCGGCATCAACATCGCCGACTGAGCCGCCGTATCCGCACACCGCCGGGCCCGCCATCCGCGGGCCCGGCGCCCGCCTCACCCTGGAGTCGCCTTGCGCAAGCGCACCCTCCTCCTGGCCGCGGCCCTCTCCACCGGCCTGCTGACCGCCCTGCCCGCCTCCCCGGCCGTGGCCGCGCCCTCCAAACTGGCCGGGGACTTCAACGGCGACGGCTACCGGGACGTGGCGCTCGGGGCATCCGACGCCGACGTCGGCGCCGTACGCAGAGCGGGCGCGGTCGTCGTCCTGTACGGCTCGTCCTCCGGACTGTCAGCCGCCCGGAAGACCGTGATCACACAGAACTCCGCAGGCGTCCCGGGCACCGCCGAGACCGACGACCACTTCGGCAGGAGCCTCGCCGCCGGCGACCTGAACGCCGACGGCTACGCCGACCTGGTCGTCGGCGCGAGCCACGAGAGCCTCGGCGACCGCAAGAACGTCGGCACGGCCACCATCCTGTGGGGCGGCTCCGCCGGTCTGTCCGGCGGCGCTTCCCTGCCCCAGCCCGCGGACCTGCCCGCGTACAGCCTCTACGGCTCCGCCGTCGCGACCGGCGACTTCGACGGCGACGGCAGGACGGACGTCACGGTCACCGCACGCGACCGTGCGCACCTCTACCGCGGCACCTTCACCCGCACCGGCACCCCGCTGAGCCACGAGGCCGTCCCCGGGGTGAGCAACGCCTGGGAGGCGTTCGCGGGCAACATCGACGGCGACCGCGCCGCCGAACGCGTCTACCCCGTCAGCGACCAGGCCGACATGCGCGGCCGGATCGGCTACGTCGACCACGACCCCGGCAACCCGGCCCACCCCGGCTCCGACTACGCCTACACCGACCTGCCGAACGCCGACGGCGCGGACGGCGCGATCGGCGACATCAACGGCGACGGCTACGGCGACCTGGTCCTCGACGACTCCGAGTCCCCGCTGCACGGCGTGCCCGGCGGCCACAAGGGCGGCCGGATCGCCGTCTGGTACGGCGGCCCGAACGGCCCCGACCCGGCGCAGCAGCCGACCGTCATCCACCAGGACACCCCGGGCGTACCCGGCACGGCCGAGGACGACGACGTCTTCGGCCAGGCCGTCGCCGTCGGCGACATCAACGGCGACAGGTACGCCGACGTGGCCATCGGCGCGCCCGGCGAGGACACGGGCACCACGGAGGTCAAGAACGACGCGGGCGCGGTGACCGTCCTGTTCGGCTCGGCCTCCGGTCTGACCACCAAGGGCGCCAAGAGCTACACCCAGGAGACCGCGGGCATACCCGGCTCCTCCGAGGCCAACGACGGCTTCGGCTTCTCGCTCCGCCTGGTCGACTTCGACCGCAACGGCAAGGCCGACCTGGTGATCGGCTCCGGCCACGAGAACGGCTACGGCGCGATCACCACCCTGCGCGGCACGGTCTCCGGCCTGACCACCACGGGCGCGAAGTCCATCTCCGCCCGCGACGTCTCCCTGACCGGCAGCGCGGGCTTCGGCTGGGAGATCGCGGAGTAGCCCTTAGCGGAGTAGCCCTTAGGGGCCGCGGCGTCGGCTCCCGTAAGGGGAACGTGGGCTTCCGTCAGGGGACTTCCGTAAGGGATGTCACAGCTCGGCAGCAAAGCCGGGCCCCGGACCCCGGCCCCGGCACGTCCCTCTCCGGGACCAGGTACGTTCGTTGACGTGGCTGGATTCAGGATCGGACGCGGCGGCCGGGACGACCGCGCTCCTCACACGCGACCGCAACACCCCCCGTACGGACAGCAGACGCCGCAGGGCCCGTCGTACGGCCATTCCCCCGCGCCGCAGCCGCACCCCTACCCGGGGCAGCAGAGCTACGGCGGGGGCGGCGGGCCGTGGCCCCCGGCGAACGGCGGCCGCGGCGGCTACGGAGGCCACGGCGGCCATGGAGGCCACGGCGGCGGGGAGCCGGAGTACTTCGGCGACGACGGCTCCTCGTACCCCCACCCCGGCACCCCGGACCCGTACGCGGCCAACAACCCCGGTCACACTCAGGCCTTCTCCATCGGCGAGGACCCCTACCAGCAGGGCGGGACCTACCAGGCGGGCTCCGTGGCCCCGGCCGCCCCGATCGGCCCCCGGCTGCACTGGAAGGACCTGCTGAAGGGCATCGTCCTCGCCCCCGGCCAGACGTTCCTCCAGATGCGGGACTACACGATGTGGGCCCCCGCCCTCATCGTCACGTTCCTCTACGGCCTGCTCGCCGTCTTCGGCTTCGACGGCGCCCGCGAGGACGCGATCAACGCCACGCTCTCGAACGCGGTCCCGATCGTCCTCACGACCGCGATCGCCCTGGTGCTGAGCGCCTTCATCCTGGGCGTGGTCACCCACACCCTGGCCCGCCAGCTGGGCGGCGACGGCGCCTGGCAGCCGACGGTCGGCCTCTCCATGCTGATCATGTCCATCACGGACGCGCCCCGGCTGGTCGTCGCGATGTTCCTCGGCGGCGACGCGCCCTTCGTCCAGGTCCTCGGCTGGGTCACCTGGGTCGCGGGCGGCGCCCTGCTCACCCTGATGGTCTCCCGCTCCCACGACCTGCCCTGGCCGAAGGCGCTCGGCGCGTCGGCGATCCAGCTGATCGCACTGCTGTCGATCGTGAAGCTGGGCACCTTCTAGGGGGCGAGGCACACAGACGACCGAAGGGCCCCTGGCACTGCGCCAGGGGCCCTTCGCATGCACTCTGAAGACGGAAGGCGAAGGAACAGGTGAAGGAGAAGAAGGAGAAGAAGGAGAAGGGAGAAGGGAGAATGACATGGCCATCTCAGAACTCCTCCAGGCCTCCCTCCGGCTGACGGGTCACGCCGAAACAGACCAGTCGTTCGTCACCGCCCGCGTCCGCAACACGGCCGCGTCCGGCACCGTGACCGAGGACGACGCCGTCGCCCTCGTCCTCACCGTGGACACCCAGGACGAGAAACACATCGAGTTCATCCGCCCGATCGACGAGATCCCCCCGGGCGAGGCCTGGGAGCACACCTGGACCATCGAGGGCCCGGTCAGCCACGCGGACGCGAACGTCCGCGACAGCACGGGCTCGATCCTGGCGACGGCATCGGCGGACGCGTGAGCCCGGTCCGGCCGGCGGCGTCGGCTCAGGCGTCGAGAATCTGCCCGGCCCGCTTCACCACGGGCGGCTCGACGGACCACGGGAAGTTGATCCAGTCGTCGGTGCGCTTCCACACGTACTCGCACTTCACGAGGGAGTGCGACTTCTCGTAGATGACCGCCGACCGCACCTCGGCGACATGCTCGAGGCAGAAGTCGTGCACCAGCTTCAGCGTCTTGCCGGTGTCGGCGACGTCGTCGGCGATCAGCACCTTCTTGTCGGTGAAGTCGATGGCGTTGGGCACCGGGGCGAGCATGACGGGCATGGGAAGTGTGGTCCCGACACCGGTGTAGAACTCGACGTTGACCAGATGAATGTTCTTGCAGTCGAGCGCATAAGCGAGTCCGCCCGCGACGAACACACCACCCCGCGCGATGCTGAGCACGACGTCCGGCTCGTAGCCGTCGTCGGCGATGGTCTGCGCGAGCTCGCGGATGGCGGTGCCGAACCGCTCGTAGGTCAGATTCTCCCGTACGTCGCTCACGCCGCTCACACCTGCGTCCTGTGGAAATTGAGGAAGGAGCGCGAGGCGGTGGGACCGCGCTGCCCCTGATACCTGGAGCCGTACCGCTCGCTCCCGTACGGGAACTCGGCCGGCGAGCTGAGCCGGAACATGCACAGCTGGCCGATCTTCATGCCGGGCCACAGCTTGATCGGCAGGGTGGCGAGATTCGACAGCTCGAGCGTCACATGCCCGGAGAACCCGGGATCGATAAACCCGGCGGTGGAGTGGGTGACCAGTCCCAGCCGCCCGAGCGAACTCTTCCCTTCCAGCCGCGAGGCAAGATCATCGGGAAGCGTGATCACCTCATACGTGCTGGCGAGCACGAACTCACCGGGGTGCAGGATGAACGGCTCGTCCCCCTCCGGCTCCACGAGCCGGGTCAGATCCGCCTGCTCGATGGAGGGGTCGATGTGCGGGTACCGGTGGTTCTCGAACACCCGGAAGAAACG
Source organism: Streptomyces sp. NPDC030838 (assembly GCF_055572035.1). Classification (NCBI taxonomy): domain Bacteria; kingdom Bacillati; phylum Actinomycetota; class Actinomycetes; order Kitasatosporales; family Streptomycetaceae; genus Streptomyces; species Streptomyces sp. NPDC030838. The sequence continues at coordinate 450,439 of NZ_JBVIED010000004.1, read as the reverse complement.
GTCCAGCCGCACGTCGACACTCGACGGCTGCACCATGGATTCGTCATAGGGATCGATCCGTACCCGCCCGGCGTCGATCTCGGCCCGGATGTCCTTGTCTGAGAGAAGCACGCCCCGAGGATACGCAAGGCGCGCGGAGCCCCCGTAATCGTGAGGACCCCGCGCGCCCATGCCGTAACCCTTATACGTACGACCGACTACTGCCGGCTACCGGCCACTCTCGGCGGCTAGTGCTTCTCCAGCGCCACCGGCACGACGCTCCGCAGCCGCGCACAGCGCGGACAGCGGACGAGCCGCCCCGGACCGAGGCGCTCGGCCTGCTGCATCGGGAACGAAGCGGTGGTGAACACGTGCCCATCGGCACAGCGGACGACGGTGCGCTCCATCAAGTCCCTTTAGTCCCTTCCCCAAGAGCCGCGTCTGGCTGCTGCTTGCCTGACGACAAAAGCCACACTACGGGATCAAAGGGACGGCCCTCCAGGCGGCACTCCGGTCCCGCCCAGACCCTCTGCGACCCCTCCACCGTACGCCCCAACTCCCGCTCCCCGCAGCCGCCTCACACCCCTGAAACGGACTCAGGCCCCTCGGCTTGAACACCGGGGGCCTGCGGTTTGGTACAGTGGGCGAGCGTTCCGACACCGACCCAACGGTCGGCGTCTTACGCGGGTGTAGTTTAATGGTAGAACATCAGCTTCCCAAGCTGAGAGCGCGAGTTCGATTCTCGTCACCCGCTCCATGTGAAACCCCCAGGCCAGAGGCCCGGGGGTTCTTTGTTGTCTAGTCCAATCAGTGGATGGCGGGCCCTCCGCGTGCCCTAAGTGCCGGGGAAGCGGCCTGGCGAGGGGGGTCGAGGCGCCCAAGAGGGAGATCGACCGTCACCCGCCTCAAATCACGAGACGCACTTCAGGTGACCTGCGCCATAGAGCGCGCAAATGGCCGCCAAGTCGCCTAAGCAAAGGGGCGATTCAGCCGTTCGGCCACGGCTGTGCCGCCCGGTCCTTCACATGCCCACCAGGTACGGCCGCTCCAGAAGGCGCCGACCAGCACCGCGCTGCGGGCGCCCCACCAAGAAGGGCACGCCGTGCAGGCTCCCCCAGGAGATCGGCCGAGGGTGCCGTCATCACGCCAACCGGGCTGAGCGCGAGGCTGCCGCCGAGGCGGAGCGGGTGCGAGCCGAGAGAGCGAGACAGCAGACATGGACCTACATCGACCGCCATGACGGCACTCAGCGCACGGTCACCTGCCCTGTGTTCTGCCGGAACGACCACAGCAGGGACATCCTGACGCCCACGTATACCGAGGACATCTGGCACCAAGACCACGCCGTGGGTGTGGAGGTCCTCCTGACCGACACAATGAACCGCCAGAGCCTTGGCGAGTACTGGAACCCCAGCTGGCCGTGATCCCGGGGTCGACCAGCTCTGAGGGATACCACGTGCCGCACATCAACATCGAGGTCGTGGAGGGCGTCTGGAGCAGCCCGCTCGGGCCGGCGGAGTTGGCCGAGTTCATCGCGAGGCTGTCCGATGGCGTGGACCGACTGCGCCTCATGCACAGCAAGCTCGTAGCCGCCAGGGTCGATTGGCCGGCCGGAGATGAGCGTCTACCGCGGTCGTGAAGTACGGGGAGACGATCAAGGGACGCGCTCGCGAGACCATTCGTGCTCGATCCGCGCCCGTAGGAGCGAACCATCACGGTCAACAGCCGTGCGATCAGGTCCGCGCAACATCAACTCCACACTGAATCCGCGGGGCCCGCCGCACTGCTGCCACCTCGCCGAGTCGGCGCCCACGCACTTTCGCCGACAGACGGCGTGCGGGCTACGGTGGGTGGGATGTGGAGAATGCGCCAATAGGGCACGATCGCGCCGGAACGCCCGCTCGGCGCCGGAGGGGGTTCGTGCCTGTGCCCGCGGCCCGGAGGTCCTCCCGATGTCTGCTGCCCCGCGCGGGCCGTCTGTCTTCCTCGGACTGCTGCCCTGGCCGGAACGCGTACAGGTGGCCCGGGCCCTGCGCACGGAGACGGTCGGTGGCCTCGTGCTGCTGGTCGCCGCCCTGGTAGCGCTGGTGTGGGCGAACACCCCGTGGCGCGGCAGCTACGAGGCGCTGCGCGACGTCCACTTCGGGATAACGGCACTCGGACTGGATCTGTCGGTGCAGCACTGGACCGCCGACGGGCTGCTCACCCTCTTCTTCCTGGTCGCGGGGATCGAGCTCAAACGCGAACTCGTGGCCGGCCAGCTGCGTACCCCGGCCACCGCGATCCTGCCGGTGGTCGCCGCGGTGTGCGGCATGGTGGTCCCTGCGGCGATCTATCTGGCCACGGCCGCCGCCGGTGGCGGCCGTGCCGGCGGCTGGGCGGTGCCCATGGCGACCGACATCGCTTTCGCACTCGCGGTCCTCGCCGTGCTCAGCACCCACATGCCGACCGCACTGCGGGCCTTCCTGCTCACCCTGGCGGTCGTCGACGACCTGGGCGCGATCCTGGTCATCGCGTTGTTCTTCACCAGCCGCCTGAACCCGGCAGCTCTCGCAGGGGCCGTCGGCGGGCTGGTCGTCTTCTACCTGCTGCAACGGCTCAGGGTGCGCGGATGGTGGTGGTACGTGCCCTTGGCGGTGGTCATCTGGGCGCTGATGTACAACGGCGGGGTGCACGCCACCGTGGCCGGGGTGGCGATGGGGCTGATCGTTCGCTGCGCCCGCGACCAGGATGCGGGGGAGGACGCCTCGCCCGGGGAGCGCACCGAGTACCTGCTGCGTCCAGTGTCGGCCGGCGTCGCCGTCCCCCTCTTCGCCCTGTTCGCCGCCGGGGTGAGCATCTCCGGCCCCGTGCTGGGCCAGGTGTTCACCCGTCCCGAGCCGCTGGGCGTGGTGCTCGGCCTGGTCGTCGGCAAGGCCGTGGGGATCTTCGGAGGGACCTACCTCGCCGCCCGGTACACCCGGGCCCGGCTCAACCCCGACCTGGCCTGGGCCGATGTCCTCGCGCTCGCGGTTCTCGCCGGAATCGGGTTCACGGTCGCCCTGCTCATCGGCGAGGTGGCCTTCGCCGACCCGGCTGACACCGAGCGGATCAAGGCCGCCGTACTGGTCGGCTCACTGCTCGCCGCCGGCATCGCCGCGCTGCTGGTCAAACGCCGTAACAACATCTACCGCAGGCTGTGGGAGGCGGAGAACCTCGACGAGGACGCCGATGGCATCCCCGACGTCTACCAGCGCGGTACGGGCAGGCCGAACCGTGCCCGGCGCCGCCGGTGACGGCAGCGGACCGACAGCCCGCCGCGGGAGGGCCTGCCACACCGGGTGACCGCCGGCGCGCACGACCGACCGGTTGGCCCGACGAGGAGGCGACCGGCGACGTCCCCGACATCCGCAGCGCGGAGAATGCCCGGGCCCGCCGCTCGGGCACACGCCGGAGCAGGTCGTACTCCGCATCGGTGTCAAGTCGGGGGATCATCGATCCACTGGTATGTCGCCCTGCCGACGCGCCGGCGGTCTTCGGCGAGGGTTTGCATGACTGGAGAGGCGGCATGGTGGAGGACGTGGGAGATGAGGGGCGGTGGCGGTCGGCGGCCGAGCCGGGTTTCTGGCGGCGGGTCGTCGGGCAGCTGGGCACGGCCCTGATCGTGGTGGACCACGCCGGACGGATTCTCGCGGTCAACCCGGCCGCCGAACGCCTGCTGGGCCGTGCCGCCGCCGCGATGCGCGGGGAGGACGCACACGACCTGCTGCACCGGGACGCGGCCGGCGGCCGGATCCCCCGGGAGCAGTGCCCGCTGCTGCGGGCCCTGGCCGAGAGGGCCGAGGCGCGGGGGGAGGGCGACATCTGTCTGCGCGGTGACGGTCGCCTGATCGGGATCTCCTGGTCCGCTTCTCCCTTGACGGACGACGGCGCCTTCACGGGCATGACCGTGCTGTTCACCGACGCCGCCGGCGACCGCAGCGCGCGTCGGGAACGTGCGGCCTATACGCGTGCTCTGGAGGACCTCACCGAGCGGCTGACGCTGGTCGCGGAGATCACCGACGTGCTCGGTCAGACGCTGGAGAGCGATGAGGCCCTCGCCCGGCTGGGCCGCCTGCTGGTCCCCCGCCTCGCCGACTGGGCGGCGGTCGACCTGCGGGTCGGCTCCGGACAGGTCCACCGTGTGGCGGTGACGGGTCCCGGGGGCCGGAACGCCGCACTGGAGGACTGGCGCGAGCGCCTTCCCGAGGCAGGCGGGGCGGCCCGCTCATCTCTGGTCCAGGTGCTGCACGGTGGTGATCCCGTCGTGCAGAGCGAGGCGGACGTGGCCGCACCGACCGGCTCCGCCCTGGCCGCCGCCCACAGCGGCTTCCTGCGGGCCGTGGGCGCGACGTCCGCCATCACGGTGCCGCTGGGCTCCAGGCGTCAGGTCGCCGGCGCACTGACTCTGGTGCGCACCGACCCGGCGTTCCCTTTCGACACCGACGACCTGAAAGTGGTGGGCGACATCGGCCGCCGGGTCGGCCTGGTCATCGACAACGCCCGCCGGTTCGGCCGCCAGCGGGCCGTCGCCGAGGCCATGCAGCGCAACCTGCTCGCCCCGCTGCCCCAGCCGGGCCGCCTACGGCTGGCCGCCCGCTACCAGCCCGCACCGGCCGGCTCGCAGGTCGGCGGCGACTGGTACGACGCGTTCGAACTGAAGGACGGCACGCTCGCGCTGGTCATCGGCGACGTCGTGGGCCACGACCTCACCGCCGCGGCCGGCATGGCACAGCTGCACGGCATCCTGCGGTCACTGGCCTGGGACCACACCGGCCCGCCCGGTGCCGTCGTCGACCGCCTCGACGACGCCATGCCCGCCATCACCACTGTCCCCATGGCCACCCTCGTCCTCGCCCTGCTCGAAGGCAGCCCGCACACCGGCCCGTGGACGCTGCGGTGGACCAGCGCCGGGCATCCACCGCCCCTCCTGCTGACCCAGGACGGACAGACGCAGTACCTCGAAGCCGGGCAGGGACTTCTCCTCGGCACCGGTCCGGGCACCGGCGGCAGCCGGCCGAACGCCGCACAGTCACTGCCGCCGGGTTCCACCCTGCTGCTCTACACCGACGGCCTGATCGAGATCCCCGGCAGCGACCTCGAGACCGGCCTCGCCCGTCTGCGCCGCCGCGCCGTCGCGCTCGCCCCCGAACCGCTGGACACGCTGTGCGACCAACTGCTCGCCGGCATGCCGCCCGGCAGCACCGACGACGTCGCCCTCCTCGCCCTGCGGCTCCCGACGCCGTGAGCCGTGACGGCGTCGGCGCGGGACGTGGTGCTTGACGCTCACGTCTCGAGGACCAGGACGCGGAACGGACCGAGCGGGGCCGTCCGAGGAGTGTCGCCTTCGATGTACCGCCACCCCCAGGAGCGCAGCGCCTCGACGGTCACATGATCGGAGCGGTTCACCAGCGTGACGCCGACGACGGCACCATGGTCGGTGAGCAGCCGTTGCTGCAGGCGCCGGGCGAGGTTCCAGGCACGGTCCTGGTTCTGCCTGCGTACACGGGACGGAACGTGGATCCCGGAGATCACCAAGAGGCGTCCGGAGGCAGCGAGACGGAGCAGCCGCCCCGGAAGGTAGCCGTCGAAGCCCTCCCACCAGGGACCGTCGCCACGCACGGGGAAGCCGTAGGCGCATCCGGTCAGCGCGGTGGTCTCCGCGATCAGCAACTCGAATCCCGGTCGCCGTACGTCGGCCGCCAGCCGCCGCAGGAAGGCTTCGCGGGCCTCGTTCCACGCCCAGGGCCCACCGCCGGACGTCTCCGCGTACAGATCGCCCAGTTCCTGCAGATGGTCCTCGATCTGCCGTCGGGTCAGCGGACGGACGCGTTGCCCCTCCCGGGGCGAGGAGCCTCGTTCCGGCCTTGACGGGCCGGGCTGCCGCGTACCGCGCCGGTCCGGGCCGGCGGGCCGCGCCGGCAGCTCTGCGGTCGTCGGCGGAACCGGCACGTTGACGGTCATGAGGCACGCCCTGCCCCGGGCACGGGCGGGCCCGGCCCGGCGTCGTCGGTCGCCGAGGGCGGCACCGGTGTCGGCGCGTGACATGCCCTCGGTGTCATCAACCGTACTCCCGGGGCCGCTCCCCCCTTGTGGACCGACGGCGGCCGAGAACACCGAGGCGGGTACGGCGGTGCCGTCCGGTCCCCGTCGGACCGGGCGCGCGGGAGTACGGTGGACGTACCGAGGGCATGTCGCACACCGGCTCCCGCGCCGGTCTCGTCCTGGGCGAAACACTTCGCCGGAAGCCCCGCGCAACGCAGGGTTTTCCGGAGACAGGTCAGCACAGTGGCCTCCACCCTCGATACGTCCCCCGTCGCCGACGTTCGGCCGGAGCCCGACCCGCGCAGGGCCGTACTGCTGCTCTTCACCACCGGCACCACCGCGGCACCGCCACCACACGCCCGTGAGACTGCAGACCCACTTCTCCCGAGCGCTTCTCGCGGTCGGCCGACCGTCAGGCCGTGACCGCCATGGGCACCGCCCTCACCATCGCCGCGTTCCTCGTGCTCATCGCCGTCGGAGCGTACGTGATCCACCGGCTCAACTCGGCGCACGCCGAAAGGATCGCCTCGCGTTCCTACAGCCGCTTCCGTCCCGGCCCCCCAGCCGCCGCCGACCGCGCTGCCGGCACCACCGCGCCGCCCCCGCCGCCCTCCGTCCCTGCCGCCGAGCACGAGCGTCGTGACCATCGCGACGGCGGCCGGGGACGCTTCCGACCGCGCCGCCGGCGAGTCCGGACCACGCACAAGAAGCCGACCGCCGGGGGGCGTTGAGGCCAAGCCGCGCAACAGGACTGAGGTCACCTCCCTGCATGCCCCACACCGCCGCATCCACGGCACCGGCGGCACCCGCGACGCGGGCGAAGATCCGCCGACGTACGAGACCGCGGACGGTGATCCCCCCGTGGGCGAACTCGCGGAGGTCCGCCTCATCGCCGTCGGCCCCCGGCACGCCCGGAGCGCGCCTCCCCACGCCCTGTCCGGCTCGCCCTGCGCCCGCCGGCCTTCCCGCCCGGTCCCGTGTGCGGCGCCTGGTGGCCCCGCACCGACGACCTGATGACCGGACTTCCGCGCTCACCGACACGTTCGAGGAGTACGTGGACGCGAGGAGGGGCCCGAACAGGCAGGTGAGCACCGTGTCCGATCCCGATTCCCCGCCTCCGGCAGGATTTCTGGCGGACGGTGTGCACGCGTCCATACGTCCCGGAACGGCACTTCTGCGCCTCACCACCACGCACGAACGCGCGGGCGTCCTCGACGGTGCGTGGTGGCCCCGTTCCAGGAGTCTCACCGCCGAACTGCCCGGCCTGATCAGCGCTCTGACCGAGCGCCTCGGGCCGATCACACGGATCGCCCTGGACTCCGCGGCCTGGGACGAAATTCCGACGCGGATGACCGTCGACGACCGTGTGGTGCACATCGATGTCTTCTCCGTGGGCGACGACACCGCTCTCGTGACCCGAGGGGACCAGGATCATTTCTCCCTGCTCGTGGTCCCACCGGACACGCCCCCCGAAGCGGCGCGGGCCGCGATGACCGAAGCAGTCCGTACCGGCAACCCCAAGCAGGCCCAGCAGATCCTGATAGACACCGGCACGGATGAGACCGCCCGACCGGCCCGACCACTGGGGACGGCCGCCGGCGGGGGGACCGGTGACTCCGGCCGGAGCATCAGGCGGATCCTGCCCCCATTGACCGGGTCGACGACATGGACGCGTCCAGACCACGGGTCTGCGGCGGCATGACCGTCACGGTGGCCTGTCCCGCCTACGCACGTCGGTAAGGCCCGGTCATCGGCACTCACCCGACCACGCCCGCCGACAGCTCCTACTGGACGATTCTCCGGGTACGCATGAGCGAAGACACACGCGGTCGGCTCGTACGTTGTCGGCGCGCGAGCGAAGAGGAACAGTTCCCCGCGGCCCGGAAACACCTCTGCGGGATGTCGTGCCCTTCGCGTGCCCATAAGAACGGAGAACCACGGTCAACCCCGGTGCGTTCCGGACTGAAGGCATGGGGCTTCAAACCGCGTAGGCGCAGGTCGGACACCATGGCCCCCGCGAGTGCCGTCGCTTCCCAAGCTGAGAGCGCGAGTTCGATTCTCGTCACCCGCTCCATGATGAAACCCCAGGTCAGCGGCCTGGTGGCTTGTTCTGGGGTGCGTGCCCTCTGTGTGCCTCGATCGCCCTGCCCCGGCGCACCAAGCGGAGGGATGCCGGAGAAATCGCGCTCGCAGAGCAAGAGAGCGTGCGCATGCCCATGATGCCCGGCGCCGCCGCCTGCCCGCCTTGGTCTTCCACGCCTTTCTGCGCGCGCCTGCCGTGATGCCGGGTCTGCCCGAGCACGACAGGTTCCTCATCTCTTGCCTTCCTCCGCACTGTCCCCGGCCGTCTGGCTGCGCGGCTCCCGACGTCCCACCTGGTCCGAAGGTGCTGCGCAGCAAGGTGCTGGCCGGGCTCGCATCCGAAGGTGCTGCGCACCGAGGTGCCGGCCGGACTCGTGGTCGCCCTCGCGCTGATCCCCGAGGCGATCTCGTTCTCGATCATCGCCGGCGTCGACCCGCCGGTCGGTCTGTTCGCCTCGTTCACCATGGCCGTGACCATCGGGGTCGTCAGCGGCCGGCGAGCCATGATCTCCGCGGCCACCGGCGCCGTCGCCCTGGTCATCGCCCCGCTCAACCGGAGCACGGCTTCGGCTGCCTGGTCGCCGCGGTCGTCCTCGCCGGTGTCTTCCAGATCGTCCTCGGCGCGCTCGGGGTGGCAAAGCCGATGCGGTTCGTGCCGCGCAGCGTGATGGTCGGCTTCGTCAACTCCCTCGCCGTCCTCATCTTCCTGGCGCAGGACCGGAGATGACGGACGTACCCTGGCCCGTCTACCCGCTGATCGCCGCCGGACCGGCACTGATGGTGTTCTTCCCAAAGGTCACCACCGTCACCCCGGCGCCGCTGGTGTCGATCGTCATCCTCACCGTCATCACGGTCGCGGCGGGGATCGCGGTGCCGACCGTGGGCGACAAGGGCGCCCTGCCCGGGACGAAGAGCGAGAACGACGGTCAGGAGATCGGTACCGCCCACTGACCGGGCGCGGCGCAGGTCAGTTGTCGGCCGTGGTGGGTGCCTTGCCGTACTGGTCGACGACAGTGCGCTGCATGATGGCACTGGTCCCGTTCAGGGTTTCGGAAGTGATGCCCTTGGCCTCGTCCTTGGTGATGTACGTGCGCGAGCCGAGGAAGGTGAGAGTCTTCTTGTCGAAGATCCATTCGTCACGTGTCCCGAACGAGGTGTCTTCGCGTGTGATGGCGATGCCGTGACGGCCGGCGGCGTCGACGGCGGTGGGGATCTCCTTGACGCCGGGGATCTTCGCGGCTGCCTTGTAGAGGGCGGCGGCGTTCTCCGGCGGCATGATCGTTTCACTCACCAGCTCGCCGATCTTGGAGAAGACGGCCTGCTCCTTCGTCTCGCGCTCGTCCACCCTGGTCCGGGCGTAGAGCAGTTCGAGCAGCATGTCAGGGTCGGTGGGCAGTGAGGCCAGCCACTTGTACGTGGGGTGGTCGATGCCCGCCGGAACAGGGGCGGTGGACTCGATGGGGATCACCTGACCGGGCATGATGGCGCCCTTTCCGGATTCGCGCAGCCAGCCGGTGGTGGTGATCGGGCTGGGCTCCTGCGCCGTCCAGCGCTCCCGCTCGTGCACGGGACCGAGTTGTACGGGACCGTCGAAGGTGCCGTCGTTACCGCGCACCAGGCTCCTGACGTACACGAACTGCCCGTCCTTCACCGGCGTCGCGTCGGCTTCCGCGGCTGCGAGGGCGATCCGGTCGAGCGTGGCGGAGGCGCTGTTGGGCCTGGCGGCCTCGGGGGCGGCTGCGGTCGTCGGGGCGGACGTGCGGTCACCGGCGGAGTACGTGACGACCAGCGCCCCGGCCAGTGTCATCGTCGCGACGGGCAACAGCACCATGCGACGCGGCAGTCGGCGGCGCGGTGCCGGGGACGCCTGCGTGGAGGGGGTGGTGCGGTCGCGGTCGATCTGCTGCATCAGAACATCCTTGTAGTGGAGGTGGCTGCTCGGCGGGAGGTCCCATTCGGCCGGAGCCGACAGCAACTCCTCGGCCTCACTCCGGGCGGAACCGGCGCTCAGCGGATTGTTGGTGTTCATCCGGATTCCTCCTGCAGAAACATGGCCGCGAATGCGGCCTCACTCTCCTTCTCTCCGCGAGGGCCCCGCGGTTCCGGCTTCACGCCGTCGAGTTGACCGGAGCTGAGCCGGGCCAGCCTCGCCCGGGCCCGCGACAGCCGCGACCGCACGGTGCCGACCGGGATGCCGAGCGCCTCGGCGGCCTGCTGGTAGTCCAGCCCGGCCGACACGCACAGGGCGAACACCTCCCGGTCCTGGCGGCGCAACTGGCCCAGCGCCGCGTGGACCACCGCGAGACGGCGGGCGTCATCGATCCGGCCGGCCGTCTCGTCCGCGAAGTCCTCGACGGGCCGCGGCTGCGGGCTGCGCGCCAGGAACGCGAGCCGCCGGCGCAGACCCCGGTTGATGTTGTGCGCCTTGTGCGTGGCGATGCCGAGCAGCCAGGGCTTGAGCGAACCGCCCTCCGGCTCCACCGTCTCCCGGGTGCGCCAGACCGCGAGGAAGGTCTCGGACATGGCCTCCTCGGCCTCCGACCAGTTGCCGGTCAGCCGCAGGGCATGGTTGTAGACCGCCCGCGCGTACTGGTCGTACAGGTCGGCGAACGCCGCACGGTCCCCTGCCCGTATGCGTGCACGCACTGACTCTTCTCGTTCCGTTTGCCTCACACTCGTTACTCTCCGCAGGCCGGACCGAGTTCCTATGGCCTGCGTTACAGCGCCGCGCCCGCCTGGGGTGTGCGGCTGACGCGTATCTTCGACTGGCCGTGCGGGCGCTCCTCCCAGTCGTCCATGAAGCGCGCGTGCAGGCCGTGCTTGCGCGCCAGGGCGAGGAGGGTCTCGGTGCGGTAGTAGAAGTCCTCGCGCAGCACCTGGTGTTCGGTGCCCTCGGTGCGGTCGAAGGTGAAGTCGAAGAACCCGGTGTCGGTCAGCACGCGGCCGACGAGGGCGAGGCATTCGTCGATGACGTCCAGCGGCGAGTGGGAGAAGACGCTGTGCGCGTGGATGACGTCGAAGTGGTCGCTGGGCAGGAAGTCCAGCGTGAGATCGCCGGTGATGGCCAGGTGCGGCAGCTTGTCCTGGAGACGACGCTCGGCGAGGGTCTTCTTGGCGGCCATCAGGATGTCGGGCGAGATGTCGATGCCGTAGTAGTTGCCGGTGTCGAGGTGGCTGATGAAGCGCCAGCCACCGCGCAGGTTGCCGCAGCCGATGTCGAGCATGCGGTGTTCGGGGCGCAGCCCGTGCTCGATGAGGTAGTCGAACTGCATCTGTCCGAGCGCCAGCCAGCGTTCGTGGGTCTGGCTGCCGACCGCGGCCTCGGGGTTGCGGCGGGTGTCGGAGGCCATCACGGCCCGGTAGTAGCCGACGTGGTCGGGGTGCTTCAGGCGCAGCCAGGCGTCCCGGCCGGCGCGGCGGAGGTACGGGGTGACACGGCCGGGATGGGTCAGGGCGTAGCGCACCTTGTGGGTGAGGGCGGCTCGGTTGTTACGCAGCTTCTCGGTCGACTTGGCGTCGGCGGGCATGGTGAAGCGACCTCCGTACATGAGGGGACCAGGACCCGGACAAGGGGATCGGACAAAGAAGAGAGGAGTGAAGGGGATGACAGGTGTGGTGGTGTCGCGCGGTCAGACGCGGCGGCGCAGCACCAGCACCGTGACGGCCGTGAGCAGGAGGGCGAGGCCGCCGAAGATGGCGGTGTCGGTCCACTGGAAGGTCCAGTAGTCGCCGGCCGGGTTGGCCTCGTAGAAGCGGGCGACATACCCGTGCCGGTCCATGCACTCCCTGAGCTGGGTGCCGGACGGGAAGGGGCAGTTCATGACGTCGTCGCGGCGGCCGGAGGCGGTGATCAGGCCGTAGTGGCCGGCGGACCACTTCTCGCCCATGGGCGGCTTGGGGATGTTGCCGACGCTGGTGTAAGTGTGCGGCGGGACCAGCACGCGGGTTTTGTGCGTCCACTCCAGCAGGTACGTCATCGCGACAGCGGTCACGCTGGCTCCGGTGTGACGGGCGGCCGTATCCGCGACGTGGTGCTGACAGCGTACGGGGCGAGCACCGACGGCTGTGCCGATCGCCCTTGCGGCGCCGGCCTGCCGGCACCGGGCGAGTGTGGGCGGAAGCCGTTGCGCCTCAGGAGCCGTCCTCGATCCTGCCGGTGAAGATCGGGCCGACTGGCGGCTCTTCGAAGCCGAAGAGCTGGATCCGTACCGTTTCGTCCTGTTCGGCGGTCCCGTCGGCGATGGTGGGTATGACTACTTCGGTGCTGAGCTGACCAGCGGGGACGGCGGGCAGCAGGGACATCCCCGCCACCCTGGACAGGGGCCGCTCGGGGAGCGGCGATTCGCCGTAGTTCTCCGCCAGCCACTGCGGGTCCACGTCCGTGCTGGACAGCTCGGTGCCGTCGGTCGCCGGCAGGACGCTGAAGGGGGCGAACACCTCGGTGTCGGCCGCCTCGGACAGGGACACCCGCCAGGTCAGGCTCCGCCCCTCGGTGACCCGGTCCGTGACCGGGGTCACGGTCACTTCGGGCATGAGGTCGTCGTTCCGCACGGTCACGCCACCGTGATGGGAACCGACCACCGCGCCCCGTACCGCCTTCACGAGGACGTCGTGCGCGACGTCGTAGGAGTAGCGCGTGTTGCCCTCCACTCTCACCGGCAGGTCGACGACGTGACTGCCGGGCCGCACGGTCACCAGACGAGCCGTGGCGCGTCCGGTGGCGTTGTCCATGACGAACAGCCGGACCTGACCGCTGCCCTGGCCGGAGACCCGCACCGGGACCTGGTAGGTCCGAGTACCGGAGTCCCCTTCCCCGACCTTCAGCCGGCCGATGTCGACGCGGGGCAGTGCGGCCGGTCGGGCGGCGGGGGTGCCGGGCCGCCAGCCCCAGGCATCCATCAGCCACGCCCGGCCGGAGCCGCCGCGCGGGGCCAGTCGCAGGCTGGCCACCCTCTTCAGGTCCAGCCCTGCCCGGACCGCTGCGGTCAGCGGAACGCGGACCTCCCGTCCCCAGTACGAGGCGGTCCGGTCGCTCCCCGGCAACCCGTCGACACGGACCTCGCCGAGCGAGGCCCGGCGGCCGGAAGCGTCGGCGACCGACACGTCCAGCCGGGTTCCCGTGCTGCCCGGCGGCACGATCACTCGCAGGGTTAGCGCCTTCGCGCCGACGAGGGAAACCGGCTTCGCGGGGCGCACACGCACCGCGGAGCCCGGCGCCGACCAGCTCAGGGCCACCGCGTGGCGGCCCGGTTCGGGCCCCGGCTCCCATTCCACGAAGTGCGGCGACGTCCCGGTCCCATCGGGAGCCAGGCAGGCGACGGCCGGGTCGGCGTCCACCGCCGAACACAGCCGTCCCCCACTCACGGTGACCGACGTGGTCGGTACGAAGGCGGCGGTGCGGTGCGCGCCGACCGCGTGCGTGAGCACCCGCGCGGGATCCGCGGAGGGCGCCCGCAGGTTCGAGCCGTCCAGCAGCGGTCGTACACGGTCGTCGCCCGCGACGAACAGCCGGGCCGCCGCGGCGACGTACGTGGCGCCCGCGGCCTGTTGCTGAACCGCCGTCAGCCGGGTCGCCCGCCCGGGCGAACACACCGGGTCCGATCGGTCGTCGTCCACGAAGTCGTCCTCGGCCGGAGCCGTCGCCTGACCTGGTGTCCACTCGCTGTTGAAGAAGTTGTGGTTGGCGCCGACCATGTAGACCGCGCTGTGCAGGGCGGCGCCTCGGCTGACTCCGCGTGTGCCGTCCACGTACGTCTCGCCCTGCAGGTCGGCGACGTCGCCGTCGCAGCCCGGCAGGATGGTCATCGACGGCACGTCGGGGGCCGGGTTCTGCCCGAAGGCGGTGGGGGCGATGAGCGCGGTCCCGCGGATGCGCCAGCGCACCGCGCCCCGGTAACCGTCCTGATCGGCGGGCGGCGGGGTGACGCTGTCCGTGGCGGCCCGGTTGACTCCCTCCCCGCCACGCGAGTGTCCGACCAGCAGGACCCGGGACAGGTCGGCCGTCGGTGCGGTGCGCACGATCGCGGGTGCCGTCGTCCGGTCGGCCGCCCAGTCCGCCCAGCGGGCGAGGTGCCGCCGCACCAGGGAGGAGCGGGCCTGAGCTCCGCCGTCCTCCAGGGCGTCCTGCGCGTTGATGCCGTTGGCGGAGACGGACACGGTCACGTACCCCTGGGACGCCAGGAGCTTCTGGACTCGCAGATAGCCCCGGTGGCTCGGCACCGGCTTCGAACCGGCCGGGCAGGGCCATACGCCCGAGCGGTCGCCGTCCGCCGTGTAGCAGGTGTCGTGGCGGCCGTGCAGGAACAGAGCCAACGGCCGACGGCCCGTGGCCCCGGTCGGCGCCACCACGACCGCGCGCATCTCCACGGGGGCGGAAAGGCCCGGCAACCGGACTGACGGCAAGGCGTACTCGCCGGTGACCGTCCCGTACCGGCCCGCGTTGCCGGGGTCGACCGAGCCCGCCGGCAGCGCGGGCAGTTGCCTCGCCGCCGGTGCGGTGCGTCGGCTCCCCTCGCCGGCGGCGACTCCGGCCGCGTCCAGACGGCGTCCCCCCGCCCGCGCCTGGAGGTCCGTGGCCTGCCCCAGCCGCACGCCCTGGAGGTCGAGCCGGAACGTACGCCGGTCCTTCGCGGCCACCGGCCGGCCGAGGAACGTGTCCCTGGCGTAGAACTCGACTCCGGCGTCGGTCAGGGGTACCGGTTTCGCCGAGCGCCAGACCAGCTGCCGTTTCCCGGAGTTGTCACCGGTGATCCACCAGTCGGAGGGGAGCTGTCCGTCGCGGCCGGCCTGCGAGGCGGGCGGTCGGGGACCGGCAGTCTGCTGAGCGGCGGTCGGCCAGGGCAGTGCCACCGCTGTCCCGAGCACCGTCACGGCGGCAAGCGTTATTCGCCCGGTACGTCTCAACGTTCCACTCCCACTTGGCACTTGACGAGCGCCTCGGTGTTTCCGGGCGCCCTTCTACGTCGTCCCTCGGCGTCCGCTTCAGCGTGCGAGAGACGCGGCATCCCCCATGACGACCACCGGGTGCAGGGCGGGATCGAGGGTGCGCAGCAGCTCCTTCATGTGCTGCCTCGCCACGGTCACGCAGGCTTGCGTGGGCCCACCGTGGTCGACGTGCAGCCAGATGCCGCCGCCCTTGTCCGCGCCGAGCGGGCGGGTCCAGTCGAGGGGCGAGGTACCGGGCCGGCGGTTGTAGTTGATCGCCACGACATAGTCGAAGGAGCCCGCGAGCGGCTCGCCTTCGAAGCCGGTGCCGTTGATGGTGAATCCGCGCCCTTGGTCGTACGGCAGCATGGTCCCGGGATCGGCCAGCAGCCCGCCGGCGTCGGTGAGGGCGAACACGCCGATCGGCGAGCGTAGGTCACCGACACGGTGGTCGTCCGTCCAGCCTTTGAGGCCGTTGTGGGCGGGCCAGGTCGCTCCCGGCTCCCAGCCCGCGTCGGTGCGCCGGTACAGCACCACCTGCGAGGACGAGGAGTTCTTGCCCCGGCCGGTGACCAGGACGACCTGGCGTGCGTTGTCGGGGATCTCGTCCAGCGTCCGGGGCCCGAGGCCCGGCAGCCGCGCGGGGCCGGCCCTGTTCGAGGATGCCTGCCCGGGCCTGGCTCGGGTCGTGCCGGAGGCGGCGGACCCGCTGGCCGGTCCGTCCTGCGTACTGACGACCGCCGACCGGTCGTCGTGAGCCGTCCTGCCACCCGTCCCCGCTCCGCCACATCCGACGAGCATGAGGAGCAGGGCCAGGCCGAGGCCGGCTGCCGGTATTCCGAGACGACGCGTTGATGAAGCCATGATCGTCAGGCTGACCGAGAGGTGTGAGGAACTCGTCAGCCTCGGACTGAGGACTCGGGACGTCGGCCGGCAGCACGCTTGTCAGGAAGTCGTGAGGGTGTGGGAAGCCCCGCAACGGGTCCTGGACACTGATCACACGCGCTTAGAGTCGGGTGCGTGGGCGCACATATTCTGGTCGCTGAAGACGACCCCCTGCAGGCCGAGCTCATACGGCGGCTGCTGCTTCGGGAGGGCCACACCCCCGTTGTGGTCGCCGACGGGCGGGCCGCAATCGACGAGGCCGCGAGCCGTCGGCCCGATCTCGTCGTCCTGGACCTGATGCTGCCCAGGATCGACGGTCTCGGCGTGTGCCGTGTGCTGCGGCAGAACGGGGACATACCCGTCCTGATGCTCACCGCCCGCTCCACCGAGGACGACGTACTGCTGGGCCTTGAGACCGGCGCGGACGACTACATGACCAAGCCGTACAGCCCACGGGAGTTCCTCGCCCGTATCCGCACGGTGCTGCGCCGCACCCAGCGTCCTGCGGACGACTCGCCCGTGCTGCACGCCGGTGGCATCACCGTCGATCCCGAACGGCACGAGATCACCTGTGACGGCGTCCCCGTACCGTGCACTCCCGGTGAGTTCGCCATCCTCCACGCCATGACCGCGGCACCTGACCGGGTCTTCTCACGCCGTCAACTGCTGCAGCACACCCGGGGCCACGATCGCGCCTCCACCGAGCGTGCCATCGACGTGCACATCATGAACCTACGCAAGAAGATCGAGGCCGACCCTCGCAGGCCCGTCCGGCTGCTGACCGTCTTCGGCGTCGGCTACAAGCTCAGCAGGCAGCAGCCGTGACGCCTGGTCCCCGCATACCCTGGCGCAAGAGCCTGCTGGTGCGGCTGCTTCTCACTTCCATCGCCATCGCCGTTGTTTCCGTGGGCGCCACCGCGTGGCTGGCCGTGCAGACCACCAAGCGGGCCATCCAGGAGGAGCACGGTCAGGTGCTCTCCGACGACACCGACATCCTGCGGCAGCTCAGTGGCTTCGCCGCGTCCCATCCCGACTGGAACGGCGTGCGGTCAACGGTGCGTGACCTTTCCCGCGCCATGGGACGGCGCATCGCCCTGACGACGGAGGCCGGACACGTCATCGCCGACTCCGCCACCCCCGGCACCCCCCTACCCGCCCGCGCCTCGGCCACCATCGACCCGCTGAACACCGACACCTACACCGAGCCGGGGGCCCAGCTCGCCGGAATCGACCCCCGGGCGGTGGGGCCGTATCGGCTCCCTGCGGCAGAACGGGCACAGGTGAAAGCTCTCGCCGAGAAGCGTCTGACGTGCGTACGCACCCATCTGGGCGACGGCAGCGTCCGGCAGCTTCCCAGCGGCCGCACCATGGTCATCGTCGAGGGCGGAGAGGCGTCCGTGCCCCTGCAGTGCGCGGACGGAGCGCTCAACACCCCCACCCGCACCGAGCAGAAGGCACTGGACGAACTCACCGCTCTGACCGCTCCTTGTCTGGTCCTCGATGACGAGAAGAGACGGACGGCCCACCCGTTCGCCGGAGTGGGAGTCGATTTCACACCCGGATTCACCGCCGCAGCCCAGGACCCCGCGCGCCGGCTCGCTGACAGTCGGCAGACGCAGCGTTGTGTCGACGACGCGCTCCGCACCCAACTCGACCCCTACGTCGCCCCCAGAGCGAGCCTTTATCTGGGCGCCCTCGGCCAACAGCCGGTGGGTTTCGACCTCTCCCCCGCCAACAAGGCCAAGATCCTCGGCGTCGCGGGGGTGGTCCTCGTGATCACCGTCGCCATGACCACGGTCGTCGCGGTCCGCCTCGTCCGTCCCCTGCAGGCCCTGACGGCCGCGGCCCGACAGCCACCGCAGCGTCACACACGCGTCGCGGTCACCACCAAGGACGAGACCGGCTACCTGGCGGCCGCCTTCAACGAACTCACCGCACGCCGCGAACAGATGGAGGCGCAGCGCAAGGCCATGGTCAGCGACATCGCCCACGAGCTGCGGACCCCGCTGACCAACATCCGCGGCTGGCTGGAGGTCACCCGCGACGGGCTGCTCGAACCGGATCCGGACCTCATCGCCTCCCTGCACGACGAGGCGCTGCTCCTGCAGCACATCGTGGACGATCTGCAGGACCTCGCCGCCGCCGACGCGGGCACCCTGACACTCCACCGCGAACCCGTACACGCGGAAGACCTGGTGAACCGGACGGTGTCGGCCCACCGCACCCGGGCCGAGTCCTCGGGCGTCCGGCTGTGCGCCCGCGCCGACCCCGGGATCGTCCTGGACGCCGACCCGGTGAGGATGCGTCAGGTCCTGGGCAACCTGACATCCAACGCGCTCCGGCACACCCCGGGGGGCGGCACGGTCACCCTCACCGCCCGTCGAGCCGGAGACGTGACCGTCCTGTCCGTCCAGGACACGGGCAGCGGTATCGCTGCCGAGGACCTCCCGCACGTCTTCGAGCGTTTCTGGCGAGCCGAGAAGTCCCGCAGCCGACGTACCGGCGGCAGCGGCCTGGGCCTGTCCATCGTCCGCCAGTTCGTCGAGGCACACGGGGGAACGGTCACCGTCGACAGCGAGCTCGGCAAGGGGTGTGTGTTCACGATCAGGCTTCCCCAGGTCCGGCACAGGGACGACCACCGAAGCCCGTGACAACGCGGAAGCGTGCCTACGCGGGCCGTACCGGCCACCACCCCGACCCCCTCGCCGGTCCGACGACGCCTGCCCACGACGTGCCCTTCGTTCGTGCGGACAACCGCGTTCAGCAGCGGTACGAGCCGCCGCCGCGATCGCTCTCGCGAGTGTTCACGCGCCGGTCCGCGCCCCGTGCGGGCATGTGTGACGAGCGCCGTGTCCCAGTGGCGAGCCGCGTGGAGACGAGGCATGTGCCGCCCGCGCACCCGTGCGACGCAAGGCGGCGCCCGTCGAACCGCCGTCCACAGCCGATGCGTTGCTGTGTCACGGTGTGCCGCGGCGGCGGCCTGAAGGGAGGACGGGCGTGGGTGAAGGCGGTCAGGGCGGCACCGGGTGCACCGAGGCCGACCTGGACACGGCAGCCAAGAAGGGCTCCAACGCGAGGTCGTGATCAGCAGGGGCATTGCGACCGCCGTCCGCGACAGGGACCCTGGGAGTGCACCGCGAGCACCTCGCCGAACGGCACCGAGGTCAAAACCCTTACGTGCGGGACCGTCCGAGCCGACGGTTCATCCACCTGTCATGGGGCACGGTCGACGAGTCGGGCACCGTCACGATGTTGCGCCGCGCCAAGCTCATGCTCGACGCCATCCCTGCCGACGTACTCGCCCCCGCCGGCTGGTGCCGCAGCACCAGGAGGGGTGCGCATCGCCCCTCATCGGCATCGTTGCGCATCAGGCCCGTGCCGCTCAGATCTGCCCCAGGTGCTGGAGAGGCACTCGGCGCGCCGCGCGACAGCCGGGCCGATGTGCCCGTGGCCGCGCGTGTGACAGGGACCACGCCGAGGGGAAAACCGGCGATCCGGGCCCGGCGTCCAGCGGGTGTGAGATCACTCAGGAAGGCACCGGGCGAGCTGGCGCCGTGCATCAGGCGCAGCGCCTCTTTACCGGGAACAGCCAGGTCGGTGAGTCGCGCCTGGTGTGTCTTGGCTACGCACACCGGGCCGTCGCACACGAGTTCCGCGGCGGCCTCGTCGACGACGTAGATCCGGTGCGGGTCGGAGGGGAGGACGAGCAGGGCGAGCGTCGCGCCCACCAGGACGGGTGTCAGGGCGATCAGCCGGGCGCGCGGGGTGGCGGCGACCAGCAGCGCGAAGCCGGTCGCGGCCATGCCGAGCAGCCAGATGGTCTGTCCGACGTGCGCGGAGGCGGAGAGCGTGACGAGCACATCCCGTACCTCTTCCACCGATGGTGACAGCAGGGAGAGCTGGTTCGGCTCCGTGCTCGGGACCCCCGTCGCCGTGGTCGTCTCCGTCCGAGCACGGACGGCAGGGCTCGCCCGGCCCCCATGCCCAGCATGGCACCCGCGACGAGGAAGAGTGCCCCCACCAGCGAGATCGGCAGCCACCCGAGGTGCGTGTACTCGGTGTCGGCGAGCACCTGGACCGCGCCCACGAGGACGAGGAGCGCGAAGGCCGAGGCCAGCGTGATCGCCGTCGCGCCCGCCAGCGTGGCCGCGCGGTGCCGGGCGGGCCTCGGTGTGCTCGTCAGCAGCTCGGACATCATCGGCCTGGGGTTTGTTTGCTGTCGGGCCAATTGGGGCGGCTTCCGAGATCGAAACCAAGTAACCCACCGGCGATCGGACCCGCCGGCAAGCAGCCGCCGCACTGCTGGTGGGCATCCAGGGAGGCGTGGCCATCATGATGTCCACCGGCGACGCGACCCACCTCAAGGCGGCGCTCGACACCGGAATCGAACACCTCCGCACGACGGCGGGCGAGGCCAGGTAGCCGGAGTGGGCGAGGTCAGGTTGCCGTTGCAGGCGTGCCCTTCCTGCGGGCCCGGTACGCGGCTGCCTTGATCTTGTTGCCGCAGGACTCCATCCCGCACCACTGCCGGCGCATGCCCCGCGAGCGGTCGATGTAGGTGCGGGTGCACTCCGGGTTGCCGCACTCCTTGAGCAAGGGCACATCCGGCCCGCTCAGCAGCTCGATGGCGTGGCGAGCCACCATGGAGAGAGCCTCTTCCGGCGTTGCCTGCGTCCATCGCCCCGCCGGAGTGAGCTGCGGCATGGCGGGCGACTTACGTGCCGCGTTGTTCACCACGGTCAGCGCCGCCCCGTCGTACTCCTCCCCGAGCCGACGGGCGGTGACCAGCTGGTAGATGGCTTCCCGTACGGTCGTCGCCTGCTCGACGTCGGCCTGCTGACCAGGGGAAACCGCGTCGACGAGGCCGGACTCCACGTACCATGCGGTCAGCCGGTCCGGCGTCGCGAACATCTCGAAGCGCACCGAACGGCGTGCTCGGAGTGTTGCGGCGAAGTCCAGTGCCGGGTTTCCGCACACGAAAACATGGTCGAGATTCACATCACCATTCTGACAGGTGACGTGAGCGTCGGGCAAGATTCCTCGTCACACTCAGAAGCCCAGGTCGGCGGCGAGGCAGGAGAAGGACCTCCACGACCCCTCGGGGTCGTGGGCGTACCGCGTCGAGTCGTCCGGCGTGGCCGCCCGTTCCTCGACCAAGTCCTCGTAGCGGACACGCTCGGGCAACCTGCCGAACCTTGCTCTGCGTGCCGCCTCCGCACCGTCCGCGGCGTTCCGGGTTTCCATGATCGAACTCCATTCGGTCTGCTGGATCAGTCCTCATGGCCTGCCGGCCTGCCATGGATCACCTGTCAAATAGGTGATCAGAAGTGATTCACGTCAAGGACCGCCCGAGCGAAGGCCGTGGGTGCCTCCTGGGGCACGTTGTGGCCGATCCCCGGCAGGGTGCGGTGCTCGTACTCTCCCGTGAACCTGTCCCGGTACGAGGCGCCGTTGCCCGGAGCGGTGAAGGGATCCCGATCGGGGTCGAGAGTGATGGTGGGCACCTCGATGACCGGCCGCGTGGCGAGCCGCTTCTCAAGTCCGTCGTAGCGGCGCTCCCCGTCGGCGAGGCTCAGCCGCCAGCGGTAGTTGTGGATGACGACGGCCGCGTAGTCGGGGTTGTCGAAGGCTGCCGCGGTGCGCTCGAACGTGGTGTCATCGAAGTCCCACGTCGGGGAGACGGTGTCCCAGACGAGCCTGGTCAGGTCGTGGCGCAGGGTCTTGTCCTCCATGGCGAGCCGGCCCCGCTCGGTGGAGAAGTAGTACTGGTACCACCAGGTGTGTTCGGCCTTGGGCGCGAGTGGCTTCAGGTTGGCCGCGAGGTTGGTGATGAGGTATCCGCTCACCGATACCAGGGCCTTGCAGCGTTCGGGCCAGAGCGCGGCGATGATGTCGGCGGTGCGCGAGCCCCAGTCGAAGCCGGCCAGCACCGCCTTCTCGATCTTCAGGGCGTCCATCAGGGCGATGATGTCGAGGGCGATGGCCGACTGCTGGGCATTCCGGAACGTCCGGTCGGAGAGGAACCGCGTCGTGCCGTGGCCGCGCAGATACGGGACGATCACCCGGTAGCCCTCCTCGGCCAGCAGTGGGGCGACGTCGACGTAGCTGTGGATGTCGTACGGCCAACCGTGCAGGCAGATGACCGCGGGACCATGAGCGGGGCCCAGTTCGGCGTAGCCGACGTTCAGCAGGCCGGCCCGGATCTGCTTCGGCTGCGAAAAGGCGGTGTGCGCGCCGGCGCCGACCGCGGGAGCGGTCGGCGCCGGGGATGCGCTCCGGGTGGCGGCGGACGCGGTCTGCAAGCCCTGCAGACCGACCAGGGAAACGGCGGCCGCACCCGACCCCACCCCCAGGGCCTTGCCGAAGCCACGTCGGTTGATCATGTGCGTCCCTCCGTGCGTTGACGTGCACCGGTTGGTGCGATGACTGACTGTCACACAAGAAGCGTCACCGGTCAAGCAGGTAACTTCCTAGGTAATCCTCATTCGGCCAACGCCCAGCCCTGCGGTCGCCATGCCGCCACCAGGCTTGCGCGCAGCCATGACGCCGGTCAGACCTCCAGCATTCATCACCACCTTGACTGGTGACGCTCGACAGTGTCACCATCCAGTCACCGCCTGAACCGGTGACGCACAGAAGCGTCCCGTCAGAAGGTCCGATACAGGAAACGGAGAGCGGTTATGACAGTCAGTTACACCGCCGTCGTGAACGTCGACGGAGAGGGCCGTAACGGCGGCCGTGTCCGGTCCGAGGACGGACTGCTGCAGACCACGCTGGCCATCCCGAAGGCGCTGGGAGGCGCCGGCAACGCCACCAATCCCGAGCAGTTGTTCGCGGCGGGCTGGGCGGCCTGTTTCCTGGGTGCCGTGCGCCGCGCCGCCGCCGAGCGCAAGGTCAGGCTGACGAGCACCGCCATCACCGCCGAGGTCACCCTCAACCACGGTGACGACGGTGAGTTCGGCCTGGCTGCCGTTCTCAACGTCGAACTCGGCGGCGTCGACCAGGAGACCGCCACGGAACTGGGCGCCGCCGCCCATCGGATCTGCCCGTACTCCAAGGCCACGCGCGGCAACATCCCGGTCATCGTCAACGCCACCGCCACCGCTGCCTGATGGGAACTGCCGGGTCGTAGAGACTCGATGCCGTGGCGTCCGGCGGCACGGAGAATG
The DNA here is from genome assembly GCF_055572035.1 of Streptomyces sp. NPDC030838. Classification (NCBI taxonomy): domain Bacteria; kingdom Bacillati; phylum Actinomycetota; class Actinomycetes; order Kitasatosporales; family Streptomycetaceae; genus Streptomyces; species Streptomyces sp. NPDC030838. The sequence goes on along the minus strand of NZ_JBVIED010000004.1, from coordinate 427,337 downwards.
TGGATCCGCTGAAGCGCGTGCCGTCGGAGCCATGGACGTGGGGGGGCCGCACTCGCAATATCTCTGTGCCCTCCGAAAGGCGCACTGCCCGCGGGCCGTGCCCATCGCGTGCCCGTAAGAGCGCACAACCACGGTCAACAGCGGCGTGACTCGCCCCCCACGATCGTCCAGGGCGAAGGCGTCCGTGCAGGTCAAGCCTTGGGACCGCCCAAGCGTCACTCAATCGCCGACGGGCGGAACGGCGGGCCCCGCACCGCGCCTGCCGATACTTTGCTGCACTCGCGGAGCACTTCCAGACGACTTAGCCTGAGATCAAGGGGCCTCGAGCGAAAGAGAGCCTTGAGATGCATTTCGTCCTGCTCGCGACCCACGATCCGGACGTCTGTCCGACCGCCAACGCGACGACGCGCGACCTGATGCTCAAGACCGCTCCCGACATGCCGAACCTCGCCCAGAAGGCAGGCGTCGATATCGTGGCCGGTCCCTTCGTCAACCGTGAGCACACGATCGTCACGGTCGTACAGTCCGACAAGGCCGAGAATGTCGACCGCTTCCTGATGGAGGCTCGCCTCCCCCACTGGAATCGCGTCCGCGTGCTGCCGTCGCTGACCATGGAAGAAGGTCTCGCCGAAGTCCAAGCGCAGACTCCGATCTTCTGACCCAACCGCTCAGGCATGAGGCGGTGCTTCGGTGCGGGCGCCGCCCATTGTGACGTCCTGTTGTGGTGATCCACTCAGTCACCCAGCTAGTAACAGTGGCCATCGTGCTCGTCAGGGCCTACATTCGGGTGGCCGGTACCGTGTGGGCCGAGCCGCTCACCAGGCGTCAACACCGCTTCGCCGAAGGTCATCCCTGGCGGAAGCCCTTGATGCTCTGAGCTTCCCGAGCTTGGGTCTCATCAGAGCGCCGAAGTAGTCGCTCCCACGACGAAGCTGGCCACCGTCATGGACGATGACCGCATGCGTTACTTCAACAGGACGGGATGGCTCGCGATCTTCACCGGTACGGAGACGTTGATCGGGCGAACCGTAGACGTAGACGCCTGGGACGCGGCGACGGGCGTGGCCCTCGTCGTCGATCCCCAGCGCGGCACGCGGCGGCCGGTCACGGACTACTCGGACTTCTCCCACTTGGAGCGAGCCGACCAGGTGGTGGCTGCCATCCCGGGCGGCGGCTGGCGTGCGTTCTGGAAGGACGAGGGCCCCGACAACGGACCCCTGACCGAGCAGGTGCTCGCATGGCTGGTCACGTCCAAGGGACGAGCCGCCCCGATCACCGTCGACGCACACGGGCACGTCGACGACGCAGAGAGCGCCGATCGCCTCATCCCACCTGGGCAGGAGTGAAGCAGGCCGTCCCGCCTCACCGTCTCAGCGGGGATCGACCGCCGGTCCGCCCGAAGGACCAGTCCACCCTGCCCTCGGCCCGCGCAAGTTGGTGGTACGTGCGCGGCCGGCGCTGGCAGGTTGCCTCCTGGCCATCGACGAAGCCCGACCGTCGGTTAGGTCCCGGACGAGTCTCCGGGCCGCCCCCGGACAGGCCGGGGATGCAACCATTCCCTTCAGAGCTGGAACCCCCGGAAGCCGACCGCGCGTTGGAGACCATAGCTTCGGGCACTGACACTGGCACTCACCCCCGGTCTACGGCGCCTCCTGCCTCTGCGATCCTCTCCCGGCTGTGCCCCGCCCCACCTGCGGGCCTCACTGGATGGCGGTGCGGCAGCGCACCGCCTGACCGACACCCAGCACCGGAGCCCGCACCATGACGCCGCGACCCGTGCTCGACCCCGCACCCTGCCGGCGCTGACCGGACTGGTACTGCTCAGCGGCGTCCCTGCTGATCACTGCCGCTGGGCTCGCCCTGTACCGGCGACACGACCTCGCGCCGCCCGCCGGCCGCCCTGCGTCGAACTGCGCGACCACGCGCTCAGCGACGCCATCGCCACCGAAGCCGGCGCCCTGCCCGGCGTCCAGCAGGCGAACGTCCGCATCACAGGCCGATCTGCCCCCCCCCGACGCACCCACAATCACCCTCACCCGCTGCGAGGGGCCGCCGCACCCCGCCCACCAGTCCACCGGCTCCCCTCGCATGCCCACCGAGGCCATGCCCACCGAGGCCCGGCTGCGCGTCGCTCGCCCCAACCCCACCGCGTGCAAGAGGGCCGGGGCAACCGATGCAGCCGGAGTTGCCCTGGGGCGCAGGACTCGGGAGGCCGGCCACCACGATTCCCTCTTCCCTCCAGAGCCCTCAGAGGTCACAGTGGAACAAGAACTACTCCCCAGGGAGGCGTCATGATCATCCTGGGCATCATTCTGCTCGTCGTCGGCTTCCTCACCGGCATCTCCATCCTGTGGACCATCGGGATCGTCCTGGTAGCCGTCGGGGTGATCCTGTGGATCCTCGGCGCGATGGGACACGCGGTCGCCGGACGACGCCACTACTGGTGACCGGCCGCGAACGGCGCCGCCTCCGACGATCAGCGGCGCCGCAGCGACGGGTCGAGGAGTGCGGGCGGGGTGTCGAACTTCTCGTGGGCGGCGAGGTCGGTGCCGGGGGCGACGATCGCGTCGATGGCGTCCAGTACGTCGGCGGGGAGCACGGTGTCCGCGGCGGCGAGTTGTGAGTGCAGGTGGGCCAGTGTGCGAGGACCGATGAGCGCGCTGGTCACGGCGGGGTGCGCGGTCACGAATCCGAGGGCGAGCTGGATCATGGTCAGCCCGGCCTCGTCGGCGACCTTCGCCAGCTGCTCGACCGCGTCGAGCCTGGCCCGGTTGGCGGGGAGGGTGATGTCGAAGCGTTCCGGCATGAACGTGGAGCGGCTGGTGGTGATGGGCCGGCCCTCGCGGATCGCACCCGACAGCCAGCCCGAGGCCAAGGGGCTCCACACCAGCACACCGAGCCCGTACTCCTCGGTCACGGGCAGCACGTCGGCCTCGATGCCGCGCTGGAGGATCGAGTAGCTGGGCTGTTCGGTGACGTATCGGCTCAGGCCGTACCGGCGAGCGGCCCACTGGGCTTGCACCATGCGGTAGGCGGGGAAGGTCGAGGAGCCGAAGTAGCGGATCTTTCCCGCGCGTTGGAGGTCGGTCAGGGCCGACAGCGTCTCCTCGTCGCTGGTGCTCGGGTCCCAGCGGTGGATCTGGTAGAGATCGACGTGGTCGACGCCGAGGCGGCGCAGGCTGCCCTCCAGCGCGGTGACCAGCCAGCGGCGCGAACTGCCCCGGTGGTTGCGCTCGTCGCCCATCGGCATGGTCGCCTTCGTGGCCAGCACGATGTCGTCGCGGCGGCCCGCGATGGCCTTGCCGACCATCTCCTCCGACTCGCCGTGGCTGTACATGTCGGCCGTGTCGATGACGTTGATCCCACCCTCGAGGGCGGCATCGACGAGGGCGGTGGCCTCCTCCTGAGTCGTACGCCCGATCCGGCCGAAGTTCATCGCGCCGAGCGCGAGGGCGCTGACCTGCACACCTGTGCGGCCCAAGGTGCGGTACTGCATGACCGTGTTCCTCCCTGGTTGCCGGGCCCCCTGCTCTGGCATCATGAGCAAGCGGAACCTTGTTCCGTTTGACGATACGGAACGGTGTTCCGGTTTGGCAAGGCCGGTGGTGGAAGGAATGGCGCGGTGAACGACAGCGATGCGGGCGCGGGGCGCGCGGCCCCGTCTCAGCGGAAGGACGCCCGGCGCAACAAGGAAGCTCTGCTCGACGCGGCCGCCGCGGTCTTCGTCGCGAAAGGCGTGGAAGCGCCGGTGCGCGACATCGCGGCCGAGGCCGGCGTCGGGCTGGGCACGATCTACCGCCACTTCCCGACGCGAGCGGACCTCATCATCGCCGTCTACCGGCACCAGGTCGACGCCTGCGCCGAGGCCGGGCCGGCCCTGCTGGCGACCAGCGCGACTCCACACGCCGCACTGGTGCGATGGATCGACCTCTTCGTCGATTTCCTGGTCACCAAACACGGACTCGCCGCTGTGCTGCAGTCCGACAGCGCCGGCTTCGACATGCTGCACGCCTACTTCCTCGACCGCCTCGTGCCCGTCTGCGCCGAGCTCCTCGAAGCCGCGACCGCCGTCGGCGAGATCCGCTCCGACATCGATGCGTACGCCCTCATGCGCGGCGTCGGGAACCTCTGCATCGGCGCGGACAGCGATCCTCGCTACGACGCACGTCGACTGGTCGAACTCCTCATCGCGGGACTACGCCGACCGCATTGACCATCAGCCCATCAGCTCATCAGCCCTCAACCGGATTTGCTTCCACGGGTTGCCGCAGGATCGTCCTGAGCTTGGCCGGGTCGGTCCTGCGTGGGTCGCTGAGGTAGATCTCGTGGTGCAGCCCCGCCTCCCGCAAGTTGTGGGCGGGGAGGTACTCCTGGTGCAGCCTGGTCAGGATCGGTGTCTCGTCGTCGTACGGGCCGATGTGCAGGACCTGGGCGCTGGTGCCCTCGTGCAGCGTCTCCGAGCGGACATCCGGAATGGCCGGGAGGTTCTTCTTGGCCAGGGCGGTGCGCTTGGCGTCTTCGATCATGTCGTCAGTGATCCAGTCGGGGACGTTGATGAGCAGTCTCCATCGCCAGTTGTCCTTGAGCCTGGCCAGGAAGTCGTCCATGTCGTCCGCCCACCACAGTCCCTCGAGTGGGCCCACGACGAAGTCCCGGCCGAGGTCGCCCTTGCTCGCGAACTTGGCGGTGTAGGCGACCGCGTAGAGCGCCTCGACCGCGTGGCGGTACGCGGCGCTGGTGTTCGGGTCGCCGTGCCCGTCGATGGCCAGGAAGTGGAGTTCGGGGACGTCGACGAGTTCCCAGTCGGTGTTCCTGGGCGAATAGCACGTCCTGAGCCGGCGCTTGACGTCGTACTTGGCAGTCATGGCGAGGAGCCTTCCCGCGAGCGAGTGTCAAAGAGGCACATCTGTGCGATCATTCCCTGATTTCGCCGGGCGCCGCCCTCGACCACCCGCGGTCACGTAGGGCCCCGGCACTCATCCGCGTCGCTGGACGCCGTCCTGGGGGGAACGCCATGCCCTACCGCCTGTACGCACGCGGGAGATCCGCGGCGTACACCGCACTCCTGTTCACACTCACACTGTCGGTCCTGCTGACGGCCCTCCTCCCGGTCGGCGCGGCACAGGCGTCCGACGGCAGCAGCGCGTCGGCCGCACCGGCCGCCACCGCCGCCGAGGACTGCGCCGCCCTCCCGCTCGCCCCCTTCGGCGACCCGGGTTCCGCGGTGGGCGAGGCGGCCGTCCCCGCCGACGGCAGCGCCTGCTTCACCTTCACCGCCGAACAGCCCGGTCTGCACCGCGTACTGACGGAGCGCGGCGGGTCGTACGCCCAGGTCTTCGACGGTGAGGCCGAGGTGGACTGCTACGACCACACGTGGGGCGCCGGCTGGTGCCCGCTGCCGCGGGCCGGTGTCTTCACCCTGAAGCTCGTCAACACCAGCTGGGGGTCCGAGCCCCTCGAGACCCACGTGACCGTCACCCCGCTGGCCGCCACCGAAGGCTGTGCGGAGGAGACCGGCACGTCCTGGGACCTGCCCCCGGTCACCGGCTCCGCGGCCTCTCCGCTCGGCCTGGTGTGCCATCCGTTCACGGGGAAGCCCGGCGAGCGGATCACGGTCGACTTCCACACCGACACACACGGCGAGAGCCTCAACTGGATCACCGATGAGACGGGTGCCCACATCTGCCCGCACTTCAACGAGGACGACAGCGACGGGTGTGTGCTCCCCGGCGACGGGCCGTACCGGGTGCTGGGGCACGTCAGGAAGGCCGAGCGCGGCTTTCCCGCCCCGTACACCCTGAAGATCCGCCGGCTGTCCGACCCCGCGGGTTGTGCGCGCGTCCCCGTGAACGCGTACGACTCCGCGCCCACCACGGTGGATCCGGCCGCCGCCTGCAAGATCTTCACCGTCCCGGCGCCGGGACGGTACAGCGTGGACGAGGTGACCGACGGAGCCCGTTCCAGCCTCCCCGTGTACGACCGCGGGGGGAAGACCGTGTGTGCCGGCTGCGGCGTCCCCGCCGGTGACTACACCGTCCTCACCGACCACGCCACCCTCATCCTCGACCGCGCCGGCACCGCCGGCTGCGAGCCCGTCGAGCTCGGCACCCACCAGGGCACCTTCGCCACGGCGGGCGAGATCGACTGCCTGACGCTGCCACTGCCCGAGGGCGCCCGGATGGCCGCGCTGACGCCCCTGAGCGGACCGGCTCCGCAGCCGGAGGTCGTGGTCGTCGACGCCGACGGCGTCCAGCGGTGCAACGGGGAGACGCTCGGCGCGGGGACCTGCGCGCTGACCGGCTCCGCCCCGTTCCGCGCCCTGGTGTCCACCGACGACAGCAACACGGCGACCGGTTCCTACCGCATCGCCCTGCACCGCACGGACGCGGCGAGCGGGTGCCCGGCCGTCCCGGCGGGCGACTTCACCGCCGACAGCGCCGCGGCCCGGTTCGGCACCGGCGACGGAGTCTTCTCCCACTGCCTGTCCATCCCGGCGGACGACCACAGCGCGATGGAGAACCTCCAGCTGCGGGCCGTCTCCGGTGGCTCCACCGCCGAGTTCTCGGTGCTGGACGCCGACGGCAAGCAGGTCTGCGACGTCTGGCCCTCCCTGTCCACCTGGACCACCTGCGCCCTCGCCCCGGGCGTCGCGCACACGGTGCTGGTGACCGGGCGCGACACCGCCGCCGAGTACAGCCTCGTCCGGCGTGACGTCACCGCCACCGCACAGGGCTGCGCGGCGAATCCGGCGACCTCGGTGGGCGGTCCGTCCACGGGCGGTACTCCGGCGGCGCCCGGCCTGCTGCTCTGCCGCCAGGTGACCACCGCCGACGCCGGGGACACGCTGCACCTCGACGTACGCGACCCGCTGGGCACCGCCAACGTCCTGGCGTACGACGCGGAGGGCGACGTCGTCTGCTCGTACCGCAACAAGGCGTGCGCGGTCACCGGGTCCACCAGCTACCAGGTCCTCGTCACCGTCCCGACGAACCTGAAGGCCGCCGCGTCCTACCGGTTCGACGCCCTGCGCATCGCGACGTCCGCCGGGCCGGCGGCCGAGTGCGCCAAGGCCCCGGACGTCAGCTACGGATACGGGCCGGTCACCGGCACCCTGGACGAGCAGCACACCGCGGTCTGCGCGGCGCTGCCCACCTCGTACGACGACCGCTTCGACGTCAAGGTCAGCGACACCGCGGGCGGCACCGAGACGGCCGTGCCCGCGCTGTACGACGCGAGCCTGGACAACAACTGCACGCGGTTCGTCCCGAGTGGCTACCAGTGCTACCTGAACGAGCCGTACACGGCGGAGGTGAGCCCGAGCATCCTGGTCATCGGGCTGCCGGAGAAGGCCTCGCAGACCGCCTACAAGGCGGAACTGGTCTGTACGTTCCCGCTCTGCGGCACCGAGAAGATCAGCATCGACAAGGTCACCCCCACCAGCGGCGCCGCCGGCGGCAAGACCACGGTGACCGTGACGGGCACCGCCCTGCACGAGGACGACACGGTGCGGATCAGCCAGTCCGGCAAGACGGTCGAGTCCACCACCACCTCGGTGGCCGCCGACCGGAAGTCCCTGACGACCGTTCTGGACCTGACCGGACTCACCGCGGGCGACTGGAGCCTCAGCGTCATCACCCACAACGGCTGGGAGTACCCGCGCGGCTCCTTCACGGTCACCCCGGCCCCGCTGAAGAACACCGCCGCCCCGACCATCACCGGCACCGCCCGGGTCGGCTCCAGGCTCACCGCCCAGCCCGGATCCTGGACGCCCACCCCGGACTCGTACACCTACCAGTGGAAGGCCGACGGCCAGACGATCTCGGGGGCCACGGCCTCCACGTACCTGGTGCCCGCCTCGCTGCGCGGCAAGAAGGTGACCGTGGCCGTCACCGCCCGCAAGAGCGGTTGGCAGAGCACGACGGCCGAGTCCTCCGCACGCGTCATCACGGCGGCGCCCAGGGACCACGCGGGTGCCGGTTCGGTACCGGACGGCGTCGGGGATCTGCTGACCCTGAGTGCCGGCGGCTCGCTCACCTTCCAGCATGGTTCCGGTACGGGGGGCTTCGCCGGCAAGACCAGCGGCTCCGGCTGGTCGACGTCGGTCAAGGCGATCCCGTTCGGGGACGTGAACGGCGACCGGTGCAACGACGTGCTGGTGCGGATGGCCGACGGCTCCCTGCGGGCGTACCGGCCGGGCTGCGGCAAGGCGGTCACGCCGTCGACGTCGTACGTGTCGCTGGGCACGGGCTGGAACCAGTACAACGTGCTGACCTCGCCGGGGGACATCACCGGTGACGGGCGGGCGGACCTGGTCACCCGCAACTCCTCCACCGGTGCGGTCTACCTGCACAAGGGCACCAGCGACGGCAAGCTCGCGACGCGGGTGAAGCTGTACGACAGCTGGAAGGGCTACAAGAAGATCGTCGGGGCCGGGGATCTGAACGGCGACGGCCACGGCGATCTGCTCGCCCAGGACTCCTCGAACGAGCTGTGGCGCTACAACGGCACGGGGACGGGGAAGTTCGCGTCCCGGGTGAAGGTGTCCGACGACTGGGGTGCGGCCTACGACGTCGTCATCGGCGTCGGGGACATCACCCGTGACGGGAAGGCGGACCTCGTCTCCCGGGACACCTCAGGCAACCTGTGGCGCAACAGCGGCAACGGCAGCGGCTCGTTCTCCGGCCGGGTGAAGATCGCCACCGGATGGCAGGGCTACAAGGCGCTCTTCTGATCCGACGCCGTGAGAGCACGAGGAAGGCCCCGACCGTGATCCGGTCGGGGCCTTCCTCGTCCAGCTCCGGCGCGGCGCGGTCACGCGTACCTCACCTTGTTGTGCTGGGTGCCGAGGTCGATGGCCCCGTCGGGGGTACGGATGGACAGCTCCAGGACGTCCCCGTCGTGGAGGTACTTGTCGTTCCTCGCCTGGGAGTTGAAGAACGCCTTCCACTTGAGCGCGGGCGGCAGCAGCGCGCCGATCAGCTCCACCGGCTTGGGCGGCGCCTTGAGGGCCGTACCGCCGGGTGTGCCGGTGAGGAGGAGGTCGCCGGTGGCGAGGGCCTGGAAGCGGGAGAGTTCCCGGAGGGCCCGCAGCGGGGTGTAGATCATGTCGGTCAGGTCGCTGTTCTGCCGGATCCGGCCGTTGACCTTGAGGAGGAGCCGGAGGTCGGCGAGGCGGTCGAGTTCGCCGGCGTCGAGCAGGACCAGGGCGGGGCCCACCGGGGTGAAGGTCGGGTAGGACTTGGCCTCGTAGAACTGGGTCTTGGGCAGCTGTACGTCGCGGGCGGAGACGTCGTTGGTGATGACCAGGCCGGCGACGTGGTCCTTCCAGTTGGCGGCGGTGACGGTGGCGCCGACGTCGAGGGGGCGTCCGATGACCAGGCCGAGTTCGATCTCGTAGTCGAGGAAGCGGACGTGGCCGGGCTTCACGATGTCGTCGAGGGGGCCGCTGATGGATCCCGAGGTCTTGCGGAAGAAGGTCAGCGGGACGGTGTCGGGGTTCATGCCCGAGTCGCGCACGTGGGAGACGTAGTTGGTCATCTGCGCGACCACCCGGCAGGGGGCGGTGACGGGGGAGATCAGCGGGAGGTCGGCGATGCGGCGGCCTTCCGCGGAGGACGTGTTCGAACGTGCCTCGTGGACGGAGGAGATGTCCTCCAGCAGTTCTGCGGTGGTGGTCGCGGCGGTGTCGATCGGGACGGCGCGGTCCTCGTCTACGGCGACCCACCAGGCGGCGGCGGTGCGCAGGACGGAGATGCTCATGAGGTGGCCACTTTCAGCAGGCCGCGCAGACGTTCGAGGTCGAACTCGTTGTCGTCGCGGCGGAGGGCGGTGATGATCGAGCGGAGTTCGGCCAGCGACTCGCGTCCGGGGGTCATGCCCAGGAAGTCCCTGCTGGCGGGCGGTCCCCACTGCGCCAGCCCGGAGGCCGTCATGGGCGCCCAGCCGGGCTCGAGGGAGGCGTCGAACATGTCGCTGTCGGTGAAGTGCTCGACGAGGAAGCCGTCGGGGTCGCGCCAGTAGTCGAAGAGCTGGCTGCCCTGGATGTGCCGGCCGATTCCCCAGGAGCGGCGGTAGCCCTCGTCGAGCAGGTACTCGCCGCCGGCGGCCAGCGCGTCGAGGTCGGTCACCTCGTACGCCGAGTGCACATACCGGTTGGAGGGCCCCAGCGTCAGGGCCAGGGTGTGGTGGTCGGTCAGCGTGCTGCCGCGGTCGCAGCGGATGAAGCTCATGGTGGGGCCCCGCTCGCGCTGGCCCTCGTAGTAGAGGAAGTCGCTGACGATCAGGCCGAGGTGCTCCAGGTACCAGTTCAGGGTGCGCAGGTAGCTGGTGGTCTGCAGGACGACATGTCCCAGGCGGCGCACGCCGGCCGGCTCCCGCGGCGGGCGCTGGGTGGCGTTGGCCCGGTCGATCCCGCCGCCGGCGTTGAAGCGCTGCGGCTGCCGCGCGGGGAGTGCGGGCAGCTCGTCCGTACCGGCGACGACGCGGACCCGCAGGCCACTGGGGTCGACCAGGTCGACGACCGAGCCGCCCAGGGTCTCGGGCAGCGGGTGGACGCGGGTGTCGGCGGCCTGGGCCAGCCGCAGCAGGTCGCGGGTGTCGGCGGCCCGGAAGGCCGGGCCCAGGAACCGCGACGTCCGTCCCCTGCGGATGATCACGCACGGCGCGCCCGCCCGCGTCCCTCGCAGGTGCAGCTCGCGGGCGTCGCGGTACGACGTGACGAAGCCGAAGGCCCGGGCGAAGGCTTCGGCGCGGTCCAGGTCGGGCTTGAAGAACTCCAGCCACGCGACGTCGTGGACCTTGATCACCGGGTTCGCCGCCCGGCCCGGATGCTCTCCGGGGAGTGCGCCCTGCTCGGAGTGCAGGTCGTTGTGGGTCCCCATCGTCACCACCTCCTGAAGAAATATTCAGTTCGGATTCTGACGTCAGTCAATAGAACTGAAGAAATCTTCAAGAAACCACGGCGGGGCGACTAGAGTGCGGGTGAGGCGAGTACGGGCGGGATGGAGGAGTAGGACGCGATGGCCGAGAAGACCGCGCCCAGGCGTGCCGACCGGCGGAGGGCGCGGACGCGGAGTGCGCTGGTGTGCGCGGCCCAACGCGTGCTGGCCGAAGGGCGGACCGACATCCCCATCCAGGAGATCACCGAGCTGGCCGATGTGGGGGTCGGCTCCTTCTACAACCACTTCGACAGCAAGGAGGAGCTCTTCCGGGTCGCCGTCGAGGAGGCGCTGGAGTGGTGGGGCACCCTGATGGACCGCCTCACCACGGACATCGACGACCCCGCGGTCGCGTACGCCCAGAGCTTCCGCATGACCGGCCGTCTGCACCGCCGCCACCCCGAGCTGAGCCGGATCCTCCTGAACCACGGCCCCGAACTGGCCCACTCCGACCGGGGCCTCGCACCGCGGGCGCTCCAGGACATCCGCGCCGCGGTGGACGCGGGGCGGTTCGAGGTGGAGGACCTGGACCTCGCGCTGGCGGTGACGGCGGGCGCCGTGCTGGCACTGGGATCGCTGCTGCACGCGCAGCCCGACCGCGACGACGCGACGTCCGCGGACCTGGTCGCCCGCGGCCTGCTGCGGCAGTTCGGCATCCCCGCCGACGAGGCCGAGCGGATCTGCTCGCTGGAACTGCCGGATCTCGACCTCGTGGACACGCTGGTCGGCTGAGCGCGGCCTGCTGCTGTGGCACCAGGGGGAGCACGGAGCGACTCGCCACGTGGCCGACGCAGAGACCGACGCAGACGTCAGCCACGGTCAGCGAAGGAAACCTGCCGTCGAGTTTCGCCTCAGCAGGTCTCGAATCCGCAGGTCAGTGGCGTGACGCGGTGGGGCTCGTGCGGATCTGTGCCGACGGCCACAGCGAGCGGGATGCACATGGGCGCATACTGAGCCATGACAAAGCCTGCTGCACCGAAGCGTCATCTGCCCACCAGCCCCTTCAAGGCCCCGGTCACACCGGCTCCCAAGCACTTCGCCGTGGGGGACCAGGTCACCCATGACGCGTACGGCCTCGGCCGGGTCATCGGCATCGAGGACGGCATCGCGGCGCTCGTGGATTTCGGCTCCGCGCAAATGCGGATCTTGAGCCCGTACGGCAAGATGACCAAGCTGTAGGACCGCTGTGCCCGGTCACGGCACACCAGGCCCCTTCAGGGACCTGTACCGAAAGAGAGACCTCTCATCGATCTGACGTCGCTGTTCTCCGCCCCGGAAGGGCAACCCCACCGCTCCACCACGGCATCCCCTCCTCCGGCGACGAACCCCTTCCAGGCCCCTGACTTCGGGGACGACGAGACCTTGCCGCTCGAGGACGCACAGGACCCCGCCTAGGCGAGGCCGTCGCCGGTGCCGCGGTGACCGCGCCCGGTCCGACAGGAGAGCGGGCGCTCCCCGGCGAGAGCGCCCGCTTCCGGTGGGTGGGTCAGGCCGCTGCCCTGACCGGCGCGCCCGTGGCGGTCGGCTGCCGCAGGACGCGGCGGCGACGGGTCGGCATGGGCAGCGGGTGGGCGACGCCCCAGGCCGCGCCCTTGCAGATGATTTCCTTGTAGGCGACGGCGATCCGTCCCGTCAGGGCCCTCTTCACGGCGCGGTCGTCGGCGGTGACGAACTGGATCAGGCCTTCCTTGCGGCCCAGCGAGATGCACTGCTGGAAGTAGCGGAGCGGCACCTTCGGGAGCTTGCCGCCGGTCAGGCGTGCCGCGATGGCGTCGGCGGCCTGCCAGGCGGTGGGGACACCCGAGGCGCACGACATCCGCAGCGGCTTGTCGCCGGGGCCCGCCACCAGGGCCGCGTCGCCGATGGCGTACACGTCCGAGTGCGAGACCGAGCGCATGGTCCGGTCGACGACGATCTGGCCGTTGTCGGCGACCTCCAGGGCCGTGGCCTGGGCGATCGGGTGGACGGCGAAGCCGGTGGTCCACACGGTGACCGCCGCCGGGATGGACGTGCCGTCGGCGGTCGTGACGTGGCCGGCCTCGACGGCGGTGACCGCGACGTCCTCGTGGACGGTGATGCCGAGCTGGTCCACCACCTTCCGCAGGTGCGCGCGGCCCTTCTCCGAGAGCCAGTCGCCGAGTCCGCCGCGGGCGGCGAGGGCGACATCGAGGTCCGGACGGGCCTCGGCGATCTCGGTCGCGGCCTCCAGACCGGTGAGGCCGCCGCCGACCACGACCACGGGCTGCCCGGCGTCCAGGCGGGCCAGGCGCTCGCGCAGGCGCAGCGCTCCGCGCCGGCCGGCGATGTCGTGGGCGTGCTCGGCGACGCCGGGGACGCCCCCGTCCTTCCAGCCGCTCCCGAGGGCGTACACGAGGGTGTCGTACTGCACCCGTTCCTCGGTGCCGTTCGCGTGGGCGACGGTGACCGACCTGCCGTCGACGTCGACGCCGGTGACCTGCCCGAGCTTCAGTTCCACGCCGGTGCCCGCGAACATCTCGCTGAAGGGCCGGGGCTTGAGGTCCTGGCCGACCGCGAGCTGGTGCATCCGGACGCGCTCGACGAAATCCGGCTCGGCGTTGACGAGGGTGATGGCGACGTCTTCGCGGTGCAGCCGCTTGGCGAGGCGGCCGGCGGCGATGGCTCCGGTGTATCCGGCTCCGAGAACGATGATGCGGTGCTGCATGTGCCTGCTCCTGTCTGGGCGGGTCCGTGCCTTGCGGTCCGTGCCTTGCCGTGCGCGGTTTCGCCCCTTGAACCGGGCGGCCCGCCGTTTCCTGACAGGAATGCGATGTGAAGCAGCTCACATCGCGGATCGCATCCTCGGATCACGTCCAGAGCAGCTGAACGATCTCGATCAGAAGGCCGCGTGGAGCAGGGGTTCACCGTGGTCGGCCGTGGCCGCCCAGCGACGGGCCACCCGCTCCAGCTTGTCGGGGTTGACCTGGCTGCGGGCCGCGGCGATCCCCTCGGCGGTGACCTCCAGGCACGTGACGCCGATGACCCGGCCGTCGAGCACCACCACGATGGCGGGCTCGCCGTTGACGACCGAGGCGTAGACCTCGGGCGAGCCGCCGACCAGCGCGCGCTTGGCCTCGCTGGGCTTGAACAGCCCCCGCATGAACTTCGCGACCGCGAGAGCGCCCTCGAACGCCCTGGCCCGGGCCGGGACCTTCCCGCCGCCGTCGCCGATCGCGATGGCGTCCTGGGTGAGCAGCCGCACGAGCGGCTCGGTCCGGCCGCTGGTGGCGGCCGCGAGGAACTCCTCGACGATCCGCCGGGCGGCGGCCTCGTCGATCTCGGTGCGGGCCCTGCCGTCGGCGACGTGCTTCTTGGCGCGGTGGAAGATCTGCTGGCTGGCGGCCTCGGTGATGTCGAGGATCTCGGCGATCTCCCGGTGCGGGTAGTCGAAGGCCTCCCGCAGGACGTACACCGCCCGCTCGTTGGGGGACAGTCGCTCCAGGAGGACGAGAACGGCGTACGAGACCGATTCGCGCTGTTCGGCCGTGTCCGCCGGGCCCATCATCGGGTCCCCGGCGAGCACCGGTTCGGGCAGCCACTGGCCCACGTAGGTCTCGCGCCGCGCGCGGGCCGAGGTGAGCTGGTTGAGGCACAGGTTGGTGAGCACCTTCGTCAGCCAGGCCTCGGGGACCTCGATGCGGTCGACATCGGCGGCCTGCCAGCGCAGGAACGTTTCCTGCACGGCGTCCTCGGCCTCGCTCGCGGAGCCGAGGAGGCGGTAGGCGATGGCCTCCAGGCGGGGCCTGGCGAGCTCGAACCGGTCGACGTCGTTCATCGTCAGGGCCATGGCCCGGATCCTAGCTCTCGCGACGCGCGACGGCGGCCGCATTTAGCGGCGCGCTACGTCGACCCCGACCCCGAACACCGCGCACTGGCCCGCACGTTCGGAGCCACCACCGCCGAGGCCCTGGAACCGCTCTCCCAGGGCTACGACATCGCCGTGGAGGCCACCGGCCGCGTCGACCAGCTCGGCCTGGCCGTCAAGTGCCTTGCCCCGGAGGGGATCTGCGAATCGGCGGGCAACCACTTCCGCCCCGGCGAGCTGTTCGACTGGGAGGACCTGCCGGCCGCGCTGCCGGAGAAGCACCTGAAGTCGGTCTTCGTCCGGACGGACGGCTGAGCGCGTCCGGCCGCCGCCCCGAGGAGACGGACTGGATTCGCTCCTTCCTCTTCATATAGCCGCCTATCCTGTTCATAGAGCTGTGGGCCGCCCCCGAATGGCCCATAGACGAAATATTTATCCCTGTAATCGTTCACTCGTTTGCCGCGCATCCCGGTGAAATGGAGCGACGTTAGTCGGGATATGACCGAAGTAACCGTGACGCTCGGCCCTTATACGTACATTCCCGCCCCGACCCACTGCTCGCCGACTGTCAGCGGAACCCTTACCAAAGGCGGATTGCCCGTCGCACTACAGGTCACCGAGCCTATTCTTCGCCATTTTCTGAATGTGATGACGGAGTTGGAGGCCGATCTCGCCAGACGGTGGATCAAGGCACAGGATGCGTCCGGTCGCGCGCAGGCAGAGTGACCAGACTGCCCCATGAACCGCGGAAGAATCAACGAGCGACAAGCGCAATCGGCCCCTCCGTACACCTCCGGCGAGGCGGGAACGGGTCGCCATCGGGGACCGACCGAACCGGTCCTGGGGCCCTTGGTGCCGCCGGACTTGGCCTGGGACCCCGCCGAAGAACTGGCCTTCATGCTCCAGGACGCGATGGAGCACCAGGCCGCGACGGTCTCCGAGGCGGACCCGCCGGTCACCGAAGCCGCCCCCGGCACACCGTTGGAGACCCTTCAGGAAATCACCGCGGAACTGCCGCCGCTGAAGAATGCCCCCAAGGGTCATCGCAAGGTCCGGGAACGCGGTGGGTCCAGCAGCGTTCGTGCGGTCAGCTATCTGCTTGCCGCGGTGGCGGCCGTCATCGCGTGCACCGTCAGCATCTTCGGCGGAATGGCCGCCTACGAACCCCTGCGCCTTTCCGCCGCGCCCCGCACGCAGAGCGGCCTCGTCTCCTGGTGGCCCTTGCTGGTCTACGGGCCCTGGCTGGTCGCGACACTCTCCGTCCTGCGTGCCGCGTTGCATCAGCGCCGCGCAGTGCACTCCTGGTGTGTGGTCCTGTTCTTTTCGGCCATTGCGATGCTTTTATGCGTCGTGCAGTCCCCCAGGACCGTCGTCGACACCGCCGCCGCCGTCCTGCCGGGGCTCGCGTCTCTGGCCTGTTTTCAGCAGCTCGTACGTCAGATCACCCTGACCCGCCCGCCCCGGCGGGCCATGCCCCGCCACCGCTTCCAGCCCTCCCCGTCCCACGGCCCGGCCACGGACGCGTCGCCCCACGGAGTGCCCGCGGAAGACGCCCCCCTGCCGAAGCAGCGGACGAGTTTTCCTGACCGGGAGTAGCCTGGTACTCACCGAGGGCATGTCGAGCGCCCGGCCACCGCGGCGGCGCCGTTCCCGGCGAGTGACACAGCGCGGGCTGGTCTGAAGCAGCCCGGGACGGGACCGCGACGATGGACGCCACCACTCCTCCCCCCGCCGAAGGCAGCTCCGCGGACGACGCGCACACCTACCGGATGCCCCTCCCCCGGCTGAGCCTCACCCCGGACGTCAGCCACGGCCCCCTGGACGGAGCGTGGTGGCCGCGCTGTGCCGCTCTGGAACTGGAGCTGCCCGCCCTCGTGGGCTCGCTGGACCCCGGCCTCGGCACCGTCACCCGCGTCACCGTGGGCACCGAGGAGTGGCCCGACGCCCCGCGGACGGTGCTGGCGCCCGACCATGTGATCGAGGTGGTGACCGACGACGCCGAGGCGCACGCCATCACCCTGGACTGCGGCACCGTGGGCCGCTGGGAACTGCTGGTCATCCCGCCCGACGAGCCGGTCGGGGCGGCCGCGCGGCTGCTGTCCGCCGCCGCGGACCCCGGCAACGCGCTGTCGGCGCCGCGCCTGCTGGCACTCGCCGAGAGCGGCCCCGGCGAAGAAGACGACAGCCGGTGAACGGCTGACGGACGCCACGACCCGGCCCGCCCCGCAGCCGCCGTCAGGCGCGGACCAGCTCGGCCGCGCCGAAGGACACGTCGAAGCGGTCGCACCAGATGCTCACGCTGGTGAAGCCCGACAGGTCGACGTCGGCGGGCACGACGTAGTTCTGGCTGCCCTTGTTGCCCTTCAGCTTCCCGAGGCTGACGTACTCGCCGTCGTCGAACAGGTGCCAGCCCGCCCGTCCCTCCTTCACCGGCGCGTCGGTCAGCCACACGCGCAGGTCCGGGCCGTTGCTGGTGTCGAGGTTCTCCAGCCGTACGACGTGGGAGCCGTCGGTGAGCCGGACGAGCTTCACCGTGCCCGAGGTGGTGTGCTCATGGCTGATCAGCTCGCCGCTCGCCAGCGTGCGCGGCGTCGGCGCGGCCGGCGCCGAGGCGGATGCCGCGGGCCTGGAGGGCGCGGCCGCGGGCAGCGCCTCGCGCACGGTCTCGTCCTGCCAGAGTTTCCACGGCTGGAACCAGTACAGCCCGAAGCCGGCCCCGGCGACGGCCACCACCAGCGCCCCGATGACCAGCGGCCTGCTCAGCGTCTTCCGCACGCGCCCCATCCCCGCCTCGCCTTCCGAACATCGTCGTCGTCCCCATTCAACGCGGTGGGCGGCCGTCGTAGGGCCGTGGAGAGATGACGAAAGCCTTACGTCGCACCGGCAGCGGGCCGGTTCACGTCCCGGCCGCGGGCAGCGTCACCTCGAAGCGGCAGCCGCCCGGAATGTTGCGTACGGCGGCATGCCCCCGGTGGGCCTCGACGATGCCGCGGACGATGGCCAGCCCCAGGCCCGCCCCGGCCGGAGGCGTGCGGGCGTGGGTACCGCGCCAGCCGGTGTCGAAGACGCGGGGCAGGTCCTCCTCGGGGATGCCGCCGCAGCCGTCGCTGACGGACACGACGACGCTGTCGGCGCGGCGTTCGGCGGCCACCGCGACGGTTCCGTCGGCCGGGGTCCGGCGGATCGCGTTCACCAGGAGGTTGCCCAGAACACGGCTCATCTCCTTGCCGTCCACCTCGACCGGCACCGGCTCGACCCGGTCGCCGACGAGGCGGACGCCGCGTTCGCGGGCGAGCGGGCCGGCGCCGGCCAGGGCGTCGCCCACGAGGTCGTAGAGCGAGATCCGGGTGGGGGACAGGGCCAGGGTGCCGGCGTGGATGCGGGAGAGTTCGAACAGGTCGCCGACCATGACGTCGAGGCGTTCCACCTCGGCGCGGATCTGCCGGAGGTAGCGGTCGGGATCGGCGGCGACCCCGTCCTCCAGGGCCTCCGCCATCGCGCGGAGCCCGGCGAGCGGGGTGCGCAGATCGTGGGAGATCCAGGCGACCAGCTCGCGTCGGGACGTCTCCAGAGCCCTCTCTCGCTCCCGGGAGGCGGCGAGCTTGGCGCTGGTGGCCTCCAGTTCTCTGCTGAGTGCGGCGAGTTCGGCGGTGGCGGGTCCGGTGGGCGCCGAGAAGGCGCCTCCGTCGCCGAAGGAGCGGGCGGCGAGCCGGAGTTCCCGGCTGCGGGCGACGACCCACCGGCCGAGCAGCAGCGCGGTGGCCAGGGAGACGACGGCGGCCATGGCCACGACCGTGGTGACGACGGTCAGATCGTGCGCGGACAGGAACATCGCCTGCGCCACGGCCAGCGTGCCGGCCAGCATCGCGCCCACCGCCACGGCGGCCACCACGGTGAGCGAGGCGGTGAGCGAGCGGCGGCGCAGCAGCCACAGCGCACCGGCGCCCAGCAGCCCGGCCGCGGCGGCGCCGAGGAAGGCGAACTGGGCGATGAGCAGGGTGTCACGCACGTCAGGTCCCTTCGCCGCCGGCGGGGTCGAACCGGTAGCCGACGCCCCACACGGTCTGGATGAGCAGGGGGCGGGCGGGATCGTCCTCGACCTTGTTGCGCAGCCGCCGTACGTGCACGGTCACCGTGGACGGATCGCCGAAGTCCCAGCCCCACACCTCCCGCATGAGCTCCTCGCGGCCGTAGGCCCGGCCCGGGTTGCGGAGGAGGAACGCGAGCAGGTCGAACTCACGGAGTGTGAGGGCGAGTTCGGTGCCGTTCTTGGCCGCGCGGCGAGCGGCCGGGTCGAGGGTGAGGCCGGCCAGGCTCAGGGGGCGCGCGCCGGCGGCGGGCCGGGTGCGGCGCAGCACCGACTCCACCCGCAGCACCAGCTCACGTGGGCTGAACGGCTTGGTGACGTAGTCGTCGGCGCCGACCTCCAGGCCGAGGATACGGTCGTCCTCGTCGCCGCGGGCGGTGAGCATGACGACCGGCACCGGCCCGTGCGCCCGCAGCCGGCGGCACACCTCCAGCCCATCCATGCCCGGCAGCATCAGGTCCAGCACCACCAGGTCCGGCCGGTGCGCGGCGGCGCGGGCGAGGGCGGCGGGACCGTCCCCGGCCCGGTCGACGACGTATCCGGCGCGGTCCAGGTACCCCGAGACCACCTCGGCGACGGTGGGATCGTCGTCGACGACGAGAACCCGGGCACCCTCGCTCTTCCCGTACGGCTGCTGCATGCGCCCAGCCTCCCACCACGCCCGCGCGTCGCCCACCGGCACCGGCGTCCCCGTTCCGCAAGGGACGCCGGAAGGACCTTCAGAGGCGCAGCAGCCCCGGGAACGCCCCGTGCCCCACGCCCGGTTCGGTCAGGGCCAGCCAGCCGTGGCCGTGGACGCGGGTGTCCGGGCCGACCGTGCCGGGATCGACGGAGAGGTGGCCGCAGGCGGTCTCGGCGCCGGCCGTGCCCGCGTTCGGCGGATACTCGTCGTACTCGGGGTCGTAGTCCGGGTCCTCGGTCGCGAGGGTCTCCCAGGGCAGCGGGTCGCCCTCCCATTCGGGATCGTCTTCGGCGGTGTACCGGCGGATGACCCGGCCCTCCTCGGCCACCACCCAGATGTCGGAGCCGCCGTGCTCGTCCAGGAAGAAGAAGTGGGCCTGGCCGCAGTGGGCGCTGACCCGCTCGATCGCCTCGATCAGGTCGTCCCAGGGCTCGCCGAGGAGGAGGTGGAGCGGGCCGTAGACGAGCCGCCAGCCGTCCAGTTCGGGGGTGATGAAGGCCCGTCCCACGGTGCGGTCGGTGCCGTCGGGCCCGGGCACGCGGACCGAGCCGCTGTCGCCCTCCGTGGCGTGCACACCGGCGGCGACGGTGACGGGGCGCCGGTCGTGCAGGCCCAGCGCCTCGAAGAGTCCCTCGTACGAGGCTCCGGGCACGGCCAGCCACCAGCCGCTGAGGCCGAGCGACGGGAGGTGCGGGGTCTCGTGCGGGATCTTCACCCGTATCAGCCGCTCGATCGCCACCTGGTCGCGCCGGTCGAGGGCGTCGGTGCCGCCGCCCGCGACCAGCGCCGCCATCGCTCCGCGGCGCGCCCTCGGGGACTCGGCCGGGTCACGGCGGATACGGCGCAGCCGCGGCCCGAAGGAGTCGGCGAGCAGCCGGGCGTACCGCGCGGCGTGGTGGTTGTGGAAAGCGGCGTAGCCCTGGGAGAAGGCGCTTATGAGGGCCCGCAGCCCGGCGTCGGAGGCCACCCGCAGCCTGACGAGACCGAGGAAGCCGTTGGCGGCCAGCCGCCGGTCGGGATCGGCCGCCGCGGCCGCGTACTGGTCCGCCGAGCGCTCGTCGAACACGCCCAGGAACCGGCCCACCTGCCACTCCGCGACCTCCTTCCGACGCCAGGCCGCCACGACCGCGTCGAAGGCCGGGGGCCCGATGTGCCGCAGCACCCGCATCACCGGCTCGAGATCGCGGGTGCTCTTGCGGTCGGCGACGCCGCGCAGCAGGGCGGGCACCACGGTGTCCGCCCGCTCCGCCAGCCGCGCCGCGGCGGCCGCGGCGCGGTCGGCGTCCGCGTGTTCCAGGTCCTCGATGAGGGATTCGATCTTCATGCGGAAGGACGTTAGAGCACCCCGGCCGGCGTCCTGGCGCGGCCCGACCGGTGCAGGAGTACGCCGCCGATCAGGAACGCCAGCCCGGCGCCCGCGGCGATCAGGCCCGTCAGCCACAGCTCCTGCTCCAGCGGGGCGTTCTTGGTCTTCGGTGTGCCGTCCGGAGTCGCCAGGTGCGCCTTGCCCTTGTAGGCCGCCGGGGCGGTGGCGCCCTCGGGAGGTGTGGCAGCGGCCTTCACCGCCGCGGCCGCGTCGATCGGGCCGTAGCCGAGCAGGGCGCTGCCGCCCCCGGCGGGGCGACGGGCGGTGGCGATCAGGACGTCGTTCGCCTGGGCCGGGGTCAGCTTCGGGTTCTCCGCGACCATGAGGGCCACGACGCCGGCGGCCAGCGCGCAGGCCGGTGAGGTGCCGTTGACCTTCTCGTAGCCGCCGGTGTTCTTCGCGCTGACGATGCCGACGCCGGGCGCGGCCACGTCGTTGTAGGTGTGCACGGTGGAGAACTCGGCGCGTGCGCCGCCCGGCTGGGTGGCGGCCACCGCGATCACACCCGCGTAAGCGGCCGGGTACGAGTTCTCGTTGAGCTCGTCGCCCGCGTTGCCGGCCGAGGCGAGCACCGTCACGCCCTCGCGCAGCGCCAGGGCCAGGGCCTCGGCCTCCTCCTCGTCGTAACTGTCGAACATGTCGGCGCTGCCGAGCGACATGGAGATCACGTCGGCCCCGTGCTCGACCGCGTAGCGGATGCCCTGGGCGACCGGGCTCTCGCCCCGCTTCCGCAGCTCTTCCAACTCCTCTTCGGTGGTTTCCTCGTCGTCCTGGTCGGAACTGACGCGCACCGAGAGAATCCTGGCCTTCGGGGCCACCTTGAGGACGTCCGAGGCCATGGCGGTCCCGTGCCCTCCCCAGTCCGGGTCTCCGGGCTTCAGACCGTCCTGGCGGTAGTCGGGCCCGGTGGTCACCTTGCCCTCCAGGGCCGGATGGTCGGCCACCACACCGCTGTCGAGCACGGCGACCGTCACCCCCTCGCCCTGGCTCCGCTGATGCGCCGCGGACAGGCCGAGGGCGCTGCCCTCCCAGCCGACCGGCGTGGCCGCGTGGGCGGGCGTGGCGGCCAGGGCGCCCAGCACGCCGGTGAGGGCGACCGCGGTGCAGGTCGCGCGTATGGTCCGGAACTTCACCGCGGGTCTCACCTCTCCAGGTTCAGGATGTGGGTGTGGAACGCGTCGCCGAGGGCTTCGGCCGCGTCCATCCAGGGCCGTCTGTCCTCCTCGTTCCCGCCGTAGTCGCCGAAGTCGCCGGGCAGGTTGGACGAGAGGCGGCCGTCCACGGCGCCCGTGGTGACGGCGACGGCGTAGGGGAGGTTGCCGCCCAGGCCGGTCCCGCCCATGCCGTTGCGCCGGTTCTCCTGCCACTTGGCCGCGGGCGTCCCCGGGACCTTCAGCGGGACGACCGCGGCGTCGGGGACGTCCGCGGTTGACTGCTCGTCGAGATACGCGCCCATCTCCTGGGCCGGGCTGCCCGTGGGCAGCACGATGATCGCGACCGTGGCGACCATCTCCCCGGTGAGATCGACGTACGTGGCCCGCAGTACGGCCTCGCAGCCGAGCCGCTCCGCGGTCTCCTTGGTCTCCCCGCTGAGGCCCTGCGCGCACGAGGTGTCCTCGGAGATGCCCATCCGGCTCCACTGCGCGATCTTCTCGTCCGACGCCTCGTAGGTGTGGTTGGGCGGTTCGCCGACGGTCGCGGGGAAGAGCGACTCGGCGGTCTCGTTGCGCCACAGCACGGGCCCGTAGGCGGAGTTGGGGATTTTCTGCTGGCTGTTGCCGTACGCGTGCGCGGCGAGCGCTCCGCCGCCCAGCACGCCGAGCAGGCCGAAGACGCCGAGCAGAGTCCCCATGACCTGGCGGCCGGTGCGTCCGCCGCCCGACGGGGGCACGGGTGCGCCGGGCACGGGACTCACGGGCGGGTGGTACGGCCCGTAAGGAGCCGGCCCCGGCTGGGGCGGGGCGGCGGTCGGCGCCGCCCCGGGGGGTGCGCTCGGCATGGGCGGCGGGACCGGGGCCGACCCCTGCCAGTGCGGCCCGCCCTGTGGCGGGCCCTGGGGCGGGCCCGGCGGTTGCGGTTGCCAACCACTCTGCGAGGGCGGCTGCCCATATGGATGGCCGCTGCCCGGCGGCGGGGGGTAAGACATCGGGTTCCCTCTCCAAGGCCAATCTGCGAGGGAGCACGATGGATGGCACGGCTCACATGACGGAGCCCCACGTCTCGACCGACCCGCACCCCAAGGCTGCCGCGAGGCACAACTCCGCCCACGCGCACACCTTTTCGGCGCCCCCGCGAATCTCACGACAGCTTATGGCCTTCGCAGACGCAAGGCGTGATCCGCTCGTGGAGCTGAGACAACGATCTCACGGGCGGTTGCGCCCGGGTGATCGGAGGCGTTGTCTGGAACCTGAGGCCGGGAGAAGCAGGACCGGCCAGGCCAGGGAGGCCGTGATGGCTGCCGTCGACGAGATCGCCCCGGACATCTTCCGCATCAACGTGGTGACCACTCCGGAACTGGACTTCACCACCAGTTTCTTCCTGATCCGCGACGAGGCTCCGACGCTCGTCGAGACGGGCTTCCGGCGGGCGTTCGACGAGACGCTGCGCGCCGTGTCCCGGCTGATCGAGCCCGAGGACCTCCGGTACCTGGTGGTGCCGCACTTCGAGGGCGACGAGTCCGGCGCGCTCAATCTCTTCCTCGGGCGCGCGCCCCACGCGGTGCCGGTGTGCAGCCCCATCGGCGCGGACGTCAACGGTGACCTCGTGGACCGGCGGCCGCTCGCGGTCGACGACGGCAGCGAGCTCGACCTGGGCACCCACCGGCTGCGGTTCCTGATCACGCCGTACGTCCACACCTGGGAGTCGATGCTTCCCTGGGACGCCGTCACGCGCACCGTCTTCTGCTCGGACGTCTTCATCGGGCCGGACAGCGGGCGCGCGACGACCGACGCCGACGACAGCGACTACATGATCGAGATGTACCGCAGCGTGGGCATCTTCCCCTCCCGGGCCCACCTCGACCACGCGCTGGACAAGATCCAGGCGGTCCGGCCCCGCACGCTCGCCTGTCACCACGGCAGCGTCAAGACCGCCCGGATCCCCTCCTACCTCCGGGCGCTGCGGGAGACGGACGTCACCGGCGTCACGGAGTGGAACCCGATGGCCGAGACGCCGGACGCACAGCGCCACTGATCACCGGTCACCGCCGGGGCCGGTGGCGATACGCCGGTACGCGGCACGCGCATGGGCGAGCCGGGCCAGTGCCGTGCCCACCAGGGCGGCGGCGAGCAGGCAGGCGAGCCAGCGCATGTCGCGCGGTGCGGCCCAGGTGAGGGTGCCCGCGGGCGGGATGGCGAAGCCGTTGAGGAACAGCCAGCAGAGCACGGCCGTGCCGGGCGCGGCCGTGAAGCGTGCGCACAGGCCCAGGCAGGCGGCCAGGAAGGACAGCGCGGTCAGGGCGAGCGAGGGGCGGCCGGGGCCCACCACGGTGTTGATGAGCGCCACCAGCACCAGTGCTCCGCCGCCGGCGGCGGCCCACACCAGCGGTGTCGCCACGGGCTGGGGGACGGGCCTGGCTCCGGTGCCGAGGGACACCCATTCGATCACGCTGGTGCTTCCTTCCGGTCTCCCTTGCCGGCCTCCCGGGAATTGTCCCACTGGCCGCTGCCGGGCCCTGGCGGCCGGCTCCGGTGTTCGTAGGGTGGCATTGAGGGTGTTCCGGAGGAACGCCCGAA
This sequence comes from Streptomyces sp. NPDC030838, assembly GCF_055572035.1. Lineage (NCBI taxonomy): Bacteria > Bacillati > Actinomycetota > Actinomycetes > Kitasatosporales > Streptomycetaceae > Streptomyces > Streptomyces sp. NPDC030838. The sequence goes on along the minus strand of NZ_JBVIED010000004.1, from coordinate 402,708 downwards.
CCGGCCAGTCGACAGGGGGACAACCGTGGGTGCCGCACATGTGAGCAGTACGCCCTTGCCGGGCATCGGGGTTCGCTACGACCTGACCACGCGGGAGCGGCGCCGGCTGTCGGTCGTGGCCCACCGGGACGGGTCGCGGACGCTGAACGCTTACCAGGAGGACGACCCGGACGCCTGCGCGCTGTCGGTACGGCTCACCTCCGGCGAGGCGGAGGCGCTCGTCGACGCCCTCATGCCGGCGCACCACAGCCCGAACCTGCTGTCGACGACGGAACTGGGGCTGGTCGCGGAGCGGATCGAGCTGTCGGCCACCTCGCACTGGAACGGACGGCTGCTCGGCGACACGCGGATGCGGACCGAGACCGGCGTGTCCATCGTGGCGGTACTGCGCCGGGCGGACGCCATCCCCTCCCCCGGCCCGGGCTTCCGGCTGGCCGGCGGCGACACGCTGATCGTGATCGGCACACGGGAGGGCGTCGAGGCGGCCGCGGAGGTACTGGGCCGGGAGTGAGCCCTACGCGGCCCCCGCGCCGAGCACTCCGGGCGCCGCCGCCCCGGCGGCACCCGGGCCCGTTCCCGCTGACCACGCGCCTGCTCCGCGAACCGAGTCGTCCGCGGCCGCGCCCCCCGGCATGCGGGTGCGCGGTCCCACCGTGTTCAGCCACGCCCATGCGCGGAACCGCCGTGCTCAGCCACGCGCGCGCGGTCCCGGCGTCTCGGCCGTACGCGTGCGCGATACCGCTGTGCTCAGCCACGCCGAGGCCCGGAACCGCCGTGATCAGCCACGCGCGCGCGGCCCCGACGGTTCGGCCGTACGCGTGCGCGGTCCCGCCGTGATCAGCCACGCCCATGCGCGGAACCGCCGTACTCAGCCACGCGCATGCGCGGCCCCGGCGGCTCGGCCGTACGCGTGCGCGGTCCCGCCGTGATCAGCCACGCCCAGACGCGGAACCGCCGCGATCAGCCAGGCCCATCCGCGAAACCGCCATGTTCAGCCACGCGCATGCGCGGCCCCGGCGGCTCGGCCGTACGCGTGCGCGGTCCCGCCGTGATCAGCCATGCCCAGGCGTGGCCCACCGTGATCAGCCACGCCCATGCGCGGAACCGCCGTACTCAGCCACGCGCGTGCGCGGTCTCGGCGGGCTCGGCCGGAGCCGCCTTGGCCAGGGACTCGGGCGGAGTGCGGCGGGTGAGGCGGAGGGCCAGGGGCTCGGTCCAGCGGGCGGCGAGGGGGCCGAGGACGACCAGGATGAGAACGTAGGCGGTGGCCAGCGGGCCGATGCGGGGTTCGGCGCCGACGGCGAGTCCGGCGATGACGATGGAGAACTCGCCCCGCGCCACCAGCGTTCCGCCCGCCCGCCAGCGGCCCTTGGCCGAGATCCCGGCACGGCGGGCGGCCCAGTAGCCGGTGGCGATCTTCGTGGCGGTGGTGACGGCGGCCAGCGCGAGCGCGGGCACCAGGACGGGCGGGATGGCCGCGGGGTCGGTGTGCAGGCCGAAGAAGACGAAGAACACCGCGGCGAACAGGTCCCGCAGCGGGGTGAGCAGGTTCCCCGCCCCCTCGGCGACCTCGCCGGACAGCGCGATGCCGACCAGGAACGCGCCCACGGCCGCCGAGACCTGGAGCTGCTGGGCGATGCCCGCGACGAGCAGCGTGAGGCCGAAGACGACCAGCAGCAACATCTCGGCGCTGTCGGAGGAGACCGCCCGGCTGACCAGACGCCCGTGCCGCAGCGCCACGTACAGCACGGCGCCGACGGTACCCAGTGCGACAAGGAGGGTCGCGGCGCCGCCCGCCAGACTCACCCCGGCCAGCACGGCGGTGAGGATCGGCAGGTAGACGGCCATGGCCAGGTCTTCCAGGACCAGGACGCCGAGCACGATCGGCGTCTCCCGGTTCCCGAGCCGGCGCAGATCGCCGAGGACCTTCGCGATGACGCCGGACGAGGAGATCCAGGTGACTCCGGCCAGCGCGACGGCGGCCACCGGACCCCAGCCCAGCAGCAGGGCCATGGCGGCACCGGGGACGGCGTTGAGGACGAAGTCGACCGCTCCGGAGGGGTATTGGGTCTTGAGCGTGGTGACGAGTTCGGAGGCGCTGTACTCCAGTCCGAGCAGGAGCAGCAGCAGGATCACGCCGATCTCGGCGCCGGTGGCGACGAACTCCTCACTGGCGCGCAGCGGCAGGATGCCGCCGTGCCCGAAGGCCAGTCCGGCGAGCAGGTACAGGGGTATGGGCGAGAAGCCCACCCGTCCGGCGAGGCGTCCCAGCAACCCGAGACCGAGGATGATCGCCCCGAGTTCGATGAGCATGGCGGTGGTGTCGTGCACGGGCGTCTGACCTCCGTGATCGGTGCGGCGGCGGCGTCTGTGCCATGGGCGGGTGCCGACGGCCCGGACAGGGCTCCGGACCGGGCCTGGGTGCGGTGTCGTGCCGTGTGCCGGCAGGGCTCGGCTCGGCTCGGTGGGAAGCGGGGCGGGCGGGCCGGGCCGCGGGGTGACGTGTGGCCGGCCGTGGCGGTGACCGCTCGGCGACGTCGGGCGGTACGCCCCTCAGCGCGCGGAGAGGCCGCTCAAGTCGGTGGCGCCATCGGTATCGGGAACGCCGTCGCGGGCGGCGTTCTCGACGCGCACGGGGACGTCGACGCGCATGCGGACGACGCGGTCCATGCCAGGCCCCCTCACGTCGGTCGCGAAATCGGCGACCCCACCCCAACGACCGAGCGAGCCCTCGCTCAACGGAGCGTAAGGGCTCGGTAAAGGATCCTAGCGCACCTCAAATGCCGATAATCATACGGTAATTGTCGTATCGGCATGAGTCAGGCACGCGGGGAGACGTGATCAGCGCCCGCGCCGTACGCGATGCGGGTCCAGCAACTGCACGACGATGCCGGTGCCGACCAGACCGGCGGCGATGAGCAGGCCCTCGGCCAGGACCATGCCGGTGACCAGTACGGCCAGGGCGGCCGCGAGCATCCACCAGGTGCCGGTGCGCCGGTACTCGCGGGGCCGGGTGGGGCGGCCCGCGCCCAGCGCACGGGCGAAGCGGGGATCCTCACGCAGGAGTCGGACTTCCAGAGCGACCAGTCGCTCGTCGTCGGACGGGGGAATGGCTCCTCCTTCCCCGAACACAGCCGGCCTCACCCACATGTTTCCTGGCGGCGAAGACCCACAAACCACCGGCGTGGAACGGCCCCCGATGCACCGTCATTTGGGGAAGTGAAGGGAAGTGCCTGAATAGGCAGCCATATTCGGGTCATCACGGATGCGGTGTAACACGGCAGCACTCACCGAACGCAGAAACAGAAAGAAGCACGTCAATACGACACCGCACCGATCGGATTCGATGTGAGCAACCACGACCGGTTCTCCGGACACCACCAGATCCACGACCAGCCGCCCGCCCCCGGCCCGGACCGCACCGCGCGCGACCAGGTCGCCGCACGTCGGACGGCCCTGACCATCTGCACGATCGCCGATGTCGCGGCAGGTTTTCTGGGTCTGTGGATCGTGCTGTTCCTGCTCGACGCGAACCAGGCGAACGTATTCGTCGATTTCGTGCGGGGAACCGCGGACTGGCTCGCCTGGTGGTCGCAGGATATTTTCACCATGGACACAGAAGGACTACGCGTCGTCCTCAATCACGGTCTTCCGGCCCTCATTTATTTGCTGATCGGTCACGGAATCGCCGCACGGCTCAACCGAGCCTGACGGGACACCGGTCACCGCCCGTTCGACAGCGGAAGGATCGACTGTGACGACCCACAGTCCCAGCCACGACGTCCAACTGCCGATCTACGAGGACCTGGTGCGCGAACGCGGCGACGCCGTCGCGGACGCCCAGCAGGCGGCGGAACGCACCCACCATCAGGCGGCGGAACTCCTGGGCGGTCAGAACGCCGGTCACGGTGGTGAACGCTCCTCTGCCCGCTCACCACAGGGTGTTCACAGCGCGCGCATGTCATGACCATGTCGGAGTGGTTGCATACCTGCCTCGAGATCATCGGTCTTTCCGAAACGAGGCACCCGTGCGTCTTCGCCACACCGTCGTCCCTCTCGTCGCCGCCACGGCAGCGCTCTCCCTCACCCCCCTCACGGCCCAGGCCGCGCCCCGGGCCGAGCAGGACGTTCCGGCGGCGGGCATCACCGTGGCCGCCGAGAAGAAGACCGACCGGGAGGTCCGCGCCTACTGGACCAAGGACCGTCTGCGGGCCGCCGCGGCCAACCCGGCGGACATGCCGGCCCTGAAGAAGCGCCCCGTGGCCTCCGCCGACGCCGCGGCCGAGGGCACCGCACCGGCGGCGGACGAGCACTCCGCACCCGCCGTGGCTCCGGCCGCCGCCCCGGCCTCGGCCCCCTCGGTCAAGCCGGTGAACAGCACGTACGCCGCCACCGCCGCGACCGCCGAGATATCCGTCTCGCAGGAGGTCCCGTACAGCACGGCACCGCAGTACTCCCTCGTGGGCCGCCTCTTCTACAAGCAGCCCGACGGCTCGGACCACTCCTGTTCGGCCGCGGTCATCGTCTCCGCCAACCGGAACACGCTGTGGACCGCCGGGCACTGTGTCCACATGGGCGACGGCTCCGGCGCGGCGGGCTGGAACAACATGCTGGAGTTCATCCCCGGCTACCGCGACGGCAGCGGCCCCCTCGGGTCCTGGACCATCAAGTCCAAGGTCGTCAACAACGAGTGGATGAGCTCCAGCGACTTCGAGGACGCCGACTACGCCGCCGTGGTCCTCGACGACCACCCCGTCTGGGGCAAGCTCCAGGACAACGTGGGCGCGTTCGGCTACACCTTCACCGAGAACCTCACCGACCACTCCGACGTCTACGCCGCGGGCTACCCCGGCCAGGGCTACAACCGCACCGACCTCGACGCCCAGCGGATGATGTACTGCTACGGCAACACGGTGGACGCCTTCTCCTGGAACCCGCTCGACGACCGCATGTCGATGGACTGCGACATGGGGAAGGGTGCCTCCGGCGGCCCGATGATCGAGGGCAAGAACTCCAGCGACCCGCGGATCATCGGCGCGATCAGCCACCACATGACCGACGACGCGGGCAACCGCGACTCGGACGACCTGTTCTCCTCCGAGCACGACTCGAAGGCCGCGAACACGATCAGCACGGCGAGCGCCATCAGCTGAACCGCCGGCACAAGATGCACTGAGGGGCCCGCGCTCGGCGCGGGCCCCTCCGCCGTTCCCGGCCCCGGGATCACCCCGGCTGAGCGTGCTTCCCCAGCTCCGCGCCCCACGCGTCGAGGATCTCCTGCGTGGTCATCGAGTCGACGTCGGCGGGCAGTTCCTTGCCGGACTTCGCCAGGTCCGCCTCCCACATCTCGATGTAGTCCGCACGGCTCCTCGCCGGTTCCGTGTGCACGGAGACGGACGGGTCCTCGGCGAAGGCGGCGTACGCGGAGGCACCGGCTCCCGCGCCCACGACGGCCAGCAGCAGGCCTGCTATCAGGGTCTTCTTCCTCACAACAGGCACGCTAACGACCCACGCGCCGCCGAACGGCTTTCCTCCGCCTTCCCGCACACAACCCTCCGCACATTCCCACCGGACGCGACGCGTGGGGACGCCCCGCGCCCGGTGGGACGGGCGGCTCAGCGGAAGTTCACGTCACTGCACAGGAAGTACGTCTGGTCCATGTGGGACGCCTGCCAGATCGTGTAGACGACGTGCCTGCCGCTCAGGCCCGACGTGCTCACGTCGATCGAGTAGTTCTGGCTGGGGGCGTACCGCCCGGTGCGGGCGACGAGTTGCAGGTCGCTCCAGCGCAGCGGCTGGGTGGTGGGGTCGAAGCCCTGGCGGGTGACGTAGACCAGGAAGTAGTCCGCGCCGTGGCTGGCCTGGTCGTACAGCCGGACGGTGAAGTTGGCCGACACATCCGTCGTCTTCCACGGTCCCACCGCGTCCAGGGAGTTGTAGCGGCCGCCCTCGGTCCGCCCGCCGCTGCACAGCTGGCCGTCGGGGACGACCGCCTGGAAGTTGCCCGCGGAGCCGTTGCGGTACAGGCCGTTCCAGTTCCACATGGCGTTGGGGTTGTCCTGCCACGCCTGCCAGCACATGGGGTCTTCCTGCGCCATGTCCGGATTCTGGAAGTCGCTGCCCCAGCGCAGCCAGCAGCCGTAGTTGCGGGACGCCGGGTCGACGACCGAGCCGTGGGCGGCGGCGGTGCCGCCTCCCGGGATCAGGCTGATCAGCAGCGCGGCGAGGACGCTCAGGAGGAGGGCTGGGCGGAGGCGTAGACGGTTGATGTCGCGATCATGACAAACTTTGCCGGGTAACACAGTCTCCCTCTTTCCAATGTGGGGGTACGGGGAGTGCGAGAGCTGCGGGAGCGCTCCCACATTGAACAAGTTGAGCCTCCTGGGGAAGGGGCGCAACCGCTGGATTGCGCCACCTTCCGAGCCCCGCCCGCGCACTACGCCCGCTGCGCCGGCTTCCTGAACGGGGTCTTACGGCGAGCGCGAGCCCGTACCCCCAGGAACAGCAGCAGTCCGAACGGCGACAGCAGGATCGTGAAGACCAGCAGCGGGCCCATCAGCAGGGGAGAGATCCGCAGCCGCCTGCTCTCCCGGTACATCCACTGGCCGATCAGCAGATCCCAGGCGATGACCTGCGCCCAGACGGCTCCCGCGCCGTCCGCGAGGGCCGTCAGGTCGCGGAAGGTGTCGAGGTCGGGGCTGCGGACCGCGGTCCACAGCTCGGGAAACACCGGGAGCGCGAGCGCGACGTAGACGAGCAGGACGGGTACGACGGTCAACGGTGAACCGGCGATGCGGGCGGTCGGGCCCCAGGCCGGCGCGAAGATCATGAGCAGCCAGACGGGTGCGGCCAGCCAGAAGGAGAGTTCGAAGAGGAATCCGGTCATGAGACGAGGCCCTTCGGGGTGGCGGCTTCTTCGGCGTCGGCCGGTGTCGTCGGCCGGGGGGCGGGACGCGTTCGGGCTGCCCGCAGGGAGCCGTACGTCCCGAGAAGGACGGCGAGCAGGATCAGGCCGGCCGCCCCGAGCGTCGCTCCGTCTGGGTGGATCAGCGACTGGCCGCGCAACGCCTGCCAGAGGACCAGCGCGAAGACGGCGGCGTACGCCCCCGAGGCGAGCAGCACCAGGCGCAGCCGGAGCCGGTCGTCGGCGAGCCGGGTGAAGCGCGGGGCCAGCGCGGTCAGCAGCATGACCACCAGCGGCAGGAGTTGCAGCGCGTGCATGCCGACGAAGTGCGGGATGCGCAGGTCGCCGCCGGTCGTGGACCAGCCGGTCAGCGGCATCGAGGGACCGCCGTCCGGTACACCCACGCTGTGCGCGCCGACCACATCGGAGGCGCCGCGCCGCTGCCCCGGCGCCGGCTGGGTCATCAGGAAGCCGACGGCGGCCCCGGCCAGCGCCAGGACGATGCCGGAGCGCATCGCCCAGGCGGCGGCCCGGTCGGCGATCCGGGCGCGGAGCAGCAGCACGGCGATGACGAGCGTGCCGAGCCACAGGATGACGACCGTGACAGCCATCGCGTTGAACAGCGCCTCGTCGAACGGTGTTTCGTGGTTGAAGTGGCTGCGCTTCCCGCGTACGACCTGCCCGGTGATGATCACCATCTCGACGAGGCTCGCCAGCGCGACGACGGTCCCCGCCCACCAGCCCACGCGGCGACCCTTGGGCAGGAGCGACAGCATCCAGGCGAGGGAGAGGCAGTACGCCACGAACGAGACCGCGAACTTGAACGGCTTGAACCAGATCGGCGCCCCCACCAGGACCCGGTCGTCGACCACGAGTCCCACCGCGGACACGACGGCCATCACCGCCATCAACGCCGAGAACAGCACGAGCGGCCGGTGCCACATGCGTAAGGAAACCACAACTCCCCCAAGAATAGATACTGGCACTTCCCACTATCCGGTAGCTCCACTATCTATCATGGGCGGCAGGCCGACAAGGCCGACTCGGCGAATGGTCGGGGCGAGGACGAGGAGCGAATCGGCAGTGCGCATCGGAGAGTTGAGCCGCAAGACCGGGGTGCCGGTGCCGACGATCAAGTACTACGTCCGTGAAGGCCTGCTGCCTTCCGGTGAGCTGACGAGCCGTAACCAGGCGACCTACGGCGAGGCACACGAGCGCCGGCTCCACCTCATCCGCGCCCTGCTCGACGTGGGTGGCATGAAGGTGGCCGAGGTCGCGGACGTCCTCGCGGCCCTCGACGACCCGGGGCGCCCGCTGCACAAGGTGCTCGGCGCCGCCGCGGACCGGATCGGCGGCGCGCACCCCGAACGCGACGACACCGAGGCGGCGGCCGCCCGGGCCGCCGTCGCCGACCTCATCTCCCGGCGCGGCTGGCGCACCCACGAGTCGAACCCCGCCGCCGCCGACCTCTCGAAGGCCCTCGCCGCCATGGCCCGGTTGGGCCACGGAGCCTTCGTCGACGTCCTCGACACCTACGCCGACGCCGCCGAACAGGTGGCCCGCGCCGACCTCGGATACGTGGACCGGCGCGTGGGCGTCGAGGACATGGTCGAGGCCGTGGTCATCGGCACCGTCCTCGGCGAGGCGGTCTTCAGCTCCCTGCGCCGCCTGGCCCACGTCGACGCCTCGGCACGGCTGTACGGCACGGAGGGCGCACAGGAGCAGGAGCCGAGCTGAGTCGCAGCGGATCGACTTCGGCATCAAGGCCGACGAAACGGCGTCCACGGCCGCGAACTGGCAGGTGACCGGGATCACAGGCCCCGAGTGCATAGCAACGCGAGCGCCACCGTCTTACCCCCTGACGTAGGCAACTGGCAGGAGCGGGGACAGTGCGCATGGAGCAGGCTCGGGCCGGTGAGTTCGACGAGTTCGTGGCGGCCCGCTGGTCGGCGTTGCTCCATCTCGCCCGGCTGCTCACCGGTGGCGATCGGCATCGGGCCGAGGACCTGGTGCAGGAGTCCCTGGTCAAGCTCTGGTTCGTCTGGCCGAAGGTCGGCGACGAGGCGCCGGAGGCGTATGTCCGCACGGTGATGGTGCGGGCCGCGGCGCGTTCGGCCAGACGGCGGTGGTGGGGCGAGCGCCCGGTCGAGCAGCTGCCCGAGACGGCGGCGGCGGGTGACGTGTCCGCATCCGTGGCGGAGCGCTCGCGCCTGGAGGCCGCGCTGGGGCACCTGTCGGCGAAGCAGCGGGCCGCGGTGGTGCTGCGCTACTACCAGGACCTTCCCGAGCGCCAGGTGGCGGAAGCGCTGGGGTGCCCGCTGGGCACGGCTCGGTCCCATACCGCGCGCGGAGTGGCCCGGCTGCGGCAGCTGTTGGCCGATGTCGTCGAGCCGGTGGGGTGAAGGAGAAGCCATGGACCACTTCGAACGGCAGCTGGCGCGGATGATGCACGGCGCCGAGGAGCACACCCCCTTCGAGCCGTGGCACCGGGACCGTCTGCGCGAGGGCGTACGGGCCCGCCGCCGGGCGCGGGCGGCGCGGAAGGCCGTCGGCTCCGTGCTCGCGGTCGCCGGACTGGGCCTCGGCCTGTTCCTGCTTCCCGACGCTCCGACCAGGAACGAGCCCAGCGCCCCGCACCCGCAGCCCATGTCGAGCCCGGGCCCGACATCCTCCGCGCCGGAGGCGACGCCGTCCCCCGACCCGACCCCGAGCAGCCCGCCCGCGTCCTCCCCCGCCACGACCGCGCCCCCCACGACGGCCACGACCTCGGCCACGCCCGGCACCACGCCCACCGCGTCGGATCCGGGCCCCACCGACAAACCGTCGGTCAAGGTCACCGAGACCCCGCCCGCGGGCGGCGACCCGACCCGGACGTCCCCGGTGTCGGAGCCCCCGCCGGACTCCGCCACGGAGTCGGCGGTCGCCGGGGACGAGCCGTCGTCCGAGGCATCCGGTGCCTCGTCGTCGGAGGACCCGGCCGGCTGACCCCCTCCCCCGGCGCCCGACACGCGCCCGACACGCCCTCGCCCTGCCCTTTCGTAGGGAACAGACAAGGACCAACCATGCGAAAACACTGCTCCGCCCCCGTCCAGGTCCCCGTCGGGCTCCCGCGCCGCGCACCCGTTCCGGCCCACCACCCGGAGCCCGTCCTGGACGTGGTGGTCCCCGTGCTGAACGAGGAGGCGGAGCTGGAGCCGAGCGTCCGGCGGCTCCACGCGCACCTGCGGGCGACCTTCCCGTACCCGTTCCGGATCACTGTCGCCGACAACGCCAGCACCGACCGGACCCCGCGAATAGCCGCCCGGCTGGCCGCCGACCTGCCCGAGGTGGAGTGGCTGCGGCTGGCGGAGAAGGGGCGGGGCCGGGCGCTGCGCGCCGCCTGGTCGCGGTCGTCGGCCCCCGTACTGGCGTACATGGACGTGGACCTGTCCACCGAACTCGCGGCCCTGCTCCCCCTCGTGGCCCCGCTGCTCTCCGGGCACTCCGACATCGCCATCGGCACCCGCCTGGCCCCGGGCGCGCGCGTGGTGCGCGGCCCCCGGCGGGAGATCGTCTCGCGCTGCTACAACGCCCTGCTGCGCTCCACGCTCGCCGTCGGTTTCTCCGACGCGCAGTGCGGTTTCAAGGCGGTACGGCGCGAGGTCGCCGAGCAACTGCTGCCGCTGGTGCAGGACTCGGCCTGGTTCTTCGACACCGAGCTGCTGGTGATCGCCGAGCGGGCCGGGCTGCGGATCCACGAGGTGCCGGTGGACTGGGTGGACGATCCCGACAGCCGGGTGGATCTCGTCGCCACCGCGCTGGCCGACCTGCGCGGTATCGCCCGGCTCGGCCGCTCGCTGACCCGCGGCACCCTCCCGCCGGTGGAGCTGCGCCGGCCCCCGGCCGGTCTCACCGCCCAGCTGTGGCGCTTCGCCGCCGTGGGAGCCGTCAGCACCCTGGGCCATCTGCTGCTGTACGCGGCGCTGCGCCCGGCCATCGGCGCGCAGACCGCCAACGCGCTGGCGCTGCTGGTCTGCGCGGTCGCCAACACGGCGGCGAACCGACGGCTCACCTTCGGGCTGCGCGGCCGGGGCGGGGCGCTGCGCCACCAGGCCAAGGGGCTGGTGGTCTTCCTGCTGGGCCTCGCGCTCACCGCGGGCTCGCTCGCCGCCCTGCACCACGCGGCGCCCGGGGCCGCGCCCGGCACCGAACTCGCCGTCCTGGTCGCCGCCAACCTGACCGCGACGCTGCTGCGGTTCCTGCTGCTGCGGACCTGGGTCTTCGGCGCCCGGGCGTCCCGTCGTACGGCGGGAGGGACCGGCTCGTGAACACGGCCACCATGACCGACCTCCCGGCCCCCGCTGCCACGGCCCCGCCCCGGCGCCCGCTGCGCCGCGCGCTCGACCGGTACGGCCCCGTCCTGGCCGTGTACGGCGGCCTGAAGCTCGTGGGTTTCGCCGTCTTCCTCTCCCTCCTGCACGTCGCGGGCGACTACCGCGGCAAGCATCCGCGCTTCGGCGGCGGCGCCCGCCCCTGGGACGTCCTGGCCACCTGGGACGGCTGGTGGTACCAGCAGATCGCGGCACACGGCTACGACCCCGCACTCGTCCCGGTCCCGGGGGCCACCGGTCTGATCACCCTGGAGGGGAACTCGGCGGCGTTCTTCCCGCTCTATCCGGCGGCGATGCGGCTGGTCTCCGAGCTGACCGGGCTCGGACTGTTCGGGTCCGGGCTGCTGGTGTCGGTCGTCGCGTCCTTCGTCGCGGCGTTCGGCATCCACGCGGTCATCACCCAACTGGCCGGATACCGGGCCGGATTGGCCGCCGCCGGGCTCTGGGCGGTGTGGCCCGGATCCGGCGTGGAGTGGGCGGTCTACTCCGACTCCCTCTTCGTCGCCCTCGCCGCCTGGGCCTGCCACACCGTCATGAACCGCCGCTGGCTCACCGCCGGTCTGCTGACCTGCGCCGCCGGGCTCAACCGGCCCACCGCCGGCGCCCTGATCGCCGCCCTCGCCGTGGCCGCGCTGCTCGCGCTGCGCCGGAGGGAGGACGGGGTGCTGCGCCCCCTGGCCGCGCTGGCGATCTCCCCGCTCGGTCTGATCGGCTATCTCGCCTGGGTGGGCCACGAAATGGGCGACTACGGCGGCTACTTCGCGCTCCAGGACGGCGCCTGGGCCCACAGCTTCGACTACGGCGCGCACACCCTGGACGTGCTGACCTCCGTCCCGGTGGGCCACTTCGACTACCTCTTCGCGTATCCCTTCGCGGACCTCATCGGCGTCGGCGTCGTCCTGCTCGCCCTCGCCCTTCTCCCGCTGCTGATCCGCAGACGCCCGCCCGCCGTCCTGGTCGTCTACACGCTCCTCACGCTCGCCCTCGTCCTCGGCAGCCAGCAGATCTTCGCCAACGTCTCCCGCTATCTGCTCCCCGCGTTCCCCCTGTTCCTCCCCCTCGCCGCCGCCCTGCGCCGGCTCAGCCTGCCCCTGCAGCTCACCCTCCTCGGCCTCGCCGCACTGGCCTCCGGCTCATACGCGGGGTACGCCCTGTTCGAACTCGGCGTTCCGTAACGGACCGGCGTCAACCCCGAGAGGCGGGATGACTCTTTTGCGTGACCGCGTCGGGCGAGAGGCATGGCTCGTCGAGATCGGTCCGCGAATTTGTCCATGATCGAGACCCTGCCGACCACTCCCTTTTCCGGAAGGTTGTTCATGGCATGGGTCACCTCGTAGGCGAAGTGGAATTGCCGCCGCTCTTCTGTCCGCTGGAATCCGCCGTCCATCCGCGTATCCGGCAGATCGAGCAGCGGGCCGTGCGGTGGATTCAGGAAAGTGATATGTGCGCCACCGAGCGGGAAAAGGCCTGGGTCATCGCCACGCACAGCGGGGACTTCTTCGCCCGGTTCGCCCCGGACGCCGAGGACGACGACCGGCTGCTGGCGGCGGCGCTGTGGGTGTACTGGGGGTTCGCCTTCGACGACGCGCGCTGTGACACGGGGCCGCTGAGCGGTCGGCCCGCGCAGTTCAACGCGCTGGCCGGGCAGGTGCAGCGGGCCTGTGAGGCGGTGTCGGCGGTGGGGGCGGATCCGTACATCGGGGCCCTGCAGGACATCGTGCGGCGGTTCCGGTCGTTCGCGCCGCCCACCCAGGTGCGCCGGTTCGCGGTCGCGCACCGGGCCTGGCTGTCCGGGGTCGCCTGGCAGGTCGGGAACCAGGCGGCCGGCCGGATGCCGGGGCTGGACGACTTCCTGGCGATGCGGCTGCTCTCCTCCGGCGGCGAGCCCACCTTCGCGCTGCTGGAGCTGGCGACCGGGGCGGAGGTGCCGGACCGGGAGATGCACCGCCCGGCGGTGCGGGCGCTGACGGAGATGGCGATCATGGTCGCCGCCCTCGACAACGACCGGCACTCCCTGGTGAAGGAACTCTCCCGGGATCACACCGACCAGAACCTGTACACGGTGCTCATGGCGGAGCGGTCGCTGCCCCTCCAGGAGGCCGTGATCGCGGCGAACGGACTGCGGGACCGGGTGCTGCAGCGGTTCCTGCGGCTGTACGACCGGGTGCGGCCCACCGCCAGTGCCGATCTGCGGACGTATCTGCAAGGGCTGCGGTACGGCATCCGCGGCAACAACGAGTGGGGGCTGCGCGTGCCCCGGTATCTGAGCCTGGGGCACTGGCCGGACGACATGGAGTACGGGGCGCTGACGTACGCCTCCGAACCGTCCGACACCCGGACGGGCCCGATCGAGGGCGCGCCCGCCATCGCCTGGTGGTGGGACGACGGGCTGTAGACGGCGCTGGGGCCTGTCTAGCGGTTCGTCGCCAGGTCCAGCGTCCACCACCGGCCGCCGCCGCCCGCCGCCGAGCCCACGCCGGCGTGGCGGTAGCGGCAGGTGAGGAGGATCGCGCGGTGCGGCGGGCTGTCCAGCCAGGCGTCCACGGCCGCCTCCGGGGTGGCGGTGCCGGCGATGATGGCCTCGGCGGTGTGGCGGGGGCGGTAACCGGCGGCCCGCATCCGCTCGGCGGGGGTGCTGGCGCCCGCCCCGGTGTGGCTGAGGCGCCGGTGGCGGGCCATGTGCGCGCTGTGGGCCTGGGCGGCCCGGTTGAGCGCCGGGTGCGGGCGGACGGATCCGCATCCCGCGTCCGCGCGGTACCGGTTGAGGACGGCGACCAGGCGCCGCACGGTGTCGGCGGGGCGCGAGCCGCCGGACTGCGCGCCCCAGGGCTGGGGGCCGGGCGCGGGCGGTGGCTGCCAGTGGCCGGGGGCCGGGGCCGGCCACGCGGGCGCCTGGTACGGAGGCGGCGGGGGCGGTACGGGGTAGGGGCCGGCCCACGCCGGGAACGGGAGGGCGAGTACGGCGGAGGCGAGCAGGACGGGGGCGAGCAGGGCACGGCCGGGCAGCCGCGGTCCGGTCATGCGATTTCTCCTTTTTCCGGCGTCCCTTTATTTCGCATGCGACCCATACAGTAGCGCGCCCTTATTCATGCGTTTTTACGTTCGTGTACCCCACCGCTTCGTTCGGGGGAACCCGGCATTTCCCGTTTTCTCGTGGGCGGACGGAATGGATAGGCTGACTCCGGTGCACTTTCCCGGAATTCCGCGCACTTTCCCAGGAGGTTTTTCATGTCTTCGCTGCTTCGCCGTACCGCCGTGGTGTCGCTCGCCGCGCTGGCGCTGACGACGGGTGTGGGTGCGACGGGCGCGGTCGCCGCCACCCCGCAGGAGGCGACGACCGTGGTCGGTCCGGGTCCGGAGGACTTCGGCGGTAACGGCAACGGTCGCGGCCACGACCGTCCGCTGCACTTCGGCCCGTTCGAGTTCCCCCGGCACGGCACCATCTCCGGCGGCTTCTCGTGGGGCGCCCGCTAGCCGGACCGCGCTTGGGTGAGGGCCGCCCCGGGGCGGCCCTCACCCATGTCCGGCGCCCGCTCAGCGTTTGAGGGTGGCCGCGCTCGCGACGAGCACGAGGATCACGCACCCGAGGATCAGCAGCGCGTCCCGGACGAACAGCCCGGTGACCCCGGTGTGCGCGGCCGCCTCACCGGCCGCCTGGACGGCGTACGTCATCGGCATGGCCTTGGCGATCCCGGACAGGGCGCCGTGCATGTCCTCCCGCGGCACGAACAGCCCGCACACCAGGAACTGGGGCAGCACACCGGCCGGCAGGAACTGCACGGCCTGGAACTCGTTGCGGGCGAAGGCGCTCACCAGCAGCCCGAGGGCGAGGCCGAGCAGGGCGCCGAGCATGGCGATGACCATCAGCAGATAGGCGGGGCCCTTGATGTCCAGCCCGAGGGGCCCCACGGCCAGCAGGGTGGACAGCACGGCCTGGAGCAGGGCGAGGAAGGCGAAGGCGAGGCTGTAGCCGAGGACGATGTCGAGGCGGCGGACGGGCATCGTCAGCAGCCGCTCGGCGGTGCCGGTGGTGCGTTCCCTCAGGGTGGAGACCGAGGCCACCAGGTACATGACGATGACCGGGAAGATCCCGAAGACCTGGGGCCCGACCCGCTCGAAGGTCGGCTCCGAGGCGTGGAACATCAGCTTCAGCAGCACCATCAGCATGCAGGGGATGCCCAGCAGCAGCGCGGTGCTGCCCCGGTCGCGGGAGATCTGCTGAAGGACGCGGACCGCGGTCGCGCCGGTGATGACCGGCGAGAACGGCAGCCGCTCGGCCAGGGCGGCGCCGCTCACGGGGCGACGTCCGTGGTGAAGAAGGACCGCTCCACGGCGGGCGCGGTGGGCTGGTCGAGCAGGCCGGGCAGCACGGGCACCAGCGCCTGTCCCGCGGCCCGCTGCCGGGCGAGGGTCTCGGCCCGGGCCGCGGCCTCCACCAGGTGCATGAACGCCTCTTCCACGTCGTCGCACCCGGTGTGCCCGAGCAGGGTGTCGCGGTCCGCGCTGGCCAGCAGCCGGCCCGACCGCATCAGCAGCAGCCGGTCGCAGCGGTCGGCCTCGTCCATGACGTGGCTGGAGACGAGCAGCGTGGTGCCCTCCTCGGCGAGGCGCTGGAACACCAGCCACAGCTCGCGGCGCACCATCGGGTCCAGGCCCACCGTGGGTTCGTCCATCACCAGCAGATGGGGCTTGTTGAGCAGCGCGACGGCCAGCGAGACCCGGGAGTACTGGCCGCCGGAGAGCCGGGTGACCAGCTTGTCGGCGTACGACGCGAGGTCGACCTCCTTGACCACGCGGACCACGGCGTCCTCCCGCCGCCAGCCGCGCATACCGAGGGCGGCGGCGAAGTAGCGCAGGTTCTCCAGCACGGTCAGGTCGCCGTACACCGACGGGGCCTGGGTGACGTAGCCGACGCGGGTCCGCAGCTGCGGTGCGCCCGCCGGGTGGCCCAGGACCTGGACGTGGCCCGCGGTGGGCCGCTGGACGCCGACCACGGAGCGCAGCAGCGTGGTCTTGCCGCAGCCGCTGGGACCGAGCACGCCGACGATGCAGCCGCGCGGCACGGTGAAGGTGAGGCTGCGCAGGACCTCGTTGCCGCCGCGGACCACCTGGAGTCCGTAAGCGGCCACGGCCGGCAGATCACCCGGAACCGCCGCGCTGGGTTCGGTCTGCTGCACGACTCCCCTGTGTCTTCTCGGCACCACGCATCGCGAGTCACGAATCACGCATCACGAAATATCGCCACTACGCAGACAAACGGCTCAACTCGGCCGAAGTCACGCCGCGCTCCCGGCCCCGCGGTTCAGGACTCCCGCCCGGTCATGGCCCAGGCGATGTCCCGCAGCTGCTGATAGGCCTCGGCGGTCGGCTGCGCACACGACAACGCCCGCAGTGCGGCGGCCACTTGACGGCGCGCCTCCTCCTCGGCCGCCTGCCGTCCGCCGGCCTCCTCCACCAGCCGGCAGGCGAGCGCGATGTCCGCCTCGCCGAAGGGCCGCGGGGAGCCGTACAGGGCGCGCAGCCGACGTGAGGCCGCTCCCCCGTCCGCCAGCGCGGCCACCACCGGCAGGGACTTCTTGCGTGCCGCGAGGTCCGCGCCGACCGGCTTGCCGCTGCGCGCGGTGCGGCCCCAGATGCCCAGCACGTCGTCCGCGCACTGGAACGCCACGCCCAGCCGCCGCCCGAACTCCCGCAGTCCCCGCACCTGTTCCGCGTCCGCGTCGGCGAGCACCCCGCCCAGCGCGCACGCGCAGCCCATCAGGGCGCCGGTCTTGCCCTCGGCCATCGCCAGGTACTGCGCCACCGACACCTCCGGCGCGCTCTCGAACGCCACGTCGCCGCTCTGCCCCTCGACGAGGTCGAGCAGGGCGGCGACCAGCTCCTTGACCGCGACCGCGCCCCGCACGGGCACGTCGGCCACCACCCGCATCGCCGTCACCAGCAGCGCGTCGCCGGTCAGCACGGCGGCGGGGGTGCCGAACGCCGACCAGACGGCCGGGCGGTGGCGGCGCAGCGCGTCGCCGTCGATGACGTCGTCGTGCAGCAGCGTGAAGTCGTGGACGAGTTCCACGGCGACCGCGCCCGGGACCGCGACGCCGGGAGTGCCGCCGACCGCCACCGCCGAGAGCATCGCCAGCATCGGCCGTACGGACTTCCCGCCGCCGTGCGCCGACGCGCTCGGGGTGCCGTCCGCCTCGCACCAGCCGCGGTGGTAGCCCGCCACCCGCTCCTCGGCCGCGGGAAGCGAGGCCACGGCCGCCCGGAGTGCGGGGGTCACCAGCGCCTCGACCCAGCCAGCCCGTCCGGACACCCCGGCCGGGGTCGGGTCGGTGATCTGCAACATGCACGGCTCCTCACGACTGCAAACGGACTTCGAGGCAGCGCCAGGCTGCGTCCCCGCGGCCCATCCAAACGCTTGCCGCGCAGGCCGAGGCGACAGCAGCACTCCTCCCGCCACGAAGATCACCAGTGCGGCGCAGCAGACATCTCTGTGCACTATTTGCTTGAGCGGAAGACCTGTCGGTACGACTGCGGCGAGACGGTGGTCAGGCGGGCGAAGTGGTGGCGGAGGTTGGCCGCCGTGCCGAAGCCGGTGCGGCGGGCGATGGACTCCACGGGGTCGTCGGTGGTCTCCAGGAGTTCCTGGGCCAGCCGGACCCGCTCCTGGAGGATCCACTGGAGCGGGGTGGTTCCGAGCGAGTCGCGGAACCGGCGGGCGAAGGTGCGTTCGCTCAGGTGGGCCTCGCGGGCCAGCGCGGTGACGGTCAGCGGCTCGTGCAGCCGCTCGCGGGCCCACTGCAGGACCGGGGCGAGGCTGGTGTCACGGCGGTCGCGGGGCTCGCGCGCGAGGGGTTTGGCGTACTGGCTCTGGCCGCCCTCCCGGTGCGGGGGGACGACCATGCGCCGGGCCACCTCGTTGGCGACGGCGGAGCCGTGGTCGTGGCGGACCAGGTGGAGACAGAGGTCGATGACGGCGCCGGTGCCGGCCGAGGTGAGGACGGGGCCGTCCTGGACGTAGAGGGCGGTCGGTTCGTAGGTGACCTCGGGGAAGCGGTGGGCGAAGTCGGCGGCGTTCATCCAGTGGGTGGTGGCCCGGCGGCCGTTCAGCAGGCCCGCGGCGGCGAGGACGTACGCCCCGCTGCACAGGGAGACGATCCGGCGCCCCCGGGCGTGGGCGGTGCGCAGCGCGTCGAGCAGCGGCCGCGGCGGGTCCGTCTGCACCCGGCGCTCGCAGGCGGCCACGACCACCGTGTCCGCCTCCGCCAGGTCGTCCAGGCCGTACGGGGTGTGCAGGGTCAGACCGGCGGTGGTGCGCAGGACGCCCGGTTCGGCGGCGCACAGCCGCAGCTCGTACCAGGGGTCGCTGATGTCGCTGCGGTCGAGGCCGAACACCTCGCAGGGCACCGCGAGTTCGAAGGTGGGGGCGCCGTCGGTCACCGCGACTGCCACGACGTGCCGGTCCGTGTCCGCGCCGGGAGTCCTCATGGCGGGAATTTAGCGCACCCGGTCGTTTCTGCCACTGGCCGGTGCCATGGTCCGCCCGCGAGGCTGACCAGCATGCCTGAGGAAAACCCCGCCGAGGGGCGGCTCACCGCCGCCCACGGCACCGCCCTGTACGTCGGTGCCGTGCTCGGCACCGGAGTCATCGCCCTGCCCGCGCTCGCCGCCGAGGTCGCCGGACCGGCCTCGCTGCTGGCCTGGCTCGGGCTCGCCGTGCTGTCCGCGCCGCTCGCCGCGGCCTTCGCCGCGCTGGGGGCGCGCCATCCGGACGCCGGGGGTGTGTCGACGTACGCCCGGCTCGCGTTCGGCGAGCGGGCCGCCGCGGTGGCCGGCTGGTGCTTCTACTTCGCGATCCCGCCGGGCGCGGTGGCCGCCGCGCTGTTCGGCGGCTCGTACGTCTCGTCCGCGCTCGGCGGCGGCGACACCACCACCGCGGTCACCGCGGCCGGGCTCATGGTGACGGTGACGCTGGTCAACGCGGTCGGGCTGCGGATGACCGGGCGCGCCCAGTTCCTGCTGTTCCTGCTGCTGCTCGGGCTGCTGACGACGGCGGTCCTGCTCTCCCTGCCGCACGCCCGCGCGGAGTTTCTGCGGCCGTTCGCCCCGCACGGCTGGACGGCGGTCGGGCCGGCGGCGGCGCTGCTGGTGTTCAGTTTCGCCGGGTGGGAGGCGGTCACCCATCTCGCGGGCGAGTTCCGCCGGCCCGCCCGCGATCTGCCGCGCGCGACCGGGGCGGCCGTGGTGATCGTGGGAGTGCTGTACCTGGCGGTGGCCTTCGCCGTGGTCGCGGTCCTCGGCCCGGCCGCCGCCGATTCGGACGCCCCGCTCGGCGATCTGATGGCGGTCGGCCTCGGCGGCGGCGCCCGGCCGCTCGCCGCGCTGGCCGCCGTACTGCTGACCCTCGGCACCATGAACGCCTACTACGCGGGCGCCGCCAAGCTCGGGGCCGCCCTGGGCCGCGACGGCGTCCTGCCCGCCTGGTTCGCGCAGGGCAGCACGGCGGGCGAGACCCCGCGCCGCAGCCTCGGCTTCGTCTCCTGTCTCGCCGGGCTCGCCCTGCTCGCCGTGACCGTGACGGGCACGGGCGCGCTGCCCGCCGTGATGCTCTCCTCGGGGTCCTTCGTCGTGGTCTACGCGATCGGCGTGGCCGCCGCGATCCGCCTCCTCCCCCGCGGCAGCGCCGGCCGGACCGCCGCCTGGGCGGCCCTGGCCGCCGTCCTGCTTCTGCTGGCCCTCTCCGGCGCCTATCTGCTCTGGCCGCTGCTGGTGACCTGCGCGGCGCTGCTCTCCGTACGGCGGAACCGCAGGCGGCGGGCGCTCCGGGTCCCCGAGACGGGGTGCCCGGAGACAGGAGCCGTACGCTGACCGCCTGATCACCGCCCCGGCCCAGGGAGCAGACGTATGCCGGACGCACCGACCGCCGGACCTCGCACGCGCCTGTCCCGGCTGTGGTGCTGCGTCCCCGCCGCGGGGCTCGGGGCGGTCTGGCTCGCGGTGTACGAGCGGTCGCCGGCGGCGGTGCCGTCGCCGCAGTTCTATGTGCTGTGCGACTACCCGGGCTCCTTGCGGGTGCTGTCCCTGGGCGCGTTGCTGTGCCTGGTCGCCGCGGTGGTGGCGGCCGTGCGCGGAGCGGTGCGCGCGCTCCGGCGCCGGGCGGCCCGCCCGCTGGTCCACCTGGCCGTCTGCCTGGGGCTCGTCGTCACGGCGGACGCCCTGGACTGGGCGGGCAGCGGCATCGCCCATCGCACGGCGGTCCGCGACGGCGCGGACCTCACCGGCTGCGAGGCCTCCTACCACGTCACCCCGGGCTGGTTCTTCCTCCTGCCGCCGGAGGACGGCCCGCAGTGGCCGTCCCCGCAGGGCTCAGGGTGAGGAGGTGTACCCCGCCGACCAGTCGAGGTGGAACGGCACGCCGCTCGCCCTGGGCTGCCAGCCCTCGCGCAGGGCGCTCTCGATGGCGCGGGCGACATGGGACGGCAACACCGGCTCGGTGGGGCGGCCGAACCAGTTACCGGTGTGGGGTCGGTCGGTGGTGACCACCAGGGTCGTCCCCGGGTGTTCCGCGTCCTCGACGGCGAAGACGCACGGCGACCAGCACAGCGCCTGGCTGTACGTCGGCCGGCGGCGCAGCCGCCAGCGGTAGGCCGTACCGCCGACGACGATGTGTCGTGCTCCCTTACGGACCAGTGTCATGGCTCCTCCTCGCCGTGCAGGAGACGAGCGGACCAGCAGCGGCCCCCGGCGTCAAGGCGCGGGCGGGGTCGGCTGGACCAGGCCCGACTGGTAGGCGATGACGACGAGTTGGGCACGGTCGCGGGCGCCGAGCTTGGTCATGGCGCGGTGGATGTGGGTGCGGACGGTGAGCGGGCTGAGGACGAGGTCCTCGGCGATCTCGGCGTTGGACTTGCCCTCCGCGGCCAGCGCGGTGCCGCCGGCCTCGACGGTGAGCCCGGAGTCCCGGGCGTCGTCCAGGGCGCGTTCCAGGTGGGTCCGGCCGGCGTCGGTGAGGTCGTTGACGCCCACCCGGTACGTGACGGTCGTATACGCCGTCGTACCGTCCCGGCTGACGGCCTTCGCCGTGAACGGATCGACGGCGCCGGCGACCTGGGAGCCGTCCCCCAACTCGGCCACGGCCCGCTGGACGGCCTCGCGGTTCTCCTCGGCGGTGACCTTCTCCCCACCGGGCGCGACGAAGACGACCCTGGCGGTCGCCCCGTCCGCGGTGGCGCCGGGGAAGCGCTCCTCCATCAGGTCGAACGCCTGCTGGGACTCGATCCCCGGCATGGCGAACTCCTCCTCGGAGGCGCCCGGGGACTTCATGGCGCCCAGCCCGACGGCGGCCAGGACCGCCGCCCAGATCAGGGCGACGTACCAGCGTCGCCGGAAGGCCAGACGGCCTGTTCGGTACAGGAAAGTTGCCACGACAGGAGGTCTCCGCATCTGGGTGCCGACTCTGCCCCCAGGCTCTCCGGCACCGGGCCACCGTGTCGTCGTGCGCCTGCCGACAATCCCCGCTACTGAGATCGCAGTACGCGAAGGCCCCCGGGTCCGTCGCGGGGAGGACGGTCCGGGGGCGAGTCGGTGGACATCGGTCAGTGATACGCGTGCACCACCGCGTGGCCCTTGCCGCGGCCGATCATCCACTTGTTGACCGGGGTGGTGAGGAGGAAGGCGACGACGAAGCCGCCCAGCAGGGCGTACCAGAACAGGCCCTCGGTCAGGTGGGCGTCCATCGCGCCCGGGGTGAGGGCGATGATCGCGTTGTCGACCAGCTCCATCACCGCGATCGAGACGGTGTCGGCGGCGAGCGCCACCTTCACCGCGCTCTTGAAGTCCAGTCCGGCCCGCAGGACCGCGAACAGGGTGAACGAGTAGCCGAAGAGGAACGCCAGCCCGATCGCCAGGGCCATGGTCGGCGCGTTGCCCCACATCAGCGCGGTGCCGATCACCATGCCCAGGATCTCGCCGATGGCACAGCCGGTGAGGCAGTGCAGGGTGGCCTTGACGGCCATGCTCCAGGAGGCCGGACCGTGCGCCTGCGCGTGCCCGGCGTGTCCGTGTTCCGCGTGGTGGGCGCCCTGGTGCTCGTGCGCGGCGTGATGAGCGGTGTGGTCCATGACGTTCTCCCCATTCCCGTCCGGCAGGGGCGTTACTGAGTTCCTTCTCGGCCCCACGACTCTCAACGTATACCCCCAGGGGGTACCTGGCAAGCGTTTGGCGACAGATACCCCCCACCCGTATATCGGACGCATTGGGCCTGGGCCCCTTGCGTCCATTCGATCTCTCTTCTCACCGCCCTGAGCTGCGGCGAAAGTAGTCCTCGCCACCGGGCGACACACCCGCCTCAACCCTCACAGCTGCACCTGCAGGGCAGCTGTCCGGGCCAGGGACGTGCCTTCGCCCGCTCGACTTCCCATGCCGCAGGAGAGAACTCGTGAAGCTGAGCAACGCCGTCCGCCGTACGTCCGCCGCCCTCGCCGTCGGGGCCATGTCCCTCGGGCTCGTCACCGTCACCGGAGGGGCCGCCCAGGCCGCCGCGCAGTGCACCGGGGACGTGTCGATCTACGGCACGCTGTCCGACGGACGGCTGACGTACACGCAGATCGAGCCGAACACCGGCGACCGCGTGAAGACCCTGATCGGCCCCAACCTCGGCTTCACGCCCAAGGCGATGGCGACCCTCAACTTCAACACGGTCCTGGTCACCTCGACCGCCGGCGACCTCTACCGGGTCGACGTCCAGACCAACAACACCAGCCTCGCCCTGGCGAGCGCGCCGGTGAAGATCTGGGACGGCGGCTGGACCTTCGACAAGATGGTCTACGACGGCTACGGCCACCTCTACGGCACGGTCGCCGGGCAGCTCCACCAGTACGTGGTCTCCCAGGACAAGCCGTCCGGCTCCGCGCACATCGGCCAGCACGTCGTGATCGACACCGGCTTCGTGCTCAAGACGCTGGCCGCGGCGGGCGACGACCAGATCCTCGCCTCCACCGAGGGCGGCCAGCTGTACAGCTACAAGATCGCCGGGGTGGGCAACTGGAAGCGCTCCACGCTGAAGAGCGACGGCTGGTCCGCCGTGGACTCGCTGGTCTCCCCCGGCGGCGGCCTCTACTACGGCCGCACCAACGGCGGCATGTACTGGTACCACGACGTCGACCCCACCGACGGCGACGGCTCGGACATCGCCTACCACCCGAACGACCCGGTGGACGCGAGCGGATGGACCCAGACGCTGCTGTCCGCGTACGGCAACAACTGCGCGTACGTTCCTCCGGCGCCCGTGGCCACCACCGGCGAGAAGATCGCCAAGTTCGCCAACGCGCAGGTCGGCAAGGACTTCTACGACTTCGACTTCAACCACCCGGGGCAGTGGTGCGCCGAGTTCGGCGAGTACGTGTGGTGGAACGCCGGCGCCAAGACCACCGGCCTGACCGCCGCCTCGGGCAGCTTCTACACCTACGGCCAGAACAACGGCACCCTGCACACCACCGCCCCCAAGGTCGGCGACGCGGTCGTCTACGGCTACTCGGGCGGGGGCAACGCCAACCACGTCAACCTCGTCGTTGCCGTCGACGGCGACTACATCACCACCGTCGGCGGCAACGAGAGCGACATGGTCAAGCGGACCACCTTCAACTGGAAGACCAACAACAACCCGGTCAACGCCGGTGACATCTCCGGGTTCATCTCGCCGGTCGACTGACCTGCCCGGACCTCCCCGACTCGCAAGGCCCCGCCACCCGGCGGGGCCTTTTCGGCGTTCCAGGGCCTGGCCCGGGGGCCTGGAGGGACGGGGCGGAACCCGGAGGGCGGTCACCGTCGGGCCCAGCGACGCCGACGGTGACCGCCCATCCCCTGCCTGGCCGCCCGCCGGTGCCCTTCCAGCGGGCGGCCAGGCAGGGGACGTACTGGTGGTCGTAGACCACGCTCCTCGGCCGCCACCGGCGTCGTCACGGCCGTCAGAGCCCGCGTCACAACCCGCCTTGCAGCCCGCGTCCGCGCCACTTGCCGTCGCATGCCGGCACTCTCCCGGGAGCCCGGCGTCGTACAACACAAAAAGGGTGACGCCCCCTCCGGAGAGGGGGCGTCACCCTTGTTCGGTGTGCGGTCTAGTACCAGTGGTTGGCCTGCCAGAAGTTCCACGCGTTGCACGGGGAGCCGTAGCGGCCGTCGATGTAGCTCAGGCCCCAGCGGATCTGGGTGAGCGGGTTGTCCTTCCAGTCGTCACCCGCGCTGTCCATCTTGGAAGCGGGCAACGACTGCGGGATGCCGTACGCGCCGGAGGACGGGTTGGTCGCGTTCCAGCGCCAGTTGGACTCGTGCTCCCACAGCGTCTCCAGGCAGGACCACTGGGTGGTGTTGGCCCAGGCGGCGTCCTTCTCGTTCATCAGCTGCCGGCCCGCGGCCTTGACCTCGGTGATGTTGTTCCGGTCGACCGTGGTCACGGAGGTGGTGCAGGTGTAGGTGCCGGGCTGCGCGGACAGCAGCTTCTGCGTCCAGCCGCTGGTGTTGACCGGGTCGTCGAGGTGGTACGTGATGTCCGCGCCGGAGCCGTCGGTGGGGTTGGCGTCCTTGTACCAGTACATGGCGCCGGTGCCGAGCCGGCCGTAGTACAGGCCGCCGCCGGGTGAGACGAGCTGGTCGAAGCCGGACCAGCCGTCCGCCTTCAGGGTGTTGGACTTCCAGGCGTTCGCACCGGAGATGGTGTAGTCGAGGAGGCGTCCGTCGGAGGTGGTGGCGCTCAGCCGGTCGTCGCCGGTGGCGGTGAGGGTCTTCAGGACGAACCCGGTGTCGATCTCGGTGCGCGCGCCGATGTGCTGGGAGCCGGCCGGCTTGTCCTCGGTGACGTTGTAGCGCAGCAGCAGGCCGGCGGCCGTGGTGCCGTAGAGGTGGCCGTGCCCGTCGTAGGTGAGCTTGTCGTGGGTCCAGCCGCTGTCGGCGATCCTCACCGGCGCGGTCATGAGGGCGAGGCTCGTGTTGTTGGTCTTCACGTCGACGCGGTAGAGGGCGCCGGTGGTCGACGTGACCAGCACGGTGTTGAAGTTGAGGGTCGCCATCGCCTTCGGCTCGAAGCCGAGGTCGGGACCGACGAGCACCTTGGCGAGGTCGCCGGTGGCCGGGTTGATGGCGCTGAACGTCAGCCTGCCGTCGTCGAGTACGCCGTAGATGTTCACCCCGCCCGTGCAGGTGGTGGCCGCCTCGGCGGTGCCCGTGGTCACCGTGAGCAGTCCGGCGCCGAGTGCGCCGGCGGTGAGCAGTCCCGCGATGCCGCGGCCGGTTCTACGGATGTTCTTCACTTTTCGGTCCCCCTGGGGCGGTGGTGAGCGGAGAGGCTGGGAAAGGGCGAGGCTGGAAAGGGAGCGGCGCGGTCTACTGCCAGCCGGCGTCCGCCGGGGCGACCTGCCAGCCGGCGTCCTTGAGGGCGGAGTAGGAGGAGGACGGAGCAGCCGTGTCCGCGTCGTCGAGCTGGCCGGCGAGCACCGCGGCGAGGGCGAGAGAGGCGACCGCGGCGGCCTGGGCGATGCGGGTGCGGAGCATGGCGAATCCGTCCTTCCGTAAGGGCTGTGGGAATCCGGCCTGTTCTCGCGCCCCGCGGTGGCGCTTCGGTCCGGCCGGTGATCACTAGATTCCCCGCAGCTCAGACGGGTTGGAAGAGCTGTCGAATGGACGGAAAGGGCCTTGGACCGATGCGTCCACGGCGACCGGCCGGTCCGGTGTACATGGCGGGCTGGTCTCGGCGTCCGGGCCAGCCGATTCCGTGTCCGGGCCAGCCGATTCGGCGTCCGGGCCAGCCGGTTCGGCGTCCGGGCCGACCCGTTCGGCATCCGCGCCAGCCGGTTCGGCGTCTGAGCCGGCTAGTTCGGCGTCCACGCCAGACGGTTCAGTGTCCGAGGCAAGCCGGTTCAGCGGCCGTGGCCAGCCGGCTCGCCGCCCAAGCCAGCCGGTTCAGCAGCCGTGGCCAGTCGGTTCGCTGCCCGCGCAAGCCGGTTCGGCGTCCACGCCAGCCCGTTCAGCGGCCGTGGCCAGCCGGTTCGGCGCCCGAGACAGCCGGTCCGCGTCCGGACAGCCCGGTCCCGCCACCCCCGCAGGCCGGTTCAGTCCACCGGCTGCTGTGCGAACGCCAGCGGCATCAGCGGTACGCCCGCCCCGGTCAGCCGTGCCGCACCCAGTGGGGGCACCTCCCGCAGCAGCCGCTCGCAGACGCGTACGGCCCGCGCCTCGGCCTCCTCCAGCGTGGCGGCCAGCAGATAGAAGCCCAGCGTGAGCCGGGACAGGGAGCGCGGGTGCACGGCGACATGCTCGACCCGGTCGCCGGGGACGATCGCCGAGCGGACCACCGACCGGATGTCATACGGGAGTTCATGGCCGGGCGGCAGTTCAAGATGGGCGTGCACGAGATACATGCACTCCAGCGTCTCAACGGCACTCGCCGCTCCGGCGGGTTTGCGACTGGACGGTTGGGGCCGAGGCCCTTTCCGTCCTCAGCCGGTGACGATCCTTCACCTCTCTGCCAAGATCATCGCGAACCAGGGGATGTTCTGTGCAGGATCCAGGGGGGACCACACATGCTGACCGCACTCGGCCTCGACTCCGCCGCGGAGACCGTGTACCGCGCCATGCTGAGACACCCGGCGGCGGGCGTCGCCGACCTCGCCGCCGCCGTGGGGACGTCCGAGGAGGACGTACGCGACGCCCTCGACACCCT
Source organism: Streptomyces sp. NPDC030838 (assembly GCF_055572035.1). Lineage (NCBI taxonomy): Bacteria > Bacillati > Actinomycetota > Actinomycetes > Kitasatosporales > Streptomycetaceae > Streptomyces > Streptomyces sp. NPDC030838. The sequence goes on along the minus strand of NZ_JBVIED010000004.1, from coordinate 375,725 downwards.
GAGCGAGCTGGCGCTGGTGCGCCCGGCCGCCGGGGACGCGGGCCGGCTGCGCGCCGTCTCCCCCGACATCGGCATGGAGATCCTGATGGCCCGCCAGCAGGCCCGGCTCGCGGCCCAGCAGCAGCGCCTGGAGGCCTCGCGGGCCGCCGCGGCGCAGCTCATCTCGGAGTACGCCGAACTGCGCCCGGCGACCAGCCACCCCGGGGTGGAGCAGCTGGTCGGGCTGGACCAGATCCGCGACCGGCTGACCATGCTCACCCGTGAGGTCACCGAGGAGTTCCTGGCGTTCGCGCCGGGCGGGCCGCAGACCGCGGAGAACATGGCGGCCTCCCGGCCGCTCAACCAGGACCTGCTCGGCCGCGGCGTGCGGATGCGCACCCTCTACCTCGACAGCGTCCGCAGCCACCGCCCGACCGTCGAGCACGCCACCTGGCTGGCCGGGCTGGGCGGTCAGGTGCGCACGGTGCCGTCCCTGCCGACCCGGATGATCCTCATGGACCGGCGGATCGCGATGATCTCGGTGAACAGCGACGACACCGCGGCGGGCGCGGTCCTGCTGACCGGCCAGGGCACGCTCACCCTGCTGCACGCGCTCTTCGAGACGACGTGGGAGTCCGCCCAGCCGCTCGGCGAGGTCGTCCCCGTCGACCGGCACGGGCTCACCGCCCAGCAGACCACCGCGCTGCGGCTGCTGGCCGAGGGCCACACCGACGAGGCGATCGCCAAGCGGCTCGGCGTCTCGCACCGCACGGCCCGGCGGATCGCCTCCGAGCTGATGGACCGGCTCGGCGCCCGCAGCCGTTTCGAGGCGGGCGTGCGCGCGGTCCAGCAGGGTTGGCTGCCGGCCCGGCGCTGACCGGATCCCATCGCCCCACGGCCGGGAAGGACCACCCCACGGCCGGGAAGGATCGTTTCCCGCACCACGTACTCTTAGGCCAGCCTTAGCTAAGAGTGTTCGGAGAGGGTGAATGTCAGGAGCCGCAAGCCGCCGCGCCGGATGGATGGCCGTCGCCCTTCTCCTGTTGCTGCTGGCCGTGACGCTGAGCCTCGCGGTCGGCAGCCGTTCCATCGCCCCCTCGGCGGTCTGGGACGCCCTGCTGCACGGCGGCACCAGTGACGACGCCCAGGTGGTACGGGCGCTGCGGGTGCCGCGGACGGTGATCGGGTTGCTGGTCGGCGCCGCGCTCGCCGTGGCCGGAACGGTTCTTCAGGGGATCACCCGCAACCCCATCGCCGAGCCCGGCATCCTCGGCATCAGCCAGGGCGCCTCCCTCGGCGTCGTCTGCGCCATCGCCTTCTTCGGCGTGCACACCCTCACCGGCTACGTCTGGTACGCCTTCGCCGGCGCCGGACTCGCCGCGGTCGCCATCTACGCCGTCGCCAGCGGCGGACGCGGCGGCGCCTCCCCGGTGAAACTCGCCCTCGCCGGCGCCGCGATGAACGCGTTCCTCGCCTCCGTCATCTCCGCCGTCCTCACCACCGACGCGCACGCCCTGGACGAGTTCCGGTTCTGGGACGTCGGCTCGATCAGCGGCCGGGACCTCACGATCGCCGGGCAGGTCTGGCCGTTCCTGCTCGCCGGGCTGCTGCTCGTCCTGGCCATGGCCCGCGGCCTGGACGCCCTCGCCCTCGGCGACGACCTCGCGCGCGGCCTCGGCCGCAACGTCGCCCTGCTGCGCGCGACCGGGGCGCTCGGCGCGACCGTGCTGACCGGGGCCGCGGTCGCCGCCGCCGGCCCCATCGCCTTCACCGGCCTCGCCGTCCCGCACATCGCCCGCGCGCTCGTCGGCCCCGGCCACCGCTGGCTGCTGCCCATGGCAGCGGTGCTCGGCCCGGTGATGCTGCTGCTCGCGGACGTCCTCGGCCGGATCGTCGTCCGCCCCTCGGAGGTACCCGTGGCCGTGATGACCGCGCTGGCCGGAGTGCCGTTCCTGGTCTTCCTGGTGCGGCGGAAGGCGGTGGCCGCGGCATGACCGCCTCCCCCGTGACCAAGGCGTCCGTACGGCCCGCCGGGCACTCCCTCCTGCGCGCCGGGCGCGGCGGCAGCTTCCTCGTGCACCGGCGCAGCCTGCTGGTGGCCGCGCTCCTCGCGGTGCTGCTGGCGGCGGCCGTGGTGGCGTCCCTGTGCGTGGGCGAGTCGTTCGTCCCGCCGGGCGAGGTCGTCCGCGTGGTGCTGGGTCTGCCGAGCCCCGACGAACTCGTCGTCGGCACGCTGCGGTTGCCGCGGCTGGTCACCGGCCTGCTGGTCGGGCTCGCCTTCGGTGTCTCCGGCGCGCTGATCCAGACCGTGGCCCGCAATCCGCTCGCCAGCCCCGACGTCATCGGTGTCACGCACGGCGCGGGCGCGGCGACGGTCGCGGCGATGACCTTCGGCCTCACCTCGTACACCCTCCTGCCGTACGTCTCGGTCGTGGGCGGACTGCTCGCCGCGCTGCTCGTCTATGTGCTCGCCTGGCGAGGCGGCCTGTCCGCCTCCCGGTTCGTGCTCATCGGCATCGGCATCTCCGTCGCCCTCGGCTCGCTGACCCGGCTGCTGGTGACCAAGGGCGACTATCTCGTCGCCCAGCAGGCCAAGACCTGGCTCACCGGCTCGCTCAACGGCCGCGGCTACGACCAGGCCGCTCCGCTCGCGACGGTCCTGCTGGTGTGCCTGCCGTTCGTGCTGTGGGCGGCGCGGGCGCAGCGCGGCTCCGCCCTCGACGACGACACCGCGACCGCGCTCGGCGTGCGGCTGGGCCGCGACCGGCTCGGCCTCAGCGTCCTCGGTGTGGTCCTCGCCTCCGTGGCGACCGGTGCCGCAGGTCCCGTCGACTTCGTGGCGCTGCTCGCCCCGCAGATCGCCCGGCGGCTCGCCCGCACCCCGCACATCCCGCTGCTGTGCTCGGCGTTGACGGGCGCGCTGATCGTGGTCGTCGCCGATCTGCTGGCCCGCCGGCTGCTCTCCCCGCTGGAGCTGCCGGTCGGCGTGTTCACCGCGCTGGTGGGCGCCCCGTATCTGATGTGGCTGATCGTCCGTACCCGTAGCAGCCGTTCCGGAGGAACCGCGTGACCGGCACCCGCCCCACCGCCGACGCCCCCGTCGCAGAGACCGCCGCCGTGACCGGCAACCGGCTCACCGCGCGGGGCCTGGGCCTCGCCTACGACGACCGCGTGGTCGTCGAGGACCTGGACCTGGAGATACCGGACGGCAAGGTCACCGTCATCGTCGGCCCCAACGCCTGCGGCAAGTCGACCCTGTTGCGCGCCCTCGGCCGGCTGCTGAAGCCCCGGCGCGGTGCGGTGCTGCTCGACGGCACCGAACTGGCCAAGCTGCCGACCCGGCGGATCGCCCAGGTCATCGGGCTGCTGCCGCAGACCCCGACGCCGCCGGAGGGCATCACGGTGGCGGACCTGGTCTCCCGGGGCCGGCAGCCGCACCAGAAGTGGTGGCAGCAGTGGTCGGAGGAGGACGAGCGGTCGGTCACGGAGGCGATGGACCGCACCTCGACCGCCGAGCTGGCGCAGCGCCAGGTGGACGAGCTGTCGGGCGGTCAGCGGCAGCGGGTGTGGATCGCGATGGCGCTGGCGCAGGAGACGGATCTGCTGCTGCTGGACGAGCCGACGACGTATCTGGACATCGCCCACCAGGTGGAAGTCCTGGACCTGGTCCGCCAGTTGAACCAGGAGCGGGGCCGGACGGTGGTGGCGGTGCTGCACGACCTGAACCAGGCGGCGCGGTACGCGGACCACCTCATCGCGATGCGGGGCGGCCGGATCGTGGCACAGGGCGCGCCCGCGGACGTCGTCACCGCGGAGCTGGTCCAGGAGGTGTTCGGGCTCGCGTCGGTCGTCGTGCCGGACCCGGTGACGGGTGGTCCGATGGTCGTCCCCGGGCCGCCGCGACAGGCCGGAGGCGACGGAAAGTGACGGCTCGGCAGACCGGGGACGACGGCAAGTGACGCCGCGACAGACCGGAGACGGCCGTAAGTGACCGCGAGGTAATGGAAAGTGACCGGAACCACACCTTCCCGATGTGGCCGATTCACAGCTATCCCATAAGGTAAGCCTCACCTAAATCCGCTCGAAATCACCTTGTACGACGGGAGTCTCCCCATGCCTGTCAGCCGCCGCGGCACCGCAGCCGCCGCCCTCGCTCTCGCCGCCGCGCTGTCCCTGACCGCCTGCGGCGGCGGTTCGTCCGACGGCGCGGAGGGCACGGAGACCAAGCCGTCCGCCGGGGCCGGCGCCGGCGGCAAGAACTCGGTCGCCCAGGGCGGCGAGGACTTCGCGGAGGCGGCGAAGAAGACCGCCGAGATGGGCACGGACGCCAAGCCCGGCGAGTGGCCGCGGACCATCGAGCACGCCATGGGCGAGACCGAGCTCAAGTCCCAGCCCAAGCGCGTGGTCGTACTCGACGTCGGCGAGCTGGACAACGTGGTGTCGCTCGGCATCAAGCCGGTCGGCCTCGCCCCCACCGAGGGCTCCCCCGAGCTGCCGTCGTACCTGAAGAAGGACGCGGGCGCCCCGAAGAACGTCGGCACGATCAACAACCTCAACCTCGAGGCGATCGCCGCACTCAAGCCCGACCTGATCCTGGGCAGCCAGCTGCGCGCCGCCGACAAGTACGACGAGCTGTCGCAGATCGCGCCGACCGTCTTCTCCCTGCGCCCCGGCTTCACGTGGAAGGAGAACTACCTCCTCAACGCGGCCGCGCTCGACAAGACGGCCGAGGCGAAGGCCAAGCTCGACGCGTACGAGAAGAAGGCGAAGGCGCTCGGTGACAAGCTGGGCGACAAGAAGCCGACCGTCTCGATGGTCCGTTACCTCCCCGACGGCGTCATCCGCCTGTACGCCAAGGCCTCGTTCATCGGCACGATCCTCGAGGACGTCGGCATCCCCCGGCCGAAGAACCAGCAGATCAACGACCTCGCCGCCGAGATCAGCGCCGAGAACATCGACCAGGCCGACGCCGACTACATCTTCACCGGCGTCTACGGCGACCCGAAGGCCACCGACAAGTCCAAGGCCCAGGGCAACCCGCTGTGGAAGAACCTGGACGCGGTGAAGGCCGGTCACGCCTACGACGTGCCGGACGAGACCTGGTACCTGGGCCTCGGCGTGACGGCGGCGGACGAGGTCCTGGCGGACCTCGAGGAGCACCTCACCAAGTAGGTCACCGGAAAGCCGGCGGCGCCCGGGGCATCCCTTCGACGGGGACCGCCCCGGGCGCCTTTTTCAGCCGCAGGACACCCCAGGAGGTTCAAGCAGCTGAACACTGATCACATACACACACTATTGACGCGTCCATAGCAAGCCCTTACCGTCCCGTCGAAAGCCATCTTCAGGCCTCCGCGGCGGCACCCGCACGCACGACACGTTCACACACTCGAACCGCTCCGCCGTAGGTTGCCACACAACCCCACTGGAGACGAACCGATGTACCTGAGACCAGTCATCGCGTCCGCGGCGTCCGCAGGCCTCCTGGCCGGCGCCCTCCTCGCACTCTCCGGCACCACGGCACAGGCGGCGACCGCGCGCTACGAGGCGGAGACCTCCCCGGCGGTCTGCACCGGCACCATCGACTCCGACTGGACGGGCTACTCCGGCGCCGGGTTCTGCAACGGCACCAACGCGACGGGCGCATACTCCCAGTTCACCGTGAACGCCCCCGCGGCGGGCACCGCGACCCTGAACATCCGCTTCGCCAACGGCACCACCACCGCGCGCCCGGCCTCCCTGATCGTCAACGGGACCACCGTGCAAACACCGTCCTTCGAGGGCACGGGCGCCTGGTCGACCTGGGTGACGAAGACCGTGACCGTCTCCCTGAACGCGGGCAGCAACACCATCCGCTTCAACCCGACGACCTCGGCCGGTCTGCCCAACGTCGACTACCTGGACGTCGAGACCAGCGGCAGCACCCCCGCACCGACGGGCCCGACGCTGTACGTCGCCCCGAACGGCACCGACGGCGCGGCCGGCACGGAGACGGCGCCCACGACACTCACCTCCGCGATCAGCCGGATCGCCTCCGGCGGCACGATCTACCTGCGCGGAGGGACGTACAACCACTCCTCGACGGTCACCATCCCGGTGGGCAACAACGGCACCGCCACCGCCCGTACGAAGCTGACCGCCTACCCGGGCGAGCGGCCGGTGCTCAACTTCTCGGCGCAGAGCGAGAGTTCGTCGAACCGCGGGCTGCAGGTGATGGCCAACTACTGGCATGTCTACGGCATCACCGTCGAACGAGCGGGCGACAACGGCATCTTCGTCGGCGGCAGCAACAACGTCATCGAGCGCACCGTCACGCGCTTCAACCGCGACACGGGGCTGCAGCTCGGGCGGATCTCCTCCACCACGCCGACCAGCCAGTGGCCGTCCAACAACCTCATCCTGAGCGCCGAGTCGCACGACAACGCCGACTCCGACGGCGAGGACGCCGACGGCTTCGCCGCGAAGCTCACCACCGGCCCCGGGAACGTCTTCCGCCACACCGTCGCGCACAACAACATCGACGACGGCTGGGACCTCTACACCTACTCCGACTACGACCCCATCGGCCCGGTGACCATCGAGGACTCCCTCTCCTACGAGAACGGCACCCTCAGCGACGGCTCGCAGGCCGGCAACGGCGACCGCAACGGCTACAAGCTCGGCGGCGAGAACGTGCCGGTCAACCACGTCGTCCGGCGCAGCTTCGCCGTCGACAACGGCAAGCACGGGTTCACCTACAACAGCAACCCGGGCACGATGACGATCTCGGACAACGTCAGCGTCGACAACACCGAACGCAACTTCAACTTCGACGCCGGCACGTCGGTGTTCCGCAACAACACCTCCTGCCGCAGCAGCAGCGGCACGAACGACCGCATCATCGGCAACGCCGACTCCACCAACCAGTTCTGGTCCGGCACCAACGGCTCCCGCTGCGCCTCCTACTCCGGCGCCCTGGGGTGGTCGTACGCCTCCGACGGCCGTCTGGTGGTGACGTTCGGCGGCAACCAGGTCACGCCGTAGCGCGCCGCCCGTCCAGGGCGCCCAGCACCCACCGCATGTCCTTGCGGTGGGTGACGACCAGGACGGGCACGCCGTCGTCCTCGCACTCCAGGACCAGGGCCCGGCCGCCGAAGCCGGGGTGGGCCGGGTCGGTGCGGTACGGCGGGCGGACGCGGAGCGGGGTGAGGGTGGGCGGGGCCTCGCGGCGGCGGAAGCTGCCGGTCGGGTCGGGCGTCGACGCCAGGACGCCGGGGCCGGCGACGAGGTGTCCGCCGCCGCGGGCGTACGGCACCTCGCCCAGGATCACGCCCAGGAGGACCCGCTCCTCGGTGGGCACGGACGGTGTCACGTCGACCTCGCCGTCCCCGCGCTCCCGCCGCGCGGCGATCCGGACGCCCGCCCAGGAGGCGGCCACGACCACGGGCGTGGCCGCCGCCACGGCCAGAAAGGCCTCTCCGGGGCCGTCCGTCACCAGGGCCGCGACCGCGCCGACCCCGGCGAGGGCGCAGGCGCCGAGCATGGGCGAGCCGAGTTGCCAGGAGGCCGCCCGAAGCGTGCGGTGGTAGCGCCGGGACCACCAGGTCATGACCGCCGCGATGCCCAGTCCGTACAGGCCGACGCCGAGTCCCCAGGCGAGGGACGTCCGGTAGTCGCCACGCGGATCGGCGGTCGTGTGGCGGCGCTCGGCCGGGAAGTCGACGTACCGGATCTGGCCCCGCCAGTAGGTGACCTCGACGCGTTGTCCCGCGCGGGCGGCCGGGTTCTCGCCGGCGCTGCCCCGCAGGCGGGTCCGGCTGGACGTGCCGTCCGCCTCGCGGAGTTCCAGCCAGTACGACCGCGACTTACGGCCCCGCACGTCGTGCGTGCGCTCGATCCGCGCCGGGACCGTGCGCAGGCAGTCGTCATCGCCCCGGCCGGCGCAGGCGACCGCCGCGCGGAAGGCGCGTTCGTCGTCGAGCGCGCCCCGCATGGGGACGAGCAGCAGCCAGGCCGCCACCAGCGCGCACACGACGCCGAAGGCTACGGCCGCACGCTTCGACGTACGCATCTTGGAATCCTCGGGAGCAGTCGGGGTCACGGCCCCATCCTGCGGGACGGGGCAGGCGGGGCCCATGGGGGGTCCTGAGACCGTCGTGGGGCTGTTATCCGCCGGTGACCTGCGGCCGGGCCGGAAGGTCAGCCGGCGTCCCGCAGCCCCGTCGCCCGCCCCTCCGCGTCCCAGGCGATCTCCCGCACCCGCACCACCGCGTCCCGGTCGACGGGCCCGTACACATGCGGGAACCGGGTGCCCTCGGGGACTCCCGGCGGCGGTGCGGGCGCCGCCTCCTCCCACACACAGGGGGCGGAGAGCCGGGTCTCGTCGAGGTGCAGGACCAGCAGGGGCCGGGGCGCGGTGCGGTAGAAGGCGTTGACGACGGCCAGGGTGACCCGTTCGTCGGGGGAGCAGTGGACGAAGCCGTCCTCGGCGAGGGAGGCGGGGGCGTACGGACGCCCGGGGTCGGCGGCCCAGTCCGCGGCGGGGACGACATGGTGGATCATCCACCGTTTATATCCCGGCCCGGCGTGTCCGCGTTGCCTCCGGCGCCGCCGCTCGTTGATCTCCTTATGCGTCGACCGAGCGGAGGCCCCCCATGCGTGTGACCGACCTCCAGCGCTGCGAGATCCGGCCCGGGCGGCTCGTGGAATGGGCGCTGCACCCGGCGGCCGTGGCGGCGGCGAGCGCGCTGCCGGACGACGCGCGCCCGCCCGCGTATGTGCAGGAGTCCCATCTGCGCACCTGCCTCTCGGTCCGCCGGGACGGCCTGTTCGTGCCGACCTGGCTGGGCACGGCGTTCGATCTGCCGGGGCGGGTGGACCTCGATGTGCTGGAGACGGCGCTGCGCGCCTGGACGCTGCGTCACGAGACGCTGCGCAGCGGCTTCCGCTGGGCCGGGGACGAGGTGCGGCGGTTCACGCTCGCCCCGGAGGCGGTCGCGCTGGACCGCCGGGAGGTGGGCCACTTCGCCGACCCGAACACCCTCACGCGCTATCTGCGGGATCGTTTCGACGTCGCGGCCGACGCGCTGACCTGGCCCAACTACCTCTTCTCGGCGGTCGTCCGGGACGACGGCGCGAGCGTCTACATGGCGTTCGACCACAGCAACGTCGACGCGTACTCGCTGCACCGCATCGCCGCCGAGATCCACGAGCTGTACGCCGCGGGACTGGCGGGCCGGGCGGCCGACGAGACCCCCGCCGCCAGCTACATCGACTTCTGCGCGGCCGAGCGCACCGACGCGGACAGCATCGACGACGGCCACGAGATCGTGGCCCGCTGGCGGGAGTTCATCGCCCGCTGCGACGGCCGGCTGCCGAACTTCCCCGTCGACCTCGGCCTCGACCCGCACGGCCCGCTGCCCCCGCAGAAGCTGCTGCGGGAGCCGCTGGTCGACGCCGAGCACGCGGCGGGCTTCGAGGCGTACTGCCGGCCGTACGGCGGCAGCCTGGTCGGCATCCTGGCGGCCACCGCGCTCGCCGCCCACGAGATCAGCGGCCTCGACGTGTACCGCACGGTCGTGCCGTTCCACACCCGGGCCGCCTCCCGCTGGCAGGACTCGGTCGGCTGGTACGTGGGCGGCGCCCCGGTGGAGATCCCGATGTCGGCGGCCACCGACTTCGACGGCGCCCTGGCGCTGGCCCGCGCCACGCTGCGCCGCAACCGGCAGCTGTCCCGTATGCCGCTGGCCCGCGTGCTGCGCCTGCTCGGCGCCGACTTCCGCCCCACCTCGCCCGACCTGTACTCGATCGTCTCGTACGTCGACACCCGGGGCACCCCGGGCTCCGAGCACTGGCGGGACCAGAAGGCGTACGCGCTGATCCGGGTCTCGTACGGCGACCAGGTGTGCGTGTGGGTCACCCGCCTCCACGAGGGCCTCCAGTTCGCCGCCCGCCACCCGGACACCGACATCGCGTACAAGAACCTGCGGCTGTGCGTGGAGCGGATCCGGGAACTGGTGGTGTCGGCGGCGCGGGAGCGGATGCCGGTGGTGCGCGGCTAGGGCCGCCCGGGTGGGCGGCCCCAGCCCGTGCCTACTTCGCGTCGATCAGCTCGTGCGGCGGCACCGTCACCGTACGGGCGCCCGGCTCACCGCCCAGGACGACCTTGCGGAGCGCGACGTTGTTGTTCAGGTTCGTCTCCTTCAGGCGCTTCTCCGGGTTGGCGATGACCTGGATGTAGTACGTGCCGTTCGGCAGGTCGGTGATGTCGAAGGACTGGCCCGGCCGGTACTGGGTGTACGTGTCGCCGGAGCCGACGTCCAGCACCTCCCGCACGGATATGGAGTTCTGCTGGCCGCAGGCGGTGGACAGATCCGTGTTGTACGGGTGCCAGTTGGCGTTCTTCACCGTGTAGTCGATCGCGTCGGTGTTGGCCAGGCAGAACGCCTCCTTGCCGCTGCGCACCTCCTTGGTCTGGTCGGCGCTCAGCAGCCGGTAGCTGGCGAAGTCGGTGAAGTGCCAGTGCTCGTGGCCGATGCGCGGGTCCCACTCCATGGTGCCGGTGGGGGTGTAGCCGACCTGCTTGCCGTTCGCGTCGTAGAAGTACTGGTAGGCGTCCATCAGGTCCTTGCCCGGGCTGCGGAAGCCGTCGACCACCAGCGGGGCGGGGCCCGCGTTCCAGACGTTGGCGCTGAAGGCGAGGTAGTCCTTGCCCGGTACGTCGCCGTCCTCGCCGTCGGTGATGGCGATGTCCCAGGCCGGCAGCGACCGCAGGTCGGGCTTGGGCACGTCGGCGGGCACACCCGCGCGGCCGGTGGGCCGCTTGGCGTTCGGCTTCAGCGCCGGGGCGATCCGGGACCCGTCGGTGTGGCCGGGGCCGTCGCCGAGGTGGTGGGCGAGGCCGCGGTCCTCCAGGGCGTGGGAGAGGGCGGGCGGGGTGGGGGCGTCGGCGCCGCGGGGGCCGTAGTGGTGCGCGGAGTGCCCGGCGGCCTGACCGGACCCGTGACCGGCGCCGTGGTGCCCGGCGGCCTTCTTCGCGGCCGCGCCCTGACCACCGCCCCCGGTCTCCCGCACGGTCACCTTGATGGTCGGCCGGTCGTCGGGAATCGAGAACAGATCCCGGTACTTCTTCGCGACCCGCACCTTCGCCGTGTACTCACCGGCCGGCAGGTCCACCGGCTTGTCGTAGTCGACGGTGCTGGAGTTCGACGCCCACCCCTTCTCCACACCCCACACCGAGCCCAGGGTGAACGGGTTCGTGGGGCAGCTCTCCGGATAGTGCGAGGTGGCCGGGGCGTCCGGGCGGAGGCGGCCGGAGGCGTTGTTCGGGCAGAAGGTGCCCTTGCTCTTCGCCACCTCGGCGCCGGCCGCGTCGGTGATCGACACCTCAAGGAACCCGGGCAGCCCCGAGAAGTCCTTCACCAGACCGGCGGGCAGCGTCTTCGTCGTCGTACCGCTGCCGGTGCGCAGCACCTGCTTGGCGACGACGGGATCCTTGTACGACTTCCTGGTCACCCGGAACTCCAGCGGCGCGTCGTCGACGGTGACGTACGTGCCCAGGTCCAGATAGACCCCCGGCTCCCCCTCCCAGCGGTCGAGCGTCACGGCGTTCGACGCGGCGATCAGTCTGAGCTTCGGCTTGCCCGCGGTGCTCGCCTTGTCGTCCCCGGCGCCGGGTGCGGCCGCGGCCGCGGCGACCACGACGGTGAGCGCGGCTCCCGTCGCGAGCGCGCCCCGCTTCAGGCGTGTGCTGCGTTTCTGACTGGTCATCGGTTCCTCGTCTGCGAGTGCCGCGGTCGAGCGGCATCGGACTGGACAGCCCACGACCCGGCCCTCCTGCGGACGCTCCCCAAGCGCCCCGGCCGAATCTGTGAGCAACCTGTGAGACCGGTAAATCAGTGGTGTGGGTTGCTTGTTGGGGCGACATTGCTCCGCGTGTACGACGACAGCGAGATCCTCTTCGTGCAGACCGTGCCCGCGCTGATCGGCCTTGCGCTGGTGCTGGCGGTCTAACCGTCGAAGGCGGGGAGGACGAGGGCGAGCGTCCCGTAGTCGGCGACGGTGGCGAGGGCGGCCACGAACAGGGCGAGGGTGAGGTCGCCTGCGATTCCGCCCCAGCCCCGGCAGGAGACGGAGCGCTTCGGGTCGCGCGGGTGGTAGGCCGCTTGGCCCCTGCCGCCCTTGTGCATGCCGCCCTTGACGGGGTGCATCACTCCGCCGCTGTCCGTGAAGGCGAAGGTGGCCTCGCCTTCGAGGAAGACCTGCCTGGCTTCCACGGTGATGCCGTAGCGGGGCAGGTACCAGCCTTCCCACGCCACCCGGAACGCCCCGCAGGCCAAGAAGGTGAGCAAGGCTCCGAGGGAACCGAGGAGCAGCGTCGCGATGGCGCGGCCCACGTGGTCGCCCGCGAGCCAGACGGTCACGGAGAGGGCCACCAGGGCGACGCCGGAGACCAGGGCGGTCCGCCTGGCGAGGGGCCACCCTTCGTCCGGCGCCTCGTCCTCGCCGTCGTCCGCTGTGGCGCGGAGGCTGCGGGTGGTGACGAGGGTGGAGCCGTCGACCGGCTCTTCGCCGGCGGGGCGTTCGGGCAGTACGTCGTTCACGGCCTCGGCGAAGGCGGTCGCGGCGGCCGCACTCACGTCCTCGATCCGGTAGGTGGTCGGCTCGGCGCCGCCCAGAGCGGTCAACTCGACGGTCACATCGCGCCGTTCGGCGTGCACCCGGGCGATCGCCGCGAACGGGATGCGCAGCTCGGCGTCGGGGCGGCGCAGCACCAGTTCTTCGCCCACGGAGCGGAGTTCGGTTCCCCTGTTGCCCCGGAGGATGGGTATGGGCGATGTGATCGACATGTGCGTGATCGTAAGGGCCCGTCGGCGGAACGGTGAAGAGGGTTCGGGGCTTTCGGCGGGGTCGGGTGTGCCGTACGGTCCGCCGTGTGAACTTGGTGAACGTAGTGCTCATATGCTTCGCGGTCGCGTCCGTGCCGGCCTTCCTCTTCGGCCTGGGTTGGAGGCAGGGCGAGCGGGGAGAGCTGAAGAAGATGACGGAGCTGGACGAGACCGGCATCGAGGTGCAGGCGCGTCTGGTGAGTCTGGTGCCGTTCGGCAAGGGGCAGTACGCGCACGCCCTGTACGAGTTCGAAGGGCCCGACGGGTCGCCCGTACGGCACGAGAAGGGTGCGACGGTCGGGCCTGCGCACGTGGTGGGCGAGACGTATGCGTTCGTGCACCATCCGCAGTTCCCGAAGCGGCTGCACATGGGAACGGCGAAGGCCGTCCGCAAGGAGCGGAGGGCTCGCGCGCGCTACGTGCGGCATGCACAGTGGATCACGCTGGGCTCGCTCGTGACGGGTGCGCTCGCGGTCGTGGGGCTCGTCTTCAGCCCGTGAGGCCGTCTCCGCCGGGTCTTGCCCGGCCCGCGCCGCCCGGCACCGCCGAGGTGGGTGGTTAGCGGCCCACCGAGGCGTCCGGTCCCGCAGCAGCGGCTCGGTCCTCGCCCACCGGGCATCGGTTCCGGGGGCAGCGGTCAGCGGTCAGTGGCCGCCATCGGCGTCGCCGTGGGGCCGGCATCAGTGCCCGCGTCGCTGTGACCGTCGGGCTCGGCGGACGGGCAGTGCGCCGCCCCGTAGTCCAGTCGGCGGGCCGTCTCCACCAGTGAGTCCAGCGGGTCCTGTCGGCAGGGGCGCGCGAAGCGTCGCAGGGCGCGCGGGCGCCGGCTGTACCAATTCGCCATGGTTCGCCACCCCTTCCGCACAATAGAAATATCTACCAGCATGAGCACCCCTTTTGCGGATCCCGGAGGTGCACGATGCGAGGCGCCCAGAGACGGGCCGAGGAATGGCTGGCCGCGGCGGCGACGGACCCGCGGGTCTGCAAGCGCCAGTGGGCCGGGGAGAGCGGGATATCCATGCTGGCCTGCGGACGGTTATGGGATGTGCTGACCGTGCCGGAGGACCTGGGCGTCCTCGCCCTGGACGCGCTGCTCTGCATCCCGCAGGTCCCCGGCCCCGCGCTCGCCGACACCGGGACCCGCCGGGTCGGCTTCTTCCTGCCGCCCGATCCGCACGGCCGCTGGGTCGGCCCCGACATCCGGTACGCGGGCCGCGGCTCCTGGATCGCCGTCCCCGCACCGCACCGCGCCGCGGGACGCCTGCGCTGGCTGGTCCCGCCCGACGGCACCGGCGCCCTCTTCGTGCCGGCCGCCGTCGAACTCGCCCTCCAGCAGGCCCTCGGCACGCTCACGGCGATGGCCGAGGCCCGCGGCCGCTGCCCGAGTTGCGGCGCCCACGGCGGCGGCCGCACCACCCCCACGGCCGCGGCGAACGGCGGCGCGCTGGTCCGGCGACGGCGGTGACAGCGAGGTCGACGGTGATGGGGACGATGACGGCAGGGTGCGGGTCGTGCCATGCCAGGGCAACGCGTTCCCCTACGCCGGTGGTGCGCCCACCGTCCCGCATGGCCCACATCGGATGAGCCGGGCTCCCCCGAACGGGGCCATGCGGTTATCCCACAAGAGCCTTGTACTGCCGGGCACGGAACGGACCCGCCCTGCCGACCGGCAGGGCGGATCGTCCAAGTGCGGCGGTCAACCCGTGGAGTCGGTGGCTCAGTTGGTGAAGTACATGTACTTCCAGGAGCCGTACGTCGTCGAGTTCACGTTGTCACCGGAGGAGCCGTTGACGTACACGGAACGCATCCGGGCCTTGATGCCCGCCTCGCCGGGGGCCTCCAGGGACACCGCGGACTTGCCGTCGGAGCCGAGCGCAAAGTACTCGGAGCCGGCGTCGTACCACCTGCCGTCGTAGTACACCTGCAGGTCGAAGCGCTGGGCGCGGCCCGGGTAGTACGTCATGGTCGTGGTGAACAGCGGGTCGGTGCTCTTGCGGAACCAGTAGTACGTGGTCGAGCCGATCTTGGCCGTCTTGTAGTGCCGGGAGACGGCCGTGGAGACCCGCACCTTGGCGTACGCGGTGACCTTGGTCGTCTTCGGCTTGTAGCGGGCGTCGCCCTTGAAGACGGCGGTGACGACGGTGTCCCGCTTCATGTCGACGACCGCGGAGATGTTGCCGCTGGAGTTGACGACGGCGGTCTTGATCAGCTTGTTCGGCTTGTCGCCGCCGAACGGGTTCGCCCAGATCTCGACCGTACGGTTCTTGTACGTCGTCCCCAGGTGGGCGGTGAAGGTGACGTCCTTGCCGTAGCTGTAGACCTTGCCGTTGTTGTTCAGCGTCAGCGTGGTCGAGGCGCGGGAGACCTCCACCTTGTCCGACGCGGTCACCGCCGTGTGCTCGGCGTCGCCCGCGTACGTCACCTTGTAGGTGACGGTGCCGCCGGCCGGCGGGGTGTCGGAGAAGGAGTACGTGCCGTCGGCCTTCACGGTGACCGCGGGCAGCGCCTTGCCGCTCGGGCTCTCCAGGTCGACGCGGGTGACCTTCAGCTGGACGCCGGCCGGCAGCGGCACCGTCGCCGAGATCTTGCCGGTCACGGTGAGCGGCTTGGCGCGGGTGGCGGTCGACGGGGCGTTGACGGTGAGCGTCGGAACGTTCTTCGTCGGGTCGGTGAGGGCCTTGAGGGTGTAGCCGCCCGACGTGCCGACCAGGGCGAAGACCCGGGAGGAGTCCGGCGCCCAGGCCAGCTCGGCCGCGCCGCCCGTGCCGACGTCGTAGCTGCGCAGCGGCTTGGTGGCGTTCGGCCGGTAGATCGCCACCTTGCCGCCGTACGCCTGGGCGACCAGGCCGGTGGCGGAGATGTCCGCGTGGTGACCGGCCGGGTAGGAGCCGGCCTTGCTGAACGTGCCGTTCGCGTGAGCCAGCCGGTCGGTGCCGTTGACCAGCAGCTGCGGGGCGTTGGGCACCAGGTCGACGTCGCCGACCCCGTAGGTCAGGGTGTAGTCGCCGTCGTGCCAGGCGACCGGCTGGGCCGTACCGCCGGAGACGTCGAACACCGCCACCGAGCCGGTGGAGATGCCGCTCTCGCCGAGGCCCAGCAGGTTGGGCGCCGACGGGTCGGTGTCCAGCAGCGACTGGCCCCACACCTTGCCCGAGAACTGGCCCATCGTCACCGGGTCGGTGCCGCTCGCCGGGTCGACCGCCGGGTCGAGCGAGCCGAGGTCGCCGTCCCACTGGTCGCCGTAGGTGAACCAGACCTTGCCGCCGGCGAAGCCGAGGTGGCGCGGACCGGTGTCGGTGGGCACCGCGTAGCGGGCCTTGACGTCCAGGGTCGCCGCGTCGAGGGCGACGATCTCGTGGGTGCCCGGGATGGCGGCGTAGAGCGTGCCGCCGTCCGCCGACAGGGCGAGGTCGGAGACCGGGCCGAGTCCGGACACCGAGTCCACGACGGTGCCGGTGTAGGTGGCGGCGACGACCCGGCCGTTGCCGCTGTCACCGATGAAGACCCGCTGGCTGACACCGTCCGCGACGATGCCGCCCGGGGCCGCGACGGTGGCCGTGGCCGCCGACGCCGGAGTGGCCACGGCGACGCTCAGGGCCGCCGAGCCGACGAGGACCGCGAACGCCGTCGCGGTCGAGATGCTGCGCGTACGCACAGGTGATTAACCCCCACAAGGAAACCCGGCGGGGAGCCGGGGAGATGAGAGACGCCGCGCGTCGCCCGGATGTCGTCTGCTGATCGCGGGGCGCGGCTGCCAGGGGCAGCGTATGGCATGACAGTGACAATTGAGGAGGGGGTTTTCGCGTGGGGCGCACCACGCGCCGCTTCAGTCCCCGGCGTCCGCCGCGCGTACCCGGGCACCGTGGCGGATCAACAGAAGCCCCGCGACGGTGGCCGCGAGGGCGACCGCGCCGGTCGGCAGCACCCCGTCCCGCCACAGCCGGGCGTTGCACAGCCACCCCACCGAGAGCTGGAGCAGGAACAGCCCGAGGGCGATGTGCCCGAACCGGCGGCGGCTCTTCTCGACGACGCCCCACACCATCAGCACGGCCGGGACGACGAGCATCGCCGCCGTCGCCACGCCCCGGCTGGGGCGGCCCTCGAAGCTGTCGGCGCCGGGCAGCGCGAGCGCCACGATCGCGAGGATGAACCCGAGCGCGAACCGCGCCGAGCCGGGCCGGTGCTCCTTCGCGGGTTTGGCGGCGGGGTCCGAGGTCGCTTTGGGTTCCGGCGTCGGTACGCGTACGGCGCTGATCCGCCGAGCGGCGGCGTTCACCGCCGTCATCGATCCGTCCAGGGCGTACACGAACAGCGCGATGTCGTGCTCGGCGGCGTACTCGACCGCCGTCCCGGTGTAGTCGCTCCCGGTGAAGAACAGCAGCTGCCGGTCCATGTCCCGCCCCCGCGCCCCGAACAGCCGCTGAAGCTCCGGCCGCCCGACCGCCTGCGCCTGGAACTTCACCTGCCCCAGCGCCCGCGCCGACCGCACATCCACCCCACCGTCCGGCCCACCCGGCCGCGCGGTCGCGTCCCGGTACCCCCAGTGACGCATCCACGCGGCGGCATTGCGCTCAGCGTCCTGCCAGGAGCGCACGGGGCGGGGGGCGGGCGGCTGCTGCCGTATGGCCGAGGGGGCGTTGTCGGTGGTCACAGCGGGAGTATCGCAAGCGGCAACCGACCGGAATCAGGGCCTACCCGCTCTGACCAGCCGAGCAGCGTGTCGAGGACGTCCCCGATCAGGCGGTGGGCCGGTCCTGGGCAGGGCAGTGCCAGTCGATCGCGTCGATCGCGTTGCCGTCCGCGTCACTGAGGTGGTGACCCACACCGTGACCGAATCGGGCCGATGGTCGACCTGGAACGGCGCGTTCTCATGGAGCGTCCCGGACCAGGAACCGTCTCCCGTGGGCGAGTGAGTGACAACGACGCAGGTCTGCTTCGGCGGGATCTGGTGGGGTTCCGCCCAGGGCTCCACGGTCAGCTCAAGCGACGCCTCACCGCCGTTGCCGAGCACCAGCCGCGCTGTTCCCCCAGCGAACATTTCCATCCCCCTTGCCGCTACGGACGATCCCACCTACGGACGATCCCGGGTGCAGCCGCCATCCCGGTGGGCGCACGCAGCCGATCCTCACACGCGCGGTCATGTGATCCAAGCGGCTTCGTCACGCGACCCGGCCCCGTCTCGCCAGTCCGCCGGGTCAACCTCTCCCATCAGGCCGAATACTCCGTTCGAGTGATCCGGCATGCGGCTCGGTCCGGAGCGGCCTTCACTGGAAGGAGACCCGCACCCTGGGAGGCAGCATGGCCGGTCACCGCAGGATCCGGGCCGCACTGACCGCGACGGCCGCGGCCGTGGCTATCGCCCTCACGGGCTGCGCCGACGAGGACACCCCCGAGGGCGCGGTCAGCGAGGCGGCCTCGCAGGCCGAGTCGGCCGCGTCGCGCGCGGGGGACGTGCTGGCGTCGGCGACCGCGGAGGTGGGCCAGCGGTTCGACGAGATCACCGGCGGCCTCGACGTCAAGGACGACGTACGGCTGGGCAGGCCCGCCACCGACAGCGACGGGCGCATCAGCGTCGAGGTCACCGTCCGCAACACCGACAACGAGACCAGATCCTTCGTCGTCCAGGTCACCTTCAACGACGAGGACGGCAACTTCCTCGACACCGTCGTGACCACCCTGGAGGACGTCCCGGCCGGGGAGGAGCGCTCCGCGACCGCCCGCAGCAACCGCGACCTGAGCGGCGACGTGAAGGCCGTGGTGGACCGCGCCGTGCGGTTCTGAACCGCGGCGGCCCCCGCACGGCGCCTTGCCCGTGCCCCGTACGACAGCCCCGTCCCCCGTGCGACAGCCCCCCTGCCCCGTACGACACGACTCCCGACCTCCCGGCGACACCATGACCGAGACACTCCCGGCGCCCTTCACCGAGCAGGACTACGCCGCCCGGATGCACCGCGCCGCCCGTGAGGCGGCGGCCGTCGGCCTGTCCGGGCTGCTCATCACGTCGGGCCCCGACCTGGTGTGGATGTGCGGCTACCGGCCCCCGGCGCTCACCGAACGGCTCACCCTGCTGGTGCTCGCCCCGGACTCCGAGCCCTATCTGCTGGTCCCCACGCTGGAACGCGCGGACGCGGAGGCCGGCCCCGGCGCGGGCGCCGTCCGGATCACCGAGTGGCAGGACGGCCAGGACCCGTACGCGGCGGCGGCCGGCCTGCTGCGTTCCCACGGCCGCTACGGCGTCTCCGACGGGACCTGGGCGGTGCATCTGCTGGGCCTCCAGGAGGCGCTGCCGCTCGCCACCTACCGGGCCATGAGCACCGCCCTGCCGATGCTGCGCGCGGTGAAGGACGAGCACGAGCTGGCCCGCCTCGCGGCGGCCGGGGCGGCGGCGGACGCGGCGTACGCCGACATCCTGGGCGTACGGTTCGCCGGGCGGCGGGAGCGGGACGTGGCCGACGACCTGGCCCGGCTGCTGCGCGAGCACGGGCACGCCCGGGTGGACTTCACCCTGGTCGGCTCCGGGCCCAACGGCGCCGACCCGCACCACGAGGCGGGCGACCGGCGCATCGAGGACGGCGACATGGTGGTCCTCGACTTCGGCGGGCTGAAGGACGGCTACGGCTCCGACGTCACGCGGACCGTGCACGTCGGCGAGCCGACCCCGGAGGAGCGCGCGGTGCACGACATCGTGCGGGCCGCCCAGCAGGCCGCGTTCGAGGCGGTACGGCCCGGTGTGCCGTGCCAGGAGATCGACCGGGCGGCCCGCAAGGTCATCGCCGACGCCGGGTACGGCGCGTACTTCGTGCACCGCACCGGCCACGGCATCGGCGTCACCACGCACGAGCCGCCGTACCTCGTCGAGGGCGAGCAGTGCCCGCTGACGCCCGGCATGTGCTTCTCCATCGAGCCCGGCATCTACCTGCCGGACCGCTTCGGCGTCCGCATAGAGGACATCGTGACCTGCGCGGAGGACGGTGCCCGCCGCCTGAACACGACCCCGCACGAACTGGCCGTGGTGACCTGAGCCGCCGCGTCGGCTACTCCGGGCCGGTGACCTCCACGCTGGCCGGACGCAGAAGGACGTCGCCGACCCGGTAGCCGGGGCGCAGCACCGCCGTGCAGACCGGGCGCTCGGCGGCCGGGGAGACATGGTGGAGCAGCGCCTCGTGCCGGGCCGGGTCGAACGGCTCGCCCACCTCGCCGAACGCCACCAGGCCCAGCCCGCCCACCTGGGTGTACAGCAGCCCGGCGATCTCCGCGAGCCCCGGTGTGTCCGGCTCCTGCGCGCGGGCCGCGTCGACGGCGTCCAGGACCGGCAGCAGCCCGCGCAGCACGTTGGCGACGGCGATCTGCCGCACCGCGAGCCGGTCGCGCCGTACCCGCTCGCGGTAGTGGGCGTACTCGGACTGCACCCGCTGGAGGTCGGCGGTCCGCTCCGCCACCTCGGCGACCAGGCGCTCCCATCCCTGTGACCGGCTGTGCTCCATCTCGGCCTGCCCAGTGCACTCGCCTACACGCCCTGAGTAGGCCTCCACCGGCGGCCCTGTCAAGGCCTGCCGGCTATCCCAGCCAGACGGTCGTGTCCGGCTCCAGCACCCCGCGCTCCTTCAGCGGCGCGCTGGCGATCAGCGGCTCGCCGGGCGGCAGCGGCACGGGGACGCCGGACAGGTTGGCCACGCACCGCCAGCCGTCCGTCCGGGCGAACGCCAGCACTCCCTCCGGGGTGTCCTCCAGCCAGGTCAGCTCCTCACCGTTCAGCAGCTTGCGGCGCAGCTTCAGGGCGCTGCGGTACAGCTCCAGGGTCGAGCCCTCGACCCCGTCCTGCGCCTCGACGGCGTACCGCGCGAAGGACTGCGGCTGCGGCAGCCAGGCACCGCCCGCGCCGAAGCCGTACGACGGCCCTGTCGTCGTCCACGGCAGCGGCACCCGGCAGCCGTCGCGGCCCTTGCGGACATGGCCGGTCTGCTCCCAGATCGGGTCCTGGAGGACGGCGGTGGGCAGGTCGGCGACCTCGGGCAGGCCCAGTTCCTCGCCCTGGTAGAGGTACGACGAGCCGGGCAGCGCCAGCATCAGCAGGGTGGCGGCGCGGGCCCGGCGCAGCCCGGCGGCGGGGTCGATGGCCGGGGCGTGGCCGCCGGACAGCAGCCAGGCGTCGAGGTCGGTGCCGGGCGGCAGGATCAGCCGGGAGGCGTGCCGTACGACGTCGTGGTTGGACAGCACCCAGGTGGCGGAGGCGCCGGCGGCGCGGGCGTCGGCGAGCGAGGCGGTGATGACGCGGCGCAGTTCCTCGGCGTCCCAGCGGGTCTTCAGATACTCGAAGTTGAAGGCCTGGCCGAGTTCGTCCGGACGGGCGTACAGCACCCGGCGGGCGCCCGGCACCCAGGCCTCGGCGACGGCCATGCGGGGCGGGGAGTAGGCGTCGAGGATCTTGCGCCAGTCGCGGTAGATCTCGTGGACCTCGTCGCGGTCGAAGAACGGGTGGGTGCCGGGCGGGAACTCGCTCAGCGACTCCTCGTCGCTCAGCTCGGGCGCGCCGAGGTCGCGCAGCGGCTCGCTCAGGTCCTTGGCGAGGGCGTGCGCGACGTCAACACGGAACCCGTCGACGCCCCGGTCGGACCAGAACCGCAGGGTGGTGCGGAAGTCGGCGCGAACCTCCTCGTTCTCCCAGTTGAGGTCGGGCTGTTCGGGGGCGAAGAGGTGCAGGTACCACTGTCCGTCGGGGACCCGCCGCCAGGCGCTGCCACCGAACACGGACTGCCAGTCGGTGGGCGGCAGTTCACCGCCCGGGCCGCGCCCGTCCCGGAACACGTACCGGTCGCGGGCGGCCGACCCGGGACCGGCGCGCAACGCCTCCTGGAACCACACGTGCTGATGGGACGTGTGGTTCGGCACGACGTCCACGATGACCTTCAGGCCCAGCCGGTGGGCCTCGGCGGCCATCGCGTCGAAGTCGTCGAGGGTGCCGAGGCGGGGGTCGACGTCCCGGTAGTCGGCGACGTCGTAGCCGCCGTCAGCGAGTTCGGAGGGGTAGAAGGGGCTGAGCCACAGGGCGTCGACGCCGAGCGCGGCGAGGTGGGTGAGCCGCTGCGTGATGCCCTTGAGGTCGCCGAGTCCGTCGCCGTCGGCGTCGGCGAAGCTGCGGGGGTAGACCTGGTAGATGACGGCCTGGCGCCACCAGTCCGGGTTCCTGGAGGAGATGTCCGGCACACGGCCTCCTTCACGGCATTGCGGGTGTTGCGGGTGTCAGGGAAATGACTGTCCACATCGCCGGAAAAGCGAACATTCCTTGCGCCGCAGCGGAAGTAACGCCACGTCAGGGCCGGTCAGCGATGCGTCAGGGGAATTGACAGCCCATTGACAGTCCGTTCGACGAGCTCGAACATGTGCTCACGTTGTGCCGCATGTGACCAATGAGCACAGCGTTTCCACGACCACTCGGGGGGCGCCTTCGCGGCCTCCCGCACCCATGCACACCCAGATGGGAAACACATGTCCATAGCGAGACGTGTCACCGCGCGACGCCTGCTGGGGACGGGCGCCGCGGCCCTCGCCCTCACCGCCGTCTCCTTCACCTGCGCCTCGGGGGCCTGGGCGCACGGGACGCCCGGCGGCGACGGCTGGAAGCACGGCGGCCAGTACCAGCCCGGCACGGGTGCCGGCACCGAGACCGCCACCGACCGCTGCCAGTTCTCCCTCGACGGGACGAACTTCCACGACTCGGTCAAGGTCGACGACCAGAACCTGAAGCCGACCGCCGACGGCAAGGTGCACATCACGGTCCGCCCCGCCGCCGACGCGACCACCTGCACCGCCTCGCTCGCCTCCTACCTCGCCCACGGCCCGACCTTCGCCACCTCCGGCGAGCAGGTCTTCGTCGACTTCGACACGGTGACGGTCGAGCGGGGCGCCACCGACACGCTCGACATCGCCGTCCCGGACGCGGGCTGCTTCGCCCAGATCGACCTCTACCGCGGCGCGGTGAAGTACGACGGCAAGCTCGACGCGAACGACGGCTTCGAGCACGGCGAGCTGCCCAAGGGCCCGGACCGCCCGGTCATCAAGGACAAGCTGATCGCGGCGTGGAACGGCGGCACGAAGGACTGCACGACCACGCCGTCCCCGTCCCCCTCGGAGCCCGCCCCGTCCACCTCCGCCCCGGCCCCGTCGGACTCCGCCCCGGCCCCGTCGACCTCGGCCCCGGCCGAGCAGCCGTCCCCGTCCGCTCCGGCCGAGGAGTCCCCGGAGACCACCGCCCCGGCCGACTCGTCGAGCCCGTCCGCCCCGGCCCCGAACGGCGGCAGCGGCGAGGAGGACCTCGCGGAGACCGGCGCGAGCAGCGCGACCACCCCGATCGCCATCGGCGCCGCGGCCCTGCTGGTCGTCGGCGGGGGCATCGTGGTGGTGACGCGCCGCCGCCGGGCGTCCCGTTCCTGACCGAGCGTCAACTTTCTTGAGGCCGCTCGCAGTGCTTACTGCGGGCGGCCTCATCGGCGTACGGACCGGGACGGTCAGACCCCTTCCACCGTCGTCAGCCACAGCTTCACGTACCGCTCCACGTCCACCTCCAGCGCCACGTCCACCAGGGCCGGGGCGCGGCCCTCGCCGTGTACCTCGGATTCGCCGGGGCGGGGGCGGCGGTCGACGATGGTCTGGCCTCGGGTGGGGCCGGGGGCGAGGGAGACCTCGACCGGGAGGAGGCGGGTGGCGATACCGGCCGGGTCCGCGACCGCGCAGACCGCGCCCGCGTCGCCGACGCCGCCGCCCGGGTCGTCGCCGTCCTCCTCGGGGGTGGCGGGGCGGTGGGCGAGGAGGTCGCCCGCCAGGCGGGCGCCGGGTTCGGTGCTCGCGCGCAGCCGCCGGACGTCGGCGCCTGGGACGACCACCTGGCGGAACACGTCGAGGCCGTACATGGTGGTCGGCACTCCGGCGGTGAGCAGGACCGCGGCCGCCTCCGGGTCGTGCCAGACGTTGAACTCGGCGACCGGCGTGGCGTTTCCGCAGGCCACCGCGCCGCCCATGAACACGATCCGCTCGATGTTGCGGATGACCTCGGGGTGGGTGCGCAGGAGCAGGGCGATGTTGGTGAGGGGCGCGGTGGGGATCAGGGTCACCGGGCGCGGGGAGGCGAGGATCTCGCGGCGGAGCAGGGTCACCGCGTCCACGTCGACCGGGGTGCGGGCGGGGGCGGGGAGGCCGAGGTCGCCCATCCCGTCCTCGCCGTGCACGTGGCGGGCCGAGCGCGGCGGCTCGATCAGGGGCCGTTCGGCGCCCCGGGCGACCGGAATGTCCGGCGCGCCGGCCTGTTCCAGCACGGTGAGGGTGTTGCGTACGACGCCGTCCACGTCGGTGTTCCCGGCGACGCAGGTGACCGCGCGCAGGTCGAGTCCCGGGTGCCGTACGGCGAACAGCAGGGCCAGCGCGTCGTCGACGCCGGTGTCGCAGTCGATGATCACGGGCATGGGCTGACCGGTCACGGGGGCGCTCCTTCCGTCTGCGTCGACCTTATGCCGCATCCCACAGGCCGGCACCGCGCGCGGCGACCCGCGCCTCGATGCGCCGCAGCAGGTCGTCGACGGGTACGGCCCCGGGGCGGCGGCCGTCCCGCAGGCGTACGGCGGCCAGGCCAGCGTCGGCCTCGCGCTCGCCGATCACCGCCTGGTACGGCACGAGCCGCGCCGCCCGGATCCGTGCGCCGAGGCTGCCGTCCCACGGCCCGCTCAGCTCGGCCCGCAGGCCCAGGCGCAGGGCCTGTTCCACCATCTCCCGCGCGCGTTCCTCCTGGGCCTCCGCCACCGGCAGGACGACCAGCTGGACGGGTGCGAGCCAGGCCGGGAAGGCGCCGCCGTGCTCCTCCATGAGGTGGGCCACGGCCCGTTCGACGCTGCCGATGATGCTGCGGTGCACCATGACCGGGCGGTGCTTGCCGCCGTCGGGGCCGATGTAGTGCAGGTCGAAGCGTTCGGGCTGGTGGAAGTCGATCTGGACGGTGGAGAGGGTGGACTCGCGTCCGGCGCCGTCGACGACCTGGACGTCGATCTTGGGGCCGTAGAAGGCGGCCTCGCCCTCCGCCTCCTCATACGCCACACCGGCCACGTCCAGCACCTCCCGCAGCAGCCCGGTCGCCCGCCGCCACAGCTCGGGGCCGGCGACGTACTTGCCGCCCTCGCCGGGCAGCGAGAGCCGGTACCGGGCGGCGCGGATGCCGAGGTCGGCGTAGGCGCGGCGGATGAGGCCGAGGGCGGCGCGGGCCTCCTCCACGGCCTGCTCCAGTGTGCAGAAGATGTGGGCGTCGTTGAGCTGGATGGACCGTACGCGGGTCAGGCCGCCCAGCACGCCGGACGGCTCGGAGCGGTACATGCCGCCCAACTCCGCGATACGGAGCGGGAGTTCGCGGTAGCTGTGGGACCGGGAGCGGTAGATGAGCGCGTGGTGCGGGCACAGGCTGGGCCGCAGCACGACCTCCTCCGAGCCCAGTTTCATCGGCGGGAACATGTCCTCGCTGTAGTGGTCCCAGTGCCCGGAGATCTCGTACAGCTCCCGCTTGCCGAGCACCGGCGAGTACACGTGCCGGTATCCGGCGGCCCGCTCGGTGTCCCGGATGTACTCCTCCAGGGCGTGCCGGACGACGGCCCCGTCGGGCAGCCAGTACGGCAGCCCGGCGCCCATCAGCGGATCGGTGTCGAAGATGCCCAGCTCGCGGCCGAGGCGTCGGTGGTCGTGGCGGTCGTACGAGGTGTTCATGCCGGTCTCCTCCGGTTCGGAGGCGAGCGCGCCGTACGACGAAGCCCCGGGGCGCTCGCCCCGGGGCTTCGGACATCTGCTCAGCTGTCAGCGCGCCGGGACACTCTCCGGCGTCGTCGTGAGAGACGGGTTGGCGCGCTGCATGGGAGGCACGGTAGCGGGTGGCGGGGTGGCCGCGCGAAAGGTTTTCCGCGACGTGTGTGACCGGCTTTCCGGGGACTCCCGGCGAGTTGATCACCCGGACGGCCCGGAGCGCTGGTGGGCGGACGGGTGCGGTGGTGCCGTGGACGTACCACGGTCGGTAAGCCTCTCTGGAGCCACCCTTGACGACCCGCATCCGCCTCGCCGCGTCCGCCCTCGCCGCCGCCACCCTGCTCGGCGCCGGCGCCTGCTCCGCCATCAAGCTGGACCCGGCCGGGCCCACCTCCTCGGGGTCCTCCGCGGCCTCCTCGCCCGCCGCGGCCGGCAGGTCGCCGGCCCCGGCCACCACCCCCGCCCTCACCGAGGCCCAGGCCCGGGACGCCCTCATCAGCTGGACGGACCTCGGCGAGCCCTGGGCGCCGACGCAGGGCGCGGCCACCTGGCGGGACGCCTTTCTCAAGGCGCGGACGGCGGAGGGCACGGCATCCGACTGCCAGCGGCTGCTGGACCTGCTGTACGCCGACGAGCTGCTCGGCGCGCCCGCGCGGGCGGTCGTCGGCCTGGACGACACGTACGACGGGGCCCAGCTGCGCTATCAGGTCTCCACGCAGCGCCCGGCGGAGGTCGACCGCACGCTGGCCTGGCTGCGGACGCTGCCCGGCAAGTGCGAGTCGTTCGACGCCACCATGGTCTCCGGCACCGTGGAGCAGGTGGAGGTGGACGAGGCCGAGCTGCCCGAGGTCGGGGACGCCCGCCAGGGCCTGCGGGTCACGGCGACCATCGAGTACGAGGGCGAGGAGGTCGCGCTCACCATCGACGTGGTCGCCGTCCGCGTGGGCGAGGACTCGTTCACGCTGACCAACGGCGGACTGGGCGACGTGTACGCGGAGGTCACGACCGCGGCGACCCAGCTGGGGGCCGAGCGGCTGGCGGCGGTCCGCAAACAGGGCCGGGTGGAGGTGTGAGCGACGCGCGCACCACCGGCCGTACGAGACGGGCGCGCGGCCGGCTAAGGCTCTGTCGGCCTAGTCGGGGTCGAACGGCTCCCGCTGGGCGACCACGTCGTGGGCCAGGTCCAGCACCGTACGGCCGTGCGCGAAGGCGCGGGCACGCAGCCGGGCCAGTGCCTCGTCGGAGCCGATGCCGAGCCGGGCCATGATCATGCCGACCGCCTGGAAGACCCGGTCGTGCCCGTCGGCCAGCTCGGTGAGCCAGGTGCCGTCCGGGCGGTCGCCGTACTCGTCGTCGCACGGGAGGTAGATCAGCGCGAGGGTCATGACCTTGGCCATGAGGTGGGCGATGTGCAGCTCGCGGGCGGTGAGGACGCCGGGGGTGTCCCGGTACAGGTCCAGCGTGCCGACGCATCCGGCGTCGTCGCCCAGCGGCAGCGCGTACACCGCCCGGATGCCCAGCGCGGTCGCCTGCTGGACGAAGACCGGCCAGCGCCCCGCGTCCGCCGCGGCCGTCAGGTCGGCGACGAGGACGGGCGCGCCGGTGCGGGCGGCCTCCAGGCAGGGGCCCTCGCCCAGCGTGGCCTGGATCTCCATCAGCTCCGCGGCACGGTCGTCCCCGGCGCTCAACGGCACGGGCATCCCCTCGCCGGACAGCGAGACGCTCGCGCTGGCCACCGGCAGCAGCCGGGTCGTGACCTGGCACAGCCGGCGCGGCAGATCCCCCGCGCCGACGCCCCGCACCGACTCCGCGATCACGTCGGCGGCCCACGCCCCGTCCCGCTCGTTCCTGGGCCGCACGGTCACTCCCTCCTCGACCGGTCTCCCCCCGGAAACGAGGCCCGACTACCCGGCCGGGGTGCCCCGAAACGACCGTCTCGGCTGTTCCGTGTGGTCAGCGGGGTACGGGCCGCCCAACGGTGCCGTCCACCGGTGCCGTTCTCACGGCTTCTGCGCGGTTCGCTCCACCTGCGCCCCGCACCCCGGCTCCGTCGCCTTCGCCGGGCCCGCGTTCGCCGCCGCGATCAGGGCGGTGACGGCGAGGACGGCGGCGGCGAAGGCTCTGGCGTAGCGGGTGGAGGGGTGGCCGGGGTGGGCGGAGGGGCGTCCGGGCACGGCAACCTCGCAACAGGCAGGGGCGGTGACAGAGAAGGCACGGCGACAGCAGGGGATTAAGCGCGTTTAACTTCCGAGGTTATCTTTCTCCAACCTAGGGGGTGCGGAGTTCAACGGGAAGACCGTAACCGCCAGTTGACGCTGGCATCATGAACGCATGGCGAAGCGCGACGACCCGGAGACCATCGGGCGCAGGGTGCAGCAGCTGCGACGCGAACGCGGCCTCACCCAACGGCAGCTGGCGGAACCCGTCTACACCCCCGCCTACATCTCCACCCTGGAGTCCGGCCGCGTCCGCCCCTCCGACGACGCCCTGCGCCACCTCGCCGACCGCCTCGGCGTCGCCTTCGACGAGCTGGCCACCGGCCGCCCCGCCCACCTCGCCACCGACCTGCGCCTCCGCCTCACCGAGGCCCAGCGCACCCTCGCCACCGGCGAGGCCGAGGAGGCCGCCCGCCAGTACGCCGCCCTGCTCGCCGAAGCGGAGACCCACGGCCTCGCCGACGCCCGGTACACCGCCCTGCTCGGCCTCGGCGAGTGCGGCCTCGACACCGGCGACCTCACCGCCGCCCGCCAGTACTTCGAACGCGCCGAACAGACCCTCGCCGACGCCCCGCTGCCCGCCCGCGTCCCCGCGCTGCGCGGCCGCGCCGTGGCCCACTACCTCGCCGGGGAACTCCGCTACGCCGTCTATCTCCTGGAGACCACCCTCGACGATCTCAACCGCGGCGGCCTGCACGACCCCGACGCGCTCCTGCTCCTCTACGCCAGCGTCATCGGCCCCTACATGGACATGGGCGCCCACGCCCGCGCCGCCCAGGCCGCCGAGTTCGCCCTCGCCCTCGCCCCGCAGGCCGCCGACCCCGCCCTGGTCGCCCGGATGCACCGCTCCGTCGCCCGCACCCTGCTCGCCGAGGGGCGTATCGCCGAGGCGGACGCCTCCCTCGCCAAGGCCGCCGAGATGTACCGCCAGCTCCAGATCCGCACGGAACTGGCCAACTGCCACTGGATGCGGGGATACGTCTACGCCCAGAACGGCGACCTGGAGCGCGCCGAGTCCGAGCTGCGCTCCGCCCAGACCATGCTCTCCGCCAAACGCGCCGCCCTGTACAGCAGCCAGGTCGCCGTCGAACTCGCCGACGTCCTGCACCGCCGCGGCAAGTCGGACGAGGCCGCCGCGCTCCTCCAGGACGTCCTCGGCGACCTCTCCTCCGAACGCGGCGCCGTCCACGCGGCCGCCGCCCACCGCCTCCTGGGCCGCATCGCCGAGTCCGCCCGCGACACGGAAGCCGCCGAGGAGCACTACGTCCGCGCCCTCAGCCTCCTGGAACGCGCGGGCGCGGCGGGCGACTTGGCCGACCTGTGCCGCCTCCTCGGCGACCTGCTCCGCCGCACGGGCCGCATCGAGGCGGCCCTGGACGCGTACCGCACGGGCCTGGGCCACCGCACGGCCCCCGGTACGACAACCCTGGGCCCGGCACCGGCTCAGCCCCCGCTCTAGGAGGCGGCCAACCACCCGGGGCTGATCCCCCCCCCCCGCACCGCGAGGACCTCGCCGACTACGCGCTCGGCTTCCTGGACGCGCTGAAGGAGCTGGACTGGCGCGAGCCCGTGGGCCCACGACTACGCGGTGTGCCGCCTCACCGCCATCGTCTGGCTGGTGAACGGCACGGCCTGCTCGCGGACTGAGGCTCACCTCTCCGCGGTGGTCAGCCAGCGCTCCCAGCGCTGCCGCATCGGCATGATCATGCCGCCGCCGACACCGACGATGAGGATGCCCGCGGCGGTGCCGAGGGCCGCGTAGAGGAGGGGCTGGGTGACGGCCGTGGCGATGCCCGCCTGGCTGAGAGCGGCGATCACGCCCAGGGCGACGATGCCGTCTTCCTTCGGTTGTGCCGGCCCCCTCCTTCGTGGACAGGCCACACCTGGCCCCCTACGGCCGCTCCGGCACCGCCATCCGGGTGACGCCCGCCCTCAGCCCCGCGCCGTCTGTGCCGTCTGCGGTTCCAGGCGCCGCAGCTGCCGCCGGACGTGCTCCAGCGCCCCCGCTCGGCGGCCCGGCACCCGGGCGCGCAGGTCGGCGAGGGCGGCGCCCAGTTCGCGGGCGCGGGCCGGTTCGGCGATCTCGCTCCACTGGTGGTGGGCCCGGTCGACGGCCGCCTCGACGGCGGGCGCGTCCACGGGCTGCCCGGCGGCCAGGCGGGCCGCCGCCACCGCGAGCCACGTCCGGCAGCTGCGCGCCGGGTCCCCGGCGAACATCGCGAGGTCGGCGCGTACCTCCGCCCAGTGCAGCGCCTCCTCGGAGCCCGGCCCGTGGGCCCGTACGGCGGCCTGTTCCCACTGCGCGGCCAGGGCGTCCGCGTGGGTGTGGCGGCCCGCCTGGACGGCGGCGGTGATCGCGGCGTGCGGGTCGTTGGTCGTCGGCGGGGGTGCCGCCGCCAGGACCAGGTGCCCTGTGCCCTCGGTACGGGCCAGGGTCAGCTCGTGCAACTGGCCCAGCGGGGGGCGGTGGCCGCTGCGCAGTATGGTCGCGAGCGCCTTCATGTAGGACGGGGCCGCCGGCGTGCCGCGACGGCTCGGCGGGGGCGCGATACGGCCGTAGACGGCGGTGGCGCGACCCGTGTCCAGGGGCGTCGTGCGCAGCAGGTCCCAGGTCTCCGCGTCGGCGTGCAGGTCCAGGAAGAGGGTCGTCGTGCCCGGGGCGCGCAGGCGGAGTTCCTCGCGGAACCAGTGCCAGGGGAAGGCCGTGTAGCGGACGGTGGCCGGGGTGGTGCGGGCCAGGGCCAGGTGGGGCAGGCGCTGGCGTCTGTCCAGCTGGAGCTGGCCGGCGAGGTAGACGGTGAGCGGGCCGGGGGCGGAGGCGGCGGCGCGCAGGCGGGTGAGGACGGCCTGGGGCTCCAGGGGGTCGGCGAGTTCGACGACGTTCGCGGTGTCGGTGCCGGCCAGCACGGCGGGGTCGACGGCCGCGAGCACCGGGAGTACGGCCGCGGCGTCCACCAGCCGGCCCCTGCCCACGGGCGAGGCGGCGAGCAGCAGCACGGTTCCGGGCATCGGTCCCTCCCCTTCGGTCACGTACGTCGTCGATCACGTACGCAAAGCACCGTAACCGGTGGCCGGGGCGCCGTGGGGGCCGCCTTCAAACCCCGGTGCCCGCGACGCGCCGTACCGCGAACACCGTCGCGTCGTCCTCCAGCCGCCCGCCGCTGTGCCGCAGCACCCCGTCCCGGACCAGCGCCACCAGCCGCCGGGGCCCGGCCGTGCGGGCGTCGGCGGCGAGCGCGCGGGTCACGGCGTCGGCGAGCGGGTAGAACGCCCCGCCGCCGTCCCGGGCCTCGGTCACGCCGTCGGTGGTGAGCAGCAGGGTCTCGCCGGGAGCGAGCGGGAAGCGGCGGACGGCGGGTGGGGCGGCGGGGTCGGCGGCGAGTTCGCCGAGGCCGAGGGGGAGGCTGTCGCCGGGCGGCAGGGTGCGCACGCCGTCGGCGCCCGCGACCAGCGGCGGCTCGTGACCGAAGTTCACCACCTCGACGGCGTCGGAGGCGTCCGCGGGGAAGCCGAGGAGGAGGGCGGTGGCGAACCGCTCCGTGTCCTCGCCGCCGCGGCCCAGATCGGCCATGTGCCCCCGGTGCCGGCGCACCCGGGTCTCCAGGCACTCGGCGACGGTCGCCAGGTCCCGCTCGTGGTACCCGGCCTCGCGGAACGTGCCGAGCAGGGCCGCCGCCATCTCCACCGCGCCGAGGCCCTTGCCCTGCACGTCGCCGACGAGGACGCGGGTGCCGTGCGGGCCGGGCTGGATGTCGTAGAAGTCGCCCCCGACGCGGGCCTCGACATCGGCGGGGAGATAGACCGCCGCGTGCTCCAGGCCGCCCCACACCGGGGGCAGCGGGCGCAGCACGGTGCGGCGGATGGTCTCGGCGATGGTCTGCATGCGCAGCATCCGCTCCTGGCCGCGCAACCGCACCACGCAGGCCAGCGTGGCGAGGATGCCGCCCAGGGCGACCAGGATGAAGTCGGGCAGCCCGGCCTGGTACGCGTCCGGCCACAGACCGTCCACGACGCCGTACGTGACGACGGACAGCACCGCGTACACCGCCGTCCCCCACACCCCGCAGATCGCGGAGGCGATACCGGGCACCAGCACGATCCAGGAGACGATCCGGAAGTCCTCGCCGGTGTTCACGTCGGCCAGCGCGATGGCCACCAGCAGCAGGAGCGGAGGCACCCAGGCGACGCTGCGCCCGCGCACGCGCAGCAGTTGCTGCCGGTGGGCGTCGCCGTCGGGCAGCGCGGCGCGGGGATACCGGTCGCGCAGGCGCTGGCCGCCGCCTCGGCCGTCGCGCGCGCTCACGGGCTCCATGGCCCCCAGCGAAACACGGGGCCGACCGCCCCGCATCCGGTCCGGGCGACCGCGGACCCACCCGGACACGGTGCGTGACCTGCCGACTTGCCAGTGTCCCCGGCCAGGTGTGCCCTGGAAGGCGGGGGCGAGGAGAGAGGAGTTCTCCCATGGCTCACGCGGCACCGGTGCCCCGCAGGGACCGCGGCGGCACCCGCGACACCCGCCCGCCCGACATCTTCTCGGCGCGCACCCATCGGATCGCGAGCTGGGTCTGGCCCGTCGGCCTCGGGCTGGTCTACGGCTACTGGGCGGCGGCCAACCGGCGCGACGGCGGTCCCATCACCGGCTGGAACCTGCTGTTCGGGTTCGTGGCGGCGCTCGCCTTCATCCTGCTCTACGTCGGCATACGCGCCATGGCCTCGCGGCTGAAGCGGGAGCAGCACGCGCTGCTGTGGGCGGCGTTCGCGGGCTCCGCCTTCGGCTTCGCCTACGCGCAGACCATCGGCGGCACCGTGCTGCGCTCCATCGGCATGGCGCTGGCGATCGCGGCGACCGTGTTCGCGGTGCTGTTCTACCGCTACTACACGCACGAGGACGCGGAGGGCCGGCGTACGGGCTGACACGGTCGTACGGGCTGACACGGTCGTATGGGCCGATGTCCGTCCTACGGGCTCCCACACGAGGGCGCGCGGGTCCCGGTTTGTGGCCGGGGCCCGCGCGTCTCCCTCATCCCTCCACTCGTCGGGCGACGGGCGGCAAGTCCCGGTCGCCGGACGAGGATCCGGAAACCAGCCGGCTCGGCAAGGAGCCCGAACCTTCTCCCCAGATCCAGGAAACACCCGTTCGGGTGAAGCCTCCACCGGAGCGGGGAAACCGCAGTTCCGGGGGTGTGCGGGGCCCGTCGTACGGAGCTTGGGGTGCGGGGACCCGCGCCCATACGGCCGTACCGTGCTCGCGCGGTCCGCGCGGACGCCGTTGCCTGGAGGCGTGTCTGTTCCGTGCCGTTCTGTTCCGTGCCGTGTGCGTGACGGTCTGTCGGCCGCGCTGATCGCCCTGGCCTGCCTTCTGCTGCCGTTCGGCGCGCTGGCGGCCTGGGCGGCGTACGGGCTGACGGACACCGGGCGGTATGTGCGCACCATGGCGCCACTCGCCGCCGATCCGGCCGTGCGGGACGCTGTCGCGGACACCGTGGGGGCGGAGCTGATGCACGAGTTGGGGCCGTCCCTGAGCGGCATGATGGGCCCGTTCGCGCAGGACGCGGCCCGCTCGTTCACCCGGACCAACGCCTTCCGCGCGGGCTGGGACACCGCGAACCGGGTCACGCACACCGCGCTGCTGCACGCCGTCCGGCAGGGCGACGCGGGGCGTCCGGTGACCGTCGACATCGCGCCGGTGGCGGCCGAGGTGAAACGTCAGCTGACCGCCGAGAACGTCCCGTTGGCGGACCGCATCCCGGTCCCGCACACGGAGGTCGCGGTCCTGCCGGCGGCGGAGGCGGACCGCCTGCGCAAGGGATACGACGTCCTCGAAGTGGCCGCGTTCTGGCTGCCGTTGGCGGCGTTCCTGCTCGGCGTCGCCGGGATCACGGTCGCCACGTGCCGCCGCCGCGCGGTCACCGCGACCGCCCTCGGCACCGCGCTCGGCGGCGCCCTGCTCGGCCTGGCGATCGCCGTGGGCCGCCACCTGACCCTCGCCGGCCTCCCCGCCGAACCCCACCGCCCGGCCGCCGGCGCGGTCTACGACGCCCTCACCGCCACCCTCCGCACAACATCCTGGCTCCTCCTCACCCTCGGCCTGACGGTCGCCACAGCCACCTGGCTGACCACCCGCTACGGCCCGTCCGCCCGCCGCCGCCCCTCCTCCCCGGACCCCCCTCACCCACCCCGCCCCCAACCCTGACCCCCACCCCGTCTCAACCACCCCGCCGAGCCACCACCCCAGCCGGACCAGGCCAAGCCCCGACCACCGGCCTCAACCACCCCGCCGAGCCACCTCCCCCAACATCCGCAACGCCCACTCCAGCTCCACCTCCGCAACCGACGCCAACCCGAGCCGCACCGCATCCGGCGTGCGCGCCGGGTCCACGGCGAAGGACGGGCCCGGAGTGACCGCGATGCCGCGGGCCGCAGCGGCCGCGGTGAAGGTGTCGGCGCGCGTCCCCACCCCCTCCCACCCCCAGCCGGACCAGACCGAGCCCCGACCACCGGCCTCAGCCACCCCGCCGAGCCACCTCCCCCAATGTCCGCAACGCGCGCTCCAGCTCCGTCTCCGCAACCGACGCCAACCCGAGCCGCACCGCATCCGGCGTGCGCGCCGGGTCCACGGCGAAGGACGGGCCCGGGGTGACCGCGATGCCGTGGGCCCTGGCCGCTGCGGTGAAGGTGTCGGCGCGCCACGGGGGCGGCAGTTCCCACCAGGCGAAATAGGCGTGCGGGTCGGAGCGTACGGAGAAGCCGCGCAGGCGGGTGGCCAGGAGTCGCTGTCTGCGGGCCGCGTCCGTGCGCTTCGCGGCCACCAGCCGGGTCACCGTGCCGTCCGCGATCCACCGTACGGCGGCCTCCAGGGCGAACCGGCCCGCGCTCCAGCCGCCGGAGCGGATCGCGGCGGCCACGGCGGGCACCCGCTCCGGCGGTACGACGAGGAAGCCCACGGTCAGGCCCGGCGCGACCCGCTTGGACAGGCCGTCGACGACGTGGGTGAGGCCGGGGGCGAGGGCGGCGAACGGGGGTTCGGGGCGCAGGAACGACCAGATGCGGTCCTCGACGACCGGGAGGCCGAGGTCGGTGACGGTCCGTGCGATGGCCCGCCGGCGCGGCTCGGGGGTGGTGAGCGAGGTCGGGTTGTGCAGGGTCGGCTGGAGGTAGAGGGCGGAGAGCGGGGCCGTGCGGTGGGCGGCGGCGACGGACTCGGGGAGCAGGCCCTCCTCGTCGGCGGCGAGCGGGACGAGGGTGATGCCGAGGCGGGCGGCGATCTCCTTCACCAGGGGGTACGTCAGCGGCTCGACCCCGACCCGGCCGCCGGGCCTGACCAGGGAGGCCAGGGCGGCGGCGATGGCCTGGCGGGCGTTGCCGGCGAAGAGCAGCCGACCGGGCGCGGGGCGCCAGCCGGGGGCGGTGAGCAGTCCGGCGGCCGCCGCGCGGGCCTCGGCGGTGCCGGTGGCGGGGGCCGGGCGGAGGGCGTCGGCGAGGGCGGCGGGGTCGAGGAGGGAGGTGAGGGCGGGGGCGAGGAGTTCGGACTGGGCGGGGGCGGACGGGTAGTTGAGCTCCAGGTTCACGGGGGCTTCCGGGGCCGCCGCCGGCTCGGTGAGGGCGCGGCCGTCGCCGGTCGTGGGCGGAGTGGCCCGGACGAAGGTGCCGCGACCGACCTCGCCGACGACCAGTCCGCGCCGGACGAGTTCGCCGTAGACCCGCCCGGCCGTGGAGGCCGCGATGCCGCACCGCCGTGCGAACGCCCGCTGCGGCGGCAGACGTTGGCCCGGTTTCAGCCGACCGGAGGCGATGTCGGCGGCGATGCGGTCGGCGAAGCGGAGGTAATCGTCCACGGCGGGCCTCTCGTCGGCGGAGCACATTGCACCGAGGGCAAAGATCTTATTGCACCGAGGAGTTGGGGCACCGTACGGTCGAGGCCATGACCGTCCCCCTCGCATACGAGGACGAAGGCACCCATACCGCCTCCGTGCCGCCGCTGCTCCTCATCCACGGCCACCCCTTCGACCGCACCATGTGGACCCCGCAGATCGAGGCGTTCGCCCCGCACCGCCGGGTCATCGCCCCCGACCTGCGCGGCTACGGCGCCTCCCCGGTCGTCCCCGGCGTCACCCCGCTCTCCGCCTTCGCGGCGGACATCGAGGCCCTGCTCGACGCACTGCACCTGGACTCCGTCGTCCTCGCCGGCCTCTCCATGGGCGGCCAGATCGCCATGGAGTGCTGCGCCCGCTTCGGCGACCGCGTCCGCGGCCTGGTCCTCGCCGACACCTTCGCCGAGCCCGAGACCCCGGAGGGAAAGCGCACCCGCAACGCCATGGCCGACCGGCTGCTGCGCGAGGGCATGCGGGGCTACGCCGACGAGGTCCTGGAGAAGATGGTCGCTCCCTACGCCGACCCGGCCGTGAAGCGGCACGTCCACCGCATGATGACGGCCACCGCGCCGGAGGGCGCCGCCGCGGCCCTCCGCGGCCGCGCCGAACGCCCCGACTACCGCCCCCTCCTCTCCCGCCTCCCGGCCCCGGCCCTGGTCGTCGTCGGCGAGGACGACGAGTACACCCCGGTCCCGGTCGCCGAGACCCTGCACACCCTCCTCCCCGACTCCACCCTGCACGTCGTCAAGCGCGCGGCCCACATGCCGAACCTGGAGCGCCCGGAGGAGTTCAACGCGGCACTGGCCGGATTCCTGACCCGTATCGACGCGACCGCGCGGGCCGCGTCGACCCCTGATCGCCCGTGACCGCCTCGCCCCCCGATCCGCCCGTAATCGGCTGGTGACGGCCGCGCCCACCCGGCTACCGTCACCGTCCATGCGCGAGACGACGACCCTGTGGCGCCCCACGGGCCCCGAGGAGCTGGCCCTCGTCGAGGCCTCCGGCTGGACGGCCTGGCCTCCGCGGCTGCCCGAGCAGCCGATCTTCTACCCCGTCCTGAACGAGGACTACGCCGTGCGCATCGCCCGCGACTGGAACGTCCCGGCCTCGGGCGCCGGATACGTCACCCGCTTCGAGGTCGACTCCGCCTTCCTGGAGCGCTACCCGGTCCGCCAGGCCGGCGGCGAGACCATCCTCGAACTCTGGGTCCCGGCCGAGGAGCTGGAGGAGTTCAACGCGCACATCGTCGGCCGTATCGAGGTCGTACGGGAGTTCCACTGAGGACCGCGGCGGCCCGGTCTCCGGGCCGCCCTCGCGGGCCTCACCCCGCACACGACCGGCCGGCCTCCTGCGCAAGCCGCCCATAATGGGCGCATGTCCCGCGAGTTCCCCATCGGCCTCACCCCTCCCGACTGGCTGGTCCGGAACCTCCAACCCCAGCAGGCGGCCCCCGTCAACCGGCCCGCCGTGGCCCGCGCCGCCGTCGCGATGGCCCTCCCGCTGGCCGTCGGACTCGCGGCCGACCGCCCCGCCTACGGTGCCCTCGCCGCGATGGGCGCCCTCTCCGGCGTCATCGGCGACACCGCCGACGCCTACCGCCTGCGCATCCTCAACATCGCCGTCCCGCAACTGTTCGGCGCGGTCGGCGTCACCCTCGGCTCCCTGGCCTTCGGCCACGGCTGGACCGCGGTCGCCGTCCTCACCGGCATCGCCCTGCTCTCCGGCATGATCTCGACGATCGGCGCGGTCTCCTCCGTCTCCGGCCTGCTCCTGCTCCTGAACGCCGTCGTCGGCGCGGGCCTGCCGATGCCCGGCGCCTGGTGGGCGGCCCCGCTGCTGATGACCGGCGGCGGACTCCTCGTCCTCCTCCTCGCCCTGCTGTCCTGGCCGCTGCGCTCCGGAGTCCCCGAACGCTCCGCGGTCGCGGGCGCCTACCGCACCGCCGCCGACCTGCTCGCCGCGTGCGGCGCGGACACCGAGACATACGAGGAGGCCCGGCACGCCGCCACCCAGGCCCTCAACCAGTCCTACGACGTCGTCCTCGCCCGCCGCTCCCGCTACCACAGCCGCAGCCGCGACCTCACCCGGCTGCTCGCCCAGCTCAACGCGGTCACCCCGGTCATCGAAGCCGCCCCCGCCGCCCACCTCGCGGGCAAACCGCTCCCCCCGGAGATCCCCCAGGCCGCCCGGCACCTGGCGGAAGCCGTCGAGACCGGCTACACCGGCCCCATAGGGCTCCGCCTCCCCCTGCCGCTGACGGAGACGGGCCGCGCCGTCGACCAGGCCCTACGGCACGCCGCCGACGTGGTCACCACCCCCGACATCGACCCGACGGGCATCCCCGACGGCCTGGGCCGCCCGGCGGCACTACGGACCCGCGCCGCCCTGGCCACCCGCACCGTCCTGCTGTCCGCCGCGTCCTGGCGCTACGGCCTGCGCCTGGCCTTGTGCATCGGCCTGGCCCAGGTCCTGGTGTCGATCGTCCCGGTCCCCCGCTCCTACTGGGTCGCCCTCACCATCACCTTCGTCCTCAAACCGGACTTCGGCTCGGTGTTCTCCCGCGCCCTGCTGCGCGCCCTCGGCACGGTCGCGGGCCTGGTCGTGGCGGCGGCGGTCCTGGCGGAAGTGCCGCGCGGCTGGTGGGACGTACCGGTCCTGCTCCTCCTCGCCCCGCTGATCCCCGCCCTCACCCCCCGGGGCTACGGCTACCAGACCGCCGCCATCACGCCGGTGATCCTGCTCCTCTCCGACGTCCTCAACCGCCAGGGCACGGCCCTGCTGCTCCCCCGCCTGGTCGACTCCCTCATCGGCTGCGCGATCGCCCTGGTCGTGGGTTATCTCCTCTGGCCGGAGAGCTGGCGCACCCGGGTCGGCGACCGTCTCGCGGACGCGGTCGCGGACACGGCACGCTATGTGGAATGCGCCTTCGGCGGCGGGGCGGAGGCCACGGACCCCGCGGCCCGCGCCCGGATGCGCCGCCGCCTCTACCGCGACCTCTCCGCCATCCGCACCGAGTTCCAGCGCGCCCTGACCGAACCGCCGCCGACGGGCCGGCGGGCGGCGGCGTGGTGGCCGCTGGTGGTGGCGGTGGAACGCATCGTCGACGCGACGACGGCGGCGAGGGTCCGCGTGAAGCAGGGCGCGGCCCCGCCGTCGTCGGCCGAGGTCTCCCAGGTGGTCCGGCAACTGCGAGAACTGGCGGAGGGCGTCCGCGAGGCGGACACCCTCATCGCCGTACGAACGGACCTCACGGGCCCGCCGGGGAGCGTGCTGGAGCCACTGAGACAGGAGCTGGCGGCGGCGAGGGCCATCGCATCGCCACATGCGTAGCCGCGCCCACCCCCGGGCCACCCCGGCTCCGGGCACTGCTGATCAGACGCCGATGCCGGCGCCGTCCTCACGCCAGACAGCCACGACGGCCGGGCGAACGATCTTCCCGGGCCCGTCGGGCCAGGCGGACGCGGGCTTCTCCACGCTCGCGCCATCGATCTCACCGGGATGCTGCACGGCGACAAGCACCCGCCGCTCCTGAATCACCGGCCCACAGGTCTCCGCACCCTTCGGCATCGTCGCGAACTGCTTCAGCTCACCGCGCCGGTCACCCCGCGTGGCCACACCGAAGAGCCCGTCGTGCGAGCCGAGCTGGTTGCCGTCCGTGGAGATCCACAGGTTGCCGTACGAGTCGAAGGCCACGTTGTCCGGGCAGGAGATCGGGCTGACCTGGTCCTTCGGGAAGCCGGCGAAGTAGGTGGCCGGGTCGTTCGGGTCACCGGCGACGAGGAACAGCGACCAGGCGAACTTCTTGCTGTCGGCCCGGTTCCAGCGCTCGGTCAGCTCCAGCACCTGCCCGTGCTTGTTGAGGTTGCGCGGGTTGGCCTCGTCGGCGCCGGCGTACCCGGTCTTGCCGCGGTTGGTGTTGTTGGTGAGGGCGACGTACACCTTGCCGGTGTGCGGGTTGGGCTCGATGTCCTCGGGCCGGTCCATCTTCGTCGCGCCGACCTTGTCACCGGCGAGCCGCGTGAAGACGAAGACCTCCTCGGCGGTCATGCCCTCGACGTGCGAGACGGCGCCGTCGGCGGTGGCGGTGGCCAGCGGGATCCACTCACCGCTGCCGTCGAACTGGCCGTCGGCCGGGAGCTTGCCGGTGCCGTCGATCTCGATCGAGGGCGAGTCGCCGGTGAGCTTGGCGACGTACAGCGTGCCCTCGTCGAGGAGGGAGAGGTTGTGCTCGCGAACGGCCCGCGAGGTCCCCTTCTTCATCCGCTTGCTGCCGACGAACTTGTAGAAGTAGTCGAACCGCTCGTCGTCACCGGAGTAGACGACGGGCCGGCCGTCCTCGGTCAGCCGCACGGTCGCGCCCTCGTGCTTGAACCGGCCGAGGGCGGTGTGCTTGCGGGGCGTGGAGGTCGGGTCGTACGGGTCGAGCTCGACGACGTATCCGAAGCGGTGCGGCTCGTTGGGCTCCTGCGCGACGTCGAACCGCTTGTCGAACCGTTCCCACTTGCGCTCGGACGCCCCCGTCCCGAGGCCGTAGCGCTTGTCGGTGGCGCGGGTGGCGTTGGCGAAGTACTGGTTGAAGTTCTCCTCGCCGTGCAGCGTGGTGCCCCACGGGGTGGTGCCGCCGGAGCAGTTGTTGAGCGTGCCGAGGACCTTCGTGCCGGACGGGTCGGCGGAGGTCTTGAGCAGGTCGGACCCGGCGGCGGGGCCGGTCAGCCGGAACTCGGTGGTGGCGGTGACACGCCGGTTCAGCGGATGCCGGGGAACGGCGACGAGCTTTCCGGTCTTCCGCTCGCCCTCGACGACGACGGCGGAGAGCCCGTGAGCGGCCCAGGCGATCTCGACCTGCTCGCGGGTGGGGTTCTCGGGGTCGTACCCCCGGAACATCAGCACCTCGTCGGTGTACTCGTGATTGGCGACGAGCAGCTGCCGCCCACGCTCGCCCGGAAGGGGCAGCAGCGCGAGGAAGTCGTTGTTGTAGCCGAACTGCCCGGCCTGCGCCTTCGCCGTCTGCTTCTCCGCGTCGAAGGCGGGCGCACCGCGCAGAATCGGCTCACCCCAGCGGATGACGACGTTCTGGCCGTAGCCCTCGGGCACGGTCACGGTGTCGTCGGTGTTGGGCGCGACGGGCTTGAACCGCAGCCCACGGGCCCCCTTGGACCCGGCGGAGGGCTTGGCGGCGGGGGCCGCGCTCGCCTGCGGGGAGGCGGCGGCACCGGAGGCGCCGACGGCGGCGGTCGCGGTCACGACGGCGGCGGCGCGCATCACGGTGCGGCGGCTGAGGGCGGTGGCGATGACGTCGCCGACGTACGGGTTGGCGGTGGTGTTCGGCACCTCGTGGAAGCAGGCGTCACCGCAGCGGAAACGGCAGGTCAGCGCGGACCGGCCACCCGGGTGCGAGTCGGACGAGCTTCTGATGATGGGCAGCGTGATGCGACGCACGTTGATTCTTCTCCCTGGCTTCCCCATGTTGTCAGCGTCAGGGACGCTAGGAGCACGTTTGTGCGGGAGCGGGGCCAGCGTGTGAACGGGGAATGAACCTGAGGTAGCTGTCCTGAGGTCGCCGCTTATGCCCCGAAGAGCCCTTGACACCTTCGTAGGATCGCCTTCCGGGCCCGCTAACCTTACGTGTCCGTCCTGGCCAGGGATTGACGGGCTACAACTCACGCGAAGGGTTGCGCACATGGGCATTCTCACTCTCCTGCGGAACGCATTCGGCCGATCCCGCAAGCCACGCCAGGCCGAACGGGAGGATGCCCCCACCCAGCAGACCGCGGAACCCACGGTCCCCGACCCCCGCCCCGCCGCCGAGGAACACGACCTCGTCGCCGCAGCCTTCGACAAGGTGACGGTCCCGAGGCCGACCCGAGCGAACGAGAACGAGACCCACGCGGAGCCACCGACCGAGGCGCAGGAAAAGCCGAGGGCGGAGGAGACGCTGAGGGCGGCGGAGACGCTGACGGCGGAGGAGACGCTGACGGCGGCGGAGGATGAGCCGAAGGCGGAGGAGACGCTGACGGCCGAGGAAGAGCCGAAGGCCCTGGAGGAGCCGAAGGCCGCGCTGGAGCCGACGGCGGAGCGGGAGCCCGAGCCGGAGCAGGTGCAGGAGCAGAGCCCCGAGCCGGAGCCGCAGTCCGAGCCGGAGCAGGTGCTGGAGCCGGAGCCGCAGTCCGAGCCCGAAACGGCGGCCGAAACGGCGGCCGAAACGGCACCGGAACCGACGGCGACGACGGAGCCGGCCCCGGAGCCGGAAGCCGCACCCACGGAGAAGACGGAACCCACGGCGGAGGAATCGCCGGAGGCCGAGGCGGAGCCTGAGGCCGACGCCGAGCCAGAGCCCGAGGGCCAGCCGGAGCCCCAGGCCGAGCCGGAGGCTGAGGCAGCGCCCGAGCCCGAGGGCCAGCCGGAGGCCGAGGCCGAGCCTGTGGCCCAGGCCGAGCCGGAGGCCGCGGCCGAGGCGGAGCCGCAGGCAGGGACCGAGGCGGAGCCGCAGGCGATCGCCACCCCGGAACCCGCAGCCGCCGGCGGCGAGGACACCCCGCAGGGGCCACCCGCACCCGACAACGAATCCCGCACGGGTGGTGCGGGTGGGAACACAACGGCCGAAGGCGAAGCCGAGGCCGCCCCCAAGCCCACCCCCGCCCTCCCCCTCACCCGAGTGAAGTCCCGCGCCCCCAGCCTCACCACCGCCTACAAGGCCGCGACCACCACCCTCAAAAAAACCAACCTCACCGGCACCCGAGCGAAGCTCTACCTCGTCCTCGACCGCTCCGCGAGCATGCGCCCGTACTACAAGGACGGCTCCGCCCAGGCCCTCGCGGAGCAGACCCTCGCCCTCGCCGCCCACCTCGACCCCGAAGCGACCGTCCACGTCACCTTCTTCTCCACGGAACTCGACGGCACCGGCGAGCTGACCCTCACCGACCACGAGAACAAGATCGACGAGCTGCACGCCGCCCTGGGCCGCATGGGCCGTACCAGCTACCACGTGGCCGTAGAGGAAGTCCTCGCACACCACGACAAGACGGCCCCGACCCCGGACACCCCGGCCCTGGTGATCTTCCAGACGGACGGCGCGCCCGACGCGAAAACCCCCGCCACCCAGGCCCTCACCGCCGCCGCGCAGACCCACCCCCACGTCCACTTCGCCTTCGTCGCCTTCGGTGAGCACGACAACAAGGCCTTCGACTACCTCCGCAAACTGAAGTCGGACAACACGTCCTTCTTCCACGCGGGCCCGACCCCGCGCGAGCTGACGGACACCGAGCTGTACCAGGGCGTACTGGCGAACTGGCGCCCGTAAGGATCACCCGCGAGAAGACCCGTACAAAGACCACCCCGGCCGCCCCCTTCCCACCCCTCAAAACGGGAAGCGGGCGGCCCACCCATCTCGGCTACGATTTCAAGGTTCGTAAACAACCGACCTGGGAGCAGCCAAGCCATGGCTCGACACCTCATCACCAGCGCCCTTCCGTACATCAACGGGATCAAGCACCTGGGCAACATGGTGGGGTCCATGCTCCCGGCGGACGTGTACTCCCGGTACCTCCGCCAGCGCGGTCACGACGTCCTCTACATCTGCGCGACGGACGAGCACGGCACCCCGGCCGAGCTGGCGGCGAAGGAGCAGGGCCTGCCGGTGGCGGACTTCTGCGCCCAGGCCCACGACGCCCAGAAGGCGGTCTACGACGGCTTCGCACTCGCGTTCGACTACTTCGGCCGCAGCTCCAGCCCCCAGAACGTCGAGATCACCCAGCACTTCGCCCGCAAGCTGAACGAGAACGGCTTCATCGAGGAGCGCGCCATCCGGCAGGTGTACTCCCCCGCCGACGGCCGCTTCCTCCCGGACCGCTACGTCGAGGGCACCTGCCCCCACTGCGGCTACGACAAGGCCCGCGGCGACCAGTGCGAGAACTGCACCCGCGTCCTCGACCCGACGGACCTGATCAACCCGCGCTCGGCGATCTCGGGCAGCACGGACCTCGAGGTCCGCGAGACCAAGCACCTCTTCCTCCTCCAGTCCAAGCTCCAGCACGAGGTCGAGGCCTGGGTCGCCCGCCACGAGGAGGACTGGCCGCAGCTCGCCTCGTCCATCGCCCGCAAGTGGCTGAACGAGGGCCTGCACGACCGCGCCATCACCCGCGACCTGGACTGGGGCGTCCCGGTCCCGGCCGACACCTGGCCGGAGCTGGCGGCCGAGGGCAAGGTCTTCTACGTCTGGTTCGACGCCCCGATCGAGTACATCGGCGCGACGAAGGAGTGGGCGGACGCCGCTCCCGACGGTGAGAC
The DNA here is from genome assembly GCF_055572035.1 of Streptomyces sp. NPDC030838. Lineage (NCBI taxonomy): Bacteria > Bacillati > Actinomycetota > Actinomycetes > Kitasatosporales > Streptomycetaceae > Streptomyces > Streptomyces sp. NPDC030838. The sequence continues at coordinate 331,739 of NZ_JBVIED010000004.1, read as the reverse complement.
GCGGGACTGGAAGTCCTGGTGGTACGAGGCGGACGACACCGTCCGCTACACCGAGTTCATGGCCAAGGACAACGTCCCCTTCCACACGGTGATGTTCCCGGCCACCGAGCTGGGCGTGCGCGAGCCGTGGAAGAAGGTCGACTACGTCAAGGCCTTCAACTGGCTGACGTACTACGGCGGCAAGTTCTCCACCTCCCAGAAGCGCGGCGTCTTCACCGACCAGGCGCTGGAGATCCTGCCCGCCGACTACTGGCGCTACTTCCTGATCGCCAACGCCCCGGAGTCCGACGACTCGTCCTTCACCTGGGAGCACTTCACCGCCACGGTGAACAAGGACCTCGCCGACACCCTCGGCAACTTCGTCAACCGCGTCCTGTCCTTCTCCAAGAAGCGCTTCGGCGAGGAGGTCCCCGCGGGCGGCCAGCCCGCCGAGGCGGAGGCCCGCCTCGGCGAGGAGATCGCCCGGCTGCTCGCCGAGTACGAGCAGCAGATGGAGGCCCTCCAGTTCCGCAAGGCCGCCGCGGCGCTGCGCGCCCTGTGGTCCGCGGGCAACTCCTACCTGGAGGAGAAGGCCCCCTGGCTGGAGATCAAGACCGACAAGGACGGCGCCGCCCTCACCCTGCGCACGGCGATGAACCTCATCCACCTCTACGCGGTGGTCTCCGAGCCGTTCATCCCGGCCACGTCGGCGGCCATGCGGCAGGCCTTCTCCCTCACCGACGACACCGCGACCTGGATCACCCAGGACGAGGCGAAGTCCCTGTCCGCCGTCCCGGCCGGCACGCCCTTCACCGTCCCGCCGGTGCTGTTCGCCAAGCTGACGGACGAGGACCTGGCCGCGTACAAGGAGCGCTTCGGCGGGGAAACAGCCGCGTAACAGCTCTTCTCGGACCCCTCACTCAGCCGGTATATCTGGCCAAGATCACATGAAGCCCTTCATGTGACATCCGAGTGGGGGGTCCACTTCTCATGGCTCTTTTCGGCAACGCGCACGCCATCGACCCGGCCCAGGCCGCGCAGGACTACGCCCGGCTGCTGGGGCAGGGTGAGCAGGTGCACGCCGCCTACCTGCTGATCCGCGACACCATCCTGTTCACCGACCGCCGGCTGATCATGATCGACAAGCAGGGCATCACCGGCAAGAAGGTGGAGTACCACTCCATCCCGTACCGCAGCATCACCCACTTCGCGGTGGAGACGGCCGGCACCTTCGACCTCGACGCCGAGCTGAAGATCTGGATCTCGGGCAGCCAGCTGCCGGTCGAGAAGACCTTCACCAAGGGTGTGGACATCTACGAGGTGCAGGCCATCCTCACCCAGTTCGTGGCCCGCTGATACGCGTGTACACCAGGTGACCTCCCCGCGATAACATCCGGCCACTTGTGCGAGGGCGGGAGACCCTCGCGGGGAGGGAACCTCACGTGGGCAGACACGCCCTGAGACGGGGCGGCCTGGCCGCCGCCGTCTCCTCGCTCGTGGTCGCCGTCGCGGCCACGTCCGTCGTCGTCCTGTCGGAGGGCGGCGGCACCGCGGAGGCGGCCGAGGCCGCGGCCACCACCGAGATCACACTGCTCGACCCCAGCTCCGGCACGCCGCGCACCGACCGCCCGTACGTCGTCGGCGACAGCGGCTTCCTGCACCGGCAGACCGGCAAGGACGGACTGCTGTGGACGGACTACGCGACCGGCGACACCGTCACCGTCGAGAACGCGAACGGCGTCTACAAGCCCGGCACCGGCTGCACCTACCTCAGCTCCGAGTGCCGTACGGCCTGGTACGGCTCGGACAGCGACCTGGTCGCCCTGCCGACGACGACCTCCGACGCGTACGCCACCCTCTGGGACCCGGCGACGGCCACGTCCAGGAAGGTGAGCTGGAACGGCGACATCCAGTACGGCCACGGGTACTACCGGGCCCTCGCCGGCGACACGATCGTCACCACCTACTCCCTGATCGACCAGGTCGACGGGGCGTGGCGCACCCGCAAGGTGACCGGTGACCCGACGAGCGTGTCGAGCGCGGACGTCCTCGCCGCGGACTCCTCCGGCGTGCTCTGGTCGGTCGACACCGGCACCGTCGCCTACATCGACGTCGCGTCGGCCGTGAACACCAACGTGTTCACCGACGCCACCTACGCCTCGCACCACGTGATGAGCGAGGACCGCGTCGGCTGGTACCAGGAAGGCACGGCCGAGCTGCACCTGAAGTCCCGTACCGACCTCTCCGCCCCGGAGCAGCTCGTCACGCTGCCCGCGCACCCCGGCGCGCTCGACGGCGACCCGGTGCTGGTCGGCGACTGGCTGCTGCTGCCGCTGTCCTCCGGCTCGCTCGGCTCCAAGCTGCTCGCGGTCTCCGTCACCGACCCCTCGGTGCAGCAGACCCTGCTGGCGAGCGCGGGCGAGTACACGCTCTCGACCGGGGACGGCGGCGCGTTCGTCACCGGCGGCACCGGCGCCACCGACTGGTGGACGCAGCGGGTGAGCCAGGCCGAGGACGGCACGCTCAAGCTGGAGAAGGTCCAGGAGGCCCCCGCGCTGGAGAACGCCAAGACGGGCATCGCGCTCAGCCGCGGCAGCCTGCGCGTCGCGGAGGACGACCCGAGCAGCACCACCACGGACACCACGTCGGTGCGCACCCTCACCACCGACGGCTCCACCGCGCTGACGGCGTCCGCCGCCACGGAGAGCGGCTCGATGTACGGCGCCCTGTGCCCGTACGAGGGCATCACCTGCTCGGCGCTGTGGGGGAACCTCTTCGCCGAGGACGTCTACCTCGACGCCGGCGGCGGCACCGACGAGGGCGAGAGCCTCGGCGACGACCGGCTCCGCGCCATCGGCGGCCACGACCTGGACTTCGGCGGCCAGGGCGGCGCGATCGTCGACGTCTCCGACGACTACGCCGTCTACAACTCCGGCGGCACCACCCCGGCGCAGTACGTCGGCGAGTTCGGCCAGGGCCAGAAGCTGAAGCGGTCGGTGCGTGCCGCCGCGCTGAACGGGTCCACCCTGTGGAGCGCCACCACCACCGCCGGCACACTCTCCTCGTACAGCATTCCGCTGGCGAAGACCCTCGCCACGGTGACCGTCCCCGGCCTGACCTGTGTGCCGAGCGAGCTCCAGGCGGCGGGCCGCTGGGTGTACTGGGCCTGCGGCACCGCGTCGGCGGGCGTGTACGACACCAAGGCCCGGACGTCGACCGCCGTCACCCCCGGTGACGTGCTGCTCGGCGACGGCTTCACCGTCCGCCACGACCACACCGCGGGCACCCTGGTCCTCACCGAGGCGGCCACCGGCACCACCCGGGTGATCGCCGACGACCTGCCCGGCAAGGGCACGGCCGCGGACCGCCGCTACCGCTGGACGGTCGACGAGTACACCGGCCTGGTCGCCTGGTTCGACGACTACGAGCGCACGCACGTCACCACCACCGGCATCGCCCCGTCCGCCGTGACCGCCTTCGAGACGTCGGCCGGCAGCTCCGTGTACCCGGGGACGCCCTTCGAGGGCCACTGGGTGCTGTCCCGCCCGGTCACCTCCTGGTCGGTGACCTTCACCTCGGTGCAGAGCGGCGCGGGCGGCAAGGCCACGCGCACGATCACCGGCGGCGCGAGCCGGGACCAGGTGACGGCCACCTGGAACGGCAAGACGTCGAGCGGGAGTTACTTCCCCAACGGCCACTTCAGCTGGACCCTGAAGGCGACCGGCCTCGGCACCTCCACGGTGGACACGGTGACCACCGGCGAGGGCTTCCTCCAGGGGGGCGCGGCGGTCCGGCGCGACTTCGTCAGCCCCGACGGCACCGACGGGCGCGGCGACCTGCTCACCCTCAACTCCTCCGGCGGCCTGACGTTCCACTCGGGCACCGGCACCGGCAAGTTCGGCGACAAGCGGACCGGCACCGGCTGGCCGACCACCGCGCGGTTCATCCCCTTCGGCGACCTGAACGGCGACCGCTGCAACGACGTCCTCGTCCGCTACAGCAGCGGCGCCCTGCGCCTGTACAAGCCGAGCTGCAACTCGGCGGTCAAGCCGTCCACGTCCTACACCACCCTCGCCACCAGCGGCTGGACCCAGTACGACCAGCTCACCTCGCCCGGTGACGTCAGCGGCGACGGCCGGCCGGACCTCGTCGTCCGCAACGCCTCAACCGGGACCGTCTACCTGTACAAGGGCACGAGCACCGGCAAGCTCTCCGCGCGCGTGAAGCTCTACGACAACTGGAAGGGCTACAAGAAGATCGTGGGCGTCGGTGACATCACCGGCGACGGCATCGGCGATCTCCTCGCCCAGGACACGGCCAACACCCTCTACCGCTACAACGGCAAGGGCGACGGCACCTTCGCGGCCCGCGTGAAGCTGTTCTCGAACTGGGGCGGCTCCTACAACGCGGTCGTCGGCGTCGGTGACATCACCGACGACGGCAAGCCCGACCTCGTCTCCCGCGACACCAGCGGAAACCTGTACCGCAACAGCGGCGACGGCAAGGGGTCGTTCGGCGGCCGGGTGACGATCGCGACCGGCTGGAGCGGCTACAAGGCTCTGTCCTGACGCTTTCCCAGCCGGATGACGCCGTATGGCGCCGGATGGCTCCGTATGACAAAGGGCGCCCGGGGAAACCCCGGGCGCCCTTCGCGCACGTACCGCTTACTTCGGCTGCGGCTTGCGCACCGACAGGTGCAGCTCCTTCAGCCGCGCCTCCTCCAGCTCGGTCGGCGCGCCCATCATCAGGTCCTGGGCGTTGCCGTTGAGCGGGAAGGCGATGGTCTCGCGGATGTTGGGCTCGTCCGCGAGGAGCATGACGATGCGGTCGACACCCGGCGCGATGCCGCCGTGCGGCGGGGCGCCGAAGCGGAAGGCGCGCAGCATGCCGGCGAACTTCTCCTCGACCGTCTCCCGGTCGTAGCCCGCGATCTCGAAGGCCTTGAGCATGATCTCCGGGTCGTGGTTCCGGATCGCGCCGGAGGACAGCTCGACACCGTTGCAGACGATGTCGTACTGCCAGCCCAGGATGTCCAGCGGGTCCTGGGTCTGCAGGGCCTCCAGACCGCCCTGCGGCATGGAGAACGGGTTGTGCGAGAAGTCGATCGCGCCGGTCTCCTCGTCCTTCTCGTACATCGGGAAGTCGACGATCCAGCAGAAGCGGAAGACGCCCTCCTCGAAGTGGCCGGCGCGCTTCGCGGCTTCCACCCGCACCGCGCCCATGATCTTCGAGACCTCGTCGAACTCGCCCGCGCCGAAGAACACGGCGTGGCCGGCCTCCAGGCCGAGGCGCTCGGTGAGGACCTTGACGTTCTCCTCGGTGAGGAACTTGGCGATCGGGCCGGAGAGCTGGCCGTCCTCGCCGACGCGCACCCAGGCCAGGCCCTTGGCGCCGAGGGAGATCGCGAACTCGCCGAGCTGGTCGAAGAACTTGCGGGGCTGGTCCTGGACGGCCGGGACGGGCAGCGCGCGCACGTGCTTGCCGGCGAACGCCTTGAACTCGGAGGCCTCGAAGACATCGGTGAGGTCGACGAGCTCCAGCTTGGCGCGCAGGTCCGGCTTGTCGGAGCCGTACTTCAGCATCGCCTCGCGGAACGGGATCCGCGGGAACGGGGAGGTGACGTGGCGGCCGTTGCCGAACTCCTCGAACAGCTCGGTCATCAGCTGCTCGATCGGCTGGAAGACGTCCTCCTGCTCGACGAAGCTCATCTCGACGTCGAGCTGGTAGAACTCGCCCGGCGAGCGGTCGGCGCGGGCGTCCTCGTCGCGGAAGCAGGGCGCGATCTGGAAGTAGCGGTCGAAGCCGGAGATCATCAGCAGCTGCTTGAACTGCTGCGGGGCCTGCGGCAGGGCGTAGAACTTGCCCGGGTGCAGACGGGACGGGACGACGAAGTCGCGGGCGCCCTCGGGGGAGGTCGCGGACAGGATCGGCGTCGCCATCTCGTTGAAGCCCAGCGCCGTCATCTTGTGCCGGATGGCGGAGATGACCGCCGTACGCAGCATGATGTTGCGGTGCATGCGCTCGCGGCGCAGGTCGAGGAAGCGGTACTCCAGGCGGCGCTCCTCGTTGACGCCGTCCTCGGTGTTGATGGTGAAGGGCAGCGGGGCGGCGGCGCCGAGCAGTTCGACCTCGCCGACCTCGACCTCGATCTCACCGGTGGGCAGGTCCGGGTTCACGTTCTCGGTTCCACGTGAAACAACCGTGCCGTCGACCCGGACCGTGGACTCCTTGGAGACCTTGTCCAGCGCCTCGTACGCGGGCGTGCCGGGACGGGCGACCAGCTGCGTGATGCCGTAGTGGTCGCGCAGATCGATGAAGAGGATGCCGCCCAGGTCGCGCCGATTGTGCAGCCAGCCACTCAGCCGGACGTCGGTGCCGACGTCAGAGGCGCGGAGCTCGCCGCAGGTGTGGGACCTGTACCGATGCATCGTCGTTCATCCAGTCTTCGCGGATCGGGAATCTCCGGGGCCCGGTGCCCGGACTTTCCCAGGGTACCGGCCACTCCAAGATCGCCCAGCCCCATTACTGACGTACCTCATCAGTGGCATCGTTCGATCACCTTTTCTTAAAGTAGGGCAATGCGCACTGGCGAGCCCCTGCCCGCCGTGGGGGATGTCCTCGCCGCCCTCGCGACCGGCCTGTGGCAGTGGGACACGGACACGAGCCTGGTCACGGTGGACGCCGAGGCCGCTCGGCTGCTCGGGCTGCCCCCGGAACCGGCCACCCTCACGGAGGCCCAGGTGCGCTCCCGGCTGCACCCGGTCGACTGGAACGAGATCGTCAGCGTCGTCGGCCTGGCCACCGCCGAGGGCACCCTCGCCGAGGTGCGGGTGCGGATCATGGACGAGCGGGGGCGGGTCGTCCGGATGACCCGCAGCCGGATGAAACCCTCCTTCGACCCGGTGCGGCGGGCCTACGAGCTGATCGGCACCCTCCAGGAAGTCACCGAGCCGTCGCCGGGCACCCCCGCCGGGCGCAACGCGGTCACCGGCGACTGGCGGCGCTCGCGGGAGGCGTTCCTGCTGGACGCGGGCCGGGCGCTGGCCGAGGCGCGGTCCACGGCGGAGGTGCTGCGGGTCGCGGCCGGGCTGGCGATGCCGGGGTTCTCGCCGGACGGGCTGGCCGTCTTCGGCGTGGAGGGCGACCGGTTGACGATCATCGGCCATCACGGGCACCAGCCCGGTGACGAGAACCCCTTCTCGCACATGGCGCTGGACACCGACTACCCGGCGGCGGAGGTCGCGCGCACCGGCCGCGCCGTGTATCTGTCGTCCCCCGAGCAGTACAAGGAGCGCTATCCGCTCACCTGGCCGCTGGCCCAGCAGTTCGGCCGCCGCTCGTGGGCGTTCCTGCCGCTGACCGTCGCCGGGCGCACGATGGGCGCCTGGATGGCGGGCTTCGCCTATCCGGTGCGGTTCACCCCCGACGAGCGGTCGGTGCTGACCACCGTGGCCCGGATGCTCGCCCAGGCGCTGTCCCGGGCCGGCGCGGCCGAGACCCAGCGGGAGCTGACCGACGGACTCCAGCGCTCGATGATGCCGATGCTGGGCCCGGAGATCCCCGGCATGAGCGTGGCCGCCCGCTATGTGCCGACCGGCGGCGGACTCCAGGTCGGCGGCGACTGGTACGACATGATCCCGCTGCCGTCCGGACGGGTCGCCCTGGTCATCGGGGATGTCCAGGGGCATGACGTGCGGGCGGCCGGGCTGATGGGCCAGCTGCGGATAGCGCTGCGCGCCTACGCCTCCGAGGGCCACCGCCCCGACGCCGTCCTCTCCCGGGCCTCCCGCTTTCTGCACGGCATGTGCTCGGGCGCCGACGACCCCGGCGAGCTGCGCTTCGCGACCTGCCTCTACGCCGAGGTGGACCCGCTGTCCGGAGTGCTGGACATCGCCCGCGCCGGACACCCGGACCCGGCGATCCGGATGGCCGACGGCACGGTGCTCGCCCGGCCCACGGCCGGCGGACTGCCCCTCGGCATCGACCCGGACGCCGACTACCCCACCACCCGGTTCGCGCTGGAGCCCGGCGAGACCATGCTGATCTGCACCGACGGCCTGATCGAGACCGGCGGCCACGACCTGGAGACCGGCTGGAAGCGCATTCGCGCCATCCTGGAGCAGCACGACGGCGACCTGGAGGAACTGGCCGACGCCCTGGTCCAGGCGGTGCACGGCCCCTCCTCGCACCACACGACCGGCCCGTTCGCCGACCGCCGCGAGGACGACATCGCCGTACTGCTGCTGAGCCGGCGGGTCGAGGGCCACGGCTCCGCCTACGGGCACGGCACGGCCGCCGCGCGCCCGCCGGTGCGGCGCACCGTGCTGACGGTCGCGCAGGCCGAGCCGGAGCGGATCGCGGTCGCCCGCCAGCAGCTGCGCGAGCTGCTGCACGACTGGGCGTCGGCGGACCAGGTGGACTCGGCCGTGCTGCTGCTGTCCGAGATGCTGACCAACGTGCTCGTGCACACCGACACCGACGCGCTGCTGGTCGCCGAGGTCAGCGGGACGAACGGGGACCGGCGGATGCGGGTGGAGGTCACCGACGCCAGCGACGACCTGCCGCACAAGCGCCGGCCGGGGGAGCTGGCGTCGTCCGGGCGCGGGCTGATGCTGATCGAGCTGCTGGCGCACAGCTGGGGCGTCGACCCGCGCGGCGAGGGCAAGAGCACCTGGTTCGAGCTCTACGAGTCCGACGACGAGCCCGAGGACGACGGGGCCGGTGCCGGCGCGGCGTAACGCGCCCGCAGCTCGTGGACGATGCCGAACGCGGCGGCGGTGAGCGGTACGGCGAGCAGCATCCCGAGGATCCCCGCGACGGAGGCCCCGGCGGTGATCGTGAGCATCACCACCGCCGGATGCATCTGCACCGTACGGCTCTGGATCACCGGCTGGAGCACATGGCCCTCCAGCACCTGCACGGCGAGCACGACGCCCAGCGCCCACAGCGCGATCACGAACCCGCGGTCGGCGAGCGCGACCAGCACCGCCACCGCGCCGGAGATGAAGGCGCCGAGGTAGGGGATGTAGGCGCCGACGAAGACCAGCGCGCCGAGCCCGACCGCGCCGGGGACGTCGAGGACGAGGAGGCCCACGGAGATGAGGATCGCGTCGATCAGCGCGATGAAGGTGGTGCCGCGCATGAACCCCTCGACGGCCTGGTAGGCGCGCCGGGCCATGGCCACCACGGTGTCGGCGGAGGTACGTGGGGAGAGGGCGCGCAGGGTGCCGGCGGCGCGGTGGGAGTCGCGCAGGAAGAAGAAGACCAGCAGCAGCGCGAGCACGGCCATCGCGATGGTCTCGCCCACCACGCTCACCCCGCTGATCACCCCGGAGGCGGCCGTCCCGCCGAACTTGGTCAGCAGCTCCCGGGCGTTGGCGGCGAGGTCGTCCAGTGAGGTCCCGGCGGCGCCGAAGTGCCGGGACAGGTCCAGCGCGGCCCGTCGGAGCGAGGTGACGATCTGGTCCCCGCTGTCGATGAGCGCGGCCACGATGATGTACACGGCGCCGCCCACCACGGCGACGACGGCGACACAGGTGAGCCCGGCGGCCACGGACCGGTTGACCCGCGCCTTGACCAGCCGCCGGTGCAACGGGCCCAGCAGCGCGGTCCCGAGCAGCGCGAGCAGCACCGGCACGACGGCCGTACGGAACTCCACGCACAGCCGGATGCCGACGTACACCACGCCCGCGACGAGCAGCAGGACGGCACACCAGGCGGCGAGCCTGCGGACGGGGGCCGGGAGCAGAGGCTGGAGGGGCTCGGGGAGCTGCACGGATCCAGCGGATCACGTGCCGGGCCCGCTGTCCTGGGTGGCGAGGCCGCTCGGGTGACGCGGCGTCAGAGGAGGGCCGCCGTGGCGGATCCCGTGGTTCCGCGCGCCGCCTTCGCGAGCCCGACTTCAGGAAGTACCCGCCCCGCCCCCGCACGCCCGGTCCGCCGCCCCGGCCCGCCCCTACAGTTCCGGTGACCGAGGACGGCGACCGACGGCGGGGGGCCCGGATGGCGGCGGCGCGGAATGTTCTGATCACCGGTGGCTCCGCGGGCATCGGGCGGGCCTGCGTGGAGCGGTTCGCCCGTGCCGGGGACCACGTCTGGTTCACCTACCACTCGGGCCGCGAGCGGGCCGCCCGCCTGGTGGCGGACCTGGCGCGCGACGGCCGCCACCCGGCGAAGGCCTTCGAGTTCCGGCAGGGCGAGTGGGACGACCACCAGCGGCTGCTCGCCGAACTGCCCGGCCCGGTCGACGTGCTCGTCAACAACGCGGCGGTCGGCTCCAAGACCGTCGAGTCCTACGTCCCCGGCCCCGACCACGTCCGGGACGCGGCGCTGCTGCGGATCAACGCCGTGGGCCCGCTGTGGCTGGTCCAGCAGGTGCTGCCCGGCATGCTGGCGCGCGGCCGCGGCAAGGTCGTCAACGTCTCCAGCGTCGGCGGCGGCATCGCCCCGTTCCCCGGCTTCCGCGCCGCCGACGGCATGAGCAAGGCGGCGCTCGCCTACCTCACCCGGCATCTGGCCGCCGAGCTGGTGCACGAGCCGGTGGACGTCGTCGCCGTCTGCCCCGGCGCGGTGGCCACCGCCATGTTCGAGGCCAGCACTCTCGCCCCGCTCCCGCCCGACCGCCGGGCCGCCCTGGAAGCCGCCCTGCCCGGCGGCCGGCTGATCCGCCCCGAGGAGATCGCCGAGCTGGTGTGGTGGCTGGCAGGGGCGGAGTCCGGGGTGCTGCACGGGGCGGTGATCGACGCGTCGATGGGGCTGGGGGTCCATCCGGGGGTGCTGACCGGGGCGGTGGGCGGTACGGACGTACGAGACCTGCGAGACGTACATCGAGACGTACATCGAGACGTACCCGACGTACAGAAGGACCGGGGTGACGACGTGTCCGTGTCGTCGCAACCGCCGCTGCCGCCGCGGCCGGTGCGCCCGGGAGCCCCCCGGTGACCCCCGCCGCCGTCTCCCGGCAGGCCGCCCGGCTGCTCACCGCGTCCCCCGCCATCGCGGACGCCCACTTCCGCGCCGAGGCCCTGCCGTACGACCCGCGCACCCGCCCCGACGGCTACCTCAACCTCGGCACGGCGGAGAACCGCCTGCTCCAGGACCTGCACGCGCGCCGCACGCCCCGGCGTCCGGGGGAGCGCGAGACCCGGTACGCGCCGCTGCACGGCACCCCGGAGCTGCGGGCGCTGATCGCCCGGCATCTCACCGGGCTGACCGGGCGGCCGGTGGACGCGGAGGAGCTGGTCGTGGTGGCCGGGGCGACCGCCGCGCTGGACGTGATCGCGACCGTGCTGTGCGACCCCGGTGACGCGATCGTGGTGCCGACCCCCTGCTACGGCGCCTTCGACACCGACCTCGCGGGCCGCTCCGGCGCCCGGCTGCTGCCCGCGCCGCCCGCCGGGGACGGCCACGGGCTCTCGGCGCGGGCGGTGGACCGGGTGCTCGCCGAGGCCCGCCGGGACGGCGTCGACGTACGGGCCGTGGCCCTGGCCTCGCCCGCCAACCCCACCGGCCGCGTCCATCCGCCCGCCGAGCTGCGCGAGCTGGCGGAGGTGGCCGCCTTCCACGGCGTGGACCTGATCGCCGACGAGATCTACGCGGGCTCGGTGTTCGGCGCCACGCCCTTCACCAGCCTGCTCGGCAGGGCAGGCGCGCCCCGCGTCCACACCGTGTGGGGCTTCGCGAAGGACTTCGGCCTGCCCGGGTTCAAGACGGGCGTCCTGCACACCCGCGACCCGGAGATCCGCGCGGCGGCCCGCGCCCTCGCCTACTTCGCACCGGTGTCCACCCACACCCAGGCCGAGCTGGCCGCCCTGCTCGCCGACCCCGGCGAGGTGGCCGCCCTCCTCGCCGAGAACCGCCGCCGCCTGGGCGCCTCGTACGCCCGTGCGGCCGCGCTGCTGGACCGGTACGGCATCCCGTACGTCCCCGCGCAGGCGGGCTGCTCGGTCTGGGCCGACCTGGCCGCCTGGCTGCCCCGGCCGGACTTCTCCGGGGAGCGGGCGCTGTGGCGGGCCGTGCTCGACCGGGCCCGGGTCAGCGTGCTGCCCGGCGAGGCCTTCCGCGCCCCACGGCCGGGCTGGTTCCGCCTGTGCCACGCCGTCGACGCGACGATCGTGGAGGAGGCCCTGGCCCGGATCGCCCGGCTGCTCGGCACGGATCCCACCCCGGAAGGAGGGGGCGATGGAGCGCGACGCGCCGCCCGGCCCGCTCGACCGCTGGTATGAGCAGGCCGGGGTGCGCACGGGAGTGCGCCGGATGTTCCACGAGGAGGCCGAGGCGGGCAGGGTCTTCTTCCCGGCGGCGCTCGTCCCGTACGCCGGCCACGAGGCCGTACGAGGGCTCCCGCCGGAGCGGATCCGCGAACTGACCGTCCGTCACCTCTACCAGTTCCTGCTCTCCACCACCCATCTGGAGACCCGGGTCGTCAACCCGGCCGCCGAGGCCGTCGCCACCGGCCGCGCGGGCCTCCACCTGCCCGCCGCCCGCCGGCTGGACGCCTTCAAGGTCTACTGCGACGAGGGCTACCACGCCCTCTACAGCCTCGACCTCGCCGACCAGATCGCCGCCGTCACCGGCATCCCGGTGCCCGACTGGGACTACGGCGGCTTCGTCACCCGGCTCCGGCACACCGGGCGCGAGCTGCTGCCGGACGCGCCCGCGCTGGCGGAGCTGTTGCAGGCGGTGGTGTTCGAGACGCTGATCACGGCGGTGCTGAACGAGGTGCCCGGCGACGAGAGCGTCGTCGGCACGGTCCGGGACCTGCTCCGCGACCACGCCCGCGACGAGGGCCGCCACCACCGCTTCTTCGCCCTGCTCTTCCGCGAGCTGTGGACGGCACTGACCCCGGCGGACCGGCGGCGGGCGGCGTACGCCCTGCCCGCCCTGATCCAGGCCGCCCTGACCTGGGACCTCGGCCCCGTGCACGCCTCCCTGCGGCTGGCTGGCCTCGACGCGGACACCGCCCGCCGGGTCGTCGCGGACGTCCACGACGGCACGCCGGGCGCCCGCCGCCTGAACGAGACCGCCCGCTCGACCCTGCGCCTGTGCGCCGCGGCGGGCGTCTTCGACCTGCCCGGGGTCCGTGAGCACTTCGCGACGTACGGACTCGGCGACGGCCACGACGACGTGCGGGAGCCCGGATGAACCCGACGACCACCGCGTCCCTCACCTACGGCGCCTATCTGCGCCTGCCTGCGCTGCTCGCCCAGCAGGTGCCGCGGGCCGCCGCCCCGGCCCACGACGAGCGGCTGTTCATCACCGTGCACCAGGTGCACGAGCTGTGGTTCAAACAGCTGCTCACCGAGCTGACCGATGCCCGGGACCGCCTGCTGACGGGCGAACTGCCGCTCGCGGTACGGCGATTGCGGCGCGCCCGGCGGATCGAGTCCGCGCTGCTGCACGCCCTGGACCTGCTGGACACCATGGACCCCGAGGACTTCCACGCCTTCCGGGCCGCGCTGGGGACGGCCAGCGGGGCGCAGTCCGCGCAGTTCCACGAGATCGAGACGATCTCCGGCCGGCGGCCCCGCGGCGGCCGGATGCCCTGGCTGACCACCGAGGAGCGGGCCCGGCTGGACCGGCGGCTGCTGGAGCCGACCCTGTGGGACGGGTTCCTCGCGGCGCTGACGGCGGCGGGGCATCCGTGCGGCAGCCGGGAGGAGCGGGTGCTGGCCTACGCCCGGCTGGTCCGGGCGGGCGGGACGGGCGCGGAGCTGGTGGCGGCGCTGCGCGAGCACGACCGGGGGTGGGCGCTGTGGCGGGCCGGGCATGTGCGGGCGGTGGAGCGGCAGATCGGCGCGGCGGCCGGTACGGCGGGCAGTGCGGGGGCGGCGTATCTGCGGGCGCGGGCGGCTGAGCGGTTCTTCCCCGAGCTGTGGGGCGGCGACGGACGGCAGGTGACGGCGGACGCCGGCTGACGAGTGCCCGTGGCCGGTCATGGCCGATACCGGAGCCCGGAGGGAATGCCTTCCGGGCTTCGTCGGTTGAGGGTGGCAGAAAGTTCAACGCTCAACTAAAGTGGGACACACGCCGCCCCAGGAGGTATCGCCATGCCCGCCGTGACCGTCGAGAACCCGTTGACGCTGCCCCGCGTGACCGCCCCCGCCGACGCCGTGGCACGTCCCGTGCTCGCCGTCACGACCGCGCCGAGCGGTTTCGAGGGCGAGGGCTTCCCCGTGCGCCGGGCGTTCGCGGGGATCAACTACCGCCACCTCGACCCTTTCATCATGATGGATCAGATGGGCGAGGTGGAGTACGCGCCGGGCGAGCCCAAGGGCACCCCCTGGCACCCCCACCGCGGCTTCGAGACCGTCACCTACATCATCGACGGCGTCTTCGACCACCAGGACAGCCACGGCGGCGGCGGAACCATCACCAACGGCGACACTCAGTGGATGACGGCGGGTTCCGGCCTGCTCCACATCGAGGCGCCGCCGGAGCAGCTGGTCATGTCCGGCGGCCTCTTCCACGGCCTCCAGCTGTGGGTGAACCTCCCCGCCAAGGACAAGATGATGGCCCCGCGCTACCAGGACATCCGCGCCGGCAACGTCCAGCTGCTGACGTCCCCGGACGGCGGCGCACTGCTCCGCGTCATCGCGGGCGAGCTGGACGGCCACGAGGGCCCCGGCATCACCCACACCCCGATCACGATGATCCACGCGACGCTGGCGCCCGGCGCGGAGATCACCCTCCCCTGGCGCGAGGACTTCAACGGCCTCGCGTACGTCCTGGCGGGCCGCGGCTCGGTCGGCGCCGAACGCCGCCCCATCCACCTGGGCCAGACGGCGGTCTTCGGCACCGGCTCCTCGCTGACCGTCCGCGCGGACGAGAAGCAGGACTCCCACACGCCGGACATGGAGGTCGTGCTGCTGGGCGGCCGCCCCATCCGCGAGCCCATGGCCCACTACGGCCCCTTCGTCATGAACACCAAGGACGAGCTCATGCAGGCGTTCGAGGACTTCCAGAAGGGGCGGCTGGGGACGATCCCGGCAGTACACGGGATGACGGCGGAGGGCCCGCAGGTCTGAAAAAGCCGCTACGGTACGACAGGGCCCGAAGCCGCAAGTTTGGGGTGCGACTTCGGGCCCGTTGTGCCCTTACGGGGCTACGGCAGCACGTAGATGGGCGCTCCGTCTGCGGCGCAGCCCGTCTGCCGGATACAGCCGCGCTTGATCAGCGTGCGCAGGCAGTCGTGGACGCGGGCGAAGGAGAGCCCGGTGCGAGTGGCGATCTCTTCCATCCGGTAGCTGGCCTCGCCCTGAACGAGCGCGGGCGCCAGGTACGCCGCCACCGCGTGGATGTCCTCGGTGAAGACGAGGTTCTTCGCTTTCCAGTCGGCCAGGAGCTGCTGGGGCGTCAGCTCCGGTTCCGGGCGGTGGCGCGTGAGGGCTTGGGCGATGTCCTGAAGCGCCTCGACGATCAGCGTCTGGTTGCGGCTCATCTGCCGCAGCAGATCGGTCCGCTCCTTCTGGAACTCCGCCAGCATCTCGTCCGCCCGGATGTTCCGCTCTTCCAGCCGCACGATCGCGTCGGCGACCTGCTGGGGCATGACGTAGGCGGTGCCGCCGGTGGGGGCGGGTTGCACGGCGGCCCGGTCGAGGGCGTAGGAGCCGTCGCGCTGGATGGTGGCGATGACCTCGGAGACCCAGACTTTGAAGGGCTCACACTCTGGCTTGGTGCAGCCGTTGACCAAGCGGATCAGACCTTGGAGATTGACGAGAGTCAAGTCTCGTCGCCACTCCCGACCTGCGGGAATGCTGAGAGCGTAACCTCCAGTTACTGTCTCGAGAATGTCTCGGTTCTCTTCTGGGACATGGTCGGACAATGCCTTTCGCGAGTTGGCGTACCCCAGGTTCTTGCACACGTCCACCACTGGGAACCAGTGCGTCCCGTCCGGCATGGTCAGCCTCCGCACCCGCGCCCCCGTGGCCGCGAACACGAAGTCGTTGATGTCGATCGCGTCCCGCTTGCGTGCCGTCGACCCGTCCGACGGCGTCTCGTTCTGCTCGTACATCGAGCATCACCTCCGCCCCGGAAGCTAGGGAGGAGGCAAGAGGGTGTGCGTCGACAGCAAGGATGTTCACCCGTTGGGGGACGAGAGCAACGATTCTGCAAGCGGCCGGAACCGGTCAGGCCCCCTGTTTGCCCCGCTCAGCCCCCGTACATCCGCCGCATCGCGAAGTCCACCATCTCCTCCACCGCCTTCGCGTCGAAGACGATCCGGTGTTCGCCCTCCATGTCGAGGACGAAGCCGTAGCCGGTGGGGAGGAGGTCGATGACCTCCGCGCCGGTGATGACGAAGTACTTGGACTCCTTGCCCGCGTAGCGGCGCAGTTCCTTCAGCGAGGTGAACATCGGGATCACCGGCTGCTGGGTGTTGTGCAGGGCGAGGAAGCCGGGGGTGTCGCCGCGGGGGCAGTAGACCTTGGACGTGGCGAAGATCTGCTGGAAGTCCTCGGCGGTGAGCTGCCCGGTGGTGAAGGAGCGGACCGCGTCGGCGAGGGAGGGCGGGGACGGCTCCGGGTACAGCGGCGGCTGCTGCCCGTAGCCCCCGGCGCCGGGCATCTGCTGCTGCGGCGGGGCGTACTGCTGCTGCGCTCCGGCGCTCTGGTCGTAGCCGTACATGAGCGCAAGCGTACCGAGCGCGGCCGGGACGGCGGACCGGTACGGGCATCCCGGCGAACCGACAGCAACTCGACAGCCGAGGCCCGGGGTTCCCGACAGCCGCCGGCCCTAGCGTCGGTTGCGCACCGGCACGGCACCGCACCAGTGAGGGGACAGTCATGCACCGACACCACGCCGATGAGGTCCATGAGCACGACAAGGGCCTCTCCCACGACCTTCCCGTCCTCGCCCGCCGCCGCATGATCCGGCTGATGGCAGGGGCGGGCCTCATTCCGCTGGTGGGCTGCACCTCGGAGCAGGAGAGCCCCTCGGAGAGTCCCTCCCCTGCCGCCTCGACCGGAGGCACCTCAACCGCCGAGTGCGCCCCCATCCCCGAGGAGACCGCCGGCCCCTTCCCAGGCGACGGCTCGAACGGGGTGAACATCCTGAAGGAGAGCGGTGTCGTCCGCGGCGACATCACCAAGAGCTTCGGCGACTCCGCGGGCGGCACCGCCGAGGGCGTGCCCCTGACGGTCACGCTGACGGTCGTCGACGCCGCCTCCGGGTGCGTCACGCCGAAGAAGGGCGCCGCCGTCTACCTCTGGCACTGCGACCGGGAGGGCAACTACTCCCTCTACTCCGAGGGCGTCACCGACGAGAACTACCTGCGCGGCGTCCAGGAGACCGACGACCAGGGCCGGGTCACCTTCACGAGCGTCTTCCCCGGCTGCTACGCCGGCCGCTGGCCGCACATCCACTTCGAGGTCTACGGCAGCCTCGCCGACGCCACGGCCGCCACCTCGATCACGAACACCTCGCAGCTCGCGTTCCCGAAGGACGTCTGCGAGACGGTGTACGCCACCGACGGCTACGAGGACAGCGTGCGCAACCTGAGCAGCCTCTCCCCGGAGACGGACGGCATCTTCAGCGACGGATACGCGCGGCAGCTGGCCACGATGACGGGCAGCGTCGAGCAGGGCTACACGGCGACACTCACGGTTGCGGTGTGACCTGTCACAGATCGCCGGATCGGGGTTGCGTCTTATTACTGGCGGGTAGCATCATCGTAGCTACTTGTTGGTACGTGAAATAGGCGCGAGGAGTCAGTGCCTCGCCGATCTCTCTACGGAGCCGTCGCCATGGGGCACTACAAGTCGAATCTCCGCGACATCGAGTTCAACCTCTTCGAGGTACTCGGGCGCGACAAGCTGTACGGCACCGGCCCGTTCGAGGAGATGGACACGGACACCGCGAAAAGCGTCCTCGAGGAGCTGACGCGGCTCGCCGAGAACGAGCTGGCCGAGTCCTTCACGGACGCCGACCGCAACCCGCCGGTCTTCGACCCGGAGACGAACACCGCGCCGGTCCCGGCGTCCTTCAAGAAGAGCTACCAGGCCTTCATGGACTCCGAGTACTGGCGCCTCGGCCTGCCCGAGCCCATCGGCGGCACCACCGCCCCGCCCTCGCTGATCTGGGCGTACGCGGAGCTGATCCTCGGCGCGAACCCGGCCGTGTGGATGTACTCCTCCGGCCCGGCCTTCGCCGGGATCCTCTACGACGAGGGCAACGAGGTCCAGAAGAAGATCGCCCAGATCGCCGTCGAGAAGCAGTGGGGCTCGACGATGGTCCTCACCGAGCCCGACGCGGGTTCGGACGTCGGCGCCGGGCGCACCAAGGCCGTGCAGCAGGAGGACGGCTCCTGGCACATCGAGGGCGTGAAGCGGTTCATCACGTCCGGTGAGCACGACATGTCGGAGAACATCCTCCACTACGTGCTGGCCCGTCCCGAGGGCGCCGGTCCCGGCACCAAGGGCCTGTCCCTCTTCCTCGTCCCGAAGTACCTCTTCGACTTCGAGACCGGCGAGCTGGGCGAGCGCAACGGCGTCTACGCCACCAACGTCGAGCACAAGATGGGCCTGAAGGCCTCCAACACCTGCGAGATGACCTTCGGCGACCGTCACCCGGCCAAGGGCTGGCTGATCGGCGACAAGCACGACGGCATCCGCCAGATGTTCCGCATCATCGAGTTCGCCCGCATGATGGTCGGCACGAAGGCGATCTCGACCCTGTCGACGGGCTACCTGAACGCCCTCGAGTACGCCAAGGAGCGCGTCCAGGGTCCGGACCTGGCGAACTTCATGGACAAGACCGCGCCCAAGGTCACCATCACGCACCACCCGGACGTCCGCCGCTCGCTGATCACGCAGAAGGCGTACGCCGAGGGCATGCGCGCCCTCGTCCTCTACACCGCCTCGATCCAGGACGCGATCCAGGTCAAGGAGGCCGCCGGCGAGGACGCCTCCGCCGAGCACGCGCTGAACGACCTGCTCCTGCCGATCGTGAAGGGCTACGGCTCCGAGAAGGGCTACGAGCAGCTCGCCCAGTCGCTGCAGACCTTCGGCGGCTCCGGCTTCCTGCAGGAGTACCCGATCGAGCAGTACATCCGGGACTCCAAGATCGACACCCTCTACGAGGGCACCACGGCCATCCAGGGCCAGGACTTCTTCTTCCGGAAGATCGTCCGCAACCAGGGCGCCGCGCTGAACTCGCTCGCCGAGGACATCAAGAAGTTCCTCGCCCTCGGCACGGGCGGCGAGGCGCTGGCCGGCGCCCGTGAGCACCTGGCCAAGGCCGCCGTCGAGCTGGAGGCGATCGTCGGCCTGATGCTGACCGACCTCGCGGCCACCGAGCAGGACGTCAAGAACATCTACAAGGTGGGTCTGAACACCACCCGCCTGCTCATGGCCTCCGGCGACGTCATCGTCGGCTACCTGCTCCTCAAGGGCGCCGCGATCGCCGCCGAGAAGCTGGAGTCGGCCTCCGCCAAGGACAAGGCCTTCTACGAGGGCAAGATCGCGGCGGCGAAGTTCTTCGCGGCCAACGTCCTGCCGGGCGTCACGCTGGCCCGCAAGGTGTCCGAGACCGTGGATCTGGAGCTGATGGAGCTGGACGAGGCCGCGTTCTGATCCGACCGTTCCACGCGGCGGCGGCCCGCCCTTCCTCACCGGAGGGGCGGGCCGCCGCCATGTGTGCCGACGTCCTCGCACGTACCCCACACCTCCCCACCACGGGACATCCCCGGCAACCCTGGGGACCTCCCGCCACGGCCCCTTATCGTGGCTGCATGAGCGAACCCTCCCGCTTCGACCGCGGCCACACCGACGACCTGATGTCCTTCCTGGCGGCCAGCCCGTCGCCCTACCACGCAGTGGCGAACACCGCCGAGCGGCTGGAGAAGGCAGGCTTCCGGCAGGTCGCGGAGACGGACGCCTGGGACGGGACGAACGGCGGCAAGTACGTGCTGCGCGGCGGCGCGATCGTGGCCTGGTACGTCCCCGAGAACGCCGCGCCGCACACGCCGTTCCGGATCGTCGGCGCGCACACCGACTCCCCCAACCTGCGCGTCAAGCCGCTGCCCGACACCGGCGCGCACGGCTGGCGCCAGGTCGCGGTCGAGATCTACGGCGGCCCGCTGATGAACTCCTGGCTCGACCGCGACCTGGGCCTGGCCGGCCGGCTCACCCTGCGGGACGGCACGACCCGCCTGGTCAACGTCGACCGCCCGCTGCTGCGCGTCCCCCAGCTGGCGATCCACCTGGACCGCTCGGTCTCCGCCGAGGGCCTGAAGCTCGACAAGCAGCGCCACATGCAGCCCGTCTGGGGCCTCGGCGACGACGTCCGCGATGGCGATCTGATCTCCTTCCTGGAGGAGGTCGCGGGGCTGTCCGCGGGCGAGGTGACCGGCTGGGACCTGATGACCCACTCCGTGGAGGCACCGGCGTACCTGGGCCGCGACCAGGAGCTGGTGGCCGGCCCGCGCATGGACAACCTGCTGTCGGTGCATGCGGGCGCGGCGGCGCTCGCCGCGGTGGCGACCGGGCCCGGCGCCGCCGAGCTGCCGTACATCCCGGTGCTGGCCGCCTTCGACCACGAGGAGAACGGCTCCCAGTCGGACACCGGCGCCGACGGCCCGCTGCTCGGCGGCGTGCTGGAGCGTTCCGTCTTCGCGCGCGGCGGGTCGTACGAGGACCGGGCGCGCGCCTTCGCCGGCACGGTGTGCCTGTCGTCGGACACCGGCCACGCCGTCCACCCCAACTACGCGGAACGGCACGACCCGACGCACCACCCGCGCGTCGACGGCGGCCCGATCCTCAAGGTCAACGTCAACAACCGCTACGCCACGGACGGTTCGGGCCGCGCGGTGTTCGCCGCCGCCTGCGAGAAGGCGGGCGTGCCCTTCCAGTCGTTCGTCTCCAACAACTCCATGCCGTGCGGCACCACGATCGGCCCGATCACCGCGGCCCGGCACGGCATCCGGACGGTCGACATCGGCGTGGCCATCCTCTCCATGCACAGCGCCCGCGAGCTGTGCGGCGCGAAGGACCCGTATCTGCTGGCGAACGCGCTGGTCGCGTTCCTGGAGGGCTAGGAGCCGTCGCCCACGGCGACAAAGGGGCGTGCGCGCCGGGCCCTTGGGTACCCGTCACCGACCGGAAGCACCGGAACCACCGGACCGGACAGGAGGCGACAACTCATGGGCCTCGGCGGGTGCATCATCCTCATCGCCGTGGGAGCCATCCTCACTTTCGCGACCGACTGGAACATGGAGGGCGTCAACCTCGATCTGGTCGGGATCATCCTGATGATCGTCGGGCTGATCGGCGTGACGACGTTCAGCAGCATCGCCCGCCGCCGGCGGGTGGTGGTGCCACCGACGACTCCGGTCGTCGACGAGGAGCCCCACCACCATCACCGGCGGGACGGCTACCGCGACGGATACTGACCGTCACCCCAGCGCGTGCCCCGTCGTGGCGTCCACATGGTCAGGGACCGTCTCGTGGCGGTCGCCGACCGTGAGGGTGCCCGTGGGTTCGAAGAGGAGGATCTCCGTGGGGACGGGGGCGTACGGCTTGTGTTCGACGCCGCGCGGGACGGTGAAGACCGAGCCCTTCGGCAGGACGACCGTGCGCTCGCCGTCCGGTTCCCGCAGGCCGATGTGGAGTTCGCCGTCGAGGACGAGGAAGAACTCGTCGGTGTGGTCGTGGGTGTGCCACAGGTGCTCGCCCTCGACCTTGGCGACGCGGACGTCGTAGTCGTTGACGGCCGTGACGATACGAGGGCTCCACCGATCGGTGAAGGAGGCGAGGGCGGCGGCGAGGGAGATGGGTTCCTTGCTCGGTTCCATGCGGTCATCGTGCGGGGTGACGCGGTCCCGCCACGAGTGCTAGGAATCGCACATGTCGCAAGGATCCTCGCACGCCTCGCACGCCTTCCCTCGGCTGTCCTCGCACGCCTCCCCCCGGCTGTCCTCGCGCGCCTCCCGCCCGCACCGGGTCGCCGTGATCGTCGACGAGGGCACGAACCCGTTCGAGGTCGGCGTCGCGACCGAACTGTTCGGGCTGCCGCGGCCCGAGCTGGGGCTTCCCGGGCCGTTGTACGAGGTGACCCTGTGCACGCCCACGCCCGAGGTACGGATGAACCACGGCTTCTTCCGTCTCACGGGTGTCCCCGGGCTCGACGCGGTGGACGACGCCGACACCCTGGTCGTGCCCGGCCGGCCGGACAACGTCGTCCCGCGCGTGGCCCCCGTCCTGGACGCCATCCGCCGCACGCACGCGCGGGGCGCCCGCGTCATCAGCTTCTGCACCGGCAGTTTCGCGCTCGCCGAGGCCGGGCTGCTGGACGGGCGGCGGGCCACCACCCACTGGATGTGGGCGGACGCCTTCCGCGACCTGCACCCCAAGGTCCTGCTGGAGCCCGACGTGTTGTTCGTCGACGAAGGTGACGTCCTGACCGCCGCCGGCAGCGCGGCCGCGCTCGACCTGGGGCTGCACCTCGTCCGACGGGACCACGGCGCCGAGATCGCCAACGCCGTGTCCCGGCGGCTGGTGTTCGCCGCCCACCGGGACGGCGGGCAGCGGCAGTTCGTGGAGCGGCCGGTGCCGGACGTACGCGACGAGTCGCTGGGCCCGCTGCTGGCATGGGCCCAGGAACGGCTGGCCGAGCCGCTGACGGTGGCCGATCTCGCCGCCCGCGCGGCGGTGTCCCCGGCGACCCTGCACCGGCGGTTCCGCGCCCAGCTCGGCACGACGCCGCTCGCCTGGCTCACCGGGGAGCGGGTGGCGCTGGCCTGCCGGCTGATCGAGCGGGGTGAGGAACGGCTGGACGTGGTGGCCGCGCGGAGCGGTCTCGGCACCGCCGCCAACCTGCGGGCGCGGCTGCGCCGGGAGACCGGGCTCAGCCCCTCGGCCTATCGCCGGCGTTTCGGGACGGCCGCCGGGGAAGCGCTGGTGTCATGAGATATCTCGTACGCGACCGGCTGCTGGGCTTCGGCGACGACTACTGGATCGAGGACGAGCACGGCGACAAGGCGTTCCTCGTCGACGGCAAGGCCATGCGGCTCCGGCAGACCTTCGAGCTGAAGGACCCGGAGGGCCGGGTCCTGATCGACATCCGGGAGAAGATGTTCGCCCTGCGCGACACGATGCTGATCGAGCGGGACGGCGAGGCCCTGGCGAGCATCCGCCGCAAGCGGCTGTCGCTCCTGCGCAACCACTACCGCGTGACGCTGGTCGACGGCACGGAGCTGGACGTCAGCGGCAAGATCCTCGACCGCGAGTTCGCCGTCGAGTACGACGGTGAGCTGCTCGCCGTCATCTCGCGCCGCTGGCTGCACCTGCGCGACACCTACGGCGTCGACGTCGTCCGCGACGACGCGGATCCGGCGCTGCTGATCGCGGTGGCGGTGTGTGTGATCCACCTGGCGGAGCGGGAGGGGGAGGAGGACTGAGGGGCTAGGAGGGCCCGGTGGAAGCGCCTTGTCCGCGGAGCTTCAGCGGCGCGGTGGCTCCAGCCCCAGCACCCGGTCCTTCAGCGCCGGGAACAGGTCCCGGGTCACCGCCACCTTGCCGGGGTCGAACTCCACCGAGAGCACCTGCTCGTCGGGGCCCGCCTCGCCCAGCACCTCACCCCAGGGATCGACCACGATCGAGTGACCGGCCTGGGGAACTCCGGCGTGCGTCCCGGCCGTTCCGCAGGCGAGGACGAAGGCCTGGTTCTCCACCGCTCGCGCCCGGGCGAGCAGCGTCCAGTGGGAGCGGCGGCGTTCCGGCCAGCCCGCCGGGATCACCAGGACCTCGGCGCCGGCATCCACGAGGCCGCGGAAGAGTTCGGGGAAACGGAGGTCGTAGCAGGTGGCAACGCCGATCGTCGTCTCGGGCAGACGGACCGTCACCAGGTCGCGTCCCGCGCCCATCAGCACGGCCTCGCCCTTGTCGAAGCCGAAGCGATGGATCTTGCGGTAGGCGGCGGCCAGTTCACCGGAGGGGGAGAAGACGAGAGAGGTGTTGTAGAGGGGGCCGTCCGGGTCCCGCTCGGGGATGGAGCCGGCGTGCAGCCAGACGCCCGCGTCGCTCGCCGCCTTGGCCATCGCCTCGTACGTCGGACCGTCCAGCGGCTCGGCCTCGCGGCCGAAGTCCTCGTAGGCGAAGGCCCCGGTGGTCCACAGCTCCGGCAGGACGACGAGGTCGGCGTCCGCCTGCTCGCGTACGAGAGAGGCGACCCGGCGCCGACGTGCTTCGACCGATTCGCCCTCGTCTACGGCGATCTGGATGAGAGAGGCGCGCACAGTACCACCGTCCTGGCAATCGAGCCGTCCACAAGGGCGTCCACGTCGGCTTCCACACCGGCGTCCACTCAGGCCTACGATCGTCACACGAAAGGCCTGCCGGGGTGCCTTCCAGCAGCGTAACTTAGCGTTCAAGACACCCGCCGACAGCCGCCACCTCCCACTGGCAACGCCGCCACCACCTGCCCGTGTACCGACCGCCGAGGGGTCCCGTTCCCGTGAGTCTCCATCCCACCCTCCAGCCCTACGCCGACGCCTGGACCCACTCCATCGAAGCGATATCCGAGCTGGTGCAGCCGCTTGTGGAGGCGGAGTGGAACCGGCGCACCCCCTGCCCGGGCTGGTCGGTGCGCGACATCGTGTCGCATGTCATCGGCCTGGACTGCGAGATGCTGGGCGACCCGCGCCCCATCCACACCCTCCCGCGCGACCTGTTCCACGTCACCAACGACCACCAGCGGTACATGGAGATGCAGGTCGACGTCCGCCGCCACCACACGGCGCCGGAGATGACCGCCGAGCTGGAGTACACGGTCATCCGCCGCAACCGGCAGCTGCGCAACGAGTCCCGCGATCCCGGTACGAAGGTGCGCGGCCCGCTGGGCGCGGAGCTGACGCTGGAGGAGTCGATGCGCCGGCACGCGTTCGACGTGTGGGTGCACGAGCAGGATCTGCGCACCGCCCTCGGCCGCCCCGGCAACCTGGACTCGCCGGGCGCGCAGGTCGCCCGGGACGTGCTGCTCGACGCCCTGCCGCACGTGGTCGCCGAGCGCGCCGACGCGCCGCGCAGCTCGGCGATCGTCTTCGACGTCCACGGGCCCGTTGAGTTCCTGCGCACAGTCCGCGTCGACATCCAGGGCCGCGGCACCGTGGAGACGGCCCCCGCGCTGGGCCCGGCCGCGACGCTCACCCTGGACTGGGAGACGTACGTCCGCCTGGCCTGCGGCCGGGTGACCCCGGAGGCCGTCGCCGACCGGGTCAAGCTGGAGGGCGACCCGGACCTGACGACAGCAATCCTGCGCCACTTCACGGTGACGCCGTAATCACGTAGCTGCGGGCAGTCGTGCCGCTGGGGCGGCACGGGTGGGCGCAGCGGCACCCCGTACCGCCGGGCTGCGGACCCACCCCCGGCCACCGCAGCTCCGGCACTCACGCAGGCACGTGCACCGTCTCCACCCGGCTGGCAACAAGCCGCTCCCGCTCCCGACGCGCCGCCCGCTTCCGCAACCGCAGAATCTGGCTGACCCCGAGCGCCTGGAGCACGAACACCACGGAGAAGGCGACGGTGTAGTCGTCCCCAGTGGCGTCCAGCAGCACACCGACCGCGAACAGCGTCGTCATCGAGGCGACGAAACCCCCCATGTTGGTGATGCCGGACGCCGTCCCCTGACGCTCCGGCGGATTCGCCGGCCGGGCGAAGTCGAAGCCGATCATGGACGCGGGCCCGCACGCGCCGAGCACCGCGCACAGCACCACCAGCAGCCACATCGGCGCGCGCTCCGCCGGCCAGGCCAGGGTCGTCGCCCACAGCACCGCCGTCGCCCCGACCGTGCCGAGCGCGAGCGGCAGCCGCGCCCCGTGATGCCGGGCGACGATCTGGCCGTAGACCAGGCCGATCGCCATGTTGGACAGGACGACCAGGGTGAGCAGTTCACCGGCCGTGGCGCGGGACAGGCCCTGTGCCTCGACCAGGAACGGCAGGCCCCACAGCAGCAGGAACACCATCGCCGGGAACTGCGTGGTGAAATGCACCCACAGGCCCAGCCGGGTCCCCGGCTCCCGCCAGGACGCGGCGATCTGCCGGCGGACGTAAGCCGCCCCCTGGTGCGGGACCGGCTCCGGTTCGTGGCCCTCGGGGTGGTCATTCAGGAAGAGCAGCAGCAGGACGAGGACCACGACCCCGGCGAGCGCGCTGCCCGCGAACGCCGCCGTCCAGCCGATGCCGTGCAGCAGCCGGGCGAGGAGCAGCGTGGAGATCAGGTTGCCCGCCATGCCGACGAGCCCGGCGAGCTGTGCGATCAGCGGTCCGCGCCGGGCCGGGAACCAGCGGCTGCCGAGCCGCAGCACGCTGATGAACGTCATCGCGTCGCCGCAGCCCAGCAGCGCCCGTGAGGCGAGCGCCATGCCGTACGACGGGGAGAACGCGAAGCCGAGCTGTCCGGCCGTGAACAGCACGACGCCGATGGCCAGCACCTTCTTGGTGCCGAGCCGGTCGACCAGCAGGCCGACGGGGATCTGCATCCCGGCGTAGACCAGCAGCTGGAGGATGGAGAAGGTGGACAGGGCGGAGGCGCCCACGTCGAAGCGGTCGGCGGCGTCCAGGCCGGCCACGCCCAGCGACGTACGGAAGATGACGGCGACGAAGTAGACGGCGACGCCGATCGACCACACGGCGACCGCGCGTCGGCCGCCCGGCGGATCGCCGGGCAGGGATATCGACGACGAGCTCATCGGACCTCACCCCGCGCGAGGTGTGAGAACCAGCCGACGTGCCGGTGAACGACGGCGACCGCGGCCTCGGCGTCGCCGGAGCGCAGCGCGTCCAGGATCTCCTCGTGCTCGTCGAGGTTCTTGGCGATGCGGTCGGGGTGGGAGTGCATCACGGCGACACCCATCCGCAGCTGGCGGTCGCGGAGCTGGTCGTAGAGGCGGGAGAGGATGTCGTTGCCGCCGCTGCGGACGATCTCGGCGTGGAAGCAGCGGTCGGTGACCGCGACGGCGGCCAGGTCCCCGGCAGCGGCCTGCTCCTTCTGCTGGGCGAGCAGCTGCTCCAGGCGGGCGATGAGGCCGGGCGGCGCGGGGACGGCCTTGCGGGCGGCGTGTTCCTCGACCAGCAGGCGGGTCTCGACGACGTCGGCGATCTCCTGCGCGGAGACCGGCAGCACCAGGGCGCCCTTCTTCGGGTAGAGCTTGATCAGCCCCTCGACCTCCAGCCGCAGCAGCGCCTCGCGCACCGGTGTGCGGGAGACCCCGACGGCCTCGGCCAGCTCGCCCTCGGTGAGGAGGGTCCCGCCTTCGTAACGGCGGTCCAGGACGCCTTGTTTGACGTGGGTGTAGACGCGGTCGGCGGCGGGCGGTTGCTTCACGGCGGCCAGGGTCATGCCGACAGGATAGATACAACACGTACGCATAAGTGGGCCCGTCCAGCATGCGGACGCCCCGAGAAGTTCCCCGATCTCCCCGGGCGAGAGCACAACCCTTCACGCCCCTCACGTGTCACACACACGCGGCCTCTTCTGTCTTCAGCCCATCAACGCGGCCGCATACCAGGGGAATTCGACGTATTCGGGGTACATCAGTTGACAACCGCCATCCAGGGCATCCGTTTCCGCCGGGCCGCCGCCGTGACCTTCACCGCCGGCGTCGTGTTCACCACCGGAGCCCTCACCGCGGCCCCCGCGCAGGCCGCCACCGCGCCCACGGTCAGCGCCAAGGGCGCGTTCATGCTCAACAGCGCGACGGGGTCCACGCTCTACAGCAAGTCCGCCGACACCAAGCGGCCCATGGCCAGCACCACCAAGATCATGACCGCCCGTGTGGTGCTGAGCACGCCGAACTTGAACCTCGACCGCAAGGTCACCATCAAGCAGGCCTACCGGGACTACGTGGCCGCCAAGGGCGCGAGCACCGCCGACCTCAAGACCGGCGACAAGGTCACCGTCCGCCAGCTGCTGCACGCGCTGATGCTGCCGTCCGGCTGTGACGCCGCGATGGCCCTCGCGGACACCTTCGGCACCGGCACGACGGTCTCGGCGCGCACCAAGTCGTTCATCAGCAAGATGAACACCAAGGCCAAGGACCTCGGCCTGACGAACACGCACTTCGACTCGTTCGACGGCAACTCGACGCAGAACACGAACTACACGACGCCGCGCGACCTCGCGAAGCTCACCCGCAGCGCGATGAAGTACTCGACGTTCGCCGGCATCGTGAAGAAGCAGAAGACCGTGCAGTACGCGCCGACGAGCACCGGCGGCACCCGCACCTACACCTGGTACAACACCAACAAGCTGCTGGGCTCCTACAGCGGCGCGATCGGTGTGAAGACCGGCACCAACACGCCGGCCGGCCCCTGCCTCGTCTTCGCGGGCACCCGCGACGGCAAGACGGTCGTCGGTGTGCTCCTCAACGACACGAACCGCTTCACCGACGCCGCCAAGCTGATGGACTACGCCTTCGGCTCCAGCTCGGCGAGCACGATGCAGCTGCGCACGCTGCCGCAGGGCGCGCAGCGCGACTGACGCACCGCCGCCACCCCACGACACGGCACAGGGCCCGCCGCGCATCCGCGGCGGGCCCTCGCTGTCACCCTCTCGCTGTCACACCCTCGCTGTCACGCCCAGGTGATCAGCCGCTTGGGCTGCTCCAGGATCGCGGCCACGTCGGCCAGGACCTTCGAGCCCAGTTCGCCGTCGACCAGGCGGTGGTCGAAGGAGAGCGCCAGAGTGGTGACCTGACGGGGCTTGACCTTGCCCTTGTGGACCCACGGCTGGAGCTTGATCGCGCCGACCGCGAGGATCGCGGACTCGCCGGGGTTGAGGATCGGCGTGCCGGTGTCGACGCCGAAGACGCCGACGTTGGTGATGGTGATGGTGCCGCCCTGCATGGCCGCGGGGGACGTCTTGCCCTCGCGGGCCGTGCTCACCAGTTCGCCCAGGGACTCCGCCAGTTGCGGCAGGGTCTTGGCGTGGGCGTCCTTGATGTTCGGCACGATCAGACCGCGCGGGGTGGCCGCCGCGATGCCCAGGTTGACGTAGTGCTTGACCACGATCTCCTGTGCCGCCTCGTCCCAGGACGCGTTGATGTCCGGGTTGCGCTTGACCGCGACCAGCAGGGCCTTGGCGATCAGCAGCAGCGGGTTCACGCGGAGGCCGGTGAACTCCTTGTCCTGCTTCAGCTCCTCGACCAGCTTCATGGTGCGCGTCACGTCGACCGTCACGAACTCCGTGACGTGCGGCGCGGTGAACGCCGAGCCCACCATCGCCGCCGCCGTCGCCTTGCGGACGCCCTTGACCGGGATACGGGTCTCGCGCGCCGCGTCGTAGGTGACGGCCGGGGCGGGGACGGCCGGGGCGGCAGGCTGGGCCGGTGCGACGGCCGGGGGCTGCTCGGGGGCCTGCGGCGGGGCCGCCGCCGCATGGACGTCCTCGCGCGTGATGATGCCGTCCGGGCCGGTCGGGGTGACCGTCGCCAGGTCGACGCCGAGGTCCTTGGCGAGCTTGCGCACCGGGGGCTTGGCCAGGGGGCGCGGCTTCTCCGCCACCGGCGCCCTGCCGTGCCCGTTCAGCTCCGACTGGATCGCCGTCGCCGCCGGCGGGACCGTGATCTCGGGGCCCTTGCGGGGGCGGCGCTTGGTCGATGTGGCGGCCACGCCGTAACCGACCAGCACCGGCTGGCGCCCCTCCGGCT
This sequence comes from Streptomyces sp. NPDC030838, assembly GCF_055572035.1. Taxonomy (NCBI): domain Bacteria; kingdom Bacillati; phylum Actinomycetota; class Actinomycetes; order Kitasatosporales; family Streptomycetaceae; genus Streptomyces; species Streptomyces sp. NPDC030838. The sequence continues at coordinate 302,122 of NZ_JBVIED010000004.1, read as the reverse complement.
GCGGCTCCTCGGCCTCGGGGGCCTGCGCCTGGGGTGCGGCGGCCGGCTGGGGCTCCGCGGCGGCCGGGGCGGCGCCCGCCACCTCGACCGCGATGATCGACGTGCCCACGTCGACCGTGGCGCCCTCGGGGAAGTGCAGTGCGCGGACCACACCGTCGTACGGGATGGGCAGTTCGACGGCGGCCTTCGCCGTCTCCACCTCGCACACCACCTGGCCGTCGGTGACCGTGTCACCGGGCTGGACGTACCACTTGAGGATCTCCGCCTCGGTGAGCCCCTCGCCCACGTCCGGCATCTTGAACTCGCGTACGGACGCTTCCGTCATCGTCGTCACGACCCTCTCCTCAGTACGCCAGGGCACGGTCGACGGCGTCGAGCACCCGGTCCAGGCCCGGCAGGTACTCCTCCTCCAGGCGCGCCGGCGGATACGGGGCGTGGTAGCCGCCCACCCGGAGCACCGGAGCCTCCAGGTGGTAGAAGCACCGCTCGGTGATCCGGGCGGCGATCTCCGCGCCGGAGCCGAAGAACACCGGTGCCTCGTGGACGACGACCAGACGGCGGGTCCGCTCCACGGAGGCCTGGATGGCGTCGAAGTCGATCGGGGAGACCGAGCGCAGGTCCAGGACCTCGAGGGACTTGCCCTCCTCGGCGGCCGCGGCGGCCACCTCCAGGCAGGTCTTCACCATCGGGCCGTAGGCGGCCAGGGTCAGGTCGGTGCCCTCGCGGACCACGCGGGCGCTGTGCAGCGGGCCCGGGATGGCCTCAGTGTTGACCTCGCCCTTGTCCCAGTACCGCCGCTTCGGCTCGAAGAAGATCACCGGGTCGTCGCTCTGGATGGCCTGCTGCATCATCCAGTACGCGTCCGAGGCGTTGGACGGGCTGACGATCTTCAGACCGGCCACGTGCGCGAAGAGCGCCTCCGGCGACTCCGAGTGGTGCTCGACCGCGCCGATGCCGCCGCCGTAGGGGATGCGCACGACGACGGGCAGCTTGACCTTGCCCAGCGAGCGGGCGTGCATCTTCGCCAGCTGCGTGACGATCTGGTCGTACGCCGGGAAGACGAAGCCGTCGAACTGGATCTCCACCACCGGGCGGTAGCCGCGCAGCGCCAGGCCGATCGCGGTGCCGACGATGCCCGACTCGGCGAGGGGGGTGTCGATGACGCGGCTCTCGCCGAAGTCCTTCTGGAGGCCGTCGGTCACCCGGAAGACGCCGCCGAGCTTGCCGACGTCCTCGCCCATGATGAGGACCTTGGGGTCCGCGTCCAGGGCGCGGCGCAGCGACTCGTTGATCGCCTTGGCGAGAGCCATCTTCTCCGCCATGTCAGTGACCCCCCTCTACGTCCGCGAACGACGCCTGGTAGGCGGCGAACTGGGCGCGCTCCTCGTCGACGAGCGCATGCCCGTCCGCGTACACGTTCTCGAAGATGGCGAAGTGGTCCGGGTCCGGCATGGCGCGGACCGCCTCGCGCACTCGTTTGCCCAACGCCTCGCTCTCGGCGTCGAGTTCCGCGAAGAATCCCTCGTCCGCGTGGTTTGAGGACTCCAGATAGCGGCGAAGGCGCAGGATCGGGTCCTTCGCCTCCCAGGCCAGGCGCTCCTCGTCCCCCCGGTAGCGGGTGGGGTCGTCGGAGGTGGTGTGGGCGCCCATCCGGTAGGTGTACGCCTCGACGAGGGTGGGGCCCTCGCCGCCGCGGGCCCGCTCCAGGGCCCACTTGGTCACGGCCAGGCAGGCCAGCACGTCGTTGCCGTCGACCCGGACGCCGGGGAAGCCGAAGCCCTGGGCGCGCTGGTAGAGCGGGACGCGGGTCTGCTTCTCGGTGGGCTCGGAGATCGCCCACTGGTTGTTCTGGCAGAAGAACACCACGGGGGCGTTGTAGACCGCGGAGAAGGTGAAGGACTCGGCCACGTCGCCCTGGCTGGAGGCGCCGTCGCCGAAGTAGGCGATGACCGCGCTGTCCGCGCCGTCCTTGGCCACGCCCATCGCGTAGCCGGTGGCCTGCAGCGTCTGGGAGCCGATGACGATCGTGTACAGGTGGAAGTTGTTGCCGTTGGGGTCCCAGCCGCCGTTGTTCACGCCGCGGAACATGCCGAGCAGGTTGGTCGGGTCGACCCCGCGGCACCAGGCGACGCCGTGCTCGCGGTAGGTCGGGAAGACGTAGTCGTCGTCGCGCAGGGCCCGGCCGGAGCCGATCTGGGCGGCCTCCTGGCCGAGCAGCGAGGCCCACAGGCCCAGCTCGCCCTGACGCTGCAGCGAGGTCGCCTCGGCGTCGAAGCGGCGGGTGAGCACCATGTCGCGGTACAGACCGCGCAGCTCCTCGGGGGTGATGGCGGCGACGTACTGGTCGTACTCGGCGTTCTTGACGCGCTTGCCTTCGGGCGTCAGCAACTGCACGAGCTGGGGGTCGGTGCCCTTGTCGGCGCCGGTGCCCTTCTTGGCGGTCGTGCGCTTGCCGGCCGTGCTCTTCGTACTGGCGCTGCGTCGCGGTGTGCGCGCGGCAGTGCTCTCCACGGTCACGTGTGCTCCTCCGTCGGTCCGGCCCCCGGGGTTGCCGGTAGGCCAGTGCGGCTCACCTGTTTCGACCACCGGGCACGGGGTGGGTGCCACTCGGCCGGGAACAGGCGTGACAGGTGCCCCGGCGAGCGCCCTGCAACCATCACGTTACCCAGTGCTCCACATTTCTGTGAAACCCCTCCTGACCTGCGATTTTGCTTGGAAATCCAAGTAAATCGAAAAGCCGGGAAGGAACCCTGGTCACAGCGTTGCAGGGGGCCGGAACACGGGCACGTTATCCCGGCCACCCAGGTCACGGGAAGAGTTCTGTGTGACACTGATCGCGTGCGCGAAGACGGAAAAATCAGAGTATTTCTCCTCGACGATCACGAGGTCGTCCGCCGCGGTGTGTCCGAACTGCTGTCCGGCGAGGGGGACATCGAGGTGGTCGGCGAGGCCGGTACGGCGGCCGACGCGCTGGTGCGAATTCCGGCCACCGGGCCCGATGTGGCGGTGCTGGACGTGCGGCTGCCGGACGGCAGCGGGGTCGAGGTGTGCCGTGAGGTGCGCTCGGCCGACGGGGACGTGAGGTGCCTGATGCTGACCTCCTTCGCCGACGACGAGGCCCTGTTCGACGCGATCATGGCGGGCGCCTCGGGGTATGTCCTGAAGGCCATCCGGGGCAGCGAGCTGCTGACGGCCGTGCGGGACGTGGCCGCGGGCAAGTCGCTGCTGGACCCGGTGGCCACCGCGCGCGTGCTGGAGCGGCTGCGGGACGGGGGCGACGGAAAGAGCGACGACAAGTTCGCCCATCTGACCGATCAGGAGCGCCGGATTCTCGACCTGATCGGTGAGGGGCTGACCAACCGGCAGATCGGCGAGCGGCTGCATCTCGCCGAGAAGACAATCAAGAATTACGTCTCGAGTCTGCTGGCGAAACTCGGTATGCAACGGCGTTCCCAGGCGGCGGCTTACGTGGCCCGGATGCAGGCCGAAAAACACTGAACCGAGTGGTTTGACGGCGGGCTTTATCAAAAAGGCAGCCTGTGACCGAAAGCGATCGCCGGCGACTTCCTGTGACAACGCCCAGCTCACCGGCCCCTTCCGGTGCCCTAGCATCTGGCGCGTGCCGCTGCGCCCCTGTGTACCACCCCCCGTGCCCCATGCGCCCCCGCTGAGCGCTCTGCTCCGTCAGTACGGCGCGGGCTCCGCCCTCACCTGTGTCCCGGTCGACCAGGGGCTGCTGAACCGCGGCTACCGGCTGTGCACCACGCGCGGCCGCTACTTCCTCAAGCACCACTTCGACCCCGACACCGCCGATCCCGCGGCCATCGAGCGCCGGCACCGCGCCACCCAGCGCCTGGCCGACCTGGGCGTGCCCGTCTGCCCGCCGCTGGCCGGACGTGACGGGCGCACGGTCGCGGTCGTCGGCGGGCACGCGTACGCCCTGCACCCGTGGATCGACGGCCGGCACCGGCACGGCGGCCAGCTCACCACCGGCCAGTGCGCCCGGCTCGGGGCGCTGCTCGGCGCCGTCCACGCGACCCTGGAGCGCGTGATGCCGCCCAAGGGGCGCACACCCCCGGCCAAGCACCCCCACCCCGTGGAGAGCGCCGACCCGGCCGACACGTTCGACCTCATCGACGACCTCCTCGCGCGCGTACACCGGCACCGGCCCGCCGACTCCTTCGACGAGCTGGCCCGGCACCGCCTCCTGGAGCGGCGCGCGCTGCTGGAGCGGCACGCGGACCGGCGGCCGCCGCCCGGGGGCTCGGTCGGCTGGGTGCACGGGGACTTCCACCCGTTCAACGTGCTCTACCGGGGGGACGCCCCGGCCGCGATCGTCGACTGGGACCGGCTCGGCGTACAGCCCCGCGCGGAGGAGGCCGTACGCGCCGCCGCCATCTTCTTCGTCGAGCCCGCGGGCACCCTGGATCTGCCGAAGGTGCGGGCCTACGCGCGCGCGTACCGGCGCGCCGCCCAGGCCACGCCCTCGGAGCTGTCGGCGGCCGTGCACCGGGTGTGGTGGGAACGCCTCAACGACTTCTGGATGCTGCGCTGGCACTACGAACGCGGCGACACCCGCGCGGACCCCCAGTTCCCGGCCGCCTCGGCGCTGGCGGTGTGGTGGACGCGGGAGTACGACGCGGTGTGCGGGGCGTTCGTGGAGTGACGTCCGGGCGCGGCCTTCGTGGAGTGACGTCCGCGCGGGGGCGGCTCCGGCTCAGAGGCCGCTGCCCCCGTCGGCGCCGCTGATGGTGCCCGCGTCGGTGCCGCCGGTGTCCGTACCGCCGTTCTCGGTACCGCCGTTCTCGGTGCCACCGTCCTCGGTGCCGCCCGTGTCCGTGCCGCCGGTGCCGGTCGACGGGGTGTCCGTCGGCTGGTCCGTCGGGTCGTCGGTGAAGGACGGGGACGGGGTGTACGACGGGGTCGGCGTCGGGCTCCAGCCGCCCCAGCCGCCTCCGCTGCCCGAGTTGTCGCCCGTGGAGGTGTCCGGGGACTCCTCCGTCGCCTGGTCGCTCGGCGTCTCGCTGGCCGGCTCGTCGTCGGTGCTCTTGGTGGCCGTCGGCTTCGGGGTGGTGTCCGGGCCCGGGTCCTTCGTCTTGTCGCTGTTGAGGGCCAGCGCGACGCCGGCCGCGATGGCGATCACCGCGAAGACGGCCAGGACCCACAGCTTGCCGCGCCCGCTGCCCTTGTTGCCGTGTCCCTCGAAGCCGCCGTCGTCCCGGCCGCCGCCGTAGTTCGGCAGGATCTGCTGCGGGATCTGGGTGGTGCCGGAGGCGTCCACGGGGTGCGGCAGCACGGCCGTGCCCGCCATGCCCGCCGCGGGGGTGTGCCGTCCGTCGTGCGTCGCGACCGGTCCGGTGTTCCAGGTGCCGGTGTGGCCGCCCTGGTCGTACAGCATCTGCAGGGCGTACTGAACTAGACCGCGCATCTCCTCGGCGGTCTGGAAGCGGTCGTCGGGGTCCTTGGCGAGCGAGCGCATGACGAGGCCGTCCAGCTCCGGCGGGGCGCCGTCGGAGACCTCGGACGGCGGCGTCGGGATGTCCTGGACGTGCTGGTAGACCACCGACAGCGGGGTCTCGCCGACGAACGGCGGGCGCAGCGCGAGGAGTTCGTAGAGCAGACAGCCGGTCGCGTACAGGTCGGAGCGGTGGTCCACGGCCTTGCCGAGCGCCTGCTCCGGGGAGAGGTACTGCGGGGTGCCCATGACCATGCCGGTCTGCGTCATCGTTGTCGACGCCCCGTGCATGGCCCGCGCGATGCCGAAGTCCATCACCTTCACAGCGCCGTTGTGGGTGATGATGACGTTGGCGGGCTTGATGTCGCGGTGCACGATGTCGTGCTGGTGCGAATAGGCCAGCGCCTCCAGGACGCCGGAGACGATGATCAGCGCCTGCTCGGGGCCGGGCGCCTCGGCGTTGTGCAGCAGATCGCGGATGGTGCGGCCCTCGACCAGCTCCATCACGATGTACGGCACCGACTGACCGCCCACCAAGTCCTCGCCGGAGTCGTACACGGCGACGATCGCGTGGTGGTTGAGGCCGGCCACGGACTGGGCCTCGCGGGTGAAACGGGCCTTGGAGACCGGGTCCTCGGCGAGGTCGGCGCGCAGCAGCTTGACCGCCACGGTACGACCGAGCCGCACATCCTCGGCCGCGAACACCTCGGCCATGCCGCCCCGGCCGAGTCTGTGGGTCAGCCGATATCGGCCGTCCCCCACCAGTCCGCCATTACCCCACAATTCCGGCGCATCTGACATCCCGCCGCCAGTCGCCTCGGGGTCGGACGGGCCCTGAGCGCGCTGCTGCTGTGCCATCAGTCCTCGCCGTCGTTTCTGCCCGCGGTGCGCGCGGTGTTGTTACGGTCTCCGTCGGCCACGCTACAGCCTCCGCGCAAGCCGCCGGTCCGGGACGGGCGCCGCGACCGGCACGAGACGGACCGGCCATGAAACCGTGCGCCCGCGCGGTCGTGCAAATCCTGTGTACCGGCCGTACGGCCGCTGTAACGCTTCCGCGACGCTTCTTTCGCGTACGGTCACGGAACGGGCACCGAGCTTGACGTGTCAGTGCCCTGGGGCAGACTTGGCCGGGAATAGCACTTTCGATCAACAGCATTCGACCAACAGCACACCAGCACTTCCACGACAACAGTGCCGCTGTCGCCGGTGCCTATGGGGGACGCAGAGAGATGAGCCAGGACGGCGCACAGGACCGGTACGCGGGGCGATCGCTCGCCGGTGGCCGCTATCAGCTGCGTGATCTGCTCGGTCAGGGCGGCATGGCCTCCGTCCACCTCGCGTACGACAGCGTGCTCGACCGCCAGGTCGCCATCAAGACGCTGCACACCGAACTGGGCCGCGAACAGGCCTTCCGCGAGCGGTTCCGCCGCGAGGCGCAGGCGGTGGCGAAGCTCACGCACACCAACATCGTCTCGGTCTTCGACACCGGCGAGGACGACGTGGACGGGATGACCACGCCGTACATCGTCATGGAGTACGTCGAGGGCCGCCCGCTGGGCTCGGTCCTGGAGGAGGACATCCGCCAGTTCGGCGCGATGCCCGCCGACAAGGCCCTCAAGGTCACCGCGGACGTGCTGGCGGCCCTGGAGATCAGCCACGAGATGGGGCTGGTCCACCGGGACATCAAGCCGGGCAACGTCATGGTGACGAAGCGGAACGTCATCAAGGTGATGGACTTCGGCATCGCGCGCGCCATGCAGTCCGGTGTGACCTCGATGACGCAGACCGGCATGGTCGTCGGCACCCCGCAGTACCTCTCCCCGGAGCAGGCGCTGGGCCGCGGCGTGGACGCCCGCTCCGATCTGTACTCGGTCGGCATCATGCTGTTCCAACTGGTCACCGGGCGGCTGCCGTTCGACGCGGACTCGCCGCTGGCGATCGCCTACGCGCATGTGCAGGAGGAGCCGGTCGCGCCCTCCTCGATCAACCGTTCGCTTCCGCCGGCCCTGGACGCGCTCGTCGCCCGCGCGCTGAAGAAGAACCCGAACGAGCGCTTCCCGACGGCCGTGTCCATGCGGGACGAGTGCCTGCGGGTCGCGGCCTCCTTCCAGGCCGCCCCGCCGAGCATCGTGCCGGGCACCCCGACGCAGAGCGGCGCGGGCGTCGGCTCCGCGGTGTTCCCGCCGGTCGACCAGAGCACCCCGGCGCCCGCGAGCGGCGTCCAGACGCCGTACCAGCCGGCCCCGGCCCAGAACCCGTACGGCACGCCGACGCCGGCGCCCCAGCCGTCGTACGGCTATCCGCAGCAGGGCGGCTACCCGACGCCGTCCCCGTACGGCGCGCAGCAGACGCCGTCCACGCCGCCGCCGTACAACATCACCCCGCAGGCCCCCGCGCCCTCCCCGGGCTCGGGCGGCGGCAAGAACAACAAGCCCGTCATCCTCGGCTCCGCCGTCGTCGCGGTGCTCGCCGTCGGCGGTCTGATCGCCGCGCTGACGCTGAACAGCGGCGGCAAGGAGGAGCAGGGCAAGGGCGGCGACGCGACACCCACGGCCACGGAGACGGCGACGAAGAAGCCGGGGTACCGGGGTCCGGACACCTCCCGGACGATCGAGACGACCGAGTGCACGGAGCCCGAGGAGTCGTACAACGACCCCGACAAGATCAAGATCCCGGACTTCCAGTTCAAGAACATCAAGTCGGTCCAGGAGTGCCTGAAGGCCGCGGGCTGGCAGAAGAAGATCGTGAAGCAGGACGAGAACACCTACGGCGACGGCACGGTCATGAGCCAGTTCCCGGCCGCGGGCACGGACGTCGACCCGACCGGGAAGATCGAGATCCAGCTGTACGTCTCGACGGGCAACCCTCCGTCGTCCTGACCCGCGCATGAGGGAGGGCCCGGCGCGATGCCGGGCCCTTTTCCGGTCGTACGTACGGCTCTTCTCCGGTCGTACGGCTCTACAGGTACGGTCCGCCCTGACGGCCGCCCGCGCGGGGGTCGTCGTGACCCTCGTGGGTGAGGCCCGGCGGCAGGGCGCGGCGCATCTGCTCCAACTGCGCCCGCGCGGCCATCTGCTGAGCGAACAGGGTCGTCTGGATCCCGTGGAACAGGCCTTCCAGCCAGCCCACCAACTGGGCCTGCGCGATGCGCAGTTCCGCGTCGGACGGGGTCGCGTCGTCCGTGAACGGCAGGGAGAGCCGCTCCAGTTCCTCGACGAGCTCCGGCGCCAGACCGTCCTCCAGCTCCTTCACCGAGCTGGCGTGGATCTCCTTGAGCCGGACCCGGCTGGCCTCGTCCAGAGGCGCCGCCCGCACCTCCTCCAGCAGCTGCTTGATCATGCTGCCGATCCGCATGACCTTGGCCGGCTGCTCGACCTGGTCCGTCACCGGGGTCTCGTGGGAGTCCTCGTCTCCACCGCCGCCGCTGAGCGCCATGCCGTCCTGGCCCACGACCAGGATCCGCTGGGGGTTCTCCGGCGACCTTTCGTTCCTCGGCATCTCCATGCGGCCATTCTCTCCCACCCGGGATGCGCACTGAATTGCCCCGGCGGGACCAACCACATGGCGGCATCCGGAATGCTGGGAACTGTCGCGGATGTGACGCTGGCTCCGTGACTCCATGGCTGCGGGCGCTGGGCGCGGCGGGACTGGGCGGGGTTCTGGTCCTGTCGGGCTGTGGTGCGTCGTACGGGGCCGTGTCGTCGTACGCCAGCGTTTCGTCGTACGTGGGCGTTTCGTCGTACGAGGCCGTATCGACGTACGGAGGCGTTTCGTCGTACGGCAGCGTCTCGACGTACGGGCCCGTTTCGACGTGCAGGACCGTTTCGACGTACGCCGCCGTATCCGCGTACGGCATCCGCGCGCCCTCCGACGACTCCCCCGCGCCCAGCCGGGCCGGGAACGCGGCGGGTGAGGGGCGGGAGCGGCCGGGGCGGGACGCGCCGGCCGTGGTGCCGACGCCGCCCCCGCCCCCGGCGCAGGTGCCCGTCGCGCCGCCGGAGCCCGCCGCCGAGCCGCCGGAGGCCGCCGTCGCGGACCGGGAGCGGACCGGGGAGCCCGTGCTGCGGATCCTGCCGCTGGGCTCCGGGATGGTGCTGATCGGGCTCGGTCTCGGGCTCGCCCTCGTCGGGCTGCGGGTGCGGCGCGGGCAGATCTGACCCGCCGGCCCGGCCGGGTCATCCCGTGACCAGCAGGACCTTTCCGACGTGGCCGCTCTCCTCGACCAGCCGGTGCCCGGTCGCCGCCTCGCGCATCGGCACCTCGCGGTCGACGACCGGCCGGACGTGCCCGGCGTCGAGCAGCGGCCACACATGCTCGCGTACGGCCGCCACGATCGCCGCCTTCTCGGCGAGCGGGCGGGCGCGCAGCGAGGTCGCGGTGATGGCGGCGCGCTTGGCGAGCAGGGCGCCGATGTTCAGCTCGCCCCTGACGCCGCCCTGCAGGCCGATGATCGCGAGCCGGCCGTTGACGGCGAGCGCCTTCACGTTGCGGTCGAGGTACTTGGCTCCCATGTTGTCGAGGATGACGTCGGCGCCCGCGCCGCCGGTGGCCTCCTTGATCTCGGCGACGAAGTCCTGCTCCCGGTAGTTGATCAGGATGTCCGCGCCCAGCCCGGCGCAGCGCTCCAGCTTCTCCTTCGTGCCCGCGGTGACCGCGACCTTCGCGCCGACGGCCTTGGCGAGCTGGATCGCCATGGTGCCGATGCCGCTGGAGCCGCCGTGCACCAGCAGCGTCTCGCCCGGCCGCAGATGGGCGATCATGAAGACGTTGGACCAGACGGTGCAGGTCACCTCGGGCAGCGCGGCGGCCTGGACGACGCTCAGGCCCTTGGGCACCGGCAGCAGCTGCCCGGCGGGGACGACCACCTTCTCGGCGTAACCGCCGCCCGCGAGCAGGGCGCACACCTCGTCGCCGACGGCCCAGCCGCCGACGCCCGAGCCGAGGGCGGCGATCCGCCCGGCACATTCCAGGCCGGGGTAGGGGGAGGCACCGGGTGGCGGCGCGTAGTGGCCCTGCCGCTGCAGGATGTCGGCGCGGTTGACGGCGCTCGCCGCCACCTCGACCAGGACCTCGCCCTCGCCGGGCTCCGGATCCGGGACCTCGGCCCAGGTCAGCGCCTCGGGACCACCGGGTTCGGGAATCGTGATCGCATGCATGAAGGGGACGCTACTCCTCGGTCGCGGGTCGGAGGAGGCTGGGACCTTGGGCGGAACCGGGCGGAAATCCGTATGCGTGAGCGATGAGTTTGCGCGACGGTGGAGGTCTTCCCCTGCGTAATCCGAGTACGCGGAAGGACACCCCATATGAGCCAGCACACCGCCGGCCTGGCCATCGAGACCGCGGGCCTGGTGAAGACGTTCGGCGAGACCAGGGCCGTGGACGGCGTGGATCTCGCCGTACCGACCGGCACGGTCTACGGCGTCCTCGGGCCGAACGGCGCCGGGAAGACCACCACCGTCAAGATGCTCGCCACACTCCTGCGCCCCGACGGCGGCGAGGCCCGGGTCTTCGGCCACGACGTGGTCCACGAGGCCGACGACGTACGCGGCCGGGTGAGCCTGACCGGGCAGTACGCGTCGGTGGACGAGGACCTGACCGGCACCGAGAACCTGGTCCTGCTGGGCCGGCTGCTCGGACACGGCAAGAAGGCCGCCCGGGAGCGCGCCGCGCAGCTGCTGGAGGCGTTCGGGCTGACCGAGGCCGCCGGAAAGCAGATCAAGAACTACTCCGGCGGTATGCGCCGCCGGATCGACATCGCCGCGTCCATCCTGAACACCCCCGACCTGCTCTTCCTCGACGAGCCGACCACGGGCCTGGATCCGCGCAGCCGCAACCAGGTGTGGGACATCGTCCGCGCGGTCGTCGCCCAGGGCACGACCGTGCTGCTGACCACGCAGTATCTGGACGAGGCGGACCAGCTGGCGTCCCGGATCGCGGTCATCGACCGGGGCCGGGTGATCGCCGAGGGCACGAAGGGCGAGCTGAAGGCGTCCGTCGGCGCCGGCTCCGTCCATCTGCGGCTGCGGGACGCCGAGCAGCGGCCGCTCGCGGCGGACGTGCTGCGCCGCACCCTGGACGCGCAGGTCCAGCCCGAGCCCGACCCGGTGGCGCTGACCGCCCGGCTCGGTACGGCGGCGAGCGACGACACCGCGGCCGAACAGGCCGCGCGGGCGCTCGGCGAGCTGGCCCGCGCCGGGATCACCGTCGACAACTTCTCGCTGGGCCAGCCCAGCCTGGACGAGGTGTTCCTCGCCCTGACCGGACACGACACCCACGCCCCGAAGGACGAGGTGGCGGCATGAGCACCGCGACGACCACGGAGACCAAGGACCTCGCCCCCGTCAGCGCCGAGTCGCTGGCCGCGCTGCTCGTCGCCAAGGACCGCCCGCCGCGGCCCAGCGCCTGGTCGGCCTCGCTGACCTTCGGCTGGCGGGCGATCCTCAAGATCAAGCACGTCCCTGAGCAACTGTTCGACGTGACCGCGTTCCCGATCATGATGGTGCTGATGTACACGTACCTGTTCGGGGGCGCGCTCGCCGGGTCGCCGAAGGAATACATCCAGTTCCTGCTGCCGGGCATCCTGGTGATGTCGGTCGTGATGATCACCATGTACACCGGTGTCTCGGTCAACACGGACATTGAGAAGGGGGTCTTCGACCGGTTCCGGTCGCTGCCGATCTGGCGGCCCTCGACGATGGTCGGCTATCTCCTCGGTGACGCCCTGCGCTACACCATCGCGTCCGTCGTGATGCTCACCGTCGGCGTCGTCCTCGGCTACCGCCCGGACGGCGGGGTGGGCGGCGTGCTCGCCGGGATCGCGCTGCTGATCGTCTTCTCGTTCGCGTTCTCGTGGATCTGGACGATGTTCGGGCTGCTGCTGCGCACCGAGAAGTCGGTGATGGGGGTCAGCATGATGGTGATCTTCCCGCTGACCTTCCTGTCCAACGTCTTCGTCGACCCGAGCACCATGCCGGGCTGGCTCCAGGCGTTCGTCAACAACAGCCCGGTCACCCATCTGGCCTCGGCGGTGCGGGAGCTGATGGCGGGCAGCTGGCCCGCCGACGAGATCGCCTGGTCGCTGGGGTGGGCGGCGCTGTTCGTGCTGGTCTTCGGGCCGATCACGATGCGGCTGTACAACCGCAAGTAGCCCTCGGTGGGCGGCGCGGAAGCTCAGTGCCGCATGGGGGGTGGCAGGTCGGGCCGGGTCTCCTCCGGCTCGGCCGCCGGCACGATGGTGATCACCCGGTCCGTCAGCTCCAGCCGTCCGACGGCCGGATCGTCGTAGCCGAGCACCCGGTGCCCGCGGACCACGCTCACCACCAGGTCGGGCGTCTCACGCGGGCTCAGGCCCACCTCGGCCCGGGTGACGGGCCGTTCGACGATGTCGAGGCCCCTGCCCTGCCGGATCAGGTCCTCCATCACCAGGCCCGCCGCCGGGCTCAGCACGGACAGGCCCAGCAGCCGTCCGGCCGCCCCCGCGCTGGTGATCACCTCGTCCGCGCCGGACTGCTTCAGCAGCGGCCCGTTCTCCTCCTCGCGCACCGCGGCCACGATCTTCGCCCCGGCGTTGAGCTGCCGGGCCGTCAGCGCCACCAGCACGGCGGTGTCGTCGCGCTGGGTGGCGATGATGATCTGACCCGCCCGCTGCACCTCGGCCCGTTTCAGCACCTCGCTGCGCGTGGCGTCGCCGAGCACCGCCGCATAGCCCTCGGCCGTCGCGGCGTCGACCGCCTTGCTGCTGGGGTCGATGACGACGACCCGCTCCTTGCGCAGCCCCGCGGCGCAGACGGCGCGGATCGCCGACCGGCCCTTCGTACCGAAGCCGACGACGACGGTGTGGTCCCGCAAGACAGGCCTCCAGGCGTGTGGGTTGTGACGGACGGGTGCGCGTCAGGAACCATGGTGCCGACTGTCCGGATCAGCGTCACAGGGGGCCACACGATGAAGGGCGACGAACAGCCGCACTCCCAGCGGAAAGGGGCGACTCTCCTCAGGTCCCTCTGGTACCGCTCGCGTTTGGAGGCCCGCGAGGATGCCGAGGCGGGCCGCGCCATCACGATGCCCACGCAGACCGTCGTACCGCCCCTGCAGCAGGTGATCAAACGCCTGATCATGGCGTTGGTGGTACTGGTCGTCACGATCGTGATCGTCTACTTCGACCGCGAGGGCTACACCGACAACTCCGACGGTTCCGTCGACCTCGTCGACGCGGCGTACTACGCCACCGTCACCCTCTCCACCACCGGATACGGCGATATCACCCCGGTCAGCGACGCCGCGCGGCTCACCAACATCTTCGTCATCACCCCGCTGCGCGTGCTGTTCCTGATCATCCTGGTCGGCACCACCCTGGAGGTCCTCACCGAACGCACCCGACAGCAGGTCCGCATCCACCGCTGGCGCTCCCGGACCCGGAACCACATCGTGCTCATCGGCTACGGCACCAAGGGCCGCCACGCCATGCAAACGCTGGTCGGGCAGGGCGTCGGCAAGGAACGGATCGTCGTCGTGGACGCCCAGCGCAAGGCGACGACCGCGGCCGGCGACGACGGCCTGGTGGCGATCACCGGAGACGCCACGCTCTCCGAGACCCTGCTCAAGGCGGAGCTGCAGCGCGCCTCCCAGGTGATCGTCGCCCCGCAGCGGGACGAGACGGCCACGCTGATCACCCTGACCGCCCGCCAGCTGAACCGGCGCGCCACGATCGTGGTGGCCGTCCGGGAGGACGAGAACGTGCCGCTGCTCAAGCAGAGCGGCGCGGACACCGTGGTGACCAGCTCCAGCTCGGCCGGGCGCATGCTCGGCACTTTCATGGCCAGCCCGCCGGCGGCCCGGGCACTGGAGGATCTGATGACCCTCGGCAGCGGCCTCGACCTCATCGAGCGGCCCGTCGCACCGGAGGAGATCGGCCGCACCCCCCGCGAGTGCGAGGACCTGGTCCTGGCCGTCGTACGCGACCGGAGGCGGCTGGACTACACGACCGGCTGGCACACGCGGCTGCAGACCGGGGACCGGGTGATCGCGGTGAGCCGGCCGGTCGCGGAGAACGGCGAGTAGTCGCGGTGGCCCGGGCTGTTGTTTCACGTGAAACAGCGGCCGGTCCTCTGGATGCCCGCCTGGCCGGTCCCTGGATGCCCGCCCAGCCGCGCCCAGCCGGTCCCTGGATGCCCGCCTAGAGGAAATACCCGCCGATCCCGGCCGTCGCCCACGGCAGGTCGAGGATCTCCGTCTCCTGCCCCGGCTCGGCCCCGCCCGGCGGTACGACCGCCAGCGCGTCGGCCGCCGCGACGCCGCGCAGCATGGCCGGGCCGTTGTAGTGCAGCGGCACGGCCCGGTCGCCGCGCAGGGTCACGGGGATGAGCCGGGTGTCGTACGGGTGCCCGTGCGCCCCGTCCTTCAGCGGCAGCGCGTACCGCTCCGGCGCCGGGCGCCCCGCCAGGGCGCGCAGCAGCGGCTCGGCGAGGGTGAGCAGACCTGAAACCGCGGCGAGCGGGTTGCCGGGAAGGCCGACCAGGTACTGCTCCTCCCGGATGCGGGCCAGCAGCATCGGGTGGCCCGGGCGCACCTTGACGCCGTCGACCAGCAGCTCCGCGCCGATGCGGCGCAGCGTGGGGTGGACATGGTCGACAGGGCCCGCCGCGGTGCCACCGGTGGTGACGACCAGGTCCGCCTCGCTGCCGGTGATCGCCCGGTGCAGCGCCTCGGCGTCGTCGCCGATCCGGCGGACCGCCGTGACCTCGGCACCGAGCACGCGCAGCCAGGGTGGCAGCATCGGGCCCAGGGCGTCGCGGATCAGACCGTCGTGCGGCAGGCCCTCGGTGAGGAGTTCGTCGCCGAGGACCAGGACGTCGACGCGCGGGCGGGGGACGACCGCGAGGGTGTCGTATCCGGCGGCCGCGGCGAGCCCGAGGACGACGGGCGTGACGAGCGTGCCGGCCGGGAGGAGCTGGTCGCCGCTGCGGCACTCCTGGGCGCGGGGGCGGATGTCCTGGCCGTGGCTCACGTCCCGTGTGGGGTGAAGGCGTCCCTTGTCGTCCGTGAGGCCGTGCTCGCTGCGCAGGACGGCCGTCGTGTCCGGCGGGATCCGGGCGCCGGTGGCGATGCGGACCGCCTCGCCGTCGGCGAGCCGGGCGGGCTCGGCGTGCCCGGCCAGCACACCCTCGTCGCGCAGCACCCAGGGACCGGGGCCGGCGACGGCCCAGCCGTCCATCGCGGAGGTGTCGAAGGAGGGCAGGTCGGTGAGGGCCGCCAGCGGGGCGGCGAGGACCAGGCCCAGGGCGGCGTCGAGGGGCACGGAGGCGGGGGACCGGCGGGGGGCGGGAGCGTCGTCGGCGGTGCTCTGCGCCACGCCGGACTGTCCGGCCTTCTCGGCGGTCGCGCGGGCGGAGTTTCCGGCCCGCTCCGCGGTCGCGCGGGCGGACTGTCCGGCCCGCTCCGCGGTCGCGCGGGCCTCCGGCCACGGCGTGGCGCGGTGGTGGGCGTCCTGCCTGGGGGAGGCAGCCGGGCCCGTGCCCTGGGGGGTGGCGGACGCGTCCTGGGGGGAGGGTGCGGGCACGTGGTCGCCGTGCGGGCGCCCGTGGGGTCGGTTCACGAGGGCCAGAGCCTCCTCGACGTCGAGGTCGTCGGCGTCCTCGTCGGCCCGGATGCCGGGGGCGGTCATCCGGCGTCCGGGCGCGTGCCGGATCCGGCGGCGGCTTCCTCGTCCGCCCAGCGCTGGGCCAGGGCGGCGGCCTTGCGGGAGGCCTCGGCGACGGCCTCGGGGCCCCCGCCGGCGCGGGCGGCGGCGTAGCCGACGAGGAAGGTGGTCAGCGGGGCCGCGGGACGTGCCACCCCGTGGGCGGCGTCACGGGCCAGATCGAGCAGGACACCGGTGTCGACGTCGAGGTCGATGCCCAGCTCGTCCTTGACTGCGGAGATCCATTCATCCAACACGTGCCCATGCTCCCTGATGCGTGCCCTTGCGGTGGCGATGTCGTCCCAGGTGTCGCAGTCGAAGGAGGCGACCGGATCCGGGACGCGGGTGAGGTCGAGCGCGCCGGTCAGCCGGCGCAGCGGCAGGCCGGTGAGCGTGCCGTGCGCGGCGGTGAGCGCGGCCAGCTCGCGGCGCAGTACGGGGGCCCGGTAGGCGGCGACGAGCGGCTGGTCGCGGCCGTCGGCGTCGGTGAGCAGCGCGCCGTCGGCGCCGCTCTCGGCCAGCGCAGCCCGCAGCCGCCGTACCGTGCCCGCGGCGAGGAACGGCAGATCCGCGGAGAGCACCACGACGTGCTCGGCGGCGGTGTGCCGCAGTCCGGCGTCGAGCGCGGCGAGCGGGCCCCCGCCGGGCGGGTCCTCGCGTGCCCAGGTCACCGGCCGCGCGGTGGGGCGGGGGTCGGCGACGACGACGGTGGTGCGGGCATCGGCGCAGGCGGCGAGGACCCGGTCCAGCAGGGCCCGGCCGCCCACGCGTACGGCGGGCTTGTCGGCGCCGCCGAGCCGTCGCGCGGCCCCGCCGGCGAGCACGACGGCGTCATGGACGGCCGGGTCGTGGGCGGCGGGGGGCGCGTGCGAGGTCATGCCCCGAGTATGAGCGCCGGAAAGATCGTTGCCACCCCTGTGCACAGCATGTGGACAAGGGTGGCGGACGATCGTGCCGGGTGGGCGGGCGTCACAGGGTGCGCAGCAGCACCGCCGGCTGTTCGACGCAGTCGGCGACATAGCGCAGGAAGCCGCCGGCCGTGCCGCCGTCGCAGACGCGGTGGTCGAAGGTGAGCGAGAGCTGGACGACCTGGCGGACCGCCAGCTCGCCCTCGTGCACCCACGGCTTGGGGACGATCCGGCCGACGCCGAGCATGGCCGCCTCGGGGTGGTTGATGATCGGCGTGGAGCCGTCGACGCCGAACACGCCGTAGTTGTTCAGCGTGAAGGTGCCGCCGGTCAGTTCCCCGGGCGTCAGGGTCCCGGCCCGGGCCGCCTCGGTCAGCCGGGCGAACTCCGCGGTCAGCCCCTCGGCGTCGCGGGCGTGCGCGTCCCGCACGACGGGGACGACGAGGCCCCGGTCGGTCTGCGCGGCGAAGCCGAGGTGGACGTGGTCGAGCTGGACGACCTCGCGGGCCGCCAGGTCGACGGTGGAGTTCAGCTCCGGATACCGGGCGAGCGCGGCGGTGCAGATCCGGGCCAGCAGGGCGAGCAGGGAGATCTTCGGTCCGCCGGCCGCGTTCATCGCGGTCCGGGCCCGCATCAGCTCGGTCGCGTCGGCGTCCACCCAGCAGGTGGCGTCCGGGATCTCGCGCCGGCTGCGGGACAGCTTGTCGGCGACGGCGCCGCGCACGCCCTTGAGGGGGACGCGGGTGCCGCCGGAGACGGCCGACGAGGCCGCGGAGGGCTGGGCGGCCACGCGCGTCTGCGGCTCGGGCTGCGGCGCGGTCGTACGGCCGCCCTGTGCGGCAGCGGCGCGCAGCGCGTACTCCACGTCCGCGCGCAGGATCAGCCCGTCCGGGCCGGAGCCGGTCAGCTCCCGCAGGTCCAGCCCATTCTCGCGGGCGAGCCGGCGGACGAGCGGGGAGATCACCGGGACCGGGCCGTCGCCGTTGACACGGTCGCCCTCGGCGGGCGCCGAGGGGGTGGCCGCGGAGGTGTCCTGAGCGGGGGCGGCCGGTGCGGGCTCGGAAGCCGGCGGGCGCGTGGCCGTTCCCGGCGGCTGGGGGCGGACCCGCGGGCGGCGGGCCGGGGGCGCGCCCGTGCCATAGCCCACGAGGACGTTGCCGGAGCCCTCGCTCGCGTCCGACGCCTCGGCGGCGGCGCTCTCGGCCGGGCGGCCGGGGGCGGGGGTGTCGCCGGCCGGGGCGGCGGTGTCGGGGGCCGGGGCGCCGACCGCGACGGTGATCAGGGGTGCCCCGACGGGCAGTTCGGTGCCCTCCTCGCCGAAGCGGGCGGTGACCACACCGGCGTAGGGGCAGGGGATGTCGACCATCGCCTTGGCCGTCTCGACCTCGACGACCGGCTGGTCGACGGCGACGACGTCGCCGACCTGCACCAGCCAGCGCACGATCTCCGCCTCGGTGAGCCCCTCGCCGAGGTCGGGGAGCTTGAACTCCAGCACCTGTGCCATCAGCTCTCGGCCTCCCATTGCAGACGCGCCACGGCGTCCAGGATCCGGTCGACGCCGGGCAAATGATGCCGCTCCAGCATGGGCGGCGGATAGGGGATGTCGAATCCGGCCACACGCAGCACCGGCGCCTCCAGGTGGTGGAAGCAGCGCTCGGTGACCCGGGACGCGATCTCCCCGCCCGGCCCGCCGAACCCGCCCGACTCATGGACGACGACCGCCCGCCCGGTCCGCCGTACCGAGGCGCAGACCGTCTCGTCGTCGAACGGCACCAGGGAGCGCAGGTCGACGACTTCGAGGTCCCACCCCTCGGCCCGCGCGGCCTCTGCGGCTTCGAGGCACACGGGTACCGACGGGCCGTACGTGATCAGCGTGGCGCTCCGGCCGGAGCGCCGCACGACCGCGCGGCCGATCGGTTCAACGTGCTGGGGCTGCTCCGGGTTCCAGGAGTCCTTCGACCAGTACAGCCGCTTGGGCTCCAGGAAGACGACCGGGTCGTCGGAGGCGATCGAGGCGCGCAGCAGGCCGTAGGCGTCGGCGACGGTGGCGGGCGTGACGACATGGAGCCCCGGAGTCGCCATGTAGTACGCCTCGGAGGAGTCGCTGTGGTGCTCGACGCCGCCGATGCCGCCGCCGTAGGGCACGCGGATGGTGATCGGCAGCGGCATCTTCCCGCGGGTGCGGTTGCGCATCCGGGAGACATGGCTGATCAGCTGTTCGAACGCGGGGTAGGCGAAGGCGTCGAACTGCATCTCGACGACCGGGCGGAGCCCGTACATCGCCATGCCGACCGCCGTGCCGAGGATGCCGGCCTCGGCAAGCGGGGTGTCGGTGCAGCGGTCCTCGCCGAACTCCTTGGCGAGTCCGTCGGTGATGCGGAAAACCCCGCCGAGCGTGCCGACGTCCTCGCCGAGGACGTGGACGTCGGGGTCGGCGGCCATGGCGTCGCGCAACGCGCGCGTGAGGGCCTGCGCCATGGTGGCCGGCCTGACGGCGACGGTGGTCATCGGCGGTCCCCTTCCTGATCCTGTCCGGCCACCAGCTCCGCCTGCAACTGGGCCTGCTGTTCGCGCAGTTGGGGGGTGGGTTCGGCGTAGACGTGGGCGAAGAGGTCCATGGGGTCGAGCACGGGGTCCTGGTTCATGCGGGCGCGCAGGTCGGCGGCCATGGTCTCGGCGTCGTCCCGCGCGGCCTGGATCGCGGCCTCGTCGAGCAGGCCGCGATCCGTCAGCTCCCGCTCCAGCAGCTGGATCGGGTCGTGCGCGCGCCAGGTCTCGACCTCGTCGTCGGTGCGGTAGCGGGTGGCGTCGTCCGCGTTGGTGTGGGCGTCGACGCGGTACGTCACGGCCTCCACGAGGGTGGGGCCGCCGCCCGCGCGGGCGTGCCGTACGGCGTCGGTGAGCACCTCGTGCACGGCCGCCGCGTCGTTGCCGTCGACCAGGCGGCCCGGCATGCCGTACCCGACGGCCTTGTGGGCCAGGGAGGGGGCGGCGGTCTGCTTGGCGAGCGGGACGGAGATCGCGAAGCCGTTGTTCTGGACCAGGAAGACGACCGGGGCCTGCCAGACGGCGGCGAAGTTCAGCGCCTCGTGGAAGTCGCCCTCGCTGGTGCCACCGTCGCCGACCATGGCCAGCGCGACCACGTCGTCGCCCTTGAGCCGGGCGGCGTGGGCGAGGCCGACGGCGTGCGGGAGCTGGGTGGCGAGGGGGGTGCACAGGGGGGCCACGCGGTGGGCGTACGGGTCGTAGCCGGTGTGCCAGTCGCCGCGCAGCAGGGTCAGGGCCTCGACGGGGTCCACGCCGCGGGCGACGGCGGCGAGGGTGTCGCGGTAGCTGGGGAAGAGCCAGTCGCGCTCCTCGAGGGCGAGCGCGGCGGCGACCTCACAGGCCTCCTGTCCGGTGCTGGACGGGTAGACGGCGAGCCGGCCCTGCTTGGTGAGGGCGGTGGCCTGCGCGTTGTAGCGGCGGCCGCGGACCAGCTGGGCGTAGAGCGTGCGCAGCAGCTCCGCATCGGCCTTGGCCGCCGCCTCGGTGCCGAGGACGCGGTACGGCTCCGCGTCGGGCAGCAGCGGCGCGGGGTCGGTTCGGGGCTGCCAGGCGGGCGGCGGTGTGGGCCGGTACGCGCCCCGCTGCTCCATGACCGTCATGACGGCACCTCCTCGTGGGAGTGGCTTCCAGAGGCGTGGCGTCTGTGACACGCCTCACCTACCGATTGTTCGGTCGACGGCACATTTTGGCTACAGGCGGGTCCAGGCTGTGGACAAACGGTTCTGCACAGCTTGAGATGAACGCAGTACGTCCATGGTAGGGAGGCGGGGGGACATGGCACCTGAACAAATGGCCGAGGCCGCCGGCACCGGCGCCCCGTTGCCGCCACCCCGCCCCCTCGACGCGATCGACCAGGACATCCTGCGCATGCTCCAGGCGGACGGCCGCGCCTCCATACGGTCCGTCGCCGAGCGGGTGCACGTCTCGCGCGCCAACGCCTACGCGCGCATCAACCGGCTCGTCGAGGACGGCGTCATACGCGGTTTCGGGGCGCGCGTCGACCACGAGCGCGCCGGGCAGGGCACGTCGGCGTACATCACCCTGAAGATCGTCCAGAACTCCTGGCGCACGGTCCGCGAACAGCTCCGGCAGCTGCCCGGCGCCTCGCACATCGCCCTGGTGGGCGGCGACTTCGACGTCCTGCTGCTGGTGCACACCCCCGACAACCGGGCCCTGCGCGAACTGGTCCTCACCCGCCTCCAGGCCATCCCGGAGGTCCTCAGCACCCGCACCCTGCTGGTGTTCGAGGAGGAGGATCTGGAGCCGCAGGGCTGAGCGGCGCCGCGCGGTCCGTCACAACCCAGGCGATCCCCAACAGCCCGAAGGCCCGGAAGAAGGGACCGCCCTCACTCCGCCCGGCGCAGCCCGTCGAAGACCAGCCGCACCACCGCGTCGCCCACCTCGCGCTCGCCGGCGCCGCGGCCGTCCGGCCGGTACCACTCCACGATGGAGTTGATCATTCCGAAGACCAGCCGGGTGGCCAGCCGGACCTCCACGTCGCCGCGTACGTCCCCGTCGGCCGCCGCCGCCTTCAGCAGCTCGGCGACCCGGTGGTCGAAGTCGCGGCGGCGCTCCAGGGCCCAGCGCTCGGTGTCGGTGTTGCCGCGCACCCGCAGCAGCAGGGTGACGTACGGCAGTTCGGCTATCAGCACCTCGACCATGCGCCGGACGACGTATTCCAGGCGGTCGGCGGCGCGCCCCACGCGCGCGTGCTCCTCGTCGAGGATCCCGAAGAGCCCGTCCAGCGCCCGGCTGACGGCCCGCCGCAGCAGCTCCTCCTTGCCGGCGACATGGTGGTAGATCGACGACTTGGAGATGCCCGCCGCCTTGGACAGGTGCTCCATGGAGGTGCCGTCGTAGCCGCGCTCGTTGAAGACCCGCACGGCGACCGACAGCAGGGTCTCCGGGGTGTACGTGTCGCGCTTGGCCGTGGTCATGACGTGCTGCCCTCCCGCTTGTCGGTGGCGTACGCGTGGCGGTACAGCGCGAGGGACGGCGCGTAGCGGCCGGACGGGTCGCGCAGATGCAGGTCGTCGAGAAGGGCGTAGGCCCAGCCGCGGCCGAGGCGGCGGCTCCATTCGAAGGGCCCGAGGGGGTAGTTGACGCCCAGGCGCATCGCGGTGTCGATGTCCTCCTCGGTGGCCACGCCCTTGGCGACGGCGTCATACGCCAGGTCGATGATCCGGGCCACCGCGCGGGCCACGATCATGCCGGGGACGTCGCCGATGACGCTGACCTTCTTGCCGAGCGCCTGGAAGAGGCCGGTGGCCTCGGCGAGGGTCTGCGGGGAGGTGTCCTGGGAGGCGGACAGGGCGACGCGGGTGGCCTTGCGGTAGTCGAGGGCGAGGTCGAAGTAGACGACGTCGCGGAACTCCACCGAGGTCTGCCCATCGGCGAGGACGAGCTGGCCGCCGCTCGGCAGCACCAGGCGGGTGCCGTTGTCCTCGTCCTCCTCGCGGACCTGGATGCCCGCCTCGCGGATCATCGGCAGCAGCTCGGCCGCGGGGCCCAGATCGCCTTCCGCGACGACGTACGCGGGCGGCTGGGCGGCCTCCGCGGTGTGCGGGTCCGGGCGTTCCGCCGCACCCGTCTCATCCGGATAGTCGTACCAGCCCTGCCCGCTCTTGCGGCCGAGCCGGCCGGACTCGACGAGGCGGCGCTGGGCGAGCGACGGGGTGAAGCGCACGTCCTGGAAGAAGGCCTGCCACACCGACTGCGTGACGGACTCGTTGACGTCCTGTCCGATCAGATCGGTCAGTTCGAACGCGCCCATCCTGAAGCCCCCCGACTCGCGCAGCACCGCGTCGATGGTGGCCGGGTCGGCGCCCTGCGACTCGTACACCGCGAAGGCCTCGGCGTAGAACGGCCGGGCGATGCGGTTGACGATGAAGCCGGGGGTGTCCGCGCAGGCGACCGGCGTCTTGCCCCAGGCGCGGGCCGTCTCGTACGCGCGCGTGGCCGAGGTGACGTCGGTGGCGAACCCGGAGACGACCTCGACGAGCGGCAGCAGCGGCGCGGGGTTGAAGAAGTGCAGGCCCACGAAGCGGCCGGGGTTGCGCAGGGCGCCGCCGATGGCCGTCACCGACAGGGACGAGGTGTTGGTGGCGAGCAGACAGTCGTCGGCGACGATGTCCTCCAGCGCGCGGAAGAGCTCCTGTTTGACGTCCAGCCGCTCCAGGACCGCCTCCACGACCAGGGCGCAGTCGGCGAGTTCGGCGAGGTTGTCGGCGGGTGTGAGCCGGGCGCGGGCGGCGTCCCGGTCGGCGCCGGTGAGCCGGTCCTTCTCGACGAGCCGGTCGAGGCGGGCGCCGATCGCGGCGGCCGCTTCCCGGGCGCGCCCGGGGACGGCGTCGTAGAGCCGTACGGGGTGGCCCGCGACGAGCGCCACCTGGGCGATGCCCTGACCCATGGTGCCGGTGCCGACGACGGCCACGGGGCTGCTGAGGTCGAGTGCTGTCATGAGCGCGATCCTCCCGCACGGGGTTTTCCACAGATGCGGCGGACCCCCTTGTCCCGACCGATCGTTCGGTTACTCTAACTCTGTCTGCCTTTTCCTGCCCATGTCTTTGTCCAGGTCATGAGCTCGACGAGGAGCTCTTGAGACGAGGAGTTGGTCCCGCATGGCCGCCGAACTCACCGCGCACCAGCTGATCGCCCAGCACCGGCCCACCCTGGACCAGGCGCTGGAGGCCATCCGCACCCGCGCGTACTGGTCCCCGCACCCCGAACACCCGAAGGCCTACGGGGAGAACGGCAGCCTGGACGCGGCGGCGGGCAAGGCCGCTTTCGACGCCCTCCTGGGCAGCCGCCTCGACCTCGGCCAGCCCGGCACCGACGACTGGGTGGGCGGCGAGGTGTCGCCGTACGGCATCGAGCTGGGCGTCGAGTATCCGCACGCGGACATCGACGTGCTGCTGCCCGCGATGCAGGCCGGTCAGCGCGCCTGGCGGGACGCGGGCGCGGAGCTGCGCGCCGTGGTGTGCGTGGAGATCCTGAAGCGGATCAGCGACCGGACGCACGAGTTCGCGCACGCGGTCATGCACACCTCCGGCCAGGCGTTCATGATGGCCTTCCAGGCGGGCGGCCCGCACGCCCAGGACCGCGGCCTGGAGGCGGTGGCGTACGCGTACGCGGAGCAGGTCCGCACCCCCGACACCGCGGAGTGGACCAAGCCCCAGGGCAAGCGCGACCCGCTGGCGCTGACCAAGCGGTTCACGCCGGTCCCGCGCGGCGTCGGGCTGGTCATCGGCTGCAACACCTTCCCCACGTGGAACGGCTACCCGGGCCTGTTCGCCTCCCTCGCCACCGGCAACGCGGTCCTGGTCAAGCCGCACCCCCGCGCGGTGCTGCCGCTCGCGCTGACGGTGAAGACCGCCCGGGAGGTGCTCGCCGAGGCGGGCTTCGACCCGAACCTGGTGGCGCTGGCCGCCGAGCGGCCCGGCGAGGGCATCGCCAAGACGCTCGCCACCCGCCCCGAGATCCGGATCATCGACTACACCGGCTCCACCGCCTTCGGCGACTGGCTGGAGGCCAACGCCCGCCAGGCGGAGGTCTACACCGAGAAGGCCGGCGTCAACACGGTCCTCGTGGAGTCGACCGGCGACTACAAGGGGATGCTGTCCAACCTGGCGTTCTCGCTGTCGCTGTACAGCGGCCAGATGTGCACCACCCCGCAGAACCTGCTGATCCCGCGCGACGGCATCCGCACCGACCAGGGCCCCAAGACCTACGACGAGGTGGTCGCCGACCTCGCCCGCGCGGTCGACGGCCTGCTCGGCGACGACGCCCGCGCGAACGCCCTGCTCGGCGCGATCGTCAATCCGGACGTCAAGGCCCGCCTGGAGGCCGCGGCCGGTCTCGGCGAGGTCGCGCTGGCCTCCCGCGAGGTCGCGAACCCCGACTTCCCGGACGCGGTCGTCCGCACGCCGGTCATCGTGAAGCTGGACGGCGCCAAGCCGGACGACGAGGCCGCCTACATGAGCGAGTGCTTCGGCCCGGTCTCCTTCGCGGTCGCCGTCGACTCGGCGACGGACGCGGTGGAGCTGCTGCGCCGCACCATCCGCGAGAAGGGCGCGATGACGGTCGGCGCGTACACCACCGACGAGGAGGTCGAGCGGGCCGTCGAGGAGGCCTGCCTGGAGGAGGCGGCCCAGCTGTCCCTCAACCTCACCGGCGGGGTCTACGTGAACCAGACCGCCGCCTTCTCCGACTTCCACGGCTCGGGCGGCAACCCGGCGGCCAACGCGGCCCTCACCGACGGAGCGTTCGTCGCCAACCGCTTCCGCGTGGTCGAGGTGCGACGCGAGGCCTAGGGGGTGTCCCTGAGGCTCCAGTGGTACAGCGTCATGGCCACGCTGGTCGCCAGGTTGTAGCTGGAGACCTGGGGGCGCATCGGCAGGGACAGCAGATGGTCGGCCCGCGCGCGCAGCTCGGCGGAGAGCCCGCTGCGCTCGGAGCCGAAGGCGAGGAGGGCGTCGTCCGGGAGCCGCACGCCTCGGACGTCGTCGCCGTCCGGGTCCAGCGCGAACAGCGGCCCCGGCGGCAGCTCCGGCACCGTCAGCCGCTCCACGGCGGTCGCGAAGTGCAGCCCGGCCCCGCCGCGCACCACCGTGGGATGCCAGGGGTCGAGGGTGCCGGTGGTGACCACGCCGGTCGCGCCGAACCCGGCGGCCAGCCGGATCACGGCGCCCGCGTTGCCGAGGTTGCGCGGGTTGTCGAGGACGACCACGGGCGCAGTGCGCGGGGTGTGCGCCAGCTTCTCGAGGTTCGCCGCGCGGGACGGCCGTACGGCGAGGGCGGCCACGGCGGTGGGATGCGGGCGCGGCACGAGCGCGGTGTACGTCGCCTCCGGCACCTCGGTGAGCAGCGCGTCCAGCGCCGGCCGTACGTCCGGGGCCAGCTCGTCGGCGAGGGCGAGCGCGGCGCGGCGGTCGGCTGCCACCGCGACGGGGACCTCCGCGCCGAAGCGCACGGCGTGCTTGAGGGCGTGGAAGCCGTCCAGCAGCACACAGGTTCCGGCCAGCCGGTGCCAGGCGGTCACGGCGTCGGCGGAGCCGGCCGCGGCGTGGCTCGCGGGGTCGTTCATGCCGTGCAGCCTACGTGGCGGGGGAGCCCGCGTGACTGGGGGCTGCCTGCTCCGGGACGTGCGGCTCGGGGGCCGGGGCGCGACCCGCGCGGGCGAGCAGACGCCCACGCGCGTGTGCCGCCCAGCCGCCCAGGCGGCGCAGGAACGACGTCGGCAGGAAGACCGCGTCCGCGGCGATCATGGCCAGCGAGAAGAACGGCAGCCCGAGGACGACGGCGATCACCACGTGCTCGGTGATCATGGCGGCGAGCAGCACGTTCTTGACCCGCCGGTGCAGCAGCGTGAAGGGGAAGGCGACCTGCACCAGGACCGTCCCGTACGTCACCAGCATCACCATCGTGCCGCTGGCGGCCAGCGCGTCGGCGAGGGCGGGCCAGGGGGAGAAGTAGTCCAGGTGCAGCGGGTAGTAGACGGCGGTGCCGTCCTGCCAGCGGGAGCCCTGGATCTTGTACCAGCCGGCCGTAGCGTAGATCAGACAGGCCTCGGCCATGATCACCAACAGAGCGCCGTTGTGCAGGATGTTGGCGATCACGTCGAGCAGGATCCGCGGCTGCGCGGTCCGCGCGTAGCGGTCGACCAGCCACCACAGCGTCTGTGCGAGCAGGACGGCCCACAGCAGCGCCGGCACGAACGGGTCGCCGTCGAGCCGGCCCAGCGCGGTGACTCCGGCCAGCGCCAGCCCCAGCAGAGCGCCCAGCGCGGGCCCGGTGCGGTCCGGGAACCGCTCCCCACGCGCGCGTGCCTCCGACGCGCGGCGGGCGCGCCGCGCGTCCAGCGACCAGACCTGGCCGCAGCGTGTGAAGACCAGGTAGATGCACATCAGGTGCAGGACGTTGTCGCCGCCGTCGCCCATGAAGACGCTGCGGTTCTGGAGCGACAGCACGCCCACCATGAAGAGCACGGACATCGTGCGGGTCCGCCAGCCCAGCATCAGCAGCAGCGCGGACAGGACGGCGAGCCCGTAGACGATCTCGAACCAGGCGCGGCCGTCGAACCACATCAGCGCGGTGAAGGCGCCGTTCTGCCGGATCAGCTCGTCGGCGAGGTTCCAGCTCCACGGGCCGTCGGGGCCGTACAGCTCCGCGCGGTGCGGGAACTCGCGCAGCAGGAACAGCAGCCAGGTCGCCGCGAAGCCGATGCGGACCACGGCGGTCTGGTAGGGGCCGAAGGCGGACTCGGTGACGCGGGCGATGGCGCCGGAGAGCGCGAGGGCCAGGCGGTTCACGCGGCACCTCCCCGGGTCTCGTCCGCCGGCACCGTCCACCAGGGCAGCTCCCGGTAGACCGGCTTCAGCGAGACGCGCTCCTCGCTCCACTCCGGCGGGCGCACCGGGGTGGTGCGGGAGCGGACCTGGACACGTTCGACGGCGCCGCCCGGCCCGGCCGCGTCCGCGCGGTGCAGGCGCAGCACGACGATGCGGCGCAGATACGTCTCGGCGAGGGCACCCCGCGAGGCGGCGGTCTGGTTACCCCCGGTGTGCGTGGCGGTGTAGAAGTCCCAGGCGCGGCGCAACTCGTTCTGCTGGGTGTGGCTCGGCAGCAGGTTGCCGTCGATGGCCCGGCCGTCCTCGGCGGACAGGTCGTACCAGCCGGTGGTGCGTATGTCGCCGTCCGCGGTGCGGACCTGGGCGCGGACCTGGACGGAGATGTTCTGCTGGAGCGGGTTCGGCGCGAACAGTTTCCAGTTCTGCTCGAACTCCGGGTAGATCCATTCGTCGATCGCCTCGCCGTGCGCCTTGGTCACCGTGTTCGACGGCGCGACGTGCAGGAACACCATCCCTATGTGCACACAGACGGCCACCGCGACGACCGCGAGGGCCACGGCGACACCGATCTGGTAGCGCGGGGAGAGCGCGGCGACGCCGGTGCGGGGGGTGCCCGGATCGGCGGGGGGAAGGGCTTCCGGGGGGTGCGGCGCTTCCGGAGGAGGCGGCGGGTGGGGAGCCGCGGGGTCGGCCGGACCGGCCGCGCCTGTCTCGTACGCGTCCTGTGCGCCGCCGTGCGCGTCCATCCCGCCCCGTTTCCCGATTCCGGTCCGTCTTCTCCGCCCGCCCGTCCGCGAGGCCTCGTCTGCGCTGTGCCGCCGGCACCCGGGCCGCCGCAGGCGAACGCTACTCAGAGCGGCCCGCCGGGCACAGCCCCTTCGGTCCCCGAGGTTATCCACAGCGGTTGACACCTTACGGCGCCCGTCTCACCATGGAAGCCGACGAACCGAACGATCGGTCGGGAGCTTGCTCCTCGCGGAGCCCAGGTCGAGGGGGACCTCATGGCGACAGCAGCCGCGCAGCAGACGAGCAGCGTGGAGACGTACCAGCGCGTCTTCGACGCCGCCGTGGCCGCCGACGAGCGCATCGAGCCGCGCGACTGGATGCCCGACGCCTATCGGGCGACGCTCGTGCGGCAGATCGCCCAGCACGCCCACTCCGAGATCATCGGCATGCAGCCGGAGGCCAACTGGATCACCCGCGCCCCCTCGCTGCGCCGCAAAGCCATCCTGATGGCCAAGGTCCAGGACGAGGCGGGGCACGGCCTGTATCTCTACAGCGCGGCCGAAACCCTCGGCACCAGCCGCGACGAGCTGCTGGACAAGCTCCACGCGGGCCGCCAGAAGTACTCCTCGATCTTCAACTACCCGACGCTGACCTGGGCGGACGTCGGCGCCATCGGCTGGCTGGTGGACGGCGCCGCGATCACCAACCAGGTCCCCCTGTGCCGCTGCTCCTACGGCCCGTACGCGCGCGCGATGGTCCGCATCTGCAAGGAGGAGTCCTTCCACCAGCGCCAGGGGTACGAACTGCTGCTGGCCCTCAGCCGCGGCACCCCCGAGCAGCACGCGATGGCGCAGGACGCGGTGGACCGCTGGTGGTGGCCGTCCCTGATGATGTTCGGCCCGCCCGACGACGAGTCGCAGCACTCTGCGCAGTCGATGGCCTGGAAGATCAAGCGGCACTCGAACGACGAGCTGCGCCAGCGCTTCGTCGACATATGCGTCCCGCAGGCCGAGTCCCTCGGCCTCACCCTGCCCGACCCGGATCTGCGGTGGAACGAGGAGCGGGGGCACTACGACTTCGGCCCGATCGACTGGACGGAGTTCTGGGAGGTGCTCAAGGGCAACGGGCCGTGCAACGAAGAGCGGCTGGCCCAGCGCCGGCGGGCCCATGACGAGGGCGCCTGGGTCAGGGAGGCGGCCGCGGCCTACGCGGAGAAGCACAGCGAGACGGGAGCGATGCGAGCATGACCAACACCGACTGGCCCTTGTGGGAGGTCTTCGTCCGCTCCCGGCGCGGACTCTCCCACACCCATGCCGGCAGCCTGCACGCGCCGGACGCGGAGCTGGCCCTGCGCAACGCCCGCGACCTGTACACCCGGCGCGGCGAGGGCGTCTCCATCTGGGTCGTGCCGTCCTCGGCGATCACCGCGTCCTCGCCCGACGAGAAGGACCCGTTCTTCGAACCGGCCGCCGACAAGCCGTACCGGCACCCGACGTTCTACGAGATCCCGGAGGGGGTGCAGCACCTGTGACGACGACCGTGCCCACCACGGCGGCCCTCGCGCTCGGCGACGACGCCCTGGTGCTCTCCCACCGGCTCGGCGAATGGGCCGGCCACGCCCCCGTCCTGGAGGAGGAGGTCGCCCTCGCCAACATCGCCCTGGACCTGCTCGGCCAGGCCCGGGTGCTGCTGTCGATGGCCGGCGACGAGGACGAGCTGGCGTATCTGCGCGAGGAGCGCGCTTTCCGCAACCTCCAGCTGGTGGAGCAGCCCAACGGGGACTTCGCCCACACCATCGCCCGCCAGCTGTACTTCTCCACGTACCAGCACCTGCTGTACGCCGAACTGGCCGCCGGGGACGGCCCCTTCGCCGGCCTCGCCGCGAAGGCCGTCAAGGAGGTCGCCTACCACCGCGACCACGCCGAGCAGTGGACCCTGCGCCTCGGCGACGGCACGGAGGTGAGCCGGGAGCGCATGCAGCGGGCCTGCGACGCGCTGTGGCGGTACACCGGAGAGATGTTCCAGCCGGTGGAGGGCCTGGACGTCGACTCGGCGGGGATGGAGACCGCCTGGCTTGAGCAGGTCGGAGACGTGCTGCGGCGGGCCACCCTGACCGTGCCCGAGGGGCCGCGGACCGGAGCGTGGTCGGCCGGCGCGGGCCGGCAGGGCCTGCACACCGAGCCGTTCGGCCGGATGCTCGCCGAGATGCAGCATCTGCACCGCAGCCACCCGGGGGCGTCATGGTGACGGTCACCCCGCTGGAGGCGGAACTGCTGGAGCTCGCCGGGTCGGTCCCCGACCCGGAACTGCCCGTGCTCACCCTGCGGGAGCTGGGCGTCCTGCGCGCGGTGCATGTGCGCGCCGCCGACGCGGTCGAGGTCGAGCTGACCCCGACGTACACCGGCTGCCCCGCCCTGGAGACGATGTCCGTCGACATAGAGCGGGTGCTGCACGAGCACGGCATACGCGAGGTCAGCGTCCGCACGGTGCTCACACCCGCCTGGTCCACGGACGACATCACGGACGAAGGCCGCCGCAAACTGCGGGAGTTCGGCATCGCTCCGCCGCGCGCGCACCGGACGGCCGGACCGGTCCCGGTGGCCTTGGGCCCGACCCGGACCCGGCAGGCGGAGGACGACCCCGTCCGCTGCCCGCACTGCGGCTCCGCCGACACCGAGCTGCTCAGCCGGTTCTCCTCCACCGCGTGCAAGGCGCTGCGCCGCTGTCTCGCCTGCCGTGAACCGTTCGACCACTTCAAGGAGTTGTGATGGCCCGCTTCCACACACTCCGGGTGGCCGCGGTCGACCGGCTCACCGACGACTCCGTCGCCCTGACCCTCACCGTCCCCCCGGAGCTGCGCGAGGAGTACCGCCACGCACCCGGCCAGCACCTGGCGCTGCGCCGCACGGTGGACGGTGCGGAGATCCGGCGCACGTACTCGATCTGCTCCCCGGCACCCGAGGGCGACGGTCCCCGGGAACTGCGCGTCGGAGTGCGGATGGTCGAGGGCGGCGCGTTCTCGACGTACGCGCTGAAGGAGATCAACATCGGCGACGAGCTGGAGGTGATGACCCCGGCCGGCCGCTTCACCTTGGACCCCGCGCCCGGACTGTATGCGGCGATCGTCGGCGGCAGCGGCATCACCCCGGTGCTGTCCATCGCCTCGACGCTGCTCGCGCGTGAGCCCGACGCCCGGTTCTGTCTGATCCGCAGCGACCGGACGACCGCCTCGACGATGTTCCTTGAGGAGGTCGCCGATCTGAAGGACCGCTACCCCGACCGGCTCCAGCTGGTCACGGTGCTCTCCCGGGAGGAGCAGCAGGCGGGCCTGCCGTCCGGGCGGCTCGACCGGGAGCGGCTGACCGGCCTGCTGCCGGCGCTGCTGCCGGTGGCGGAGGTCGCCGGGTGGTTCCTGTGTGGGCCGTTCGGGCTGGTCCAGGGCGCGGAGCGGGCGCTGCGCGACCTTGAGGTGCCGCGCGCCCGGATCCACGAGGAGATCTTCCATGTGGACGCCGGCGCGACCACCGCACCGGCCACCTCCGCACCCGCGCACAGCACGGTGACGGCCCGGCTCGACGGCCGCGGCGGCACCTGGCCCGTGCAGGACGGCGAGTCGCTGCTGGAGACGGTGCTGCGCAACCGGCCCGACGCGCCGTACGCCTGCAAAGGCGGGGTGTGCGGAACCTGCCGGGCCTTCCTGGTCTCCGGCGAGGTGCGCATGGACCGCAACTTCGCGCTGGAGGCGGAGGAGACGGAGGCCGGGTATGTGCTGGCGTGCCAGTCGCATCCGGTGACGGAGCGGGTGGAGCTGGACTTCGACCGCTGAGCCGTTCCCTTCCCTTCCGTTCCCTTCTACTGGAACCTGTTCTATCTTGACGCTCCGTCAGATACGTCGTCGGTTACCCCGTCAGACGGCGGAGTGCGGAGCCGCCGGGAGGACAGGACCGTGGACTTCACCTTCAGCGAGGAGCAGCAGGCGGCGGCCGAGGCGGCGCGGGGCGTGTTCGCCGACGTCGTGCCGGACGCGGTGCCCAGCCCCACGCTCACCCGGGGCGCCGTCGCCGACGAGTTCGACCGGGCACTGTGGGCGCGGCTCGCCGACGCGGATCTGCTCGGGCTGCTGCTCGACGCGGAGTACGGCGGAGCGGGCCTCGACCCGGTCGCGCTGTGCCTGGTACTGCGCGAGTCGGCGAGGGGGCTGGCCCGGGTCCCGCTCCTGGAGAGCAGCGCGGCCGCCGCGGCCGTACAGGCCTACGGCACCGAGGAGTTGAAGGCGGAGCTGCTGGAACGGGCGGCCCGCGGTGAGGTCGTGCTGACCGTCGCCGCACACGGCCGCACCGGCCACGACCCGGCCGAACGCGCCGTGACCGCCCGCCGGGACGGCGACGGCTGGGTGCTGGACGGGGTGCAGACGGCGGTGCCGTGGGCGTACGACGCCGACCTCGTCGTCGTACCGGCGCACACCGGCACCGACCGCGAGATCCTCGCCCTCGTCGCCCGGGGGCAGGAGGGCGCCGTCCTCGCCGAGCAGATCTCGACCACCGGCGAGCGGCTGGGCGAGCTGCGGCTGGAGTCCGCGCGGATCGCGGCGCGGAACGTGATCGACGCCGACGGGGCGTGGGAGTGGCTACGGCTGCTGCTGGCCACCGGGACCTGCGCGCTGGCGCTCGGGCTCGGAGAGCGGGTGCTGCGCATGACCGCCGAGTACACCGGCAAGCGGGAGCAGTTCGGGCACCCGCTGGCCACCTTCCAGGCCGTCGCCGTGCAGGCCGCCGACCGGTACATCGACCTGCGCGCGATGGAGGCGACCTTGTGGCAGGCTGCGTGGCGGATCGGCACCGGGGCGCGGGGTGCGCTGCCGGTCTCCGGGGACGTCGCCGTCGCCAAGATCTGGGCGGCGGAGGGTGTCCGCCGCGTCGTGCAGACGGCGCAGCATCTGCACGGCGGCTTCGGCGCCGACGTCGACTACCCGCTGCACCGCTACCACGCCTGGGCCAAGCACCTGGAGCTCTCCCTCGGCCCGGCGGCGGCGCACGAGGACGCCCTGGGGGACCTGCTGGCGGCGCACCCGCTCGGCTGAGTGAGAACCGGCCGAGCGGGAACGCCTCGGCTACAGCACGTAGCCCGGCTGCCCCTGGTCGGTCACGACGGGACGGCCCGCCGCCTCCCAGGCCTGCATGCCGCCGTCGACGTTCACGGCGTCGATGCCCTGCTGGGCGAGGTACATGGTGACCTGGGCCGAGCGGCCGCCGGAGCGGCAGATGACGTTGACGCGGCCGTCCTGCGGGGCCGCCTCGGTCAGCTCGCCGTAGCGCGCCACGAACTCGCTGATGGGGATGTGCAGCGCTCCCTCGGCGTGACCCGCCTGCCACTCGTCGTCCTCGCGGACGTCCAGCAGGAAGTCGTCGTCCTTCAGGTCGGTGACCTGGACCGTGGGCACTCCAGCTCCGAAGTTCATGCCTCCGACGCTACCCGAACACCGGACCGGACAGCGCAGTGCCGGCCCTGCCCGGCCCACGGCGGCTCAGCCCCGCCGGCCCACGGCGGCTCAGCCCGCCCGGACCACGGCGGCTCAGCCTCACTCGGCCCACGGCGGTTCAGCCCCATCTGGAGCACGGCGGCTCAGCCCGCCCGGCCCTCCCCTCGCTCAGCCCTGCGCCCGCAGCTCCGCCAGCTCGGACTCTCGCCGGGCGACCTCGGCCAGCAGCTGGTCGGCGATCTCGTCGAGGAGCCGGTCGGGGTCGTCCGGGGCCAGCTTCAGCATGGAGCCGATCGCGCTCTCCTCCAGCTCCCGCGCGACCACCGTGAGCAGCTCCTTGCGCCGGGCGAGCCAGTCCAGCCGGGCGTACAGCTCCTCACTGCGGCTCGGCCGCTGCTCCTGGGGCACCGGGCCGGCCGCCCACTCCTCGGCCAGCTCCTTCAGCAGCGCCTCGTCGCCCCGGCCGTAGGCGGCGTTCACGCGGGTGATGAACTCCTCGCGCCGCGCCCGCTCGCCCTCCTCCTGGGCCAGGTCCGGGTGGGCCTTGCGGGCCAGCTCGCGATAGAGCCGGCGGGCCTCCTCGCTGGGGCGCACCCGCTGCGGGGGCCGTACCGGCTGGTCCGTGAGCATCGCGGAGGCCTCGGGGAACAGACCGTGGCCGTCCATCCATCCATGGAACAGCTCCTCCACGGACGGCATCGGCATCACCCGGGCACGCAGCTCACGCGCCGCGCGCAGATCCTCGGGATCGCCGGTCCGGGCGGCCCTGGCCTCGGCGATCTCCGCGTCCAGCTCCTCCAGGCGGGCGTACATCGGGCCGAGCCGCTGATGGTGGAGCCGGGAGAAGTTCTCCACCTCGACGCGGAACGTCTCCACCGCGATCTCGAACTCGATCAGCGCCTGCTCGGCCGCCCGCACGGCCCGCTCCAGCCGCTCCTCGGGCCGTGCCTCGGCACCGTCGGACGACACGGACTGCGGCTGCTCAGCTTCCGGGGTGCTCACCCGCCCAGCGTAGGCCACACCCTCGACAGCCGACCCGGGGCCCGGAGCCTGAGCCTGGGGCCCCTCCCCTCCCCCCTCCCCCCTCCCCTCCCCCTCCGGTGACTCCAGGCCAAGCCGACCTCAGACCCCCACCTCCGCAGCCACCCGCCCCGCCCGCACTCCCGCCACCAGTTCCGCGTGGTCCGCCTCCGTGCGGTCGGCGTAGGTGACGGCGAACGTGGCCATCGCCTCGTCCAGTTCCTCGTTCTTGCCGCAGTACCCGGCGATCAGGCGTGGGTCGGCGCTGTGGGAGTGGGCGCGGGCCAGGAGGGCGCCGGTCATACGGGCGTAGTCGTCGATCTGGTCGGCGGCGAGGGCGGCGGGGTCGACGCTGCCCTTGCGGTTGCGGAACTGGCGGACCTGGAAGGGCCGGCCGTCGACCGTCGTCCAGCCGAGCAGGATGTCGCTGACGACCTGCATGCGCTTCTGGCCGAGGACGACCCGTCGGCCCTCGTGGTCCACAGGCGGGGTCTCGAATCCGGCGGTCGCCAGGTGCGGCACGAGCGCCGACGGCCGCGCCTCCTTCACCTGGAGCACCAGCGGCTCCCCGCGATGGTCCAGAAGCAGGACGACATACGAGCGGGTGCCCACACTCCCCGTCCCCACCACGCGGAACGCCACATCGTGCACGGCGTGCCGGGCCAGCAGCGGCAGCCGGTCCTCGGAGAGCGTCGTCGCGTACTCCTCCAGCGCCGCCGCGACCGCCGCCGCCTCCGCGTCCGGGACCCGGCGCAGCACCGGCGGCGCGTCCACGAACCGGCGTCCACCGTCCGGGGCCGGCTCCGTCGACTTCGCCGCGAACCGTCCGCTGGTGTTGGCCCGCGCCTTCTCCGAGACCCGCTCCAGGGTGCCGAGCAGATCGTGGGCGTCGGTGTGGGAGACCAGCTCCTCGTCCGCGATGGCGTTCCACGCGTCCAGCACCGGCAGCTTCGCCAGCAGCCGCATGGTGCGGCGGTACGCGCCCACCGCGTCGTGGGCCGCCGCGCGGCAGGTGTCCTCGTCGGCGCCCGCCTCCCGGCCCGCCAGCACCAGCGAGGCGGCGAGCCGCTTGAGGTCCCACTCCCAGGGCCCGTGCACCGTCTCGTCGAAGTCGTTCAGATCGATGACCAGGCCGCCGCGCGCGTCGCCGTAGAGACCGAAGTTCGCCGCGTGCGCGTCACCGCAGATCTGGGCGCCCATCCCGGTCACGGGGGTGCGCGCGAGGTCGTACGCCATGAGTCCCGCCGAGCCCCGCAGGAAGGCGAACGGCGTGGCCGCCATCCGGCCGACCCGGAGCGGCGCCAGCTCGGGTATGCGGTCGCGGCTGGACTCCTCGACGGCGCTCACCGCGTCCGGGCGGGAGCCGTCGAGGCCGAGCAGGGCGTGCGCCCGTCGCGGCACCCGCTCCCGCAGCGCCTTGCCCTCCTCCTTGGGCGAACCCTGCGCGGGCCACTCGGCGAATCCCCGCACCCGGGGCAACCGCCTACCCGCAGCGCCTTCCACCCGCTCCGCCGGCTCGGTCACACCGACCGCCTCCCCCGTGTCCTCACAGCACCCGCCCCGACATCAGTTCGTGCCGACCGTACAACCGCCCGGCGGCACCGCGTCAGCCCCTGTGGACAACTCCACAGCTGTGGAAAACCCGGTCACCCCTCCCAGAGAAACCGGTCACCCCTCCCAGAGAAACCGGTCACCCCTCCCAGAGAAACCGGTCAGCTCTCCCAGAGAAACCGGTCAGCTCTCCCAGAGAAAACCCGGCCACCGCTCCACTCCTGGAGAACCCGGCCGCCCCTCCCGCAGAACCCCGAGGCTCACGCCCGCAAGAACGCCAGCACCGCGAGCACCCGCCGATGCGTCTCCTCCGCCGGCGGCAGATCCAGCTTGGTCAGGATGGACCCGATGTGCTTGCCGACCGCGGCCTCGGACACCACCAGCTCCCGGGCGATGGCGCCATTGGACTTCCCCTGCGCGACCAGCGCCAGCACCTCCCGCTCGCGCGGGCTCAGCCGCTCCAGCGGATCGCGGCGGCGGCGCAGCAACTGCCGTACGACCTCGGGGTCGACGACCGTGCCGCCGGCCGCCACCTCGCACAGCGCGTCCACGAACTCCTCGACCTGCCCGACCCGGTCCTTCAGCAGATAGCCGACGCCGGTGCCGTCCCCGGAGTCCAGCAGTTCGGCGGCGTACGCCCGCTGCACGTACTGGCTGAGTACCAGCACCGGCAGCCCGGGCCGCGTCTCGCGCAGCCGCACGGCCGCGTGCAGCCCCTCGTCCTGGAAGCCGGGCGGCATGCGGACATCCGTCACGACGATGTCGGGCGCGTGCTCCTCGACCGCCGCGACCAGCGCCTCCGCGTCCCCGACCGACGCCACCACCGTGTGCCCGAACCGGGTGAGCAGCCCCACCAGGCCCTCCCGCAACAGCACGCTGTCCTCGGCCAGCACTACGCGCAGGGGCCGGTCGGCTCGCTCAGCTCGCAAGGGATCTCCACACGCAACAGGGTCGGCCCGCCGGGCGGACTGGACAGCCCGAGTCTGCCATCGAGCACCGACACCCGGTCCGCGAGCCCGGTCAGCCCGCTCCCGCCCGTTCCCCGCGCGGGGCTCAAGGAGATTTCCGCCCCACCGCATCCGTCATCCCACACCTCCAGCCACAGCCGCCCCTCCTCGTATCCGCCCCGCACCTGCGCCTGTTCCGCCCCGCTGTGCTTCGCCACGTTGGCCAGCGCCTCGCACACCACGAAGTACCCGGCGGCCTCCACCGCCTCCGGCAGCCGCCCCGGCAGCTCCAGCTCCACTTCCACCGGCACCGCCGACCGGTCCGCGGCGTCCGCGACCGCCGCGCCCAGCCCGTAGTCGGCGAGCACCTTGGGGTGGATGCCGTGGATCAGCTCCCGCAACTCCGCCAGCGCCTGCCCCGCCTCCTCGTGCGCACGCGCGAGCTGGTCGGCGAGCGGTCCGGGCGGGGCGTCGAGGCGGGCCAGACCCAGCGTCATCGTCAGGGCGACGAGCCGCTGTTGGGCCCCGTCGTGCAGATCCCGTTCGATCCGCCGGCGCTCCGCCTCGAAGGCGTCCACCAACCGCACCCGGGACCGCGTCAGTTCGACCACGCGGGCGTCCAACTCCCCTTCCCGCGAGGTGAGCAGCAACCGCGCCAGCCCGGCCCGCGCGCCCGCCGCGACGCCCAGCAGATACCCGCCCGCGGCCATCAGCAGCAGCCCCAGTACGGCGACGGCGCACGCCGCGGGCCAGCCGGTCACCGTCCACAGCTTGACCACCTTGGCCTCCCGCCCGTCCCCGACGGTGGCCATCAGCAGCGGCGTCGCGGTCACCGCCACCGGCACCAGCAGCCCCCCGGTGACCAGCAGCGCGTCCACCGGCCACAACAGGCCCGCGTAGAGCAGCGCGTAGCCCAGCTCCTGCCAGGTCGCCCGCTCCCGCAGCCGGGTCGTCAGCCACGCCCACAGCCCGGCGGCACCCGGTTCCCGATGCCACCGCTCCATCGGCTCCCGGTCGACCAGCCGCAGCCGCCCTCGCTCCGCCCAGGCCACCGGAATCCCGGCGAGCGCCAGCCCCACCAGCAGCGGCAGCCCGACCAGGACGACGGCCAGCACCCCACCGGCCACGGCCAGACTCACCAGCGCCACCAGCACGACGGCCCCCAGCACCGCCCCGCTCACCAGATATCCGGCCGCCCGCCAGGGCCAGGCCGACAGCAGGTACCCCGGCCGGGACATGGCCTGCCAGACGTTTCGGGACTCCACGGGACGCATGCCCGCCACCGTAGAAGCCGCGCCCGCGCCGCCTCCATACGTCCAGAGGGCGTACGAGGGGTATGGCCGGCCCTACCCCGCTTCTCGCCTCTGCCGCACTGCGCTGCGCACCCCCCGCGCGGTTTCGTGAAGCCACCGAAGCGAACCGAACCAACCGACCCATGTGAACCGAACCAACCGACCCATGCGGGGGACCGATGACAACCACCCAGCACACCGCCGTGGAACTGCGCTCCGTCACGAGAACCCACGGCACCGGCGACCACACCGTCACCGCCCTCGACGACATCACCCTCACCTTCCCCCAGGCCACCTTCACCGCCGTCATGGGCCCTTCCGGCTCCGGCAAGTCGACCCTGCTCCAGTGCGCCGCGGGCCTGGACCGCCCCACCTCCGGGTCGGTCAGGCTCGGCGGTACGGAGCTGACGACGCTCGGCGAGCGACGGCTGACCCTGCTGCGCCGCGAACGGATCGGCTTCGTCTTCCAGGCCTTCAACCTGCTGCCGTCCCTCACCGCCGAGCAGAACGTGGCCCTGCCCCTGCGCCTGGCCGGCCGACGGGTCCCCAAGGCCCGGGTCCGCGCGGTGCTGGACCGGGTCGGACTCGGCGACCGCGTCCGGCACCGGCCCGCCGAGCTGTCCGGCGGCCAGCAGCAGCGCGTCGCCCTCGCCCGCGCCCTGATCGCCCGCCCCGACGTACTGTTCGGCGACGAGCCCACCGGCGCGCTCGACTCGCAGACCAGCCGCGAGGTGCTGACCCTGCTGCGCGGCATGGTCGACCACGAGGGCCAGACGACCGTCATGGTCACCCACGACCCGGTGGCCGCCGCCCACGCCGACCGCGTCGTGTTCCTGGTCGACGGCCGCCTCCACGGCGAACTGACCGGCGCGACCGCCGACACCATCGCCGCGCACATGACCACGCTCGACTCCGCCCCCGCCTCCGCCCCCGTCCCCGCCCCGGAGGCCCTGCCGTGCTGATCACCGCCCTGCGCACCCTCCGCGCGCGCTGGGTCACCTTCGTCGGCAGCTTCATCGCACTCGCTCTCGGCGTCGCCCTGCTCACCGTGACGGGGCTGGCCCTCGCCTCCTCCCTGGAGGCCCCGAACCGCGCGCCGGAACGGTTCGCCGCCGCCCCGGTCGTCGTGAAGGGCCAGGACACCCTCCGCGTCCCCACCCCCGTCGGCGACCGCACCCACGAGCTCGCCCACCCCCGCGCGGTGCCCGCCGAGACGGTCGCCCGCCTCAAGCGCCTCGGCCCGGTCGTCGAGGACCGCGCGTTCCCGGTGAACACCGCGGACGGTGCGCGCCTGACCGGCCACCCTTGGTCGATCGCCGCCTTCCCGCCGTACGACCTGACCGCAGGCCGCGCCCCGAAGGCGCACGACGAGGTCGTCGTCACCGGCACCCGGGCCCGCCCCGGCGCCCGCCTCCACACCGACCACGGCACCCTCCGCGTGGTGGGCACAGCCGAGCCGAGGACCCGCGTGGCGGGCACCGCCGAGCCCAGGACCCCCCTCCGAGAAGCCGCCCTCTTCTTCACCGACGCCCGCGCCGCCGCCCTCTCCCCGGCCCCGCCCACCCGACTCGTCGTCGACGCCTCCCCGGCCGCCGTCCGCGCGGCCGTCGCGGACGACCCCGGCGTCCAGGTCCTCACCGGCGACGCTCGCCGCCTCGCCGACCCCGACCCCGATCGCGACGCCGAGGCCCTCACCGCGATGAACGCCCTGTTCGGCACGGCCGGCGGCGTCACCGCCTTCGTGTCGGTGTTCGTCGTGGCCTCCACGTTCGCCTTCGCCGTCGCCCAGCGCCGCCGCGAGTTCGGCCTGCTGCGCACGGCAGGCGCGACGCCGGGCCAGATCCGCCGCCTCGTGGCCGCGGAGGCGCTGCTGGTCGGCCTGCTCGCCTCGGCCGCCGGATGCCTCCTCGGCGGCCATGGCGCACCCCGCCTCGCCACCTGGGTGGTCGAGGCCGGACTCGCCCCCGCCTGGTTCAGGATCGGCGACCACAGCTGGCCGTACCACGTCGCCTTCTGGACCGGGGTGCTGGTCGCGCTGCTCGGGGTGCTGGCCGCGTCCTGGCGGGCCGGCCGCACCGCCCCGACGCAGGCCCTGCGCGAGGCGGCGGCGGACTCCAAGCCGCTCACCCGGGGCCGCCTCCTGTCCGGCACCGCCCTGCTGCTGACCGCGGCCGTCACCCTGGCTCTCGCCCTGGCGGGTGACCCGGGCGAGCTGCTGCACCGCAAGACGTACGTCAGCCGCCCGATGCTGCTGATCACCGCCGTGGCGCTGCTGGCGCCGCTGCTGGTGCCCCCGCTGACCCGGCTGCTCGCCCGGCTGCCCGGCGCCACCGGGATGCTGGTGCGGGAGAACGCCGCCGCGGGAGTGCGCCGTACGGCGGCGATCGCCGCCCCGGTCCTGGTCACCGTCGGTCTCGCGGGCTCCCTGCTGGGCGCCACCGCGACCGTGCAGGGGGCGAAGGCCGCCGAGACGCGCGCGCGGACCGCCGCCGACTTCGTCGTGACTCCGCGCGGGGACACCGTTTTCGACGCCGAGACCGTCAGGCGCCTCCGCGCGGTGCCCGGCGCCGTCGTCTCGGCGAGCGCGTCCAGCGCCGTGTACGTCCTGGAGGAGGGCGTCGCCCTGATCAGGTCCGAGGCGCGGGCGGCCGAGCCCGGCGCGCTCGCCGCGACCGCCCGCCTGCCGCTGGCCGCCGGACGGGTCGCCGACCTCGA
Source organism: Streptomyces sp. NPDC030838 (assembly GCF_055572035.1). Taxonomy (NCBI): domain Bacteria; kingdom Bacillati; phylum Actinomycetota; class Actinomycetes; order Kitasatosporales; family Streptomycetaceae; genus Streptomyces; species Streptomyces sp. NPDC030838. Next base: position 260,957 of record NZ_JBVIED010000004.1, on the reverse strand, counting down.
CGACGGATCGATCATCGTCAACGAGGAGTGGGAACGGCACCGCGTGGGGGACCGGGTCGACGTGTGGCTCGGCGACGGCACCCGGCGCTCCCTGCGGATCGCCGCGGTCATGCGCACCGGCACCGGCGACAACGGCGCCTACGTCACCCCGGCCAACGCACCGGGCGCCCGCGCGGACCGTATCGACGTACGACTCCAGGAGGACACCACGGAGGCCACGGACGCCGCCCGCGCCGCCATGGCCGCGCGGCTGCGGACGGCGGCGGGACCGTCCGCGGACGTCCTGACCAAGGACGAGTGGATCAGCGCCACCCACCCGGAAACCAACCGGACGACCCGCTACGGCCTCTTCCTGGTCCTCGGCATCGCCCTGCTCTACACCGGCATCTCGCTGGCCAACACCATGGTCATGGCGACCTCCGACCGCGTCCGCGAGCTGGCCGCGCTGCGGCTGGCCGGGGCGACCCGCGCGCAGGTGCTGCGCCTGGTCGCGGCCGAGGCCCTGGCCGTCGTGGGCGTCGGCGGGGTGCTGGGGCTGCTGGTCGCCGCGCTGAACCTGCTCGGCATGCGGGGCGCCCTGGCGCTGCTGGAGGTCCCGGCCGCCGTCCGCCTCCCCTGGCCGGCCCTCGGCGCGACCCTCGCCGCCTGTGCGGCACTCGCCGTGACCGCCTCCGTGACGTCCGCCGCACTGGCACTGCGGCGGCGCGACCGAGACAAGCCCGGCTTGAGCGCGAGCAGCGGGTGGTAGGTGCTGCCGCCCCTGCCGATGAGTACCCGTACTCATGTCTGAGGGCGCTCTCCGGTCCACCGTGGAGTGCACCGACCCGGACGGACCCGAAGGGACCCCCGATGCCGAATGGCTCCCGCCCACGCCGCCTCCCGCGCCTGCGCCGGCTCCTCGCGCTCGCCACGGACAACTGGCTCGCCCGCGGCTATCTCGCCGTTTTCGCCGCCTCCGTCCTGGTCACCTTCCTCCTCCCGGACAGCGGCTTCGCCCCCGACCCCCTGACGCTCACGACGCCCCTCTCCTTCCTGGGTGCGGTCCTCCCCTTCGGTCCCGGCACCGAGGGCGGCGAGGCGGTCGAGGTGCTGGCCATCGGCTCGTGGACCGTATGGCTCCTCCTGTGCGCCCTCGTGAACGCCGCCGTGCTGGGCGCCCTCGTCGCGAAGTCCGCGACCACCGCACCGGCCGGCGCACGACGAATCCTGTCCCGGCTGGCGCCCGCGGTGGACAACTGGCTCGCACGCGGGTACCTCGCGGTGGTCGGGGCGGCGCTGGGCTTCTTCCTGTACGCCGTCTACCTGTCGCCGGACCCGGGGTTCGCGGGCATCTGGCCGCTCATGGCCACGGCGCCGCTCAGCCTCCTCGCCTTGCCGGTGGCGGCACCCGCGGAGTACTCCTCGCTGAGCCCGTTGGTCTTCTCCGCCGGTGTGGCCCTGTCCGGGCTGGTCAACGCCGTACTGCTCGGCCTGCTCGCCCGCAGGCTGCGGGCGCGGGAACCGCACCCGGCGACCTGACCCGCGCGTCCGCCGAGGGCCCGGGCAGGGCGACGGCACGCGGGAAGGGTGTGCGCGGCACGAGTGCCGTCATCGGGTCCCACCTCTGTCTGATGGCCCAGCCTCCGCAGCTGCCCGAGCAGATGACCGGGGCCGCCACGACCAGGCCGACAGGACGCCGGTGACCGACTGGCCATGCCGGTCACCGTGCTCCAGCACGCGGATCACCCACGGAGCTCCGGAGTCTCCTGACCCGCTGAGCCACCCGATCCACGACTCCAGGAGGCCGCGATCAAGAGCGCTGGCCGGCGTTGCTGCCGCCGTCGAGCTGACCAGCCGCGGACAGACGGCTCTGATCACCGGCGACTGCGTCCACCACCCCGTCCAGCTCGCCCACCCCGCCATCGGGGCCTGCGTCGACATCGACCCCGAACAGTCCGAGGCCTCACGCCGCGAGCTGCTCGGATCGCTCGCCGACACGGACACCCTCGTCCTGGGCACCCACTTCGCGCCGCCCACCGCCGGCCGCGTCGTCACCCATGAGAGCGCATACCGGCTCGCGCCCGTCCCCGCGCACACGCACTGACGGCCTCTCAGCCCTCCGCCACGCCGAACCACTCGGCGCCGTGATCTCGCCACCGCGAATTCTTGTCACAGCCATGTCAGTCCTGATCATCGCCACCGACACATGAATGAGAGGCTCATCACACTCTGGAATCCACCCGCCCCGAACACGCGAAAGCCCCGCAGGTCCGAGACCTGCGGGGCTTCCAGCCGGTGCGCGAGGGGGGAGTTGAACCCCCACGCCCTTGCGGGCACTGGAACCTGAATCCAGCGCGTCTGCCTATTCCGCCACCCGCGCATTGGGTGTGTCCTCCGGCTCCGTTCCTTTCGGCCCGGCGCCTTCCGACACCCAGAACATTAGCACGCTGTCAGGGGTGGGTTCACATCCGTTGTCCCCGCCCCACTCCGACCCCGGACCGTGGCCGTCGCGTATCAACCTCGTACCGGTCCCGGCCGTGTGCCCAGGAGCCGGGCCGAGTCCACAGTCAGGTGCGGGACACTTGTTTGTGGACGCCTCTACGATCCTTGGCAGGAGTTCGAAGGGCGGCTCCGGAGGGAACCTCGCAGGCGTCGACACCCGTTCGACACCCGTCGACCCGTCGACCAGGCGGACAGGGGGAACCAGCCGATTCACGGGCGCGTGGATACGATCAGTAAGCAGTACCGGGTAAGCAGTAGACAGAACAGCAGGCACGACAGCACGCACGGCAGTACGCAGGACGGCAACGACGGAGGAGGTGCCCCATGGGAGTCCTGAAGCGGTTCGAGCAGCGTCTCGAAGGTCTGGTCAACGGCACCTTCGCCAAGGTCTTCAAGTCCGAGGTGCAGCCCGTGGAGATCGCGGGCGCACTGCAGCGCGAGTGCGACAACAACGCCACCATCTGGAACCGCGACCGGACCGTCGTCCCCAACGACTTCATCGTCGAGCTGAGCGCCCCCGACTTCGAGCGGCTGAGCCCGTACTCGGGGCAGCTCGGCGACGAGCTGGCCGGCATGGTCCGCGACTACGCCAAGCAGCAGCGCTACACCTTCATGGGCCCGATCAAGGTCCATCTGGAGAAGGCCGACGACCTCGACACCGGCCTGTACCGGGTGCGCAGCCGTACGCTCGCCTCGTCCAGCAGCCAGCAGCAGCCCCCCGCGTCCGCCCCGCCCGCCGCCCGTCCCGGCGGCTACGGCTACCCGCCGGCCGCCCCCGCGGGCGCGCCCCCCATGCCCTCCGCCCCGCCGCCCGGCGCCCGCCCCGGCGGCTACGGCTATCCGCCGGCCGCGGCCGGCCAGCGTCCTCCCGCCGCGCCGGCGGCCGGCGGACGCACCCGCTACTGGATCGAGATCAACGGCACCCGCCATCAGATCTCCCGCGCGACGCTCGTGCTGGGCCGCAGCACCGAAGCCGACGTGCGGATCGACGACCCCGGCGTGAGCCGCCGGCACTGCGAGATCCGGACCGGAACGCCCTCGACGATCCAGGATCTCGGGTCCACCAACGGCATCGTGGTGGACGGGCAGCACACCACCCGCGCTACGCTCCGCGACGGCTCGCGGATCGTCGTGGGCAGCACCACCGTTATCTATAGGCAAGCCGAAGGGTGATCCGGGGGCAATGTCAGAGCTGACCCTCACGGTCATGCGGCTGGGTTTCCTGGCCGTACTGTGGCTGTTCGTGATCGTGGCCGTGCAGGTCATCCGCAGCGACCTGTTCGGTACGCGCGTCACTCAGCGCGGGTCCCGGCGGGAGGCCGCGCGGCCGCAGCAGGCCGCGCGCCAGGCGCCCCCGCAGCAGCGCCAGCAGCCGGCGGGCGGGCGGGGCCGCCGTAACGCCCCCACCAAACTGGTCGTGACCGAGGGCACCCTCACCGGCACCACCGTCGCGCTGCAGGGCCAGACCATCACCCTGGGCCGGGCGCACGACAGCACGATCGTGCTGGACGACGACTACGCCTCCAGCCGGCACGCCAGGATCTACCCGGACCGGGACGGCCAGTGGATCGTCGAGGACCTCGGGTCCACCAACGGCACGTACCTCGACCGGACCCGCCTCACGACCCCCACGCCGATCCCGCTGGGTGCGCCGATCCGCATCGGCAAGACCGTCATCGAGCTGCGGAAGTAGTGCTACGTCATGAATGAGCGCGAGCGGAGCGAGCACGCAGCGGCGGTCCACACCCGGGGCCCCGGCGCGCTCCCGACCGGAGGGTGGGCAGTGTGGCTCGACACGATCGGCTGTACCCGGAGCCGACGGGCGAGGTGCGCATGAGTCTGTCACTGCGCTTCGCCGCCGGTTCGCACAAAGGAATGATCCGCGAGGGCAACGAGGACTCCGGTTACGCGGGTCCGCGACTGCTCGCCATCGCCGACGGGATGGGCGGCGCCGCCGCCGGCGAGGTCGCCTCCTCCGAGGCGATCTCCACGATCGTCGCCCTCGACGACGACATCCCCGGCTCCGACGTCCTCACCTCGCTCGGCGCGGCCGTGCAGCGGGCCAACGACCAGCTGCGGCAGATGGTCGAGGAGGACCCGTCGCTGGAGGGCATGGGCACCACCCTCACCGCCCTGCTCTGGACCGGCCAGCGGCTCGGCCTGGTACACGTCGGCGACTCCCGCGCCTATCTGCTGCGCGACGGCGTCCTCACCCAGATCACCCAGGACCACACCTGGGTGCAGCGGCTGGTCGACGAGGGCCGGATCACCGAGGAAGAGGCCACCACCCACCCGCAGCGCTCGCTGCTGATGCGCGCCCTGGGCAGCGGCGACCACGTCGAACCCGATCTGTCGATCCGCGAGGTCCGGGCCGGCGACCGCTATCTGATCTGCTCCGACGGGCTGTCCGGGGTCGTCTCCCACCAGACGATGGAGGAGACCCTCGCCAGCTACCAGGGCCCGCAGGAGACCGTGCAGGAGCTGATCCAGCTCGCGCTGCGCGGCGGCGGCCCCGACAACATCACCGTGATCGTCGCCGACGTCCTCGACCTGGACACCGGCGACACCCTCGCCGGGCAGCTGTCCGACACCCCGGTCGTGGTCGGCGCGGTCGCCGAGAACCAGCACCAGCTGTCCGACAACGGCATCATGCAGACCCCCGCCGGACGCGCCTCCGGCCTCGGCCGCCAGGTGCCCGGACAGGGCGGCGGCGGCGAGTTCGGCCCGCCCGGCTCCGGCGACGTCACCGGTTTCATCCCGGCCGGCGGCTTCGGCGCCTACGACGAGGACGACTTCGTCAAACCCCGCAAGGGCCGCAGGTGGCTCAAGCGGTCCTTCTACGGCGTCCTCGCGCTGGCCGTGGTCGGCGGCGGCCTCTACGGCGGCTACCGCTGGACCCAGACGCAGTACTACGTCGGCACCAACGGCGAGCACGTCGCCCTGTACCGCGGCATCAGCCAGGACCTGGCCTGGGTGTCGCTGTCCGAGGTGGAGAAGGACCACCCCGAGATCGAACTCAAGTACCTGCCTCCCTACCAGCAGAAGCTGGTCGAGGGGACGATCACCGAGGGCAGTCTGAAGAACGCCCAGGCGAAAATCGCGGAGCTGGCCGTGCAGGCCTCCGCGTGCAGGAAGCAGTCGGAGCAGCGCGCCGCGGAACGCGAGAACAACGCGCGGACCGGCGAGGGCGAGGCCGGCGGCACCACGGGAACCACCCGCACCTCCGTCACGTCCAAGGCATCGCCGAGCCCCTCGGCCCCGAACCCGTCCGCGTCCGCGACTCCGACCCCGACCGCCACTCCCCAGCCCGGCCCCAGCCTCTCGGAGGAAGAGCAGAAGGTCGTCTCGCTGTGCGGTAAGCAGTAGGCAAGCCGTGAGAGGCCCTGTCACACGATGAGCAGTACTACCAACACGCCGACGCACCACACGTCCACGATCGGCTCCATCGGCACGCCGAGCCGCCGTAACACCGAGCTGGCCCTGCTGGTCTTCGCGGTGGTCATCCCGGTCTTCGCGTACGCCAATGTGGGCCTCGCCATGGACGGCTCGGTGCCGTCCGGGCTGCTGAGCTACGGCCTGGGCCTCGGCCTGCTGGCCGGCATCGCCCATCTCGTCGTACGGAAGTTCGCGCCGTACGCGGACCCGCTGCTGCTGCCGCTGGCCACCCTGCTGAACGGGCTGGGGCTGGTCGCGATCTGGCGGCTGGACCAGTCGGAGCTGCTGCAGTCACTGCCCACCTTCGTCACGGCCGCGCCCCGCCAGCTGCTGTACACCGCGCTGGGCATCGCGCTGTTCATCGTGGTGCTGATCTTCCTGAAGGACCACCGCGTCCTGCAGCGCTACACCTACATCTCGATGTTCGTGGCCCTGGTGCTGCTCATCCTGCCGCTGGTGCCGGGCCTGGGGACCGACGTCTTCGGCGCCAAGATCTGGATCCGGATCCCCGGTCTGGGCACCCTCCAGCCCGGTGAGTTCGCGAAGATCGTCCTCGCTGTCTTCTTCGCCGGCTACCTGATGGTGAAGCGGGACGCCCTGGCCCTCGCCAGCCGCCGCTTCATGGGCCTGTACCTGCCGCGTGGCCGCGACCTCGGCCCGATCCTGGTCGTCTGGGCGATCTCGATCCTCATCCTGATCTTCGAGACCGACCTCGGCACCTCTCTGCTGTTCTTCGGAATGTTCGTCATCATGCTGTACGTCGCCACCGAGCGGACCAGCTGGATCGTCTTCGGTCTGCTGATGTCCGCGGCAGGCGCCGTCGGCGTGGCGAGCTTCGAACCGCACATCCAGACCCGTGTCCAGGCCTGGCTCGACCCGATGCGCGAGTACGAGCTGAGCCGCGCCGGCGTCAGCGACGGCGTCCTCCACTCCGAGCAGGCCATGCAGGCCCTGTGGGCGTTCGGCTCCGGCGGCACCCTCGGCACCGGCTGGGGTCAGGGCCACTCCGACCTGATCCGGTTCGCCGCCAACTCCGACTTCATCCTCGCCACCTTCGGCGAGGAACTCGGCCTCGCGGGCATCATGGCGATCCTGCTGATCTACGGCCTGATCGTGGAGCGCGGTGTGCGCACCGCCCTCGCCGCCCGCGACCCGTTCGGCAAGCTGCTCGCCATCGGCCTGTCCGGCGCCTTCGCGCTCCAGGTCTTCGTGGTGGCCGGCGGTGTGATGGGCCTCATCCCGCTGACCGGTATGACGATGCCGTTCCTCGCGTACGGCGGTTCGTCCGTACTGGCCAACTGGGCCCTGATCGGCGTCCTGCTGAGAATCAGCGACACCGCGCGCCGCCCGGCCCCGTCCCCCGCCCCCAACCCCGACGCCGAGATGACCCAGGTGGTCCGCCCGTGAACAAGCCCCTGCGACGGATCGCGATCTTCTGCGGGCTGCTCATCCTGACCCTGCTGATCCGCGACAACTGGCTCCAGTACGTCCGCGCGGACGAGCTGGCCACGGACACCGAGAACCGCCGGGTCGCCATCGAGCGCTACGCCACCCCTCGCGGCAACATCATCGTCGAGGGCAAGGCCATCACCGGCTACAAGGAAGCCTCCAGCGGCGACTTCGAGTACGTCCGCACCTACAAGGACGGCCCCATGTGGGCGCCCGTCACCGGCTACGCCTCCCAGGCCTTCGGCACCAACCAGCTGGAGAACCTGGAGGACGGCATCCTCACCGGCAACGACGACCGGCTCTTCTTCCGCAACACCCTGGACATGATCACGGGCAAGAAGAAGGAGGGCGGCAACGTCGTCACCACCCTCAACGCCGCCGCGCAGAAGGCCGCGTACGAGGGTCTGAAGGAGCGCGGCAAGGGGGCCGTCGCCGCGATCGAGCCGTCCACCGGGAAGATCCTGGCGCTGGCGTCGTACCCGTCGTACGACCCCTCGACGATCGCCGGCTACTCCGCCGACGACGAGAAGGCCTGGAACAAGCTCCAGAAGAAGAACAACCCCGACGACCCGATGCTCAACCGGGCCCTGCGCGAGACCTACCCGCCGGGCTCCACCTTCAAGGTCGTCACCGCGGCCGCCGCGCTGGAGTACGGCAAGTACCCCGACCCGGACCAGCCGACCAAGACGCCGCTGCCGTGGATCATGACCGGCACCACCACCCCGCTGAAGAACGACGGCAACCACCCCTGCGAGAACGCCACTCTGCGCGTCGCCCTGCAGTGGTCCTGCAACACCGTCTTCGGCAAGGTCGGCTCGGAGCTCGGCAACGACAAGATGCTGGAGATGGCCGAGAAGTTCGGCTTCACCTCCGAGCACTTCACGCCGGTGCGCGCCAACGCCTCGGTCTTCTCCGAGGACATGGCGCCCTCCGAGGTCGCGCTGTCCTCCATCGGCCAGTTCAACACCGCCGCGACGCCGCTGCAGATGGCCATGGTCGCCTCGGCGGTCGCCAACGACGGCTCGCTGATGAAGCCGTACATGGTGGACAAGCTCCAGGCGCCCAGCCTCGACACCGTCGAGCAGACCTCGCCGGAGGAGCTGAGCCGGCCGCTGTCGGAGGAGAACGCGCAGAAGCTCCAGTCGATGATGGAGACCGTCGTCGAGGAGGGCACCGGCGCCACCGCGAAGATCCCGAACGTCAAGGTCGGCGGCAAGACCGGCACCGCCCAGCACGGCGTCGACAACAGCGAGAAGCCGTACGCCTGGTTCATCTCCTACGCCAAGCTCAGCGACGGCAGCTCCCCGGTCGCCGTCGCCGTGGTGGTCGAGGACGAGGACGCCGACCGCGGTGACATCTCCGGTGGCGGCCTCGCGGCCCCCATCGCCAAGAGCGTGATGGAGGCGGTCATCGGCAACCGGAAGTGACCCCGCTCACGTCCCCTTCACATCGGTGCACGTTGCGATACCGGTCCTGTATCGGGTGACGGGCTTGGCCAGGTCACAGAAAGCGAGCCGGGTACGGTAGGCCCGGACGGCAGCCTCCGACCGCACGAGTGCGGCGGTCGGGACCGACGGAGAGGGCTGGTAGGAAGCTATGGAAGAGCCGCGTCGCCTCGGCGGCCGGTACGAGCTGGGCCAGGTGCTCGGCCGCGGTGGCATGGCAGAGGTGTATCTCGCCCATGACACCCGCCTCGGCCGCACCGTGGCGGTGAAGACGCTGCGCGCGGACCTCGCGCGCGACCCGTCCTTCCAGGCCCGGTTCCGCCGGGAGGCCCAGTCGGCCGCCTCGCTCAACCATCCCGCGATCGTCGCGGTCTACGACACGGGCGAGGACTACATCGACGGGGTCTCGATCCCGTACATCGTGATGGAGTACGTCGACGGCTCCACGCTCCGTGAGCTGCTGCACTCCGGCCGCAAGCTGCTGCCGGAGCGCGCCATGGAGATGACCATCGGCATCCTCCAGGGCCTGGAGTACGCCCACCGCAACGGCATCGTCCACCGCGACATCAAGCCGGCCAACGTCATGCTGACGCGCAACGGCCAGGTCAAGGTGATGGACTTCGGCATCGCCCGCGCCATGGGCGACTCCGGCATGACGATGACCCAGACCGCGGCCGTCATCGGCACCGCCCAGTACCTCTCCCCGGAGCAGGCCAAGGGCGAGCAGGTCGATGCCCGGTCGGACCTGTACTCCACCGGCTGTCTGCTCTACGAGCTGCTGACGGTCCGCCCGCCGTTCGTCGGCGACTCCCCGGTGGCCGTGGCCTACCAACACGTACGGGAAGAGGCCCAGCCGCCCTCGGTCTTCGACCCCGAGATCACGCCCGAGATGGACGCGATCGTCCTGAAGGCGCTGGTCAAGGACCCGAACTACCGCTACCAGTCGGCCGACGAGATGCGTGCCGACATCGAGGCCTGCCTCGACGGCGCCCCGGTGGCGGCCACCGCCGCGATGGCGGCGGCGGGCTACGGCGGCTACCCCGACGACCAGCCGACCACGGCCCTGCGCGCCACCGACGCCGGCGCCACGTCGATGCTGCCCCCGATGAACCCGGACGACGGCGGCTACGGCTACGACGACCGCCCCGACCGGCGCCGCCAGAAGAAGTCCAACACCTCGACGATCCTGCTGGTCGTCGCGGCGATCCTGGTCCTCGTCGGCGCGATCCTCATCGGCAAATGGGCGTTCGGCAACGGCGGTGTGGGCAATGACGACGTGCCGGTGCCGAACTTCGTCGGACTCTCGGAGGAGCAGGCACAGAAACGGGCGACCAACACGGAACTGGAGCTGAACCTCACGCGGAAGGCCTGCGAGGACCAGCCGAAGGGCAACATCTGCTCCCAGAATCCGCAGAAGGGCACCGAGGTCAAGAAGGGCGACACGGTCAACCTGGTCGTCTCCACGGGCGCCCCGAAGGTGGCCGTACCCAACGTGATCGGCGACAGCCTCGAAGAGGCCAAGGCGAAGCTGGAGGGCGACAAGTACGGCTTCCAGGTCGAGACGGAGCCCAAGGAGTCCCCGGAGGAGCCCGGCACCGTCCTCGAACAGGACCCGCTCTCCGGCCAGGAGGTGGAGAAGGGCTCCACGATCACGCTGACCATCGCCAAGGAGAAGGAGCAGGCGACGGTCCCGCCGGTCACCGGCACCTGTGACGAGGCCAAGGCACAGCTGCAGGCCAACGGACTGGTCGGCACCTGCACCGACGTCCCGACCACGGACCCGAACCAGGACGGCAAGGTCATCGAGACCACCCCGTCGGCAAACTCCAAGGTCGACCCCGGTTCGGTGGTGACGATCAAGGTCGGCAAGCTTCAGCAGCAGAAGACCAAGGTCCCGGACGTCCGCAACAAGACGGTGGCCCAGGCCCGGCAGGAGCTGAACGCGGCCGGCTTCACCAACATCCAGTTCGCGGGCGGCAGTGACCAGAGCGACACCGCGCTCGTCATCGACCAGGACCCGGACGGCGGCAACGAGACCGACAACCCGGCCGGGACCCAGATCACCCTGACGACCGTGGGCTTCGGCGGAGGCAACAACAACGGCGGAGGCAACGGCAACGGCGGAGGCCTCTTCGGAGGCGGCGACGGAGACTGACCCGCGCCCCTGACGCGAAAGTCCCGGCAGCCCCTCAGGGGCGCCGGGACTTTCCCGTTGTCGCTTTCCCGTTGTCGGCTGTCAGCGCAGCTCTTCCGGCGGAGTCCGGTCCGCGTCCACCTTCTCGACCCGCTCCAGCTCGCCCCAGACGATGTACCGGTACCGGCTGGTGTAGATCGGCGTGCAGGTGGTCAGGGTGATGTACTTGCCGGCCTTCTTCCGGCCGGACTCCTTGGGGACGGCGTCGAGGACCTTCACGTTGTACTTCGAGGTCTCGGGAAGAGTGGCGTAGACCTTGTAGACGTACCACTTGTCCTTCGTCTCGAAGACGATCGGGTCCCCCTTCTTCAGCTTGTGGATGTTGTGGAACTCCGCGCCGTGCCCGTCGCGGTGGGCGGCGAGGCTGAAGTTGCCGTTCTTGCCGCTCATCGGCAGGGTCGCCTTGACCGGATCGGTGTAGTAGCCGGCGACACCGTTGTTGAGGATCTCGGTCGAGGTGCCCTTCTTGATCAGGATCTCGTCCTTGTTCATGTCGGGCACGTGCAGGAAGCCGATGCCGTCCTTGGTGTCCAGGGCGCCGGGGCCGCCGCCTCCCTCGTGGGCCCAGGTGTCGCGGACCTTGTCACCCTCCCGGTCCGCCTCACGGTCGGCGAGGACGTTCGTCCACCACAGCGAGTAGACGACGAAGAGGCCGAGGACCAGGCCCGCCGTGATGAGGAGTTCGCCGAAGACGCTGACCGCCATGGCGATCCGGCCGGGGCGGCGGCGCCGGGGCGCGGGCTGCACGGGCCTGGGCGCCGCGGTGTGCTCTTCGGTGTCGTCGGTGGTCGCTGCCACGAATCATCTGCCCTTAACTGACGAGCGCATCCGGCTTGCCCTTGCTGCGCGGCCGTTCCTCGTCCATCTTGCCCCAGACGATCAACCGGTACTTGCTGGTGAACTCCGGCGTGCATGTCGTGAGGGTGATGTACCGGCCGGGGGCCGTGAAGCCCGAGTCCTTCGGGACGGGGTCGAGCACGCTCACATTGCTCGGCGAGGTCACCGGGAGCATGGACGCCATCTTGTAGACGTAGTACGTGTCCTGCGTCTCGACGACGATCGGATCGCCCGGCTCGAGCCTGTTGATGTACCGGAACGGCTCGCCGTGCGTGTTGCGGTGGCCCGCGAGCCCGAAGTTGCCGGTCTTGGCGCTGGGCATCGCCGTCTTCAGGGCGCCCTCGGCGTAGTGGCCGACCATGCCCCGGTCGAGGACCTTCTTGTTGCTGGTGCCCTCGGCGATCGGGACCACCACGTCCAGCTTGGGGATGTGGAGCAGGGCGAAGCCCTGGCCGGGCTCGAAGCTGCCGGGGTTGCGCTTGCCGCTCGCCCAGTCGTCCTGGAGCTGGCTCGCCTCGCTCCCGGCCTGGGCGTGCGCGCGGACGTTGGTCCACCACAGCTGGTAGGTGACGAACAGCAGCATCAGCACGCCGGTGGTGATGAACACCTCGCCGATCACCCGGCTGGCGATCACCCCGGGGCTGGGCTTGCGGGCCCGCGCCAGCCGGCGGGCCTCGACACGGGAGAGCGGGGCCTGCGGCTCGTCGGCCGCGGGGGGCGGCGGTGCCGCGGTCCGGCGGCGACGCCCGTGACGGCCCTTGGCGGCCCTTCTGCGGGCCGCACGGCCGCCCGGTGTGACTCCGGTGCCGGGAGTGGTTTCCGGGGCCGGTATGGACTCACCGGGTGGTTCGGCTACGCGCAGCGCCACCGTCTCGTCGTCGAGGGGCGGCTCGTACGACGGCTCGTACGGTGTCTCGTACGGCGGCTCCGCGTACCCGTCCCCGAGCGTGCCGGAGACCTCGTACGGCTGCTGCCCGTACGAGGTGCTCTCGCGCTCGGGGCGCAGGGCGGTCACGCCGTGGCCCTGCCCACCACCGGGGCCAGCCCCGCGGACCTGGCCACCGCGCCGTGGTCGCCGCACTCCACCAGCCAGTTGGCCAGCATGCGGTGGCCGTGCTCGGTGAGCACCGATTCCGGATGGAACTGGACGCCCTCGACGGGCAGTTCCCGGTGACGCAGGCCCATGATGATGCCGTCGTGCGTCCGCGCGGTGACCTCCAGCTCGGCCGGCACGGTCGCCGGCTCGGCGGCCAGGGAGTGGTACCGGGTCGCGGTGAACGGCGAGGGCAGGCCCGCGAAGACACCCTTGCCCTCGTGCTCGACCAGCGAGGTCTTGCCGTGCAGCAGCTCGGGCGCACGGTCGACGACACCGCCGTACGCCACCTGCATCGACTGCATGCCCAGGCAGACCCCGAAGACGGGAACGCCGGTCGCCGCGCAGTGGCGGACCATGTCGACGCAGACGCCCGCCTGCTCGGGTGCGCCGGGGCCGGGCGACAGCAGGACGCCGTCGAAGCCGTCCTGGGCGTGCGAGGTGGACACCTCGTCGTTGCGCAGCACCTCACACTCGGCGCCCAGCTGGTACAGGTACTGGACCAGGTTGAAGACGAAGCTGTCGTAGTTGTCGACGACGAGAATGCGCGCGCTCAATGGTTGTCCACCGTCACATCGTTGAAGGGAAGCAGCGGTTCGGCCCACGGGAAGACGTACTGGAAGAGGACGTAGACCACGGCCAGGATCAGTACCAGTGAGATCAGCGCCTTCACCCACGCGTTGCCCGGCAGATGCCGCCAGATCCAGCCGTACATGCCGTCCCTTCCGTCGTACCACGGCACCAGACTCACGCCGTACGGCACCAGACTAACGGCGCAGGGCCTCAGGTTCCCCTGCCTCCACGGGCTGTGTGGAGTCCAGATGCGCCCAGACGATCAGCCGGTGGCTGTGGCCCCACTCCGGCTCGCAGGTCGTCAGGGTCAGATAGCGGCCGGGGCGGGTGTAGCCGGAGGCGCGGGGGACCGGATCGATCACCGCCACATCGGTGGGGACCGTCTTGTAGGGGCCCTTGTCGATCCGGTACGTGAACCAGGTCGTGCCGTCGGTCAGCACCACCGCGTCTCCGCGGCGCAGCTTCGGGAAGTCCTTGAAGGGGTCGCCGTAGGTGCGGCGGTGGCCGGCGACGGAGAAGTTGCCCTTCTGTCCGAGCCGGGCGGTGTCCGCGTAGTGGCCGAGGCCCTTTTTGAGGGTGTCGGTGGCGGTGCCCTCGAGGACCGGCTTGTTCCACGTGAAACCAAGACGCGGGATGTACATGATCGCGAAGGGCTTGCCGTCCCGGTACGGCCCCGGCTTCGGGGGGCTCGCGGAAGCACCGGGGGCGGGCGCCGCTCCGGATGCGCCGGGGCGCGTGCTTCCGTGCGCCCACTGCTCCTGAAGCTCGTGGATCTGGTCCTCCATGACGGTGTCGGCCCGTACGCCGGTCCAGAACAGCACGTAGACGACGAAGAGCACGATCACGGTGCCGGCGGTGACGCACAGCTCGCTGACGGTCCTCACGATCACGCGCACCGGCGGCTCCTGGGGCGGGCGGCTCTACTCCACGGGCTTCGCGTAGTGCAGGTCCACTGTGCCCGAGTAGCCCGGCAGAGTCACCGTCCCGTTCTCCTCGACTTTCCAGCCCAGGCCGTAGACGTTGACGTACACCATGTAGTTCTGGATCGCGGGGCTCGCGGAGAGCGCCTGCCGCAGCTTCTCCGGGTCGCCGACCGCCTGGATCTTGTACGGCGGTGAGTAGACGCGGCCCTGGAGGATCAGGGTGTTGCCGACGCAGCGCACGGCGCTGGTGGAGATCAGCCGCTGGTCCATGACCTTGATGCCCTTGGCGCCGCCCTGCCACAGGGCGTTCACCACGGCCTGGAGGTCCTGCTGGTGGATGACCAGGTAGTCGGGCTGCGGCTCGGGATAGCCGGGGAGCTTGGCGGTGGCGTTCGGCGGGGCGTCGTCCAGGGTGACGGTGAGGGCCTCCCCGGTGACCTGCTGCGTGCCGGCGCTCTTCTCCAGGGCCGCCAGCTTCTCGTCCTCGGCCTTGGTGCTGCCGTCGTCGCGTTCGGCGAGTGCTTCGACCTGGTCGCGCAGGGCCGCGTTGGACTCGTCCAGTTCGCCGTTCTTGCGGCTGCGTTCCTGAATGAGGTCGGAAAGCTTCAACAAGGACGCATCCGTACGGATATTGGTGCCCTTGGCCGTATGGAAACTGGTGAAGAAAATGAGACCCGCGAGAGCGAAGACGGCCACGGTGAGGAGCCGGACCGGACGGAAAGATCCCCGGCGGGCAGCGCTGGATCCCGGCTGGGGGGAGTCGGCAGAATTGCTCAACGTACCCTTATCTCCTTCGGCGCCACGGAAGCACTACGCTAACGGACGCCCGGGGGAGCACTCAGTGTCCCCTTGTACGCTGCCCCGAGCCCGACCCAGTTCCCTGCGCGGCCACGCAGCGCATCGACAGGAGAGACCCTCGTGCCGAAGTCACGTATCCGCAAGAAGGCCGACTACACGCCGCCGCCGGCGAAGCAGGCGGCCAGTATCAAACTGAACAGCCGCGCCTGGGTCGCGCCCGTCATGCTCGCCATGTTCCTCATCGGTCTGGCCTGGATCGTCGTCTTCTATGTGACCGACGGTTCGCTGCCGATCGACGCGCTGAACAACTGGAACATCGTCGTGGGCTTCGGGTTCATCGCCGCCGGATTCGGTGTCTCGACCCAGTGGAAGTAGGCCCTGCCGGGCGGTGAACACAGTTCTGCCCAGGGCTATCCACCGAGTTATCCACAGCCGTTTTCCACAGTGGGGAAAAAGAACGACGATCTGTGGATAACTCATCGACGGTTGACGCTGGTGTGACGGAACGACCGGCATCCGAATACCTGTTCGCCCCCTGCCTGACCTGCGGAAACACGGGTCAGTGACAGGGGGCACAGCTGTTCCCGCACCGTGTGCACAAGATCGGGTACACGCTGTGGACAACCCGCGCTCAGGGGGTTGGGAAGGCGCTCAGGTGAGCTGGGCCGTCCGGAGCAGGGTCATGCCGGCGACCACCGCCAGCACCAGCGCACAGGCGCCGTACTGCATCAGCGCCCGCCGCTCCCGTGGGGCGTTCACCATGGCGTAGCCGATCACCGCCCCGCCGACCAGGCCGCCGATGTGCGCCTGCCAGGAAATGTTGAAGCCGGGGTTGAAGGTGAACAGCAGATTGATCACCAGCAGGACGATCACCGGACGCATGTCGTAGTTGCGGCGGCGCATCAGAACGGCGGTGGCGCCGAAGAGACCGAAGACGGCACCGGAGGCGCCGAGCGAGGCCGTGGTCGCGGGCTGGAGGAGATAGGCCAGGGCGCTGCCCGCCAGTCCGGAGATCAGATAGAGCGCGAGATAGCGGACCCGGCCGAGCGCCTCCTCCAGCGGGCCGCCCAGAAACCACAGGCTCAGCATGTTGAAGGCGATGTGCCAGATCTCCTCGTGCGTGAACATCGCCGTGACCAGGCGATACCACTCGCCCTCGGCGACGCCCTGGGTCGCCGTCCAGGGGGCCGGCGGCCACTCGGCGATCAGCACCAGGTCGCCGAGCAGCGTCGAGGACACCTGGACGGCGAGGAACACCGCGAAATTGACCAGGACGAGGATCTTGGTGATCAGGTGGGGATCACCGCGGACGGCGACGGGCGCGCCGGCGATGTTGCGGGGCTGGGAGGCGCCGGGGCGGTGGCCGGTGCCGGAACCCTCGCGGACGCAGTCGGGGCACTGGAAGCCGACCGAGGCGTTGACCATGCACTCCGGGCAGATCGGGCGGTCGCAGCGGGTGCAGCGCACGCCGGTCTCACGGTCCGGGTGGCGGTAGCAGCCGGGCAGACTCTGCGCTTCCTGCGGACTTTCCGACACCTGGTCCATGAGGTCCCCTACGTCGTCGTAAGCGAGAAACGCCCCTTCCATCCTTACGGACGGAGGGGGCGTTTGGTTCCCTTCGGACGCTTTGGACCGCTACGGGTCTCGGCTGCCGCGGACCTGGGCGGGAACCGGCGGGACTCAGCCCTCGCGGCTCTCGACGACGACCGTCTCGATGACGACGTCCTTGAGCGGCCGGTCGGTGCGCGGGTTGGTCTGGGTGCTCGCGATGGAGTCCACGACCTTCTGGCTCGCCGCGTCGGTGACCTCGCCGAAGATGGTGTGCTTGCGGTTCAGCCAGGCCGTCGGGGAGACGGTGATGAAGAACTGCGAGCCGTTGGTGCCCGGGCCGGCGTTGGCCATGGCCAGCAGGTACGGCTTGTCGAACCGCAGGTCCGGGTGGAACTCGTCCTTGAACTGGTAGCCCGGGCCGCCCGTGCCGTTGCCCAGCGGGTCGCCGCCCTGGATCATGAAGCCGCTGATGACCCGGTGGAAGACCGTGCCGTCGTACAGCTTGGCGGTGGACTTCTCACCCGTGGCGGGGTGGGTCCACTCACGCTCGCCCTTGGCGAGCTCGACGAAGTTCTTGACCGTCTCCGGCGCGTGGTTCGGGAAGAGCCGGACCTCGATGTCGCCGTGGTTGGTCTTCAGGGTGGCGTAAAGCTGCTCAGCCACGATCTGCCTTCCGTTGTCTTCCTGTGACCCCCCGATCCTCGCACGGTCCGCGTCGTACGTCGCCCGACGCCCGCGTTCGCCAGCGCACGGCGACGATCCGTGGCATTGTCGACGACAAGCTCCCGTTGCCCCGGATTCACCCCTTATTGATCCCTCCGTGTACTCCCCGTACGTCCGGAGTGACCCGGATGCCCGTCCGCACATGCCGCGCCGCGCTCCGGCAGGCATGATCCGTAAAAGGGTGGAAAGTCGAAATACCGTACGCCACCGAGGAGGAGGAACCCGTGACCCGCATCGACAGCGTGCGCGCCGCGACCGGCTCGGCGAAGGACAGCGTGCTGCACGCCGCGGAAGTGGTGGCGCCCTACGCCGACACGGCCAAGGACCGGGCCGCGCACTACACGCACGAGGCGCGCGCCCGCCTCGCACCCAAGGTCTCGCAGGCGGCCGGGCAGGCCCGCGTCCAGTACGCGGCACATCTCGCGCCGTATCTGGAGCAGGCCCGCGTGCAGGCCCGCTCGCATGTGCCGCCGAAGGTCGACCACGCCGCCCATGAGGCCGCCTACCGCACCCGCAAGGCCGCACGGCAGGCCGCCGACTACTCCCGGCCCAGGATCGAGCAGGCGGTCGCCGCGGCCGGGCCCGTCAAGAACGAGGCGACGGCCCGCGCCATCGCGGCACTGGCCGCGCTGCGCGGCCAGATCACGCCCGAGGAGATCCAGAAGCTGGTCCGCAAACACGAGCGCCGCGCGAAGGCCGGTCGTGCGGTCAAGGTCCTGGCGATTCTGGGCGTCCTCGGCGGAGGAGCCTTCGCCGCCTGGAAGTGGTGGGACAAGCAGGCCAACCCGGACTGGCTGGTCGAGCCGCCCGCCGCGACGGAGGTGCCCGAGTCCGGCCGGCTGACGTCGGTGGACGGCAGCGTCCCGTCCGCGCTGGACCCCGAGGTCCAGGCCAAGGAAGCCGAGGAGGAGGCAGCGGACCGGGACGAGCGTGGGTGAGCACCCCGTCGTCCTGTCGGTTCCACGTGAAACACCGCTGTGGGGCGGGAGAGCCGTAACTCCCCTGCCCCACAGGGGCCTTCCCCCCACTCGAAGGCGCGACAGCCCGCCCCCTGCCGACGTGGAACGGGACGGTCCGCGTCAGCAGGGAAAGACATCGCCGCGGCGCTGGGTCGTGAACAGCTGAAATCCCTGCAACGGCTCCGCGACGAACGAGCCGCCGTCGCGCCGGCCTCCGCCCGCGCCTTCGCCGGCGTGACAGCGCTCCGTACGCCGTACCGCAAGGACGCCGGTTCCGACAGCTGGCACCTCTATGACCTCAGGCGAATCCGGAACACCTGGACTGCGTCCGGGACCTCATTTTCGAAGAAGTACGGCAAGCCGCGCTTGGGAACAGCTCCCGGCGACTTCCCGGCAGCCGAGTTCATTTCCCAGCCGAATGTGGTTGAAGTGCGCGAAAGACGCCGGCGAACCCACTCGCCCGCCCTGCTTCGCCCACCAGCACGAGCTCGCCGTGCGCCCTGTACCCGTGCTGCCGCAGGGGCTCCCTCGCTGCTCCACGGGCAGGTCCTCGCTGACGCGACGGCAGGCCAGGGTCGTCAAAAATGCGACGCATATCGTAGCGAGGGCTGAAGTCCACGGACCTTTCGCGAAGGCTCAGGGAAAGCAATCGGCAAGGGGATCCCGCTCCCATTCGGCGCGTTCCATCTGATGCACGGAGTCGTTTCTACCGACAGCAAACCGGTCGGCATTCATTCGCGAAATGACAGCGACATCACCCGCACTCCGACGAGCCCCGCTCCGACCCCCGGTCGGCGTCGCGGGCGACGATCAGGGCGGGCAGGCCGACCGTTGCTACGGCGAAGATCGCGGCCCCGGCAAGATCCTTTACGCCCTCGGCCAGGCGCTCGTGGATGCACGCCCACCCTTCGCGTTCGAGGAAGACGATCCCCCGGAGCCAGGGCTCGACATCCACAGCGCCCCGGCCGAGGTGATCGTCGACCCACTGCTGAGCATGTCGCAGGTGATCCGCCCTCTCCATCCAGGAGGAGTGGCTCTTGAACCACGGCGACCTGCTCTGCTCGACCAGCGGCCGACGCTTCGCCTTGCTGTCACCTGGAGCCTGAGACCGCCATCGGGGCCCCGCGCCCACCCCGTCCCCGCTCCGCGCCCGCCCCCGTGTCCACCGGAAACGGAAAAAAGCCCCTCCAACCAGCGTTTCCGCAGGTCAGAGGGGCTCTGGAAGTGTGGAGCCTAGGGGAGTCGAACCCCTGACATCCGCCATGCAAAGACGGCGCTCTACCAACTGAGCTAAGGCCCCGGAAGGGAGACGTCCGGCCCGGAGGAACTTCATCCGGCGGGCGCCGCAGACCAGAGTAGCGGGTCGCCCCCGGTATCTCGCAAAAAGATTGGGGGGTCCCCGTGAACGACCACTCTCCGTAAGATGCTCGGCGTGGTTCGCTACAGCGAACCGCGGTTTTTGGGGAAGCGATGGGGAGACGCAATGGACGCCGCACAGCAGGAAGCCACCGCAAGAGCGCGGGAACTGCAGCGGAACTGGTACGGGGAGCCGTTGGGGGCGCTCTTCCGTAAGCTCATCGACGATCTTGGTCTCAACCAGGCTCGTCTCGCGGGGGTACTGGGACTGTCCGCACCGATGCTGTCGCAGCTGATGAGCGGCCAGCGGGCGAAGATCGGCAACCCTGCCGTGGTCCAGCGGGTGCAGTTGCTCCAGGAGCTGGCCGGGCAGGTCGCGGACGGCAGCGTGAGCGCGGCCGAGGCCACCGAGCGCATGGAAGAGATCAAGAAGTCGCAGGGGGGCTCGGTGCTCAGCAACACCACGCAGACGACCACCAGTTCGGGCGCGCCCACGGTCAAGCGGGTGGTCCGCGAGATCCAGTCGCTGCTGCGCTCGGTGGCGGCCGCGGGCGACATCATCGACGCCGCGGACTCCCTCGCCCCGACCCACCCGGAACTGGCAGAGTTCCTCCGGGTCTACGGCGCGGGCCGCACCTCCGACGCGGTCGCGCACTACCAGTCCCACCAGAGCTGAGCCGCCGGCCCGGTCGCCGAAGGGGTGCGGCAGCCGGGCCACCGCCCCGAGGACGGGACGACCACGGAAACAGGGGGAAAACCGAGCAACGGGGGAATGCAAGGGGGGGAACGCACGGGGGCCGAGGGGGAGGAGCGGCGCACAGCGATGGGTGAGGTCTTCGCCGGTCGGTACGAACTGGTCGATCCGATCGGGCGCGGAGGGACCGGCGCCGTCTGGCGCGCCTGGGACCACCGGCGCCGCCGTTATGTCGCCGCCAAGGTCCTTCAGCAGAGCGACGCGCACTCGCTGCTCCGCTTCGTCCGCGAGCAGGCGCTGCGGATCGACCACCCTCATGTGCTGGCCCCCGCGAGCTGGGCCGCCGACGACGACAAGGTGCTGTTCACCATGGACCTGGTCGCCGGCGGCTCGCTGGTCCATCTCGTCGGGGACTACGGCCCGCTGCCGCCGGCCTTCGTCTGCACCCTGCTCGACCAGCTGCTGTCCGGGCTGTCCGCGGTGCACGCCGAAGGCGTGGTGCACCGGGACATCAAGCCGGCCAACGTCCTGCTGGAGGCCACCGGGACGGGTCGGCCGCGGCTGCGACTGTCCGACTTCGGCATCGCGATGCGGTTCGGCGAGCCACGGCTGACCGAGACCAACCTCGTGGTGGGCACGCCCGGTTACCTCGCGCCGGAGCAGATGATGGGCGCCGAGCCGGACTTCCCCGCGGATCTGTTCGCGGTGGGGCTGGTCGCGCTGTATCTGCTGGAGGGCGCCAAGCCGGACGTCAAGGCGCTGGTGGAGTACTTCGCGGAGCACGGGACGCCGGGGGCGCCCAAGGGCATTCCCGAGCCGCTCTGGCAGGTCGTGGCCACGCTGATCCAGCCGGACCCGCATGCTCGCTTCCGCACGGCCACAGGGGCGCGCAAGGCGCTCGCCGCCGCCACGGAACTCCTGCCGGAGCCCGGCCCCGACGACGAGCTGATCGAGATCTTCGACCAAATCGGGCCGCTGCCGGACGGATTCGGGCCGGACGGTCCGCTGAAGCTCGTACCTGGCGTGCGGACGGACTTCCGCCCGAGCGCCGCTAGGAGCAACGGCGACGCGGACTACATGTCCGGCTCCATGGACGGCTCCTTCTCCGCCTCCGACTCGGCGTCCGGTTCCGGCTCCGGCTCCGCCTGGCCCGGCACGGTCTCCGTGACCTCCGGGACGAGCGCCCGGCGTCCTCCGGCGAATCCACGCCAGGAAGCCCCACAGGGCCCGCGGCCCCCCACCATGTCGGACACCGGCAGCTTCCATCTGCCGCCCCCACAGCCCGCGCAGCCCCCTCAGCCCCATCAGCCCCTGTACGAACCCAGCCACGTCCTCTCCCCCCAACCGCAAGCCCCGCTGCCGTACCCGGCGCCGCCGCCTCCGCAGCAGCAGCCCGCCGACGCCTCTACTGCTTCGTACACCGCTCGGGACCCGCAGGTTCCACTCCCCGAGCAGAAAATCTCCGGACGCCGCTCGCACGCCGCCACCCGCCGCTCCGGGCCTCCCGCCAAGGTGGCGATCCCTCTCGTGCTCCTGGCCCTGGCCTGCTACGCGGTCGGCTTCTGGGCGCTCACCCAGATGTGAGGTCTGCCTTCCGGGTCTGGACCGCACCCACCGCAGAACGCCGCCCCCGCACCGTCCACACCGCCAGCCCCGCCAGAATCGCGGTCCCCGCGCCGAACCCGCCCACCGCGACCGCCGGCATCGCGGCCCCGCCTCCCGAAGCCCCGCCCGCCGCGGCCGCCCGCTCCCCGTCCGACAGGTCGAAGAGCCCCTCGGGCACGGACCGGCCGGCGTAGAGGGGGCCGTCCTGCGGCTCCCCCTTCACCCGTACGCGCAGGGTCAGCCCGAACGGCCCAGGGCCCACCTCCTCGGCGACAGCGGACGCCAGGTGGACGACGAGGTAGTACGAGCCGGCGAACCGCATCCCGCGCACCCGGTCGGTCGCCGCGTACCGGTTGGCGTATCCGACCGGCGGCAGCGGATCGAGCGTGGCCGACTGCTGTCTGCCGTCGTAGCCGGTGCCCACGTCGTCGACGAGGGCGCGCACTGGGTTGTGGAGGGCCAGGTTCAGCGCCGCGACGGCGTAGTCGTGGTCGGTGCCGTTCGCGCTGCCCAGTTCTGCCGTGGCGTAGAGCTGTTGGCCCCAGTCGACCGGGATCTCGTAGAATAGCGTCTGTCCCGGCTCGATGCCGGCGGTCCAGACGCCCTGCCCCACGGTCGCCGCCGAGGCGAACCCCGCGCCGCCGGGCCGTCGCTCGGGTTCGTCGCCGGGCGGCGCGGGGGAGGCGGAGTCCCAGACCTTCGGCGCGCTGGTGGCAGCGGCCTGCGCCGGGCGCGGTTCGGTGGCGACGGTGAGTTCCAGCTCCCAGGACTCCGGCGCCGAGCCCGCCGTAGCGCTCGTATCGCCGCTGCCGCCGGATCCGACGCGTTCGACGACGACGTAGTACGTCCCGGAGCCCTCACATCGCGGCCTGCCCGCCTCACGGGCGCCCCACGCGGTGACCGGATGCGGGCTGCGGGAGGCGCCCACGGTCGCGCTGTCGTAGGAGCAGGAATGGCTGTCGGTGTCCTGCACGGAGACCTTGATGCCGTCGGAGGCGGCGACGGTGGCGGTGGGGTCGGGTACGGCGGTGGCGGAGACGTACGCGCTCGATGTGGCGTCGAGGTCGAGGCGGTAGT
The DNA here is from genome assembly GCF_055572035.1 of Streptomyces sp. NPDC030838. NCBI lineage: Bacteria > Bacillati > Actinomycetota > Actinomycetes > Kitasatosporales > Streptomycetaceae > Streptomyces > Streptomyces sp. NPDC030838. The sequence goes on along the minus strand of NZ_JBVIED010000004.1, from coordinate 237,764 downwards.
AGGCGACTCCGTCGGCCGGGAGGGTGCTCCGGTAGGTGCCGCCGGGCTGGAGGAGAGCGGCGTCGGTGGTGCTCGTCGCGGCGGGTACGGACCGGGCGTCCGCCGCGAAGGCATACCCCCGCCCGCCGGAGTCCGCCACCGCGGGAGGCGCCGCCAGTGGGGCCAGCACGCCCCATATCACTCCGGTGACGGCCACGCGCGCGCGTACCGCCGATGAACAACACCACCTCACGCGGGCCCCCTTACCCAGGCGTCAACACCGTCCACACATGAAACCCAGACCACACAGGAAACGCAGACCACAGAAGAAACCCGAGACCACACGAGAGCCCTGACCACCAGGAACCCGAAGACACACGAAACCCCGACCGCAACGGCGGCCGGGGTCTGTTCAGACTGTTCCGAGTGCTCGGAAGGGTATGTCGGTGGTCACGAACCCGTGGGCACGGAGTCAGTCGCCTCCGTCCACAGATCCTGCTCGGCGCGATCCGCCTGGATCTGGCGGTACACGAGGAGCCCGCCGATGGCGGCCAGTGCGACCAGGAGAAGCTTCTTCACCGCGCGACCTCGTCTTTCCTTGACGTAGGGGACCTCTGGCGCCCGACTATACACACCGACCGATATCGATCGGTGACCTGCGCCCCGGGCTCAACTCCCGCTCGGCGCACCGCCGTAGAAGCGGAAGTAGCCACTCCGATCTGAGGGTGATCACACCCTCACGTTCGGTGAAATCGCCGCCGTTTCTCCCGCCGGCCGGACTTTTCCAGCCCCCATGCGCCCATCCGAGTGGTGTTGATCTGAACATCGACGCGCCACGGGCGTCGGTCCACCACTTCGCGGCCCCCATACACATCATGAGGAAAGTACGCAAATCGCCCAACCCGAAAGTGAGGGGCCATGGCCCGCACCACGGTCATGAAGCTGTGGACCGCCTTCGTCACCGCCGTCCTCGCGCTGTGCACGGCGCTCGGACTCGTCACCACGACCGCCGCCGCGGCCGTACCGCAGACCGACTCCGCCCGCAACAGCGGCACCGGCGCGACCGCCCCGGTCACGACACCGGCGATGTCCCCCTGGGCCTGGTCCCACGCCAGGTCCCTGCCCCCCACGATGAAGCAACGGATCCGGGCCGAGGCCCACGGAGCGTCCCCGAGCTGCCGGCACCGCCCCCTCGCCGACGCCGTCCCGGCGACCGCCGACTGCGCTCCCCTGACCGACGAGTCCCCGGCCGAGCCGGACGAGCCCGCCGCGCCACCTCTCCAGCGCTGAGCGCCGCTCCCGCACCCGCCCGAACCCGATCCTCTGTCCTCCGACCCTGTCAGCACGGCGAACTGCGTACCGCCCTCACGAAGCGGCCCGGTCACCCCTCGGTGACCGGGCCTTCGTGCGTCCGAGGCCACCCCCGGCAAGGGATCGGCACATGGAGACGCCCTTCACCCCGCATGGCTTACCGACGCCCGCCCCTTCCACAGCGCCTTGACGACCAGAGCGATGACAGCGGCTATCGCCACTATCCGCGTGACCTGCCACATGGTCACCACCAGCTGGTCCTGCAGAGGAGCCGGATGGGCCAGGCGCAGGGTGGTCTCGGCCACGACCACGACAGGCACCAGGAGTTGGGAAAGGAGACGGAAGGGACCGCTGAGTGACGTCCTCCCGGCGATCCCGCAGACGGGCCCCAGGAGGCAGGCGAACACGCCCCACAGCCCGATCATGGACATCAGCTCGCCCCACGCGAAGTACTCGGTCTTCCCGGTGGGGTCGCTGAGGTCCGCCTTCAGGTAGTCGCCCTGAGCGGCCTTCGTCAGGTAGTAGGCCGACACGCAGACCCAGAGAGAGGCGACGCCGAGGACGGCAGCCCCTCTTTTCGAATGGCCCGCCATTCCGGCCACATAGGCGACCGCGGCATACGCCCACCCGGCACTCAGCGTGTCGGAAGCAACCTGGCTCACCTGTCCGCTCACCGGCCCGAGCAGGGGGCCGAGAATTCCCACGGCTGCGGGAATTGCCAGAACCAGTGTCAATCTCAAGAAGGAGGAACGCACGAACACAACCTTGCAGTGGGGGGATGTGAGCGAGCAAAAACGATCCATGTCCTGGCCGCCACCGCCGAGACGGCAGTCGACCAGGACATGGATCAGCGCGCCGGATCAGGCGCCGTGTTTAGTAGACGCCCCAGTAGGCGTTGCAGGTGTGGGCGGCACCGGCCTTCTCGTAGGCCTTGGCCCAGATGTCCTTCTCCCGAATGTCCTTGTCGGTGGCGTTGGCGATGGCCACGCTCGCCGAGTGCTTCTTCGTCGGGTGAATGTAGTTCGAGTAGCAGCCCTTGTAAGCACCGTCCAGGGTGGTGCCGTAGGTCCAGGTCCCGCCGCCCTTGCTCACCCGGGGGGTCTTCAGGCCCTTGGCGCCGGCGGGGAAGCTCACCACGCCCCACTCCTCGGGCTTCTCACCGTTCGGACCGATGAGCTCCGCCGGAGGCTTGGCACCGCTGTCCGCGGTGAACGTGCGGACCTGCACCGGAGCCGGGGACGAGCCGGCCGCGGTCGCGGGCGCCGCCGCGGTGAGCGCCCCAATGAAAGCCGTCGCAGTCGCGGCGATGGCTATCTTCGTCACGGACTTGTTCATTTTTTTATTAACTCCCCGTAGGAAAAAGGGCTGCTTGGTCCGTGCGGATATCGCACACAGCCCTTGATCACCTTGCAGTGATCAAGATCCACTGTAAACGATCTTTGTAAGAAATTCTCACGGGATTTAAGACATATATTCGGGCAAGCCTCCCCGTTTCGGGGCGAAGGCTGCGCCTGACCGATGCGGTCATCCAGGGGTCCCTGGCGTCGCACGTCGATGGGTCCCTGGCGCCGCACGTCGATCACGCACGGGCGGCCCGCAGGCTGATCATGAGCCGTGCATGCGCGGGCGACGAGCCGGTCGATCCTCGGGCCAGACGCCGAAGACCCCCGGTCCATCCGGACCGGGGGTCTTCGTGTTGGTGGGGCTAACAGGATTTGAACCTGTGGCCTCATCCTTATCAGGGATGCGCTCTAACCAACTGAGCTATAGCCCCGCCGCGCTCTGCGGTGTGTGTCCCGCGCGCTGACTCCTGAAGATTAGCGCACGACCGGCCCAGTCCCAAAATCGATAGCCGTCGAGGGTTTGAACCCCGGCTCACTCGTCCTCGGCGAGCGTCAGCTCGACTCCACCCACGAAGCCCGCGGAGAGGTTGTAGATGAAGGCGCCGAGGGTGGCGAGGGCGGTCGCGAGGACGACGTCGATGACCGCGATGATCGAGGTGAAGAGCAGAACGTTGGGCAGGGACAGGAACGCCTGGAGGTCGAAGCCGTTCGACTCGTTGGAGCCGGTCGCCTCGGAGATGGTGCCGCCGACGGTCGAGAAAACGCCCATCGCGTCCATGACCATCCACAGCACGGCCGCCGCCACGATCGTGCAGATGCCCAGCGCGATCGACAGCAGGAAGCTCACCTTCATGACCGACCACGGGTCGGCCTTCGCCACCCGCAGCCGCGCCTTGCGGACGCGCGGCGTGGTGCGCGCCCCGGTGCGCGGCCGGCGTACGGCGGCGCTCCCCGCCGCGCTCTGCGCCCCCTGCTCCTGCGCGGGGTACGCCTGCGGCGGGTGGTAGGGCCCGGAGGGCTGCTGCGGCTGCCGTTCCCCCGGCAGCGGCGAGGCCCCCGGCTGCTGGGTCTGCGGGCCTCGGGTGTCCGTCACAGTTCCCCCCTGGGATCCATGCGTGTCAGGCGAGGGCGAGTCCTTCGCACTCTTCGAAGGCGACTTGATCGCTTGCAGATTGGTCGTCTGCGGATCCGTCACCTGCGCGGCGGAGCCACGGCCGCCGCCGTCCGCTTCCTGACCGGTCGTACGACCCGTCGAGGTACCGGCCGATCCGGCGCCCGTGGCTCCGCTCACGCTGACTCACTCCTCGTGCTACTCGGTCGAGGGCGCCTCACCCTCGTCCGTGCCGGTGGTCGCGGCACCCTCGGCGGTCTCGTCGACGGCCACGTCGCCGTCGACCTCCTCCGCCTCGCGTCCCGCCTCGGCGTTACGTGCGATGCCGACCACAGCATCGCGCTTGCCCAGATTGATCAGTTGGACGCCCATGGTGTCACGGCCCGTCTCCCTGACCTCGTTGACTCGCGTGCGAATCACACCGCCGGACAGCGTGATGGCGAGGATCTCGTCGGTCTCCTCGACCACCAGCGCACCGACGAGCGAGCCGCGGTCCTCGACGATCTTGGCGGCCTTGATGCCGAGGCCGCCGCGCCCCTGGACGCGGTACTCGTCGACAGCGGTCCGCTTCGCGTACCCGCCGTCGGTGGCAGTGAACACGAACGTACCGGGTCGAACAACATTCATCGAGAGCAGTTCGTCTCCCTCGCGGAAACTCATGCCCTTGACGCCCGAGGTCGCGCGGCCCATCGGGCGCAGCGACTCGTCCGTCGCCGTGAACCGGATCGACTGCGCCTTCTTGCTGATGAGCAGCAGATCGTCGTCGGCCGAGACCAGCTCGGCGCCGATCAGCTCGTCGTCCGAGCCGTCCTCGCGCTCACGGAGGTTGATGGCGATGACACCACCCGAGCGGGGGGAGTCGTAGTCCTTCAGAGGGGTCTTCTTCACCAGGCCGGCCTTGGTGGCCAGGACCAGGTAGGGCGCCGCCTCGTAGTCGCGGATCGCCAGGATCTCGGCGATCGCCTCGTCCGGCTGGAAGGCCAGCAGGTTGGCGACGTGCTGACCGCGCGCGTCGCGGCCGGCGTCCGGCAGCTCGTAGGCCTTCGCGCGGTAGACCCGGCCCTTGTTGGTGAAGAACAGCAGCCAGTGGTGCGTGGTCGAGACGAAGAAGTGGTCGACGATGTCGTCTTCCTTCAGCTTCGCGCCGCGTACGCCCTTGCCGCCGCGCTTCTGGGCGCGGTAGTCGTCCGTCTTGGTGCGCTTGACGTAGCCGCCGCGCGTGACGGTGACGACGATGTCCTCCTCGGCGATCAGGTCCTCGATGGACATGTCACCGTCGTAGGGCACCAGCTGGGTCTTGCGGTCGTCGCCGTACTTCTCGACGATCGCGGCGAGCTCCTCGCTGACGATGCCGCGCTGGCGGACCGGCGAGGCCAGGATCTCGTTGTACTCGTTGATCTTCGCCTGGAGCTCGTCGTGCTCCTGGACGATCTTCTGCCGCTCCAGGGCCGCCAGCCGGCGGAGCTGCATCTCGAGGATCGCGTTGGCCTGGATCTCGTCGATGTCGAGGAGGTCCATCAGGCCGCCGCGCGCGATCTCGACGGTCTCGCTGCGCCGGATCAGCGCGATGACCTCGTCGATGGCGTCCAGGGCCTTGAGGAGGCCGCGCAGGATGTGGGCGCGCTCCTCGGCCTTGCGCAGCCGGAAGCGCGTGCGGCGGACGATGACCTCGATCTGGTGCGTCACCCAGTGGCGGATGAAGGCGTCCAGGGAGAGGGTGCGCGGCACGCCGTCGACCAGCGCCAGCATGTTGGCGCCGAAGTTGGTCTGCAGGTCGGTGTGCTTGTACAGGTTGTTCAGGACGACCTTGGCGACCGCGTCCCGCTTGAGGACGATCACCAGGCGCTGGCCCGTACGGGACGACGTCTCGTCGCGGACGTCCGCGATGCCGCCGATCTTGCCGTCCTTCACCAGGTCGGCGATCTTCTGCGCGAGGTTGTCCGGGTTGACCTGGTACGGCAGCTCCGTGACCACCAGGCACTGGCGGTTCTGGATCTCCTCGACCTCGACGACCGCGCGCATGGTGATCGAGCCGCGGCCGGTGCGGTACGCCTCCTCGATGCCCTTGCGGCCGACGACGAGCGCGCCGGTCGGGAAGTCGGGGCCCTTGATGCGCTCGATCAGCGCGTCCAGCAGCTCCTCGTGCGAGGCCTCGGGGTGCTCCAGGTACCACTGGGCGCCGGACGCGACCTCGCGCAGGTTGTGCGGCGGGATGTTGGTCGCCATGCCGACCGCGATACCGGCCGAGCCGTTGATCAGCAGGTTCGGGAAGCGGGAGGGCAGGACGGTCGGCTCCTGGGAGCGGCCGTCGTAGTTGTCCGTGAAGTCGACGGTCTCCTCGTCGATGTCGCGGACCATCTCCATCGACAGCGGCGCCATCTTGCACTCGGTGTACCGCATGGCCGCGGCCGGGTCGTTGCCCGGGGAGCCGAAGTTGCCGTTGGAGTCGACGAGCGGCATGCGCATCGCCCAGGGCTGGGCGAGACGGACCAGAGCGTCGTAGATGGAGCTGTCGCCGTGGGGGTGGTAGTTACCCATGACGTCGCCCACGACACGCGCGCACTTGTAGAAGCCGCGCTCGGGGCGGTAGCCGCCGTCGTACATGGCGTACAGGACGCGGCGGTGGACGGGCTTGAGGCCGTCCCGGACGTCCGGCAGCGCACGCGAGACGATGACGGACATCGCGTAGTCGAGGTACGAGCGCTGCATCTCCGTCTCGAGCCCGACGGGCTCGATCCGCATGGCGATGTCGCCGCCCTCTTCAGGGGTGACAGGGGTGTTCTCGTCGGCCATTGCTGGTGAGGATCCTTCCTGGTGCGGTCAGCTGAGACCGACTCAGATGTCGAGGAAGCGGACGTCCTTGGCGTTGCGCTGGATGAACGCGCGGCGGGCCTCGACGTCCTCGCCCATCAGGACCGAGAACAGCTCGTCGGCCTGGGCGGCGTCGTCGAGGGTGACCTGGCCGAGGACGCGGTGCTCCTGGTCCATGGTCGTTACGCGCAGCTCCTCGGCGTTCATCTCGCCGAGGCCCTTGAAGCGCTGGATCGAGTCCTCGCGGATGCGCTTGCCGCGCTGGCGGCCCATCTCGATCAGCGCGTCGCGCTCGCGGTCGGAGTACGCGTACTCGACGTCCTCCCGGCCCCACTTGATCTTGTAGAGCGGGGGACGGGACAGGAACACATGGCCCGCCTCGACCAGCGGCCGCATGAAGCGGAACAGGAAGGTCAGCAGCAGCGTGTTGATGTGCTGGCCGTCGACGTCGGCGTCCGCCATCAGGATGATCTTGTGATAGCGCAGCTTCTCGATGTCGAAATCCTCGTGGACTCCGGTGCCGAAGGCCGAGATCAGCGCCTGGATCTCCTGGTTCTGCAGGATCTTGTCGATCCGCGCCTTCTCGACGTTGAGGATCTTGCCGCGGATCGGGAGGATCGCCTGGTACTCCGGGTTGCGGCCGGACTTGGCCGAGCCGCCGGCGGAGTCACCCTCGACGATGAAGATCTCGCACTTGGTGGGGTCGTTCGACTGGCAGTCGGAGAGCTTGCCCGGCAGGGACGCCGACTCCAGCAGGCCCTTGCGGCGGGTCAGGTCGCGGGCCTTGCGGGCCGCCACGCGCGCGGTGGCCGCCTGGATGCCCTTGCGGACGATGTCCGCGGCCTCGACCGGGTTGCGGTCCAGCCAGTCGTTGAGGTGCTCGTAGACCGCCTTCTGGACGAAGGTCTTCGCCTCCGTGTTGCCCAGCTTGGTCTTGGTCTGGCCCTCGAACTGCGGCTCGCTGAGCTTGACCGAGATGATCGCGGTCAGACCCTCGCGGATGTCGTCACCCGTGAGGTTGTCGTCCTTCTCCCGCAGCAGCTTCTTGTCGCGCGCGTACTTGTTGATCAGGTTCGTCAGCGCCGCGCGGAAGCCCTCTTCGTGGGTGCCGCCCTCGTGGGTGTGGATGATGTTGGCGAAGGAGTAGACACCCTCGGTGTAGCCGCTGTTCCACTGCATCGCGACTTCGAGGGAGAGGCTCCTCTCCTTGTCCTCCGCCTCCAGGTCGATGACGGTGGGGTGCACCACGTCTCCCTTGCGGGAGTTCAGGTACTTCACGAAGTCGACGATGCCGCCCTCGTAGTGGTACGTGACGGTCTTGGGCTCGTCCGTCTCGTCCGCGCCCGCCTCGTCCGCGCCGGACGTGGCCTTCGCCGACTCGCGCTCGTCGGTGAGCTTGATGGTCAGTCCCTTGTTCAGGAACGCCATCTCCTGGAAGCGGCGCGAGAGCGTCTCGAACGAGTACTCGGTGGTCTCGAAGATGTCGCCGTCGGCCCAGAAGGTGACCGAGGTGCCGGTCTCGTCGGTGGCCTCGTGCTTGGCCAGGGGGGCGGTCGGAACGCCCATCTTGTAGTCCTGCGTCCAGCGGTGACCGTCGGTCTTCACCTCGACGGAGACCTTGCTGGAGAGGGCGTTCACGACCGAGACGCCGACGCCGTGCAGACCACCGGAGACCGCGTAGCCACCGCCGCCGAACTTGCCGCCCGCGTGGAGCACGGTCAGCACGACCTCGACGGCCGGCTTGCCCTCGGACGGGACGATGCCCACCGGGATGCCACGGCCGTTGTCGACGACGCGGACGCCGCCGTCGGCGAGGATCGTCACCTCGATCGTGTCCGCGTGCCCGGCCAGCGCCTCGTCGACGGAGTTGTCGACCACCTCGTACACGAGGTGGTGCAGGCCGCGCTCACCGGTGGAACCGATGTACATACCGGGTCGCTTGCGGACCGCGTCCAGACCCTCGAGGACGGTGATGGCACTGGCGTCGTAGGACGCAGCGACGGAGGCCTCGGCGCGTGCGGCCATGGCCTCGGTGGACGGGATGTTCTCGTTGGGGTTGCCGGAATCGGCCACGAAGCGCCCTTTCTGGCACAGCACGAGCCGGGCTCGTCGGCGGGTTGCCGGAGCGGCTGCGGCATGTTGCGTTGGTAAGCCTTGATCAGCGTTGCTCAGCGTTTCCCGGGCGGTCCCCACGTTCGGGGCGGGATTGTCTTCCAGTCTACCGGTAGCACTGACAGTGATGGGGGTTTGCCGGTACCTGAGTCCTCATGTGCCGCCCTGAACCGTCCTCGATCGGGTCCCGATATGCGGATGGGGGCTCCAAGAGGCTCACAGAGGCACCCAGCGCTTCGAGGTGTCAACCCTTGGCTACTCAGCGGTCAGGTCCGAATTCGCATGCGCGTGCGGTTGTACGACAAGACAGTGACTGCTGTGGAAAAGGGGACCTGTGGGGTGCGGTGACGTGAAGTCGGTCACGTGCGCCCGATGAAACGCCGAGGGAGCGCGCGGACTCAGCCGTAGGTGTCGCCGGGACCGGTGCTGCCCGGAGCGCGCAGGGGGCCGTAGCGGCGAGCCGGGCCGCCCGGGCCCAGCACCTTGATCATCCGGACCGCGCCATGGCCCAGGTCCTCGTTCAGCCGGGCCACCAGCTGCGGGGCGAGCAGCCGCAGGTTCGTCGCCCAGGCCGTGGAGTCGCAGCGCACGACCAGCACCCGCTCGTCCTCGTCATACCGCTCCGGGACGCAGTGCTTGGCCAGGTCCTCGCCGACGATCTCCGGCCAGCGGCCCATCACCCCGCCCACCGCGGCCGGCGCCTCCCAGCCGCGCTCGGTGATCAGCCGGTTGATCGCCGCGCCGAGCGCCATCGGATCGCGGCCGTCGGCGCGCGCGCCGGAGCGCAGGCCGCCGCCGCGGCGCGCCTGCTTCTTCTGCTGCGCCGCGTCCCCACGCGCGCGTGCCGCCTCCTTCGCCGCCCGCAGCGCCACGCGCGCGAGGTCGACGCCGGAGGGCTCGGGGGGCCTCTTCGGTTCCCGGTCGGTCATACGCGTTCCACCGTCCCGCCGGACACCGCGTACCGTGCCCCGGTCAGCACGCCGGGTACGTCGTCGTCGACCGCGGCCGTCACCAGCACCTGCTCGCCGGGCGCGACCAGCTCGGCCAGCCGCTCGCGGCGGCGGGCGTCCAGCTCGGCGAAGACGTCGTCCAGGATCAGCACCGGCTCGTTGCCCTCGGCGCGCAGCAGGTCGTAGGAGGCCAGACGCAGCGCCAGCGCGTAGGACCAGGACTCGCCGTGGGAGGCGTAGCCCTTGGCGGGCATGTCGCCGAGCTTGAGCAACAGGTCGTCGCGGTGCGGTCCGACGAGGGTGACGCCCCGCTCGATCTCCTGCTTGCGGGCCTCGGCGAGGGCGGCCATGAGCTGCTCGAACAGCGCCTCGCGTGTATGCGCCTCGCCCGGCGCGGACGGCTTGTACTCCAGGGCGAGCGGGCCGCCGCCGGGGGCCAGCTGTTCGTACGCCTTGTCGGCGAGCGGCTGGATGGCGCTGATCAGGTCCAGGCGCTGGGCGAGCAGTTCGGCGCCCGCGCGGGCGAGGTGCTGGTCCCACACGTCGAGGGTGGACAGGTCCATCGAGCGGCCGCCGTGGCGGCGGGCCAGCGCGGCCGTCTTCAGGAGCGTGTTGCGCTGCTTCAGCACCCGGTCGTAGTCCGAGCGCACGCCGGCCATGCGCGGCGAGCGGGCGGTGATCAGCTCGTCGAGGAAGCGCCGGCGCTCGCCCGGGTCACCCTTGACCAGCGCCAGGTCCTCCGGCGCGAACAGGACGGTGCGCAGGATGCCGAGCACATCGCGGGGCCTGACCTGCGAGGACCGGTTGATGCGGGCGCGGTTGGCCTTGCCGGGGTTCAGCTCCAGCTCGACCAGCTGTTGCCGGTCACCCTGCCGGACCTGGGCCCGGATGATCGCCCGCTCGGCACCCATGCGGACGAGAGGCGCGTCGGAGGAGACGCGGTGGCTGCCGAGGGTGGCGAGATAGCCGACGGCCTCGACCAGGTTCGTCTTGCCCTGGCCGTTGGGGCCGACGAACGCCGTGACGCCCGGGTCGAGCGGGACCTCGGCCCGGGCGTACGAGCGGAAGTCGGCCAGCGACAGATGCGTGACGTGCATGTCGTTCGCCGACCTCCTCCGGCGTGGTCACCCCGGGTTCTCCCCGGAGCTGTCGCCCCGGGTTTCCCCAGGGTGTGGATTACTTCTTCTCGACCGCGTGGCCGCCGAACTGGTTGCGCAGCGCGGCGATCATCTTCATCTGCGGCGAGTCGTCCTGGCGCGAGGCGAACCGCGCGAACAGGGAGGCCGTGATCGCGGGCAGCGGCACGGCGTTGTCGATGGCGGCTTCCACAGTCCAGCGGCCCTCGCCGGAGTCCTGTGCATAACCGCGCAGCTCGTCCAGGTGCTCGTCCTCGTCGAGGGCGTTGACCGCCAGGTCCAGCAGCCAGGAACGGATGACCGTGCCCTCCTGCCAGGAGCGGAAGACCTCGCGGACGTTCTCCACGGAGTCGACCTTCTCCAGCAGCTCCCAGCCCTCGGCGTAGGCCTGCATCATGGCGTACTCGATGCCGTTGTGGACCATCTTCGCGAAGTGGCCCGCGCCGACCTTGCCGGCGTGCACCGAGCCGAAGTCGCCCTCCGGCTTGAGCGCGTCGAAGATCGGCTGCACCTTGGCGACGTTCTCCTTGTCGCCGCCGTACATCAGCGCGTAGCCGTTCTCCAGGCCCCACACACCGCCGGAGACACCGCAGTCGACGAAGCCGATGCCCTTGGCGGCCAGCTCGGCGGCGTGCTTCTCATCGTCCGTCCAGCGGGAGTTGCCGCCGTCCACGACGATGTCGCCGGGCTCCAGCAGCTCGGCGAGCTGGTCGATGGTCGACTGGGTGGCCTCACCGGCCGGGACCATGACCCAGACCACGCGCGGGCCCTTGAGCTTGCCCACAAGCTCTTCCAGGCTGTGGACATCGGCGAGGTCCGGATTGCGGTCGTATCCGACGACGGTGTGGCCCGCGCGGCGGATCCGCTCGCGCATGTTGCCGCCCATCTTGCCGAGGCCGACGAGACCGAGCTCCATCAGTTGTGTTCCTTAGGTGTCCTAGGTGGCGTGTCGGTACGGCCGTGCCGGGCGGTTTCCCGCCACGGCACCGTCGTACCTGTGTCCGAGCCTAAACCCGGACGCTCGTGCACACCTGTGGGCATAAGCGCTCATCCGCACACACGCCCTGACCTGCGGTTTCCGCTGTGGAAGGACCGTCAGCCGCTGAGCCGGACCGGCATGATCAGGTACTTGTACGCCTCGTCCGCCTCCGCGTCGAGCGCCGGCTTGCCGCTGAGCAGCGCGGGCTTGGTGGACGTGGTGAAGGACAGCTGGGCGACCGGGGAGTCGATCGCGCTCAGACCGTCCAGCAGGAAGGTCGGGTTGAAGGCGATCGAGATGTCGTCGCCCTCCAGCTGGGCGTCGACCCTTTCCACAGCCTGTGCGTCGTCACTGGAGCCGGCCTCCAGGATGAGCACGCCCTGCTCGAAGCTGAGCCGCACCGGGGTGTTCCGCTCGGCGACCAGGGCCACACGCTTGACGGCCTCCACGAAGGGGGCGGTCTCGATCACGGCGACGCTGTTGAACTCCGTCGGGAACAGCGTGCGGTACTTCGGGAGGTCGCCCTCCAGCAGACGCGTGGTCGTCCGGCGGCCCGCGCCCTCGAAACCGATCAGACCCTCACCCGCGCCCGAGCCGGAGAGCGCCAGGGTGACGCTGTCGCCGGCGCCCAGGGACTTCGCGGTGTCCAGCAGCGTCTTGGCGGGCACCAGGGCGACCGCGGACGCGTCCGGGTTCTCCGGCTTCCACAGGAACTCGCGGACCGCGAAGCGGTAGCGGTCGGTGGAGGCCAGCGTGACCGTGTCGCCCTCGATCTCGATGCGCACACCGGTGAGGACGGGCAGCGTGTCGTCGCGGCCGGCGGCGATGGCGACCTGTTGCACGGCGGAGGCGAAGACCTCGCCCGGGACGGTGCCCGTGGCGTTCGGCATCTGCGGCAGCGCCGGGTACTCCTCCACAGGCAGGGTGTGGAGGGTGAAGCGGGAGGAGCCGCAGACCACGGTCGCCCGTACACCGTCTGTGGAAATCTCCACCGGGCGGTTGGGGAGCGCCCGGGAGATGTCGGCGAGCAGACGGCCGGAGACCAGGACCGTGCCCTCCTCCTCGACCTCGGCCTCGACGCTCACACGCGCGGAGACCTCGTAGTCGAAGCTGGACAGGCTCAGCTGGCCGTCCTCCGCCTTCAGCAGCAGGCCGGCGAGGACAGGCGCCGGCGGACGGGCCGGGAGGCTGCGCGCCGCCCAGGCCACTGCCTCCGCGAGTACGTCGCGTTCCACCCGGATCTTCACCGTAAGCCGCCTCCTGCTGTTGCCGGCGCTTCTCGCCCTGCTTCGCCTTCGTCGTCTGTCTCGGTGTCGCCGGCCCCGGCTAGGGGAAGGACACCGGGGACCAGTCTGACGCACCGCACTGACAGTAGGTGCCTCTCGGGGTCAAGTCGTACCGAGGGGCAGCCGGGCGGCGAAGAGCGAGTTGTGCACAGGACCCTCTTCGAAACGGATTCCGGGCTCTCTATGGTCGTTCGTAGTAGTAGGGCCTGTGGATACCGTGGATAACCACGTTTGCCCAGCTCAGCGCGGAGGTTTTGTCCACGGGCCCTGTGGGCGGTGCCGGTGGACAACCCGGGGTCTCTGTGGAGAAAAGAAAGTTCTGCACACCCCGTGCACAGGCGGGGGCGAGTTCTCCCCAGCGCCGTCCCCAGCTTTACCCATCTTTCCCACAGCCCAACCCGGCACCTTTGTGTGACGGCTTTCACTCGACGCGGTGAGGAGGTGCGTCGCGTTGCCGAACAGTGGACAGCCATGTGGAGAAGCTGGGGATCGCTGGGGACAACCGCCCCCAGGCTGTGGGTTGCCCGTGGACAACTCCGTGCACAGCTTGTGGACCGCCGCGTTGTCCACAAGCTGTGGAGATCGTTCGTCCACGGATCCACAACCAGCTGACCTGGTCTGATGGTCTTTCAACAGGGTTGCCTGTGGACGCGATCTGGACAACTTCGCAGTCCCCAGTGTGTGGACGGAAGAAAGTCACCGAATCTGTGGAGAGTGGCCGTAACCCGGCAGGTAATCGAACAACCGGCGACCGCGGCATGAAGAAGGGCGCCCCGGGGATCTCGTCCCGGGGCGCCCTCGACGCCGTGCGGAAGGCCTCTCAGCCGTTCTTGATGCGGTTCGTCAGCTCGGTCACCTGGTTGTAGATGGAGCGCCGCTCGGCCATCAGATTGCGGATCTTGCGGTCGGCGTGCATCACCGTCGTGTGGTCCCGGCCGCCGAACAGCGCGCCGATCTTCGGCAGGGACAGGTCCGTGAGCTCACGGCACAGGTACATGGCGATCTGCCTCGCCGTGACCAGCGCGCGCCCGCGCGAGGTGCCGCACAGGTCCTCGACGGTCAGCCCGAAGTAGTCCGCCGTTGCGCCCATGATCGCCGTCGACGTGATCTCGGGCGCGGAGTCCTCGCCGCCGGGGATCAGGTCCTTGAGGACGATCTCCGTCAGGCCCAGGTCCACCGGCTGCCGGTTGAGCGACGCGAACGCCGTCACCCGGATCAGCGCGCCCTCCAGCTCACGGATGTTGCGCGAGATCCGGGACGCGATGAACTCCAGCACCTCCGGCGGCGCGTTCAGCTGCTCCTGCACCGCCTTCTTGCGCAGGATCGCGATCCGCGTCTCCAGCTCGGGCGGCTGGACGTCGGTGATCAGCCCCCACTCGAAACGGTTCCGCAGCCGGTCCTCCAGCGTGACCAGCTGCTTCGGCGGCCGGTCGGAGGACAGCACGATCTGCTTGTTCGCGTTGTGAAGCGTGTTGAAGGTGTGGAAGAACTCCTCCTGCGTCGACTCCTTGTCCGCCAGGAACTGGATGTCGTCGACGAGCAGGATGTCCATCTCGCGGTAGCGCTTGCGGAAGCTGTCACCCTTGCCGTCGCGGATGGAGTTGATGAACTCGTTGGTGAACTCCTCCGAGCTCACGTACCGCACGCGCGTGCCCGGGTAGAGGCTCCGCGCGTAGTGCCCGATCGCGTGCAGCAGGTGCGTCTTGCCGAGCCCGGACTCGCCGTAGATGAACAGCGGGTTGTACGCCTTCGCGGGCGCCTCGGCGACGGCCACCGCGGCGGCGTGCGCGAAGCGGTTCGAGGCGCCGATGACGAAGGTGTCGAAGAGGTACTTCGGGTTCAGCCGCGCGGTCGGCTCGCCGGGACCGGCCGCCGGAGCGGGCTGCGCGGCCAGCGGGCCGGGGGCGCCGCTCCCGGAGGGCAGCGCGGTGCCGGCCGGGCCGCGGTGCACGGGACCGCCGGACGGAGGCTCGGGCAGCTCACGACGACCGTGCTGGTCGTAGTCGCCGCGCGGCGGCTCGTAGTCACCGCGCGACTGCTCGTAGTCGGCGCGCTGCTGGTCGTACGGCGGGCGCTCCATGCCCTGCGGGCGGTAGTCCTGGGACGGCGCGCCGTAGCCCTCGCCCGGCTGGCCGCCGTAGCCCTTGGTGTCGGAGGACCCGTAGGTGTCGTTCCCGGAGGACCCGTACGTCTCCTTGGCGGGCGGCCCGTAGGAGTCCTGGGCGTGCGAGCGGTACGCGTCCTGCGGCGGCGTCGCGTACGGGTCCCGCTCGGGGAAGCCGAGACGCGGCTGCTGCCAGCTGTACTCGTCCTGGCCCGGCCGCGGCCAGGCGCCCGGCTCGGGGCGCTGGTACTCCGCCGGGTAGGCGGGGCGGGCGGCGGGGAGCTGGTCGTCGGTGCCGGGGAGCGGCTCCGCGCGGTGGCGGCCGTAGCCCTCGTACGGGCTCGACGGGAGCTCGGGCTCCTCGTAGCGCGGCTGGGCGGGCGGCGTCGGCGGGGCCGGCGGCTCGCCCGCGGAGTCGTCGACGGTGATCGCGATACGGATCGGGCGGCCGCACTCGCGGCTCAGCGTCTCGCTCACGACCGGGGCGAGGCGGCCTTCGAGCACACCCTTCGCGAATTCGTTCGGTACGGCGAGCAGCGCGGTGTCGGCGACCAGCGCGAGGGGCTGGCAGCGCCGGATCCAGTGCTCGTCCTTGGCCTCGACACCCTGTCCGCGGCCCTCACCGAGAAGCTGCTCGAGAACGCGTGGCCACACTGCGGCAACATCGGCAGGTACGTCAGCCACAGGACACGCTCTCTCACAGGTCCCACGAACGTGTGGTTGTGGGACGGGTCGGGATGTAAATCGGGGTGGGTAGGGATAAGGGAACGAATCGGAGTCCAGCCACGGTAGTCAGGGCGACCCGTGCGGTTCAAGTTGTTGTCCCCAGCCTGTGGATAGTGTCCCTCACTCGCCGCCGGTTTGACCGGATGGCGTAGCCGCGCGTACCGTAACCAGGTCGAGTTGTCGATGGCTGCTGCCGCCTGCCTCCGATGGGCACAGATCACGTCTCCGCAAGCGCGGGGGTAGTCCGGTGATCGGAAAGCGGTGCACTCGGGCGTAACGCGAGCTACTCGTGGGCGCACGGTGACAGCCAGGACGGCACCCCGCCACCACCGATTTCTTTCTGGAGCCCCCGAGTGAGCAAGCGCACCTTCCAGCCGAACAACCGTCGTCGCGCGAAGACCCACGGCTTCCGGCTGCGTATGCGCACCCGTGCCGGCCGCGCGATTCTCGCGTCCCGCCGTAGCAAGGGTCGCGCCCGTCTGTCCGCCTGATCCCGGTCAGGTCATGACGTCGTGCTGCCCACCGAGAACCGGCTGAGGCGGCGCGAGGACTTCGCGACCGCGGTACGACGAGGACGCCGGGCCGGACGCCCGCTCCTCGTCGTCCACCTTCGAAGCGGTGCCACGGACCCGCACGCGCCTGGGGAGAGCGCTCCCCCGACGCGTGCGGGTTTCGTCGTGAGCAAGGCCGTGGGCGGTGCGGTCGTGCGCAACAAGGTGAAGCGCAGACTTCGCCATCTGATGCGCGATCGAGTCGCCCAGCTTCCCCCCGGTAGCCTGGTAGTCGTACGTGCGTTGCCCGGTGCGGGTGACGCCGACCACGCCCAACTGGCCCGAGACCTGGATGCCGCCCTTCAGCGGCTGCTGGGAGGGGGTGCGCGATGAAGTACCCGCTGCTGGCGCTGATCAAGCTCTACCAGTGGACCATCAGCCCGCTGCTCGGGCCGGTGTGCAAGTACTACCCGTCGTGTTCCCACTACGGCTACACGGCCATCGACCGGCACGGGGCTCTCAAGGGCACCGCGCTCACGGCCTGGCGCATCCTGCGTTGCAATCCGTGGTCGCTGGGCGGCGTGGACCATGTCCCGCCGCGCAAGCGTCCGCGGTGGCACGAGATGCTCCGCAACGCCTGGCGCGCACGCAAGGGCGGGCCCTCCGCCGCCGAAACGGCCACCGAAGACAATGTCTCGAGCCCGGCCGCAGAGACCTCGTCCCATGCCCAAGGAGCATGATTAGTGGACACGATTGCCAGCCTCTTCAGCTTCATCACCACACCCGTCTCGTGGGTCATCGTCCAGTTCCACTCGCTGTACGGTGCGATCTTCGGCCCTGACACGGGCTGGGCCTGGGGCCTGTCCATCGTGTCCCTGGTGATCCTGATCCGTATCTGCCTGATCCCGCTCTTCGTGAAGCAGATCAAGGCGACCCGGGCCATGCAGACGCTCCAGCCGGAGATGAAGAAGATCCAGGAGCGCTACAAGAACGACCGGCAGCGCCAGTCCGAAGAGATGATGAAGCTGTACAAGGAGACGGGCACCAACCCGCTCTCCTCGTGCCTTCCCATCCTGGCGCAGTCCCCGTTCTTCTTCGCCCTGTACCACGTGCTCAACAGCATCGCGTCGAACGACACCATCGGTGTGATCAACGAACGGCTGCTGGAGAGCGCGCAGAAGGCCCACATCTTCGGTGCCCCGCTCGCCGCGAAGTTCACCGACAGCTCCAGCACGGTCCAAGAGCTCGGCTCCTCGCTCACCGATGTGCGGATCGTCACCGCGCTCATGATCGTCCTGATGTCGCTGTCGCAGTTCTACACGCAGCGCCAGCTGATGATGAAGAACGTCGACACGACGGTGAAGACGCCGTTCATGCAGCAGCAGAAGATGCTGATGTACGTCTTCCCGATCATCTTCGCCGTCTTCGGCATCAACTTCCCGGTCGGTGTCCTCGTCTACTGGCTGACCACCAACGTGTGGACCATGGGCCAGCAGATGTACGTCATCCACAACAACCCGACCCCGGGTTCCAAGGCCCAGGCCGCCTACCTGGAGCGCCTCTACAAGCACGTCACGCACCACGGCAAGACCCGCAGCCGGCGTGAGCGCGCCATCGTCAAGGCCATCGTCGCCAAGGGCCGCGACCGCAACGACTACGAGCGCAAGTTCATCAACGGCCTCAGCAAGGCCGGGCTCGCCGCCCAGGCCGACGGTTCCGTGGTGAAGAGCGAGGCCACCGTCGTCGCCGAGACCGAGGACGGTACGCCCACCACCGCTGCCGCCAAGCGGCAGCAGCCCAAGCGGCAGCCCAAGTCCAAGCGTCAGGCCGCCCCGCCCAAGCCGGCCGGTGGCGGCGAGAAGACGTCGCTGATCAAGTCCGACGAGCCGGAGGACGGCACGTCCACGGGCTCGACCGGGAAGGCGGCGCCCAAGTCCGGCGGCGGCCGAAGCCGGGCCCAGTCCGGCCAGCGCAAGGGTCCGCAGCGGCCCAAGTCCCCCTCCAAGAAGTAAGAAGGAGTCCATCCCGTGACGGAAGGCACCACCTCCGCCGCTGCCGAGGGTGCAGACACCCTGACCCGCCTGGAGCAGGAGGGCGAGATCGCGGCGGACTACCTCGAGGGTCTGCTGGACATCGCCGACCTCGACGGCGACATCGACATGGATGTCGAGGGCGACCGCGCCTCTGTCTCGATCATCAGCGACACGGGCAGCCGTGACCTGCAGAAGCTGGTCGGCCGGGACGGCGAGGTCCTGGAGGCGCTCCAGGAGCTCACCCGTCTGGCCGTGCACCGGGAGACCGGGGACCGCAGCCGGCTGATGCTCGACATCGCGGGCTACCGCGCCAAGAAGCGCTCCGAACTGTCCGAGCTGGGCGCCAAGGCCGCCGCCGAGGCCAAGAGCAGCGGCTCGCCCGTCAGGATGAAGCCGATGACGCCGTTCGAGCGCAAGGTCGTGCACGACGCGGTCAAGGCCGCCGGACTGCGCAGCGAGTCCGAGGGCGAGGAGCCGCAGCGCTTCGTCGTCGTGTTGCCCAACTGATTCGGTACGTACGTTCCTCGGCCCCGTCTGTTGCGCAGGCGGGGCCGAACTTTGTCAGCCTGGTAGTCAGGTCGGCGCTCGGAGCGCCGATGCGGTACGGAAGGACGGTCCCCGTGACGGAGGCAGCTGAGCTCCCCCCTGCTCCCGAGCAGGCTCGTGACGTATTCGGCGATCGCTTCGCGGATGCGGTCCGGTACGCCGAGCTCCTGGCCGAGGCAGGAGTGCAGCGGGGGCTCATCGGCCCGCGTGAGGTGCCTCGCCTGTGGGAGAGGCACCTGCTGAACTGTGCGGTGCTCTCCGAGGTCGTGCCCGAGGGTGTGACGGTCTGCGACGTCGGGTCCGGCGCCGGCCTGCCCGGGATCCCGCTGGCGCTGGTCCGGGAGGACCTGAAGATCACGCTGCTGGAGCCGCTGCTGCGGCGGACCAACTTCCTGACCGAGGTCGTGGAGCTGCTGGGCCTGGACCATGTGACGGTGGTCCGCGGCCGTGCCGAGGAGGTCATGGGCAAGCTGCCCCCGGTCCATGTGGTGACGGCCCGTGCCGTGGCCCCGCTGGACCGGCTGGCCACCTGGGGTATCCCGCTGCTGCGTCCCTATGGCGAGATGCTGGCCCTCAAGGGGGACACCGCCGAGGAGGAGCTGAAGGCCGCAGCCACGGCACTGAGCAAGCTCGGCGCCGTGGAGACCTCGATCCTGCATGTGGGTGAAGGGATCGTCGACCCGCTGTCCACGGTCGTGCGGGTGGAGGTCGGGGAGAGCCCCGGTGGCGTGCGGTTCGCGGCCAAGCGTGCCAAGGCGGCCCGGACGGGTCGGGCGCGGCGACGCCGCTGATCGCCTCGATCGACGAGACGTACTCCACACAAGCTGCCAAACCTACGCATCACGGAGTGTCGCGGCAGTTCGGCCGGAGCCGCTGTGCATCGTGTTTCACGTGAAACGTCGCTCACTGCTGCACGGCATCATCAGTCGCGGCCGCGCTGCGGCCGAACCCCGCGACCGTAAGCCTCTCGGTTCTCTCGACGAGGCTCCCGTTTCCTCCGACGCCCCTTCCCTCTCCAGAGGCACGGAGTTGTCCACAGAGGTGGATTTCTCCACAGAAGACCAGGCCTCACTGGTTCACGACCCCGAAGACATGGGAGGCTCTGTTCATTGCGAGCCTGAAGTCGAGGAGAGTGAATCCTTGCGGTCCGACGCCAACATCGCGGGACCGATGACCGATCCGGTCCCCGGTCCCCGTACCGAGTCGACGGGAGCGGATGTTTCACGTGAAACACCGCCTCCGATGGACGACACTCCCATCGGTCGTGCTGCCCAACTGGCGGTCGAGGCTTTGGGCCGCGCAGGCGAGGGCCTGCCACGGCCCGAGCAGACCCGCGTCATCGTGGTGGCCAACCAGAAGGGTGGCGTGGGGAAGACGACGACGACCGTCAACCTTGCCGCTTCGCTGGCTCTGCATGGCGGTCGGGTCCTGGTGATCGACCTCGATCCGCAGGGCAATGCGTCCACCGCCCTGGGGATCGACCACCACGCCGAAGTCCCGTCCATCTATGACGTGTTGGTCGAGAGCAAGCCGCTCTCGGAGGTCGTCCAGCCGGTCGTCGATGTCGAAGGTCTCTTCTGTGCCCCCGCCACGATCGATCTCGCCGGTGCGGAGATCGAGCTGGTGTCACTGGTGGCACGGGAGAGCCGTCTTCAGCGGGCGATCCAGGCGTATGAGCAGCCGTTGGACTACATCCTCATCGACTGCCCGCCCTCGCTCGGCCTGCTGACGGTCAACGCGCTGGTCGCCGGCCAGGAGGTCCTGATCCCGATCCAGTGCGAGTACTACGCGCTGGAGGGGCTGGGCCAGCTGCTGCGCAATGTCGATCTGGTGCGGGGGCACCTCAACCCCGTGCTGCATGTATCGACGATCCTGCTCACCATGTACGACGGCCGGACGCGGCTTGCGTCCCAGGTCGCCGAAGAGGTGCGCACCCACTTCGGCGACGAGGTGTTGCGGACGAGCATCCCCCGCTCCGTCCGTATCTCCGAGGCGCCGAGCTATGGGCAGACGGTGCTGACTTACGATCCCGGATCGAGCGGTGCCCTCTCCTATCTTGAGGCGGCACGGGAAATCGCGCTGCGGGGTGTCGGCGTCAGCTACGACGGGACGCACGCACACATCGGCGCTCAGAACGATCAGAGCATGGTGGAGGGGATCCAGTGAGCGAGCGACGGAGGGGGCTGGGGCGTGGTCTCGGCGCACTGATCCCTGCGGCCCCGACCGAGAGGACGCCGGCGCAGACCGCGGTGGCGGGTGCTGTGGGAGGCCCCGTAGGGGGCGCTGCTTCCACGTCTCCCACGGCGGTTCCGGCGCTGACGAGCGATCGCGGGGTGGCCGCTGCGAAGGTGGCCACGCTGCCGCCTGTTTCACGTGAAACCGAGGATCCGTCGGCCAACGGCGCTGTGGACATGCCCGCTCCTCCCATGGGCGCCCACTTCGCCGAGATCCCGCTCGACGCCATTGCGCCGAACCCCCGGCAGCCGCGTGAGGTCTTCGACGAGGACGCGCTGGCCGAACTGGTCACCTCCATCAAGGAGGTCGGTCTGCTCCAGCCGGTCGTCGTACGGCAGCTGGGCCCCGGGCGCTATGAGCTCATCATGGGCGAGCGGCGCTGGCGGGCCTGCCGCGAGGCGGGCCTGGAGGCGATCCCGGCGATCGTGCGGGCGACGGAGGACGAGAAGCTTCTCCTGGATGCCCTTCTGGAGAACCTGCACCGCGCGCAGCTGAACCCGTTGGAAGAGGCGGCTGCCTACGACCAGCTGCTGAAGGACTTCAACTGCACGCACGACCAGCTGGCGGACCGCATCGGTCGCTCCCGCCCGCAGGTCTCCAACACCCTGCGTCTGCTGAAGCTCTCGCCGGCGGTCCAGCGTCGGGTGGCCGCCGGGGTGCTCTCCGCCGGTCATGCCCGGGCTCTGCTGTCCGTCGAGGACTCGGAGGAGCAGGACCGGCTGGCTCACCGGATCGTGGCCGAGGGGCTGTCCGTACGGGCCGTCGAGGAGATCGTGACCCTGATGGGATCGCGGCCCAAGGCGGCTCCGCGGGCGAAGGGCCCCCGGGCCGGCTCCCTGGTCTCCCCGGCGCTGAACGAGCTCGCCACCCGGCTCTCCGATCGCTTCGAGACCCGGGTGAAGGTGGACCTGGGCCAGAAGAAGGGCAAGATCACCGTCGAGTTCGCCTCCGTAGAGGACCTTGAGCGGATCCTGAGCACGCTGGCCCCCGGCGAGGGCCCGGTGCTTCAGAAGAGCCTGCTGGAGGACGACGGGGAGGAGCCGGAGGCCTGAGGATCCGGCTGTCGGCTTCGCTGTCAGAGCCTCGTGCGGGCCGTGTCCGGTGTGTACCGGAACACGGCCCGCACTTTGCATTTTGGCGGTATCGATGGAATCGCTTGGTGGATACGATGCGTTCGGGTATGCGACGGGCGAAGGAAGCGAGGAACTGCCTTCATGGGGCGTCGGCTCGTACCGCTCACGCTGGACAACCTTCAGGACCTGCCCAAGCGCTGCCGCGCGTGCGTCTTCTGGGAGTTGGACCCGGTCAGCGGCGAGACAGCGGTAAAGGCAGGCACGTCGGCGCTGGAGAAGGAAGCCTGGATCTCCGCCGTGCTGCTGGACTGGGGCTCCTGCGGTCGGGTCGTCTATGTCGATGACGTTCCGGTGGGCTTCGTTCTCTACGCGCCCCCGGCCTATGTGCCCCGCTCCACGGCCTTTCCGACGAGCCCGGTCTCGCCTGACGCGGTCCAGCTGATGACGGGGTTCATCATGCCGGGCTACCAGGGACAGGGGCTGGGCCGTGTGATGGTGCAGACGGTCGCCAAGGATCTGTTGCGGCGGGGCTTCAAGGCGATCGAGGCGTTCGGTGACGCGCGCTGGAAGGAACCCGCCTGTGTCCTGCCTGCCGACCATCTCCTCGCCGTGGGCTTCAAGACGGTCCGCCAGCACCCCACCTACCCACGGCTGCGGCTGGAGCTGAGGACGACGCTGTCCTGGAAGGAAGACGTGGAGATGGCGTTGGACCGCCTGCTGGGGGCCGTGCAGAAGGAGCCTGCTCTGCGGCCGCTCTAAGGGCTGTCTGCAGAGGTGCTCTGAAGAGGCGCTCTCAAGAAGTGCTCTCAAGAAGTGCTCTCATACGAATGGGCCAGCCCCTAAGGGCTGGCCCATTCGTGTTTCACGTGAAACGTCGATCGCTCCCTGGGGGAGGTCACTCGGCGATGAAGTCCTCAAGGTCGCGGAGGATCGCGGCCTTCGGCTTGGCGCCGACGATGGTCTTGGCGACCTCGCCGCCCTGGTAGACGTTCAGGGTCGGGATCGACATGACGCCATACTTGGCGGCCGTACCCGGGTTCTCGTCGATGTTCAGCTTGACGATCTCGATCTTGTCGCCGTACTCGGCGGCGATCGCCTCGAGGGACGGAGCGATCTGGCGGCACGGACCGCACCAGGCGGCCCAGAAGTCCACCAGGACGGGCTTGTCGCTCTTGAGGACGTCCTGCTCGAAGGAGTCGTCGGTCACGTTCTTGAGGGTGCCGGCCACGGCGGGCTCCTTAACTGATGATGCGTGGGGCGGATGGGGGTCAGACAGTGGTCTTCTCGGGCTCGGCCTTCTGCTCGGTGTCCGCGAGGGCAGCGAGGAAGCGCTCGGCGTCGAGGGCGGCGGAGCAGCCGGTGCCGGCTGCGGTGATCGCCTGGCGGTAGGTGTGGTCCACCACGTCGCCGGCGCCGAAGACACCGGTCAGGTTGGTCCGGGTGGAGGGCGCGTCCACCTTCAGGTAGCCCTCCTCGTCCAGGTCGAGCTGGCCCTTGAACAGCTCGGTGCGCGGGTCGTGGCCGATCGCGATGAACAGGCCGGTCACCGGGAGGTCCGAGAGCTCGCCAGTCTTGACGTTGCGGAGCTTCAGCCCGGACAGCTTCTGGTCACCCTGGATCTCGGCGACCTCGCTGTCCCAGATGAACTTGATCTTCGGGTCGGCGAAGGCGCGCTCCTGCATCGCCTTGGAGGCGCGCAGGGTGTCCCGGCGGTGGACGATCGTCACGGACTTGGCGAAGCGCGAGAGGAAGGTGGCCTCCTCCATCGCGGTGTCGCCGCCGCCGATCACGGCGATGTCCTGGTCCTTGAAGAAGAAGCCGTCGCAGGTGGCGCACCAGGAGACACCGCGGCCGGACAGCGCGTCCTCGTTGGGCAGCCCGAGCTTGCGGTGCTGGGAGCCGGTGGCGACGATGATGGCCTTGGCCCGGTGGACCGTGCCGGCGGTGTCGGTGACGGTCTTGATCTCACCGGCCAGGTCGACGGAGACGATGTCGTCCGGAACGAGCTCGGCACCGAAGCGCTCGGCCTGCGCGCGCATGTTGTCCATGAGCTCGGGGCCCATGATGCCGTCCTGAAAGCCCGGGAAGTTCTCCACCTCAGTGGTGTTCATCAGCGCACCGCCCGCGGTGACAGCGCCCTCGAAGACCAGCGGCTTCAGCGACGCGCGCGCGGTGTACAGCGCCGCGGTGTAGCCGGCGGGCCCGGAGCCGATGATGATCACGTTACGGACGTCGCTCACGGCTTGATTCCTCGTCTCTGGACTGCGTCGTTCGACCGGTGGGAGCCCCTCTCAGAACTCTCACCCCACCCAACGGATCCTAAGGGGCGCGCATTCCCGCTGTGTCCGGGCACACGGGCGGGTGACCGCTATACGAGACGGGTCCCACGGGACCAGGAACGCGTGAGGGAGTGGCTCAGCGCGCGTAGGAGTGTTTCAGCAGCACCTTTGCCGTGCCCACCGACGGTTGGTCCACGCACGTCGACTCGACGATGTAGGCGGTCACCCGTGTGGGGTCGGAGCTGTCTTGCAGGACGACGAGCAGTGCGTTCGTGCCCTTGTAGATGCCCTTTTCGGTCGCGAGGGCTTCCTCGTCGCGACCGATGCCCTGCTGGACGCACTCGGGGACAGCGATGGTGGGCTGTTGGAAGACACGGGGCTGCTCGGAAGCAGGGGCGGACTCAACCTCCCAGTCCGGAGTACGGGAGCCCTTCTTGGAGTTCTGCTGCTGCGCCAGGAGATCCGCGACCTGTGTCTCCAGGCGTCCCTCGGAGAAGGTGTCGGCGGCGGTGGTCTGACGTTCCTGGGCCGTGGTGCCGGGCTGCGTACCGGTCAATGAGGTCCACAGGACGGAACCCAGTCCGAGGGCGGCGGCCGAGAGGACGGCGCCCAGGACGGCAGCGCGACGGCGGCCACTGTGCTTGCGGTCCCTGCGGTCCTTGCGGCCCGGTCCGGTGGAGGAGAGACGGGCGCGTCCGGCCGGGCGGTCCACGGCGGTCGATGTTTCACGTGAAACAGGGGCGCCGCCGCTGCTCTTCTCGTCGGAGGCGACTCGGGCCGCGGGCAGCGGTGCGTCGGCGTCGCTCTCCTCGGGCGCTTCGGGTGCTTCGGGCGCCTCCGGCGCCGAGGCGTTCAGCAGGGCCTCAGCGGCGAGGGCGGCGTCGATCCGGCCGGCGACATCGGCGGGCATACGTGGGGGACCCGGCAGGGTGCCCAGCAGGCCCCGGATCTCCTCCAGCGAGGAATGGACGTCGGCGCACAGCTCGCACGCGTCCAGATGGCGCCGTACGTCCGTAGTGCGGGAAGGGG
Source organism: Streptomyces sp. NPDC030838 (assembly GCF_055572035.1). Classification (NCBI taxonomy): domain Bacteria; kingdom Bacillati; phylum Actinomycetota; class Actinomycetes; order Kitasatosporales; family Streptomycetaceae; genus Streptomyces; species Streptomyces sp. NPDC030838. The sequence continues at coordinate 212,230 of NZ_JBVIED010000004.1, read as the reverse complement.
GGAGCAGGCCCTCGGTGAAGTCGGAGATCTCGGCGACGTCCGGGTGCCCGGCCGTGTCCGTCGTGGATGTCACGCTCGCCCACCTCCGCCCTTCACAGCAGCTGAATCGCTTGGCCCGGCCTCGTGCGGGCTCCCCTCATGTGGACCCGCTGCCGGTGGGACGGATGTCCCCTGCGTCCGGTTCCGCCCCGCACCCGGTTGTGTGCCCGCACCGGCGTTTTCCGGCCGTAGATGGGTGAGCAGGGGCAGAAGTCTGGCTCTGCCACGCGCACAGCGGCTCTTCACAGTCCCGGTCGGTACATCCAGCATGCGAGCGGCCTCGGCGACCGGGTAGCCCTGCATGTCCACCAGCACGAGAGCCGCACGCTGGTCGGGCGGGAGCGTTCCGAGCGCCTCCAGCAGCTCGCGGTGCAGATCATTGCGCTCCGCGGGCCCAGCAGCCGACTCGTGCGGCTCCAGCAGCTGCTCCAGGCGCTCGGTGTCGTCGACCGGCGCGGTCTTGCGTGAGGCCGCCTTGCGAGCGCGGTCCAGGCAGGCGTTCACCGTGATCCGGTGCAGCCACGTCGTGACAGCCGACTTGCCCTGGAAGGTGTGGGCGGCCCGGAAAGCGGAGACCAGGGCGTCCTGCACGGCGTCCGCCGCCTCCTCGCGGTCGCCGAGGGTGCGCAGGGCGACGGCCCAGAGCCGGTCACGATGGCGGCGGACGAGCTCACCGAAGGCGTCGGGGTCGCCGGCGACGTGCCGGGCCAGAAGAGCCTCGTCCGTAGCCGAATGACAGTCGTCAGCCGCAGACGGCACGATTCCCCTCCCCGTGGGCTTTCCCTGGAGGCATTCAAGCTGGTCAGGCACCAAAAGTAAATGAGCCCGACCGCTGGACGCAAGGCCGCCTATATAGGGACGATTGCAACTAGTTGATCTTGACAGCCTGGGATGATCATGGAAATGTTCGGGCGATCTGTTTGTTCCTTGAGAGGGAATGATTCGTGAAGAGAAAACTGGCGGCGCTGGTTACGGTGGCGGCTGCGGCAGCCTCATGTGTGGTCGCCTCGGCATCCGCGGCGAGTGCCGTCGAATGCACCGGTGAGTACGCCTATGACAAGGTGTGTCTCCACGAGAACGGTGGCCAGTATCTGAACGGGATGCTGCGCATCGACTACTACTCGCGCACCTCATGGGCGAACATCACGTACAACGGGACCAGCACGCCTCTGTACCGCGGTGATGGCGTCCTGACGAATGTGAGCGGTGCCACCAACTGGGATATGGACAGTCGTATCGCTGTCTACTACAACTCGAATCACTCCGGCCCGTGCTTCACCATTCGGGCCGGCGGCCAGGTGTTCTTCAACCGGATCGTTCTGAGCAATGGCCGGAGCGCGAACGACAACATGAACTCGCACCAGTTCAACGTGACCTGCGGTTCCGTTTACGGGTGACGGGCTGAAAAACCAGGATCCTGCACAGGCCTGCCGGCCGGGCTGTCGATGGCGGCGTCTCACCCCTCGGGGTGGGGCGTCTCTTCTTTTGAAAGTCACGAACATGAACTCACGGCGCATCGCTTGCGTCTGCGCGAGTGTCTTCCTTGTGTCTGCTTGTTCCTCGGCAGGCCCTGGCACTCAACCGCAGTCTCCGAACTCTCCTGCTCGTGTGCGGGTGACTACCCAGGTCACGAGTGGGGCTGACATCGTCCTGCCCATGGACGCCTATGTCGAGACACCGCAACAAGCTCAGACCAATGACTTCGCCGTCGAGCAGCTGGCCTATTCGTGTATGAAGAGGCGCGGGTTCGACTGGCCTGAGCCGAAGTGGGTGGAGGTGCCGAACCAACCGTCTGTGAATGCGCGTCGGTACGGGGTGATCGATATCCAGGAGGTCCGGAAGATCGGTTATCACGCACCCGTTTCCGAAGGTGATCGGAAGGGTGGGGATGAGGGGCACGGGGACGACTTTGTCCCTACTGCGAAAGAGTTCAAGGCTTATACCGGGCGACGGCTGGACCAGCCGATGGCGTCAGATACCCGGATGGGTGGGTGCCGAGGCGAGGCCGAGCGGAAGGTGTACGGAACCGACGGACTCAAGCGCGAATGGGTGGAGTTGCTGAAATACCACGCGCGTTCGTTCCTTGACGCCAACCGTGATCCGCGAGTGCTGAAAGCCATGGCGAAGTGGAAGGCTTGCATGACCGGGTTCGGGTATGACTACGAAGACATCTGGGACGCGAACGATGACCCTCGTTGGCAGTCGAGCACCATAAGCGCTGCTGAGAAAAAGACCGCAGAAACGGACGTGAACTGTAAGATCAAGTCCGGTGTCCCCACCGTTCTCCTGTCTGTCGAGACGGAACTGCAGACAGCCCATATTGAACGCCATCGCGGGGATTTCTCTCACATCGAGAAGCACTTCGCTCAGGCGTACAGCAGGTCGTCCGCATTCGTGGGAAAGCGCTGAGAGCGAGGGGCGGTCCTATAGCTGGGCGTCGAGTGGTGGCACGACGCCCAGCCCCTCATCGGTCACGCTATTTGCTGGTGCCGAGGAACGACACGTCCGTTATCGCTTGCTTGTAGCCGGCGCGGCTGAACTCGTCGCCCTGGGCGTGGGGCACGGCCGTGAGCCAGACCAGTACGTAGCGCGTGTTCACCGGATCCTTGGCTTGCAGTTTCGCCAGTGAGCCCGAGGTTTCCGTCGTGGCGATCTTCTTCATGGAGTCGAGAGATTCCGAAGAAGAAAGCGAATCAGCGGCATACATCGTGATGGCGGTGTGATCGCCCGGGTGACGCAGCGCGATTGAGGCGCCGGAAACGTCCTGGGCCGAGCCGAGGTCGTACATGATGCCGACACCCTGCTTGAAGGGTGCTAGTACGGGCCCTTCGTAATAGCTCTTGGTCCGCCAGTACGACGTGCTGTCGTTGTCATACGTGTTCGGGACACTGTCGCTGTCCTGGGGGGATCCGTCAGGGTAGTACTCCACGGCCCCTTGGATCGTGAGCTTCTTGGGAGGCGTCGGCTTCTCGTCGTCGACGGCAGGTGGTGAGGTGGTCGGCGTCTTGGGCTCGTTCCCCTGGTCCATCAGAGCGTCCGCGAGCTGCCAGCTGCCCAGACCCAGGGCGGCGATCAGCAGGGCCGAGACGGCCCACTTCAGGGCCTTGCCGGTACGGCTCTGCAGCGGGGGCGGCGGAGTCGGGACCGGCTGGGTGACGCCCGGGTGCGGTGCGGTACGGCCGTACGTGCCCTGCTGGTAGGTCGTGCGCTGGTACTCCGGCGGCGCGGTGAACGCGGGCTCCGGCGGGCGGATGCGGGGCATCTCGCTGATCGCCTTCACCAGCTCCTCGGGCGTGGTGCACGGGGACTCGTGGCGGGAGGCGGTCGCGCCGTCGTTGGCGAGCGCGCGCATGGCGAGCTCCGACAGGCCGCGGTGGACACCGGCGCGTACCTGGTCCGGGGCGATCAGTCCGACGTCCTTGGGCAGCCCGGACAGTCCGTAGGCGTCGTTCTCGTACGGCCAGCGCTGGGTGAGCGCGGCGTACAGCAGGGCGCCGATGGCCTCCGTGTCGGAGCGCTGCGGGGTGTCGGAGCTGATGCCGCGCAGTGCGGCGTTCACGGCGAGGCCGCGGATCCGCCACTGGCCGGTGGAGGTGCGCAGCACCGCGTTGGGGTTCAGGCGCAGATGGGACAGGCCTTCGCGGTGCGCGGCGGCCATGGCGGAGGCGACCTGGCTGACCAGCTGATAGGCGTCGTGCGGCTCCAGCGGCCCCGCGGAGAGCAGCGTGGTCAGCTCGGTGGCGTCAGGCAGCCACTCGTGCACGACGTACACGAGGTCGTTCTCCTCGACGGCGTCGAGGACCTGCACGAAGCGGGGATCGCCCAGCAGCGCGGAGGAGCGGGCCGCGGCCAGTACGGCACGGGCGCGGGTGTGGTCCGCGGGCAGGACGTGGACGCCGACGGCACGGCGGAGTTTCTCGTCGACCGCACGCCAGCTGCTGAAACCGTCCAGACGGGTGACGCAGTCCTCGAGCCGGTAGCGTCTGGCGAGCTTGTGGCCGCTGTGCAACTCGGGCGGTGAGGCCTTCTTCCCGGGACCCTCGGTCCCGCCACTCCCCTGTGCCTCGTTCTGCTCCGTGTCCCGCTCCCGCTTCTGGGCCACCCCGTCGGCCGTGGACTGGTCCGCCTGGTCCGCCTTGGCGGTCAGCGACTTGTCGCCGCTGTTGTCTGCCACGTCGACGGCAGCCGTGCTCCGTTCCGCCACCGTCGTTCCTGCCTCCCCATCCATTGCGCGCCGTACGACCCGTGCGCGCCGTCCGACGCCGAAACCAATTGTGCCCACAGTCCGCCGCTATGCACGACACACGGTGGCGGACGATGGTTGTGCGCGTACCCCCCGTCTCAGCGGCCCAGACGTCCGCGCACCATGCCGACCAGCGAGTTCAGCTCTTCGATGCGCATCCGACGGGCGGCGACGTAGAAGATCCCCAGCAGGGCCGCCCCGCCGGCTAGCAGCGCGGCGAAGGAGCCGAGGGCGCCCTGGCCGAGGGCCTGCGTGATGCCGTAGCAGGCCGCGCCGCTCACCAGTGCCGCGGGCACCGAGGCGATGCTCAGCCGTGCGTAGGTGCGCAGCACGCGGGAGCCGTCCAGGTCGCCTCCCAGCCGCTTGCGCAGCCGGCGCCAGGCGACGCCGACGCCGATGACGTAGGCCAGGCCGTACGAGGCGGCCATGCCGACCACGGCCCAGCGGGCGGGCAGCAGCAGGTAGCAGAGCACGGACGCGCTCGCGTTGACCGCGGCGACGATGACCGTGTTGTAGAAGGGGGTGCGGGTGTCCTCGTAGGCGTAGAACGCGCGCAGCACGACGTACTGCACCGAGTACGGGACCAGGCCGAGGCCGAAGGCCATCAGCATGTAGCCCATGTTCGTGGCCGCGTGCGTGCCCGAGGTGCCGAAGATCAGGGTGCACATCGGGACGCCGAGGGCGACGAAGCCGAAGGCGATGGGAACGATCGCGACGGCGGTCGTGCGCAGGCCCTGGGAGATGTCGTCGCGGACGGCTCCGCTGTCGTCCTCGGCGGCCGAGCGGGAGATCCGCGGCAGCAGCGCCGCCATGAGGGAGACGGTGATGATGGCCTGCGGCAGGCCCCAGATGAGCTGGGCGTTGGCGTAGGCGCTGAAGCCGGTGCCGTCGATCTTGGTGTCCACGACCGAGGCGGTGGCCAGCTGGGTGACGACCAGCGCGCCCGCCTGGTTGGCGAGGACGAAGAGGATGGTCCACTTGGCGAGCATCGCGGCCTTGCCGAGGCCGTGGCCCTTCCAGTCGAAGCGCAGGCGCAGCCTGAAGCCGGTCTCCCGCAGGTACGGGATCATTGCGAGGGCCTGGACGACGAGGCCGAGCAGGACGCCGATGCCCAGCAGCCGGACGCCCTCCGGCGGGATGTTCTCTACGGTCATGCCGGAGTGCTCGGCGGTGCCGTACACCCACAGGAACAGGCCCAGCGTGACGATGATGACGATGTTGTTCAGAACCGGGGTCCACATCATCGCGCCGAAGCGGCCCCGGGCGTTGAGGATCTGGCCCATCACCACGTGGATGCCCATGAAGAAGATCGAGGGCAGGAAGTACCGGGTGAAGGTGACGGCGACGTCGAACGCGGCGGGGTCCGAGGCCAGCGGGTTCGACAGGGCGCGTACCAGGAGCGGGGCGCCGAGCATGGCGAGGGCGGTGAGGACACCGAGGCTCACCATGACCAGGGTCAGCAGCCGGTTGGCGTAGGCCTCGCCGCCGTCCTCGTCGTCCTTCATGGCCCGCACGAGCTGCGGCACGAACACGGAGTTCAGGCCGCCGCCGACGGTCAGGATGTAGATCATCGTCGGCAGCTGGTAGGCCACCTGGAAGGACTCGCCGAGGAGCATCAGGCCCAGCGCCGAGACGATCATGGCCGAGCGGATGAACCCGGTGAGGCGGGAGACCATCGTGCCCGCCGCCATGACCGCGCTGGACTTCAGCAGGCCGGCGGCCTTGCCGCCCTTCTTCGGTGCGGGGGCGGCGGGGGCCGGAGCCGAGGCCTCGGGCTCGTACTGCTCGGGCGCCGAGTACTGCCCCGCAGGCGTTTCGTACGGCCCGGATGTCTCGTACTGCTCGGGTGAGAGGTACTCCGGTGCCGCTCCCTGTCCCGTGCCCGGCGCGGCGGCCGGACCGGGCACCGCCGGGTGGTCCATCGGCGGGCGGACGCCGCTCTGCTGCTGGTCGCGGAAGAGGTGGGCGAAGGCGTCGTGCTCCTGGCGCTCCTCGGCGGCCTGGGTGACCAGGTCGTCCACGCCCACGTACTGGGTGGTGCGGGGGTCGTCGCCGTACGGCAGGTACTGGGTGGCGCCGTCCGGCTCGGGCGCCGGGGTCTGCGCCCACACGTTCGGGTCGGGGGCGTACGGCGACTGCGGCGGCTGGGCGTACAGCTGCTGCGGTGGCGGGTACGTGCCCGGAGGCGGCGGGGGGTGCGCGGCACGGTCGTACAGCGCCTCGGCGACCGGGTCCTGGGCGGTGAGGTCCTGCGCCCGGTACGGGTCCTGCTCGTAGGCGTCCTGGAGGTACATGTCCGCGGGGTGCTGCGGCGGCACCTGGCCGTGCTCGGGCGGCGGGCCCTCGGGGTAGCCCGAGCTGCCCACGGCCTGGCCGCGGTCACCGTCGTACGGCGCGTTCATGCTTACCCCACCTCATCGTCCCGGGCCCACCGGCCACGACATCCTCAACGGTCCACTCTCTCACCCGTGCCGGACGGGTCGGCGCTTTCCGCTGCGGTGTCCGGTGTCGGGTCACTCGGCTGCACCGGGTCGTCTGCCCCGGGCCGGGTGCCCGACTCCTCCTTGGGACGGTCGTCGGGGTCTTGCGGGTTCTCCGGCGTGTCGGCGGGCTGCTCCGCGTCCGCCGACGCGTCCGCCTTGTCCTGGCCCTCGTCCTCCCGGGCGGCCGCCCGCTTGCGCTGGGTGTACATCCGGAAGCCGGCGAGGACCAGCAGCAGCACTCCGCCGCCGATGACGAGCATCACGGTGGCCGTGATCTCGGTGACCTTCACATCGAACTGGACGGCCTCGCCGTACGGCTTCCCGTCCTCCGTGAACAGCTGGGCGATCACCGTCACCCGGCCGTTGGCGTTGGCGGAGGTGTCGAACTTCACCGACTGGCTGTGTCCGCCGGAGACGGAGACCGGCTGCTCGTCGTAGGCCTTGCCGCCGATCTCCAGACGCGTGGGGCTGGTGGAGGTGAGTCGCAGCACCAGGTTGTCGACGCCCTGCACCAGGTTGTTCTGCACCGTCACCGGGATGGTGGCGCTGCGGCCGGAGAGCTTCGTCTCCGACTTCTCGATCAGCTTGACCTGGTCGGCCAGGTCGTCGAGGTAGCCCTCCACGCCGTCGCGATAGCTCTGCGCCTCGGCGGAGCGGCCGTGCCACGACGTGGACATCTCACGGTTTATGGCCCGGCCGAAGGGGGTCACCACGCGCAGGGGGAAGCGGAGGATCACCTTGAAGTCGTCCAGCTTGTCCTGCGTGGTCGCGATCTGCTCGAAGGCTTCGCGGGGCAGCTCCTGCTTGCGCAGCGCGGAGGGGTACGCCGAGGACGGCGGCACCTTGGTGGTGGCGTCGGCGTCCGGCTTGGCCTCGGCGGTGGCGGTCAGTTCCTGGGTCTCCGTCCAGGTGCCGCCCTGGAGGGCGGTGATCGCCTCCGCCATCGCCCGGGCCTGGCTGGCGCTCGGCATGCGCTGCGGAGCGACGACGATGTTGCGCTGCTTGTCGGTCTGGAGGTTCAGGGCGAGGCTCTGGGCGAGGAACCGCTGCACGGCCAGCGTGCCCGCGGACGCCTTCGTCAGATCCCCCTCGAAGGCCGTCGACAGCCGGGCGTCCGCGACCACCGCGGTGGTCCCGCCGCCGATGGGACGGGCCGCGGACGGCGTGTACGGCAGACCGCTGGTCTCCTGGAGGCTGTCGCTGCGGGCGATCACCCGGTCGGCGCCCGCGGAGGTGGCGACCTTCACGATCGACGGGTCGATCGCGCCGTTGACCGGCCAGGCGAAGTCGGTGCTCGGTTTCACGTGGAGGATCGACTCCACGGTGGTGGCGGCGACGTCCGTGGCCGCCTTGTACTGACTCAGCGAGCCGGTGACGTCCGTGCCGTTGTGGGCCAGGGAGGCCAGATCCGGGTCGGCGAAGGGCAGCGCGACGACCTCCTTGCCGGCCACCGCCTTCTGGAGCTCGGCGAGCCACTGATTGGCGACCGCCTGCTGGCGGCCCGGCGTGGTGTCGTCCCCGCTCCGCACCTCGTAGCTGCGTGTCATCGCGTCGACGGAGGCCAGCAGGTCCGGGTCGATCACCCAGGTGATGCCGAGGTCCTTGCCCAGCGCCACCATCTGCGCCAGCCGGCCGCCCGGAGCGATCTCCTTCGCGAGGTCGTCGTTGAGGAAGACCGGGGTCTGCTGCTCGTTCGAACCCGTTTCCGCCGTCATGCGCGCCGTGGAGACCAGCGGCCACAGGAACGTCGTCTTCGTCCTCGGCTCCGCCTCCTCGGGCTGCCACGGGAGGAAGGTCCGCTGGAAGCCCAGCACCTGTCCCCAGGGCTTCGCGGCGGTCTCGCCGGTCAGCGAGACACCGAACTGGTAAACGCCGTCGCCGCCGAGGTCCAGCTCGTCGACCGGCACGGAGATGCTGAAGTGCTCGGAGACGCCGGGGGTGAGCTTGGCGAATTCCTGGCTGTAGTCCCCACCGACCTCGCTCCCGTCGGCGCCCGGGACGTAACCGGTGTTCTTGGTGGCGGTGTCGATCTCCGAGCGGGTGGTCAGCTCCGGGCCGACGTGCAGGTCCACCTCGGCGTCGGTGATCGTGTCCTTGCCGTTGTTGGTCACCGTGCCGGAGACGGTGAGGGTGTCGCCGTCCGTGGGAACGGCGGGGCTGAAGGAGTCGAGGGCGACGGCCACCGTGCGCGGGCCGGAGGCGGCCTTCGCGGAGGTCTGGCCGGCGGCGTCCGCGGTCGGCGCCGCGGGCAGCTGGCACAGGCCGGCCAGCAGGGGTGCCCCCGCCAGCAGTGCTCCGGTGCGCAGCAGCCACCGGCGGGCAGGTGAGGGACACGTCCCTTGGATGTCTGCCGCCTCGGCCACGCGCTCGCCCGTCCCTCGTCGTCGTCAGTGGTCGTCGGAATGTGCGTCCACGCATGGTAACGATGCGCGCTGAGGGTAAGTGCCGCGGACTGCTCCACAAGATCGGGGGACTCTCGCCCGCTGTCCCGTATGTGCACGTATAAAGGGGAGCGCCGGTGTACGTCGCGAGGGCAGGTCTTGAGCGGATATCGGTGGCGGAGCCGGGCGCGGATAATCGGGGCGCCCGTGGTCCGCCGAGCCACGTACCCTCTTCTGTTGTGCCGAACGCCAACGAAGAAATCCCCAGCGCCGTGAACCAGGAGCAGCACCGTGCGGTGACCGAGCCGCTGCGGGTCGCCCCTGTCGCCGACGACCTCGCCCGCCGCTTCCAGGAGGCCGGGTTCTCACTCGCCCTGGTCGGCGGCTCGGTACGGGACGCGCTGCTCGGCCGGCTCGGCAACGACCTGGACTTCACGACCGATGCCCGCCCTCTGGACGTCCTGAAGATCGTGCGGCCTTGGGCGGACGCCGTATGGGACGTCGGGATCGCCTTCGGCACGGTCGGCGCGCAGAAGGACGGCTACCAGATCGAGGTGACCACCTACCGGTCGGAGGCCTACGACCGGACCTCGCGCAAGCCGGAGGTCTCGTACGGCGACTCCATCGAGGAGGACCTCGTCCGGCGTGACTTCACCGTGAACGCGATGGCGGTGGCCCTGCCGGAGAAGAAGTTCATCGACCCGCACGGCGGGCTCGACGATCTCGCGGCACGTGTGCTGCGTACCCCGGGCACACCCGAGGAGTCCTTCTCGGATGATCCGCTGCGGATGATGCGGGCCGCGCGTTTCGCCGCGCAGCTCGACTTCGAGGTGGCTCCCGAGGTCGTCACGGCGATGACGGAGATGGCCGGGCGGATCGAGATCGTCTCGGCCGAGCGGGTGCGCGACGAGCTGAACAAGCTGATCCTCTCCGCGAACCCTCGCACGGGCCTGACGCTGCTGGTCGACACCGGGCTGGCCCAGCGTGTGCTGCCCGAGCTACCGGCCCTGCGTCTGGAGAGCGACGAGCACCACCGGCACAAGGACGTCTACGAGCACACCCTGATCGTCCTGGAACAGGCGATCGCGCTGGAGGACAACGGTCCGGACCTGACCCTCCGGCTGGCCGCGCTGCTGCACGACATCGGCAAGCCACGCACCCGTCGCTTCGAAAGGGACGGCCGGGTCTCGTTCCACCACCACGAGGTGGTCGGGGCGAAGATGACCAAGAAGCGCATGGCCGCGCTGAAGTACTCCAACGAGCTGGTCAAGGACGTCTCCCGCCTGGTGGAGCTCCACCTCCGATTCCACGGCTACGGCACCGGTGAGTGGACCGACTCCGCGGTGCGCCGTTACGTCCGGGACGCCGGCCCTCTCCTCGACCGGCTGCACAAGCTGACCCGCTCGGACTGCACGACGCGGAACAAGCGCAAGGCGGCCGCGCTGTCCCGGGCGTATGACGGTCTGGAGGAGCGCATCGCCCAGCTGAAGGAGCAGGAGGAGCTGGACGCCATCCGGCCCGACCTGGACGGCAACCAGATCATGGAGATCCTGGGTATCAAGCCGGGTCCCGAGGTCGGCCAGGCCTACAAGCACATGCTGGAGCTGCGGCTGGAGAACGGGCCGATGGAGCACGACGAGGCGGTCGCTGCACTCAAGGAGTGGTGGGCCGCGCAGAGCTGAGCGCGTGAAACGAGGTCATGTTTCACGTGAAACATGACCTCCTCACGAAGCTCACAGGGCACCTCGGATGTGAAGAGGGGCGATGTTTCACGTGAAACATCGCCCCTCTCGCTGTCTGCCTTACTTCTTGTAGTCCTTCAGGCAGAGCAGGAAGTCGCTGCCGTCGCCGGACTCGGTGTACGAGTACTGGAAGTCCTTCGCCTCTTCGGCGCACTTGGACTCGGCGGTCAGAGCGGAGTAGGAGCCCTCGACCTTCGCCAGCACGACGTACTCGGCCTTGGCGTCCTTGCAGTCGACGACCTCCAGGTCCGGGTTGTTGTCGTCGGTGCTGCCGCGGTGCATGCAGTCGCCGACGGCCGCGGTGTTGGCGTCGTCCCGGCTGGCTATGAAGCCACCGATCGCCACGCTGGCGACCGCGATCACGATGACGATGTTCTTGATCGTCTTGAAGCTGAGCTTGCGGCGGGGCTGCTCCGGAGCGGGGGCGAAGGGAGCCTGGGGCTGCCCCTGCGCGAAGGGGTTCCCGCCCTGCGGCTGGCCCTGGGCGTACGGATTCTGGCCCTGGGGCTGGCCCTGCGCGAACGGGTTGCCCTGGGACGGCGGAGTGGTCACTTGGGGATCCCCCTAGAAGCTGGGTGCGTGACGCGGAAGAACGACGCGCATAAAGATCGGATAAGACGCACGTAAGCTATCGGCCCCCACTGACATCACCGCACCCGGGAGTGAGTCTGTGGCACTGATGTGACACTTATCGACGCTCAAAGCGGGCCATAGACACCGCAACCGCCGCGTAGATCACGGCCACCACGATCACCAGCGCCGCAGACCGCCCGTCCGGTGGCAGCATCAGCGCGGCCACGCCGGCCGCGCCCACGAAGGCGACGTTGAACAGGACGTCGTAGACGGAGAAGGTCCGGCCACGGAAGCCGTCCTCGACCGAGGACTGCACGATGGTGTCGGTGGCGATCTTCGTGCCCTGTGTGGTCAGCCCCAGGACGAAGGCCGCCACGAGCAGCGGGCCGGTGGCGAATGGCAGCCCCAGCGCCGGCTCGAGAACGGCGGCCGCCGCGGCACACACCACGATCCAGCGGCCGGGGCCGAGCCGTCCGGCCGCCCAGGGCGTCAGCACGGCGGCGGCGAAGAATCCGGCGCCGGACACGCCCACCGCCAGCCCCAGCAGGGCGAGTCCCTCGTCCGGATCCGACGACAGCGCGTACCGGCAGAGCATCAGCACCATGACCGTGAGGGCGCCGTAGCAGAACCGCATCAGCGTCATCGACGCCAGCGCCCAGGTGGCCTCCCGGCGCGCGGGTGCGGCGAGATGACGTACGCCCGCCCGCAGGTCACGAAGGGTGCCCGAGAGCGCCGTGCCCAGACGCGGACGCACCAACTCCGGGTCGGGACCGAGCAGTTCCCGGGGCATCCGCAGCGAGGCGGCGGCTCCGCACAGATACAGCGCGGCGCCCAGCAGCACGACCGCGGCGTCGGAGTCGGACACGACCAGCCGTACGACGAAGGCGAGGCCGCCGCCGACGGTCGCGGCCAGTGTTCCGGCGGTCGGGGAGAGCGAGTTGGCGATCACGAGTCGCTCGGCGTCGACCACGCGCGGCAGCGCGGCGGACAGGCCGGAGAGCACGAAGCGGTTGACGGCGGTGACGCAGAGGGCGGAGACGTAGAACAGCCAGTCGGGTACGTGACCGAGCATCAACAGCGCCGTGGCCGTGGCCAGCAGGGCGCGCAGCACATTGCCGTAGAGGAAGACCTGCCGGCGGCGCCAGCGGTCGAGGAGCACTCCCGCGAAGGGGCCCACCAGGGAGTACGGGAGCAGCAGGACCGCCATGGCGGAGGCGATCGCGGCGGGCGAGGTCTGCTTCTCCGGCGAGAAGACGACGTATGTGGCGAGGCCGACCTGGTAGACGCCGTCGGCGCCCTGGGACAGCAGTCGTACGGCGAGCAGGCGCCGGAAGTTCCGGAAGCGGAGCAGGACGCGCAGATCACGTACGACGGCCATGGGGCCAGCCTCACATACGGGGAGGGTCCCCGGGCGCAATGCCTCGGGGACCCTCAAGAGCCCGGGACGGGACGAGCCTTAGAGCGCAGTGCCCTGTCTCGTCAGCGCTCGACCTCGCCCTTGATGAACTTCTCGACGTTCTCGCGGGCCACGTCGTCGAAGTACTGGACCGGCGGGGACTTCATGAAGTACGAGGACGCCGACAGGATCGGGCCGCCGATGCCGCGGTCCTTGGCGATCTTCGCGGCGCGCAGGGCGTCGATGATGACACCGGCGGAGTTCGGGGAGTCCCAGACCTCGAGCTTGTACTCCAGGTTCAGCGGGACGTCACCGAACGCGCGACCCTCCAGGCGGACGTAGGCCCACTTGCGGTCGTCGAGCCAGGCGACGTAGTCGGACGGGCCGATGTGGACGTTCTTCTCGCCGAGCTCCCGGTCGGGGATCTGCGAGGTGACGGCCTGCGTCTTGGAGATCTTCTTGGACTCCAGGCGCTCGCGCTCGAGCATGTTCTTGAAGTCCATGTTGCCGCCGACGTTCAGCTGCATCGTGCGGTCGAGGATGACACCGCGGTCCTCGAACAGCTTCGCCATGACGCGGTGCGTGATGGTGGCGCCGACCTGGGACTTGATGTCGTCACCGACGATCGGGACGCCCGCCTCGGTGAACTTGTCGGCCCACTCCTTGGTGCCGGCGATGAAGACCGGGAGGGCGTTGACGAAGGCGACCTTGGCGTCGATGGCGCACTGGGCGTAGAACTTCGCCGCGTCCTCGGAGCCGACCGGCAGGTAGCAGACGAGGACGTCGACCTGCTTGTCCTTGAGGACCTGGACGACGTCGACCGGCTCCTCGGCGGACTCCTCGATGGTCTGGCGGTAGTACTTGCCGAGGCCGTCGAGGGTGTGGCCGCGCTGGACGGTCACGCCGGTGCGGGGCACGTCGCAGATCTTGATGGTGTTGTTCTCGGAGGCGCCGATGGCGTCCGCGAGGTCGAGGCCGACCTTCTTCGCGTCGACATCGAACGCGGCGACGAACTCCACGTCACGGACGTGGTAGTCGCCGAACTGCACGTGCATCAGGCCGGGGACCTTGGACGCCGGGTCGGCGTCCTTGTAGTACTCGACTCCCTGCACCAGCGACGCGGCGCAGTTGCCCACGCCGACGATGGCTACGCGAACCGAACCCATTCCGGTTGCTCCCTGTGTGTACTCGGTGAGGCCCTGACGGGGGTCTCACGTGGCGGTGTCGTCGGGCGTATCCGGCCGGGTGTCGTCCCCGGGCCGGGGCAGGCCGCCCGGCGCTCCAGATGTGGTGTCCTGAGCGGACTCCCCGGAGGCGGAGCCCCGAAGGTCCCGCCCGGCCCGCTCGCTCTCGATGAGCTCGTTCAGCCAGCGCACTTCGCGCTCCACGGACTCCATTCCGTGGCGCTGGAGCTCGAGGGTGTAGTCGTCGAGGCGCTCTCGGGTGCGCGCCAGGGAGGCGCGCATCTTCTCCAGACGCTCCTCCAACCGGCTGCGGCGGCCCTCCAGCACGCGCATGCGTACGTCGCGTGACGTCTGCCCGAAGAAGGCGAACCGCGCGGCGAAGTGCTCGTCCTCGTACGCGTCGGGGCCGGTCTGCGAGAGCAGCTGTTCGAAGTGCTCCTTACCCTCTGCCGTCAACCGGTAGACGATCTTGGCGCGGCGGCCCGTGAGCGGGGCGGCCGGCGCCTCCTCGACGGTATGGCCCGGTTCTTCGATCAACCAGCCGTTGGCGACCAGCGTCTTGAGGCAGGGGTAAAGCGTCCCGTAGCTGAACGCGCGGAACACACCCAGTGACGTATTGAGTCGTTTGCGCAGCTCATAGCCGTGCATCGGAGATTCGCGGAGCAGGCCGAGTACGGCGAACTCGAGGATCCCGGAACGCCGGCTCATGGTCGCCTCCTCTCTTCCGCGGTCGTGCCGTCACGGTCTTTATGTCGTGCTGATGTATCGACTCGATACATCACGACGATAGAACGGCCCCCCTCATGCGACAAGAGGGGGAATCGTGAACGGCGTCACATCACTGATTCGTAGGAAGCGAGTTGCCTGTTTTGGGGTGAACTTCAGAGCTAGGCGGGTTTTGCCGCTGCGTAGTCTGTGCGGCATGCACACCACCGGGAACCGAGTTGCGCCTGGGGGCGTCCTTGTCCCCGGTGCAGTACGGGTGAATGCGGAACCGACCACATCCGTACTTCGGGGGGACCGGAAACCAGCCGCCGTTTCCAGGCACACAAGGGTGCGCCTGCCCGAGGAGTAGTCGTTCGATGAGCGAGCACCGTCGCAAACCGCCGCAGCCGCAGGGAGGCGGACGTGCCGCGGCCCGACGCGGCCAGCCCGGCTCTGCCTCCGGCCGCCGTGCGGCACCGCGAGGCGCCACCGGGTCTCCTTCCGATACCTATGGGTCGGGATCTCATGGGTCGGGAGGCGAGGAGCGGCCGTACGGCGGCCGCGCCGAGGCCCGGCGCGCGGCCCAGAGAAACGGCGGTGGTCGCCGCAGAGCGGCCGAGAACGGGCGACGCGGTCCCGGCGGACCGAGCGGACCCGGGCGTGGCCGAGGGCGGGGCGCCGCCTCCGACCGGAAGCGGATCATCGACTACCCGCGCGCCGGCAAGTACGGCTGGCAGCGCTGGGTGCCCTCCTGGAAGCTCGTCTCCGGCCTGTTCCTGGCCTTCTTCGGCAGCCTCGTCGCCATCGCCGGCATCGGCTACGCGATGGTGGGCATCCCCACGGAGGAGAACGACGCCGCGCTGTCGCAGAACAACGTCTACTACTGGGCCGACGGCAAGCAGATGGTGGCGACGGGCTCCGGTGAGAACCGGCAGAACATCACCATCGACCAGATCCCCAAGGACATGCGGTGGGCGGTGATCTCAGCCGAGAACAAGACGTTCTACGAGGACTCCGGCGTCGACCCCATGGGCATCGCCCGCGCCCTGGCCAACATGGCGACGGGCGGTGACACGCAGGGCGGTTCGACGATCACCCAGCAGTTCGTCAAGAACACCTACCTGAGCCAGGAACAGACCATCTCCCGGAAGTTCAAGGAGATGTTCATCTCGATCAAGGTGGGGACGAAGCTCGACAAGGACGAGATCCTCCAGGGCTACCTGAACACCTCGTACTACGGTCGTGGCGCGTACGGCATCCAGGCCGCGGCCCAGACCTACTACGGCAAGGACGCGGAGAACCTGAGCGCGAGCGAGTGCGCCTTCCTCGCGGCCCTGCTGAAGGGCCCGACGTACTACGACCCGGCGGGCAACCAGGACCTCGACACCTCGGCGACCCCGAAGGCCAACCGCGAGCGTTCCGAGAAGCGGTGGCGCTGGATCCTCGGCGAGATGCACAAGGACGGCAAGCTCTCGGACGCCAAGTACCAGGAGGCCGTCAGCGAGTACCCCGTGCCCCAGGGCCGCAAGGCGATCAAGGGCATGACCGGCCAGATCAGCTACCTGGTCGACACCGCCAAGAAGTACGTGCTGGCCCACTCCGACATCACGGAGGCCCAGTTCGACCGGGGCGGCTACCAGATCTACACGACCTTCGAGAAGGACAAGGTCGACGCACTGGCCAGGGCCGTCAAGAAGATCGAGAAGGAGCGCATCGATCCGAAGCGGGAGCTGGACAAGTACGTCCAGTTCGGCGCTGCGTCGGTGAAGCCCAACGACGGCGCGATCGTCGCCCTCTACGGCGGCGCGGGCTACGAGAACGGCCACTTCACCAACAACGCAGACACCGCCGGTGTCCCCGTCGGTTCGACGTGGAAGCCGTTCGTGCTCGCCGCGGCCATGCAGTACGGCACGTACAAGAGCGACGGCGTCGGCATCTCGCCGATGAGCAAGTACAACGGCAACGACCACCTCAAGGTCCAGAAGCCGGACGGCAGCTACTACCTCAAGAAGGACAACTCGGTCTTCTACCAGGAGAACGAGAGCGACCGTCCCTGGGGCTACATCACCCTGCACAAGGCGATGGAGCAGTCCGTGAACACGCCGTTCGTGCAGCTCGGCGTCGATGTCGGCATGGAGAACGTGCGGGACGTCGCCGAGAAGGCCGGCATCCTGGACCAGAGCTTCTCCGACATCAACCCGTCCTTCGCGCTCGGTACCTCGACGCCCAGCGCGATCCGCATGGCCGACGCCTACGCGACGTTCGCCGCGTCCGGCAAGCAGGCCGACCCGTACTCGGTGACGAAGGTCAAGCAGGGCGGCCAGGAGCTGAAGGGCTTCGAGAAGCCCAAGGTCGCGCAGGCGATGCCCGAGAACGTGGCCAACAACGTCACGAAGGTCCTCGAGAACGTCATCGAGAACGGCACGGGTAAGAACGCCAAGGCCCTGGGACGTACGGCGGCGGGCAAGACCGGTACGACGGACGAGAACAAGTCCGCCTGGTTCGTCGGCTACACCCAGCAGCTGTCGACCTCGGTCGCGATGTTCCGTGAGAACCCCAAGAGCCATGCGCTGCTCTCCATGAACGGCACGGCCGGTGTGGACTCCATCCACGGTGGTGACATCCCCACCGAGGTGTGGACCGAGTACATGAAGGTGGCGCTGAAGGGGAAGTCCGACCCCGGCTTCCCGGAGCCCACCCCGATCGGGGAGGTCATCGACCAGGTGGGCGCGCCGTCTCCGACGCCGTCCGTCACCGTGACGCCCAGCGAGACCGCGACGGAGGAGGCCAGCCCTTCGCCCAGCGCGTCCGAGCCCGAGCCGACTCCGAGCGCTTCGGCGAGCGAGACCTGCTCCTTCGGCTGGTGCGATGACTCCGGCGGTGCCGATACAGGTGGTGGTGAGGGAGAAGTGACCCCCACGCCCACCGTCACCGAGACATCCGGCAACAGCAATGGGAACGGCGGTAACGGCAACGGCGGGTTCTTCGGAGGAACCACAACCGAGTGACGCCGGCCGTCACGGCTCGTCCTGAGCGTGGCGCAGTGCCCCTGTTTCACGTGAAACACTTCGTTTCACGTGAAACAGGGGCACTTCTCTCTTCGTCGTCTCCTCTCAGACTCGTCGGAGGCCCACGTCACCGTGGATTCCCAGCCGCGTACGGCAGGATGTGCCCCATGCCCAGTGCAGAAACGACGCAGACGAGCGCGCACGAGCCGGATCCGGTACGGCCGACGAAGGCCGACGAGGTCGCTGCTGCCGGCAGCGAGCTGATCGGCGGCCCCATCGGGCGGCGCGCCCTGCTCGGGACGTCCTGGTGGACCCCCGTACGGGTGATCGCGCTCGTGGCGATCGGCGTGTTCGCCCTCGGACTGGTCCAGAAGGCGCCCTGTTACAACGGCGCCTGGTTCTTCGGCGCCAGCTCGCAGTACACGCACGCGTGCTACTCGGACATCCCGCACCTCTACCAGGGCCGCGGATTCGCCGACGGACTCGTGCCGTACTTCGACCGGCTGCCCGGCGACATGGAGTACCTGGAGTACCCGGTCCTGACCGGCGTCTTCATGGAGGTCGCCGCCTGGCTCACCCCGGGAAGCGGCAGCATCCAGCACCAGGAGCAGTGGTACTGGATGGTCAACGCGGGGATGCTGATGGTCTGCGCGGCCGTCATCGCCGTCTGTGTGGCCCGCACGCATGCCCGGCGGCCCTGGGACGGCCTGCTGGTCGCTCTGGCGCCCGCTTTCGCGCTGACCGCCACCATCAACTGGGACCTGCTGGCCGTCGCGCTGACGGCCGCCGCGATGCTGATGTGGGCACGGGGCCGTTCCCTCGCCTTCGGTGTCCTCCTGGGGCTCGCCACGGCCGCCAAGCTCTATCCCGTCTTCCTGCTCGGCCCGCTGTTCGTGCTGTGCTGGCGGGCGGGGAAATGGCGCGACTTCGGCAAGGCGCTGGGGGGCGCGGTCTTCGCCTGGGTCGTGGTGAACGGGCCGGTGATGCTCTTCGCCTTCGAAGGCTGGTCGAAGTTCTACCGGTTCAGCCAGGAACGCGGCGTCGACTTCGGCTCCTTCTGGCTGATCATGGCGCAGAACTCCAGCGACCCGCTCAGCACCGAGACGGTCAACACCCTCGCCACGCTGCTGATGCTGCTGTGCTGTGTGGGCATCGCGGCGCTCACCCTCACCGCCCCGCGCCGACCGCGCTTCGCCCAGCTGGCGTTTCTCATCGTCGCGGCCTTCATCGTCACCAACAAGGTCTACTCGCCGCAGTACGTGCTCTGGCTGGTGCCGCTGGCCGCGCTGGCCCGGCCCAAGTGGCGGGACTTCCTCATCTGGCAGGCCTGCGAGGTCATGTACTTCCTGGGCATCTGGATGTACCTCGCGTACACGACCAGCGGCGACGCCCACAAGGGACTGCCGACCGACGGCTACCACTGGGCGATCGGCCTGCACCTGGTGGGGACGCTGTACCTGTGCGCCGTCGTCGTACGCGACATCCTCATGCCGGAGCGGGACGTGGTACGCCGGGCCGGCGACGACGATCCGTCCGGAGGGGTGCTCGACGGGGCGGAGGACGTCTTCGTGCTCGGCGCAGCGGCGCATCCGCCGCGCCACGCGGCCCACTTCGAGAACCCCCCGGGTCCGCAGGTCGAATGGGGCGCGTCGAAGGCAGCCGAGGGTTCGCCCTGAGCGAACAGGGCGTAGAGGCAGCACGCGAAAGGCCGTACGCGGGGTTCCGCGTACGGCCTTCGCCATGTGTCGTGGGGCCGTGCCCCGGGTGCTCAGCGGTCCACGAGCCGGTCGAACTGCGTGGTGGTGTGCCGCAGATGGGCCACCAGCTCGTCACCGACCTTCGGCTCCGGGGCGTCGGCCGGCACGAACAGGATGGAGACCTGCATGTGCGGCGGCTCGGCGAACCAGCGCTGCTTGCCGCCCCAGACGAACGGAGAAAGGTTCCGGTTCACCGTGGCGAGGCCGGCACGGGCGACGCCCTTGGCGCGCGGCATGACGCCGTGCAGCGCCTTCGGGGCCTCCAGACCCACCCCGTGTGACGTTCCGCCCGCCACGACGACCAGGAACCCGTCGGAGGCCGCCTTCTGCTGGCGGTAGCCGAAGCGGTCGCCCTTGGCGACGCGGGTGACGTCCAGGACGGCGCCGCGGTACTCCGTGGCCTCGTGGTCGCCCAGCCACAGTCGCGTGCCGATGCGGGCGCGGAAGCGCGTCTGCGGGAACTGCTGCTGCAGCCGGGCCAGTTCCTCGGCCTTGAGGTGGCTGACGAACATCGTGTGCAGCGGCAGCCGGGCCGCGCGCAGCCGGTCCATCCAGCCGATGACCTCCTCGACGGCGTCCGAGCCATCGGTGCGGTCCAGCGGCAGATGCATCGCGAAGCCCTCGAGGCGGACGTTCTCGATCGCGGCGTGCAGCTGCGGCAGGTCCTGCTCGCTGATGCCGTGCCGCTTCATCGAGGACATCACCTCGATGACCACCCGGGCGCCCACCAGGCCGTACACGCCGTCGACCGAGGACACCGACCGCACCACCCGGTCGGGCAGCGGCACGGGCTCCTCGCCACGCCGGTACGGCGTCAGGACCAGCAGGTCACCGCCGAACCAGTCCTTGATCCGCGCGGCCTCGTACGTGGTGCCGACGGCCAGCATGTCGGCGCCCAGTCGTGTGGCCTCTTCCGCCAGCCGCTCGTGTCCGAAGCCGTAGCCGTTGCCCTTGCAGACCGGGACCAGCCCCGGGAACTGCTCCTGCACGTGCTTGTGGTGCGCCCGCCAGCGCGCGGTGTCGACGTAGAGCGTGAGCGCCATGGCCGGACCTGGAACCTTTCTCGTGGCTGCGGTGTATCAGAGGTATGGAAGGTATCGAAGCAAACGCCCCGGGTTCAGCGGCGCGACATGTAGATGTCGAGCGCCTTGTGGAGCAGCTTGTTCAGCGGGAAGTCCCACTCGCCGAGGTATTCGGCGGCCTGGCCGCCCGTGCCCACCTTGAACTGGATCAGGCCGAAGAGGTGGTCGGACTCGTCCAGCGAGTCGGAGATGCCCCGCAGGTCGTAGACGGTGGCGCCGAGCGCGTAGGCGTCGCGCAGCATCCGCCACTGCATCGCGTTCGAGGGCCGGACCTCACGGCCGATGTTGTCGGAGGCGCCGTAGGAGTACCAGACGTGGCCGCCGACGATCAGCATCGTCGCCGCCGACAGGTTCACCCCGTTGTGCCGGGCGAAGTACAGCCGCATGCGGTTGGGGTCCTCGGTGTTGAGGGCCGTCCACATGCGCTGGAAGTACGACAGCGGGCGGGGCCGGAAGTGGTCGCGCACCGCGGTGATCTCGTACAGGCGCTGCCACTCCTCCAGGTCGTGGTAGCCGCCCTGGACGACCTCGACCCCGGCCTTCTCGGCCTTCTTGATGTTGCGGCGCCACAGCTGGTTGAAGTTCTTGTGCACCTCTTCCAGGGACCGGTTGGCCAGCGGCACCTGGAAGACGTAGCGGGGCTGCACGTCGCCGAAGCCGGCGCCGCCGTCCTCGCCCTGCTGCCAGCCCATGCGGCGGAGCTTGTCGGCCACCTCGAAGGCGCGCGGCTCGATGAAGTCGGCCTCGATGTCCCGCAGGCGCTTGACGTCCGGGTTCTGGATGCCCTGCTTGATGGAAGCGGCCTCCCAGCGCCGGATGATCACCGGCGGGCCCATCTTCACGGAGAAGGCGCCCTGCTGCTTCAGGTGCGCCAGCATCGGCTGGATCCAGTCCTCGAGATTCGGCGCGAACCAGTTGATGACCGGACCCTCGGGCAGATAGGCGAGGTAGCGCTTGATCTTCGGCAGCTGGCGGTAGAGCACGAGACCCGCGCCGACCAGCTCGCCGGTCCGGTCGTCGAACCAGCCGAGGTTCTCCGAGCGCCACTCCGCCTTGACGTCTGCCCAGGCCGGGACCTGCATGTGACTCGCCGCCGGCAGGCTCTGGATGTACGCCAGATGCTGCTCGCGACTGATGGTCCTCAGGGTCAGGCTCATTCGGGGCGCTCCTCGGGCTGGTGTGTCCCCATGGGTACAGGGGCTCCGGCTCTAGCGCCGAAGCCTACTGCGCCCGCGGAGCGGCCCGATTGGGCGTACGGCACCTTCGCCCCGGCTCTCGGCGCCGGGGCGGGGAGGAGGTGCCGGTACGGCCGGGGACCTCAGCCGAAGAGACCGCCGTGTGCCATACCCAGGAAGAAGCCGATGCCGGAGGCACCAAGGCCCAGGATCAGCCCGAAGCGCTCGCGGGTCGTTTCCGAGACCCAATGGCCGTACGCACCGGTGAAGATCCCCACCAGGCCGGTCCACGAGCTCAGCAGATGCAGGCCGTGGAACTGCGCCGTGATGAAGGAGACCGCGCCGAGGACCAGGGTCACCGCCATCAGCGTGTCCTGGAGGGGGTGGGGCCTGCCGTCGGTGGCGAAGAGGGAACCGGCGGTGTTGGGTCGCAATGCCTGTGCCATGTGGCACCTCCTTGCGGAAGGCGGCGCACTGTAGCGCCATACACACCCGATGTGTACAGACTGACCGCCCTCGCGGCCGGATTTCAACCGGAAGCCGGTGTGCGGGTAGTCTGTACCGTCTGCACCGGTGTCTGCCCAGGCACGCCAGGAGATAACACCCGGCCCACCTGGGATGCCGCTCACCGACCCCCGATTGTCAGTGGCGGCCGATACCGTTGCGTACGCATCACAACCCTCCTGCCACGGAACGACCGTGGCCGCTGAGTCCAAAGGAGGTGGGTTCCACATGCGTCACTACGAGGTGATGGTCATCCTCGACCCCGATCTCGAGGAGCGCGCTGTCTCCCCGCTGATCGAGAACTTCCTTTCTGTCGTCCGTGACGGTGGCGGAAAGGTCGAGAAGGTCGACACCTGGGGCCGTCGTCGTCTCGCGTACGAGATCAAGAAGAAGCCCGAGGGCATCTACTCGGTCATCGACCTGCAGGCCGAGCCTGCGGTCGTCAAGGAGCTCGACCGCCAGATGAACCTGAACGAGTCGGTCCTCCGGACCAAGGTCCTCCGCCCCGAGACCCACTGAGCTCTCCCGCTCAGCTGATCTCGGGATTCGAGTAGCACCACCAGCAGCCAGCAGCAGCAAACCCGCCGAGAGGTTCCCCCATGGCAGGCGAGACCGTCATCACGGTCATCGGCAATCTTGTCGACGACCCCGAGCTGCGCTTCACCCCCTCCGGTGCGGCGGTCGCGAAGTTCCGTGTCGCGTCCACTCCCCGCACCTTCGACCGTCAGACCAACGAGTGGAAGGACGGCGAGAGCCTCTTCCTGACCTGCTCGGTCTGGCGCCAGGCGGCGGAGAACGTCGCCGAGTCCCTTCAGCGAGGCATGCGCGTCATCGTGCAGGGCCGGCTGAAGCAGCGGTCGTACGAGGACCGTGAGGGTGTCAAGCGCACGGTCTTCGAGCTGGACGTCGAGGAAGTCGGCCCCAGCCTGCGCAACGCCACGGCCAAGGTCACCAAGACCAGCGGCCGCGGTGGCCAGGGCGGTTACGGCGGCGGCGGCCAGCAGGGCGGCGGCTGGGGCGGCGGCCCCGGTGGCGGCCAGCAGGGTGGCGGCGCTCCCGCCGAAGACCCGTGGGCGACCGGCGCTCCCGCCGGTGGCCAGCAGGGTGGCGGCGGCTGGGGCGGCGGCTCCGGCGGCGGTGGCGGCTACTCGGACGAGCCCCCCTTCTAAGGGCACGGCTCGTATCCCCACTTCTTGATCACACAGGAGAAACACCATGGCGAAGCCGCCTGTGCGCAAGCCTAAGAAGAAGGTCTGCGCGTTCTGCAAGGACAAGGTCACGTACGTGGACTACAAGGACACGAACATGCTGCGGAAGTTCATTTCCGACCGCGGCAAGATCCGTGCCCGCCGCGTGACCGGCAACTGCACGCAGCACCAGCGTGACGTCGCCACGGCCGTCAAGAACAGCCGTGAGATGGCGCTGCTGCCCTACACCTCCACTGCGCGCTAAGGGAAGGGTGACCGACTCATGAAGATCATCCTCACCCACGAGGTCTCCGGCCTCGGTGCCGCGGGCGACGTCGTCGACGTCAAGGACGGCTACGCTCGCAACTACCTGATCCCGCGGAAGTTCGCGATCCGCTGGACCAAGGGTGGCGAGAAGGACGTCGAGCAGATCCGTCGTGCTCGCAAGATCCACGAGATCCAGACGATCGAGCAGGCCAACGCTGTGAAGGCCCAGCTCGAGGGCGTCAAGGTCCGTCTGGCCGTTCGCTCCGGCGACGCCGGCCGTCTCTTCGGTTCCGTCACCCCGGCCGACATCGCCTCGGCGATCAAGGCCGCCGGCGGTCCCGAGGTCGACAAGCGCCGCATCGAACTCGGCGCGCCGATCAAGACCCTGGGCGCCCACGAGACGTCCGTGCGTCTGCACCCCGAGGTTGCCGCCAAGGTCAACATCGAGGTCATCGCGGCCTGATCGTTGCGCTCGGCTTGAACAGCTGAGAGAGGGGCCGCACCCGTGCAGGGTGCGGCCCCTCTTCGTATGGGTCATCGGTCGGCCGTTTCACGTGAAACCGTCGTTTCACGTGAAACGGGCCGTGCGACCGTCAGCGTGTCGCCCCCGTCACGACCCAGCGGCCCGAGCGGGTACGCGCCCACAGCGTGGCCATGCGCACGGTCATCATCAGCGTCATCGCGATCCACAGGGCGGTGAGCCCGCTGCCGACGGTGGGGACGAGCAGGGCCACCGGAGTGAAGACGGCCAGGGTGAGGACCATCGCCCAGGCCAGATACGGTCCGTCGCCCGCGCCCATCAGCACACCGTCGAGGACGAAGACGACACCGCTGATCGGCTGGGAGAGAGCCACCACGAGCAGGGCGGGCAGGGCGGCGTCCTTCACGGCGGAGTCACTGGTGAACAGTGGCAGGAAGAGCGGGCGGGACACGATCACGAGCAGGCCCAGCAGGATGCCGACGCCGATGCCCCACTGCACCATGCGGCGGCAGACATCACGAGCGCTCTGGGCGTCGTCGGCGCCGAGGTAGCGACCGATGATGGCCTGCCCGGCGATGGCGATGGCATCGAGCGCGAAGGCGAGCAGACTCCACAGCGACAGGATGATCTGGTGGGCGGCGATATCGGCGTCGCCGAGACGGGCTGCCACCGCGGTGGCGATCATCAGGATCGCGCGCAGGGAGAGGGTCCGTACCAGCAGCGGCACGCCCGCCTGGGCGGAAGCCCTGATCCCGGCGGCGTCGGGACGAAGAGACGCCCCGTGGCGGCGAGCGCCGCGGACGACCACGACGAGATAGGCGGCGGCCATACCCCACTGGGCGATGACGGTTCCCCAGGCGGAGCCCGCGATACCGAGGTCGGCGCCGTAGACCAGGCCCGCGTTGAGGGCGCCGTTGGCGACGAAGCCGGCGATGGCGACGTAGAGCGGTGTCCTCGTGTCCTGAAGTCCGCGCAGTACGCCGGTCGCCGCGAGGACGATGAGCATGGCGGGTATGCCGAGCGCCGAGATGCCTAGATAGGTGGTCGCGTAGGGGGCCGCCGTGTCGGAGGCGCCGAAGAGGTCCACCAGGGCGGGGGCCGTGGGCAGGACGACGGCGATGACTCCGGCGCCCAGCAGCAGCGCCAGCCAGATGCCGTCCATGCCCTGCCGGATGGCGGCCCGGAGTTCGCCGGCGCCCACGCGGCGGGAGACGGCGGCGGTGGTGGCGTAGGCGAGGAAGACGAAGATGCTCACCGCCGTCGTGAGGAGGGCGGAGGCGACGCCGAGACCGGCGAGCTGGGCCGTTCCGAGATGGCCGACGATCGCGCTGTCGGCCAGGACGAACAGGGGCTCGGCGACCAGGGCGCCGAAGGCTGGGACGGCCAGCGCCACGATCTCCCGATCGTGCCGTCGCCGGACGACTCTGGAGGTCGCTGGAGCCTGTGTCATGAGCACCAATCTAATCGTCCACAGGTAAGAGACGCAAAGTCTTTGTGCCCCTTACTTTGTATCTCGTCCCGTGTGCTCCTGTACACAGTGCGAAGTGATCTTGATCCGACTGGGGAAGTTTTTCTTCTGCACAGCCGGTGGATGGGAAAGGCGCAGGTCAGAGCCATTTCGTAAGGTCACGCGAGTTCTTGTTCACAGGGCTGTCCACCGGGTCGTGCACAGGTTTCGGGCAGTTCTCCACAGCATCGGGCCGGTCGTCCACATGGCCTGTGGATAACCAGATTGGCTGACGGTGCCGGGGGGCCTACCGTGGTCCGGCGCTCGCTCCGTCCGCCGACCGGGAAACCGTCATAAAACCGGCGCGCATGAACCGGAGTTGGGCTTCTCGTTTTGTCAGTGCCGTGCCGTAGAAATGAGGGGCACGGCGAGGTCCGTTCCGCGGACGGGAGGAGGTGGCTCGGTGAGCATTTCCGAGCCCTTGGACGATCCGTGGGCCGACAGCGGTCCCAGCGATCGCCTGCCCTCCCGCCGGCGGCCGGAGGGTGGCCGGGGGCGGGACGAGCAGCACGACCGCGGCAGCGAGAACGGCGCGTGGGACGGGGGAGGTTCAGCCTTCGAGCGCGTCCCGCCGCAGGACCTTAACGCCGAGCAGTCCGTCCTCGGCGGCATGTTGCTCTCCAAGGACGCCATCGCCGACGTCGTCGAGATCCTCAAGGGCCACGACTTCTACAAGCCCGCCCACGAGACGATCTACCAGGCGATCCTCGACGTCTACGCCAAGGGCGAGCCGGCCGACCCCATCACCATCGCCGCCGAGCTCACCAAGCGCGGCGAGATCAACAAGGTCGGCGGCGCGTCGTATCTGCACACCCTCGTCCAGACGGTGCCCACGGCGGCGAACGCCGAGTACTACGCGGAGATCGTCCACGAGCGCGCGGTGCTGCGCCGCCTGGTCGAGGCCGGTACCCGGATCACGCAGATGGGATACGCGGCCGACGACGACGTCGACGAGATCGTCAACCGCGCGCAGGCCGAGATCTACGCGGTCACCGAGCAGCGCACCAGCGAGGACTATCTGCCGCTGGGCGACATCATGGAAGGCGCCCTCGACGAGATCGAGGCCATCGGCTCGCGCAGCGGTGAGATGACCGGTGTCCCCACCGGCTTCACCGACTTCGACTCGCTCACCAACGGGCTGCACCCCGGCCAGATGATCGTCATCGCCGCACGTCCCGCCATGGGTAAGTCCACGCTCGCGCTGGACTTCGCACGGGCCGCGGCGATCAAGCACAATCTGCCGAGCGTCATCTTCTCCCTCGAGATGGGCCGCAACGAGATCGCGATGCGTCTGCTGTCCGCCGAGGCCCGGGTCGCTCTGCACCACATGCGCTCCGGCACGATGACCGACGAGGACTGGACCCGTCTGGCCCGCCGGATGCCGGACGTCTCCGCGGCCCCGCTCTACATCGACGACTCCCCGAACCTGTCGATGATGGAGATCCGCGCCAAGTGCCGGCGTCTCAAGCAGCGCAACGACCTCCGGCTGGTGGTCATCGACTATCTCCAGCTGATGCAGTCCGGCGGCTCCAAGCGGGCGGAGAGCCGGCAGCAGGAGGTCTCGGACATGTCCCGTAACCTCAAGCTCCTGGCCAAGGAGCTGGAGATCCCGGTCATCGCGCTCTCCCAGCTGAACCGTGGTCCCGAGCAGCGCACCGACAAGAAGCCGATGGTCTCGGACCTGCGAGAGTCCGGCTCCATCGAGCAGGACGCCGACATGGTCATCCTGCTGCACCGTGAGGACGCCTACGAGAAGGAGTCTCCCCGCGCGGGCGAGGCCGACCTGATCGTGGCCAAGCACCGAAACGGCCCGACGGCGACGATCACGGTCGCCTTCCAGGGCCACTACTCGCGGTTCGTCGACATGGCGCAGACCTGATCCGTCGCTTCTGTAGCGTCTCAGATTTCGTGGCACAGTCTCAGCCGTGAGGGCACCACGGTGGCACTTATGCCGACGTTGTGATCCCTGGTCGGAGCTTTCAGCCTTTCGGGTGGCGGCGTACTCGCGGTCCATGAGGTCGCGTGCGCGGCACAACCGAGCCAGCTCCTCCGGTGTCACCCGCGGAGCATATGGCCCGTGACTCCCGGACGGGCGCTCAGCGCCTCGTCTCGTACCTGGTCAGGATCACGCCGCAGGGAAACGTCCGCGTCTCCACCAGGTTCAGGTTCACCCAGCTGTCCAGCGCGGTGAAGAACGGCGTGCCGCCGCCCACCAGGACCGGCGCGGTGGCCAGCACGTACTCGTCAATCAGCCCGGCCCGCATGGCCGCCCCGGCGAGCGTCGCGCCGCCGATGTCCATCGGGCCGCCGTCCTCGGCCTTGAGCCGAGTGATCTCGGCGACCGCGTCGCCGGTGACCAGGCGGGTGTTCCAGTCCACCTTGTCGATCGTCGAGGAGAACACCACCTTCGACATGTCCCGCCAGCGGCGCGCGAACTCGATCTCCGCCGGGGTTGCATTGGGCTGCTGGTCGCCGGTCGGCCAGTAGGAGCTCATCGTCTGCCACAGCTTGCGCCCGTACAGCGACAGGTCGGTCGCCTGCAACTGGTCGGACCAAAACTGGAACAGCTCGTCGCTCGGCACGCTCCAGCCGATGTCGTCGCCGGGTGCGGTGATGTAGCCGTCCAGGGTCACGTTCATGCCGTAGATCAATTTCCGCATGGCGCCAGCCTTCCGTGAGTCGGTCTCACGCGCACAGACCGGCGCGGCGCGGGAAACTCATCGGTGCGCGATCTGAGCTCGCATGTAGTCCTCGTACTCGGTGGCTCAGCCGCAGACTCATCGTTCCGCCGAGGAAATGGCATCGATCTGAGACTGATCTACAGCTTCGCCGCACAGGCCCGCAGCAGGACGCAGGCACGTGCTTTTGATGGACTGAGCGCATGACGACATCTCAGGAAGAACTGCTTCCCGGCACGCGGCGGGTGTTGCTGCACCGGATCGCCGTGGCCCAGGCCGAAGGACGGACACCATCGCTGGTGGCGGCCGTGGTCAGGGGCGGGCGGGTCGTGTGGCACGGGGCGCGGACCTCGGTGGACGGGCATGCGCCGGACGAGAACGTGCAGTATCGGATCGGCTCGATCACCAAGACCTTCACCGCGGTCCTCGTCCTCAGGCTGCGTGACGAAGGCCTCCTGGACCTCGGTGACCCGCTGGAGAAGCATCTGCCGGGCACCGGTGCGGGGCAGGCGACCATCGCCGAGCTGCTGGCGCACACCAGCGGCCTGGCGGCCGAGACCCCGGCGCCATGGTGGGAACGCACTCCTGGGGCCCTGCGCCCCGAGTTGGCAGATGTCCTGGGCGAGCAGCCCTTCCTGCATCCGGCGGGTCGCCGCCATCACTACTCGAACCCTGGCTACACGCTGCTCGGCGCACTCGTCGAGAAACTGCGCGGCGCTCCCTGGGAGGACGTACTCCGGCGCGAAGTGCTCGAACCCCTGGGCCTGAGCCGAACGAGCGCGCAGCCGTCGGCCCCGCACGCCGGTGGCTGGGCGGTGCATCCCTGGGCCGATGTGCTGCTGCCGGAACCGATGGAGGACCTGGGCCGGATGGCTCCGGCCGGGCAACTTTGGTCCACCACCGGGGACTTGGCCACGTTCGCCGCGTTCCTGATGTACGGGGACGAGCGGGTGCTGAGCGCGGAGACGGTCCGGGAGATGCGGGCGCCCGCCGCTCCGGCGGAGTCGGCGGATGTCGCCGACGGGGCCACGTACGGCCTCGGACTGCAGATCCAGCACCGGGACGGTCGGCTGCTGGTGGGCCACACGGGCTCGCTCCCGGGCTTCCTGGCGAGCCTCACCATCAGCGTGGACGATGATGTCGCGGCCGTCGTACTGACCAACTGCACTTCCGGACCGCTGCCGGCCACCCTGTGCGCCGACCTGGTCCGGATCGTCGCCGAAGCGGAGCCCCGGATCCCTGAGCCGTGGCGTCCGTTGCCTGAAGTCGATCCCTCTGTCCTGGAGTTGGCGGGGCAGTGGTACTGGGGAACGCAGGTGTTCGCTCTGCGGCTCACGGCCGACGGCGGTGTCTCGCTCGGGCCCCTGGCCGGCACAGGCCGCCGCTCGCGGTTCCGGGCGAACGGCGACGGGACCTGGACCGGGCTGGAGGGCTACTACGCCGGGGAGATCCTGCGAGCCGTGCGGAGGCCGGACGGATCGGTGAGCCATCTGGACCTCGGCTCGTTCGTCTTCACGCGGCAGCCGTACGACGAGACGGCCGATGTGCCGGGAGGCGTGGATCCCGAGGGCTGGCGGGGGATCAAGTAGGACCCAGCTAGGGGAAGGGGCTCTGTTTCACGTGAAACAGAGCCCCTTCGTCGATCACAGCTGAAGCTTGAAGCCGAGATGCGATGCCTCGAAACCGAGTCGCTCATAGAAGCGGTGCGCATCCACCCGGGAGGTGTCCGAGGTCAGCTGGACCAGCTGGCAGCCCTCGATCCGGGACGTCTCGATCGCCCACTGGATGAGCTGGGTGCCCAGACCGCTGCCGCGTTCCTCGGCGTGGACACGGACGCCCTCGATGATCGACCGAGTGGACCCGCGCCGGGAGAGCCCCGGAATGATCGTGAGCTGGAGCGTGCCCACCACGCGGCCATCGCGGACGGCCACGACCAGGTGCTGGTTCGGATCGTCGGCGAGCCGCTCCAGCGCGGTCAGATACGGGGCCAGGTCGTCCGGTGACTCGCGCTGGGCGCCCAGCGGGTCGTCCGCGAGCATGGCCACGATCGCGGGGACGTCGTCCGCGACCGCGGCACGTATCTCAAGATCACCCATGCCCGCACCCTATGCGGGCACCCTGCCCGACTCCACGACCCGCACCAGCGGGGTCAGCTCCGGAACCTTGGCCGCCTCGTCCAGCGCCTCACGCAGCGCGGCGTCGTTGGTGGGGCGCGCCTCCTCCAGCAGCTTCAGGCCCGCCTCGGTGACGTTGGTGTAGATGCCGCGGCGGTCCGTGGGGCACAGATAGCGCTCCAGCAGGCCGCGGTCCTCGAGCCGGGTGACCAGGCGAGTGGTGGCGCTCTGGCTGAGGACGACCGCGTCGGCGACCTGTTTCATCTGGAGATGCCCGCCCTCGCCGTCGTGCTGCCGGCTGAGCACGTCGAGCAGGGAGTACTCGCGCACGCTCAGTCCGTGCCTTGCCTGGAGAGAGCGCTCGATGTGCGCCTCGATCCGGCCGTGGAGCAGGGAGAGAGCGCACCAGCCCTGAGCGAGAGCGGTGAGCGCGGGGTCCGTTGCTGTCATTGGCGTTTCCTCCGTCCCGGAGCGGCTTGATTCCAGGATAGAGCAGGCCTGCAATAGCCCGCGATTGCATTTATCCCGCGCTTGCAACTATTGTGGACGCACGCAAAGCGCTCCTGCAATCTTCTGGGAAGGTGTACCCCTCCATGCCTCTCGCGCTTTTGGCCCTCGCGATCGGGGCCTTCGGGATCGGAACGACCGAGTTCGTGATCATGGGCTTGCTGCCCGAGGTCGCGAGCGACTACGGGGTATCCATCCCCACCGCCGGCTACCTGGTGACCGGCTATGCCCTCGGCGTCATGTTCGGCGCCCCGCTGATGACCGTGCTCGGCACCAAGGTCTCCCGCAAGCGGATGCTGATGCTGCTGATGGGCCTGTTCATCGTCGGCAACGTGCTGTCCGCCGTCGCCCCCGTCTTCGGGGTCATGCTGATCGGCCGGGTGGTCGCCTCACTCGCCCACGGTGCGTTCTTCGGCATCGGCTCGGTCGTCGCGGCCGACCTGGTCGCCCCGGACAAGAAGGCCGGAGCCATCGCGATGATGTTCACCGGACTGACCGTCGCCAACGTCGTCGGCGTCCCGCTGGGCACCCTCGTCGGCCAGTCCGTCGGCTGGCGCGTCACCTTCGCCATCGTCGCCGCGCTCGGCGTCCTCGGTCTGGCGGGCATCGCCAAGCTCGTGCCGGACATGCCCAAGCCGGAGGGCGTGCACCTGCGTCACGAGCTGGCCGCCTTCAAGAACGTCCAGGTCCTGCTCGCCATGGCGATGACCGTCCTCGGCTTCGGCGGTGTCTTCGCGGCCATCACCTACATCGCGCCGATGATGACCCACGCCGCCGGCTTCGCCGAGGGCTCCGTCACCTGGCTGCTGGTCCTCTTCGGGCTCGGCATGGTCGGCGGCAACCTCGTCGGCGGCAAGTTCGCCGACCGCGCGCTGATGCCGATGCTCTACGTCTCCCTGGGCGCCCTCGCCCTGGTGCTCGCGCTCTTCACGCTCACCGCGCACAACAAGATCCTCGCGGCCGTCACGATCGTGCTGATCGGCGCCCTGGGCTTCGCCACCGTGCCGCCGCTGCAGAAGCGGGTCCTCGACCAGGCGCACGGCGCCCCGACCCTGGCCTCCGCCGTGAACATCGGCGCCTTCAACCTGGGCAACGCGGTCGCCGCCTGGCTCGGCGGCCTGGTGATCGCGGCCGGTCTGGGATACACCGCCCCGAACTGGGTCGGCGCGCTGCTGGCCGCCGCCGCCCTGGTCCTGGCGTTCCTCTCGGCCGCCCTGGAGCGCCGTGAGAAGACCCCCATCCCGGCGTCCGTCGCCTTCACCGAGCAGCCGACGGCCGTCCACCACTGACCTGATCCGGTCACCGCGGGGCCAGGGCCGTCCCTGCGGTGACCGCCGGATCACCGTTTACCCCGGATGCGGGTCGGACCCCGCTGGGCCAGGGCCGTCCCCGCGGCCGCCGACCCGACAGCACCATCGCAAGGAGAACCCCTCATGAGCACCACCACCGCTGTCGCCCCCCTGACCATCCAGGACGCCGAGACCCTGGTCGCGACGGCCTCCCGCGCCGCCGAGGCCGCCGGTGTCACGGTCAGCGTCACCGTCCTGGACGCCGGCGGGCACCTGCTGGTCTTCCGGCGCGACGACCGGGCCGTCCTGATCTCCGGGGAGACCAGCACCCGCAAGGCGTACACCGCGCTCCAGCTCAACGCGCCCACCGCGGACCTGGTCGACGCCGTCAAGCCGGACGGGCCCTTCCACAGCCTCCCGACCGCGCTCAGTCAGCCGCTGCTCTTCATCGCGGGCGGCGTGCCGGTACACCGCGACGGCCGGCTGATCGGCGCCATCGGCGTCGGTGGTGGAGCGCCGGAGCAGGACCACACCTTCGCCACCGCCGCTGTGGAAGCCCTCGGCTGACCGCGGCTCCCCGCTGACAGAAGACGCCGGTTCCCTACGGGGACCGGCGTCTTCGGCGTCCTGGCGGCTCAGCCCGCGGCCACCGTCACGGGAGCGAAGCGCCGGCTCCAGTCCCCGGGCAGCTCCCCGATGCCGTAGGTCATCACCGCGTTGAAGGCGACGGACGTCAGCCCGCGCTCCTTCGCCCACACCAGCAGCTCTTCGTGCCGTACGTCGATATCGGTCCGCAGCGGACGGTCGGTGTGGGCGGCGAGGGAGGCGATGAGCGCCTGCGCCGTCTCGGTGTCGCGGGCGATCAGCGGTCCGACCACATGGGTGTCCATGTTGGGCCACGCGGCCGTGTAGCCGATGATCCGGCCGTGCTCCTCGGCGACGCGCAGCTGGTCGGCGAAGGCGGGCAGCCGGGTGATGATGTGCGTGCGGTCGGCGCCGAACACCTCCTCGTCCAGCCGCAGAATCGCCGGCAGATCCTCCGCTGTGGCGGGCCGGGTCGCGACCTTCGGTTCCGGTCCGCCCGGCGTGAAGCGCCCTCGCAGCATCTCGGCCCGGCCGGTGACCTTGAAGCCGAGTTCTTCGTAGAGCGGGCGGCCGTAGGGCGTCGCGTGCAGGGTCAGCGGGGTGGTGCCCATCGAGGAGACGATGTGGCGCATCAAACGGCGCCCGATGCCCTGACGGGCGTGCTGCTCGGCGACCAGCACCATGCCGATGGCCGCCAGATCGGGGCGGTCGTGAGGACCGTACTCCGTGACGGCACAGGCGCTGACGAGCCCGCCCTCGGGGTCGTCGATGCCGTATCCCTTCCCCGCGGTGAGGAGGAAGCCCCACTTGTGCTCTTCGCGCGGCCACCCCCGGTTCTCGGACAGGTCGGCGCAGGCGGGGAGATCGCGCAGCGTCAGACGGCGGATGGGCAGAGCGGCGAGGGAAGGAGTGGGCACGCAGGTCAGGCTGTCCGACGGGTGCCCTCGGCGTCCACCTGTTTCGAGTGAGACGTACGTCCTTTTGGCCATGCCGTGACCATGGCCACAGCGGGAGGACCGAGGCGAGGTGTTTCACGTGAAACGTCGACGAACGGAGGGCGTCCGCCTGATGCATCAAGGGGTCAATGGCCCTGACAATCGGCGCCGGTAGCCTCGGGGCGCATGGCGAGACTTCATCTCTTCGATCTGGACGGCACATTGCTCTACGGGAGTTCCGCGCCGGTGGAGATCTCACGACAACTCGGTCTGGAAGCGGAGACGGTG
Source organism: Streptomyces sp. NPDC030838 (assembly GCF_055572035.1). NCBI lineage: Bacteria > Bacillati > Actinomycetota > Actinomycetes > Kitasatosporales > Streptomycetaceae > Streptomyces > Streptomyces sp. NPDC030838. The sequence goes on along the minus strand of NZ_JBVIED010000004.1, from coordinate 178,120 downwards.
GCGCTCGACCGGGCGATCTCGGCCGGGGAGATAGGCCCGCCGGAGTATGCGGAGCGGGTCCACACGCTGTGGGCGGAGCTGACCGAGACGCATGTGACGGCAGCCTTCGACGGGGCGCCCTGGCTGGCCCGCATCCGCGAGGTCTGGGCGGAGATCGCAGAACGGGGTGACTACTGCGCCGTCGTATCGCTGTCCCCCTCGTTCTTCGTCGAGCGGCTCACGGGCTGGGGTGCACACGCGGCGCACGGGTCTCGCTTTCCCGCTGTGCCGTTCACCGAGCCCGTGGATCCGGAGGGGGTGCTCAGCGCCGCGGCCAAGGTGCTGATCGCCGACCGGCTGTGCCGGCGGTTCGCAGTGACACGGGCCGACTGCGTCGCGTACGGGGACTCGTCGTCGGACAAGGACCTGTTCGCTGCTGTACCGGTCTCGGTCGCGGTCAACGCCGACCGCCACGTCACGGGCCTGGCCACCCACGCCTACGAGGGGAAGGATCTGTGGGATGCCTATGAATTGGTTCGCGACGCCCGGTAATTGAGAGAACTCATGGTTCGCCCCACGGTCGAATTGGTGAGGGGTGAAGGGGGGACTTGTGTGCGACGCGGTGGCCGGTATGGTCGACTCCGGTTCCCGGCCGGGAAGAGGCGGCACACCTTTCCGGGAGGGACGCGAGAAGGCAACGCAGCCTAACGGGACGGAGAGATCGAGGACCCGCGTTCCGGGGTATACGGCTGACGCATGCGCGGGGACGGGTTGAATGGGGCCGCGTCGGGCGCGGCAGTACATGGGGGAAGAGCAAGCCGTCTGCGGGGGAAGCAAGCACCTTCCGATCGGGGAAGTGCGCAGACCGACCGAGAGATGTTCGAGGCGAGGCACAGCATGGACGCTCCGACCACCACGTCGGCCGCCAACGGCACTTCCGACGGCGGAGGCGGCTGGTTCACGCCGCGCAACAAGCCGGCGACCACGGCACCGGAGAGCGGGCAGGACGCGGCGACCGCTCCCGACTCCGCCGAGATATCCCCGGATCCCCCGATACCCGCCTTCCAGCCCCCGCACCCTCGCCGCCTCGAGGAAGGTGCGGCCGTGCAGCCGGCGCCCACCCGTGTCGCCGAGGCCCCGGCCACCGCGACACCTTCCCCTCACGCCGCAGAAGCCCCCGGTCCCCACCGCGTGCCCTTCCAGCGTCCCGTGCCCGCCGAGGAGCCGCGGCCGCCCGTTCCGGCGCAGGAGGCGTCACCGGACGCCGTGCTCATCCGGCGGACCATGGCCGAGATCGCTCCGGTGGCCGACAAGGTCACCTCCTACTTCTACGCGCTGCTCTTCGTCCGCCACCCAGACCTCAGGGCGCTCTTCCCGCCCGCGATGGACACCCAGCGGGACCGCCTGCTCAAGGCGCTGCTCACCGCCGCGGAGCACATCGACAACACTCCGGTCCTCGTCGACTATCTGCAGAACCTCGGCCGGGGCCACCGCAAGTACGGCACCCGGGCCGAGCACTATCCGGCCGTCGGCGAATGCCTCATCGGCGCCCTGAGCCGGTACGCCGAGGCGATCTGGGATCCGGAGACGGAAGCGGCCTGGGTGCGGACGTACACGACGATCTCGCAGGTCATGATCGACGCGGCGGCCGCGGACGAGCTGCGTGCTCCCGCCTGGTGGTACGCCGAGGTCGTCTCGCACGATCTGCGGACGCCCGACATCGCGGTCATCACCATCCGTCCGGACCAGCCGTATCCCTTCCTCGCCGGCCAGTACACGAGTGTGGAGACGCCGTGGTGGCCGCGCGTCTGGCGGCACTACTCCTTCGCCTCCGCCCCTCGCTCCGACGGCCTGCTGACGTTCCACGTGAAGGCGGTCCCCGCCGGCTGGGTCTCCAACGCCCTGGTGCACCGGGCCCGGCCCGGTGACGTGATCCGTCTCGGCCCGCCGGCCGGCTCCATGACCGTCGACCACACCACCGACAGCGGACTGCTCTGTCTGGGCGGCGGCACCGGCATCGCCCCGATCAAGGCACTCGTCGAGGATGTCGCCGAACACGGCGAGCGACGGCCGGTCGAGGTGTTCTACGGCGCCCGTACCGACCAGGACCTGTACGAGATCGACACGATGCTCCGGCTCCAGCAGAGCCACTCCTGGCTGTCGGTCCGCGCGATCATCGACCAGCAGGCGCATCTCCAGCTTCCCGACGCCATACGCGAGTACGGCCCGTGGAACGAGTACGACGCCTATCTCTCGGGCCCGCCCGGAATGATCCGCAGCGGTGTGGACGCCCTCCGGCACGTCGGCATCCCGTCGAACCGCATACGGCACGACTCGGTGGAGGAACTCATCGCCGCGGCCACCTGAGACGGCCGCGGGCCAGCCGGAGACGCCGAGGGCAGCCGATGCTCAGGCCCGGGCGCGGGACGCGATGAGCGGGCGGTTCAGCCCAGGTCCGGCGCGTGCATGGCCCGTACGCCCTCGATGTTCCCGTCGAGGTAGTGCCGCAGCGACAGCGGCACCAGGTGAACGGAGGCGATCCCGACCCGGGTGAACGGCACCCGCACGATCTCGTACTCACCCGCGGGCTGGTCCACCTCGGGTCCGTGCCGTAGAGCCGGGTCCATCGACTCCAGCCGGCAGACGAAGAAGTGCTGCACCTTCACACCGGTCGCGCCGCCGTCCTCGCCGATGTGCTCGACGGTGTCCACGAAGCACGGCACGACATCGGTGATCTTGGCGCCCAGCTCCTCGTAGACCTCGCGGTGCAGGGCGTCGACGACGGTCGGGTCTCGGGGCTCGACCCCGCCGCCGGGGGTCACCCAGTAGGGATCCACACCGGGCTTGGTGCGCTTGATCAGAATCAGGTCGTCACCGTCCAGCAGAACGGCGCGGGCGGTGCGCTTGACCACGGGTCGGACGGTCATGGGTGAAATGTGGCCCGGCTGGTTCCACGTGAAACATCGCGAAACGTGACCGATGGGGCCCATGGAGTGACGGATGTCCTTCTCCGCTCGGCGGTGCGCTCAGCACCAGTCGGATGCCGCCCGCTGGAGCCATTCGTGGGCCCGCGCGATATGCGGCATCGCCAGTGTCCCGGTGCGGACCACCAGGAAGTAGGTGCGCAGCGGCGCCACCGCCGGCTCGTGCAGCGTGACGACCTCCCCGCGTTCCAGCGCGTCTGTGCACAGATAGCGCGGCAGAACGGCGATCCCCGCTCCGGCGGTCGCACAGGCGAGGACTGCTCGCAGATCCGGGACGATGACGGTGCCGGAGGCGGCCGGGCGGGAGTCGAAGACGGAGGCCCAGTAGCGGGCGACGAAGGGCAGCGACTCGTGGACCTCGACGACGGGGAGGTTCTCCAGCGCGGCCGCGCCCTTGCGCCGCGGCATGCCGGGGCCGATGCGCTCGGCCCAGCGGGGAGCGGCGACCAGGACGTGCTCCTCGTCGCAGAGAGGGGTCGCGGTGAGCAGGGCGCCGCGCGGCCGGGCCGTGCTGATGGCGAGATCGTGATGTCCGGCGGCCAGCCCCTCCAGGGTCTCCTCGGCGTTCCCGAAGGAGGCCCTCAGGGCGAACCCCTGTCCGGCGTCACCGGCCAGCTCGACCAGGGCGGGCAGGGCCCGCTCGGCGGTGAACTCCGGCGGGCCGGCGAGATGCAGGGTGCGTAAGGACGACTCGTCGTCGAGCCCGGTCTCGGCGATCTCCACCAGGGCGTCGAGATGCGGCGCGGCCTTGTGCGCGAGTTCGTCGCCGATGGTCGTCGGAGTCACGCCCCGGGCCTGCCGCAGGAACAGCGGGCGGCCGACCTGCCGTTCCAGAGTGCGGATCTGCGAGGTCACGGCGGGCTGGGAGAGGCCGAGCAGAGCGGCCGCGCGGGTAAAGGATCCGGCCCGGTGCACTGTCACAAAGGTGCGCAGCAAGGCCAGGTCCATGGCGGTGCCCCCCTCCCCTGCCTTCCTCCCAGCCCCCAGGCAGGGCCCAACTATAAATAAGTCGATAGGTCTCTGTCGCTACTGTGATTGGACACTGACACAGAGTCAACTAGCCTTGTTCGCGCGGTTCTTCGCGCGCGGAACCGAGGACGGTCCGAGCCACGAGGGGGGAGGCTCGGACCGTCCGTTCGACGTAGTCGCGGTCGCGGACCGTACGTTCGACGCCGTGGTGGCAGGCGGATCAGTCCGCCGACTCGTCCAGCGCACGCAGCAGATCCGCCACCAGGTCCTCGGGGTCCTCGGCGCCGACCGACAGCCGGATGAAGCCCTCCGGCACCGCGTCCCCGCCCCAGCGGCCGCGCCGCTCGGCCGTGGACCGCACCCCGCCGAAGCTCGTCGCGTCGTCCACCAGCCGCAGCGCCTCCAGAAAACGGTCCGCACGCGCGCGCGTGGGCAGCGTGAAGGACACCACGCACCCGAAGCGGTGCATCTGCTGCGCGGCGACCTTGTGGGACGGGTCGTCGGGCAGCCCCGGATAGCGCAGACCGGACACCTCCGGCCGCTGCCGCAGCGCCTCGGCGACCGCCAGGGCGGTGGCGTTCTGCCGGTCCACGCGCAGCTGCAGCGTGGCGATCGAGCGGTGCGCCAGCCAGGCCTCCATCGGCCCCGGAATGGCCCCGACGATCTTGCGCCAGCGGCGTACGGCGGTCATGGGCTCGCCCGCGCGACCGGTGACGTACCCCAGCAGGATGTCGCCGTGCCCGGTGAGCTGCTTGGTGCCGCTGGCCACGGCGAAGTCGGCGCCGAGCTCCAGCGGGCGCTGCCCGAGCGGGGTGGCCAGCGTGTTGTCGACGGCGACCAGGGCCCCGCGCGTGTGGGCGGCCTCGACGAGCCGGCGGATGTCACAGACGTCCAGCCCGGGGTTGGACGGGCTCTCGATCCACAGCAGCTTCGCGCCGTCCAGGACGTCGAGCTGGGCGTCGCCGCCCGTCGGCGCGGTGCGCACCTCGATGCCGTACGACTCCAGCTGCGCCCGCACCAGCGGCAGCACCTGATAGCCGTCGCTGGGCAGCACGACCGCGTCCCCAGCCTTCAGCTGGGAGAAGAGCACCGACGAGATGGCCGCCATGCCGGAGGCGAAGACCAGCGTCTCCACGCCGTCCTGGCCGGGCGCCTCCAGCTCGCCGATCGCCCGCTCCAGATGCGTCCAGGTCGGGTTCTCGTCGCGGCCGTAGGTGTACGGCCCGGTGGGCTCGCCCGGCAGATGGAAGTGCGCGGCGAACACGGGCCCCGGCAGGGTCGGCTCGTACTTGACCGGCTCGGGCAGTCCCGCCCGCACCGCGCGGGTGCCGTCACCACCCGCAAAACGCCCTGAATCGCTCATGCCGCCTGCCCTTCCACGTGCTCACGTACCGCGGCGAGCAGACCGGTGCTCGCCGCCTCCACCATCTCAAGGCACTCCTCGAAGCCGTCCCTGCCCCCGTAGTACGGGTCCGGGACATCGAGGTCGTCGCCCGGGGCGGGGTCGTAGGAGCGCAGCAGCCGCACCTTCCGGGCGTCCGCCTCGGTGGGCGCGAGGCGCCGCAGTGCCTTGGCGTGGCCGGTGTCGAGGGCGATGACGAGGTCGAGCCGCTCGAACCAGGCCGGCCGGAACTGGCGGGCGGTGTGCTCGCTGCCGTACCCATGCTCCTCCAGTACGGCGACGGTGCGCGGGTCGGCCGGGTCGCCCTCGTGCCAGCCACCGGTGCCGGCGCTGTCGACCTCGACCAGGCCGTCGAGCCCGGCCTCCTCGATCCGGGCTCGGAAGACGGATTCGGCCATCGGGGAACGGCAGATGTTGCCGGTGCAGACGAAGCAGACGCGGTACGTCATGGCGCTCAGTCCCTGTCGGGAAGGACGACGTTGAGCGCCCAGGACACGATCGAGATGATCAGGCCGCCGACGACGGCGGTCCAGAAGCCCTCGACGTGGAAGCTCAGGTCCAGCCGGTCGGCCAGCCACGAGGTCAGCAGCAGCATCAGCGCGTTCACCACCAGGGTGAACAGGCCGAGCGTGAGGATGAGCAGCGGCAGGCTGAGCAGCTTCACGACCGGCTTGACCAGGAAGTTCACCAGACCGAAGAGCAGCGCCACCAGCAGCAGGGTGCCGACCTTCTTGCCGGTGCTGTCACCGGTGAGGGTGATCTTGTCGAGCAGCCATACGGCGACCGCCAGGGCGCCCGCGTTGGCGATTGTCTTGACTAGGAAATTCATCATGTGTCTGATCGTGGCAGACCAGATCGGCTACGAGCAGGGGCGCGAGGGCGACGCAACGATGAAGGCATTCCGGCTGGACGAACTGGAGGCGGAGCGCGCCGCCAACGAGGGGGCCTACCTGCAGTTCCTGCGCGAGCGGAACATGTCGGTCGGCCTGTACGCGCTGAACGCGGGGGAGCACGACCCGCAGAAGCCCCACAACCAGGACGAGGTGTACTTCGTGGTCAGCGGCCGGGCCTCGCTCACCGTCGGCACGGAGACCACGCAGGTGGCGCGCGGCAGTGTGGTGTACGTACCGGCCGGCACGCCTCACAGGTTCCACCACATCAGCGAGGATCTGCGGGTGCTCGTGGTCTTCTCTCCGCCCGAGAGCTGATCCGTCGCCCCCGGATTCCCTAGGGGACCGGTCAGGGGAGGACAAGGGATGCGAGGCCCCCGCCGGGCCTGCCCCCGGACCTAGCATCGAGGGCAGGACATCGGAACGAGAGAAAGGCGAGGGCGATGCGAGAGATCTTCGCGGGCCTGCCGTGGTGGGTGAAGTGGGTCGCGGTGCCGGTCATCGCCCTTGTGGTGTTCGGCGGCCTGATAGCCAGCGTCGTCGGCTTTGTGATCAGCCTGCTGTTCAAGCTGCTGCTCTTCGTGGCACTGGTCGGCGGACTCATCTACGTCGTCCGGAAGTTCACCGCCGGCTCGTCCTCGCGGGGTGACTGGTAGGGGGCGTGCGGGGTGATTGGTAGAGGTGTGGGTGACGGGGACCGGTAACGGGAACGGCCGGTTCCCTCGGGCGAGGGAAGTTTCCGGGACAGCGCGTCTGCGAGCCGTGGCGGACGGTTAGAGTCCGGAACCCCCGCGGGACGACCCCGCGAGCGGAGTACACCCCCGTCCATCCCGCCCGTGTTCCCCGCACGGGCTGCCTCCTCGCCTCGCGCTTCGGGAGTGACCCATGGCCACGGCTGACACCGCACCCCCAGGACCCCACGCACCCCCCGCCCGCACCGCTCTCTCCTCCCAGCCCCTCCGCGTACGGCCCCCCGAACAGCCCGCTCCGCCGGGATCGTCCCCGCGGAGCCCCCAGGCGGTCCGGTGCGCGGACGCGCCCCCGGCGCCGCCGCGGCAGACGCCTCAGACGAGGCCGGAGCCCCCTCCCGCGCAGCAGCCCGCGACCCTCATCGGCTCGGTGCAGCGCGCGATGCGCCTCCTGGAGTGCGTCGCCGGACATGACTACGGCGCACCGGCCAAACAGCTGGCCCGCGAGACCGGTCTCGCGCTCCCCACGACGTACCACCTGCTGCGCACCCTGGTGCACGAGGGCTATCTGCGCCGGGAGAAGGGTCTGTTCTTTCTCGGTGAGGCGGCCGAGCGGCTGAGCAGCAGCGGAGCACAGGAGAAACGTCGCAGCACGGTCGCCGGCGCGCTCGCGCACTGGCGGGATGCGATCGGCGTGCCCGTGTACTACGCGGTCTACCGGGAGGGGGAGATCGAGGTCATGTGCGTCTCCGACACCCCGGCCAACCCGGCGGTCGAGGAGTGGGCCGACTTCCGCGAGACCGGCCATGCGCACGCCATCGGGCAGTGTCTGCTGTCCCAGCTCGACGAGGCAGCCCGGCGCGACCATCTGGAGCGCTACCCCGTGCAGTCCATCACGCCGTACACGGTGCGTGACAACCGCACCCTGCTCCAGCGCCTGGAACGGGTGGGCCGGATGGAACCTGTGGTCGAGCGACAGGAGTACGCACTCGGCACGGTGTGCGCGGCGATCCCGATCACGGTGGGGGCGACGGCGGCCACGATGGCCATCTCCCTCCCCTGTCATCAGGCCGATCGACTGCTGCCCGCGGCGCGGCAGTTGCAGAGCGAGGTCGGGCGGCTTCTGGGGTCGCTCGCGCTCTCTATCAGTATCTGAAAACTAACTCCTTGTGATCTGCTGTGTACGTTCAGCAAGATGCCAGCAGTATTCAACGGTTGATTCCCGGCCAATCGACGGCAACAGACGGGGTAGGCGATGCGCGAGTCCGTACAGGCAGAGGTCATGATGAGCTTTCTCGTCTCCGAGGAGCTCTCCTTCCGCATCCCGGTGGAGCTGCGCTACGAGACCTGTGATCCCTATGCCGTCCGGCTGACGTTCCATTTGCCCGGTGACGCGCCGGTCACCTGGGCGTTCGGCCGCGAGCTGCTGATCGACGGAGTCGGCCGGCCCTGCGGCGAGGGCGATGTGCGGGTCTCGCCCGTGGAGCCCGACTCGCTGGGCGAGGTTCTGATCCGGCTTCAGGTGGGCGCCGACCAGGCGCTGTTCCGCTCCTCGTCGGCGCCGCTCGTCGCCTTCCTCGACCGCACCGACAAGCTGGTGCCGCTGGGGCAGGAGGGCTCGCTCGCCGACTTCGACGCCCACCTCGACGAGGCGCTGGACCGCATCCTGGCCGAGGAGCAGAGCGCGGGATGAGGCGGCGCGTACTACGAGTGGAGTAACGCTTCTTCTTGGCGTTTTGGCGTACCGGCGTATCGGAGTACCGGCGTTTGTCGGGTGGTCGGGCCTTTCTCACCGCCGTGGTCGGGCTTCCTCACCGCTTGCGTCGTCGGCCCCGGCCGCCGGTCCGTGCCACGCCGGGTCGGGCGCCTGCCGCAGCGGGCTCCGCCGTGGGCCGGTCCGCCGAGACCACCAGCGCGGCGAGCGCCGTGGTGACCGGCACCGACGCCACGAGGCCGATCGAGCCCACCAGCGTGCGCACGATCTCCTCCGCGACCAGCTCGCTGTTGGCGACCGTCCCCACACTGCTCTGCGCGATCGAGAAGAGCAGCAGCAGCGGCAGCGCGGCGCCCGCGTAGGCGAGGACGAGCGTGTTGACGACGGAGGCGATGTGGTCGCGGCCGATCCGGATGGCCGCTCGGTACAGGCCGCGCCAGCCCATCGTCGGATTGGCCTCGTGCAGCTCCCAGACCGCCGAGGTCTGGGTGACCGTCACATCGTCCAGCACACCCAGCGAACCGATGATGACGCCGGCGAGCAGCAGACCGCTCATGTCGATCGACGGATACAGGCCGTGGATCAGCCCGGTGTTGTCGTCGGTGTTGCCGGTGAGCGCGGCCCAGTCGATGAACAGCGAGCCGAGGACACCGATCAGCAGCAGCGAGATCAGGGTGCCGAGCACGGCCACGGAGGTGCGGGCCGACAGGCCATGACACAGATACAGGGCGATCAGCATGATGGCGCTCGCCCCGATCACCGCCACGAGCAGCGGGTTCGAGCCCTGGAGGATGGCCGGCAGGATGAAGAAGTTCAGGATCAGGAAGCTGATGGCCAGCGCGATCAGTGCCATGACGCCGCGCATCCGCCCAACGGCCACGACGGCGAGGGCGAAGATGCCGGCGAGCAGTGCCATCGGCAGCCTGCGGTTCACATCGGTGACCGAGTACTGAAGGTCCCTGGGGGCGGAGGGCTCGTAGGCGACGATCACCTCCTGTCCCTGGTGCAGCTGACGTGACTGGTCCGGCTGGACGATCTCGGTGAAGGTACGGCCCTTGTCCTTGCCGGTGTCGATCCGGATGGTCGCCTTCTTGCAGGTGCCATTGGCCTGCTGCTGGGCGGAGGAGCCCTCGGCGGTGGAGGTGTCGCCGGTCGGCGGCGGCGCCGAGGCGTTGACCGAACCGCAGTCCACCTCCTCGATCCGGGTGACCGTGGCCTGCTGGGTCTGCCGGTCGAAGCCGACGCCGGTCCGCTCGTGCGGCGGGGCACCGCCGGGCCACAGCACGGCGAGGCCCACGACCACCGCCGCGGCGAACGGGATGAGGACCGCGGCGATCAGCTTGCGCAGATGCTGGGAGACGGGCGCGGCGGGTCCATGCCCATGACTGTGCGAGTGTCCGTGCCCGCCGCCTGAGCCCGGTCCGCCACCGTGTCCGCCGCCTGAGCCCGGTCCGCCACCGTGTCCGCCGCCTGAGCCCGGCCCCTCGCCGTATCCGCCACCGGCGCCGGGACTACCACCATGCCCGTGGCCTGGCTCACCACCATGCCCGTGGCCCTGTCCGCCACCGTGCCCATGGCCAGGCCCGCCACTCTGCCCGTGGCCGCCGCCCTGCCCGTAGCCCAGCCCACGTCCACGGCCCGAACCCGGGCCGCCTCCAAGGCCGTTACCGGTTCCTGAGCCGTCTCCGGAGCCACTTCCGGGAGCGGCTCCCCGCGGGGGCTCGGGCGGTGGGAACGGGGGATGCTGCGTCGTGGTCACCGACCGATCATCGCAAGAACGACCGGGGCCCCCTGTTCACCGCGCCCGAATTGACGCTAGCGTGGAGGCACCTTTGTACACGCGGGAGCTCGGAGCACCGGGCTGAGAGGGCGCTGACCTCCGTCCCAGCGATGTTTCACATGAAACATCACCGACCACGAGTGATGTTTCACACGAGACGTCGGCAGACGGATACCGCTGCGTCGACCGCCGAACCTGTTACCGGGTAATGCCGGCGTAGGGAGTAGGTCTCATGACCATCGAGGACGCGCGCACGCCTGCCTCCACGCAGAACGTTCAGACCGCGACGGAAACGTCGACGAACGGGGAGGCCGGGAAGTCCATCGGCTGGCACAAGGCGTACGTCGAGGGCACACGCCCCGATCTGCGAGTGCCGGTCCGCCAGGTGCACCTCACCAACGGGCAGTCGGTCACGCTGTACGACACATCGGGCCCGTACACCGATCCGCACGTCGACACCGACGTCCGCAGGGGTCTGCCGCCGCTGCGGGAGAACTGGATCATCGCCCGCGGCGACACCGAGGAGTACGCGGGCCGTCCCGTCCGTCCCGAGGACGACGGAATCAAGCACACCTCGCCGCGAGGCGGGCTCCGCAACCTCGACGCGGTCTTCCCTGGGCGGCCGCGCCAGCCGCGCCGGGGCCGTGACGGCCAGGCGGTCACGCAGCTGGCGTATGCGCGCCGCGGCGAGATCACCCCGGAGATGGAGTTCGTGGCCATCCGCGAGAACGTCTCTCCCGAGGTGGTCCGCGAGGAGATCGCGGCGGGCAGGGCCGTGCTGCCGGCCAACGTCAACCACCCGGAGATCGAGCCGATGATCATCGGCAAGCGGTTCCTGGTGAAGGTCAACGCCAACATCGGCAACTCCGCGGTGACCTCCTCCATCGAGGAAGAGGTCGAGAAGATGACCTGGGCGACCCGCTGGGGTGCCGACACGGTCATGGACCTGTCCACCGGCCGCAACATCCACACCACCCGCGAGTGGGTGCTGCGCAACTCCCCCGTGCCGATCGGCACCGTGCCGCTCTACCAGGCGCTGGAGAAGGTCGACGGCAAGGCCGAGGAGCTGACCTGGGAGATCTACAAGGACACGGTCATCGAACAGGCCGAGCAGGGCGTGGACTACATGACGGTCCACGCGGGCGTGCGCCTGGCGTACGTCCCGCTCACCGCGAACCGCAAGACCGGCATCGTCTCCCGCGGCGGCTCGATCATGGCGGCGTGGTGTCTGGCGCACCACAAGGAGTCGTTCCTCTACGAGAACTTCGAGGAGCTCTGCGAGATCCTCGCCGCCTACGACGTCACCTACTCCCTCGGTGACGGCCTGCGGCCCGGCTCGATCGCGGACGCCAACGACGCTGCCCAGTTCGCCGAGTTGAAGACGCTCGGGGAACTCAACCGGATCGCGAAGCGTTTCAACGTGCAGACGATGATCGAGGGCCCCGGTCACGTCCCGATGCACAAGATCAAGGAAAACATCGACCTTCAGCAGGAGATCTGCGATGAGGCTCCGTTCTATACGCTCGGCCCGCTGACGACGGACGTCGCGCCGGCGTACGACCACATCACCTCCGGCATCGGTGCCGCGATGATCGCCTGGTGGGGCACGGCCATGCTCTGCTATGTCACGCCCAAGGAGCACTTGGGTCTGCCCAACCGTGACGACGTCAAGACCGGCGTCATCACCTACAAGATCGCCGCCCACGCAGCCGACCTCGCCAAGGGGCACCCCGGAGCGCAGGAGTGGGACGACGCGCTGTCCGACGCGCGCTTCGAGTTCCGGTGGGAGGACCAGTTCAACCTGGCCCTCGACCCGGACACGGCCCGCGAGTTCCACGACGAGACCCTGCCGGCGGAACCCGCCAAGACGGCGCACTTCTGCTCGATGTGCGGGCCGAAGTTCTGCTCGATGAAGATCTCCCAGGACATCCGCCGCGAACACGGCGGCAGCCAAGCGGAGATCGAGCAGGGTATGGCCCAGAAGTCGAAGGAGTTCGCGGAGGCGGGGAACCGGGTGTACCTGCCGATCGCGGACTGATGGAGGGAGGGGCGGTGCTTCGCCGCACGGTCCGTCGTGGGCACGACGGGCCAGGGACCACCGCCCCCACTCAGCCGCGTTGAGCGTTCCGCAAGCGGGCGACCTGCTTGGTGATCAGATCGGAGGGGAACGACGCAGGTTTCTCCACGTCCATCGAGGTGAACATCGCGATGGTGTTGCCCACCCGCACCACGACGTAGTGATCGTGATGAACTTCGCCCTCGTTCATCGGGGTGGTGAGGCGGTAACTTGCGGCCTCGTCCCCGACCCGTGGCGGTTCCTCGAGTTCCAGCGTCGAGCGGAATTCGCCGACGTAGCCGGTCCCGGTGAAGGATCGGCAGGTCTTGAGCCCTTCGCTGAGCTGGTCGAAGGCATCCTGCGCCGCGGTGGCTTCATAGGAGGCCAGGGTCGAGCTGCCGGGGAAGATGCCGTCCTTCCAGTTGAAGGTCTGGTACACGACGGCGGACGCGTTCTCGCCCCCGGCGATGTCCAGCACCCGCTGGCACGCCGGATCCGAGACGGGCGGGAAGGTGGAGGAATCCCCCTCGGAGTCGCGGGCCCTGACGGGGATCGCGTTCTCGCGCGCTTGGGGCACCTCTCCGTCATGGAAGGTGAGGGCCTTGAGTTCCTCGGTGCTCAAGGCGCGAGGGACGGCTTCGGCGGATGCCTTGGCCGATGTGGTCCGGGCCGGGGTACCCGAACTCTGTTCTGTATCGCAGGCGCTCACGCAGAGCACCCCCGCGAACGCCCCGATCACCACGGCGGTACCGCGCCTTGCCGCCGGCTGTTCCCCCCTGCGCATGGATCCCCCTCTGTGAAATGAGGGGGAGAGGATACTTCTGAAACACGTCGTGCCGGGAGACACAGTCTGAACACTGGGATGTCCGGCCTCATCGCGTCCCCGGTCTCGTCGCATCCCGAAGGAGCTCGCCGCGGCCCGGCGCGGAGCCGTCTCCGGCTTGCGCTCCCCTGTGCGGGGGCGCAAGCAGAGGGTCACTCCGGCCGGTGTTCCGGGCCGCCGAAGTCCGGGCTCGTGTAGTCCGGGCTGGTGAAGCTGGGCCGGTGCCCGGCTGCCGGGCCGTCGCCGGGGCTGGTGAAGCCGGGGCGGTCGTAGCCGAGGTGCGGGATGCGGCTGGTCGGCGCCGGTGGGGCCGTACGGTGCAGTGCGGCCGTGCCGGTGTCGGCGAGGGCCTCGCGCAGGAACGGCAGGATGCCGCGCTCCAGCAGGGCCTCGCACCAGGCATCCCTGGCCTCGACCAGCTCGCTGTTCGGCTCGCCGTAGGGACCGTGCTCCGGCGAGGGCCGGTTGCGCAGGGCGGTGAGCAGCAGGCCCACGGCGGCGACCAGGATCGCCAGCGCGGTCACGGCGCCGAACACCCATCCGGTGGTGAGGATGGTCTCGGCGAACGCCTGCTCGGGGTCGAGCATCTTCAGGATGTACCCGACGAGCAGAAAGATCGCCGCGGCGGTTCCGGCCAGGACGGGGGCGAGGACGGCGATCATGGCGACGGCGCCCGCGCCGACCGTCTCGGCGGCATCTCCCACGGTGGTGGCGAGCCCCATCGCGCTCGGTGCCGGCTCCGTGGAGTCGGATGCGCGGACCGACGACGGGGTGGACGGCGCCGGCTGGCGCAGTTCCTCGCGGACCTTCACATAGTGCTGGTACTCGGTCGCCGCGGCCGCCGTGATGAGAGCGGAGGCGTTGAGCGCCATGGTGCGCAGCTGTTCGGCGTTGAGCCGCTGTCCGACAGCGGCCAGTTCCGGGCGGTGTGGTGCGGAGCGCAGCGCCTCATCGAGGAGCCGCTCGTACTCCTGGCGGTCCTCGCTCAGCAGGTGCTGCGGAACGCTGTTCATGTGCATCCCCCGATGCTCCGTAGGGCTTGGGGCTCGCACGCTGACGAGCCGTCGGGCAGAAACGGAGGGGAGCCTGCTACGGATAAGCCGATGGTAGAGCGGTGACGGCGGGAGGTGACAGGGGGTTTACCGAAATTGGGTCGTGGCCTGCGCCGTCACGCGTGAGTCCTCCGCCGGGGACGCCTGCCCGGCGAACGTTCAGATATCCAGGGGAAGTTGCTGGACCAGCAGCTTTCCGGCCATGGTCACTCCGCCGTCCATGGCGATGGCGAGGCCGTCGGCGTAGACGTGCGGTCCTTCGACCACCGGGCCGGTGCTGTCCTCGCCGTCCTCGGAGCCGACTTCGCCCAGCAGGTACGGGATGGGGCTGTGGCCGTGGACGATGCGGGTGCCGCCGTAGGTGTCCAGCAGGGAGCGCACGGCGTCGGCGCCGCCCTCGTCCCGGAAGGAGAAGCGCTTGGTGAACTTGCGGAACAGGTCCCAGACCTCGTCCGCGTCGTTGCGCGTGAGGGTCTCGCGGACGTTGTCGTTGACGGCCTCGATGGAGTCGCCGTAGTCGAGATAGGCGGTGGTGTCGGAGTGGACGAGCAGATGGCCGTCGGTCTCGGTGAGCGCGTCGAGGCGGGCCATCCACTGGAGGTGGTGGTCCTGGAGGCGGTCCATGTCGGTCTTCTGGCCGCCGTTGAGCAGCCAGGCCGCCTGGAAGGTGGCGGTGCCCGCGCCGGAGTTGACGGGCGTGTCACCGAACCGCTTGGCGCCGATGAGCAGCAGTTCGTGGTTGCCCATCAGGGCCTTGCAGTAGCCGCCCGCCGCGGCGGCCTCGGCGGACAGCCGCATCACCAGGTCGATGACGCCGATGCCGTCCGGGCCGCGGTCGGTGAAGTCGCCGAGGAACCACAGCCGGGCCGTGCCCGCGCACCAGTGCCCGGCGGCGTCGATCAGGCCCTTCTCCTGGAGGGCGGCCACCAGCTCGTCGAGATAGCCGTGCACGTCTCCGACGACGAACAGCGGGCCGGGCCCGGTGGCGGGCGGGGCGACGGGTGCCGGGTCGACGCTCACCTGGAGCGTGTCACCCCGATTGATGACGGGCAGGTCGCGCTGGGTCGGCGTGTACTCCTGCGGGAATCCCGCCGGCTCGGCGACGGGGCCGGCGGCCTCGCCAGGGTGGGTGCTGGGGGCATACGGACCGGTCTCGTGGACGTACGCGGGTACCCGGAAGTCGCGCAACGTCGCCGTCCGCTCCACCTCGGGTCCCTGACCGGCCCCCTGAGTCATCGACCCCTCCACCATCGCGCCGCAGCTGCACCGCTTCGGACTGCCTGGTCGCAGCGGCCCGCGGTGTCGTGGGCCCATCATAGGAATGCGGATCGCGCCGTGTGATGACCCAGGGGTGGTGAATCAGAGCAAGACTCCAGTTCACCGCCGCTTTCGCCCCGATTGGGCAGGGCTTCGCCCAACCTGGTGTCCGCCCCTTTTCTAGCCCTCCCCGGGGACCCGTGGCGGGCTGACCGTCGTCCGCGGCGGGCGTCGCTGGGACGAGGTACGCACGATCAGCTCGGTCGGTATCACCTGTTCGACCGGGTGGTCCGACTCGACACCCTCGATGGCGTCGATGAGCAGCTGGACCACGGCCGTGCCGATCCGGCGCGGCTTCAGGGAGAGCGTGGTGATGGGCGGCTCGGTGTTGGCGTACACGGTGGATTCGCTGCAGCAGACCAGAAGCAGGTCGTCCGGTACACGGAGCCCGTAGCGCCGGGCTGCGGCGAGCAGATCGGTGCCGTTGGGATCGAACAGTCCGTAGACCGCGTCGGGCCGGTCGGGGCGCGCGAGCAGCCGGTCGGCCGCGACGGCGCCCGCGCACGGATCGTGCGCCGGGTAGGCCTCGTACACCGGGTCCTGGCCGACGCGCTCGCACCAGCGCAGGTACGCGGTGGTCGACAGGTGGGTGTACGTGTCCGTGGTGGTGCCCGTCAGCAGGCCGATGCGGCGGGCGCCGGCGTCGGCCAGATGGTCGAGGATGCCGAGGACGGCGGCCTCGTGGTCGTTGTCGACCCACGCGGTGACCGGCAGCGAGCCGGCCGGGCGGCCGTCGGAGACGACCGGCAGACCCTGCCGGACCAGTTCGCTGACGACCGGGTCCTGGTCGGAGGGATCGATGACGACCGTGCCGTCCAGGGCGACGTTCGACCAGACGTCGTGGCGGGAGGTCGCGGGCAGGATGACCAGGGCGTAGCCGCGGGCCAGCGCGGCCGAGGTGGCGGCCCGCGCCATCTCCGCGAAGTACGCGAACTCGGTGAAGGTGAAAGGTTCATCCCCGTACGTGGTCACGGTCAGGCCGATGAGACCCGACTTGCCGGTACGGAGGGTGCGGGCCGCGGCCGAGGGGCGATAGCCCAGCCGGTCGGCGACCTCTCGGACATGGCGTCGGGTGGCGTCCGGGAGCCGGCCCTTGCCGTTGAGGGCGTCGGAGACGGTCGTGATGGAGACTCCGGCGGCGGCGGCCACGTCTCTGATGCCCGCCCGGCCCGGCCGGCTGCCTCGACGTGAGGTTTCCGCGCGGCTCACCTGGTGCTTCCCTGCTGCTGTCATGGCGAGCCGATAGTAGGGCTCATGCGGTGGGGTAGTGCGGACGCATATGCAGCCGTTGACAGGTACGTTTCTGCAAGGTGAGAGACCGTCAAATGCCTTTGATTTCAAGGCTGTTATGGGATCCTGGCATGGTACGTGACTTGTCGGCGTGCACCGGCCTGCCAAGTCCCCGAGGTCTCGAAGAGGTCTCAACTCACCTTCACGGGGGATGCGCGCCACGGCGTGAGCCACCGGCGCGTAGATATATGTGCGGCGCGCCCCCTGCTTCGTACGCCTTCGAGTCGTGTTGCCCCTGATGCCGGTGAGGTGCAGGGGGTCGGCCCCCTGGAGAGGTCCTGGAGGAGGTCTTCACTCACCTGTTCGCAGCCGGGCCGAATCCTCATAGGGTAAGAAGCATTGGAAGCCGGCGACGGTCAGGCGGTGCCGGTGGTCGCGAGGAGGACTGCGGTGAGCGAGACGAGCCCCAAGCTGCGCGCCGAGCTGGAGGGTATCCCCACCTACAAGCCGGGCAAGCCCGCCGCCGCGGACGGCCCGGTGGCCTACAAGCTGTCCTCCAACGAGAACCCCTATCCGCCGCTGCCCGGCGTGATGGAGAGCGTCACGGCCGCGGCCGCGTCCTTCAACCGCTACCCGGACATGGGCTGCACGGGCCTGATGAACGAGCTGTCCGACCGGTTCGGAGTTCCCGTCTCCCACCTGTCCACCGGCACTGGCTCGGTCGGCGTCGCCCAGCAGCTGCTCCAGGCCACCGCCGGCCCCGGCGACGAGGTGATCTACGCCTGGCGGTCCTTCGAGGCGTACCCGATCATCACGCAGATCAGCGGCGCGACCTCGGTCCGGGTGCCGCTGACGCCGGGCGATGTGCACGACCTGGACGCGATGGCGGCGGCGATCACCGACCGCACCCGGCTCATCTTCGTCTGCAACCCCAACAACCCCACGGGCACGGTGGTGCGCCGGGCCGAGCTGGAGCGCTTCCTGGACCGGGTGCCCGGCGATGTGCTGGTCGTCCTGGACGAGGCGTACCGCGAGTTCATCCGTGACCCCGAGGTGCCGGACGGCGTCGAGCTGTACCGGAACCGGCCGAACGTCTGTGTGCTGCGCACGTTCTCCAAGGCGTACGGCCTCGCGGGGCTGCGGGTCGGCTTCGCGATCGCACATGAGCCGGTGGCGGCGGCGCTGCGCAAGACGGCGGTGCCGTTCGGCGTGAGCCAGCTGGCCCAGGAGGCGGCGATCGCCTCGCTGCGCGCCGAGGACGAGCTGCTCGGCCGGGTCGGCTCGCTGGTGTGTGAGCGCAACCGTGTGGTCGACGGGCTGCGGTCCCAGGGCTGGACGGTGCCCGAGACCCAGGCCAACTTCGTGTGGCTGCGGCTGGGGGAGCGCACGGTCGCCTTCGCCGAGGCCTGTGAGCAGGCGGGCGTGGTCGTGCGGCCGTTCCCCGGTGAGGGTGTGCGGGTCACGGTCGGGGAGGCCGAGGGGAACGACATCTTCCTGAAGGCGGCGGAGGCGTTCCGCAAGGAGCTCTGAGTTCACGAGGTCTTCGTCCCTGGGGGCGGGGCACGACGCCTGAGTGCGCTTCGGCGCACCGCGCGCCGTGCCCGCCCCCAGGCGTGTCGGCCCAGCGGCGTCATCGCGGCGGACGTCATGAGCAGCCATACGGCGATGGCGTCCCCGGCGGAACGGGCCGGGTCGGCGATGCCATCGCGAACGTGAATGCGCCGGAGCGCTACTCCTCCACCAGCTCCACTCGCACCGGGTCGCCATTGCGCACCGTCGCGAGCAGACGGGGGTCGCCGTCAAGGCGGCCGAGGACGTTGCAGGGGCTGGCGAGCCGGCACTCGTCGCCCCGGGAGATCGGGGTGGGGCCGTAGGGGAGGGCGAGGGCGTCGCCGTCGGTCCAGAAGGCGACCGTGCCCGGTTCCACGACCTGACGGGCGTCGGTTTCACGTGAAACGGCGACCCCGGTGTCGAAGTAGACCTCCTCGCCCCAGGTGTGGGCGGTTGAGGAGAACGGCAGGGCCTTGGTCAGGGCCTGCGTCGTCGGGGTGTCATCGAGGGTCGCGGTGAGGTGTCCCGCCGGCCAGGAGATCCGTATGCGGGTCGGTGATTGCGTCTCTGCGTATGCCTGTGAGTGCTGTGTGTGCATGGCGTGCAATTCAACAAGACGTTGAAGTTGCTGCCAAGAGGGTGCCGTGAAGGCCAAGGAGGGACCCCCCTTCCTGCGTCCAGAATCGGTGCGTCATAATTGCTTGTGAATGTGAACGCGTTCACAAGCTCGTCCTGGTTGCTCCCGTATGGGGGTGACAAAGGGCCGCAAACTGCCGTGTCCACGGCGATGTAAGGAGACTGACGACGTGGAATTGGCTTTGGCGCCCGAGACTCTGGCGCGTTGGCAGTTCGGCATCACCACCGTCTACCACTTCCTGTTCGTCCCCCTGACGATCTCGCTCGCCGCCCTCACGGCAGGCCTCCAGACCGCGTGGGTGCGCACGGAGAAGGAGAAGTACCTCCGGGCCACGAAGTTCTGGGGGAAGCTCTTCCTGATCAACATCGCGATGGGCGTGGTCACCGGCATCGTGCAGGAGTTCCAGTTCGGCATGAACTGGTCCGACTACTCCCGCTTCGTCGGTGACGTCTTCGGTGCGCCGCTCGCGTTCGAGGCCCTCATAGCCTTCTTCTTCGAGTCGACCTTCATCGGCCTGTGGATCTTCGGCTGGGACAAGCTGCCCAAGAAGATCCACCTGGCCTGCATATGGATGGTCTCGATCGGCACCCTGCTGTCCGCGTACTTCATCCTCGCGGCGAACTCGTGGATGCAGCACCCGGTCGGCTACCGGATCAACGAGGAGAAGGGCCGTGCCGAGCTGACCGACTTCTGGGCGGTCCTCACCCAGAACACCACGCTCAACCAGGTCTTCCACAGCTTCTCGGCCGCCTTTCTCACCGGTGGCGCCTTCATGGTCGGCATCGCCGCCTTCCACCTGATGCGCAAGAAGCACATCCCGGTCATGCGGACCTCGCTCCGGCTCGGCCTGGTCACCCTGGCCGTCGGCGGCCTGTTCACCGCGGTCAGCGGCGACACCCTCGGCAAGGTCATGTACGAGCAGCAGCCGATGAAGATGGCCGCCGCCGAGGCGCTGTGGGACGGCGAGAAGCCGGCGCCGTTCTCGGTGTTCGCCTACGGCGACGTCGACAAGGGGCACAACAAGGTGGCCCTGGAGATCCCCGGCCTGCTGTCCTTCCTCGCCCACAGCGACTTCGAGTCGTACGTGCCCGGCATCAACGACACCAACGAGGCCCTTCAGGAGAAGTTCGGGCCCGGCGACTACAAGCCCATCGTCCCCGTCGCCTACTGGGGCTTCCGCTGGATGATCGGCTTCGGCATGGCCTCCCTCGGGCTCGGCCTGCTGGGCCTGTGGCTCACGCGGAAGAAGTTCCTGCTGCCGGCCGCCTACCGCACCGGCGAGGACGAGGTGCCGCATCTGGTGTTGCTGAAGAAGCCGCTCGGCTCGAAGCTCACCCGGCTGTACTGGCTGCTGGCGCTCTGGACGATGGGCTTCCCGCTGATCGCCAACGCCTGGGGCTGGATCTTCACCGAGATGGGCCGTCAGCCGTGGGTCGTCTACGGCGTCTTCCAGACCCGCGACGCTGTCTCCCCCGGAGTCTCCACGGCCGAGGTCCTCACCTCGATGATCGCCTTCACCGCGCTCTACGCCGTCCTCGCCGTGATCGAGGTCAAGCTGCTCGTGAAGTACGTGAAGGCCGGCCCGCCCGAGCTGACCGAGGCCGACCTCAACCCGCCCACGAAGATCGGCGGCGACCTCCGTGACGCCGACAAGCCGATGGCCTTCTCCTACTAGGCCGAGGGAGCCGCACAGTCATGGAACTGCACGACGTCTGGTTCGTCCTGATCGCCGTCCTGTGGACCGGCTACTTCTTCCTGGAGGGCTTCGACTTCGGAGTCGGCGTCCTCACCAGGCTGCTGGCCCGCGACCGGTCCGAGAAGCGGGTGCTGATCAACACCATCGGCCCGGTCTGGGACGGCAACGAGGTGTGGCTGCTCACCGCGGCCGGCGCGACCTTCGCCGCCTTCCCGGAGTGGTACGCCACCCTCTTCTCCGGCTTCTACCTGCCCCTGCTGCTCATCCTCATCTGCCTGATCATCCGCGGTGTCGCCTTCGAGTACCGCGCCAAGCGGCCCGAGGAGCACTGGCAGCGCAACTGGGAGACCGCGATCTTCTGGACATCGCTGCTCCCGGCCTTCCTGTGGGGTGTGGTCTTCGGCAACATCGTGCGGGGCGTGAAGATCGACTCCGATCTGGAGTACGTGGGCGGTGTCACCGACCTGCTCAACCCGTACGCGCTGCTCGGCGGCCTGGTGACGCTGACGCTGTTTACCTTCCACGGTGCGGTGTTCACGGCGCTGAAGACGGTCGGTGACATCCGGGAGCGCGCCCGCAGGCTGGCGTTCCAGGTCGGTCTCGTCGCCGCTGCGGCGGCCCTGGCCTTCCTGCTGTGGACGCAGGCGCACAGCGGGGACGGCAAGAGCCTGGTCGCCCTCGTCGTCGCGGTGGCCGCGTTGCTGGTGGCGCTGGCGGCGAACCAGGCCGGGCGTGAGGGCTGGGCCTTCGCGCTGTCAGGGCTCACCATCGTGGCCGCCGTGGGCATGTTCTTCCTGACCCTCTTTCCGAACGTCATGCCGTCGACGCTGAACCCCGACTGGAGCCTGACGGTCACCAACGCCTCTTCCAGCCCCTACACCCTGAAGATCATGACCTGGCTCGCGGCCATCGCGACGCCGCTGGTGGTGCTCTACCAGGGCTGGACCTACTGGGTGTTCCGCAAGCGGATCGGGACCCAGCACATCGCTCCCGACGCGCACAGCGCTCCAGCGGCGCACACCACTCCCGAAACCGTCCACTGAGGTGTGTTTCACGTGAAACCGATCGATCCACGGCTGCTCCGCTACGCCCGTGCCACCCGGTTCTTCCTGGTGGCGGTCGTCGGCCTGGGCGCCGTCGGCGCCGGGCTGGTCATCGCGCAGGCGATGCTCATCGCCGAGACGGTGGTGGGCGCCTTCCAGCACGGTATGTCGGTCTCCGGCCTCCGCACCCCGCTGCTGCTGTTGGCGGCCGTCGCCTGCGGCCGTGCCCTGGTGGCGTGGCTGACCGAGCTGGCCGCTCACCGGGCGAGCGCGGCGGTGAAGTCGGAGCTGCGGGGGCGCCTGCTGGAACGATCGGCGGCGCTCGGCCCGGGATGGCTGAGCGGACAGCGCACCGGCTCGCTGGTCGCGCTGGCGACGCGGGGAGTCGACGCGCTCGACGACTACTTCTCGCGCTATCTGCCCCAGTTGGGGCTCGCGGTGGTCGTTCCGGTGGCGGTGCTGGCGCGGATCGTCACCGAGGACTGGGTGTCGGCGGCGATCATCGTCGGCACTCTGCCGCTGATCCCGGTCTTCATGGTGCTGATCGGCTGGGCCACCCAGTCCCGGATGGACCGTCAGTGGCGGCTGCTGTCCCGGTTGTCGGGGCACTTCCTGGACGTGGTCGCCGGACTGCCGACGCTGAAGGTCTTCGGGCGGGCCAAGGCCCAGGCCGAGTCGATCAAGCGCATCACCGGCGAGTACCGGCAGGCGACCATGCGCACCCTGCGGATCGCCTTCCTGTCCTCGTTCGCCCTGGAGTTGCTGGCCACCCTCTCGGTGGCGCTGGTCGCCGTCACGATCGGCATGCGGCTCGTGCACGGCGACATGGACCTGTACATCGGGTTGGTCATCCTCGTCCTGGCCCCGGAGGCCTATCTGCCGCTGCGGCAGGTCGGCGCCCAGTACCACGCGGCGGCGGAGGGCCTGGCGGCGGCCGAGGAGATCTTCTCGGTGCTGGAGACCCCGGTGCCGGCCTCGGGCACCGCCGCCGTCCCGAACGGCCCGCTGACCTTCGAGAACGTGACCGTCCGCTACCCCGGACGCTCGGCGGACGCGGTCTCCGACGTCTCCCTCACCGTCGAACCCGGCGAGACGGTCGCGCTCGTCGGCCCGAGCGGCGCCGGCAAGTCGACCCTGCTCAACGTGGCACTGGGTTTCGTACGGCCCACCGAGGGCCGGGTGCGGATCGGGGGAGCCGATCTCGCCGAGGTCGATCTGGAGCAGTGGCGGTCCCGCATCGCCTGGGTGCCGCAGCGGCCGCATCTGTACGCCGGCACGATCGCCGAGAACGTCCGACTGGCCCGCCCCGACGCCGACGACCGTGCCGTGCGCCGGGCGCTGCGGGACGCGGGCGCGCTGGAGTTCGTGGACGCCCTCCCCCAAGGCGTGGACACCGTGCTGGGGGAGGACGGCGCAGGCTTGTCCGCCGGTCAGCGCCAGCGGCTCGCCCTCGCCCGCGCGTTCCTCGCCGACCGGCCCGTGCTGCTGCTGGACGAGCCGACGGCCGCGCTGGACGGGGCCACGGAGGCGGAGATCGTCGCCGCGGTACGGCGCCTCGCGGCCGGGCGCATGGTGCTGCTGGTGGTGCACCGCCCGGCCTTGCTGGACGTGGCGGACCGGGTCGTACGGCTGGAGGTCGCGGGCGCCGCCCACGCCTCGCCCTCGGCGGCGTCTCCGGCACGCCCTGCCCGGCCGGTACCGGAGCAGCGCACCGCCCTTGACGGACGTGCGGCCGCCCCCGCCGCGCTCGACGACCCCGCGGCCGACGCCGCCGCCGACGCCCCGTCCTCCCCGCCTGCCGACACCGGCGTCCTCGCCCGGGTCCGCGCGATGTCCGGCCCCCGCCGGGGCCGTCTTGTCCTCGCGCTGCTGCTCGGCAGCCTCGCGCTCGGCAGTGCCGTCGGCCTGATGGCCACCTCCGGCTGGCTGATCTCGCGGGCCTCGCAGCAGCCGCCGGTGCTGTATCTGATGGTGGCCGTGACGGCCACGCGGGCCTTCGGGATCGGCCGGGCGGTGTTCCGGTACGCCGAGCGGCTGGTGTCGCACGACGCCGTGCTGCGGATGCTGGCCGACACCCGGGTCGCCGTCTTCCGGCGGCTGGAGCGGCTGGCGCCCGCGGGCCTGCGCACGACCCGCCGGGGTGATCTGCTCTCCCGGCTCGTCGCCGATGTGGACGCGCTCCAGGACTACTGGCTGCGCTGGCTGCTTCCGGCCGGGGCCGCCGCCGTGGTCTGCGCAGGCTCCGTAGGCTTCACGGCCTGGCTGCTGCCCGCGGCCGGGGCCGTCCTCGCCGTCGGTCTCCTGGCGGCCGGTGCCGGAGTCCCGCTGATCACCGGCGCCGTGGCGCGGCGCGCCGAGCGCCGGCTCGCCCCCGCGCGGGGCGTGCTCGCGACCCGGGTGGCCGACCTGCTGACCGGCACCGCCGAGCTGACCGTCGCCGGGGCCCTGCCCGCCCGTACCGCCGACACCCGGCGGGCCGACACCGAGCTGACCCGGATCGCCTCGCGCGCGGCCACCGCGACCGCCCTCGGCGACGGCCTCACCGCGCTGATCTCCGGCCTGACCGTCGCCGCCGCCGCGCTCGCGGGCGTCCAGGCCGTGGCGGAGGGACGGCTGAGCGGTGTCGCGCTGGCCGTCGTCGTACTCACTCCGCTGGCCGCCTTCGAGGCCGTCCTCGGGCTGCCGCTCGCGGTGCAGTACCGGCAGCGGGTCCGGCGGAGCGCGGAGCGCGTGTACGAGGTGCTGGACGCGCCGGAGCCGGTCCGGGAGCCGGAGCGGCCCCGGCAGGCGCCCGCGACGCCGTTTCCTCTGGTCCTGCGGGATCTGGCCGCGCGCCACGCGGGGCAGGACCGGGACGCCCTCACCGGGCTCGACCTGACGCTGGAGGAAGGCCGCCGGATCGCGGTCGTCGGCCCGTCCGGGTCCGGCAAGACGACGCTGGCCCAGGTACTGCTGCGGTTCGTGGACGCCCGCGCGGGCTCGTACACGCTGGCCGGAGTCGACGCGTACGCCCTCGACGGCGACGACGTACGGCGGTTCATCGGGCTCTGCGCCCAGGACGCGCACCTCTTCGACAGCACCGTGCGCGAGAACCTGCTGCTCGCCCGGCGGGACGCCACGGAGGCCGAGCTGCGCGACGCGCTCGCCCGAGCCCGGCTGCTGGACTGGGCCGACAGCCTGCCCGACGGGCTGGACACGCTGGTCGGTGAGCACGGGGCACGGCTCTCCGGCGGTCAGCGGCAGCGGCTGGCCCTCGCGCGGGCGCTGCTCGCCGACTTCCCGGTGCTCGTCCTCGACGAGCCCGCCGAGCATCTGGACCTGCCGACCGCCGACGCCCTCACCGCGGACCTGCTGGCCGCCACCGAGGGCCGTACGACGCTCCTCGTCACCCACCGGCTGGCCGGGCTGGAGGACGTGGACGAGGTGATCGTGCTGGACGCGGGGCGGGTGGTGCAGCGCGGACCGTACGCGGAGCTGGCCGCGGTGGAGGGGCCGCTGCGCGAGATGGTGGCGCGGGAGGAGGCGGCGGAACTGCCGGCGCCGGCGCGGTAGCCACCCGCTCCCGTGCCGGCACTGGCGCGGTAACCCGCTCCCGGTTCCCTGCCAGAGCAGTCGGGCACCTGCTCCCGGCTTCCCGTCAGAGCGGTCGGGCCCTCACCACGGGCTGACAGACCATCATTCCGCCTGGCGACTGCTCCATCCGGGCCTGTTCTCCCCCGTGCGTACGGCTTGAGCGGGCCATGGGCCGACCTCGCGGGCCACGATCGCTGACATGCTGTCACCTCGCCGTCATCCCATGCTCTTCGCGGTGCTCGTGTGCGCGCTCGCCGTGCTCGCCGCCCGGCCCACCGACGCCTCCGACGACGAGGGCGGCACCGGCGGCGTCGGGTCGGGGGCCGGCGCGCAGGTGGCACGGCTGTACCAGGACGCGGCGGTGGCGACGCAGCAGTACGAGCAGGGGCGGCGCGAGGCGGAGGCGCAGCGGGCGGAGGCACGGCGGCTGGAGGAGCTGCTGGACCGGGAGCGGCGGGAGATCGCCGCACTCCAGGAGGACCTGGGGCGGATCGCCCGCGCCCACTACCGCGAGGGCGGAGGACTGCCGATCGCCGCGCAGATGCTCCTCGCGGGCAGCCCGGAAGAGCTGATGCGCGGCCAGCGGGTCTTCTCACAGGCCGATATGGCGGTGGACAACGCGATCGCCAAGAGCCGTCGTGCGCAGGCCCGGCTCGCCGCCGACGAGGCGAAGGCGAAGGCGGCCTGGCGGGCGCTGGAGGAGCGGAACACCGAACTCGCGGCGATGAAAAGGTCCATCGAGCAGAAGCTGGAGGAGGCGCGGCAGCGGCTCCAGGGCGAGGCGAACGCCTCGGCCGCGGAGGGCAGCTGCCAGGGCGCGGTACGGCTGGACCAGCCGGAGACATCCTTCACGACCGCGTGGGTCGCGCCGGTGGAGACGTACACGCTGTCCGCCGCGTTCGGCAGCGGCGGCGCCCGGTGGGCCAACCTGCACACCGGGCAGGACTTCGCGGTGCCGATCGGCACACCGGTGCGGGCGGTCGGCGAGGGCACGGTGGTGAAGGTGGCCTGCGGCGGCGCCTTCGGCATGGAGATCGTGCTCGAACACCCGGGCGGCTACTACACGCAGTACGCGCATCTCGCGTCCGTCGCCGTCGACCCGGGCGAGCGGGTGGAGACCGGCCGGTGGATCGGCCAGTCCGGTACGACCGGCAACTCGACCGGGCCGCATCTGCACTTCGAGGTCCGGGTCACCCCGGAGCTGGGCTCGGGGATCGACCCGGTGCCATGGCTGCTGGCGCGCGGGGTGCAGCTCGGCTAGCGCAGGGGGCTGACCGCCGGAGGCCCTAGCGCTCAGCCACCAACCGCTCGATCACCACCGCCACGCCGTCGTCGTTGTTCGCGACCGTGCGGCCCGACGCCGCCGCGATCACGTCCGGGTGCGCGTTGCCCATCGCGTACGACTGCCCCGCCCACGTCAGCATCTCGACGTCGTTCGGCATGTCGCCGAAGGCCACGACCTCCTCGTGCGAGATCCCGCGCTCGGCACAGCACAGGGCGAGCGTGCTGGCCTTGGAGACGCCCGGCCCGCTGATCTCCAGCAGGGCGCTGGGGCTGGAACGGGTGACGTTGGCGCGGTCGCCGATGGCGATCCGCGCCAGGGTGAGGAAGGCGTCCGGGTCGAGCGTGGGGTGATAGGCGAGGATCTTCAGCACGGGCTCGCCGGCTCCAGGGGCGTCCGATGCCAGCAGCTGCTCGGCGGGCGCCAGCGCGTCCGGGATCTCCATGTGCAGCTTGGGGTAGTCCGGCTCCTGGTAGAAGCCGTACGTCTGCTCCACCGCGAATACCGTGCCCGGCGCCGCGTCCCGCAGCAGTCGTACGGCGTCCAGCGCGTTCTCCCGCGCCAGCTCCCGCACCTTGACGAACCGGTGGGTGCCGGGACCGCCGTGCAGGTCGACCACGGCGGCACCGTTGCCGCAGATCGCCAGGCCGTGGCCGTGGACATGGGCGCTGACGACGTCCATCCAGCGGGCCGGGCGGCCGGTGACGAAGAAGACCTCGATCCCCGCCTCCTCGGCGGCGGCGAGGGCGGCGATCGTGCGCGGGGACACGGACTTGTCGTCGCGCAGCAGCGTGCCGTCGAGGTCGGTGGCGATCAGCCGGGGAGGTATCGCGGGGGCCGGGGTCTCGGACTGTCGAGTCGCTGAGGTCACCCGGCCATTCTCGCGCATATGCCCGCACGGTCGTGCGGGAGTCCGCACATCTGAGTGGTAACCGCCCCCACCGGCCCCATCACGCTCCGTCGTGTCAGCCCAGCTGGGCGGGCGCCTCCATGGCGATCCGCTCGAAGACCTTCTGGTCCGCGGCGAAGTCCGAGTCGGGGATGGGCCAGTGGATCACGATCTCCGTGAAGCCCAGTTCCCGGTGGCGTCCCGCGAAGTCGACGAAGGCGTCCAGGGACTCCAGCGGCCGGCCGCGGTCCGGGGTGAACCCGGTGAGCAGCACCTTGTCGAGCGCGGTCACGTCACGCCCGGCCGTCGCGCAGGCGTCGGCCAGCTTCTCGACCTGTCCGCGAATGGCTTGAACCGACTGCTCGGGAGTGCCGTTCTCGTACAGCTTCGGGTCCCCGGTGGTCACCCAGGCCTGCCCGTGCCGGGCGGCGAGCCTCAGTCCGCGCGGGCCGGTGGCGGCGATGGCGAAGGGCAGCCGGGGGCGCTGTACACATCCCGGGATGTTGCGGGCCTCGTGCGCCGAGTAGAAGTCGCCCTCGTACGACACCGCGTCCTCCGTGAGGAGCCGGTCCAGCAGCGGCACGAACTCGGCGAAGCGATCGGCACGCTCACGGGGAGTCCAGGGCTCCTGGCCGAGCGCGGTGGCGTCGAAGCCAGTGCCGCCCGCGCCGATGCCGAGGGTGATCCGGCCGCCGGAGATGTCGTCCAAGGAGATCAGCTCCTTGGCGAGGGTCACCGGGTGCCGGAAGTTCGGCGACGTCACCAGGGTGCCCAGCCGCAGTCGCTCGGTGACGGCCGCGGCGGCGGTCAGCGTCGGCACGGCACCGAACCACGGGCCGTCCCGGAAGCTGCGCCAGGACAGATGGTCGTAGGTGTAGGCGGTGTGGAAGCCGAGCTGCTCCGCGCGCTGCCATGCCTCCTTGGTCCCCTCGTGCCAGCGACGGTAGGGCAGGATCACAGTGCTCAGACGCAGACTCATGTCACCGAGCCTAAGCGGCCCACCATGTTTCACGTGAAACGGTCACGGCGCGCGACGGCCTTGCCACCGGCCTCAGGCGCAGCAGCGGACCCTGGCCGCCGGATCAGTGCCGCTCCGGAAACCGGAGGTACTGCGGCGGCACCGCCTTGGTCAGCCACACGCCGTTCGCACTGACCCGGAACTCATGACCGTCGCGGTGCATCGCCCCGGCGTCCACCGCGAGCACCACCGGCCGGCCCCGGCGGGCACCCACGCGGGTCGCGGTCTCCCGGTCGGCGGAAAGGTGCACATCGTGCCGGTTCATCGCCCGCAGCCCCTCCGCGCGGATCGCGTCCAGGTTGCGGGCCACGGTGCCGTGATAGAGGTACGGCGGCGGAGTCACCGCCGGCAGCCCCAGCTCCACGTTGACGCTGTGGCCTTGGCTGGCCCGGATCCGGGTGCCCTCGACCGCGAACCGCTTCTTGTCGTTCGTGGCGACCACATGGTCCAGCTCCTCGCGGCTGAACCGGAAACCATGCGCCGCGGCGGCCGCGATCAGCGTGTCGATCTCGACCCATCCCCCCTCGTCCAGCTGCAGCCCGATCCGCTCCGGCTGGTGCCGCAGATGCTTCGAGAGGTACTTCGACACCTTCACGGTGCGTCTCTCATCCATGCCGCCAGGGTGCCGGGAGAGACGCGGATCACGCACCCGATATACGTCTGGAGGTTTGATCCACAGCAACTCCAGTTATCCACAGGCGCATTGGCCGTACCTGTGGACAAGCCCAGTGGTTGAACGTGTTCAAAAAAGCTGCGAGCATGACGAGGTGTCCATGCCAGGCAGCTGTTTCTCCAGAAGATGGCGCGCGGCGTGCGCCGCCGCCCTGCTCGCGCTCACCGCGTGCGGTCCGCACATGTACGACGAGGTGCCCGCACTGCATGACGCGAAGCCGGCGGACGTGGCAGGGTCATGGATCGGCTACGACCGGACGAAGGTTGTCTTCCGGCCTGACGGGAAGGCCGACATCCGTCTCCTGGACGGGCAGGAGTTCGACTTCGATGACCGGTGGCGCCTGTCGGGCACAGGGCGCTGGACGCTGACCGACGAGCCGGCCGGATGGAACGACGGCCGGCACGTCCGGCTGACTCTCACCTCACGCACCGCCGTGGCGACCCGTGCGCCGGAGCCCGACGAGCCTCTCGCCTCGCCCGCGGGCCGCTCCCCGGCGCCCACGGCCTACACCTGGACGTTCGAGCTGCGGCGCGACGACAACGCAGCGCTCGAGCTCTACTTCTTCTTCGGCGACCCGGACTCGCGCAGCACCTACGTCCTGCAGAAGGGAAAGTCATAGGGGAAACGCCAGAGGCCCCGGATCTCTCCGGGGCCTCTGTTCTGTGCGCACTCGGCAGGATTCGAACCTGCAACCTTCTGATCCGTAGTCAGATGCTCTATCCGTTAAGCTACGAGTGCTTGTTCTTTTTTCTCCGCCGCTCCCGTTCCTTTCGGCCCGCTCGCGGCGACAGGAAGAACATTACATGACTGCCGCCGCCATGTGAAATCCGATTGGCTCACCCCCTCTGACCTGCGAAAACGCCAGACGGGGGGATGTGGAGGAACGCAGCGGGAACGACGAAGCCCCGGTCCGTGGGACCGGGGCTTCGGTGATCTTGCGCGGAGGCGGAGGGATTTGAACCCTCGATGGGCTTTAAGGCCCAAACCGCATTAGCAGTGCGGCGCCATAGACCGGACTAGGCGACGCCTCCAGCACAGCCGCCCGCGCGAGCGCGAGTGGTGCGTGCAGATGATGACACAGTCGAGCGTGCTGTCACCAATCGCCCCCCACGGTACTAGGCAGGCGGCCCGCAGGGCAAAGGGCTTCCCGGGTGAGGGCGCGCCGGAGGGGGTCGTACGCAACGTACCGGCGCGTGGGGCGTTAGTCAGGTCATGTTGCAGGTCACCACCCCCCTCGCGGTCCGGCGGCTGATCGTCGCCGCCGGCGCTTCCCTCGCCGCGCTCGGCTCGCTCTCCGCCGCGCCCGGCGCCGTCGCCTTCGCGGCCCCGTCGCCCGCCCTGCCTCCGCCCCTCGGCGCCGCCGACCGGGCCGGCGGCGATCACCACCTGACCGTCACCGTCCGGGGTGTGGGCGGCGGCGCGGACGGGACGTTCGAGCTGGACTGCCACCCGGGCGGCGGCAGCCACCCGGACGTGGCCGGCGCCTGCCGGACGCTCGACCGGAACACGCGGTGGGGCTCGGACGCCTTCGCGCCCGTTCCCGAGGGCACCTTCTGCACCATGCAGTACGGCGGCTCCGCCACCGCGCGTGTCACCGGGACGTGGGCCGGGCGCCCCGTCGATGCCACGTTCGACCGCAGCAACGGCTGCGAGATGGACCGCTGGGACCGGCTCGTGCCGTTGCTGCCCGATCTGAGCAAATAGCCAAGGGGCGGGACCCGGTGGAAAAGACGAGGAGAAAGCGCGGGCCGCTGTAAACGTCCTGCGGAGGTGACGAGAAGGGCGCATGGGCGCGCTCGTACGCGGCCATGCACTCCTTGCCGCCTGGGTGCCGGACGGGCTTCACCGGCTCGTGCGACCTCTCTCGCATCCGGCGTCGCGAGCGCAACCTCAGCCCTTAGACTCCCTCGCGTGACACGCCGCGGGCCGGTTGGCAAGATGGCCCGAGCGGTCGGCAAGGTGCGGTAACAGGGAGGAAGCGTCTCGTGAGCAGCAGGCCACCCCGAGGCGCTGCTCGCCTCGCAGCCATACTCGACGCGCTGCCCGACGCGTTGGTCCTGGTCAACGCCAACGGAACCGTCGTCAACGCCAACGCGATCGCCCTGGAGGCCTTCGAGACGCCGGGCACCGCCCTCGTCGGGCGCGGGTTGCTCGATCTGCTGCCGGACTTCGACTCCAAGCTCATCCCCGGTTCCATGCGGCGGCCCGATCACATGGACCCGCGCGGCCGGACCAAGCCGACCCGGATGATGGCCCGGCGCACCGACGGCAGCGAGTTCCCGGTCGAGGTCACGTCCGCGAATCTGGAGAACGGCCAGCAGGCCTACGACGGCTACGGCTACACCGGCGACGAGCTGCTGATGCTCGTCGTACGCGACCTGTCCGGCACCGTCGACACCGAGGCGGAGCTGGCCCGCTCGCAGCGGCAGACCGAGATGATCCTGCGGGCCGCGGCGGAGGGCGTCGTCGGCACCGACACCG
Organism: Streptomyces sp. NPDC030838; assembly: GCF_055572035.1. NCBI lineage: Bacteria > Bacillati > Actinomycetota > Actinomycetes > Kitasatosporales > Streptomycetaceae > Streptomyces > Streptomyces sp. NPDC030838. Next base: position 146,392 of record NZ_JBVIED010000004.1, on the reverse strand, counting down.
ACGGACGGATCGTCCTCGTCAACCCGGCCGCCGCGCAGATACTGGGCTACCGGGCCAGCGACCTCGGCGGCAAGGAGCTGCACGACCTCGTCCTGCACTCGCGCGCCGACGGCTCCCCCTTCCCGTACGACGAGTCCCCGCTCGCCGACACGCTGCGCTCCGGGCGCAAGCATCGGGTGCGCGGGCAGGTGCTGTGGTCCAAGAGCGGCGACAAGGTGCCGGTCGACCTGACCACCGCGCCGGTGCGCGACGGCGACCAGCTGGTCGGCGCCGTGATGACCTTCCTGGACCGGCGGCCGTACGACACGCTGGCCGAGGAGAAGGAGGAGGCCGAGCGGCGGCACGCCGAGGAGCTGGAGCGGCTCGCCGAGGAGCACGCCTCCGACCTCACCGCGCTGCGCCAGCAGCACGTCACCGAGCTGGAGGAGCTGCGCGAGCGGCACAAGGAGGAGCTGGCCGCGGGCGAGGAGCGGTACGCCGCGCTCGCCGAGCGGGAGAAGGACCGCTACGAGGCGCTGGCCGGGCGGCACGAGCAGCTGCTCACGCTCCTCGGCACCTCCCTGCGCGGGCCCCTCGACGAGCTGCGCCGCGAGCTGTCCGCGCTGGCCGCGGACGACGCCGGGCAGCTGTGGCCCGAGGCCAACCAGGTGCTCCACCACCTGTCCGCCGGCTACTCCCGGATCACCACGCTGATCGACAACGTCCTCGGCTACCAGCGCCTCGACTCCGGCACCGACGAGATCACCCGTACGAAGGTGATGCTCGACTCCGTGGTCGCCACCGGTGTCGACGGGGCCGTCGAGCTGATCGGGCCGGGCCGGGTGCAGTTCGCCGTGCACGCGCCGCCCATCGAGGCCGAGGTCGACGCCCGGATGCTGGCCACCGCGCTCGCGCATCTCGTGGCCGATGTCGCCGGGGTCGACGCGACCGGGAACTCCCCGGTGTCCGCGGGCGGTTATATGGACAACACCGTCGTGGTCGCGGCGGCGCAGCGGGGCGAGGTCGTACGGATCGAGGTGCGCGGGCCGTACGCCGGGGGCGACCCGGTGCACGAGCCGATCGTGCGCGGGATCGTGCGGGCCCATGGCGGTGTGCTGCAGACGCACGAGGTGCCGGGCATGAGCGGCAGCGCGTACGTGCTCGAGGTACCGCTCGGCGGGGGCGCCGGCGCTGTGGCCGCGTCGTCCGATGCCGAGGGCGACGTGGTTCCGGCCGCCGAGCAGACCTCCGGCGGCGGGCGGCGACGGGCCCGGCGGGCCTCCACCGACGCCTTCCTGGACAGCGACGTACCGGGCGCCGCCGACGGCGGTACGGAAGCGGGTCAGGCCGGACCGGAGCAGGCCGCCCCGGCGCCGACCGGGCGGCGGCGCAGGCGCGCAGCGGCGGCGGCGGTGGCCGAGCAGCCCGCCACCGCCGAGGTGCCCGAGCCCTCCGGCGGTACCGGCCGACGGCGTGGCCGGGCCGCCGAGGACGCGGCGCAGGCCGCGGCCGGGGTGTCCGAGGGCGCCGTCGTCACCGCCGACGAGCACGCGGCGGGGACCGCCGCCGCGGGCACCGGCCTGGGCGGGACGGTTCCGCCGCAGGGCGTTCCCGCGCCCGGCGGCCGACGCGCCCGGCGCGCCACCGAGGAACCGCACGCCCTGCCGCCCGCGCTGCCGGCCGTGGCGGAGGAGAACGCGCAGCCCACGGGGCGCCGGCGCCGTGCCCTGGCCGCCGCCCAGGAGCGGGCCGCGGCGCAGGAGGCCGGGCCGCGCCAGGTGTTCGCCCTGCCGCCGGCGGAGGCGGACCGGGCGTCCGACGGCACGGAGGGGGAGGCCCTGCCGCAGCCGGCCGCGCCCGCCCCGCAGGTTCCGCAGGTCCCGCAGGTTCCCCAGCCCGCGCAGCTTCCGCAGCCCGCGCAGGGCCAGACGCCCGGCGGTCCCGGGCCGGCCGCCGCCGCGCAGCCGGTCCCCGTGCCGATGCCGATGCCTGTACCGGCTCCGGGCCAGGCTCCCGGCGGCCAGGTTCCCGTCCCGGCTCCCGGCCAGACTCCCGGCGGCCAGGTTCCTGTCCCGGCTCCTGGCCCGACCCCCGTCCCGGCCTCTGTTCAGGCTCCTGGCCCGGCCCCCATCCCGGCTCCTGTTCAGGCTCCCGGACCGGTCCCCGCTCCGGCCCAGCTCCCGCAGCAGGCGACCCCAGGCGATGCCCCCGTCGGCGACGAGCACGGCCGCCACGACGCCGTACCGCACGACCAGTCCGACGACCACACCCCGCCGCAGCCGCACCCGGCGAGTGCGCCGACCGGGCGCCGTCGGCGGGCCGTGGCCGCGCCGCCGGAGTCGGCCGGGACGCCCGCGCAGGGCATTCCCGCCCAGGCCAACGCCCCGCAGCCCGTCCCGGCCAACCCGGGCCAGTCGGTTCAGCCGGTGCCGCAGCCCGGGCAGGTGGCTCCGGGGCCGCAGGACCAGCCCGTTCCGTCGAGCCCCGCGGCCGTGCCCGCGCAGGCAGCGTCCGGCACCGGTCATGTCGCGGTGCCCGCGCAGGCCGCCGCCGCGCCGCCCGTGGCGCACTCGGTCGCACAGCCCGCCGTCCAGCCGGTCGCGCACCCTCTGCCGGGCCGGCCACTGCCGGCCGAGTCGGTCGCCGGTCCCGCCACGCCCGCCACGGGCACCCCGGCGCCCCAGCCGTGGCCGTCCCCCGAGGGGGACACCTCCGGCGCGGGCACGCCCGTACCGGCGGGGAACGGCACGGAGGCGCCCGTTCCGCCGAACGGCGCGGACGCCGCCGCAGCGCCGCAGCCCGCCCCGAACCCGGGTGCGCAGCCGAATGCCTCCGGCAGCCCCCTGCCCCCGGAGACCACCGCGCCCGCCGCACGGGCCGCGCAGCCGCTCCCCGCCGAGGCGGCGGCGCCGGCGCCCGCGGACCCGAACTCGACGCAGGGCCGGTCGATCAGCGTCCGCACCCTGGGCCAGGGCGTGCCGTTCACCCGGCAAGCCGCGCAGGTGCAGCAGCCCTCGGCTGCCACACCTCCCCCGCATCAGCAGGCCGCCACGCCTCCCCCGCATCAGCCGGGCGGCTCCGGCCGCCGCCGCAAGCTGGGCACGCCCCCGGAGCCGGCCGCCGCGCGTCCGCACCCCACGGCCGAGCAGCCCGCCGCCCAGCCTCCGGCCCAGCCCCAGTCGCCGTCGCCGGTCCCCACGCCCTCGCCGGTTCCGCCGCCGCGGCTGCCCGCGCAGGCGAGCGAGGGTGCCGGACGGTCGTACGCCATAGGCGCACCGGACGAGAACGCCGCCGAGGGGCCCGAGCCGCTGGACGGTCCCGGCGGGGCCGTGGAGGTGGCCGACACCCCGCGTCCGCAGCCGATGGACGACGAACTGCCGCCGGAGCCGCTGGACAATCCGCGGCGGCTGCTGGTGTGGCCCGCGCCGGACGTGAGCACCCAGCAGGCGCTCAGCGACCGCGGCTACCGGCCGGTGATCGTGCACTCCCGCGAGGAGGTCGACGCGCAGATCGCCGCGTTCCCGGCGGCGCTGTTCGTGGATCCGCTGACCGGGCCGATCACGCGGACGGCCCTGCAGTCGCTGCGGCAGGCGGCGGTGGCCGCCGAGGTGCCGGTCATGGTGACGGCCGGGCTCGGGCAGGCCTCGCGCGACGCGGCGTACGGCGCCGACCCCGCCGTACTGCTGAAGGCGCTCGCCCCGCGCGACAGCGAGCAGCACCCGCCGCGCGTCCTGCTGATCGAGGAGCATGCGGAGATCGCGCTGGCGCTGACGGCGACGCTGGAGCGGCGCGGGATGCAGGTGGCGCGGGCGGCGAGCGACGGCGACGCGGTGGCGCTGGCGGGGCAGTTCCGGCCGAACCTGGTCGTGATGGACCTGATGCAGGTACACCGTCGGCGGGCTGGGATCGTGGACTGGCTGCGCGCCAACGGGCAGCTCAACCGCACCCCGCTGGTCGTCTACACCGCCGCCGTCGACCAGGCCGACCTGCCGCGGCTCGCCTCGGGCGAGACGGTGCTGTTCCTGGCGGAGCGGTCGACCAGCGCCGAGGTGCAGTCGCGGATCGTCGACCTGCTCGCCCGGATCGGCACGAACTAGGGAACCGGGGCCGGGCGGGTCCTAGCGGGCCACCAGCCTGCGGGCCGCCTCCTTGATCGACGTCCGGAGCCGGGCCCGGTCGGTGTCCTCCGCGCCCGCCAGGATGCGCGCCATCTGCGGGACGACGGTGGCCCAGTTGGCCAGGGCGGTCAGCAGGAGCAGCAGGTCGGGCGCGGGGATCGCGTCGGTGATGACGCCCCGGCGCTGGCCGTCCTCGACCGCGGCGACCTTGCGGGCGTAGTGCTCCCGGCGGTCGGCCTCGTCGGGGAGTTCGGACGAGCCGTACTCGATGCCTTCCCAATAGAGCAGCCGCAGGATCTCCGGGTGGGCGGAGTGATAGTCCAGCAGGCGGTCGATCCAGGACTCGATGTCGTCCGGGTCGACGGGGACCGAGGCGGCGAGGTCGAGCATCTTCTTTTCGAGCACGTGTGCGAAAAGCTCCGCCTTGTTGCCGAAGTAGGCGTAGATCAGCTGCTTGTTGGCCTTGGCCTCGCTCGCGATGCGGTCGATGCGGGCGCCCGCGATGCCGTGGCGGGCGAACTCGGCGACCGCCGCCTCGAAGATCCGGGCCCTGGTGGCCTCGGGGTCCCTTGCTGCCATGGGGGACAGGGTAGCGCGGCGGGTAACCAACTGTTTGGTTGACAGGAATGCCAGGGAATCGCAGACTGTTCCCCCTCCATCCAACCAACCAGTTAGTTACTAGAGTCGGCTCGAAGGGTCTCCCGCTCATGCCGTCAGCGACCACCACCCAGCACACCCCGGCCCGTACCGCGGCCGGGACGGCCCCCGCCCTCTTCCTCACCCTCCTGGCCGTCTCCAGCGCGGTCACCGCGGCCAACGTCTATCTCGCCGCCCCGCTGCTCAGCCTCATCGCCCGGGACTTCGGCTCCGCGCCGTCCGCCGTGGCCTGGATCGCCTCGGTCGCGCAGTTCGGCTACGCGCTCGGCCTGCTGCTCTTCGCCCCGCTCGGTGACAGCGTGAACCGGCGCCGGCTGGTCTCGGGCCTCACCGTGGTCACGGCCGTCGCGCTGGCCGCCGCCGCGGCCGCGCCCGGCTCCGCCGCGCTCGCGGCCGCCGTCCTCGTCGCCTCCGCGGCGACCGTCATCCCCCAGTTGCTCGTCCCGCTGGTCGCCGAACGTGCCCCCGCCGAGCGCCGGGCCCGCCATGTCGCGGCCGTGATCGCGGGGCTGTTCACCGGCATCGTCGCGGCCCGGGTGGCCGGCGGGCTGGTCGGAGAGGCCTTCGGCTGGCGCTGGGTGTTCGGGGGCGCGGGTGTTCTCACCCTCGTCCTGGGCCTGGCGACCTCGCTGGTCCTGCCGTCCGAGCGGCGGCGGCGCACCGGCTCGCTGTTCGGCGGCGTCGTCGCGCTGCCCGGACTCGTCCGCCGCTCGCCCGACCTGTGGCGGGCCTGCGTCCGGCAGGCGGGGATGTTCGGCGCGTGGAGCGCGCTGTGGACCTCGCTGGCGTTGCTGCTGACCGGTCCCGCGTACGGTCTGTCCACCGCCACCGCCGGGCTGTTCGGCCTCTTCGGGCTCACCGCGAGCGCGGTGGCGCCGCTGGCGGGCGGACTGGTGGACCGTTTCGGCGCCGCCCGGGTCGTCCGGGCCGCGTATCTGCTCGCCGCCGTGTCCGTGCCGCTGTTCTGGGCCGGGGGCCAGGTGCTGCCGGCGCTGTTCGTCGCCGCGGTCGCGATCCACGCGGCGCTCGTCGCCTCGCATGTGGCCAACCAGACCCTGGCCCTGACCACCACCTCCGCCCCGGCCACCGCCAACACCGCCTATGTCGTCGCGGGTTTCGCGGGCGGCGCCGTCGCCTCGGCCCTCGCGGGCTCCGCCTACACCCACTTCGGCTGGGGCGGGGTGAGCGCGGTGGCCGGGCTGTGGCTGCTGCTGGGGTGGGGGACGACCGTCGTACGGCGGTGAGGGCGGTCGTACGACGGCCAGGATGCCGTACGACGGTCGTACGGTGCTGAAGATGCCGTACGGCGGGCGTCCCCCCGGTGGGCTCAGAGCTGGGTGACGTCCAGCTCGCCCTCCGCGTACTGCTTGCGCAGCACCTTCTTGTCGAACTTGCCGACGGACGTCTTCGGCACCGCCGGGATGACCGTCCAGCGCTCCGGCAGCTGCCACTTGGCGATCTTGCCCTCGTCGGCGAGGAAGGCGCGCAGGGTCTCGAAGTCCGCGGTGGCGCCCTCCCGGAGGACGACCGTGGCCAGCGGGCGCTCGCCCCACTTGTCGTCGGGGACGGCGACGACCGCGGCCTCGGCGACGTCCGGGTGGGACATCAGGGCGTTCTCCAGCTCCACCGAGGAGATCCACTCGCCGCCGGACTTGATGACGTCCTTGGCGCGGTCGGTGAGGGTGAGGAAGCCGTCGGGGGAGATCGTGCCGACGTCGCCCGTCTTCAGCCAGCCGTCCTCGCTGAACTTGTCGGCCGGGCGCAGGGGTTCGGCGTCCGGGCCGTTGTAGTAGGCGCCGGCGATCCACGGGCCGCGGACCTCCAGCTCGCCCGCGGACGCGCCGTCCCAGGGGAGGCGCTCGCCGCCGGGGCCGGTGAGGCGGGCCTCGACGCTCGCCGGGAAGCGGCCCTGGGTGAGGCGGTAGCCGAACTCCTCCTCGGTGCCGACCGCGTGGGCCGGCGGGCGGGCGACCGTGCCCAGCGGGGAGGTCTCGGTCATGCCCCAGGCGTGGCAGACGCGCATGCCGAGCTTGTCGAAGGCCTCCATGAGGGAGGGCGGACAGGCGGAGCCGCCGATGGTGACCTGGCCGAGCGAGGAGACGTCGCGCGGCTTGGCGGTCAGCTCGGCGAGCAGGCCCTGCCAGATGGTGGGGACGGCGGCGGCGTGCGTCGGCTTCTCGCTCTCGATCATCTCGGCGAGCGGGGCGGGCTGCAGGAAGCGGTCGGGCATCAGCAGGTTGACGCCGGTCATGAAGGTCGCGTGCGGCAGACCCCAGGCGTTGACGTGGAACTGGGGCACCACGACCAGCGAGGTGTCCTGGTCCGTCAGGCCCATCGACTGGGCCATGTTGACCTGCATGGAGTGCAGATAGACCGAACGGTGGCTGTAGACCACGCCCTTGGGGTCGCCGGTGGTGCCGGAGGTGTAGCACATGGCGGCGGCCTGGCGCTCGTCCAGCTCGGGCCAGTCGTAGGCGACCGGCTTGCCCGCGATCAGGTCCTCGTACTCGTGGACCCGCACGGACGCCTCGGCGAGCAGGGCGCGGTCGCCCGGGCCGCAGACCACGACGTGCTCGACGGTCTTCAGATGCGGCAGCAGCGGGGCGAGCAGCGGCAGCAGGGAGCCGTTGGCGATGATCACGCGGTCGGCGGCGTGGTTGACGATCCAGGCCAGCTGCTCCGGGGGCAGGCGGAGGTTGAGGGTGTGCAGCACCGCGCCCATGGACGGGATCGCGAAGTAGGCCTCGACGTGCTCGGCGTTGTTCCACATCAGGGTGGCCACGCGGTCGTCGTCGGCGACGCCCAGGTCCTCGCGCAGTGCATGGGCCAGCTGGGCGGCGCGGGCGCCGATCTCGGCGTAGGAGCGGCGGTGCGGCTCGCCCTCGCCGGTCCAGGTGATCACCTGCGACGATCCGTGGATCGTGGACCCGTGGGTCAGGATCCTGGAGATCAGCAGCGGTACGTCCTGCATGGTGCTCAGCACGGCGTCCTCCCGGGGGCGACATTGCCTACGCGGTGGTAAGGGTTGCGCTGATTCTGGCCGCATACCGCGCGGTATGTCACTAGGGCTGGGCGATCGATCTCGTCACCTTGCGGTCGCGCCGGGCCGCTGGTACCGGAGGCAGCGCTAGCGGACCGGCTCCAGCTCGGGGTCCTCGCGCAGCTTCCCGAGGGCCCGGGAGACCGCCGACTTCACCGTGCCGACCGAGACGCCGAGCACCTCGGCGGTCTGCGCCTCGCTCAGATCCTCGTAGTAGCGCAGGACGACCATCGCCCGTTGCCGGGCGGGCAGGCGCATGATGGCCCGCCACATGGCGTCGTGCAGCGCCTGGCGCTCCGCCGGGTCGTTCCCGCCCGGTATGGGCTCCGGCTCGGGCAGCTCCTCGCAGCTGAACTCGTCGACCTTGCGCTTGCGCCACTGCGAGGTGCGGGTGTTCAGCAGGGCGCGGCGCACATAGCCGTCGAGCGCGCGATGGTCCTCGATGCGGTCCCAGGCGACATAGGTCTTGGTCAGCGCGGTCTGCAGCAGGTCCTCCGCGTCGCTCGGGTTCGCGGTCAGCGACCGGGCGGTGCGCAGCAGGATCGGCTGACGGGCCCGCACGTACGACGAGAACGACGGATACGTGGCATACGGCAGGGGCCGCGTTGCCAGCGTGGCGGCGTCCGAGGCGCTGGTGCAGACGGGTGTGGTCATGGCTCAACGCTAGGTTCGGGAGCCTGTGGTCCTCATCGCCCGCAGGTCCCGAAGACGCGTCCCCCTCAGGTTGTAGAGGCGGCGTCGGCTGCACCTCCTGGAGGCGGACGGGAGGGGGAGAACGCCTGCGGGTTTACCCCTGGGGGTCGTCTGCCGGGAGGACCTGCCGCCTGGCCCGGCGCTTTGGGAGCCTCATCGGTCGGCGGTCAGCACCAGCCCCGACGTCGGCACCCCCGTCCCCGCCGTGACCAGCACCTTCTCCGCGCCCGCCACCTGGTTCGGGGAGGTGCCCCGCAGCTGCCGTACGGCCTCCGCGATGCCGTTCATGCCGTGCAGATAGGCCTCGCCGAGCTGGCCGCCGTGGGTGTTGAGGGGCAGCCGCTCCTCGGCGACGAAGGCGGCCGCCTCGCCCGGGGGGCAGAACCCGTACTCCTCCAGTTGCATCAGGACGAACGGGGTGAAGTGGTCGTAGAGGATCCCCACGTCCATGTCGGCGGGCCCGAGGCCGGACCTCCGCCACAGCTGCCGTGCCACCACCCCCGCCTCCGGCAGGCCGGTCAGGTCCCCTTGGTAGAAGCCGGTCATCTGCTCCTGCGCCCGCCCCGCGCCCTGCGCCGCCGCCGCGATCACGGCCGGCGGGCGGCGGAGGTCGCGGGCGCGGTCGAGGGACGTGACGACGAGCGCCTGGCCGCCGTCGGTCTCCTGGCAGCAGTCCAGCAGCCGCAGGGGCTCGGCGATCCAGCGGGAGGCCGCGTGGTCGGCGAGCGTGATCGGGCGGCCGTGGAAGTACGCCGCCGGGTTGGCCGCCGCGTGGCGCCGCGCGGTGACGGCCACCGGCCCGAACGCGGCCTCGGGGGTGAGCCCGTACGTGTGCAGATACCGCTGGGCCGTCATCGCCACCCAGGAGGCCGGGGTGAGCAGCCCGAACGGCATGACCCAGCCGAGCGCGACGCCTTCCGCCGAGGGCTCGCGGTGCCGTACGCCGGAACCGAAGCGGCGGCCCGAGCGCTCGTTGAACGCGCGGTACGCCACCACGACCTCCGCCTCCCCGGAGGCCACCGCGAGCGCCGCCTGCCGCACGGTCGCGCAGGCCGCGCCGCCGCCGTAGTGGACGCGGGAGAAGAAGCTCAGCTCGCCGATGCCGCAGGCCTGGGCGAGGGTGATCTCCGGGCTCGTGTCCATCGAGAAGGTGACCATGCCGTCCACGTCGGCGGGCGTCAGGCCCGCGTCGTCCAGGGCGGCCCGCACGGCCTCGGCCGCGAGGCGCAGTTCGCTGCGGCCCGAGTCCTTGGAGAACTCGGTGGCCCCGATGCCGGCGATCGCGGTCCTGCGGCTCATGAGGGCTCCCGCGCGGGCGCGGTGTCCGGGACGGTGACGGTGACGGTTCCGGTGACGTGCCGGCCGACGCCGTTGTCGCCGGTCACCCGCACCACGGCGGTGCCACCGTCGACCTCCTCGACCGTGCCCCGCAACACCATGGTGTCGCCGGGGTGGTTGGGGGCGCCCAGCCGGATGGCCACCTTGCGCAGCACCGCCGTCGGGCCGAAGTGGTCGGTGATGTAGCGGCCGACCAGGCCGTTCGTGGTCAGGATGTTCATGAAGACATCGGGGGAGCCCCTGCGGCGGGCCAGCTCCGGGTCGTGGTGGACGTCCTGGTAGTCGCGGGAGGCGAGGGCGCCGGCGACGATCAGGGTGCGGGTGATCTCGATCTCCAGCGGCGGCAGTTCGTCGCCCACGCGCACGTTCACGCCGTCCCCCCTCGGAACACGGGCAGCACCAGCTCCTCGTCGTACCGCTGGAACTCCAGCCGCACCGGCATCCCGATCCGCACCTTGTCGTACGGCACCCCGATCACGTTGCTCACCATCCGCACGCCCTCCGCCAGCTCGATCAGCCCGACCGCGTAGGGCGGGTCGAAGGCCGGGAAGGGCGGGTGGTGCAGGACGACGTACGAGAACACGGTCCCGGCGCCGCTCGCCCGCACGGTGTCCCAGTCGGGGCAGCCGCAGGCGTTGCAGCCGGGCAGCCAGGGGAGGCGGAGGGCCCGGCAGCCGGTGCAGCGCTGGATGAGCAGCTCGTGCCGTCCGACGCCTTCCCAGAATCCGGCGTTGTCGCGGTTGACGACCGGGCGGGGGCGGCGTTCGGCTGGGCGCCGCCCCTGTGTGGAGGCGCGTTTGGCGGGGGCGTACTTGAGGATGCGGAAACGGTGGGTGCCCGCGAGTCGGCCGCCCGCGCGGATGTCGGTGCGGGTGGTCACGAAGTAGCCCGTGCCCAGCTTGGTGGTCTTCCGCGCGGAAACCGATTCGATCACCGTGTCGAAGCTGATCTCGTCGCCGGGGCGCAGCGGCCGCAGATACTCCTGCTCGCAGTCGGTGGCGACGACGGAGGTGCAGCCCGCCGCGTCGAGGAGGGCGAAGAGGTCGTCGTACGCGCGCGTGCGGGTCGTGTGGCCCGAGAGGCCGCCCATGGTCCATGCCTGGAGCATGGTGGGCGGGGCGATGGCGTCCGGGCCGGTGTACGCCGGGTTGGCGTCGCCCATCGCCTCGCACCAGTGCCGGATCATGGGCAGGTTGACGGGGTCCTTGCCCGTGCCGGCGACGGTGGCGGGCAGCCCCTCGAAGACCTTGAGCCGCGCGGCCAGGTCGTCGCCGTGGTCCTCACCGTCATCCACCGCAGTGCCCTTTCTCCGACCTCCCCGAGATTTCTGACTGTCCGTCAGATAGGAAGGGCTGTCAAGGTCGACGGACCCGGAAACGACTGCGCGGCGGTGCCGAAGCACCGCCGCGCAGACGGACCTTGCTCATCCCACAGAACACCCCACACGGAGCTTCACGGGCCGGTGCCGGAGCGCCGGCCCGTCAGTTCACCACCAGAGCGGGGTGAAGGCGACGGCGACGTTGTCGTTGCCCTGGTTGACGGCGGTGAAGGCGGAACCGTCCACCTGGGCGGTGTTGCTCTGGTTCGAGGCGCCCGAGCCGATCGCCTGCTGCTGCGTGGTCGCGGAGTTGCCGTTGTTGTCGCCGCCGACGCCGCTGCCGAGGCTGCCCTGAATGGCGTTGGTGACGGCCGCGCTCGATCCGTTGTCCGCGAACGCGCCGTTGTCGGCCGTCGCAACGCCGCTGAAGAGGGCGGCCGCGAGCGGGAGAGCGGAGACGGCGGCGATGACGCGGGCGGTACGGATGCTTGCCATGTTGGTTCCTCTCAGAAGCAAATGTCGCACCGGCCTGTAGGCCGTTGTGTGCGTAAGTACGGCTTCCACCAAGGCAGTTGGCCGACCGCCCCGGTGCCTGTGCACGACGTCGCGAGATCAGAGTTGCCCACCGAATCCCCGGCGAACCACCCCGGAAGCCGTGATTCGCCCTCAAGCGTGAGGACAAGTCGATAAACCCCTTTCGCCACCTTTCCCTGATCGAAGGTGTGGGCCGGGGCAGGGTGGGGCGGCTCGGGCCCAAGCGGCGCAAGGGGTGAAGCGTTCCGGCGTGTTTCCGGCCAATCCGTCCCCGTCGGCGCGTCGCGCCCGCCGCCCCTTCCCTTTTTCGAACGTACGTACGAACATAAAGGTATGGCCACCATCGACCGGCAGGCCACGACGCTGGCCCTCGCCCACGCCCTGTCCGCCGCCGAGCGCGGACTGGCCGTCATCCCCCTGTCCCGGACGAAGCTCCCGGCCCTGCGCTCCCCCCACCGCCTCGACCCCGTGCCCCTCCCCTGCCACGGCGAATGCGGCCGCTTCGGCCATGGCGTCTACGACGCGACGACCGACCCCGAACGCATCCGCGCGCTCTTCGCAGCCGCCCCCTGGGCCACCGGCTACGGCATCGCCTGCGGACTGCCCCCGCACCACCTGATCGGCATCGACCTGGACACCAAGTCGGGCACGGACTCCTCGGCGGCCCTGCGCGAACTCGCCCTGCGGCATCTGTTCACGATCCCGGCGACGGTCGTCGTCACGACCCCGAGCGGCGGCCGGCATCTCTGGCTGACCGGACCGCCGGACGTCGCCGTCCCCAACTCGGCCGGCCGCCTCGCCCCCGGCATCGACGTCCGCGGCGCCGGCGGCTACCTGGTCGGCCCCGGCTCACGCACCGAGCACGGCGTGTACGGCACGGCACCCGGCACCGCGCATCTCCCGCCGGCGCCGTGCCCGCCGGCCCTGCTGCGGCTGCTCCTGCCGCCGCCGCGGTCGTCCGCACCGTCCGGCGGGCACGGCCAGGGCGGCCATGGCCATGGCCTGATCCAGTTCGTCCTCGCCGCGCACGAGGGACAGCGCAACACCCGCCTGTTCTGGGCGGCCTGCCGCGCCTACGAGAACGGCATCGGCCCCGACCTGGTCGCCCCGCTGATCGACGCAGCCCGCAGCACCGGCCTCGACGAACGCGAGGCCCGCGCGACGATCGCGTCGGCGGCGCGGTTGACGGGGCGGCGGGGTGGGGGGTGACGCGGCGGGCCTTCGAGGGGGTGCCCTCGCCGAGTCTTGACGATTCGGGCTCGGCGGCCACCGTATCCGCAGCATCATGAGTGTCACGTCCGTCAAGGGCGCGATCGGGAGCGGACCGGGGGGAGACCAGGGGCATGGCCGAGTCAGTCTTTGTCAGTTACGCCGGCCCGGACCGAGCGTGGGCGGAGTGGGCGGCATGGCACCTCCGGGAAGCCGGCCACCGGGTGGAGCTGGACGTATGGGACTGGCGCACCGGTGACAACTTCGTCGAGCGAATGGACCAGGCCCTGCAGCGGGCCAGCGCTGTGGTGGCTCTGTTCTCCACCAGCTACTTCCACCCCGACCGCTGGACCCGTAACGAATGGACCTCCGTGGTCGGCAGACGTGGCCGGCTCATCCCGGTCATGATCGAGCCTCTCACCGGAGAGGACATTCCCGACATCCTGGCCGACGTGATCCGGAAGGACCTGCATGATCTGGACGAGCAGGCCGCCGCAGCCGCACTGCTGGACGCGGTCAACGGTCCCGCCGGCCCGCTCGCGGCTCCGCGCTATCCCGGCAGATCCGCCACCGCGCCGACGGATCCCTCTGCCGCCGACTCACCCAGTCGGCGACCTCGGCTGCCCAGCGGTACCGGCCTGCCCCAGGTGTGGAGCGCGCCGAGCCGCAATCCGCATTTCACCGGCCGCGAGGATCTGCTCACCCGGGTACGGGAAGAGTTGCTGGGAGGCCGACGTGCGGGCGTGCAGGCCCTGCACGGTCTGGGCGGTACCGGAAAGACGCAGGTCGCACTGGAGTACGCGCATCGTTTCGCCAGCCAGTACGACGTCGTGTGGTGGATCGACGCGGAACAGCCCGACCGGATCCCCATCCACTACACGGAACTGGCCACCCGGCTGGGCATCGCCCAGCCCGAGGCAGGCGCCGGACACAACACCCGCGCCCTGCTGGAGCACCTGCGCGCCACGGACCGCTGGCTGATCATCCTGGACAACGCGGACAACCCCGGCGCCTTTCAGGGCGTACTCCCGGCCGGCCCCGGACATCTCCTGATCACCTCCCGCAACCCCGACTGGAGCGACACCGTTCCCAGCCACAGCGTGGGCGTCTTCAGCCGCCGTGACTCCCTTGCCTACGTCACCGCCCGCATCCCCGGCATGGGTCCGGATCAGGCCGACGCCCTCGCAGCCGACCTCGGCGACCTTCCCCTCGCCCTCGCCCAGGCGGCCGGTGTCGTCGCCAGCGGGATGCCGGCGGTCCGCTATCGAAACCTGCTCGCCGAACGGACCGCCGAGCTGATGGCCAAGGGCAGCGCGCCCGGCTATCCCACCCCGTTGGCGGCCGCGGTGGGCATCGCCACCGCCCGCCTGGCCGCCGGCCATCCGGACTCCGCCGCTCTGCTGCGGCTCGCCGCGTTCCTCGGCCCCGACCCGGTCCCCACCATCTGGCTGGAAGCCGTACGCGACCGCCTCACCGCGCATGCCGCCGACCCCGACGACATCCTGTGGCCCCAGTCCGCCCTGCAGCCACTGAACCGCTATGGCCTGGCCCGTGTCGACCACGAGAGCTTCCAGGTCCACCGACTCACCCAGGCCATCGTCCGCGACAACACCGCCGCGGCCGAGGCCACCGCGACCGAGAACGACGTCACCGCCCTCCTGGCAGCCGTCGACCCCGGCGACCCCGGCTCCCCGTCCACCTGGCCCCAATGGGCCGCGCTCACCTCCCATCTCACCGCCCGTCGGCACACCGCCGCCCAGCAGCCTCCGCTGCGCCAGGCCCTTCTCCGCGCGACCCGCTACCTCCTCAACTGCGGTCAGGCGCGCGCAGCCCGCGAGATGAGCGACACCCTCCACTCGACCTGGGCCGCCACCCTTGGCGAGGACCACCCCGACACTCTCGCCATCGCGCAGTACCTGGGCCACGCCACATCCGACCTCGGCGATCACCTGAAGGCGCGTGCGTTACAAGCGGACACCCTCGAACGCCGCCGTCGCGTCCTGGGCGAGGACCACCCCGACACCCTGCACTCCGCCAACGACTTCGCCGTCACGCTGCACGACCTCGGACAGTACGACGAGGCTCGCCGCATCCATGAGGACACCCTCGAACGCCGTCGTCGTGTCCTGGGCGAGGACCATCCCGACACCCTCACCTCGGCCGGCAACGTCTCCGCCATCGTGGACGCCTTCGGGGAGTACGCCGCGGCCCGCGCCATGGACGAGGACACCCTCGAACGCCGCCGTCGTGTCCTGGGCGAGGACCATCCCGACACCCTCACCTCGGCCACCAACCTGGCCTCCGCGCTGAGCCGCCTGAAGAAGCACGCCGAGGCCCGCCGCATGCTCGAGGACACCGTCGAGCGGCTCCGTCGTGTCCTGGGCGAGGATCACCCCTTCACCCTCGCGTCGGCGAGCAATCTGGCCTCCGCCCTGAGCTGCCTCAAGAAGTTCGCCGAGGCCCGCCGCATGCACGAGGACGTCTTCGAACGCCGCCGTCGCGTCCTGGGCGAGGACCATCCCGACACCCTGCACTCCGCCAGGAACCTCGCCATCGCCCTGACCAACCTCCTGCAGCTCCCCGCGGCCGAGCGGCTCCTCAAGGACACCCTCGACCGAAGCCACCGCACCCTGGGTGGCGATCACCCCCTCACCCAGGAGATCACCGACACCCTGGTGCAGACCCTCACGGCCGCGGGAAAGCCCTTCGAGGCCTACAGACTCCGCGGACCTCGCAAAACAGGGCAGCGCCGATCCCGGAAGAAGCGCCGCTGAGGGAAGCGGGGGAACGCCGAAGGGGCGCCCCGAAACGGAGCGCCCCTTCGGACACCTGCGGTGGGTGTGGGATTTGAACCCACGGTGGCTTGCGCCACGACGGTTTTCAAGACCGTTCCCTTAGGCCGCTCGGGCAACCCACCCCGCGCCGCGGGGTGACCGGCGGCGCGGGACAAGAGTAACGGGTTGGCACGCGCGCGCGTGGGAGAGATTCGCCGTGGGGGAGGTCAGCTGTCGCCCACGCGGGAGCCCAGGGTCAGTTCGACCGTGCGGGTCTTGCCGTCGCGTTCGTAGGTGACCGTGACCCTGTCGCCGGGCTTGTGGGTCCAGATCTCGCCGATCAGGGTGGGGCCGCTGTCGATCACCGTGTCGTCGAGCTTGGTGATGACGTCGCCGGGCTTGAGGCCGGCCTTGTCGGCGGGGCCGCCCGGCTCGACCGGCTCGGAGCCGCCGGCGCCGGTGTCGGTGATCTTGGCGCCGTCGGTGGTGTCCTCCAGGGAGACGGAGGCGCCGATCTTGGCGTACACCGGCTTGCCGTTCTCGATCAGTTCCTGGGCGACGTACTTGGCCTGGTTGATCGGGATGGCGAAGCCGAGGCCGATCGAGCCGGACTGGCTGGTGCCGCCCAGGCCGTTGCCGGCGGACTGGATCGCGGAGTTGATGCCGATGACGTTGCCCTTGGCGTCCAGCAGCGGGCCGCCGGAGTTGCCGGGGTTGATCGAGGCGTCGGTCTGGAGGGCGCTCATGTAGGAGGCCTGGCTGCCGGTGCCGTCGCTGGAGGCCACCGGGCGGTTCTTGGCGCTGATGATGCCCGTGGTCACCGTGTTGGACAGGCCGAAGGGGGCGCCGATGGCGATCGTGGAGTCGCCGACGGCGACCTTGTCGGAGTTGCCCAGGGTGAGCGGCTTGAGGCCCGAGGGGGCGTTCTTGAGCTTGATGACCGCCACGTCGTAGCCCTGCGCGTTGCCGACGACCTCGGCGTCGTACTTCTTGCCGCTCGGGAACGTCGCCGTGAGCCTGCCGCCGTCGACCGCGTCCGCGACGACGTGGTTGTTGGTGACGATGTGACCCTCGGTGTCGAAGACGAACCCGGTGCCGGTGCCGCCCTCGCCGCTGCTGGACTCCGCCTCGATGGTGACCGTGCTGGGCAGTGCCTTGGCGGCCACGGCCGCGATCGTGCCCGGGTCGCGCTTGAAGTCGCCGCCGCCGTCGGAGGCGGAGACGGTGGTGGAGCTGGAGCTGTCCTCGTTCTTGGCCAGCGTGTAGCCGAGGCCGCCGCCCAGACCGCCCGCGACCAGGGCGGCCACCAGGATCCCGGCGAGCAGGCCGCCGCGCCCGCGCTTCGGCTTGGGCTCCTGGGGCTGCTGGTACGCCGCTCCCCAGGGGGCGGCCGGCCCGGCGCCACCGGGGCCGTCGGCGCCGTACACCGGGGCGGCGGGGCTGTGCACCGGGCCGCCGGGCGGCGGCGGGGGCGGCCAGCTGCTGTCGGGAGCCGATCCGGAGCCACCGGTGGTCGGGCCGTACGGGGAGCCGCTCGGCTGCGATGCGCTGCCCTGGGGGGCGGCGGCCGCGGCGGGGGTGTGCGCCGGGGGCTGTTCGGGTGACGTGGGCGGGTTCGGGGGCGTGGGCGTGTCCGCCTGCGGGGAGGCTGCGGGGGTGTCCACCGGCGCCGGAGGCGCGGACGGGGCCGGGGGGACCGCAGTGCCCTCGTTCTCGGTGCTCACAGCTCTTCTCCTCGATCCTCGGTCACGCAGCTGTGCCGGTGTTTTTGTATGCCGTCAGCTTTTCCCACGGGCCGTCAGGGCACCATAAGCCGTGCCTGTGGGTCCGCGGTCACTCTTTATATAGGATCTATCAGCCTTAAGTGCCGCATCTCGGGCGCCCCTGCAGGCTCCGTCGATCCACGGTTACCCCGTCCCGGTGGCACGATGGCGCGGTGACCCCCGCACGGCAGCACCGGATCCAAGTCGTCGCCCACCGCGGAGCCTCCGAAGAGGCCCCGGAGCACACCCTGGCCGCGTACCGGAAGGCGATCGAGGACGGCGCCGACGCCCTCGAATGCGATGTCCGGCTGACCGCGGACGGCCACCTGGTCTGTGTGCACGACCGCAGGGTCAACCGTACGTCGAACGGGCGCGGAGCGGTCTCCGCCCTGGAGCTCGCCGACCTCGCCGCGCTGGACTTCGGCTCCTGGAAGAAGACCGCGGCCGGCCGCGCGCGCACCGAGGATCCGGACTGGGAGCACCGCCCCGAGGACCCCGCGGACACCTCGGTGCTCACCCTGGAGCGGCTGCTGGAGCTGGTCGCCGACGCCGGGCGCCGGGTGGAGCTGGCCATCGAGACCAAGCACCCCACGCGGTGGGCGGGGCAGGTCGAGGAGCGGCTGCTGATGCTGCTGAAGCGGTTCGGTCTGGACTCCCCGGCCACCTCGGAGGAGTCCCCGGTGCGGATCATGAGCTTCTCGGCGCGTTCGCTGCACCGCGTGCGAGCCGCCTCTCCGGCGCTTCCCACGGTCTATCTGATGCAGTTCGTCTCGCCCCGGCTGCGCGACGGGCGGCTGCCCGCGGGGGTGGGCATCGCCGGCCCGTCGATCCGTATCGTGCGCAACCACCCGGTCTACGTCGAGCGGCTGCGGCGGGCCGGGCACCAGGTGCACGTCTGGACCGTGGACGAGCCGGAGGACATCGACCTCTGTGTCGGTCTGGGCGTGGACGCCATCATCACCAACCGTCCCCGCGCGGTGCTGCGCCGGCTCGGCCGCTGACCGGACGGGCCGGAGTGGCAGGACTGACTGACTGGCCGGACTGACCCACTGGCCGGAACGACCAGACTGACCGGACTGACCGAAATGGCCCGGAATACGCCACTCGTCGATCTTGTGAGGGATCTCCCACCAGGGCTGTCACAGGGAGTGCTCCGGCGCGTTCGATCCGTATTCGATCGTTGCGAATGCGTCACCGGACAGGGATCGGCCGGTTTCCGGTACAGGCCAAAGGGGCATCCACACCGTGGCGTGGGGCGAAGGAGGTCTCGGGGGTGGCGTTGGTGGTGGCACAGGAGGTGCCCACGTCGTCGAGCATGGCCGTACCCCATGGCCCTGCGGGCGTGGGGGCAGCAAGACACCGGATGCGTGAGCAGTTGCGCAGAGGTGGCGTGGCGGAATCGGTCATCGACGACGCCGTACTGATCCTGTCCGAACTACTGAGCAACGCGTGCAAACACGGCCGGCCCCTGGGCGACGCGCTCGCCGGGGACGGCGACGTACGGGCCGCCTGGCGCGTGGACCCGAGCGGCCGGCTGGTCGTCGAGGTGACGGACGGCGGCGGCCCGACCCGCCCGGCCCCGGCCACCCCGTCGGTCACCGCGCACGGGGGCCGCGGGCTCAACATCATCACAGCCCTGGCCGACGACTGGGGGGTCCGCGACGACGTCCGCGGCGAGGTCACCGTATGGGTCGTGGTCCACGAGGACGTCCATGATCCGGATGCCGGGCGGCGCCGCGACGATTTCGCTACGCGCGTCGCAGCCCCCTCGGTGGCCGCCATGCCGGAACTGGACTTCGCGGACGCTTTCGACGACCTGGACTGACGGAGCGTGGTGGCTCCGCCGAGGGCGGACCTCCCTGCTCCGCTGCTCGGGGGTCCGCTCACCGCCGCCCGGGTCGCCGCAACACGGGCGTTGTCCACAGGGTCCCGTCGGCCATGGCGCAAACGGCTAGGCTCCCGCCGTACGACGAGACGAGCCGTCACCGGGAGACACTCACCATGGCCAAGAAGCGACCCCAGACGAAGGCCAAGCGGCCGCAGATCACCGACGGTGAGATCCCGGTCGTCGGAGCCCGCGAGCCCTGCCCCTGTGGCAGCGGCCGCCGTTACAAGGCGTGCCACGGCCGGGCCGCCGCCCAGGCCGTGACCGAGCTGGTGCAGCGCCCGTTCGAGGGCCTGCCGGGCGAGTGCGACTGGGTGGCCCTGCGCGAGCTGGTGCCGGCCGCCACCGCCGAGCTGACGCTGAAGGGCGGCCTGCCCGAGGGCGTCCCGTCGGTCACCCTGGCCACGGTCCTGCCGATGGCCTGGCCCGCCCTGCGCCGGGAGGACGGCTCGGTTCTGCTGGGCCTGCAGAACGACACGGCGTCCGGCGACATCAGCCGCGACCTCGCCGACACCCTCCAGCGCGCTCTTCAGGCCAAGCCCGGCACCCCCGTCCAGGGCCGCCGCGCGCCGGCCGACGGACCGCGGCTCCAGGACCTGCTCGACCCCGAGGGCACGTTCGAGCCGGTGGTGCACAGCGGCTTCGAGTTCTGGGTCCCGGACGCGCAGAACGCCACCCCGGAGGTGACCGCTTCCCTGGAGCGGGCGAACGCCGCCGCCATCCCGACCGTCAAGCTGACCGGCGTCGACGCCGCCTACTGGTGCGAGACCCCGGAGAAGAACCACCTGCGCTGGGTCATGCCGCACCCCGAGGAGCAGCTTCTGGACGCCCTCGCGCGGCTGCACGCCGCGGGCCGCTCCGGCCTCGGCGAGGGCACCCGCCTGGTGGGCTCCTTCCGCGCTCACGGGCTCACGGTCCCGGTCTGGGACCTGCCGAGCGGGGTCTCCGCCGAGGACATCGAGAAGCCCGCGGCCGAGTTCGCCGAGCGTCTGGCCGCCGCCCTCGCCACCGACGCACCGCTCACCCCCGACGAGCGCCGCGCGCGCGGCGGCCTGACCAACCGCCAGGTCACGCTCAGCTGACGCACCCCGTGGGCACGGGTCCGGTTGACCGACCGGTCAGTCGAACCGGCCCCCGTGCCCACGGGTGACTCGGGTCACAACTCCCGCCGGAGCAAGGCGAGTCGGTGTCCGAATAGCCGACGGAAACCTGAGATCGAATTTGCGAACAGCCGATCTCTTGTTACCGTTCCAGTAGCCCGGTTGCTGGTGCATCCCCCGTCGCCAGCAACCGGGTCTTTTCTGCCCCGCGTGCGGATGCCGCCGCGCCTCAACTGTCCGTGACGGTCCCCGAGTTGCTGCCGACCCGCAGCAGCAGCGGTCCCCGGCCGCCCCGCTCCGCGAACTCCGCGACCGCCGTGTACTCCGCCGCCTGGCCCCGCCCGGCCTCCCGCGGCGTCTCACAGCTCGCCGGCTCGTCCCCGGCGCCCACCGCACAGCGGATCTGCACCGTACGGTCACCGGGTCCCATCAGGGTCAGCATGGCGTCGAGGGCGCGGCCGGTGGCGTTGCGGTAGTAGGTGCGCGCCCAGGTCGCCTCGCCCTGTGTCAGTACGCAGGTCTGCGCCTCGATGCCGTCGGGCGCGGTGAGTTCGGGGCCGCAGCGGGCGGCGGTGGACAGTCCGAGATCGAGCAGGAAGGGGGAGCGCCGGGCACCGGGCTCGGCGGCGTCCTCGGCGCCCTCCGCGACGGAGCCGACCGAACCGGACCCTTCGGTATCCCGGCCGGCGGGGCCCCGTACGTCGACAAGCTCCCGATCGCCGACGGAACTCACGGAGTCCGCCAAGCGCACGGAATCCCGCGAACCCACCGACCCCGCCGAGGCGACGGCCAGCGGCAGCGCCACCGCGCACACCACCGCGCCCGCCAGCGCGAGCAGACGGATCCTTCGGACGCCGGGCCCGCCGCAGCGCGGCGTTCGGAATGCGTGGCGCCCGGGCATGCCGGATCCGTGGCCCCCAGAGTGACGCAGCATGGACGGGACGATAACGACCCCGGCCGGTCGACCGGTCCGCGCGCGCCCGACACCCCTAGAACTCGGGCGCGCTCACACCCGTACGAGTGAGGGCGTCGACCACGGCGTCCACCACGGCCTCCACGTCCGGCACCCAGGGGGCGGCCGAGCCGGGCAGCGGGGCGCGCTCCCAGCGGATCTGCCCCTGGCCGGTCTCGGAGGGGGGAAGTGCGAGATAGCCGCCCTCGCTGTGGAAGCGGAGCGAGCCGGGGACGAAGTCCTTGGCGTACAGCAGTTCGCCCAGCTGTTCCATGGAGTACGGCCGGACGAGCACGGCCCAGCGGGTCGGTGAGGCGATGACCGGGCCGAGGCGCATGCCCTGGCGGTCCAGGGCGGCCAGGGCGCGGGCGGCGGCGGGGGCCGGCAGGCTGACCGCGCACGGGGCCTTGCCTCCGGTGGCCAGGATGATCGGTGCAGCCGGGCGGTTGGTCCACCACCAGCGCACCATGCGCGCGTCGGTGGTGGCCGCGAGCAGGCCGGGGTCGAAGGGGTGGGCGCCGGGCACCGGGCACTCCGGGTCCGGGCAGTCGCAGCGGGCGTGCCCCTGCGTGGTGGCCGCCACGCCCGGGAGTACGGGCCACTGCCATTCCGTCGCGAAGGTCAGGGCCGCGTCGATCACCTCACGCCTCCCGCCGTTCCGCCTGGACAGGAGCCTGCGTCGCCTTCCGAGGATCTCGCGCATGAGCGCTCGTTCCTTTCCGTTGCACGCCTGGCAACACCGTGGTCCACATCACATCATGTGTCGATCACTTCACTGTGCGTACCTGCTGGCGCATCACACCCCTGTGTCGAAGCACGGGGAACCCCTCTGGGCCGAGCGTTGGCTGCCTCCGCCCGGTGCGTCTTTCACAAGCATGGGCGTGGCGTGGGGTGGCGAAGTGTGGCGTTTCGCCGTCTCGCGTATTTCTCTCCGCCGCCGCCACGGGAGGATGGGGCACGGTCGTCGGTGGATAGGACGCCCGGGTCCGTCGCCAGGTTCCGGGCGGCTCCCAACCACCCCTGGCCTTCACCGAGTACGTACCCATCACGACCGCTGTGACGCTCCGTCGAGCAAGCCCAGTCGACCGCAATATGCGGTTACACGGGGCAGTTTTAAGCCAACTTTGCCTTTCCGTAAGAGAACCGTCTCCCGATCCCAGAAGTCCCACGGACACCAGTAATCCCACCAGGACAATGCTGGACATCTCCTCATGACTGCGTGTACATGTGGAGACATTGCCAGCGGCGCAGATTGACATGGGGGTTTGCGATGCTTTGGAGCAATCCGCACCGGTCGGAAAGCCGGACGCCATGAACGCCCCGCACCCTCCGAAAGTGGCCGGAATCGATCCAACGGTTCCAGCCCCCGCACACACTGTCGCGTCCGCGTCCCTGGCCTCGGGCGTCCCCGCTGCCGGGGCTCTTCTCCAGGACCGGCTCGCCGGCTGGGTCTCGGATCTCACGACCCTCCACGAACTCACCGAACGCCTGGCCCGCACCGACTCCCTCCACGACGCGCTCCACGAACTGCTGCGCGCCGGGGCCGCCCTGGTGGGCGCCCGGCGCGGACTCGTCGTCCTGGAACCCGCCGACGGCCTGGACCCCCGCAGCACCGTCGGCCTGGGCCTCGGCCCGTCGGATCTCGGTCATCTCGAGACCGTCCCGCGCGCCGCGCTGCCGTACGGCGATCTCCTCGACGGGCCCGCCGCCCCCGCCGGACGGCCCGGCGGCGTCACCGAGAGCGTCCACCCCGATCTGTTCGCCGAGGACGGGCTCGACCCCCGCCACCGCGAGGTGGCGCGCCGCCTCGGCTACGCCGCCAGCTACGCCGTCCCCCTGTCCACCGAGACCGCCGGCCGGCTCGGCGCCGTCGTATGGCTGTACGACGAGCCCGCCGAGCCCGTCGAACGGCAGCGTCACCTCGTCGGTCTGTACGCCCGCTACGCCACCGAACACCTCGCCCGGCTGCTCGAAGTCGAGCGCACGCGCGCGTGCATGACGACGATCGCCGAGGAACTGCTCCCCTCCCGGCTGCCCCGGGTCGCCGGTGTGCAGCTCGCCGTGCGGCACCGCAGCGGCCCGCGCGGGGGCGGCGACTGGTACGACGCGCTGCCGCTGCCGGACGCGGCCCTCGGGCTCGCCGTCGGCTCGGTGACCGGGTCGGGTCCCAGCGCGATCGCCGCGATGGGCCGGCTGCGGGCTTCCCTGCGGGCGTACGCCGTGATGGAGGGCGAGGACCCGGTCGCCGTCCTGTCCGACCTGGAGCTGCTGCTCCGGCTGACCGAACCGGCCCGCTCCGCCACCGCGCTGTTCGCCTTCTGCGAGCCCGCGCTGCGGAAGATCACCCTGGCCGGGGCGGGGCACACCCCGCCGCTGCTGATCGGCGCGCGGCGCACCGAGTTCGTGGAGACCTCCGTCTCCGCCCCGCTCGGCATGCTCGCCTGCTGGGAGGCGCCCAGCGTGGAGCTGCACGCCGAACCCGGAGAGACGGTTCTGCTGTACACCGACGGCCTGCTGCACCGCACCGGCGACCCCGTGGACCGCGCCTTCGCCCGCCTGCACGCGGCCGCCGCCGGCCTGTCCCGCAGCAAGCGGCGCGACCCCGAGGCGGTCGTCGACCACGTGCTGCGCGCGGTCCTGCCCGACGGGCTGGACGAGGCGGACAGTGAAGAGGACGTGGTGCTGCTCGCCGCCCGGTTCGAGTGAGCGATCGGTAACAGGTCCTTCGGCCCTGGGCCCCTTCCCGTGCGACCGTACGATGGTGGGGGTCCAGTGCCGTACCTAGGAGGATGACCGTGGCCGAGGAGCTCCCGGACGCCAACGAAGATGCTGCTACCGCAGCGGGGCCGGAGAACGCCGAGGAAGAGCCGATCAAGCAGCGGAAGAACGGACTGTACCCGGGCGTGTCCGACGAGCTTGCCGAGAACATGCGGTCCGGCTGGGCCGACACCGAGCTGCACGACCTGCGGCCCATCGCCCAGGCCGCCGAGACCGCCGCACGCCGCGCCGCGCTGTCCGCCCGCTTCCCGGGTGAGCGCCTGGTGATCCCCGCCGGCAACCTGAAGACCCGCTCGAACGACACGGACTACGCCTTCCGCGCGTCGGTCGAGTACGCGTACCTCACCGGCAACCAGACCGAGGACGGCGTCCTGGTGCTGGAGCCGGTCGAGAACGGCCACAAGGCGACCATCTATCTCCTGCCCCGCTCCAACCGCGAGAACGGCGAGTTCTGGCTGGACGGCCAGGGTGAGCTGTGGGTCGGCCGCCGGCACTCCCTGACCGAGGCGGAGCAGCTGTACGGCATCCCCGCCTCCGATGTGCGCGAGCTCAACGACAAGCTGCGTGAGGCCACCGGCCCGGTGCGTGTCGTGCGCGGCTACGACGCCGGCGTCGAGGCGGCCCTGACCGACAAGGTCACCGCCGAGCGCGACGAGGAGCTGCGGGTCTTCCTCTCCGAGATGCGACTGGTCAAGGACGACTTCGAGGTCGGCGAGCTGCAGAAGGCCGTCGACTCGACCGTGCGCGGCTTCGAGGACGTGGTGAAGGTCCTCGACAAGGCCCAGGCGACCAGCGAGCGGTACATCGAGGGCACGTTCTTCCTCCGCGCGCGCGTGGAGGGCAACGACGTCGGCTACGGCACCATCGCCGCCGCCGGCCCGCACGCCTGCACGCTGCACTGGGTGCGCAACGACGGGCCCGTGCGCTCCGGCGACCTGCTGCTGCTCGACGCCGGTGTGGAGACCCACACGTACTACACCGCCGACGTCACGCGGACGCTGCCCGTCAACGGCCGGTTCACCGAGATCCAGAAGAAGATCTACGACGCCGTGTACGAGGCGCAGGAGGCCGGGATCGCGGCCGTGAAGCCGGGGGCGAAGTACCGCGACTTCCACGACGCCGCGCAGCGGGTGCTGGCCGAGAAGCTGGTCGAGTGGGGGCTCGTCGAGGGGCCGGTCGAGCGGGTGCTGGAGCTGGGGCTGCAGCGGCGCTGGACGCTGCACGGCACGGGGCACATGCTCGGCATGGACGTCCACGACTGCGCCGCCGCGCGGACCGAGACGTATGTCGAGGGTGTCCTGGAGCCGGGGATGTGCCTGACGGTGGAGCCGGGGCTGTACTTCCAGGCCGACGATCTGACCGTGCCGGAGGAGTACCGGGGGATCGGTGTGCGGATCGAGGACGACATCCTCGTGACGGAGGACGGGAACCGGAATCTGAGCGAGGCTCTTCCTCGGCGGTCGGATGAGGTCGAGTCGTGGATGGCCTCGCTGAAGGGATGAGGCCGGTTTGAGGGCCGGGTGCCGAGGGGGTGCCCGGCCTTCGTTGCGGGGTGCGGGTGCGTTGTGGCTGGTCGCGCCCACGCGGCGGAGCCGCACATCGGCACAGCCCCGCGCCCCTGGGGTGGGTCCACGCCCCGGCGTTCGGAGCTAGGACGCTGTCATGAGCGGGGCGTTGTCGCGCCACTTGAGGATCTTGTCGAAGCTCACCACCGCGCCGCCCCGGCCCGGCCTGTTGGTGAAGTGGACGTGGTCGGCCAGTTCCTGGATGAGGCACAGGCCGCGGCCGTGTTCCGCCTCGTCGGCGGGGACGCGGGCCGCGCGGGCGGGTGAGCGGGCGAAGCCCGGACCCGAGTCGGTGACCTCGATGCGGCATTTCTCGCCGTCGAGGTAGGCGGTGACCCGGTACGCCCCTGAGGAGCGGCCGCCGCCGTGTTCGACGGCGTTGGCGCACGCTTCGGTGAGGGCGACCGAGAGGTCGTAGGAGACCTCGGGATCGACGCCCGCCGTCTCCATCGTGCCGAGCAGCAGACGCCGGGCGAGCGGCACGCTCGCGGCGTCGCGCCGCAAATGGAGTGACCACCAGATGCTCATGCTGCAGCCTCCTGGGCGCCGGCCTGCCGGCCGCGGCTCGACATACCGTTACGTATTACCGCGCGCGCCCGCGTGTAAGCCCTCCGTCAGCGTGACGCCGCCCATATGGGGGATGTGCTGACGACGCCAATCGGTGTATGTGGGGCCGAATGCGTCAGTCGGCGATTTTGCGGACCTGCCGTATGGCGGCCGTAAGGCCAGTGGGATGATGAGCCCGCCATGTCTGCCCCCCACCAGCGCTCGGCGCGCTCCGGAGGAGATCTCCGGATTCTGCGGGCCGCGGTCTTCGCCGCGGTCTGCGTCGTGCTGGCCGCGGCCGGTCACGCGATCGCGTCCTGTGCCGCGGTGCCGCTGTGGACGCTGGGCGCGGGTTTCCTCGGGGCGGTGCTCCTCGCGGCGCCGCTCGCCGGGCGTGAGCGCTCGCTGCCGGGGATCGCGGCACTGCTCACGGGCGGACAAACGGTCCTGCACATGCTGTTCGGGCTGGGGCAGCACACCACGGCGAACACTGTCTCCGCGGCCGCCGACGCCTCGCTGGTCCAGCAGGCCGCGCGGCTGGTGTGCGGCACCACCGCCGCGGCCCTCAGCCCCGCCCAGGCGCGGCGCATCCTCGCGGACGCCCGGATCGACCCGGGCACCCACCTGGCGCACCAGCCGGCGGACGCCCTGTCCACCGTCGCCGGGTCGCCGGCCTCGCTGCTGCCCTCCCTGCCGATGCTGCTCGGCCATCTGCTGGCGGGCCTCGCCGCCGGGTGGCTGCTGCGGCGCGGGGACCTGGCGCTGCTGCGGATCCTCGGACTGTCGGCGGAGGTCGTCGCCGAGGGGGCGCTCGTACGTTCTCTGCGCGGGGCGCTCGCGCTGGTGCGCGCCCTGTGTGCCGGGCTCCCGGCCGCACCGCACGCGGGTCCGCGCGTTCCGTGCGCCGCGCCGCCCGCCTGCGCCGGGCCCCGCACTCTCGCACTCCTGCACTCGGTGATCCGGCGGGGACCGCCGGCCGACGGGTTCGTTCTCGCCGCCTGACGCGACGCGACCCTCACTCCACGCAAGGTGCGGAGAGAGGCCGCCGTCGCGCGGCACGCGCGCGCGTGCGCAGCCGTCTTCGACGGTGCGCCGCCCTGCGCGCGTACTTCTCCTCACCAGGTCTTTCACTCGAAGTGGAGTGCTCATCACCATGAAGGCTTCCCGTATCGCCGCCGCCGGCGCCCTCGCCGCCTCGGCCGTCCTCGCCCTGTCCGTGCCCGCCTTCGCGCACGTCACCGTGCAGCCGGAGGGGACGGCCGCCAAGGGCGGCTACGCGATCGTGGACTTCCGGGTTCCGAACGAGCGGGACAACGCCTCGACCACCAAGCTCGAGGTCAGCTTCCCGGCCGACCACCCGCTGACCTCGGCGCTGCCGGTGCCGGTCGACGGCTGGGACGTCAAGGTGACCAAGGCCAAGCTGGACAAGCCGATCGAGTCGCACGGCGAGAAGATCACCGAGGCCGTCTCCAAGATCACCTGGACGGCCGAGGGCGACGGCATCGAGCCCGGCTTCCTCCAGAAGTTCCCGGTCTCCATCGGCCAGCTGCCCGAGGACGCCGACGAGCTGGTCTTCAAGGCGATCCAGACGTACTCCAACAAGGAGGTCGTCCGCTGGATCGAGGTGCCGCAGGAGGGCCAGGAGGAGCCGGAGAGCCCGGCGCCCGTGCTGACCCTGTCCGACGCCGAGGACGGCCACCACGGCGCCTCCGCCGCGAAGGACGAGTCCGAGGAGGCTTCCGAGGACGCCGAGGCGGCCGCGCAGACCACCGCCTCCGAGGAGTCCGGCGACGGCACCGACACCACCGCCCGGGTCCTCGGCATCGTCGGCATCGTCGTGGGCGCCGCCGGGGTGGCGTACGGCGTTCTGGCCGGCCGTCGGCGCACCGGCGCCTGAGGCTCTCCCTTCCGACGGTGGGTGCCGGGACGCCCCGGCACCCACCGGATCACTCACCTCTGGGACATCTCTCCATGCGTAAGAAGACCCTCGCGGCGGCCGCGCTGCTCGCCGCCGCCACCCTGACCCTCTCCGCCTGCGGCAGCGAGGACGGCTCCGGCTCGCCGGTCTCCGTGGTCTCCGAGGAGGCCGGTTCCGACAAGGCCGCCACCGTCCTCGACCAGCCGTTCGAGAAGCCGGATCTGGTGCTGACGGACACCCACGGCAAGAGCTACGACCTCCGCAAGGAGACCGCGGGCAAGCCCACGCTGATCTACTTCGGCTACACCAACTGCCCCGACGTGTGCCCGCTGACAATGAGCAACATCGCCGTCGCCAAGAAGCAGCTGCCCAAGGCGGAGCAGGACGAGCTGCGCGTCGTGTTCGTCACCACCGACCCCGAGCGGGACACCCCGGAAGCGCTCGGCACATGGCTGAAGGGCATCGACCCGCAGGTCGTCGGGCTGACCGGCGACTTCGACACGATCCAGGCGGGTGCCCGCACCCTCGGCATCTCCATCGAGCCGCCGGTGAAGGAGAAGGGCAAGATCGTCTCCACGCACGGCACCCAGGTCATCGCCTTCTCGCCGAAGACCGACGGGGGCTATGTCCTCTACGGCGAGGACGCCGACGTGGACGACTACACCAAGGACCTGCCCAAGCTGGTCAAGGGGGAGACCCCGTGAGGCGGCCCGCGCACCCCGTGAGGCGCCGCGCGACGGCCGCCGCCCTGCTCACCGCCGGGGCGCTCGTCCTCGCGGGCTGCGGCTCCGGCTCGGACTCCGGCGACTCCGGCGCGGACCTCTCCGTCAGCGGCGCCTACATGCCGCAGCCCGTCTCCGACTCCATGGCGGCCGGTTTCCTGACCATCACCAACGACGGCGGTACGGCGGCCGAGCTGACCTCGGTCACCAGCGACCTCGGCGAGGTCACCGTGCACGAGACCGTCGGCTCGTCGATGCGGGAGATGACGGACGTCAAGGTGCCCGCACACGGCGAACTCGTGCTGGAGAGCGGGGGAAACCACCTGATGTTCGAGAAGCTGAAGCGCAAGCCGAAGCAGGGTGAGACGGTCGAGGTCGAACTGCACTTCGCCGGAGGCGACCCGGTCACGGTCGAGATGCCCGTGAAGCCGGCGACGTACCGTCCCACGTCCGGACACTGAGGGAGGGAACACCGTGACGCAGACCATCGCCCCGCGCGTCCGGAGCCTGGTGCTGCTGCTTCTGGCCGTCGCAGGCGCGCTGCTCGCCGGTGCCGCGCCGGCCTCCGCGCACGCC
The DNA here is from genome assembly GCF_055572035.1 of Streptomyces sp. NPDC030838. Lineage (NCBI taxonomy): Bacteria > Bacillati > Actinomycetota > Actinomycetes > Kitasatosporales > Streptomycetaceae > Streptomyces > Streptomyces sp. NPDC030838. The sequence continues at coordinate 116,927 of NZ_JBVIED010000004.1, read as the reverse complement.
GCGCTCACCGGCAGCGACCCCCGGCAGGGTGCGGTGGTCGACAAGGCGCCCGAGCAGGTCTCGCTCACCTTCTCCGAGGCGGTCTCGCTCTCCGACGACGCGGTGCGGGTGCTCGACCCCAAGGGCGGGCGCGCGGACACCGGCGAGGCAGGCAACACCAGCGGCACGACCTACGCCGTGAAGCTGCGGCCGGGGCTGCCCGACGGCACCTACACGGTGTCCTACCAGGTGGTCTCGGCGGACAGCCATCCCGTCGCCGGGGCGTTCACCTTCTCCATCGGCGCGCCCTCCGCGACCACCGTCACGGTGTCCGAGCAGACCGCGGGCGGCGGAGTCGTCGGCCTCCTGTACGGCGTGGGGCGCTACGCGTCGTACGCCGGGTTCATCGTGCTCGTCGGCGGTGCCGCGTTCGTACTCGCCTGCTGGCCGCGCGGCACCGGCGTACGGGCCGTGCAGCGGCTGGTCGTCTCCGGCTGGGTGACGCTGACCGCGGCGACGCTCGGTCTGCTGCTCCTGCGGGGCTCCTACACGACGTCCGGGAAGGTCGGGGACGTCTTCGACCTGGATCTGCTCGGGCAGGTCCTGCAGACCAAGACCGGGGCGGCCCTGGTCTCGCGGCTGCTGCTGCTCGCCGCGGCGGCGCTGTTCATCGCGGTGCTCTTCGGGGCGTACGCCAAGCGGGTCGAGGGCGCGGGCGGCGACGGCGGTGACGAAGGCGAGGACGGTGCCGAAGCCGAGCACGGTGCCGAGGCCGAGCACGGTGCCGAAGCCGAGCACGGTGCCGAGGCCGAGAAGGAGAGCCGGGACCTGGCCTTCGGGCTCGCCGTCGGCGGAGTCGTCGTGGCCGCCGGGCTCGCCGCGAGCTGGGCCATGGCCGAGCACGCGTCCACCGGGCTGCAGCCCGGGATCGCCATGCCCGTCGACGTCGTCCATCTGCTGGCGGTCGCGGCCTGGCTCGGCGGACTGGCGACGCTGCTCGTCGCGCTGTACCGGGCACCCGTCGAGACACCGCTGGAGGCCACGGCCGTACGGCGGTTCTCCCAGGTCGCCTTCGGCAGTGTGCTCGCCCTGGTCGCGACCGGGCTCTACCAGTCCTGGCGGCAGGTCGGCTCCTGGTCGGCGCTCACCGGGACCCGGTACGGGCAGCTGCTGTGCGTGAAGGCCGGGCTCGTGGTGCTGCTCGTCGGGGTCGCGTGGATCTCACGGCGGTGGACCGGGCGGCTGGCCGACACGGTGACGGCGGGGGTGGCACAGCGCAAGGAGCGGGTCGCGGCGCGGACCGGGGGCGCCGGGACGGAGGCTTCCCAGGCGTCCGAGGCTTCCTCCGGTGCGGATTCCTCCGAGGCTTCCTCCGGTGCGGCTTCCTACGAGGCTTCCTCCGATGCCGATTCTTCCGAGGCCTCCTCCGAGGCCGACCCGCAGCGTGCCGCCCAGCTCGCGCGGCAGCGCGCCGCCGTCGACGCCGCACGGCGGAAGCGGCTGCGGGACGCCGACCCGAACCGGTTCGGTCTGCGCCGCTCGGTGCTCGCCGAGGCGGGTGTCGCGGTCGTCCTGCTGGCCGTCACCACCGCGCTGACGTCCACCGAGCCGGGCCGTACCGAGGAGGAGGCCAAGGCGGCCACGGCGGCCTCGTCGTCGGCCACGGCGAGCGGGACCGTCACCCTGGACATGCCGTTCGACACCGGAGGCGAGGACGGCAAGGGCGTCGTCCGCATCGACCTCGACCCCGCGCGGGTCGGTGCCAACGACATGCACGTCTATGTGACGCGGCCCAACGGCCGGGCCTTCGACATCCCCGAGGTGAAGGTCGCCTTCACCCTGGAGTCCCAGGACATCGGGCCGCTGCCCGTCGTCCCGGACCACATCACCACCGGACACTGGTCGGCGAGCGGAGTGCAGATCCCCATGGCGGGCGAATGGAAGATCGCTGTGACCGTGCGGACCTCCGACATCGACCAGGTGACCGTCGACAAGAACACGCAGATCGGCTGAACCGCACACCATGGCTGACCAGACCGTTGACCAGTCCGCTCCGCTGTCCCGCCGCCGGCTGCTCGGCACCGCCGGCGCCACCGGGCTGGCGCTCGGCGCGGCGGGCGGCGCCGTGGGCTATGCCGCGGCGCCCTCCGAGGCGACCCCGCTGACCTCGCTCGGCGCCGGGGAGGTGATGTTTCACGGGAAACATCAGCCCGGCATCACCACCCCCATGCAGTCCCGGGGCCATCTCGTCGCCTTCGACCTCGCCCCGGGGGCGGGCCGCAAGGAGGCCGCCGCGCTGCTGCGCCGCTGGTCGGAGACGGCCCGGCGGCTGATGGCCGGCGAACCGGCCCGGCAGGACGACACGGACATCGCCCGTGACGCAGGGCCCTCCTCCCTCACGGTCACCTTCGGGTTCGGGCACAGCTTCTTCGGCCGTACGGGCCTGGAGAAGCAACGTCCCGTCGCCCTCGACCCGCTGCCCGACTTCTCCTCCGACCGGCTGGACAAGGCGCGCAGCAACGGCGACCTGTGGGTGCAGATCGGCGCCGACGACGCGCTGGTCGCCTTCCACGCGCTGCGTGCGATCCAGAAGGACGCGGGCTCCGCCGCCCGGGTGCGCTGGCAGATGAACGGCTTCAACCGCTCGCCGGGCGCCACCGCGCAGCCGATGACGGCCCGCAATCTGATGGGCCAGATCGACGGCACCCGCAATCCGAAGCCGAGCGAGCCCGACTTCGAGAAGCGGATCTTCGTGCCGGAGAGCGGGGAGCCCGCGTGGATGGCGAACGGCTCCTACGCCGTCGTACGCCGGATCCGCATGCTGCTCGACGACTGGGAGAAGCTGTCGGTCACGGCGCAGGAGGACGTCATCGGGCGCCGCAAGTCCGACGGGGCGCCGCTGTCCGGGGGTGGCGAGACCACCGAGATGGACCTGGAGAAGACGGACGCCGAGGGCAATCTCGTCGTGCCGATCAACGCGCACGCCCGGATCACCCGGCCGGACCAGAACGGCGGCGCGGCGATGCTCCGGCGCCCCTTCTCCTTCCACGACGGCATCGACGGCGACGGGGTGCCCGACGCGGGGCTGCTGTTCATTTGCTGGCAGGCGGATCCGCTGCGCGGCTTCGTGCCGGTGCAGCGCAAGCTCGACCGCGGTGACGCCCTGTCCCGGTTCATCCGGCACGAGGCGAGCGGGCTGTTCGCGGCGCCGGGCGGGGCGGCGGAGGGCGAGTACGTGGGACAGCGGCTGCTGGAGGGATGATCCGGAGACCAGGTCGGGATCACCCCCGCGTGGGGCTTTGGTGAGACGTCCGAGCCGCCGTTCGACGGGCCCATTAGGGTGAGGTCATGCCAGCCAGCTATGCGTATCTCGGCCCTGAAGGCACCTTCACCGAAGTCGCCCTGCGCACGCTTCCGGAGGCGGCGACCCGGGAGCTGATCCCGTACGTGTCCGTGCAGTCCGCGCTCGACGCGGTGCGCAACGGCGAGGCCGAGGCGGCGTTCGTGCCGATCGAGAACTCCGTCGAGGGTGGCATCACCGCCACGCTCGACGAGCTGGTCGCGGGCCGCCCGCTGATGATCTACCGCGAGGTGCTGCTGTCGATCACCTTCGCGCTGCTGGTCCGCCCGGGCACGAAGCTGTCGGACATCAAGACGGTCTCCGCCCACCCGGCCGCTCAGCCGCAGGTGCGCAACTGGCTGAAGGCGAATCTGCCGGACGCCACCTGGGAGTCGGCCGCCTCGAACGCGGACGCCGCCCGGCTGGTGCAGGAGGGCCGCTACGACGCCGCCTTCGCCGGTGAGTTCGCGGCGGCCCGGTACGGGCTGGAGGCCCTGGAGACCGAGATCCACGACGCGGAGAACGCCCAGACCCGCTTCGTGCTGGTGGGCCGTCCGGCCCGGCCCGCGGCGCCGACCGGTGCCGACAAGACGACGGTGGTGCTGTGGCAGCGCGACGACCACCCCGGTGCCCTGCGCGATCTGCTGGGCGAGTTCGCCTCGCGTGGCATCAACCTGATGCTGCTGCAGTCCCGTCCCACCGGCGCCGGCATCGGCAACTACTGCTTCTGCATCGACGCCGAGGGCCATATCTCGGACCGCCGGGTGGCCGAGGCGCTGATGGGGCTGAAGCGGATCTGCCTCCAGGTGCGCTTCCTCGGGTCGTACCCGCGTGCGGATGTGCAGCCGGGGGACGTGCTGCCGCCGCGGCAGGGCACCTCGGACGACGCGTTCACGGAGGCGGCGGACTGGGTGGCGCGCTGCCAGGACGGCCGTTTCTAGCCAGTCCTACCTGCTGATTTTCGTTATCCACAGAAGTTATCCACAGGTCCGCTTCTCGACCTGGGGACAAGTCGACAGCGAAGCGCTACCTAGTCGACAAATCGCCCTACAGGCGGCAAGGGCGTCCACAGGCGCACAGGTCACCCTTCGTCCACCTGTTTCCTTCGATCAATCCTTTGGGGCGACCCATTTCCACTCGAAAGTGGGGCGGGAGTCGGTTTGGATCAGGAATTCATCGTCCCGATCGCCCGATTCGGAATGATCAATTCCGGCATCCACAGATCTTTCGCACAGCCTGTGGATAACTCTTCGAGGCTGTGGATTCCTGTGGACGAAGGCTCCCCAAGTCCCGTTCTCCACAAGGGAATCCGGTCAACGAGGCGTCGTGCGGCATGCCCCGTTCCGGGGAGTGAGATCCTTTTATTGACGCCTCGGTGCACAGGGGGCAATTAACGCATAACGGAACGTAAGGCGCGACGCGGAATAGTGGGTCGTGAGCCGTCACCTCGCACCGGTAGCCTGGAGCGCGTGATTGACCTTCGCCTGCTCCGTGAGGACCCCGACCGTGTGCGCGCCTCTCAGCGTGCCCGTGGAGAGGACGTCGCGCTCGTCGACGCTCTCCTGTCTGCCGACGAGCGGCGCAGGTCGTCCGGCGTCCGCTTCGACGAGCTGCGCTCCGAGCAGAAGTCGCTCGGCAAGCTGATCCCCAAGGCCTCCGGAGACGAGAAGGCCGAGCTGCTGAAGAAGGCGAGCCAGCTCGCCGCCGACGTCAAGGCCGCCGACGCCGAGCGCGACGCGGCCGACGCCGAGACCCAGGAGCTGCTGCTCAAGCTCGGCAACCTCGTCCACCCCGACGTGCCCGTCGGCGGCGAGGAGGACTTCGTCACGCTGGAGACGCACGGCACGATCCGCGACTTCGCCGCCGAGGGCTTCGAGCCCAAGGACCACCTGGAGCTGGGCCAGCGGCTCGGCGCCATCGACGTCGAGCGCGGCGCGAAGGTGTCCGGCTCCCGCTTCTACTTCCTCACCGGCGTCGGCGCGCTGCTGGAGCTCGCGCTGGTCAACGCCGCGATGGCGCAGGCCACGGCGGCGGGCTTCACGCCGATGCTGACGCCCGCGCTGGTGCGCCCGCAGTCGATGGCCGGCACCGGCTTCCTCGGCCAGGCCGCGCAGGACGTGTACCACCTCCCGAACGACGACCTGTACCTGGTCGGCACCTCCGAGGTGGCCCTCGCCGCGTACCACAGGGACGAGATCATCGAGGCCGACCGCCTCCCGCTGCGCTACGCGGGCTTCTCGCCCTGCTTCCGCCGCGAGGCCGGCTCGCACGGCAAGGACACGCGCGGCATCTTCCGCGTGCACCAGTTCGACAAGGTCGAGATGTTCTCCTACGTCGCTCCCGAGGACTCCCAGGCGGAGCACCAGCGCCTGCTGGAGTGGGAGAAGCAGTGGCTGACCGCCCTGGAGCTGCCGTTCCGGGTGATCGACGTCGCCTCGGGTGACCTCGGCTCCTCGGCCTCCCGCAAGTTCGACTGCGAGGCGTGGATCCCGACCCAGGGCAAGTACCGCGAGCTGACCTCGACCTCGGACTGCACCGAGTTCCAGTCCCGCCGGCTGTCGATCCGGGTCCGCGAGGGCAAGCAGGTCCGGCCGCTGGCCACGCTCAACGGCACCCTGTGCGCCGTACCGCGCACGATCGTGGCGATCCTGGAGAACCACCAGCAGGCCGACGGCTCGGTGCGCGTGCCCGAGGTGCTGCGTCCGTACCTGGGCGGCCGTGAGGTCCTGGAGCCGGTCGCCAAGTGAGTACGGCCACCGGGATCCCGTTCCGGCTGATCGCCACCGACCTCGACGGAACGCTGCTGCGCTCCGACGAGTCCGTCTCGCAGCGCACCCGTGACGCGCTCGCCGCGGCCACCGCGGTGGGCGCCGCCCACATCGTGGTCACGGGGCGTGCGGTCCCGTGGACCCGGCACATCCTCGACGACCTGGGGTACCAGGGCCTCGCCGTGTGCGGCCAGGGCGCGCAGGTCTACCACGCCGGGGAGCACCGGCTGCTGACCTCGGTGACGCTGGACCGGCAGCTGGCCGGGGTGGCGCTGGCCAAGATCGAGGCGGAGGTCGGCCCGCTGTATCTGGCGGCGAGCCGGGACGGCCTGGACGGCGATGTGCTGGTGGGGCCCGGCTACGAGGTGCAGGGCGCCCTGCCGGCGACCCCGTTCACGGACGCGGCCGACCTGTGGACGGCCCCGCTGAACAAGCTCTACATCCAGCACCCGACCCTCGGCGACGACGAGCTGGCCGAGATCGCCACGCGCGCGGCCGGCGGTTTCGTCACCGTCGTGATGGCGGGCGAGGGCATCGTGGAGCTGCTGCCGCTCGGCCTGTCCAAGGCCACGGGCCTGTCCCTGGCGGCGCGGCGGCTCGGTCTGAAGGCGGCGGACACCCTGGCCTTCGGCGACATGCCCAACGACATCCCGATGTTCGGCTGGGCGGCCCGGGGGGTGGCCATGGCCAACGCCCACGAGGAGCTGAAGGCGGTCGCCGACGAGGTGACGTCCTCCAACGAGGAGGACGGGATCGCCGTGGTGCTGGAGCGCCTGCTGGCGTAGGGCCCGCGACGCCGGACCGGTCCGGAGGCAGGCCCTGGGCTCGGGAGGGGGCGGCCCACGCGAGCGGGTTACGCTCGCGTGCTCGAAGCGGCCGCCCCCGGGCAGCTCCCCGTGTCCGGCGGGCTCGACGGAGAGGTAACGGCTACTCCGGAGCCCGTCGGCGGCTGCCCTGTCGGGAGTCCGGCGTACTGCCGTGCATGGACATCGCCGAACTCCTCTCCCGGCTCGTGGTGGGACGAGAACCACTGTGCCGGGGCGAGGAGTTCGGCGCCACCGATTAAATGCGGTCGTACGTTCGATTCAGCGTCGGCGCCATCTGCGTCGGCGTGCCTTGCCGAAGAACCAGCCCGCGGGCGGCTCGTCGGAACGCCACGGCTGCGGCTCGGGGGCCTCGCGGCGCCAGCGTGCGGTGAGCATCCGGGCCCGTGCGGACGGCTCGGACGTCTCGGCGGAGCGGACGAAGTCCTCGTCCAGGACGACGTCGTCCCAGGTGTCGTCGGCCATCCCGTCCTCCCTGTGATGCGTCCCGGTCGTCCCTGTTCGCCCAGTGTGCCGGAGCCGGGGTGAAGCCCCCGTCAGTAAGCGCGGCGTCTACTCCTCGCCCGCCAGCGTCAGCGAGCGCAGCTTCTGCCCGGCGTACCAGGTGGCGAGCACGGTCACCGCGGCGAGCAGCACCGTCGCCGTGGTGAGACCCACGTCGGAGGTGATCAGATCGCCGCCGGACACCTTCTGGGCGACCGCCAGCGACCACTGCTGGACGCTCAGCGTGCGCGCGCCCGGCACCAGGGAGCCGAACAGCGCCTCCCAGACCAGGGCGTAGACCAGGCCGAAGACCACGGCGTGCCGGGAGACCGTGCCCAGCAGCAGGAAGAGCGCCGCGTAGGCGATGGAGGCGACCAGCGCGGCGACCGTGTAGGCGACGGCGATCTGCTGGCCGTTGCCGTTGAGGATCAGGCCCGCGACGAGCGTCGGGACCGCCGAGAACACCATGGTCACGGCGATGGCGACGATCAGCTTGGTGTAGATGATCGTGGGCCGCTTCAGCGGCTTGGACAGCAGATAGACCACGGAGCCGTCGTCGATCTCCGGGCCGATCGCGCCGGTGCCGGCGATCACGCCGATGATCGGCACCATGGTGGCGAGCGCGAAGCCGCCGAGGACGTTCACGGCCGTCTGGTCGTCGGCGCCGGACAGGAAGCGCACCGCGACGGCGATCACGATCAGCAGCAGCGGCAGCGCGCCGAGGATGAGGGCCCGGCGGCGGCCGAGCAGGGCTCGGTAGGTGAGCCGGGCGACGGTGGGGTCGTACATCTTCGGCCTCCTACGCCGCGACCAGATACGAGAAGACGGACTCGAGGGACTCGTCGGACGGCGAGACGGTCAGCAGCCGGATGCCGTGGTCCCTGGCCACCTTGGGCAGCAGGGTGGTGAAGCGGCCGAAGTCGACGGCCTGGACGCGCAGCGCGCCCTCGGCGAGGTCCACCTCGATGCCGGCGGTCGACGGGTCGGCGATCAGCGCGGCGGCGAGCGCGCGGTCGTCGCTGGAGCGCACCAGGTAGCGGTGCGGGCGGTCGGTCATCAGGCGGCGGATCTTGCGGAAGTCGCCGCTCGCCGCGTGCCGCCCGGCGACCACGACCTCGATGTGCCAGGCCAGTTGCTCGACCTCTTCGAGGATGTGGGAGGAGAACAGCACCGTGCGGCCCTCGTCGCCCATGCGCCGCAGCAGGTCCATCAGCTGCATGCGCTGGCGCGGGTCCATGCCGTTGAAGGGCTCGTCGAGCAGCAGCAGCGAGGGCTCGTGGACGAGGGCGGAGGCCATCTTCACGCGCTGCCGCATGCCCTTGGAGTAGGTGGCGATCCGGCGGTCCTGCGCGTACTCCATCTCGACCGTGGCGAGGGCCTTCTGGGCCGCCTTGGCGCCCAGGCCGTGCAGTTCGGCGTTGGCGAGGACGAACTCGCGGCCGGTGAGGAAGTCGTACATCGCCTCCCGCTCGGGGACGATGCCGATGTGCTGGTAGATCTTCTCGTTGCGCCACACCGGCTGCCCGTCGAGGGTGACGGTGCCGGTGGACGGGGCGAGGAAGCCGCCCATCAGGTTGATGAGGGTGGACTTTCCGGCGCCGTTGGGGCCGAGCAGGCCGGTGACGCCGGGGCCGATCGTCATGGTGATGTCGTTGACGGCGACCACGTTGCCGAACCAGCGGGAGACGTGGTCGATGCTGAGCGTGGTCACAGGCCCACCTTCCGGTAGCGGCGCATCAGCAGGCCGTAGCAGCCGGCGATGAGGCCGAGGACGACGAGGACGTAGACGGCTCCCTGGGCGTCGGTGGGCCCGGCGCCGCCCGGGAACGTCGAGGTGGCGCCCAGGAAGGCGGACTGCACCCCCTCGATGAGGGTGATCGGCGAGAAGAGGCCGATCCAGCCGATGGCGTCCGTGGTGTCCTGGGACCAGGCGATGGCCTGGAGGGTGGAGACCGCGCCGTAGGAGATGGTCAGCACGGCGATCACGGCCGCGATGCCGAAGCCGCGGCGCGGGGTGACCGCGGCGATGACCAGGCCGATCCCCGCGAAGAGCAGCGAGAGCAGTGCCACGGAGACGAGTCCCTGTGCGAATCCCTTGGTCTGGTCGGCGAAGTCGAGCTTGGCGAGCAGCGCGCCCGCGTAGAGCACGATCAGCGGGGTGGCCGTGAGCAGGAACATCGCCGAGGCCAGTGCCGCGTACTTGGCGCGGACGTAGTCGGCGGTCTCCATGGGCCGGGAGAAGTACAGCGGGACCGTCTTGAAGCGCAGGTCGAGGGAGACCGACTGCGGGGCCTGCGAGGCGACGTACAGGCTGATCACGGCCTGGAGCAGGATCGCGTAGCGGGTGTAGCCGACCGGCAGGTCGTTGGCCTTGGTGGCGACGGCCACGGCGACCATGATGCCCGCGGGCAGGCACATCACCACGAACAGCAGCATGGGCAGCACCTTGGACTTGGCCGAGCGGCCGAGGCCGTAGGCGCCGCGCAGGGACTGCGAGTACAGCGAGCGGCGGGCGTAGGCGCGGCCCAGGCGGGGGCCGTCGTAGCTGCGGTAGCCGATGTTGTGGATGCGGGTCTGGTCGCCCGACGGGGCGGTCACGGGGTGCTCAACTGCCATGGCCCACGGCCTCCTTCCGCTGGTCGCCGGTCTCCTGGAAGACCTCCGAGATGTGGTGACGGCGCTGCTCCATGCGGACCAGGCCGAGGCCGAGGTCGGCGACGACGTCGCGGACCAGGTCGTAGGTCTCCTCGCCCTGGGCGGTGAGCAGCAGGACGTGGCCCGCGCCGGGCAGGCCGCCGCCGTGCTCGACGGTGATCCCGCGCGCGTGGAGCGCCTCGCGCATCGCGCGGGTGCCGTCGGGGTGTTCGTCGGTGTCGGTGACCTCGATCGCGAGGGTGGTCGTGGTCTGGGTGAAGTCCGTGGTGGAGCTGGAGCGCAGCAGCTTGCCGCCGTCGATGACGACCACGTGGTCGCAGGTGCGTTCCAGTTCGCCCAGCAGGTGCGAGGTGACCAGGACCGAGATGCCGAAGTCGGTGTGGATGCGGCGGATCAGGGCGAGCATGTCGTCCCGGCCGACCGGGTCCAGGCCGTTGGTCGGCTCGTCCAGGAAGACCAGCTGGGGGTCGTGGACGAGGGCCTGGGCGAGCTTCACCCGCTGCTTCATGCCCGTGGAGTAGCCGCCGATCGGGCGGTACCGCTCCTCGTACAGCCCCACGTGGCGCAGGGTGTCCGCGGTGCGTTCGCGGGCGGCGGCGGGCGGGAGGCCGGACATGCGGGCCATGTGCACGACGAACTCGGTGGCCGAGACGTCGGGCGGCAGGCAGTCGTGCTCCGGCATGTAGCCGACGCGCTCGCGGATGGCGGCGCCCTTGGTGGCGACGTCGAGTCCGAGCACTTCGGCGCGGCCCTCGGTGGCCGGGGACAGACCCAGCAGGATCTTGATCAGTGTCGACTTGCCGGCGCCGTTGGCTCCGACGAGTCCGGTGACACCGGGCCCGACGTCCACGGAGAGCCGGTCAAGCGCGGTCACCCTGGGGAACCGCTTGCTCAGGCTTTCGGTCGCGATCACAGTCACGACATCGAAGGTAGTGACGCGGACCATGTCCGGCGTCCACCCGCAGAGCCGTCTTCGCCTCAGCCTCCAGTCGTACGGGCCCGTAGGGGATGCCGTGCCTGAGAGCTACGGACAGAGCTACGGATCACGCCTATTGACGCGGACTCTAACAAGCTGCGAGATTCACTCTGGTCAAGTTACGGGTGCGTAGCGCAGTCGAAGGGGCCCCGCATGACTACGGCGGTGACAAGCGAACTGTCCGCGGAACTGAGCGGATTCCGGCAGGTCCAACGGCTGGCGTACGAATGCGCGGAGGCCGTGGCCGCCCAGCTGAAGCCGGGCGTGACCGAGCGCGAGGCGGCACGGATGCAGCGGGAGTGGCTGCGCGAGCGGGGCGTACGGGACTGGTTCCACCTCCCCTTCGCCTGGTTCGGCGATCGCACCGCGTTCGTGAACTTCCGCGTCCCGCTCCAGTTCTTCCCCACCAACCGCCGGCTGGAGCCCGGGATGCCGTTCATCCTCGACATGGCCCCCGTGTACCGCGGCTACACGGCCGACATCGGCTACTCCGGCTCCCTCGGCATCAACCCCGTGCAGCACAAGCTGATGGCCGATCTGGAGGCGCATCGCGAACTGATCCTGCGCGAGGTGCGCGAACGCCGCTCGCTGCGGGAGATCTACGAGGACGTCGACCGCCTCATGGTCCGCCAGGGCTACGCCAACCGGCACCGCGCGTATCCCTTCGGAGTGATCGCGCACAAGGTCGACCGGGTGCGCGAACGGCGCTTCACGCCCCGGCTGTTCGGGTTCGGGACGCAGTCCCTGAAGGGGCTGGCGGCCGACGCGCTGCACGGCCACCGGGAGGGCTGGTCGCCGCTGTGGTCGCCGTACCGCTTCTCCGACCACCCGCCGCAGCCGGGCCTGTGGGCGGTCGAACCCCATCTCGGCTTCCGGGGCACCGGCGCGAAGTTCGAGGAGATCCTGGTCGTCACCGACTCGCGGGATCCCGAGGAGAGCGCCTTCTGGCTGGACGACGATCTGCCGCACGTGCGGCGCTGGACGGAGGAGAAGTGACGGTGCTCAGGGGCGCGCGGGAGCGCTGGGTGCGGACCGGGGGCGTCGAGCTGTGCGTGGCCGAGCTGGGCGACCCCGGACAGCCGACGGTCGTCCTGGTGCACGGCTACCCGGACAGCAAGGAGGTCTGGTCGGAGGTGGCGGAACGGCTCGCCGACCGCTTCCACGTGGTGCTCTACGACGTACGCGGCCACGGCCGTTCCACGGCGCCGCAGCCGCTGCGGGGCGGGTTCACGCTGGAGAAGCTGACCGACGACTTCCTCGCCGTCATCGACGCGGTCAGCCCCGGCCGGCCGGTGCATCTGGTCGGGCACGACTGGGGTTCGGTGCAGTCCTGGGAGTTCGTCACGGTCAAGCGGACCGAGGGGCGGATCGCGTCGTTCACCTCGATGTCCGGGCCGTCCCTGGACCACTTCGGCCACTGGATCAGCAAGCGCCTCAAGCGCCCCACCCCGCGCCGGGTCGGTCAGCTCCTCGGGCAGGGCGCCAAGTCCTGGTACGTCTACCTGCTGCACACGCCCGCGCTGCCCGAGCTGGCCTGGCGGGGGCCGCTGGGCAAGGCCTGGCCGCGGATGCTCGAGCGGGCCGAGAAGATACCGCGCGGTGACTACCCCACCTCCTCGCTGCCCGGCGACGCCGCCCACGGTGCCTGGCTGTACCGCGACAACGTCCGGGCTCGGCTGCGCCGCCCGCGCGCGGACGCGTACGCACACGCGCCCGTGCAGCTGATCACGCCCCTGGGGGACGTGTTCCTCTCCGAGCGGCTGTACGACGAACTGGAGCTGTGGGCGCCGCAGCTGACCCGGCGGACGCTGCCCGCCAGGCACTGGGTGCCGCGGACGCGGCCCGACCAGCTGGCCGCGTGGATCGCGGAGTTCGTGACCGGGGTCGAGGGCGGGCGGACCGCTCCGGCGATCGGGAACGGTCGGTACGCCGACCGGTTCGGTGGGCAGCTGGTGCTGGTCACCGGCGCGGGCAGCGGAATCGGGCGGGCCACGGCGTACGCGTTCGCGGAGGCGGGCGCGCGGGTGATCGCCGTCGACCGGGACACGGAGGCGGCGGCCCGTACGGCGGAGATGGCGCGGCTGCTCGGGGCGCCCGCGGCGTGGGCGGAGACGGTGGACGTCTCCGACGAGCAGGAGATGGAGAAGCTCGCGGAGAAGGTCGCCGCCGAGTACGGCGTGGTGGACGTCCTGGTGAACAACGCCGGGATCGGGCTGTCCGGGTCCTTCTTCGACACCACGCCGGAGGACTGGAAGAAGGTGCTCGACGTCAACCTGTGGGGCGTCATCCACGGGTGCCGGCTGTTCGGGAAGCAGATGGCGGAGCGCGGGCAGGGCGGGCACATCGTCAACACGGCGTCCGCGGCGGCGTATCAGCCGTCCAAGGTGCTGCCCGCGTACAGCACGTCCAAGGCGGCGGTGCTGATGCTGAGCGAGTGTCTGCGGGCGGAGCTGGCGGGGCAGGGGATCGGGGTGAGCGCGATCTGCCCCGGGCTGGTGAACACGAACATCACGGCCACGGCGCGGTTCGCGGGCGTGGACGCGGAGGAGGAGCGGCGGCGGCAGAAGCGGGCGGTTCGGTTGTACGGGTTGCGGAACTATCCGCCGGAGAAGGTCGCTGACGCGGTGTTGCGGGCGGTGGTGCGGAATGAGGCGGTGGTGCCGGTGACCCCCGAGGCGCGGGGGGCGCATCTGCTGGCGCGCTTCCTGCCGGGGATGCTGCGGAGAGTTGCCCGGGTGCAGCCGCCGGTGTAGGGCTCGGCCTCGGCTTCGCCTTCGGCCGTTGTGGGTTCCCACCAGCACCATCCGTACAGCCATCGTCGTCGGGTGCGGGTGGCCCCTGTGGGGCTTGATCGCCGTCGGCGGCCGCGGGCCCGTTGTCAGTGGGTCCCTCTACGCTCGCGAGTGATGGCACAGATGTGGAAGTGCAGCGGGCTGCGGTGGGCCGACGGGCGGCCCGTCCTTCGGTGGGACGGGGGATCGCGTAGTGCGCTGACCTGGGGCAAGCGGATCGCCTTCCGGGTGGTGGACGGGGCTGAGCGGAGGTGTGGGGGCGCACGGGGGCATGCCTGCCCGGTGCGGGCCGTGGTGCCGGGGCGGAGCACCGGCGGGCGGTGCGAGGAGTGTGCGCGGCTGGAGCGGGCGCACTCCGTGGCCGCCGACACGGTCGCGGACGATCCGCGGCCGTATCACGTCTATCTGGCGTGGTTCGGGCCCGGCCTGGCCAAGGTCGGGATCACCGCCGTCGAGCGGGGCTTCGCGCGGCTGCTGGAGCAGGGTGCCGTCTGTTTCAGCTGGCTCGGCGCCGGGCCGCTGATGGCCGCGCGGCGGACGGAGGAGCTGCTGCGGGCCGCGCTGGGCGTGCCGGACCGGATTCCGTACGCCGAGAAGCGGGCCGTGCGCGCCGCGCTGCCCCCGGCGGAGGCCGAGCGGGCCGCGGAGCTGGCCGAGCTGCACGCCCGCGCGGTCGCCCTCGACGGCTGGCCGGAGTCGCTGGCCCCGCGGCCGTTCCGGCCCGTGGACCACGTGGCCGCCTTCGGTCTCGCCGCCGCGCCCGCCGCCGTCGCGGAGGTGACCGAGCTGGTGCCCGGCGGCGCCGTGAGCGGGGAGCTGGTCGCGGCCGCCGGGCCCGACCTGCATGTGGCGACGGGCGGCAGCGGCGGGGTCGTCGTCCTCGATACCCGGTTGATGACGGGGTGGGACCTGGTGTCCGCTGGGGGCGACGAGTTGTCGGTGCCGGTGCGGGAGCTGCGCAAAGCGGCGGCCCATGAGCAGGACGGGCTCTTCTGACACCGGACGGGAGGAGGGGAGACCTCGTGGAGATCACCGTGCAGTGGGTGCAGACCTTCTGGAGCAAAAAGTCCCGCGGGGGCCCGGCCGCCGCCCGGCGGAACGCCGCCCCGGTCGGGTTCGCCCTGCCGCCCGGCACCCCCTCCCGCGCCCACACCGTCCGCATGCACGAGCGGGACGACTTCGCGCCCTGCCACGGATGGGCGGAGCCGAGACGCGTCGGCGTGGAGCTGAGGGAGCGGGACGGGCGGCTGCGGGTGCTGCCCCGCGTGGAGCCGCTGTTCGGGCTGCCGCCACGGCCCCGTCGCCCGCCCGCCGTACGGCTCGCGCCCGGCGAATGGGTGCGCTGGCAGCTCAACTACAGGTTCAGCAGCGCGGCCGGCATGCAGGACTGGTCGTACTGGCTGGACACCTTCAACATCGCCTACGGCGAGGCCGGCCAGGTCCCGGCCGATGTCTTCCTTGGGACGCCCACCTTCCACGTGGACGAGCGCGGCCCCGTGCGATAGCCGACCCGTGCGACAACTGAGCGCCCCCTCTCCCCGGCCTGTGCATTTCTCAGGCAAATCACAGGTTGCCGAAAGGGTGCTCTCAGAGGGACCCGACAAGGTGCTCAGCATGGCCACGATCTCGCCCCAGGGGCGCACCGAACTGCTGAGGCCGGACGGGAGCCCCGTCCGGGTGCTGGTGGTGGACGACGAGCTGTCGATCACCGAGCTGCTGTCCATGGCCCTGCGCTACGAGGGATGGCAGATCCGGACCGCGGGCGACGGCCACGGCGCCGTGCGGACCGCGCGGGAGTTCCGCCCGGACGCCGTCGTCCTCGACATGATGCTGCCGGACATGGACGGCCTGGCCGTTCTCGGGCGGCTCCGCCGTGACCTGCCCGACGTGCCGGTGCTCTTCCTCACCGCCAAGGACGCGGTCGAGGACCGTATCGCCGGGCTCACCGCGGGCGGCGACGACTACGTGACCAAGCCGTTCAGCCTGGAGGAGGTCGTCGCCCGGCTGCGCGGGCTGATCCGCCGCTCCGGTGCCGCCGACCGCCGCTCCGAATCCGTGCTGGTCGTCGGCGACCTCACCCTCGACGAGGACAGCCACGAGGTCACCCGCGGCGGGGACAGCATCCACCTCACCGCCACCGAGTTCGAACTGCTGCGCTTCCTGATGCGCAACCCGCGGCGCGTGCTCAGCAAGGCGCAGATCCTCGACCGCGTCTGGTCCTACGACTTCGGCGGCCAGGCCAATGTCGTCGAGCTGTACATCTCCTACCTGCGGCGGAAGATCGACGCGGGCCGGGACCCGATGATCCACACCCGGCGCGGCGCCGGCTATCTGATCAAGCCCGCCGCGTCGTGACCGGACGACGACGGCCGCGTCCGCAGACGCGACGGGCACGGCAGCCACGCACCCTGCGGACGCGGCTCGTCGTCGCGTCCGTGGCGCTGATCGCTGTGGTGTGCGCGGTGATCGGCACGGTGACGACGCTCGCGCTGCGCTCCTATCTGTACGAGCAGCTGGACAACCAGCTCAAGGACGTCGCCGCGCGCGCCGCCCACGGGTTCGTCCCGCCCGACCAGGACGCGGACACGGCCGACGGCCCGCCCGGCCGGCAGGACGGGCGGCCCGAGAAGATCGACCTGACCCAGTTCGTGGAGCGGGGCCCGCAGCCGATCGGGACCATCGCCGCCGAGGTGGACAAGGGGTCCATCACGGACGCCAAGGTCGGCAAGAAGGCCAACGACAACAACATCCCCCAGCCGAACGGGGAGTCGCTGAGCGAGGCCCAGACGGCCGCGCTCGACTCGGTCCCCCAGGACCGCGAGGCGCACTCCGTGGACATCCCGGGCCTCGGCGGCTACCTCGCGCGCTACCAGACCGGCCCCAACGGCAGTTACTACGTCGCCGTCCCCACCTCCGACGTCACCGGCACCGTCAACACCCTGATCCTCGTCGAGGTCAGCGTCACCGCCGCGGGCCTGGTCGCCGCTTCCCTCGCCGGCGCGGTCATCGTCGGCATGGCCACCCGCCCGCTGCGCAGGGTCGCCGCCACCGCCACCCGGGTCTCCGAACTCCCCCTGCACAGCGGCGAGGTGAACCTCGACGAGCGGGTGCCGGAGGCGGAGTGCGACCCGCACACGGAGGTCGGCCGGGTCGGTGCCGCGCTCAACCGGATGCTGGACCACGTCCACGGCGCCCTGCACGCCCGCCAGCAGAGCGAGACGCGGGTACGGCAGTTCGTCGCGGACGCCAGCCATGAACTCAGAACACCCCTGGCCTCCATCCGCGGCTACGCCGAGCTGACCCGGCGCGGCCGCGAGGCGGTCGGCCCCGACACCCGGCACGCCCTGGGCCGTATCGAGTCCGAGGCGGGCCGGATGACCCTCCTCGTGGAGGATCTGCTGCTGCTCGCCCGTCTGGACGCCGGGCGTCCGCTCCAGTTCGAGGAGACCGACCTGGTCCCGCTCGTCGTGGACACCGTCAGCGACGCCCGCGCGGCGGGCCTGGACCACAGCTGGCGCCTCGACCTGCCCGACGAGCCCGCGCTGGTCTCGGCGGACGCCGCCCGGCTGCAACAGGTCCTCGTCAATCTGCTGGGGAACGCCCGCAACCACACCCCACCCGGTACGACGGTCACCGCGCGCGTGCGGTGCGGCGGCCCGTGGCTGTGCGTCGACGTCGAGGACGACGGCCCCGGCATCGCGCCCGAGCTGCTGCCGCATGTCTTCGAGCGGTTCGCGCGTGGCGACTCGGCGCGCTCCCGCGCCACCGGCTCGACCGGGCTCGGCCTGGCCATCGTGCAGGCCGTGGCGACCGCGCACGACGGCGCGGTGACCGTGGACAGCGTGCCCGGTCGGACGGTCTTCACCGTCCACCTGCCCGCGCTCGCCCCGTCACCGAGCCCGGAGACCGACGGACAGCCGCACGCACAGGCACGCCACAGCCTCACCACACGGCCGGGATAGGGGAGTTGAGAAGAGTCGGGGCCATGCGAACCGACTCTTCTCCCGGCACCCTGCCGGCGCGGGAGCACCTCCCGGCCGGGGACGCCGGTACGCCTGTCCTGGACGTGGTGATTCCCGTCTACAACGAGGAGAAGGACCTCCAGCCGTGCGTGCTCCGGCTGCACGAGCACCTGGCGCGCACGTTCCCGTACGCGTTCCGCATCACCATCGCGGACAACGCGTCGACGGACAGCACCCCGCGGGTCGCCGCCGCGCTCGCGGCCCACATCCCGCAGGTGCGGTCGGTGCGGCTGGAGCAGAAGGGCCGCGGGCGCGCCCTGCGCACCGTCTGGTCGGGTTCGGACGCCCCCGTCCTCGCCTACATGGACGTGGACCTGTCCACCGACCTCAACGCCCTCCTCCCGCTGGTCGCCCCGCTGATCTCCGGCCACTCGGACCTGGCGATCGGCTCCCGGCTGGCCGGCGGCTCGCGCGTGGTGCGCGGCGCCAAGCGGGAGTTCATCAGCCGCTCGTACAACCTGATCCTGCGCGGCTCGCTCCAGGCCCGCTTCTCCGACGCGCAGTGCGGCTTCAAGGCCATACGCCGCGACGTCGCCCAGGTGCTGCTGCCGCTGGTGGAGGACACCGGCTGGTTCTTCGACACGGAGATGCTGGTGCTCGCCGAGCGGGCGGGTCTGCGGATCCACGAGGTGCCGGTCGACTGGGTCGACGACCCCGACTCGACCGTGCACATCGTGAAGACCGCCACCGACGACCTGAAGGGCGTCTGGCGGGTGGGCAAGGCGCTGGCCACCGGCTCGCTGCCGCTGGACCGGCTCGCCCGGCCGTTCGGCGACGACCCGCGCGACCGTGAACTGGCCGACGTGCCGAAGGGACTGGCCCGCCAGCTCCTCGGCTTCTGCGTCGTCGGCGCCCTGTCCACCCTCTTCTACCTCCTGCTCTACAGCGGCTTCCGCGTCCTCACCGGTTCGCAGACCGCCAACGCGCTCGCCCTGCTCGTCTCCGCGATCGCCAACACGGCCGCCAACCGGCGCCTGACCTTCGGGGTGCGCGGCCGGGGCGGGGCCGTGCGGCATCAGGCGCAGGGCCTGGTGGTCTTCGCCATCGGCCTCGTGCTCACCAGCGGCTCCCTCGCCGCCCTGGGCGCGGCCACCTCCGACCCCGCGCACTCCACCGAACTCGCGGTCCTGATCGCCGCCAACCTCGCGGCGACGGTCCTGCGCTTCCTGCTCTTCCGGGCCTGGGTCTTCCCGGACCACGACACCGATCCAAGGGGCTCCCGATGACCACGACCACGCCTGAGACCACCCCGCATGGTCCGCCCGTCGCCACACCCGCACCGGCCCCCGACGTCCCGAAGCAGTCCTTGGTACGACGCGTCTGGCACGGCCGCCCCGAGGACCCCCGCTGGGCCCGCCCGGCCTTCCTCGGCGCGCTGCTCGTCATCGGCGCGCTCTACACCTGGAACCTGACGGCGTCCGGCTACGCCAACTCCTTCTACTCCGCGGCCGTCCAGGCCGGCAGCCAGTCCTGGAAGGCCTTCTTCTTCGGCTCGCTCGACGCGGGCAACGCCATCACCGTCGACAAGCCGCCGGCCGCCCTGTGGCCGATGGCCCTGTCGGTGCGGCTGCTCGGCCTGAACTCGTTCGCGATCCTGTTCCCGCAGGTGCTGATGGCGGTGGCGACGGCCGGTGTGCTGTACGCGTCCGTCCGCCGCTTCTCCGCCCCGGCCGGGCTGCTCACCATGGCGGTCTTCGCGCTGAC
Organism: Streptomyces sp. NPDC030838; assembly: GCF_055572035.1. Lineage (NCBI taxonomy): Bacteria > Bacillati > Actinomycetota > Actinomycetes > Kitasatosporales > Streptomycetaceae > Streptomyces > Streptomyces sp. NPDC030838. Next base: position 97,384 of record NZ_JBVIED010000004.1, on the reverse strand, counting down.
GCCGGTCGCCGCGCTGATGTTCCGCTTCAACAACCCCGACGCGGCGCTGGCCCTGCTGATGGCCACGGCGGTGTACTGCACCCAGCGCGCCCTGGAGAAGGCGCGGACGAAGTGGCTGGTGTGGGCGGGCGTCGCCGTCGGCCTCGCCTTCCTGGTCAAGACCCTCCAGGCGTTCCTGATCCTGCCGGTGCTCGCGCTCGTCTACGTCGTCCTGGCACCGACCGCGCTGCGCAGGCGCATCGGCCAGGTGCTGCTCGCCGGTCTCGCGATGGTCGTCGCGGGCGGCTGGTGGGTCGCGATCGTGGAGCTGTGGCCGGCGTCCTCGCGGCCGTACATCGGCGGCTCGCAGAACAACTCCTTCCTGGAGCTGACCTTCGGCTACAACGGCCTGGGCCGCATCAACGGCGAGGAGACCGGCAGCGTCGGCGGAGGCCAGGGCGGCGGCTGGGGCGAGACCGGCTGGGACCGGATGTTCGGCTCCAACATCGGCGGCCAGATCTCCTGGCTGATCCCGGCGGCGCTGATCCTGCTCCTCGCGGCGCTCTTCGCCACCCGCAAGGCGAAGCGCACGGACGCCACCCGCGCCACGTTCCTCCTCTGGGGCGGCTCCCTGCTGATCACCATGGTGATCTTCAGCTTCATGCAGGGCATCTTCCACGAGTACTACACCGTCGCCCTCGGCCCCTACATCGCCCCGCTGATCGGCATGGGCGCGGCACTGCTGTGGCAGGAGCGCGGCCGGGTGTGGGCGTCACTGACCCTGGCGGCGGCGATGACGGCCACCGCGGCGTGGGGGTACGTCCTGCTCAACCGCTCCTCCGACTACCTCCCGTGGCTGAAGTGGGCGGTTCTCGTCGGGGGGCTGGTCGCCGCGCTGGGGCTCGTCTTCGCCGGCCGGCTGGGCCGGCGGCTGGCGCTCGGGGTGGCCGCGCTGGGCCTCGTGACCGGGGTGGCCGGTCCGGCGGCGTACAGCCTCACCACCCTCGGTGAGGCCCACACCGGCTCGATCGTCACGGCCGGTCCGGCGGTCGCGGGCGGCATGGGCGGAGGGCGCGGGCCCGGTGCGGGCGGCGGTCCCGGTGGCGGCTTCCCGGGCGGGGGCCAGAACCAGCAGGGCCAGAACCAGCAAGGTCAGCAGCCCGGCCAGCAGGGCGGCGGCATGGGCCAGCCTCCGACGGACGGCTTCGGCGGCGGCTTCCCGGGCCGGCAGGGCCAGAACCGGCAGGGCCAGAACCAGCAGGGGCAGCAAGGCCAGACGCCCGGCGGGCAGACCCCCGGCGGCCAGACCGGTGAAGGCGGCCGTATGGGCGGCGGCGGAACGGGCGGCCTCCTCAACGGCGCCTCCGTCTCCGACGAGGCCAAGCAGCTCCTGGAGGCGAACGCCGGGGACTACACCTGGGCGGCCGCGGCCATCGGCTCGCAGAACGCCGCGAGCTACCAGCTGGCCACGGGCGAGCCGGTGATGGCGATCGGCGGCTTCAACGGCACCGACCCGGCCCCCACGCCGGCCCGGTTCAAGCAGTACGTCGAGGACGGCAAGATCCACTACTTCATCGCGAGCGGCACCGGCGGCGGCATGGGCCCCGGCGGTGGCGACGGCACCTCCTCGCAGATCAGCTCCTGGGTCGAGGAGAACTTCAAGGAGGTGACGGTCGGCTCGGCCACCTTCTACGACCTGACCCAGCCGAAGAGCTGATGTCCGCCGAGTAACCGCTGTACACCGTATAGGAGCCACTATACGGTGTACAACATGTCCTCGACCTCCCAGGTGCAGTCCCCGAACGACACCCAGGGCGGCCACCCGCAGCGCTGGCTGATCCTCGGTGTCATCTGTCTCGCCCAGCTGACGGTGCTGCTCGACAACACCGTCCTGAACGTGGCGATCCCGTCCCTCACCGAGGAGCTGGGAGCGGCCACCTCCGACATCCAGTGGATGATCAACGCCTACTCACTGGTCCAGTCGGGCCTGCTGCTCACCGCCGGCAGCGCGGCCGACCGCTACGGCCGCAAGAAGATGCTGATCACCGGCCTGGCCCTGTTCGGCATCGGCTCACTCGTCGCCGGACTCGCCGACTCCACCGCCCAGCTGATCGCCGCCCGGGCCGGTATGGGCGTCGGCGGCGCGCTGCTGCTGACCACCACCCTCGCGGTGGCGATGCAGATCTTCGCGCCGGAGGAGCACCCGAAGGCCATCGGCATCTGGAGCGCGGTCAACGCGCTGGGCTTCGCCACCGGGCCGCTCGTCGGCGGGTTCATGCTGGACCACTTCTGGTGGGGCGCGATCTTCCTGATCAACCTGCCGGTCGCGGGGCTGGGCCTGGCCGCCGTGGTGGCGCTGGTCCCGGAGTCCAAGAGCCCTCAGGGGGACCGGCCGGACCTGCTCGGCGCGGTGCTCTCCACCATCGGTATGTCGTCTCTGGTCTTCGCGATCATCTCCGGTCCCGAGCACGGCTGGTCGTCCGGGCGGGTGCTGGCCGGCGGCGCGGTCGCCGTCGTCGTCCTCGCGGTGTTCGCCTGGTGGGAGAACCGGATCCCGTACCCCATGCTCGACATGCATTTCTTCCGCAACCGCCGGTTCACCGGCGCGGTCGCCGGTGCGGTGCTGATCACCTTCGGGATGGGCGGCGCGCTGTTCCTGCTCACCCAGCATCTCCAGTTCGTCCTCGGCTACGGCCCGCTGGAGGCGGGGCTGCGCACGGCGCCGCTGGCGCTGGCCGTCGTGGCGCTGAACTTCTCCGGGCTGTCGGCGAAGTGGACCGCCAAGCTCGGCACGCCGGTGTCCGTCCTGCTGGGCATGGTGCTGATGTCCGGCGGCCTGGTCTCGATCGCGACGCTCGGCACGGGCGGGTACGCCGGGATGCTGCTCGGGCTGGTGCTGATCGGCGTGGGAGCCGCGATCGCCAACCCCGCGATGGCGCACGCGATCATGAGCTCCATCCCGCCGGCGAAGGCGGGCGTCGGGGCCGGGGTCAACGGGACGCTGGCGGAGTTCGGCAACGGGCTGGGGGTGGCGGTGCTGGGTGCGGTGCTGAACTCGCGGTTCGCGGCGGTGTCGTTGCCGGTGGCGTTGGCCGCGGTTGGCTCCGCCGGGGAGCGGGAGAAGGTTCTCGATGCGTATTCCGATGGGTTGTCGGTGAGTCAGTTGGTCGGGGCTGCGGCTGTGTTGCTGGGCGGTGTCGTCGCGGCGGCGTTGCTGCGGCGGGCTGAGCGGGAAAGCGCCTGAGAGCTCGGAGGGTGACGACCGTCGTGCGGCTGCGGATTCGTCGTGGTTGGTCGCGCAGTTCCCCGCGCCCCTAGGGTGACTGGCGTGACCTGCGTGGGAATGTGAGGAGAGTCATGGCCAAGGACGCTGGGGAACAGGGCGCGAGGGCCAGCGTCTGGCTGGAGGACGAGGGACGTCGTCGGCGTGGGGGTGGGCAGCCGTCCGGGCTGGATCGGGAGCGGATCACCGAGGTGACCGTGCGGTTGCTGGACGCGGAGGGCCTGGCGAAGTTCTCCATGCGGCGGCTGGCGGCCGAACTGAACGTGACGGCCATGTCCGTGTACTGGTACGTCGACACCAAGGACGACCTGCTCGAACTCGCCTTGGACGCCGTCTACGGCGAGCTGCGGCTGCCCGACCCGGACGCCGACGAGGACTGGCGGGACCAGTTGCGCGCGCTGGCGACGGAGTACCGGTCGCTGCTGGTGCGCCACCCCTGGCTGTCGCCGCTGGCCGGGACCTACCTGAACATCGGCCCCAACTCGCTCGCGTTCTCCCGTGTCGTCCAGCGGGTCATCCGCAGGACAGGGCTGCCGACGCACCGTTTGACGAGCGCGATCTCGGCGGTCTTCCAGTTCGTGTACGGCTACGGCACGATCGAGGGCCACTTCCACGCCCGCGTCGAGACCGCGGGACTGACCCCGGACGAGTACTTCCAGCAGGCCATGCGCTCGGTGAGCGAGGCCCCGACGACCGCCGAGGTCCTCCGGGAGTCGAAGGACCTCATGGCGGCCCGCGGCGGCGACACGGTCGCGGAGATGCTGGACCGCGACTTCGACTACGCCCTGGACCTGCTGGTCGCGGGCATCGAGGCGATGGTGGAGCGGGGGTGACCCCCGATCACTCCCCGGACACCAGCCGCGCCGGGAAGCCCCCCGTCGCGACCGGCCCCCACCGCTCCGGAGTGATCCGGATGATCGACTTGCCCTGCTTGACCATCGCCTCCCGGTACTCGTCCCAGTCGGGGTGCTCCCCGGCGATGTTCCGGTAGTACTCGACCAGCGGCTCGACGGACTCCGGCGCGTCGATGACCTCGGCCGTCCCGTCGATCTGCACCCAGGGCCCGTTCCAGTCGTCGCTCAGCACGACGACGCTCACCCGGGCGTCCCGCTTGGCGTTGCGGGTCTTGGCGCGCTCCGGGTAGGTGGAGACCACGATCCGGCCGGAGTCGTCGACGCCGCAGGTCAGCGGGGACGCCTGGGGGCTGCCGTCGGCGCGGCGGGTGAGCAGCAGGGCGCGGTGGCGGGGGCGTACGAAGTCCAGCAACTCGTCCAGCGATACGCGGGTGTTGGTCGCGATGTTCGGTGCCATGCCCGTCAGCCTAGGGGCAGCGACTCCCCCTGCACCGCCTGGATGTCCAGCTCCACGCGCAGGGTCGTCCCGATGGCGGTGATGCCCGCCTGCACCACCTGGTTGTAGTGCATGGCGAAGTCGTCGCGGCGCAGCTCGGTCGTGGCCCGGAACGCCGCCCGCGTCCCGCCCCACGGATCGGCGCCGGTGCCGAGGTAGGAGAGGTCGAGGTCGACGGGGCGTACGACACCGTGCAGGCCTAGTTCCCCGTGCACCGTCCAGCGGTCCGGGCCCGCCACCGAGAGGCCCGTCGACTGGTATGTGATCTCCGGGAACCGCTCGACGTCCAGGAAGTCCGGCGACTTCAGATGGGTGTCGCGCATGCCGTTGCCGGTGTCGATCGAGGCGGCCCGGATGACCGCCTCCACCCGTGACGTGGTGACGTCGTCCGGCGCGATTTCGATCGCCCCGCCGAACTCGGTGAACCGCCCGCGCACGCTGGAGATCCCCAGGTGCTGGGCGACCGCGGCCACGCTGGAGTGCGCCGGGTCGATCGTCCAGGGTCCCGGCGGTGGCAGCTCGGAGCCACCGCCCTGCCGGGCCAGCGTCACGGTGCCGGCGTCCACCCGGCCGCCGGCGGTGACGATCGCGCCGGCCGCGTGGGGCGCGTATCCCACCGCCGTGACGATCACCGTGTAGGCCCCGGGCGCCAGCGCGGTCGTGTCGCGTACGACCCCCTCCGCGTCCGCCTCGGCCCGCAGCACCTGCGTACCGGTCATGTCGGTCAGCGTGACGACCGCGTGCGACACGGCCCATCCGTCCCGGGTACGGATCCTCGCGGTCAGTCCCATGTTCCTGTGTCCTTCGAAGCTTTCTTGCGTAGACGAGTGCTGTGGATGTGAACCGGCCCGTGGCGCGCACCTCCGCTCAGAGCGCGCGCCACGGGCCGGGGTCCGGATTACTCGCCGGGGTGGGCGAGTTCGATGTCGTGGTCGTCGACGCCGGCGCCGCCGACCGTCAGGGCGGTCGCCACCGGCGGGTAGCCGGTCGCGATGACCGTGTACTCGCCGCCGTCCAGGTCGGTGAAGGCGTACGCCCCGTCCGCCCCGGTGGTGGCCGAGCCGACCACGTTGCCCGCCGCGTCCACCAGCGTCACGCGGGCGTCCGCGAGGGGACCGTGCGGTGCGCGCACCACGCCCTGCACCCGGGCGCCGGCGTCGAGGTCGATCTCGACCCGGGTGACCCCGGTGCCGCCCACCTCGACGGGCAGGGCGCGCGGCCGGAACCCGGCGGCGTTCACCGCGATCGTCACCGGACCGGGCACCAGCTCGGCGAAGCCGAACTCGCCCTGCTCCCCGGTCGCCGCGCTCGCCAGCAGATCACCGCGCACATCGGTGACGACGACCATCGCGTCCTTCACCGGCAGCGCGCCCTCGGCGGCCCGTACGACACCGCTCAGTCCGCTGGTGCCGCTGAGCAGGATGTCGTACGCCAGCGGCTCGTCGTTCACCACGATCGTGGACGCCTGCGGCTGGTATCCGTCGGCGGAGGCGATCAGCACGTACGAGCCCGCGCCCGGCGCGTCCAGCGCGTAGGAGCCGTCGGCCTGGGCGACCGACCGGCCCAGCTGCCGCCCGGAGAGGGAGATCAGCGTGACCGCGGCCTGCGGGACGGGCGCGCTCTCGGCGCCGCGGACGTGACCGCTGACCGGGATGCCGCCTTCGGCCGGCTCCGTGGCCTTGGCCCAGCTCGGGACCTTCTGCTCGACGGACTCGGCGGGCACCTCGGCCGGAGCCGGGGTCTCCGACGCCTGCGCCAGCGCGCCGGACGTCCGCAGCGGGACCTCCTTGATGAACAGGGTCACCAGGAAGGCGATGAAGGCGATCGGGGTGACGTAGAGGAAGACGTCGGCGATGCCGTGGCCGTAGGCGCTCTCCAGCCAGTCGCGGATGGGGGCGGGCAGCAGGTCCATGTCGGGCAGCTGCCCGGAGCCCATCGCCTTGGCGGCACCGGCCTGCTGCTCGGGGGTGAGCTGCCCGATGGTGTCCTCGGCGTAGTGGGTGATGCGGGTCGACATCACCGAGCCCAGCGCGGAGACGCCCACCGCGCCGCCGAGGGACCGGAAGAAGGTGACGACGGAGCTGGCGGCGCCCAGCTCGTGCGGGGCGACCTGGTTCTGCGTGGACAGCACGAGGTTCTGCATCATCATGCCGACGCCGAGACCCATGACCGCCATGTAGACGCCGATCTTCCAGTAGTCGGTGTCGTAGCGCATGGTGCCGAGCAGGCCCAGACCGGCCGTCAGCAGGAGACCGCCGGTGACCAGCCACGCCTTCCACTTGCCGGTCTTGGTGATGATGAGGCCGGAGACGGTGGAGGAGACGAACAGGCCCGCGATCATCGGGATCGTCATGACGCCGGACATCGTCGGCGACTTGTCCCGGGCCAGCTGGAAGTACTGGCTGAAGAACACGGTGCCCGCGAACATCGCGATACCGACGAACAGCGAGGCGACCGAGGCCAGCGTGATGGTGCGGTTGCGGAACAGGTGCAGCGGGATGATCGGCTCGCTCGCCCTGGTCTCGACGAAGACGAAGACGAGGGCGAGCAGGACCGCGCCGCCGACCATGGTGTACGTCTGCCAGGACAGCCAGTCGTACTTGTCGTCCGCGAAGGTCACCCAGATGAGCAGCAGCGACACGGCGGCGGTGATGAAGAAGGCACCGGCCCAGTCGACCTTCACCCGGCGCCTGCTCTCCGGCAGGTGCAGCGTCTTCTGCAGGACGACGAGCGCGATCAGCGCGAACGGCACCCCGACGTAGAGGCACCAGCGCCAGCCGAGCCAGTCGGTGTCGGTGATGACACCGCCGACCAGCGGACCGCCGACCGTCGCGACCGCAAAGGTCGCCCCGAGGTAGCCGGAGTAACGGCCGCGCTCCCGCGGCGAGATCATCGCGGCCATGATGATCTGGGCGAGCGCGGTCAGACCACCGGCGCCGAGCCCCTGGATGACCCGGGCCCCGATCAGCATGCCGCTGTTCTGCGACAACCCGGCGACGACCGAGCCGGCGATGTAGATGATCAGGGCTATCTGCACCAGCGCCTTCTTGCTGACCAGGTCGGCCAGCTTGCCCCACAGGGGCGTCGAGGCGGTCATCGACAGCAGGGCGGCGGTGACGACCCAGGTGTACGCGCTCTGTCCGCCGCCGAGGTCCTGGATGATCTCCGGCAGGGCGTTGGAGACGATCGTGGAGGACAGGATCGCGGCGAACATGCCGAGCAGCAGCCCGGAGAGCGCCTCCATGATCTGCCGGTGGGACATGGATGCGCCGCCGGAGGAGTGACCGCCGTGGGCGCCTCCCCCGTGCTTGGCGTGAGCCCGCACACCGGCTGGTGTGGTCGTTGCCATGGGCTTCCTTTTCTTACGTCGTCGATGCGGGTGTACGGGTGGTGGGAGCCGTGCGCCGGGCCTCGGCCCCGGCCTCCGGCGGTGCGGGAGGCCGCGGCGGCCGCTGCGGTACGGCACGGCAGTCGTCGAAGCTCGCCCGCAGCCGGGCCATGAGCCGGGTGAGCTGGCCGACCTCGTCATCGGTCCAGTCGCTCAGCCGCTCGGCGAGCAGCCGGGTGGTCCGCTCGGACAGCTCGTCCAGCTGGGCCTCGCCGGCCGGGGTGAGGCGCAGGATGCGGGAGCGCTTGTCCGCCGGGTCGGGGGAGCGCTCGATCCAGCCGCGCTCGGCGAGGTGGGCGACATGGCGGCTGGTCACCGACATGTCCACGCTCAGCAGCTCGGCGAGCCGGCTCATCCGCATGTCGCCGTGCCGGCCGAGCAGCGTCAGCACGGCGGCGGAGCCGGCGGGGCAGTCGGACGGCAGGATCCGCCCCATCTCCCGCTTCACGGCCCCGAAGGCACTGAACTGACGCACCAGCTCCTGGTACTGCGCCTGCTCGGCCATATGGCATCTCCCGGTTCTTTGTTGCTTAGGGCAACCATACGAATGGATGGTTGCCGCAGGCAAACTAAAACGGGCATGCGGGGCATAAAAACTTGGCAAAGGCAAGTATTGGCGGGTGTAAAGGCGCAGGTGGGCGCGGCTACGGAGGGTTTCCGGGGGCGGACCGGCGTGCGCACGGGTCTTCACAACCCCGCCCTTGGGCCGGCCTCGCGTCTTCGCTAGGGTCTCGGGGCATGGCCAACACCCAGAACCCCCAGGGCAACCACGACCCCGCAGGCAGCACCCAGATGTTCCGCGCGTTCGTCGACGAGGCGCCCCAGGCCCAGCGGCAGGCGGCCGCCCCGGCGGGCCCGCGTATCGGTCTGATCGTCGGTGTCGTCGTCGCCGTCGCGATCGTCGCCGCGGTCGCCTGGCTGGCGCTGAAGTAGCCTTCGGCGCTCCTCATTCCCCCCGGACGGACACGTCCCGCGTCTCGATGTGCATGCCGAGCGGCACGCGCCAGGCCTCCACGCACACCGTCCAGGTCCGTTCCTTCCGCGCGCCGGCCTCGATCGGCGCCGGGAGTTCCTCGGTGGACTCGACGGTCCCCCAGTCGATCCCGAGTGCGCCGATGATGTGCGTCCCGAAGGTGACCGTGCCCTGGCGCACCGCCGTCCCGCCGGTGTTCCGGAAGGCGACGGTCACCTCCTCGCACCAGCGGCGGTCCGTCTCGTCCCGGGCGACGATGCTCGCGGTCAGCTCGGCGGGCGCGGGAGGCGGGGCAGGCGTAACAGAGCTGGGAGTCGGCGTCGGACGACCGGGAGTTGGCGACGATTCCGGTGAACCCACCGACGGAGAACCGATGTTGTCAGGGATGTCCTCCGCTCTCGCGGTCGGAGCGGGTTGATCCTGAGCGGGCTTCGCAGGGCCGCCCCCCGTCACCGACCGGCTCGAACTTGGCTCTGGTTCCTCGGAGTTGTCAGAGGTTCCGGCCCCACCCTCATCCAGCGGCACCAGCCGCACGCTCTCAGTCGGCCGCACCTCCGAGCCCGCACTCGGTGGACCACCGCCGGCCGCCCCCACCGCGACGTGCCCCTCCGCCTCGTCGCCGCCCGTGCCCAGGACCGCGCCCAGGCACACGACGGCCGCCGACGCGCAGATCACGGCGCCTCGGCGGCCACGAGTCCATGTCGTTCGAGGTGTTGTCGTGCGAAGCGATGCCCGACGCATCGGGCCATGGTGACTGACGAGGCGTCAGAAGAGAAGCCGTCAGTCGGAGATCAGTCCCTCCCGCAGCTGCGCCAGGGTCCGCGTCAGCAGCCGGGAGACGTGCATCTGCGAGATGCCGACCTCCTCGCCGATCTGGGACTGGGTCATGTTGGCGAAGAAGCGCAGCATGATGATCCGGCGCTCGCGGGGCGGGAGTTTGGCGAGCAGGGGCTTGAGGGACTCGCGGTACTCGACGCCCTCCAGGGCGCTGTCCTCGTAGCCGAGCCGGTCGGCCAGGGAGCCCTCGCCGCCGTCGTCCTCGGGGGCCGGGGAGTCGAGGGAGGAGGCGGTGTACGCGTTGCCGACCGCGAGGCCGTCGACCACGTCCTCCTCGGACACGCCCAGTACGGCGGCGAGTTCGCCGACCGTGGGGGAGCGGTCCAGCTTCTGGGAGAGCTCGTCGCTGGCCTTGGTCAGGGCCAGGCGCAGCTCCTGCAGCCGCCTCGGCACCCGCACCGACCACGAGGTGTCCCGGAAGAACCGCTTGATCTCGCCGACGACCGTCGGCATCGCGAACGTCGGGAACTCCACGCCGCGCTCGCAGTCGAACCGGTCGATGGCCTTGATCAGGCCGATGGTGCCGACCTGGACGATGTCCTCCATCGGCTCGTTGCGCGAGCGGAACCGGGCCGCCGCGTACCGCACGAGGGGGAGGTTGAGCTCGATCAGGGTGTCCCGGACGTAGGCGCGCTCGGGGCTGTCCTCGTCGAGTGCGGCGAGCCGCAGGAACAGGGAGCGGGACAGGGTGCGGGTGTCGATGTCCCCCGCGGCCGGCAGCGCCGGGACCTCTGCCGTCGGGAGGGCCGGGGCCGGCGCGGCCTCGAGGGCCGTAACGTCGTCGAGCACGTCGGGCTCGACGGTCGCTGCCTCGCTCTTCGTGAGCGTGAGCACCTTCGAGCTGCCCTGGTCTGCGGACATGCCACCCCCTTTGGGTCGCGGGACGGTCTGGCGGACGCTCCCACCGAGGAACGCAGCCTCCACCTGAATACCGGAGCCGGGGCACCGGCAAACGCGCTTCCCGCAGAATGTCACATGTCGGCAACACGCTGTAGTGACATGTCGACATGCAAGACGCGAATCCGCCCTGGAAACAAGGGGTCTGACGGCTTTTCGGCGCGATGTCACCGACAACCGCCCAGGTGAGCGATTCGCTCGCGACGGTGACCGATGGATCAGGCTTTCGGTTGTGCGCCGGTTCGATTCACCGGGGGCGCAAACGGCTCCGTACGGGTGTCCCGTACCGCGCGCGGTACGGCGTCACACCTCGATCCGGTTCGCCGACCGCAGCCGCTGGAAGCTGCGGGCGAGCAGCCGGGAGACATGCATCTGGGAGACGCCGAGCTCGGCGCTGATCTGCGACTGGGTGAGATTGCTGTAGTAGCGCAGCAGCAGGATCCGCTGCTCGCGTTCCGGCAGTTGCACCAGCAAGTGCCGGACCAGGTCGCGGTGCTCCACGCCGTCCAGCGCGGGGTCCTCGTAGCCGAGCCGGTCGAGCAGGCCCGGCAGTCCGTCGCCCTCCTGGGCCGCCTCCAGCGAGGTGGCGTGGTACGAGCGCCCCGCCTCGATGCAGGACAGCACCTCCTCCTCGGTGATCCGCAGCCGCTCGGCGATCTCGGCGGTCGTCGGGGTGCGTCCGAAGGCGGTGGTCAGGTCCTCGGTGGCGCTGTTCACCTGGACCCACAGCTCGTGCAGCCGGCGCGGTACGTGGACGGTGCGCACGTTGTCGCGGAAGTAGCGCTTGATCTCGCCGACCACGGTCGGCATCGCGAAGGTGGGGAACTGCACGCCCCGGTCCGGGTCGAAGCGGTCGATGGCGTTGATGAGCCCGATGGTGCCGACCTGGACGACGTCCTCCATCGGCTCGTTGCGGGAGCGGAAGCGGGCGGCGGCGTACCGGACGAGTGGGAGGTTGGCCTCGATCAGGGCCCCGCGCACCCGGTCGTGCTCCGGCGTGCCCGGCTGGAGCTCCTTGAGCTGGGCGAAGAGGACCTGGGTGAGGGCCCGGGTGTCGGCACCGCGGCTGCGCGGTGCGGCTTCCTGGGGCGGCGCAGTACTGGCCGACACGGTCAACGCCACCTCTTCATCGGTCATTCATCGGTCAACTCATCCGTCAAAAGCGGTCATAGCATCACAAGACATGTGCACTGTGTGCAAGCACCCCATAACGCCGTGTTGGGGGATGAGTTGGGGCAAAAGGCCCTATGGAAGGCACCGAAAAGCCCCCCGCCGTTCCGGCGGAGGGCTCGGGGCCGAGGGGGCTCTCGTGGCTCGGTGCTCGCTCGGAGTCGCTCAGTACTCGTAGTCCGCGATCACCCAGGTGGCGAACTCCTTCCAGAGCGCCACGCCCGCCTGGTGCTCCGGGTGCTCCACGTACCGGCGCAGCGCGTCGGCGTCGTCGAAGCCCGAGTTGATCGCGAAGTCGTAGGCGATGGGCCGGTCGCTGAGGTTCCAGCCCAGCTCCCAGAAGCGGATCTCGGGGATCTTGCCGTCGAGCGCGCGGAACGCCTCGACGCCCTCGATCACGCGAGGGTCGTCGCGGTCGACGCCCTCGTTCAGCTTGAACAGGACCAGATGGCGGATCATGACTTTCCTCCGTTGGCGACCCACGTCGCGAAGTCGCCCAGTGCCCCCGCGGCGTCCGATATGCCCTCGAAGCCTATCTGGACGTAGTCGGCCGCCTTGGCCGGGTCCGTGATGATCACGTACAGCACGAAGACCACGACCAGATAGACGGCGATCTTCTTGGCGTTCACCGCCACCGCGGCCTCCCCTGTCACTCCTGTCACCGGTTGTGCGTCGAGCGGGCTCATGATCGCACGAAGGGCCCCGTCTTTCGACGGGGCCCTTCTCAAGCGGTAGCGGAGGGATTTGAACCCTCGGTGACTTGCGCCACACTCGCTTTCGAGGCGAGCTCCTTCGGCCGCTCGGACACGCTACCGAGGGAGACCTTACAGCACGCCGGGCCGTGGTCTGAAATCCGTTTCCCGAGGGGCCCCGGCGCACGGGAGCGCAGAGGGCTCGACGGGGTCAGCGGGCGCGGAAGAAGTCGGTGAGCAACCGGGCGCACTCCTCGGCGAGGACGCCCTCGATCACCTCGGGGCGGTGGTTCAGCCGGCGGTCGCGGACCACGTCCCACAGGGAGCCGACCGCGCCCGCCTTGTCGTCCCGGGCGCCGTAGACGACCCGGTCCACCCGGGACTGCACGAGGGCGCCCGCGCACATCGTGCAGGGCTCCAGCGTGACCACCAGGGTGCAGTCGGTGAGGCGCCACTCGCCGAGCCGCGCGGCGGCCCGGCGGATGGCCAGCACCTCCGCGTGCGCGGTCGGGTCGCCGGTGACCTCGCGCTCGTTGTGGCCGGTCGCGAGGACCGTCGTGGCGTCCGGGGCGAGGACGACCGCGCCGACCGGGACGTCTCCGCCCCGGGCGGCCTGCCGCGCCTCGTCCAGGGCGAGCCGCATGGCGGCCCGCCAGCGGTCGCGCACCGGGTCGGCGGGGTCCGGTGCGCCGCCGGTGTCGTTGAGGGCGGTCAGCGCACCGCCTCCAGGACGTCCGCGGCACCGAGGGCGTCGGCGATCGTGCTGAGCGCGTCGCCCTCCAGGGCCCCGAGCTCCTTGGCGTCGATCCCCAGGTCCTCCAGGAGGCCGGGGTCGCCGACCGGGCCGTGCGGTACGGCCTCGGTGGAGCCGCCGGCTTCGGCGCCGTCGTCGGCGTCCTCGTCCGGCTCGCCGTCCTCCGTGCCGTCGAGGTCGAGCGCGTCCAGGTCGGCGTCGTCGTCGCCGGGCTCCCGGCCGAGCAGTTCGTCGGTGAGCAGGATCTCGCCGTAGCTGCTGCGGGCAGCGGCGGCGGCGTCCGAGACGTAGATCCGGGGGTCGTCCTCGCCGTCGACCCGGACGACGCCGAACCAGGCGTCCTCCTGTTCGATCAGGACGAGCACCGTGTCCTCGTCGGGAGAGGCTTCCCGGGCCAGGTCGGCCAGATCCGACAGGGTCTCCACATCGTCGAGCTCTGTGTCGCTCGCTTCCCACCCGTCTTCGGTGCGCGCGAGCAGTGCGGCGAAGTACACCGTGACTCTCCCACTGGTCATAGGCGTGCCGGTTGGGGGTCCCCCCGGCGGAGGTTTCGGGCGGGGAGTTCAGGGCTCCGAGCCCCACCCACTCGGAATCGTGGCAGAAACAAGGCGTTCAGGGGACGTCTTCGGCTCCCTGTGTCCGGCTGTTTTGATCGCACGTCCGCGAACGACTCACCAGCAGACTCGTTGCCGCCACCAGCGGATCGTACGCGGCTTTCGAGACCGTCCACGCACGCCCACCCCCACAACGTCCGTACGCGGCGCGGATCTTCCCACCTGCGCGCGGACCGGTGCGGCTACCAGCGGAACGTTCGCATGCGCATCGCGTGGCGCAGCCGGGCCGCCTTCGCGCGGCGGGGCTGGACGCGGTCGCGAAGTTCCCGGGCCTCGGCGAGTTCCCGGAGGAACCGCGCCCGCCGGCGGCGGCGCTCGGCGTCGCTCTCCGGGCGGGACTCGGCGTCCGACGGGTCGGGCGCGGGCAGGTCCGGCAGCTCGGGCACAGGCACACCTCCCAGTCCGTCCCTCCACTTTCCCCCGGACGGCGGGTTTGACGCCACCGTGCGACGAGCGGAAGGGGCCGGTGGGCGCGGTTACTGTTAGGGCATGCGTCTCCACGTCGTCGACCACCCCCTGGTCGCCCACAAGCTCACCACGCTGCGCGACCAGCGCACCGACTCCGCGACCTTCCGCCGTCTCGCCGACGAGCTGGTCACCCTGCTCGCCTACGAGGCCACGCGCGACGTGCGCACCGAGCAGGTCGACATCCAGACGCCGGTCGCGCGGACCACCGGCGTGAAGCTCTCCCACCCGCGTCCGCTGGTGGTGCCGATCCTGCGGGCCGGGCTCGGCATGCTGGACGGCATGGTCCGGCTGCTGCCGACCGCCGAGGTGGGCTTCCTCGGCATGATCCGCAACGAGGAGACGCTCGAGGCCTCCACCTACGCCACGCGCATGCCGGAGGACCTCTCCGGCCGCCAGGTGTACGTCCTCGACCCGATGCTGGCCACCGGCGGCACCCTGGTCGCGGCGATCCAGGAGCTGATCAAGCGCGGCGCGGACGACGTGACCGCCGTGGTGCTGCTGGCCGCCCCGGAGGGCGTCGCCGTCATGGAGCGCGACCTGGCCGGCACCCCGGTCACGGTCGTGACCGCCTCGGTCGACGAGCGCCTGAACGAGCACGGCTACATCGTCCCGGGCCTCGGCGACGCGGGAGACCGGATGTACGGGGCGGCGGAGTAAGCCCTCTCAGGAGGCGGAGCAAGCCCTCTCGGGGGCCCGAAGCAAGCCTTCTCGGCGGGCCGGAGTAAGCCCCCTGAGGGCGCCGGACAAGCCCTCGCGAGGCTTCAGCAGCTCTTCTTCGAAGCCGTGGCCGCCGGCTCCGGCGCGGTCAGTGCGGCCAGGGCCTTGTCGGCGGCCGGCTTCGACGCCAGGTTCTTGAAGGCGTCACCGATGATCAAGTCGACGGCGGCGCCCTTGCGGGCGGCGTCGGTGGTGTATTCGGCGGCCGGGAGCTGGGTGGCGAGGACCGGCAGCGAGGTGTTGAGGGCGGCGGCCGGGCCGACCAGTATCCCGGCGCCCTTGACCTTCTTGTCGTACTCCTTCGGCGCGTTCCCCACGTCACCGATGCGGAAGCCGCGCTTCTTCAGCTCGTCCGCGGTCTTCTTGGCGAGGCCGGTGCGGGTGGTGGCGTTGAGCACGTTCACGGTGATCGCGCCCGGCTCCGGTACCGCTGCGGTGTCGGGCCCGCTCGCGCTGGGCGACGGGCTCGCCCCGGTGGCGCAGCCGGCCTTGGATCCGACCGCCGAGGCCTGGTCGCCGTCGCCGGTGAAGACGTCGATGAGCTGGAGGGTGCCCCAGCCGAGCATGCCGAGGACCGCGGCGGAGGCGGCGACGAGGAGCACGAGCCTGCCGCGGCGGCGCGGTCGGCGCATCCGCGGGTACTTGTCCCCCGTGATCCGGTACTGGCCGCCCATGCCAGGGGGAGTCAGCATGCTCATGGGCGCAGCGTAGTGCGCGCGGACGACGATGCCTATTAGATGATCACTCGACGTCGCGCGGGAATCGTGAAAGAACCCGAAAGGGCCAACCGGGCCCGGCCAGGCGGGTCAGTCAGGCGGGTCAGTCCAGTTCGAGCACGCGCGCGTGCAGCACCTGGCGCTGCTGCAGGGCCGCGCGGACCGCGCGGTGCAGACCGTCCTCCAGATACAGGTCGCCCCGCCACTTCACGACGTGCGCGAAGAGGTCGCCGTAGAAGGTGGAGTCCTCGGCGAGCAGCGTCTCGAGGTCGAGCTGCTGCTTGGTCGTCACGAGCTGATCGAGGCGGACCGGGCGCGGCGCGACGTCCGCCCACTGCCGGGTGCTTTCCCGGCCGTGGTCGGGGTACGGCCGGCCGTTTCCGATGCGCTTGAAGATCACACGGAAAGCCTACCGGTCCAGACGTTCCGGGCGCAGCCTTGAAGGGCGAGTGCGACGCTGGAAAAGATGTAGTGATTCAGGGCGAAACGGACGGGGGGCGATGTGAGAGGGCTGCCATGAGCGACCGTGAGACCCCGCCCGCCGCCCCCGCGCCCGAGGCGCCCGGACATGCTCCCGCACTCCCCGAGGGGGCGCTGAAGATCGCGTCCGGATACGCCTTCACGGGACCCGCCCTCGACCTGGGCGCCCTGCTCTGGGACGGCCGCTGCCTGCCCGACGCGCGGGTCCGGATCCCGCTGCCGATGCTCAACCGGCACGGCCTGGTCGCGGGCGCCACCGGCACCGGCAAGACCAAGACGCTCCAGCTGATCGCCGAGCAGCTGTCCGCGCAGGGCGTGCCGGTGTTCCTCGCCGACATCAAGGGCGACGTCTCCGGCATCTCGGCGCCGGGCGCGGCGGGCGACAAGATCCGCTCGCGGGCCGCCGAGGTCCACCAGGACTGGACGCCGACCGGCTTCCCCGCCGAGTTCTACGCCCTCGGCGGCCTCGGCCACGGCATCCCCGTCCGCGCCACCGTCACCAGCTTCGGCCCGGTCCTGCTGTCCAAGGTCCTCGGACTGAACCGGACCCAGGAGCAGTCCCTCGGCCTGATCTTCCACTACGCCGACCAGAAGGGCCTGGAGCTGCTCGACCTGAAGGACCTGCGGGCGGTCGTCGCCTTCCTCACCTCCGACGAGGGCAGGGCCGAGCTGAGGAACCTCGGCGGGCTGTCCCCGGCCACCGCCGGGGTGATCCTGCGCTCGCTCACCGCGTTCGAGGCGGAGGGCATGGGCGCCTTCTTCGGGGAGCCGGAGTTCGACACGGCGGAGTTCCTGCGGACGGCCGACGACGGGCGGGGCGTCGTCTCCGTCCTGGAGCTGCCCGCCGTACAGGACAAGCCGCGGCTGTTCTCGACGTTCCTGATGTGGCTGCTGGCGGACCTCTTCCACGACCTGCCGGAGGTCGGCGACATCGACAAGCCGAAGCTGGTGTTCTTCTTCGACGAGGCGCATCTGCTGTTCCACGAGGCGTCCAAGGCGTTCCTCGAGTCGATCACGCGGACCGTGCGGCTCATCCGCTCCAAGGGGGTCGGGGTCTTCTTCGTCACCCAGACCCCGAAGGACGTCCCCGCCGACGTCCTCGCCCAGCTCGGCAACCGTGTCCAGCACGCCCTGCGCGCCTTCACGCCGGACGACCGGAAGGCGCTGAAGGCGACGGTACGGACCTTCCCGGACTCCGCCTACGACCTGGAGGAGCTGCTGACCGGTCTGGGGACGGGGGAGGCGGTGGTGACGGTGCTGAGCGAGAAGGGCGCGCCGACGCCGGTGGCCGCGACCCGGCTGCGGGCGCCCGAGTCGCTGATGGGCCCGGTGGAGGCCGCGGAACTGGAGCGCGCGGTGACGGGCTCGCCGCTGTTCGAACGGTATGCACAGGCTGTGGACAGGGAGTCGGCGTACGAGAGGCTGCGACAGGCGCCGGAGCCCCGGCGGGAAGAGCCCCGGCGGGAGACGAAGCGTGAGCCGAAGGGGGAACCCTCCGTCGTCGAACAGGTCGTCGGCAGCGGCATGTTCAGGTCCCTGGCCCGCTCGATCGGCACCCAGATCGGCCGCGAGATCACCCGCTCCCTCTTCGGTACGGCCCGGCGCAGGCGCTAGCCCTGCCGGGCCGTACCGCCGGGCTCAGCGGCCCCGCTCCTTCGCCGAGGGCTGCTGCGGACGCGGCTTCTGCGCTTCCGGCTTCGGCGCGCTGCGTGCGGCCTCCGCGCGCACCAGGGCGCGCAGCACCGCGTAGGGATCGATGGGCATGGCTGTGCTCCTTGTGTCGTGGTGGTACCTGTCCGGGGGGAGCGGGCCCGGTCAGCAGCGCAGGACCACGGAACGCAGGAGACCTAGGGGGTGCGGCGAGGCCGGCGCCGACGCCGGGGCCGGGAGGCGGCCCGGCGCGACGCGCGCGGCTTCCCCGGCCCGCACCGGCCGCTGCGGTACGGCCGTGCGCCGGGCGACCCGCGTCACCGGCCGGAGCGCCACGACCAGGAGGTCGGCCTCGGCCACCTCGCCCGCGGTGACCGGCACTCCGGCGGCCTCCACGGGCGCGCCGGGTATGACCAGCACGAGCAGCAGGACGAGCACCCGCAGCCAGGCGCGGCTGCGCGGACGGCTCGGTGCGGCGCTCATGGGAGTCGTCTCCCCGGCAGGCGCGCGGCCTCCATCACGCCGAGCGCGAGATCCGCTCGCTCGGCGTACCCGCGGGCGGCCTCACACCTCGTGCGGGACATGGCGGGCCCGTTCGCGGACGCGGAAGGCGGTGACGATCTCGACGGCGCCGACGGCGACCAGCCAGCAGCCGCCGACGACGGTGAGCACGGCGACCGACTCGAACGGGGAGACGATCAGGACGACGCCGGCGAGGAAGGTGACGATGCCGAGGAGGGCCTGCCAGCCACGGGCGGGCACCCCCGGGTCGGAGGCGGCGGCGAGGGTCTGGGCGATGCCGCGGAACAGCCAGCCGATGCCGATCCACAGGGCGAGCAGCAGGATCGACCGCATGGGGCCGCGGAAGCAGAACAGGCCGAGCAGGAGCGACAGGGCCCCGCTGACGAACGCCAGCACGCGCAGGGCGGTCGTCTTGTGCGTACCGAACGCGGAGACGAGCTGGAAGACGCCGCTGAGCAGCAGGTAGAGGCCGAAGAGGACGCCGGCGGCGAGCAGGGAGGCGCCCGGCCAGACCAGCACCAGGACGCCCAGGACCAGCGAGGCGACCCCGGTGAGCAGCACGATCTGCCAGGCGGCGCGGGACAGCGCGTGCAGGGGGCCCTCGAACGCCGGCTCGGGTTCGCGGCCGCCGGGCCCCGGCGCGGACGGTGCCTGCCGGGCGTGCACGCGGCGGTCGTCGTACTCGGGTCCCCACGGGGAGCCCGTCGGTGCCTCGCTCATGGTCCATGCTTGGACCGCGCGACGGCCGCCCGCCACCGGGCGCGGGCCACCCGGATGACCCGGGGCCCGCCACTACCTGCCGGCCGCCTTGGCCGCCTTGGCCGCGGCCTTCATCTCCTGCTTGTGTGCCCGCACCTTGGCCAGCGACTCCGGTCCGGTGATGTCGGCGACGGAGCGGAAGGACTTGGGCTGCCCGTAGTCCCCGGCGGCCTCCCGCCAGCCCTCGGGCCGCACGCCGAGCTGCTTGCCGAGCAGGGCGAGGAAGATCTGCGCCTTCTGCTTGCCGAAGCCGGGCAGTTCCTGGAGCCGCTTCAGCAACTCCGCCCCGCTGCCGACGTCCTTCCAGACCGCCTCGGCGTCACCGTCGTAGTGCTCGACGAGGTACTGGCACAGCTGCTGGATCCGCTTGGCCATCGATCCCGGGTAGCGGTGCACGGCCGGCTTCTCCGACAGTACGGCGGCGAAGGCCTCGGGGTCCTGGGCGGCGATCTCGTGGGCGTCCAGGTCGTCGGCGCCCATGCGGTCGGCGATCGTCCGGGGCCCCTTGAACGCCCACTCCATCGGGATCTGCTGGTCGAGCAGCATGCCGACGAGCGCGGCGAGCGGGCTGCGGCCGAGGAGCGCGTCGGCGTCGGGGTCCTGGGCGAGTCGGAGGGTGACGTCCATGGACCGATGATCTCGCGTCCCCGGTCAGGTCGCGCGCCCGTGGCGTGTCAGTGTGAGGACCTCGCCCTGCCGACCGTGCCCCTGCCCCTGGCGCCCGTTCACACTTCGCGTACGATTCCGCCACGAATCACTTAGGCAAGGCTAACCTAAAGCAAAGAGGGGTCACAGGGGTGGCGACAGAGAGATCCGGGGCCCACGGTGTGTACCGGGATGCCTGGGGCATACCGCACCTACGGGCGGGCAGCGCATCCGAACTCGCCCGCGCCCAGGGCCGGGTCACCGCCCTCGACCGCGCCTGGCAGCTGGAGGTCGAACGCCACCGCGCCCAGGGCACCTCGGCGGCTTTCCTCGGCACCGACGCTCTCTCCTGGGACCTGCTCGCCCGCCGCACCCGGCTCGCGGACACCGCCCGCCGCTGCTACGACGCCCTCGCCGCACGGGACCCCGAGTCGGCGGACTTCGTACGGGCGTACGTCGGCGGTGTCAACGAAGGACTGGCGGAAGGCGCCCGCCGTACCCCCGAGTTCGCCGAGGCGGACCTAGCGCCCGGCCGCTGGGAGCCCTGGACGCCGTTCGCCGTCTGGCTGTCCACGCACATCCTCTTCGCCGGGTTCCCGGCCAAGCTGTGGCGCGCCCAGGCCGTACGGCACCTGGGCCCGGAGGCCGTCGGCCTGTTCGCCACCGACGGGCCCGGCACCTCCGGCAGCAACGGCTGGCTGGTGTCCGGCGAGCGCACCGTCACCGCGCAGGCCGTCATCGCCGGCGACCCGCACCGCTGGATCGAGGACCCCGGCGTCTACCAGCAGATCCACCTGTCCTGCCCGGAGTTCGACGTCGTCGGCCTCGCCGTGCCCGGCGTCCCCGGCATCGCCCACTTCGGCCACACCGGCACCGTCGCCTGGGCGATCACCAACGCCATGGCCGACTACCAGGACCTGTACGAGGAGCGGCTGCGCCGGACCGGCGCGGGCGTGGAGGCCCTCGGACCCGACGGCGTGTGGCACCGGGCCGCCCTGCACACCGAGTACGTCGAGGTGCGCGGCGAGGAGCGGGTGCCCGTCGAGGTGATCGAGACCGACCGGGGGCCCGTCGTCGCGGGCGGCCCCGAAGGCCTCGACGACGGCACCCCGCTCGCCCTCAGCCTGCGCTACCCGCCGCGCGTCACCGCCGACCTGGGCTTCGGCGCCCTGCTCCCGCTGCTGCGGGCCCGCAGCGTGGCCGACGTCGACCGGGCCTTCGACCAGTGGGCCGAGCCGGTCAACGTCGTCCAGGCCGCCGACACCGACGGCGGCACCCTGCACCGGGTCGCGGGCCGGGTGCCGGAGCGCTCCGCCGCCAACCGGGTCCGCCCCGTACCCGCCTGGGAGCCCGGCCACGAGTGGACCGGCTGGCACGAGCCGCCCCGCGCGGGCCTCACCGACGGCGTCGCGGTCATGGCCAACCAGCGCGGCCCCGCCGCCCCGCTCGGCGTCGAGTTCGCCCCGCCGCACCGCGCCGACCGCATCGCCGCCCTGCTCGCGCAGAAGGAGCGCTGGGCGCCCGGCGACATGCCCGCGATCCACATGGACACCCACCTCGCCTCCGCCGCGCCCCTCCTCGACCACCTCGGCGCCCTGGACGACCTCACGCCGGAGGCGGAGCGGCTGCGCGACCGCCTGCTGCGCTGGGACCGCCACATGGACGCCGGCAGCGCCGACGCGGCCGCCTTCGCGGCGGTGCGCAGTGCGCTCGTCCGCCGCCTCGCCGCGCACCCGGCGTTCGCGCCGCTCACCGAGGTGCCCGCCTACCCCGAGGCCCTGCTGCCCTGGCTGAACCTCACCGTGCGCATCGGCTACGCCCTCGAACACCTGCTCCGCGCGGAGGAGCTGTACGGCGTCGACCGCCCGGCGCTCGTCCGAGAGGCCCTGGAGGAGGTCGCGGGGGAGCCACCGCAGGGAGTGTGGGGCGACACCCACCGCCTCGCCCCCTGGCGGGCGCTGACGAGCAGGTCGTACACGGAACCCGGTCTGTCCGGCGACCACGACTGTGTGCTGTGCACGTCCGCCGTCCCCGGCCTCACCGACCTGGCCGCGCGTGGACCGGCCGCCCGCTATGTGTGGGATCTGGCGCGGCGCGAGGACAGCCTCTGGGTGGTGCCGTTCGGCGCGTGCGGCGTGCCCGGCTCGCCGCACCACCGTGACCAGCTCCCCCTCTGGCTCGGGGGAGAACTCGTCCCGGTCGTCACCGACTGGGACCAGCTCGTGAAGGAGACCGATGTCTGACCCGCACGCTTCGTATGTTTCACGTGAAACCGTCCACGAGGAGGAGGTCGACGGCTTCGGCACCGTCCGCATCCTGCCCCTCGACGCCAAGGGCGACGCCGAGCTGATCCACGGCTGGGTCAGCGAGGAACGGGCCTCTTTCTGGGGCATGAACGGCCTGACGCCGGACCAGGTCGCCGACATCTACGCCCACATGGACACGCTCGACACCCACCACGCCTTCCTGATGGTCAAGGACGGCACCCCGGCCGCCCTGCTCCAGACCTACGAGCCGGAGGCCGACCGGGTGAGCGAGTGCTACGAGGTACAGCCGGGGGACATAGGCATCCACCTCCTTCTCGCCCCCGCCACCGCCACGGGCGGCGCGCGCCCCGGCTGGACGGCAGGCCTGGTCGCCGCCGTCACCGCGTACGTCTTCCGCACCCTGGACCGGCGCCGGATCGTCGTCGACCCGGACGTGCGCAACGACAAGGCCATCGCCCGGTTCGTGAAGCAGGGGTTCGAGGCGGGCCCGGCGGTCGTGCTGCCGGAGATCGACCTGCCGGAGGTGTACCTGCCGGAGAAGCGGGCGCAACTCGCGTTTCTCCGCCGGGAGGTGCTTTTCCCGGCGTGACGCCGGCGGAGGTCTTCGTGGGGTGGCACCGGGGGAGGTCTTCGTGGAGTGGCACCGGGGGGCTTCGTGGGGCGGTGCCAGCGGAGGTCTTCGTGGGGTGGCACCGGCGGAGCTAGCCTTCGCGGGGTGACGCCAGAAGACCTTGTCGCGCACTACGGACTCGAACCGATACCCCGCGAGGGCGGCCTGTTCCGGCGCACCTGGGCCGGGCCCGAACGCCCGGACGGCCGCCCCGAGGGCAGCGCCATCGTCGCCCTGCTCACCCGGGACGACTACTCCGCCCTGCACCGCCTCCCCACCGCCGAGATCTGGCACTTCTACCTCGGCGACCCGCTGGAGCTGCTCCTGCTCGCCCCCGACGGGACGAGCCGCACCGCCGTGCTCGGCCGGGACGTCCTGGGCGGCCAGCACCTCCAGCTCACCGTGCCCGCCGGCACCTGGATGGGCGGCTGGGTCGCCGAGGGCGGCTCCTGGTCGTTCTTCGGCTGCACCATGGCGCCCGGCTTCACGTACGCCGACTACGAGCACGGCGACGCCGGGGAACTGACGGCGCGCTATCCGGCGGAGGCCGGGCGGATCGTGGAACTCTGCCGACCATGAGGCTGCTGGAAGGACAGACCGCCCTAGTCACCGGAGCGGGCGGAGGCATCGGCCGGGGCATCGCGCTGCGGTTCGCCGAGCACGGGGCGGCGGTCGCCGTGCACTGCCGTACGGCGGTGGAGCAGGCGCAGGCCGTCGCGGACCGCATCCGGGAGTCGGGCGGCCGGGCCACGGTGCTGCGCGGCGACCTCACCGACGAGGAGGCCTGCCACCGGGTCGTGCGCGAGGCCGCCGAGTGGGGCGGCGGACGGCTGACCGCGCTGGTCAACAACGCGGGCGTGCAGCCGGTGCGGGAGCTGGCCGGGATGACGGGGGAGGAGTGGCGGGCGGTCGTCGACACCAACGTGGGAAGCGTCTTCGCGTGCACGCAGGCGGCGGTGGAGGTGATGGCGGAGGGCGGCTCCGTGACCCACATCGCGTCGATCGAGGCGGGCGCCCCCGCCCCCGGTCACGCCCACTACAGCGCCTCCAAGGCGGCCGTCGTGATGCACGCCCGCGCGGCGGCCCTGGAGTACGGCCCGCTCGGCATCCGCGTCAACACCGTCTCCCCCGGCCTGATCGACCGCGAGGGCCTCGCCGAGGCCTGGCCGGACGGTGTACGGCGCTGGCAGCGGGCGGCCCCGCTCGGCCGGCTGGGGCGGCCGGAGGACGTCGGCGACGCCTGCGTGTTCCTGGCCTCCCCGCTCGCCTCCTGGGTGACGGGGCACGACCTGGTGGTGGACGGCGGGGTGACGGCGCGGCCGACGTGGTGAACGGCTGAACGTGACCTGGTGAGCGGCTGAACGTCCGGGGCCGGGCGTCCGTATCACTCCCGAAGGGCTGTCGCGGACCTCGGGAGTACGGAACTGATGCACCAGGGCGGACGACTGCGCCGACGGGCGCTGATCCCGGTTGTGCTGCTCCTGCTCCTCCTCGGCTCCGCCGCCCCCGCCTCCGCGCACGCCGCCCTCTCCGGCACCGACCCCCGCGACGGCACCGTCCTGAAATCGGCGCCCCGGCAGCTGACCCTCTCCTTCACCGAGTCCGTCGGCCTGCTCGACGGCTCCGTGCGGCTGCTGGGCCCCGACAACCGCCGGGTCCGCATCGGCGAGGCACGGCACGCGCCCGACGGCGACGACACGGTCCGCGTCACCCTGCCCGACGGCCTGCGCACCGGCACCTACACGGTGGCCTGGCGGGTGGTCTCCGCCGACAGCCACCCCGTCTCCGGCGCCTTCACCTTCTCCGTCGGCAAAGCCAGCCGTACGACGGCCGCACCGGACACCGGACCGCCCGAGCACCCGGCGACCAAGGCCCTGCACACCCTCGCCCGTCACCTCGCCTACCTCGCCGCCGCCCTCCTCCTCGGCACCGCCGCCTTCGTCGCCGTCTGCCGCCCGCCCGACGCCCGCCCCTTGCGCCGCCTGCTGGTCACCGGCTGGTGGACCCTGCTCGCGGCCACCCTCGCCCTGCTCCTGCTGCGCGCCCCGTACGAGACGGGCACGGCCCCGTGGACCGCCTTCGACCCGGAGGGCCTGCGGCGGACCGCGACCGGCCGCCCGGGAGTGGCCCTGCTGTGCCGCCTCGCGCTCCTCCTGCTTCTCGTACGGCTGCCCAGGCGCCGTATGCCGTGGGTCCACGCCGGGTTCGCCGTGGGACTGGCCCTCACCTGGGCCGCCGCCGAGCACGCCTCCGCCGGGATCCAGGTGCCGGTGGCGATGACCTCCTCGGTGCTGCACCTGCTGGCGATGGCGGCCTGGCTGGGCGGTCTCGCCGCGCTGCTCACCTGCCTGCGCCACGACAGCCTCCCGGCGGCCGCCGTGCACCGCTACTCCCGCCTGGCCTTCGCCTCCGTGACCGTCCTCGTCGTCACCGGCGTCTACCAGTCCTGGCGCGGCCTCGGCTCCCTCGACGCGCTCACGCAGACGTCGTACGGCCGTCTCCTGGTCGCCAAAGTCGCGGCGGTGGTGGTGTTGCTGGGGGTGGCGTGGGTGTCGCGGGGGCTGGTGCACGCACGGGCCGGAACGGCCGTACCGGCCGTACGCGTACCGGAGCCGGTCGGCGGCCGGCCCGAGGCGCCGCAGCCCGAGGCGCCGCGGCCCGAGCCGGCCGCCCCCGAGGTCCCCGAGGAACGGCGCCGGGACCTGCGCCGCTCCGTCCTCGCCGAGCTGGCCGTGGGCGTGATGGTGCTGGTGCTGACGACCCTGCTGACCGGCACCCTGCCGGGCCGCGCCGCGGCCGAGGCGGCGGCGGCCGGACCGGTGACCGGGCTGCCACCCACGACGACCACGGCCGTGCCGTTCGACGTGGGCACCCCCGGCGGCCGCGGCACCGTGCAGATCACCCTGGACCCGGCCCGCACCGGCGAGAACTCCGTCCAGGCCGTCGTCTTCGCCCCCGACGGCGGCCTCGCCACCGTCCCCGAACTCCGCCTCGCCTTCACCCTCCCCGCCCAGGACATCGGTCCGATCGACGCCCGACTGACCGACCGCGGCGGCTACTGGGGCACCGACACCCTCGACCTGCCGGTGCCGGGCAGCTGGCGGATGAAGGTGACGGTGCGGGTGTCGGAGTTCGACCAGGTGACGGTGGCGCGGACGGTGCGGATCACCTGAGCCCGGTGCGGACGGGCTGAACCCGTTCGGACGGCCCGGGCGGTGGCCGGCGCGTACGCGGCCGATGCTGGGTGCATGCGGGAGCGCATCGTCGTCATCGGCGCCGGACACATGGGCTCGGTCCTCGTCCACGGACTGCGCGGCACCCTGTCCGAGGTGCCGCTGACGGTCGTGGAACCGTCCGCCGAGCGCGCGGCCGCCCTGCGCGCGGAAGGGCTGGAAGTGGCGTCGGCGTACGCACCGTTCCCCGGTGACCTGGTCGTCCTCGCCATCCCGCCGCAGGCCTTCGACGCCTTCGCCGCCGCCCAGCCGCCGGGCACGTTCCGCGAGGTCACCCTCGTCTCGGTGATGGCCGGCGTGCCCCTCGCCGCGCTCGCCGGACGGCTGGACGCCCCGCACGTCGTACGTGCCATGCCGAACGTGGCCTCCCAGGTCTCCGCGGGGATGACGGTGCTGTGCGCCGCCGACGGCGTGGCCCCCGCGGAGGTCGCCCGCGCGGAACGGGCGCTCGCGTCGATCGGCCGGGTCCTGACCGTCACGGACGAGGCGCTGCTGGACGACGCGACGGCGCTGGCGGGCGGCGGCCCGGCCTTCGTGGCGTACATCGCCAAGGCGTTCACCGACTTCGCCACCGGCGCGGGCTTCACTGCCGACCAGGCCCTCACCCTGGCCTGCCAGGTGCTGCGCGGCACCGCCGACCTGCTGGAGACCACCGGCCAGGACCCCGAGCGCGTCTACCGGGGCGTCATGACACCGGGCGGCACCACGGAACAGGGCATCCTCGCCCTGCGCGAGCAGGGCCTCCACGACATCCTCGTGGAGGCCCTGGAGCGCGCCGCCGGACGGGCCCGGGAACTGCGCGACACGGGCGGCGCGTGACGGACGCGGCCGCCGGGTCAGCGGCCGAGGGCGGCGACGCCGGCCTGGGCGTACTTCTCGTCGAGGTCGCCGGAGGGGGCGCCCGCGACGCCGATGCCCGCGATGGGGGCGCCCTTGGCGGTGACGGGCGCGCCGCCGGCGAGGAAGAGGGTGCCGGGGATGTCCTTGAGGTTGGGGGCGTTCTGGAGGCGCTTGGCGAGCTCGGAGGTGGGCGCGTTCCAGGACACGGCGGTGAACGCCTTCCGCTCGGCCGACTCGTAGGACTGCGGACCGGCGCCGTCGCCGCGCAGGGTGACGATGGTGTTGCCGTTGCGGTCGACGACGGCGACGGTGACCCGCTGGCCGTCCTTCTCGGCGGCGTCGAGCGCGGCCTGCGCGGCCTCGGCCGCGGCGTCGATCGTCAGGTGGGTGCTCTGCGTGAGGTTGCCCGGCGCGGCGGCCGAGGCCTTGGCGGACGTGGCCGTGTCCGTCGTGTCGGCGGCATTGGCGGCGACCGTGCCGGTGGCGGCGACGGCGGCGAGCACGGCGGCGCCGGTGAGGAGGCGGGCGCGGTGGGAGAGCTTCCTGCTGTGCTTCATCGTGGAGGGACCTTTCGCCGGTCGGAGGTGGAACGGAGGGGACGGGATCGATCCTCGGTCCGTATCCGGGCCCGTCCGGTCGTCGCAGGGGCTCGCCCGCGGGACCGGACCGGATGACCCGGGGGTCATCCGAACGGCTGACCCCGGATGGCTCACCCGGCCCGACAATGGAGGTGTTTGCCCAGCTCAGTGCGGAAGAGGAGGGAGGGGGAGACGAATGACACCGGCGACGGACGACGACACGCGGGAGGACGACGTACGGAAGCCCGAACGGGACTCCCGCACCACCCTCACGATCGTCATGCACACGGCCTTCTTTGTGCTGCTCGGCGCCTCCCTCGCCCGCTACCTGGCCCGGCACGGCCCCGAGCCGCGTACCCCGTGGGTCATCGCCCTCTCGGTCCTGCTGGCGGTGCTGTACGTCCTCGGCCCGGCCCTGGGCGCCCGCCTCACCGCACGGCGGATGATCTGGCTGGTCGCGGTGGTGGCCACCTGGACGGCACTCGTCGCCCTGGCCCCCAGCTTCGCCTGGTGCGCGGTCCCGCTCTTCTACACCGGCCTGCGCACCCTGCCGCCGCGCGCCGCCGTCACCCTGGTCGCGCTGCTCACCGCGCTGGTGGTGGCGGCCCAGCTGAAACTGGCGGGCTGGCCCGACCCGAACGTCCTCCTCGCACCCCCGGCGGTGGCCGCGATCGCCACGGCGGTCTTCGTCACGATGGAACGCCAGTCGGCCCGCCAGCGCGCCCTCATCGACGACCTGGTCCGCACCCGCCGCGTCCTCGCCGCCACCGAGCGCCGCGAGGGCATGCTCGCCGAACGGGAACGCCTGGCCCGGGAGATCCACGACACCGTCGCCCAGGGCCTGTCCAGCCAGCGGATGCTGCTCCAGGCGGCGGACCGCGTCTGGGAGACCGACCCGGCCACGGCCCGCTCCCACGTCCGTACGGCCGCCTCGGTCGCCGAGCACAACCTCGCCGAGGCCCGCCGCTTCGTGCACGACCTCACTCCGGCGGACCTGGCGGGCGGCGCGGGACTGCGGGAGGCGCTGGCCGCCCTGGCGGAACGGGAGAGCGACGCCGCCCTCGCGGTCCGCCTGCACACGGAGGGCACCCCGGCCGCCCCCCTCCCCGCCCTGGTCGAGTCGGCCGTGCTGCGCATCGCGCAGGGCGCCCTGGCCAACGTCCGGGAACACGCGGCGGCCACCATGGCGACGATCACCCTGACCTGCCTGGACGACCAGATCGTCCTGGACGTCGCGGACGACGGCCGCGGCTTCGACCCCGGTACGCCGGCCCGCGGACACGACATCCGCGGCCACGGCCTCCCCGCCATCCGCGCCCGCCTGCGCCAGCTGGGCGGCACCCTGACGATCGAGTCGGCCCCCGGCGAGGGCACGGTCCTCTCGGCGGCGATTCCGCTCACGACTCCCGTGGAGCCCGAATGACGGCGGTACGCATCCTCCTCTGCGACGACCACGCGGTGGTCCGCGCGGGCCTGCGCGCCCTGCTGTCGAGCGCCCCGGACATCGAGGTGGCGGGCGAGGCGGCGACGGGCGAGGAGGCACTGGCGCTGACCCGCAAGCTGAGCCCGGACGTGGTCCTGATGGACCTCCAACTGGGCGAGGGGATGGACGGCGTGGAAACCACCCGCCGCATCCTGGAGACGACCGGGGGAGACACCGAGGCGGAGACCCGGAGGCCCCACATCCTGGTCCTCACCACCTACGACACCGACGCGGACATCACCCGAGCCATCGAGGCGGGCGCCACCGGCTACCTCCTCAAAGCCGAACGCCCCGAAGAACTCTTCTCCGCGATCCACGCCGCGGCCGAGGGCCGCACCGCCCTCTCCCCGCCCATCGCCACCCGCGTGATGTCCCACCTCCGCACTCCCCGCCCCACCCTCACCCCCCGCGAACGCGACATCCTCGGCCACCTCGTCCAGGGCCTCACCAACCGCGACATCGCCCGCACCCTCTACATCAGCGAGGCCACCGTCAAAACCCACCTCCGCCGCATCTACGACAAGCTGGGCGTCACCACCCGAGCGGGCGCGGTGGCGGCCGCGAAGGAACAGCGCCTCATCCCCTGACGACCTCTGACGACTCGTGACCACCCACCCCTGACCCCACACCTGTGACGAACCGCAGGTCAGCACAGGCGAGTTGGTACATTCCCAGGTGCGATGGGCGGCAGCTTCCGCCACAGCCCACCGCGAGCACGGGTAACGACGGGGGACGGTATGGCATGGGAAGAGTGGGAGAGAGCCAAAGCGGAGGCGCCACAGGACGGGGGCGCCCGGATGCGGCTGAACCAGGTGGCGCCGGGAGCGGCCGGCGACTCGGACCTGGTCGTGCACCAGGACGACCTCGGGGCCGTCGGCCATGAGGCGTTCATCCTCCACGGCGAGCTGAAGAAGAAGGCCGACATCGCCGGGACGGGCGCGGACAAGAGCGGATCCGGGTCCACGATGCGGGCCGCCGCCGCGCTCAAGAGCCACAACCTGGGGCTCGGCGCGGAGCTGGAGTCGACCGTCGAGATCTGGACGTCGCAGGTGAAGCACGTCCTTCAGGCCTGCGCGCACATCTCGAACCACCTCGACTACAGCAAGAAGCTGCACGCGCAGGAGGACGCCGGGATCGCCGCCGAGATCCGTGGCCGTACGGGAACGCTGCCCGTCTCGGCCCTGAACGACTACTTCAAGTAGGAGGGACCATGGGAGCTTTCTCGTACTCGGACCTCATGGCCCTCGATCTCACCAAGCTGGGCACCGCGGCGACCGACTGGAAGACGATGGCCGGCGAACTGGCCAAGCTCGCGACCGACGTCCGGGACGGACTGACCAGGAAGGCCGAGGGGGCCCGCTGGAAAGGCGTCAACGCCACCGTGACCAAGGAGTTCGTGGGCAAGACGGCCAAAGAGTTCTCGGACCTCCACGCGGAGGCGGAGAGCATAGCCAACGTCCTCACCGACGCCCACGCCGAGCTGACGCGCTATCAGAAGCAGGCGAAGACCCTCACCGACTCGGCGCGCAAGGGCGACCCCGGACGCACGCCACCGGACCCCGGGCTCCTCGTCACGGACGGCCCGGGCGGCACGGTCCGCGTCATCGAGATGATGTGCACCCCCGAGGGCCCCGACCAGCGGACCAAGGACCGCATGCAGTGGTACGCGGACACCCTCACCGGCATCGTCCAGCACGCCGCCGAGGTCGACGCGGCGGCCGTACGCGCCCTGCGCAAGAGCCATGGCAACGACCCGCACAACGCGGGGCACGCCCGCTACACGTCCCTCGACGAGGAACAGCTGCCGCGCGCGAAGGAACTGGCCGACCTCGGCAAGGACGCGAACCCGGAGCAGCGGGCCGAGCTGCGGCGCCTGTGGGAGTCCCTGAGCCCCGAGGCGCGGGCACAGCTGTGGCTGGCGCAGAAGGACGACCTGATGGCGGCGGGCATCCTGAGCCCGACCATGCCGCAGATCGCGGCGGACGCGGGTTCGGGCAAGCACGACTCCGAGTCGCCGGGCTTCGAGGAGTGGGTCACCAAGCAGAAGATGGAACTGCTGGCCGAGGGCGCCGACTGGAAGGGCATGACGGACGCCTCCCGCCACATGGCGCACTACCTGAACAACACCGGCAGCCCCATGACCCTGCCGGTGGACAAGATGATGACGGACGTCCCCGCCTTCAAGACGTACGTCGACGACATCGTCCGGCTGAACCAGGACGACTGGCGCAAGCAGGCCCTGGAGGAGTTCCGGAAGAACGGCGGAAAGCCGGTCGCCTTCCCGGTCGAGGCGAAGCAGCCGGAGGGCTTCTACTTCACCAAGGAGACCGACGAGAACTGGTTCTACGCGGTGGGCGGGGCCAACACCAACGTCACCGGTGTGGTGACGGCCGTACCGGACGCGAACGGCAACCCCAAGATCAGCGTCGACTACCAGGCCAACGTCTGGGACCGCTACAACTGGGACGAGGGCAAGGGCGTCACCGTGGGCCCGCTGGAGATCCCCGACGGGCAGATGGCCAAGCTGCACCGGGTGGGCCTCGCCCAGGAGTTCGACATGTCGGGCAGCAGTAGCGTCCAGCACTACGATCTCGGCTCCGCGCAGCCGAACGACGACCCGTTGCCGGGTCCCGACGAGAGCAGGGACGGACGCTTGAACCCCGGCCGAGAGCAACAGCAGGACCGTACGACCGAGCGGACGCCGGGAAGGGCGGGAGTCCGATGAACGACGTCAGGCGCGGAGGGCGCACGGCCTGGACGGCGGCAGCCCTGCTGGCCGCCTCCCTCGCGGTGACAGGGTGCGGCAGCGGCAGCCAGGCCGGCGACGGCGGCACCGCCCGCGGCGGCGACCGCACGTCACAGCGTCCGGCCGACTCGACGTGGGCCGAGGGCATCACCCCGGAGTGGATGAGCGAGCAGATGGACCTCGCCGTCCCGCCCACGGCCCAGTCCCCCAAGGCCGCGTACGAGGTCACCTCCCAGTTCGACACCGGCCTGCTCACCTTCACGCTGACCCGCTCCGAGGCGGAGACCTACCTGAAGGAGAACCCCCCGGAGGGCAAGTGGCTGACCCCCACGGCAGCCGCGACCGACACTCCCCCGCACGACTTCACCCACCTCGGCCTCCCGGAACCGGAGACCTTCAAGGAGGGCATGCACTACGGCTACGTCTGCCCCGGCGAGGACACCGACGCACCCGCGTACGACGCCTCCGACGAGCGCTGCGTCCGCCTGTACGCCCACGAGTACTCCGCCGACCGCACCCGCATCTACCTCCGGGCCCGCTTCGAACCGGGCATCAGCCCGCTTCCGGCGACGCCGCAGGGCTAATAGGGCGTCGGCCCCACCCGCCGGAGCAAGCGCACTCCGGCGGGTGGGGCTGCCGAGGCGGAACATGTGAGACGGAACACGACGAGGGCCCCGACCGGCAAACCGGTCGGGGCCCTCGACTGCCCTGCTGGGCGGAGGCGGAGGATACGAGATTCGAACTCGTGAGGGGTTGCCCCCAACACGCTTTCCAAGCGTGCGCCCTAGGCCTCTAGGCGAATCCTCCGCCGGAAACATTACATGACCGAGAGGAGTGCTCGCGAACTCGTTCCCTGCCCCCGGGATCAGGTAGCCTTGGCGCAGCCCCTCACGCGGCGCTATCTGACTGAACTCCCCCAGGGCCGGAAGGCAGCAAGGGTAGGTCGGCTCTGGCGGGTGCGTGGGGGGCGCTTGCGTTCCCCGGGCGGATTCGGGCCGGGGCGCTGTGGATCTTGGGGCGGGCCCGGTTGTCAGTGGGCGCCTATAACCTCGTATGCGTGTCGTCTCTCGCGCTGTACCGCCGCTATCGCCCGGAGTCGTTCGCCGAGGTCATCGGGCAGGAGCATGTCACCGACCCGTTGCAGCAGGCGCTGCGGAACAACCGGGTCAATCACGCGTACCTGTTCAGCGGTCCGCGTGGGTGCGGCAAGACGACCAGCGCCCGGATCCTGGCCCGCTGTCTGAACTGTGAGCAGGGTCCCACCCCCACACCCTGCGGGGAGTGCCAGTCCTGCCGGGATCTCGCCAGGAACGGCCCGGGTTCGATCGACGTCATCGAGATCGACGCGGCCTCCCACGGTGGTGTGGACGACGCCCGTGAGCTGCGCGAGAAGGCTTTCTTCGGGCCCGCCTCCAGCCGGTACAAGATCTACATCATCGACGAGGCCCACATGGTCACGTCGGCCGGCTTCAACGCGCTGCTGAAGGTCGTCGAGGAGCCTCCGGAGCATCTCAAGTTCATCTTCGCGACCACCGAGCCCGAGAAGGTCATCGGGACCATCCGGTCGCGGACCCACCACTATCCGTTCCGGCTCGTGCCGCCGGGGACGCTCCGGGACTACCTCGCCGAGGTGTGCCAGAAGGAGAACATCCCCGTCGAGGACGGCGTGCTTCCGCTCGTCGTGCGGGCCGGCGGCGGGTCCGTGCGTGACTCCATGTCCGTCATGGACCAGCTGCTCGCCGGCGCGAGGGAGGAGGGTGTGACGTATGCCATGGCCACCTCCCTCCTCGGCTACACCGACGGGTCTCTCCTCGACTCCGTCGTCGAGGCCTTCGCCACCGGTGACGGCGCCGCCGCCTTCGAGGTCGTGGACCGGGTCATCGAGGGCGGCAACGATCCTCGGCGGTTCGTGGCGGACCTGCTGGAGCGGCTGCGGGATCTCGTGATCCTCGCCGCCGTGCCGGACGCCGTCGAGAAGGGGCTCATCGACGCCCCCGCCGACGTCCTGGAGCGGATGCAGGCCCAGGCCGGCGTCTTCGGCGCGGCCGAGCTGAGCCGCGCCGCCGACCTCGTCAACGAGGGCCTGACCGAGATGCGCGGCGCCACCTCCCCGCGCCTCCAGCTGGAGCTGATCTGCGCCCGCGTCCTGCTGCCCGCCGCGTACGGCGACGAGCGGTCCGTCATGGCCCGCCTCGACCGCCTGGAGCGGGGTGTGAACTTCTCGGCGGGGGGCAACGCGCCCGCCATGGCGTACGTCCCGGGCCCGGACGCCCACGCGGCCGCCACCGCGCCGATTCCCCCCGGTGGTGGCGCCGCCGCGGCCCGCGCTGCCGTACGGGGCTCCGGCGCGCCCGCAGCTCCGGCGCCGACGGCTCCGGCCGCTCCCGCTCCCGCTTCGGCCGCTCCGGCCACTCCCGCCCCCGCCGCGCCCGTGAGCGCCCCCAGCGCGCCCCCCGCCGCGCCTCAGCCCGCCCCTGCCCCCGCCGAGGCCCCGGCCGCCCCGGCCCCCGCAGCACCCGCCCAGCCCGCCGCGGCCCCCGCTTCCCCGGCCCCCGGCGCCTGGCCCACCGCCACCCCCGCCGGTGCCGGACGCCGGCCCGGCGGCTGGCCCACCGCCGCGGCTCCGGGCAGCGGCCCCGGCCGTCCCCCGGCCGCCCAGGCCCCGAGCGCCCAGGGCGCCCAGAGTGCCCCGGGCGCCCCGAGCGCCGCGGGCCCCTCCGCCGCCCCCTCCCCGGCCCCGGCCGCCCCCGCGCCCGCACCGGCGGCCCCTCCGGCCGGCGGCCTGGACCCCCGTGCCCTCTGGCCGAACATCCTGGAAGCGGTGAAGAACCGCCGCCGCTTCACCTGGATCCTGCTCAGCCAGAACGCCCAGGTGACCGGCTTCGACGGCACCACCCTCCAGCTCGGCTTCGTCAACGCCGGCGCCCGGGACAACTTCGCGAGCAGCGGCAGCGAGGACGTGCTGCGGCAGGCGCTGGCCGAGCAGTTCAACGTGCAGTGGAAGATCGACGCGATCGTCGACCCGTCCGGCGGCTCCGCGCCCTCCGGCGGCTACGGCGGAGGCGGCACCCCGGGCGGCTACGGCGGCGCGCCGAGCGGCGGTTACGGCGGGGCAGCCACCAGCGGCTACGGCGGTGCCGGTACGGCCGCGCCCCCGCGCCCGGCCCAGCCCGCGCCCGCGGTGCCCTCGGCCTCCCCGGCAGCCCCCAGCACCCCGAGCGCCACCTCCGCACCCTCCGCGGCGCCCGCTCCCGTCCCCCCGCCCGCCCCCGAACCGGCCCCGGCCCCCGTCGCCCCCGAGGACGACATCCCCGAGGACGACGACCCGGACCTCGACGAGTCGGCCCTCTCCGGCCAGGAGCTGATCGTGCGCGAGCTGGGGGCGACGGTGGTGGAGGAGTTCACCAACGAATAGCCGGAGATGGCCGTTCTTTGGAGAAACCCACAACCGCCTCACCTCCACTCCTTCAGCCGCCCGCACAAACCACCCCACCGCGCGCCGGTTAGGCTGACCCCGTGAAGGTCCTCGTCATCGGTAGCGGCGCCCGCGAACACGCCCTGTGCCGTTCCCTGTCCCTCGACCCCGCCGTGACCGCGCTGCACTGCGCCCCCGGCAACGCCGGCATCGCCGAGGTGGCCGAGCTGCACCAGGTCGACGCCCTCGACGGCGCGGCCGTGACCGCGCTGGCCACCGAGCTGGGCGCCGAGCTGGTCGTCGTAGGCCCGGAGGCCCCGCTGGTCGCGGGGGTGGCCGACGCGGTGCGCGAGGCCGGTATCCCGGTCTTCGGCCCCTCCAAGGAGGCCGCGCAGCTGGAGGGCTCCAAGGCCTTCGCCAAGGACGTCATGGCGGCTGCGGCCGTGCCCACGGCCCGCTCGTACGTCTGCACGACCCCCGAGGAGGTCGAGGAGGCCCTCGACGCCTTCGGCGCGCCCTACGTCGTCAAGGACGACGGTCTCGCCGCCGGCAAGGGCGTCGTCGTCACCGACGACCTCGACCAGGCCCGCGCCCACGCGCAGGCCTGCGAGCGGGTCGTCATCGAGGAGTACCTGGACGGCCCGGAGGTCTCCCTCTTCGCCGTCACGGACGGGGAGACGGTCGTCCCGCTCCAGCCCGCCCAGGACTTCAAGCGCGCCCTGGACGGCGACGAGGGCCCGAACACCGGCGGCATGGGCGCGTACTCCCCGCTGCCCTGGGCCGACCCGAAGCTGGTGGACGAGGTCATGCAGACCGTGCTCCAGCCGACGGTCGACGAGATGCGCCGCCGCGGCACCCCGTTCTCCGGTCTGCTGTACGCCGGTCTGGCGATCACCAGCCGGGGCGTACGGGTCATCGAGTTCAACGCCCGTTTCGGCGACCCGGAGACCCAGGTCGTGCTGGCCCGGCTGAAGACCCCGCTGGCCGGTCTGCTGATGGCCGCCGCCACCGGCAACCTCGGCGACCTGGAGCCGCTGCGCTGGAGCGACGAGGCCGCGGTCACCGTGGTCGTCGCCTCGCACAACTACCCGGGCACCCCGCGCACCGGTGACCCCATCACCGGTCTGGACGAGGTGGCCGCCCAGGACGCCCCGCACGCGTACGTGCTGCACGCCGGCACCAAGCGGGACGGGGACGCCGTGGTCAGCGCGGGTGGCCGGGTGCTGTCCGTCACCGCGACCGGCAAGGACCTCGCCGAGGCCCGCGAGCGCGCCTACCAGGCGGTCGGCCGCATCCGCCTCGACGGCTCCCAGCACCGCACGGACATCGCGGCGAAGGCGGCCGCAGGCCAGTAGCGCGAGCTACGGCACCCTCGCCCACCAGGCACGACGCAGGCCCCGGACTCCCGACGGAATCCGGGGCCTGACCTTTGCCCTGCGTCATCCACCTTTCCCCAAAGCCATTCCATCGAGTGACCGATGGTCTATCCGGCTGACGGGGGCCGAACCCCCAACTAGGGTGCGGCGCAAGCGTTCCGGCACTTGGCCCACCGGCATTGCGATGTCAGTGGCGGGTGCCACAGTGGGGGAGTGAGCAACGCCAGGACAGCCAGAGCAGCCAGGACGGGAGGGGGTGAGGTCCGGTCGTGACAGGTATGGGAGTGGAAGCGGGCGCGCAGGCCGCGCGGTCCCGGGCGCTGGCCGTGCTGCGGATCCGCAGCCGGGCGCTGGCCGTGGCCCTGCTGCCGGCCGCGGTCGCCGTGGTCCTGCTCGTCGGTGGCTCCACCGGCCATCTGACGGGCCCCGGCTGGGACGCCGCCCGCTGGGCCGTCGGTGCCGTCGCGCTGCTCGTCCTGCTCGCCGCCGTCGGCTTCGCGCTGGTCGTCGCCCGCGCGCGGCCCGCCATGAGTCCCACGGTCCCGATCGCCGAGGCGGCCGCCCCGGATCTGTACCGGCTGGTGCGCGACCTCGCCGACCGTCTCGACGTCCCGGCCCCCTCGGCCATAGCGCTCACCCCGGACTGCGACAGCTGGCTGGAGGACCGCACCCACCCGGCCCACGGCCCGCCCCCGACGGCCGAGGACCTCGACGAGCCGCCGGGCCTCGCCCGCCGCACCCACCGGCGTACGCCGGCCGCGCCCGTCCTCGTCATCGGTTCCCCGTTCCTGTGGTGGATGCGGGTGGGCGAGCTGCGGGCGGTCCTCGCCCCGGTCGTCGCCGGTACGGGCCCGTCGGCGCACCCCGACATAGCCGCGGCCCGGCGCTTCGTGCGGGGTCTGGACGCCGCGGTGGCCGTCGCCTCGGCGCCGGACCGCGGTCCGCTGACCCGGCCGGCGGGCGCGGGCGTCGCCTGGGCGGCCCGGCTGCTGCTGCGTGGCTGCCGGGAGCACGCCGCCGAGATGGAGCGCGGTGTCGCCGCTGCCGCTGCCGAGCGCGCACAGGCTGTGGACTACGGACTGCGGATCGTCGCCCAGGAGCAGGTGGGACTGGCGTACGCGGGCTGGGACCGGCTGCTGACCCGGGTCGCGCTGCCCGCCTGGCGGATGGGCCGCTGGCCCTCCCGGCTGGACGCGGGCGTCGTCGCCGCCCTCACCGAGCTGTCCCGGCGCGACCGGCTGGCCGAGGGCTTCGCCTCCCGGCTCGGCGAGCGCCCCGCCTGCGACCTGCTGGAGGAGCCCGGCGCGGTGGACGAGGCCGCCTCGCTGCTCGCCGCCCGCCTCTTCCACGGCGGCCCCGCCGAGCCGGGCCCCGACTGGTCGCCGGTGGACTGGCAGGCGTATCCGGAGGAGGTCGTGGACCGCAAGTGGCGCACCGACGCCGCCCGCCTCCACCGCGTCCTCGACATGCTCGGCGTCCGCCGCACCGCCCCGGACGCCCAGGGCCCCACCCTGGCCCGCGTCCTCGACCACCTCGCGGACGAGGCCCCGGCCCGCAACGGCGAGGCCCGCGCCGCCGAGACCCGTGCCGCCGAGACCCGTGCCGCCCAGGCTCTCCCGCTCGCCGACGACCCCGACGGGCACTCCGTGCCCAGCCCGCGCTGCACCGCCCTCGCCGCGGGCCTCAGCGAGGAGCTGACCCGCGAGGAGGAAGCCGCCACCCCGGCCGCCGCCCCCGCACAGCCGGCCACCACCACCCCCGACACGCCCCTCTGGGACGACGGCAGCCTCCCGCTGTTCCCGCTCCAGCCCCCGCGCACCCCGCGCGAACTGCTCGCCGACCACATCACGGCCATGGTCTGCTGCGCCGCGATGGACACCGCGGGCGCGACCCCCGGCCTGGACTGGCTGGACGGCCCTTCGCTCCTGATCAAGGGGGAGCGCGCGGCCGATCTGGGCCCGAAGGTCCTCAGCCTCATCGAGGACGGCGACCCGGCGCCCCTGCGCGCCTGGCTGACCGAGATCGGCATACGCCCGGAGAAGCCGGTACGCCTCGTCTGACCCCGCTCCCGTCCCGGAGCCCACTGTTCCGCTTTCGGTCAATTCGAAACGAACGGTGACGGAGTCCGTGCGGAATGTGATGTGCTGGGACCGAACACGCACATGGCAAGGGCTTACGACATACGACAAGCCCACAACCGCACCACTGCCACAAGCAGCACCCACGCCACCGCACCACCGCGCCACCGCACGGACAACGACACACACGGGGGCCCAAGGGAGGGGAGCACGCACCATGGGCTCGGAGCACATCCGCCGCTGGGAGTCGGGAGCACTGGCGCACGCCGTGACGGACCCCTTCGGCCAGGGCCCGCTCCCCTGGCTGCGCGGGAGCGAGACCTACTTCGACGACGGCCAGGTCGTCCCCTGGTACGTGGACCCGGCCGCCTCCGACCGCGCGGCCGCCGCCCCCCGGAGGGGCAGCCGCGTCCCCGCCCCCCGCACCGGCTCCGGCGGACCCATCCGTTCCGCCGACGACGTGCACCGCCAGATCAAGGGCTTCACCTCCACCGGCGCGGTCGCCCCCGGCGAGGCCGTCGACTTCCACATCACCGTCGACCCGCCCCAGGAGTTCAGCGTCGACGTCTACCGCATCGGCCACTACGCGGGCGACGGCGCCGCCAAGATCACCACCAGCCCGCGCCTCTCCGGCATCGTCCAGCCCCCGCCGCTCGCCGCCGACCGCACGGTCTCCTGCCACCACTGGTGGCTGTCCTGGCGGCTCCAGATCCCCGTCCACTGGAATGTCGGCGCCTACGTGGCCGTCCTCACCACCGCCGACGGCTACCGCTCCCACGTGCCCTTCACCGTCCGCGACGACCGCCCCGCCGACCTGCTGCTGGTGCTGCCGGACGTCACCTGGCAGGCGTACAACCTCTATCCGGAGGACGGCCGTACCGGCGCGAGCCTCTACCACGCCTGGGATGAGACCGGCCGGCTGCTCGGCGAACGCGACGCCGCGACCACCGTCTCCTTCGACCGCCCCTACGCCGGCGCGGGCCTCCCGCTGCACGTCGGCCACGCCTACGACGTCATCCGCTGGGCCGAGCGCTACGGCTACGACCTCGCCTACGCCGACGCCCGCGACCTGCACGCCGGCCGCGTCGACGCCACCCGCTACCGGGGCCTGGTCTTCCCCGGCCACGACGAGTACTGGTCCCCGCAGATGCGCCGCGCCGCCGAGGAGGCCCGCGACCACGGCACCTCCCTGGTCTTCCTGTCCTCCAACTCCGTCTACTGGCAGGTGGAGCTGGGCCCGTCCCCCTCCGGCAGCCCGGACCGCCTCCTCACCTGCCGCAAACGCCAGGGACCGGGCAAGCCCGTACTGTGGCGCGAGATCGACCGTCCCGAGCAGGAGCTGCTCGGCATCCAGTACGCGGGCCGGGTCCCCGAACCCCATCCGCTGATCGTCCGCAACGCCGGCCACTGGCTGTGGGAGGCGACCGGCGCGCACGAGGGCGACCCGATCGAGGGCCTGGTCGCGGGCGAGGCCGACCGGTACTTCCCGCGCGCCCCGCTCCCCGAACACGACGAGCGGATCCTGCTCGCCCACTCCCCGTACACGGACCCCGACGGCGTCACCCGCCACCAGGAGACATCCCTCTACCGCGCCCCCTCCGGCGCCTGGGTCTTCGCGTCCGGAACCTTCGCGTGGTCCCCGGCGCTGGACCGCCCGGGCCACGTGGACCCCCGTATCCAGCGCGCCACCGCCAACCTCCTGGACCGCATCTGCAAACGTGACTGACCCGCTGTCCGCCACCCCGCCCCCGTACGGGACAATCGAGGCATTGGACAGAACCACGGGGAGGAACCGTGTCCGGATTCGTCGAAAAGCCCGAGCCGCTCCAGGTTCCGGGTCTGGTGCATCTGCACACCGGTAAGGTGCGCGACCTGTACCAGAACGAGGCGGGCGACCTCGTGATGGTCGCCAGCGACCGCATCTCCGCCTACGACTGGGTGCTGCCGACCGAGATCCCCGACAAGGGCCGGGTCCTCACCCAGCTCTCCCTGTGGTGGTTCGACCAGCTCGCCGACCTCGTCCCCAGCCACGTCCTGAGCACCGAGCTGCCCGCCGGCGCCCCCGCCGACTGGGCCGGCCGCACCCTGGTCTGCAAGTCGCTCCAGATGGTCCCGGTGGAGTGCGTGGCCCGCGGCTATCTCACCGGCTCCGGCCTGGTCGAGTACAACGAGTCCCGTACGGTCTGCGGCCTCGCCCTCCCCGAAGGCCTCACCGACGGCTCCGAGCTGCCCGCGCCGATCTTCACCCCGGCGACGAAGGCCGCCGTCGGCGAGCACGACGAGAACGTCTCCTACGAGGAGGTCGCCCGCCAGGTCGGCGCCGAGACCGCGGCCCAGCTGCGCCAGGCGACCCTCGCCGTCTACTCCCGGGCCCGGGACATCGCCCGCGACCGGGGGATCATCCTGGCGGACACCAAGTTCGAGTTCGGTTTCGAGGGCGACAGCCTGGTCCTCGCCGACGAGGTGCTCACCCCGGACTCCTCCCGTTTCTGGCCGGCCGACCAGTGGCAGCCGGGCCGCGCGCAGCCGTCGTACGACAAGCAGTTCGTGCGCGACTGGCTGACCAGCGCGGAGTCCGGCTGGGACCGCAAGAGCGAGCAGCCGCCGCCCGCGCTGCCGGAGCAGGTCGTGGACGCGACCCGGGCGAAGTACGTGGAGGCGTACGAGCGTCTGACGGGCAGCAGCTGGAGCTGAGCCGCCCGAGGCCCCCGGCGGACCGCCGGGGGTCACGCGCTGATACGCGAAAGGCCCCCGGCGGAAACCGGGGGCCTTTGCTCTGTGGAGCGGACGACGAGGCTCGAACTCGCGACCTCAACCTTGGCAAGGTTGCGCTCTACCAACTGAGCTACGTCCGCGTTGCGCCGTGGCGCGAGAGCTACTATACCCAACCTCGCTCGCGCGCGAGACGCACCGCCGCATGACGGTTCTCCACTCCGAGCTTCGACACGGCCGACGAGAGGTAGTTCCGGACGGTGCCCTGGGACAGCGCGGCCCGCTCGGCGATCTCCGCGACCGGCGCCCCGTCGGCGGCCAGCTCCAGCACCTCGGCCTCGCGCGCGGTCAGCGGCGAGTCCCCGGCGGAGATCGCGTCGGCGGCCAACTCCGGGTCGACGTAACGGTTTCCGGCGTGCACGGTCCGGATGATCTCGGCGAGTCGCTGGGCGCTCACCGTCTTCGGGACGAATCCCCGCACACCGGCCGCGAGCGCCCGCTTCAGATGCCCCGGCCGCCCATGACTGGTCACGATCAGTACCCGGCACCCGGGCAGCTCCGTCCGCAGCGATGTGGCGACCTTCACACCGTCGGCGCCCGGCATCTGCAGATCGAGCACCGCCACATCGGGTTCGTGCGCCCGCGCCATCGCCAGCGCCTCGGGCCCGCTGGCCGCCTCCGCCACGACGAGCAGATCGTCCTCCAGCGAGAGCAACGCGGCCAGCGCCCCCCGGATCAGATGCTCATCGTCGGCGAGCAACACCCGCACCCTCACGCCAAAGCCTCCCGCTCCCCACCCACCGGCTCCCCGATCTCCCGGCCCTCGGCCCCTGGCTCCCCGCCCACCGGCTCCCCAGCCATTGGCTCCTCGGCCTTCCGCTGCCCGGTCACCGGCTCTCCGGCTCCTGGCTCTCCGGCCACCGGTTCTCCAGCCGTTGGCTCCTCGGCCTTCCGCTGCCGGGCCCCTTGCTCCCCGCCCACCGGCTGCTCGGCCCGTGGCTCTTCGGCCTCCCGCTCACCGGCCACCGACTCCTCAGCCTCCCGCTCCCCGCCCACCGGCCCCTCACCCACCGGCACCCTGGCCACCACCCGGAACACCCCGTCCCCGGCGAACCCGGCCTCCAGCGTCCCGTCGACCTTCCGCAGCCGCTCCCGCAGCCCGGCGAGCCCGGACCCGCCACCGCTCCCGGCGAGCCCGGAGCCCCCACCACTCCCGGCAAGCCCGGATGCCCCACCGCCCCCGCCGAGACCGAACTCGCCCCCGCTCCCGGCGAAACCGAACCCGCCACCGTCCCCGACGACACCCGACCCGCCACCACTCCCGGCAAGCCCCGAACCGTCCCCGCCCCCAGCGATGCCCGAACCGCCCCCGCCCCCGGCACCCGCCCCCGCCCCGTCGTTTTCCACCGTCAGCACCACACACCCCTCGGACACCCGCAGCCCCACCGAACACCGCCCGGCGTCCCCGTGCCGCAGCACGTTCGTCGTGGCCTCGCGCACCACCCAGCCGAGCGCCGACTGCACCTCGCCGGGCAGCCCGGTCGCCACGCCCGTGACCTCGCAGTCGATCCCGGCGGCCTTCAGCACACCCTGCGCACCGACCAGTTCGACCGCCAGATCGGCCTCCCGGTAACCGCGTACGACATCCCGCACCTCCCGCTGCGACTCCGCCGCGATGCGCTGCACCTCCACCATCTGCTCCACGGCCTCCTCCCGTCCGCGTCGCGCCAGCTGCACGGCCAGCTCGCTCTTCAGGGCGATGACCGCGAGGTTGCGGCCGATGACGTCGTGCAGGTCCCGCCCGAACCGCAGCCGCTCCTCGGCGACGGCGAGCCGGGCCCGGGTCTCGCGGGCCTCGTCGAGTTCGTAGACGGCGTTGAGCAGCCAGACGGAGAAGACCGAGGTGAAGGCGAAGAAGCCGGTGGCGAGCAGGGCCGCCAGAGACGTGATCAGCGCGGCCATGCCGCCACCGAGAGCCACGGTGACCAGGCCCACACCCGCCGAGACGCCGACGACCAGCAGCAGCACCCGGCGCCGGCTGCGGATGCCGAGCGTGATCGCCCCGACGCCGAAGGCCAGCAGTCCGGCGATCACCGTGCCCAGCGCGCTCGCGCCGCCGTCACCGCCCACACCACGGTCGACGAGCACCAGCACGAGCCCCGCGGACAGCGCGCTGACCGCCGCGAGCGCCGACATGAGCCGCAGCGGCTGCGGGCGCAGACCGCGCGTCCAGTCCAGCGCCCGGCTGCCCACCACCGCGACGAACACCGCGTGCGCGCACACCAGCAGGAACACCCAGCCCGCGTGCGGCAGCGGCACCTGGCCGAGGACCGGCAGGCCGAACACGGCGAACTCGGCCAGCGCGAAGAAGTGGAACGACCATCGCGTGTACGTCTCGACCTTCGCCGGTGTGCTCTTCCTCCGCCACCATTTCCCCGGCCCGGACACCTGCCGCCCCCCATCCGTCAGCGCCGCGGCTCCCACCGGAACCACCGCCGTACAGCAAACACCGCGAGCACGGTCCAGGCCAGCGCGGTGGCCGTGGCGCCCAGCGCCTCCGACCCGGAGAGGTCCCCGGTCCAGCCGCCCCGCACCAGGGTGATCGCCGGGGTCAGCGGCAGCAGTTCGCAGACGGACGCCAGCCGGTCGGGCAGCACCTCCAGCGGGACGGTGATCCCCGACCCCAGCATGGAGACGAACATCATCGGCAGCCCGGTCACCTGCGCGCTCTCCGCGGTCCGCGTGAAGGCGGCCGTGACCGCCGCGAGCGCCCCGCACAGCACGATCCCCAACAGCACGCCCAGCACGGCGAGATGAGGCGCGGAGGGCGCCCCGAGATCCAGCAGCACCACACACCCCACCGCCAGCACCAGGCACTGCGCGAGCCCGATCCCGGAGGCCGGCAGGGCGGCCCCGACCAGGATCTCCCGGTCCCGCAACTCGCCGGTGCGCAGCCGCTTGAGGACCAGTTCCTCGCGGCGGGTGACGTAGGCGGTGGTGAGGGCGGCGTAGACGGCGAAGAGCAGGGAGAAGCCGACGGCGGCGGGCAGCAGGACGGTGCCGACGGTCAGCCCCGCCCCCTTCAGGTCCATCTCGTCGACGGCCGACCGCACGCTGAACGGCAGCAGCAGCGGCACGATCACCGCGGCCACCAGCGTGGCCCGGCTGCGCCCCAGCAAGGTCAGCTCGGCCCGCGCCAGCGCGCCCATCCGCCCCGCGACAGTCGTCGTGCTCATTCCGCTCATACGGCAGCCCCCTGCGTCTCCGCGCTCTGTGCCGCGAGGGCCGACGCCCGCCCGGCGATCCCAAGAAACGCCTCCTCCAGCGAGGCCGACCGCGCGTCCAGCCGCCGCAGCTCGACCCCGGCGTCCCGGGCCCACACCAGCAGTTCCGTGGCCGCCCGCTGCAGCTCGTACGTCCGCAGCCGTACGGTCCGGCCGTCCACCTCGTGCCCGACGACGCCCAGCGCCCCGAGCGCCGGCAGGTCGCCGAGGAAGTAGCCCTCGGGCAGTTCGAAGGAGATCCGGGACGGCTGGGCGGCGGTGACCTCGTCCGGGGTGCCGCTCGCCGCGATCCGTCCCTCGTGCAGGATCGCCAGCCGGTCGGCCAGCTCCTCGGCCTCCTCCAGGTAGTGCGTGGTCAGCAGCACGGTCGTACCGCCGTCGCGCAGCGCCCGCACCAGATCCCAGGTCTCGCGCCGGCCCTCGGCGTCGAGCCCGGTCGTCGGCTCGTCCAGGAACAGCACCTCGGGGTCGCCG
This sequence comes from Streptomyces sp. NPDC030838, assembly GCF_055572035.1. Taxonomy (NCBI): domain Bacteria; kingdom Bacillati; phylum Actinomycetota; class Actinomycetes; order Kitasatosporales; family Streptomycetaceae; genus Streptomyces; species Streptomyces sp. NPDC030838. Next base: position 52,394 of record NZ_JBVIED010000004.1, on the reverse strand, counting down.
AGCAGCGCGAGCGCCAGGTCCAGCCGCCGCCGCTCACCGCCGGACAGCTGCTTCACCCGCACTTTCGCCCGCCGTCCGAGCCCGACGGTCTCCAGCGCCTCCCCGACGGGCCGCGCCCCGCTGGTGCACCCCGCCCACATGCGTACGGTCTCGGCGACGGTCAGCTCCGCCGGGAACCCGCCCTCCTGGAGCATCACCCCGGTCCGCGGGCGTACGGCGTCCCGCTCCCCGTAGGGGTCGTGCCCGAGCACCCGCACCCGGCCCTCGCTCGGCGGGGCGAGCCCCTCCAGCAGTTCCACGGTGGAGGTCTTCCCGGCGCCGTTGGTCCCCAGCAGCGCGAAGACCTCGCCGCGGGCCACGCTGAACGTGATGCCGCGCACAGCCTCGAACCCGCCCCCGTAGACACGTTTGAGGTCGGTGACCTCGATCACGTGCTCGTGTCCGTTTGTGTTCATGCCTTCAGCGTCCCGGCGATCGGGACCGCTCGGCAGTGCGCGCTGTCACCGGCGGACATGACAAATGTCAGAAGTCGAAAAGCCGGGGGACATATGCCAAAGGCCCCGGTCGATGACCGGGGCCTTGGTGACTGGAGCGGACGACGAGGCTCGAACTCGCGACCTCAACCTTGGCAAGGTTGCGCTCTACCAACTGAGCTACGTCCGCATTGCTCCCGACCAGCTTTCACTGACCGGTGCGAGCACCAGCCTACCTGATCCACAAGAGTGGTCCGTACGGCGGTGCAGAGCGGGTGACAGGAATTGCACACTGCGCCTTCCCCCTGGAAGGGGGATGTTCTGCTACTGAACTACACCCGCATGTACTCCGTGAGCTGGGCCTTTCGGCCTCGCCCCTCGGCGTGCTCCAGACTCTAGCTGATCAGCGGGGGTGCTGCGCAAGTCGGTTGCCGCGAGGGGCGGCTGAACGGCCGTCGGCGGGGCGTCCAGGGGCGACCCGGGCTCACTGCGCGGCGGCGAACGCCTCGTAGACCTTCTTGGGGATCCGGCCGCGCGCGGGGACGTCCATCTTGTTGGCCTGCGCCCAGGCGCGCACCGCCGCCGGGTCGGGGGCGACCTCCGTCTGCTTGTAGGCCCTGCCCGACTTCGACCGCTTGCGGCCGGCCTCCACGTAGGGCGCGAGCGCCTTGCGCAGTTTCCTGGCATTGGCTTCATTCAGGTCGATCTCGTACGACTTGCCGTCGAGTCCGAAGGCGATCGTTTCCGCCGCTTCCGAGCCGTCGATGTCGTCAAAGAGGGTGACCACGACCTTTTGCGCCACGAATATCGGTCCCTTCGTGCGGCACCTCAATGCAGCTCATCTGCGATGACGTTGCGATGACGTGCCGAGTATCGGCTATTGCCAATTCATTTGTACAGTGCCCGGCAAAGCAATGTGAAGCCCGACTAAATCTCTCCGCGTGTCCCGGCGCAATAGCTATCGCGGGCCGATCCGGGATCTTTCCCTGAACTTTTCGTGAAGGGGTCGCTCCGATGCCGGATCGTGACGACGGTTCCGTAGGTTCCTACAACTCTACTCGCGTAGAAATTTTGTGCGGGTAGTCTGAAGGAACCTGCTCAGCACCACACACCGGGAGTGCCAGTGGCACGCGTCGTAGTCGACGTCATGCTCAAGCCGGAGATCCTCGACCCCCAGGGCCAGGCGGTGCAGCGCGCACTGCCGCGGCTGGGTTTCGACGGGATCTCGGACGTCCGCCAGGGAAAGCGATTCGAACTGGAAGTTGACGGGCCGGTCGACGAGGCCGCGCTCGCCCGCATCCACGATCTTGCGGAATCCTTCCTCGCCAACACCGTGATCGAGGACTTCACCGTCAAGGTCGAGGAAGCGGCGGAAGTCGCGGAGGCCGTGAAGTGACCGCTCGTATTGGCGTCGTCACTTTCCCGGGCAGCCTGGACGACCGGGACACCCAGCGCGCGATCCGCCTCGCGGGCGCCGAGCCGGTCGCCCTCTGGCACAAGGACAAGGACCTGAAGCAGGTCGACGCCGTCGTTCTGCCCGGCGGTTTCTCCTACGGCGACTATCTGCGCGCCGGAGCCATCTCCCGGTTCTCGCCGGTGATGGAGACCGTCATCGAACAGGCGAAGGCCGGTCTGCCGGTCCTCGGCATCTGCAACGGCTTCCAGATCCTCACCGAGGCCCATCTGCTGCCCGGCGCGATGCTCGGCAACGACCACCTGCACTTCATCTGCCGCGACCAGAAGCTGCGGGTGGAGAACGCGGACACCGCCTGGACCAGCGACTACACCGCCGGCCAGGAGATCCACATCCCGCTGAAGAACATGGACGGTCGGTACGTCGCCGACGAGTACACGCTCGACCAGCTGGAGGCCGAGGGCCGGGTCGTCTTCCGCTACCTGGACTTCAACCCCAACGGCAGCCTCCGGGACATCGCCGGCATCACCAACGAGGCCGGCAACGTCGTGGGCCTCATGCCGCACCCGGAGCACGCCACGGAGCCGCTGATCGGCACCGGCCGCACCGACGGTCTCCCGTTCTTCACCTCGATCCTCAAGAAGCTGGTCAACGCATGAGCCGGACGCCTCTGGACACGGTCGAGCACGCGACCGCGACCCCCGACGTCGAGCTGCCCTGGGCCGAACTCGGCCTGAAGAAGGACGAGTACGAGCGCGTGGTCGAGATCCTCGGCCGCCGCCCCACCGGCGCCGAGCTGGCCATGTACTCGGTCATGTGGTCCGAGCACTGCTCGTACAAGTCCTCCAAGGTCCACCTCCGCCAGTTCGGCGAGAAGGCCCCCGAGAACGACGCCCTGCTCGTCGGCATCGGTGAGAACGCCGGTGTGGTCGACGTCGGCCAGGGCTACGCGGTCACCTTCAAGGTCGAGTCGCACAACCACCCGTCGTACGTCGAGCCCTACCAGGGCGCGGCCACGGGTGTCGGCGGCATCGTCCGCGACATCATCGCGATGGGCGCGCGCCCGGTCGCTGTCGTCGACCCGCTGCGCTTCGGCGCCGCCGACCACCCCGACACCAAGCGCGTCCTCCCGGGCGTCGTCGCCGGCATCGGCGGCTACGGCAACTGCCTGGGCCTGCCCAACATCGGCGGCGAGGTCGTCTTCGACGCCGTCTACCAGGGCAACCCGCTGGTCAACGCCGGCTGCATCGGTGTGATGCGGCACGAGGACATCCACCTCGCCAAGGCGTCCGGCGCGGGCAACAAGGTCATCCTGTACGGCGCCCGGACCGGCGGCGACGGCATCGGCGGCGCGTCGATCCTCGCCTCCGAGACCTTCGACGACGCCAAGCCGTCGAAGCGCCCGGCCGTCCAGGTCGGCGACCCCTTCCAGGAGAAGCTGCTCATCGAGTGCACCCTGGAGGCGTTCAAGGAGAAGCTGGTCGTCGGCATCCAGGACCTGGGCGCGGCGGGCCTGTCGTGCGCCACGTCCGAGCTGGCGTCCAACGGCTCCGGCGGCATGCGCGTGACGCTGGACGACGTACCGCTGCGCGACTCCACGCTCTCGCCCGAGGAAATCCTCATGAGCGAGTCGCAGGAGCGCATGTGCGCGGTCGTGGAGCCGGAGAAAGTCGACCGCTTCCTGGAGATCTGCGAGAAGTGGGACGTCATCGCCACGGTGATCGGTGAGGTCACCGACGGCGACCGCCTGGAGATCTACTGGCACGGCGAGAAGATCGTCGACGTCGACCCGCGCACGGTCGCCCACGAGGGCCCCACCTACGAGCGCCCGTACGCCCGCCCGTCCTGGCAGGACGAACTCCAGGCGGACGACGCGAACAAGCTCCCGCGCCCGCAGACGTCGGAGGAGCTGAAGGACCAGGTCCTGAAGCTGGTGGCCTCCCCCAACCAGGCCTCCAAGAAGTGGATCACGTCCCAGTACGACCACTTCGTGCAGGGCAACACGGTCCTCGCCCAGCCCGAGGACTCCGGCATGATCCGCATCGACGAGGAGACCGGCCTCGGCGTCGCCATCGCGACGGACGGCAACGGCCGCTACGCCAAGCTCGACCCGTACACGGGCGCGCAGCTGGCGCTGGCGGAGGCGTACCGCAACGTGGCGACGACCGGTGCCAAGCCCCTCGCCGTCTCGGACTGCCTGAACTTCGGCTCGCCGGAGGACCCGGCGGTCATGTGGCAGTTCGCGGAGGCCGTCCGCGGGCTGGCCGACGCCTGCCAGCAGCTCGGCACCCCGGTCACCGGCGGCAACGTCTCGCTCTACAACCAGACGGGCGAGGCGGCAATCCACCCGACCCCGGTCGTCGCGGTGCTGGGCGTCATCGACGACGTCGCCCGCCGTACGCCGGTCGCCTTCCAGGAGGAGGGCCAGCTGCTGTACCTCCTCGGCGACACCCGCGAGGAGTTCGGCGGTTCGGCCTGGTCCCAGGTCGTCCACGACCACCTCGGCGGCCTGCCCCCGCAGGTGGACCTGGAGCGCGAGCGCCTGCTCGCCGAGATCCTGATCTCCGCCTCCCGCGACGGCATGATCGACTCCGCGCACGACCTGTCCGACGGCGGCCTGATCCAGGCGGTCGTGGAGTCCGCGCTGCTCGGCGGCAAGGGCGCCCGCCTGGTCGTCCCGGACGGCCTGGACGCCTTCACCTTCCTCTTCTCCGAGTCCGCGGGCCGCGCGATCGTCGCCGTCCCGCGCTCCGAGGAGGTCCGCTTCAACGACATGTGCGGCGCCCGCGGCCTCCCGGCCACCCGCATCGGTGTCGTCGACGGCGACACGGTGGAGATCCAGGGCGAGTTCACCCTCTCCCTGGAGGAACTGCGCACCGCGCACGAGAGCACCATCCCGGCGCTTCTCGCGTAGGCGGCAGCCCGTACGAAGGCCCCGCCCGGCTCGTGAAAACCGGGCGGGGCCTTCGCCTGTCGTCCCCTAGGCTCACCGTCATGCCCCCGTCCAGGAAGCGCACCCGCAGCTACGACCCCGCCAAGATCCGCGCCGCGATCCTCGCCCAGTTCGGCCACGTACGGCAGGCCGTGCGCGGCCTCACCGCCGAGCAGTTGGCGCTCCCCACCCGCCTCGGTGACTGGACCGTCAGGGACCTGGCCGCGCACGTGACGATGGCCGTGGAGACGGTGAGCCGGAACCTCGAGCGGGAGGAGCCGGCCAAGGCGGAACTGGGGCTGCTCGACTGGCCCTTCGCGACCGCCGACCGGGCCGCCGACATCGCCGACGGAACACGCCGGCTCGCCGAGGAGAACCCGGACCTCGACGCCCTCTACGCCCGCACCGAGCAGCGCCTCACGGAGGCCCTGTCCACCGCCCCCGGCACCCGTCTGCTCGCGGCCCGCACCGGGGCCATGGCCCTCGACGACTACCTGGTGACCCGCACCGTCGAACTCGTCGTCCACACCGACGACCTGAACGCCGCCGTGCCGGGTCTGGACATCCCGTACGACCGTCAGGCCCTCGCCGCCTGTACGCGGCTGCTCGCGGATGCGCTGGCCGCGAAGGCGCCCGGCGGGTCGACGGAGGTGCGGATTCCGCCGTATGCCGTCGTGCAGTGCGTGGAAGGGCCGCGGCACACCCGTGGCACGCCGCCGAACGTGGTGGAGACCGATCCGCTGACCTGGATCCGGCTGGCGACCGGACGGGTGGAATGGCAGGCGGCTCTGGCGGAGGCCAAGGTCAGCGCGAGCGGGGAACGGGCCGATCTCGGAGGGCTGCTGCCGATCCTCGCGTAGCCGCGGGTGGAACCAATCACCCCACCCGCCCCGTCGAAGCGGCATGTACAGGCAGACGCACCGCATCACCCTCACCGCCGCCGCCCTCGCCCTGCTGCCCCTCGCGGCGGCCTGCGGCACCGAGAAGGCCGGCACCCAGCCCGCCGGAGCCGACGTCGGCGGGGTCACCGGCGTGCACTGGGCCGTCGACGGGGTCACCGTCGACGGGACCGCGCACGACGCCCCCGCCGGCGCGTACGTCACCATCGACGACGGCGGCAAGGCGCAGGGCAACTACGGCTGCAACCACTTCACCGCCCAGGCCTCCTTCGACGGTGACCGGGTCCGCCTCGGCGACGCCTCGGTGACCGAGATGGGCTGCGAGGAGAAGCCGATGAAGTTCGAGGAGACGCTGGCCCGCACCCTCGCCGACGGCCCGCTGAAGACCCGGGTCAGCGGCGACCGGCTGACACTCACCACCGACGGAGGGGACACCGTGCGGCTCAGCAAGGTGCAGGACGCCCCGCTGCTCGGCACCCGCTGGAACGTCACGGCACTCGGCGCCGACGGGGTCGCCCAGTCCCTGCCGGAGGGCGCCGAAGCGCATCTGACCTTCGAGAAGGACGGCAAGGTCACCGGACGCCTCGGCTGCAACAAGGTGAACGCCACCGCGACGGTACGCGACGGCAATATCACCCTGGGCACGCCGTCCACCACCCGAATGATGTGCGAAGCCTCACTCATGGACACGGAGAAGCGGCTCCTGCGGCTCTTCGACGGCACGGTCGAGTACCGCCTCGATCACCGCAGCCTCACGCTGACCAGCGAAAACGGCGAGAGTGTGACCGCGGTCGCGGCCGAGTGATCCACTGCGGAGGCGTATCCCCAATTCGGACCAGTGGTCGACCTCGCCTACACTCGGAGACGTGCCACGTGGTGACGGACGACTCAACCACGACCTGCTCCCCGGTGAGAAAGGCCCCCAGGACGCGTGTGGCGTCTTCGGTGTCTGGGCTCCGGGCGAAGAGGTCGCCAAGCTCACGTACTTCGGGCTCTACGCCCTCCAGCATCGGGGTCAGGAATCCGCGGGAATCGCGGTCAGCAACGGCTCCCAGATCCTCGTCTTCAAGGACATGGGCCTGGTCTCCCAGGTCTTCGACGAGACCTCTCTCGGTTCGCTCCAGGGTCACATCGCGGTCGGACACGCCCGCTACTCGACCACCGGCGCCTCCGTGTGGGAGAACGCCCAGCCGACGTTCCGCGCCACCGCGCACGGTTCCATCGCGCTCGGTCACAACGGCAACCTGGTGAACACGGCCGAGCTGGCCGAGATGGTCGCCGAGCTGCCCAAGGACACCAACGGCCGGTCGACCCGGGTCGCCGCGACCAACGACACCGATCTGCTCACCGCGCTGCTCGCGGCCCAGGTCGACGCCGACGGCAAGCCGCTGACCATCGAGGAAGCCGCCCACACGGTCCTGCCGAAGGTCCGTGGCGCCTTCTCCCTCGTCTTCATGGACGAGCACACCCTGTACGCCGCCCGCGACCCGCAGGGCATCCGCCCGCTGGTCCTCGGCCGCCTGGAGCGCGGCTGGGTGGTCGCCTCCGAGACCGCCGCCCTCGACATCTGCGGCGCGAGCTTCGTCCGCGAGATAGAGCCGGGCGAGTTCGTCGCCATCGACGAGAACGGTCTGCGCACCTCGCGATTCGCGGAAGCGAAGCCCAAGGGCTGTGTCTTCGAGTACGTGTACCTGGCCCGCCCGGACACCGACATCGCCGGCCGGAACGTGTACCTCTCCCGTGTGGAGATGGGCCGCCGCCTGGCGAAGGAGGCCCCGGTCGAGGCCGACCTGGTCATAGCGACCCCGGAGTCCGGCACCCCGGCCGCCATCGGCTACGCCGAGGCCAGCGGCATCCCGTTCGGCGCCGGCCTGGTGAAGAACGCCTACGTCGGCCGTACGTTCATCCAGCCCTCGCAGACGATCCGCCAGCTGGGCATCCGGCTGAAGCTGAACCCGCTGAAGGAAGTCATCAAGGGCAAGCGCCTGGTCGTCGTCGACGACTCCATCGTGCGCGGCAACACCCAGCGGGCCCTGGTCCGCATGCTGCGCGAGGCGGGCGCCGCCGAGGTCCACATCCGGATCTCCTCCCCGCCGGTGAAGTGGCCCTGCTTCTTCGGTATCGACTTCGCCACCCGCGCCGAGCTCATCGCCAACGGCATGACGATCGACGAGATCGGCACCTCGCTGGGCGCCGACTCCCTGGCGTACATCTCCATCGACGGCATGATCGAGGCGACCACGATCGCCAAGCCGAACCTGTGCCGCGCCTGCTTCGACGGCGAGTACCCGATGGAGCTTCCCGACCCCGAGCTGCTGGGCAAGCAGCTGCTGGAGACCGAGCTCGCCGCCGGTCCCGCCGCCACGGCCGCCGCCGACGCCCTCCGTCGCCCGTAGCCGTCCGCGTTACCTGCCGTACGACACGAAGGTTCTCAAAGCCATGTCTGAGACAACTGGTGCCAGCTACGCAGCCGCGGGCGTCGACATCGAAGCGGGCGACCGCGCGGTCGAGCTGATGAAGGAGTGGGTGAAGAAGACCCAGCGCCCCGAGGTCCTCGGCGGCCTCGGCGGTTTCGCCGGCCTCTTCGACGCCTCCGCCCTCAAGCGCTACGAGCGCCCGCTGCTCGCCTCCGCCACCGACGGCGTGGGCACGAAGGTCGACATCGCCCGCCAGCTGGGCGTGTACGACACGATCGGCCACGACCTGGTCGCGATGGTCATGGACGACATCGTCGTCTGCGGCGCCGAGCCGCTGTTCATGACCGACTACATCTGCGTCGGCAAGGTCCACCCCGAGCGGGTGGCGGCCATCGTGAAGGGCATCGCGGAAGGCTGTGTGCTGGCCGGCTGCGCCCTGGTGGGCGGCGAGACGGCCGAGCACCCGGGCCTGCTGGGCGAGGACGACTTCGACGTCGCCGGCGCCGGTACGGGCGTCGTGGAGGCCGACCGGCTGCTCGGCGCGGATCGTATCCGTAAGGGTGACGCGGTGATCGCCATGGCGGCCTCCGGTCTTCACTCGAACGGGTACTCCCTCGTTCGCCACGTGCTGCTGAACCAGGCGAAGCTGTCCCTGGACGCGCGCATCGACGAGCTGGGCCGCACCCTCGGCGAGGAGCTGCTGGAGCCGACCAAGATCTACTCGCTGGACTGCCTGGCCCTGACCCGCACCACCGAGGTGCACGCCTTCAGCCACATCACGGGCGGCGGCCTGGCCGCCAACCTGGCCCGGGTCATCCCGGACGGGCTGCACGCGATCGTCGACCGGTCCACCTGGACCCCGGCCCCGATCTTCGACCTGGTCGGCAAGACCGGTCAGGTCGAGCGGCTGGAGCTGGAGAAGACCCTCAACATGGGCGTCGGCATGATGGCGATCGTGCCGCAGGAGTCGGTGGACGTGGCTCTGGCCACCCTGGCCGACCGCAGCGTCGACGCGTGGGTCGCGGGTGAGATCACCGAGCGCGGCGAGCACACGACGGGCGCCGAGCTGGTGGGCGACTACGCCTAGCACCGGCGTCCGGGGGCGGAGCCCTGTGACGGCAGCACGAAACCCGGTCCGGCACTAGAAGTCCGGGACCGGGTATCGGCTAAGCCGCTGCAAGCGTTACGCGCCGCGACGGTGCTGCGAGGAGTCGTCTTCGTCCTCGTCGTCGTCGTCCTCGTAGAGGTCGGCGTACTTTGCGTACAGGTCGTCGTCGTGCTCATCGTCCTCGAAGCGGTCGCCGTTCGGCGACTGGTTCGACGTCGATGCGCCCAGCTCCTCGGCCAGGCGTGCGAGGTCAGTCCCACCGCTGTTGTACTTCAGCTGGCGGGCGACCTTCGTCTGCTTGGCCTTGGCCCGGCCGCGCCCCATGGCTCGACCCCCTCAACGACGGGGCTCGACGGCCCCAGAGTCTTGACACGCGTTCATGATCCGGAACGGACTCTCCGTGGAGAGGCCGGTCCGTAGGGCTTCCACGGTACCTGAGCCCGCGCCCATACGGTACGTCGCCCGCATGACGTGCCCGCGCCCAGGACCTTCGAGGCGCCCCGTCCTCGCTGGTCAGTGGCGATTTTAACCACTTATTGGCGGGCGACCCGCCGGTGGAAGTGAGAGTTCTCTCTAACTGCCCACCGGCAGGTACCGCTCAAACCCGCGCGTCGGCCCCGCGGGACCTCACCCGGAACCTCCTCCGGAACGTCACCATCCGCGTGCCGCGGCGGCCTCGGCCATCCGCTGCTCGGCGATCCGGTCGGCCGCCGCGGCCGGCGGAATCCCGTCGGCCTTCGCACGTGCGAATATGGCCAGCGTGGTGTCGAAGATCTTCGCCGCCTTCGCCTTGCACCGCTCGAAGTCGAAGCCGTGCAGTTCGTCGGCCACCTGGATGACACCGCCGGCGTTCACCACGTAGTCCGGCGCGTAGAGGATCCCGCGGTCGGCGAGGTCCTTCTCGACACCCGGGTGGGCGAGCTGGTTGTTGGCCGCGCCGCACACCACCGAGGCGGTCAGCACCGGCACGGTGTCGTCGTTCAGCGCCCCGCCGAGCGCGCAGGGAGCGTAGATGTCCAGACCGTCGATCCGGATCAGCTCGTCGGTGTCCTTCACGGCCAGCACGTTGCGGTGCCGCTCGGTGATCCGGTGTACGGCCTCCTCGCGCACGTCCGTGACGAAGACCTCGGCGCCCTCCGCGACCAGGTGCTCCACCAGGATGTGGCCGACCTTGCCGACGCCGGCGATGCCGACCCGCCTGGCCCGCAGCGAGGGGTCGCCCCACAGGTGCTGGGCACCGGCGCGCATGCCCTGGTAGACGCCGAAGGCGGTGAGCACGGAGGAGTCGCCCGCGCCGCCGTTCTCGGGGGAGCGCCCGGTCGTCCAGCGGCACTCGCGCGCCACGACGTCCATGTCGGCGACAAACGTGCCGACGTCACAGGCGGTGACGTACCGGCCGCCGAGCGAGGCGACGAAACGGCCGTAGGCGAGCAGCAGCTGTTCGGTCTTGATCTTCTCGGGGTCACCGATGATCACGGCCTTGCCGCCGCCGTGGTCCAGCCCGGCCATGGCGTTCTTGTACGACATCCCGCGCGCGAGGTTCAGCGCGTCGGCGACGGCCTCTTCCTCGGTCGCGTACGGGTAGAAACGGGTACCGCCGAGGGCGGGGCCCAGAGCGGTGGAGTGGATGGCGATCACGGCCTTGAGGCCGCTGGCACGGTCCTGACAGAGCACGACTTGCTCATGACCGCCCTGATCCGAGTGGAACAGGGTGTGCAGGACGCCGTCGGTTACGTCGGTCACTGTGGTGACTCCTGAGGTGAAAAACGGCGGGTGGGGATAGCTCCCGTGCGGGTGGCGGGGGCTTTGAGCACGAGATTAGAGCCTGTGAGCGCCGCCGAGCGGACAGTGTTCAGGATCACCTCCTCACGGAGTACGGCCGTGCGACGATTTGCATAGTTTTCCCGCGGCTTTGTCGGCGGGTTCCGCAGGTTTCCCCGGCACCCGGCGGGGGAGGGAGCAGGCGTGCCCAAGGTGTCCTCGGTGATCGTCCCGTACACGGCCTACCTGCGCGTGTACGAACCGCTGGCCGCCTTCCCGGAGCCGGAGCGCGGGCACTGGGAGCGCTACGCCCGCCGCCCCGACCGCCCCTCGTACCAGGAGGAACTCCGCCGCTCCCTGGCCGACTTGGTCCCCACCCCGCCCGTCCCGGTGCCGGTGCACGAGAGCGGCGACGCGTTCGTGCTGGAGGCCGACGGGGTGGTGTACGTCTGCCCGTGGCGCACCCGGCTGCGCGGCTGGCAGGCCCTCGGTGATCTCGCCGAGGAGCTGCCCGCGCCGCTCCTGGACGCCGTCCTGCCGCCGGTCGTGCGCCACCAGGCCACCCAGGACTACGAGCGCTGGCTGGCCGAGAACCCCGACGCCCGGCCCTGGATCCGCACCGCGACCTGGCAGGTGCCGCTCAGCTGGTTCGTGCTGGTCGCCGACGAGGAGCGGGAGTACGCCAAGGGCTCCGGGGGCGCGTCGGAGGACACCGCGCCGGTGCTGCGCTACCGCACGCCCATGGTGCAGGCCCGGCGCCGGGTGGCGCGCGCCCTGCGCACCCTCAAGGAGGCCATGGACGAGGGGCCGCTCATCGACGGCCTGGTGGACGTGGGGCGTTGGCTGGAGGAGTTCCACCCGCGCTCGCTGGTCGAGCTGGACTACGGCGGACTGGTGCACGCCCTGCCGGCCGGCGACCTGGAGGACGACCACTCGGCGGCCGACGTGGCCGCGGGCATCGAGGCGCTGCGCAACGGGGACGGGGCGGCCGCGGGCGAGGCGTACGGTCGGCTGGTGGAACGGTGGCGTTCGGTGCGGGATCTGCGCTCGGCCAACTGAGCCGCACCCGTGTGTGACGCAGGACACCTTACGGTCCGTCAACAAGGGACGTAGGTCCCGATCCGGGCGTATGCGGCGACGCTGTGTCAAGGGTGACGAACCGCACGTAGCACCACCCTTGCGTCCGTTGCCCCTCCTCGTGCCAAAATAGGACAAGGAGTCCGGGGAGGACTCCGTCCGCCCCGCTGTGCTCCACTGTGGGTGGAATCTCAGCATTGCACGCTTTGGGGGGTCTGGTGACTCCTGATCGCCCTGTGACTGATCGTCACAGTGGCGTGACTGTCCGCTATGGCATGGTCCATCGGCTTCCGTCGCTGATGAACACCTGGGAGGGCAATTCCATCGGTTTGGCCGACGCGGCTGGACAGATGGTGTAGTTGTAGTGCCGAGGACAAGCCGTTCGTCCTATAACCGACTCGACTCGCGTCCGCCATTTCGGGCAACGCGGGTCAAGGTGCAGAATTTAGAGGAAAGAACCGAGAAGGTTCGGTTCTCCCGAGGAGGCCGCTCATGACCGCTCGCACCCCTGATGCCGAGCCGCTGCTGACCCCGGCTGAGGTCGCCACGATGTTCCGCGTCGACCCGAAGACGGTCACGCGGTGGGCGAAGGCCGGCAAGCTCACGTCGATCCGCACGCTCGGCGGGCACCGCCGCTATCGCGAGGCCGAGGTCCGCGCCCTGCTCGCGGGCATCCCGCAGCAGCGCAGCGAGGCCTGAACAACTGCATAACGGGGCGAATCGGCAGGTCCCCCAACCCGCCGGGCAGCCCGAAACCCTAGCTCCAAGCGACGCGGGTTCTGCCCCAACAGGCCCTCGCCCACGGTCTTGAGACATCTGACAGGGTGCGTCGTCGATCGCGCTGGACTCCGCCGGGTCCAGCGCGATCTTTTTTGTGCGCGGAACCAGGGTGCCGCCCGGCCCTGTGGGCGGGCTTGTCGGAGTCTGGGGACGGGTGTCGGAACAGCGGTGGGACACCCTTCGGTGGTAGTGCAATTGCACATATTAAATTGACCAGTTGTAGGACCCGGGTAAGTACCGCTGTTTCAAAAACTCATGCGGTGACACCCGTCACATGCCAGGCTACTTGTTGCCGTTGGCGTATGTGCGCTAGTGGAAGCACGTGTTCCAGGGTCCCACGCACGTACGGGTGTTGGGGCCGCCGGTGGTCACGCGGGGGAGGGGCTTTCGTCCTCGACCCGCTCGGTGCGGTCCTCCGGGCCGGCCGTCTGCATGGCCAGCCGCAGCAGCTGGTGGCAGATCGGACAGTGCCGGGTCAGATGGCGGTACGACGACGCGGCCGACAGATGAGCGCGGAGCAGCGCCCGCGTTGCGTGCCTCGCCGATGTCGCCATACGCCACCTCCGGGGGCCGTACGGGGAAACGCTGCCCTGACTCCTGGGGTACCGACTGAATGTGACGCCGTCAAGGGCGCGGGAGGCGCCAGGAGGGCCGTATACGGTCCGGGGGCGGATTTGGGATGCCGGGCGCTTCTGGAGGGGCGTGAGGGGCTGTCAGGGCCCTCGGCCGCGCCGGGCCGGCCACCGGAACGAGAAGAGGGCCCGCTTCCCTTTCGGGAGCGAGCCCTCTTGCTGTATGCGGTCCTGGCGGGATTTGCGGTACCCGATTGCGGCTGCGCCGCGGGCGCGGCCTCCACCTTGACAGGGTGGCGAGGGTGATCGAGGGCGGTGCATGAAGAAGGCCCGCTTCCCTTTCGGGAGCGAGCCCTCTTGCTGTATGCGGTCCTGACGGGATTTGAACCCGCGGCCTCCACCTTGACAGGGTGGCGAGCACTCCAAACTGCTCCACAGGACCAGGTTTCGCGGCGCGATTCGTGCGTTGCGCTGCGAGAAGAGACTCTACAGGAGCCGAGCGCCCTGGTCGAACTCACCCTGCGTGCGGGCGCCGTTACGGCAGCGCCGCGTCGATCGCCTTCACGATCCGCTTGTCGGAGACGGGGTACGCCGTGCCCAGCGCGTGGGCGAAGTAGCTGACCCGCAGCTCCTCGATCATCCAGCGGATGTCCAGGACCGACGACGGGACCGGGCGGCCCTGCGGCATCTGCTCCAGCAGCCAGGCGTACTCGTCCTGCATCTCGTGGACCTTCTCCATGCGGGTGGTGTCCCGCTGGACGTTGGTCGGCATCTGCTGGAGCCGGCGGTCCGCCGCCACCAGGTAGCGCATCAGGTCCGGCAGCCGCCGCAGCCCGGTCTCCGTCACGAAGCCCGGCTTCACCAGCGCGTCCAGCTGCTTGCGCACGTCCTGGAGGTTCGGCAGCAGCGCGGGGCTGCGCACGGACTTCAGGCGGCGCTCACAGGCCTGCCAGGCGGCCAGCACCTGCTGCACCCCGTCGACCGTACGCACCGTCGTGTCGACGATCTCCGCGCGGACCTTGTCGTACAGCTTCCGGTACGACTCCTCGTCCCACGCGGGACCCCCGAAGTCCGCGATCAGCCTGTCCGCCGCCGCCATCGCGCAGTCGTCGAAGAGGGCCTGGATCGAGCCGTGCGGGTTCGCCGACAACGCCAGCTTCTGGGCGTTCGTCAGCTTCTCGGATGCGAACTTCGCCGGGTTCACCGGGATGTTGCGGAGGATCAGGCGGCGGGTGCCCTTCCACATGGCCTCCGCCTGCTCCGCCTCCGTGTCGAAGAGGCGTACGGAGACGGTGTCGCCGTCGTCCACCAGCGCCGGGTACGCCTTGACCGGCTGTCCGGCCCGGCGGGTCTCGAAGACGCGGGTGAGGGTGCCGATCGTCCAGTCGGTGAGGCCCTTGCGCTCCAGGGACTCGCCGCCCTCGCGGGAGGCGGTCGCCGCGGCGGCCTGGGACAGGGCCTTGCGGGCCTTCGGCTTCAGCTGGAGCTTCAGGGCCTCGAGGTCCTTGTCCTCGGCGAGCTTGCGGCGCCGCTCGTCGACGATCCGGAAGGTGATGCGGAGGTGGTCGGGGACCTTCGCCCAGTCGAAGTCGTCCGCTTCGAAGGGGACTCCGACCATGCGCTTCAGCTCGCGGGCCATCGTCACGGTCAGCGGCTCCTGGAGGGGCACCGCCTTCTCCAGGAACGCCTTGGCGTAGTTCGGGGCGGGCACGTAGTTGCGGCGGATCGGTTTCGGGAGCGAACGGATCAGCTCCGTCACCAACTCCTCCCGCAGACCCGGGATCTGCCAGTCGAAGCCCTCGTCCGTGACCTGGTTGAGCACCTGGAGCGGGATGTGGACCGTGACGCCGTCGGCGTCCGCGCCCGGCTCGAACTGGTAGGTGACGCGGAACTTGAGCGGGCCCTGGCGCCAGGTGTCGGGGTAGTCGGCCTTGGTGACCGCCTCCGCCGACTCCCGGATCAGCATCTCCCGCTCGAAGTCGAGGAAGTCGGGCTGCTCGTGGCGCTTGCGCTTCCACCAGGAGTCGAAGTGCGCGCCGGACACGACGTGCTCGGGGACCCGCTGGTCGTAGAAGTCGAACAGCGTCTCGTCGTCGACGACGATGTCCCGGCGCCGGGCCCGGTGCTCCAGCTCCTCTACCTCGCTGAGGAGTTTGCGGTTGTCGGCGAAGAACTTGTGGTGCGTACGCCAGTCGCCCTCGACCAGCGCGTTCCGGATGAACAGCTCGCGGCTGACCTCCGGGTCGATCCGGCCGTAGTTCACCTTGCGCTGGGCGACGATCGGCACGCCGTACAGCGTGACCTTCTCGTACGCCATCACGGCCGCCTGGTCCTTTTCCCAGTGCGGTTCGGAGTAGGTGCGCTTGATGAGGTGGCCGGCGAGGGGTTCCACCCACTCGGGTTCGATCTTGGCGTTGACGCGCGCCCAGAGGCGGGAGGTCTCCACCAGCTCGGCGGACATGACGAAGCGGGGCTGCTTCTTGAACAGGGCCGAGCCGGGGAAGATCGCGAACTTGGCGTTGCGGGCGCCCAGGTACTCGTTCTTGTTGCCGTCCTTCACGTCCTTCATGCCGATGTGCGAGAGCAGACCGGCGAGGAGGGAGACGTGGATGCGGTCGGCGGGGGCATCGTCCTCGTTGAGGTGGATGCCCATCTGCTTGGCGACCGTGCGCAGCTGGGTGTAGATGTCCTGCCATTCGCGGATGCGCAGGAAGTTCAGGTACTCCTGCTTGCACATACGGCGGAAGGAGCTGGAGCCGCGCTCCTTCTGCTGCTCGCGGATGTACCGCCACAGGTTGAGATAGGCGAGGAAGTCGCTGGTCTCGTCCTTGAAGCGGGCGTGCATCTGGTCGGCCTGGGTCTGCTTCTCGGCCGGGCGCTCGCGCGGGTCCTGGATGGACAGCGCGGCCGCTATGACCATGACCTCGCGGACACAGCCGTTGCGGTCCGCCTCCAGGACCATGCGGGCCAGCCGCGGGTCGACGGGCAGCTGGGCCAGCTTGCGGCCGGTGTCGGTGAGCCGCTTGCGGGGGTCCTTCTGGGCCGGGTCCAGCGCGCCCAGCTCCTGGAGGAGCTGCACGCCGTCGCGGATGTTGCGGTGGTCCGGCGGGTCGATGAAGGGGAACTTCTCGATGTCGCCGAGGCCGGCCGCGGTCATCTGCAGGATGACGGAGGCCAGGTTGGTGCGCAGGATCTCCGCGTCCGTGAACTCCGGGCGGGCGAGGAAGTCGTCCTCGCTGTACAGCCGGATGCAGATGCCGTCGGACGTACGGCCGCAGCGGCCCTTGCGCTGGTTGGCGCTGGCCTGCGAGATCGGCTCGATGGGCAGCCGCTGGACCTTGGTGCGGTGGCTGTAGCGGGAGATCCGGGCGAAGCCGGGGTCGATGACGTACTTGATGCCCGGGACGGTGAGGGAGGTCTCGGCGACGTTGGTCGCCAGCACGATCCTTCGTCCCGCGTGCGGCTGGAAGACGCGGTGCTGCTCGGCGTGCGAGAGGCGGGCGTACAGCGGCAGGATCTCGGTGAACCTGAACTGCTTCTTCGTCAGCGCGTCGGCCGTGTCCCGGATCTCCCGCTCGCCGGAGAGGAAGACGAGGATGTCGCCCTGCCCCTCGGCCATCAGCTCCTCGACCGCGTCCGTGATCGCGGTGATCTGGTCCCGGTCGGCGTCCTCGGAGTCCTCTTCGAGGAGCGGGCGGTAGCGCACCTCCACCGGGTACGTCCGCCCGCTGACCTCGATGATCGGCGCGTCGCCGAAGTGCCGGGAGAAACGCTCCGGGTCGATGGTCGCCGACGTGATGACGACCTTCAGGTCCGGCCGCTTCGGCAGCAGCTGCGCGAGATACCCGAGCAGGAAGTCGATGTTGAGGGACCGCTCGTGGGCCTCGTCGATGATGATCGTGTCGTAGGCGCGCAGCTCGCGGTCGGTCTGGATCTCCGCGAGCAGGATGCCGTCCGTCATCAGCTTGATGAAGGTGGCGTCCGGGTTCACCTGGTCGGTGAAGCGGACCTTCCAGCCGACGGCCTCGCCGAGCGGCGTCCTCAGCTCCTCGGCCACCCGCTCGGCGACCGTGCGGGCGGCGATCCGGCGGGGCTGGGTGTGCCCGATCATGCCGCGGACGCCGCGCCCCAGCTCGAGGCAGATCTTCGGGATCTGGGTGGTCTTTCCGGAGCCGGTCTCACCCGCGACGATCACCACCTGGTGATCGCGGATCGCGGCGGCGATCTCGTCCTTCTTCTGGCTGACCGGCAGCTGCTCGGGGTACGTGATCGCGGGCACGCGGAGGCGCCGCTCGGCCATCCGCTCCTCGGCCTTGGCGACCTCCGCCTCGATCTCGGTGAGGACGGCGGCCCGGGCCTCCGGCTTACGGATCTTGCGCGCGCCTTCGAGCCTGCGGCCGAGCCGGTGCGCGTCGCGCAGGGACAGTTCGGTCAGGCGGGGGGCGAGAGTGCCGAGGGCGGGGGCGGGATGCGTAGACATACGCGGTCCAGGATCTCATCCTCGGGAAATTCATGGCTAACGCTTTTGCGGCGCGCGCCGCCGGGGAGGTCCCGGGAAGGCGCCGGGTCGGCGCCGGGCGGGCACAAGGGGCGGAATCCGGGCCGGTGTCGGTGCGGCATCGGGCGGTCGTGGTTTCGCCGATCGGGCCGCTTTCGTCGCACCCGGGTGTCAGAATTCACGCACTGTGACGGGAGGGGGATGCCGTGTCAGTGAACCCTGCGGCGTTCATGAGCTATGTCCGCTTCAACGATCAGCATGACGACGGCCAGCTCAGCGAGTTCCGGGAACGGCTCGCCGCGGAGGTCCGGGCGCAGACCGGCGAGGAGTTCGCGATCTTCCAGGACCGCAACGACATCGCCTGGGGCCAGAACTGGCAGCAGCGCATCGACGAGACGCTGGACGCGGTCACGTTGCTGCTGGTCATCGTCACGCCGAGCCTGTTCCGCAGCCCGCCGTGCCGGGCCGAGGTGACCCGGTTCCTGGAGCGGGAGAAGAAGCTGGGGCGGCAGGACCTGATCCTGCCCGTGTACTACATCGGCGCCCGCGAGATGGACGACCCCGAGCTGCGCAAGGCCGACGAGCTGGCCAGGGTTCTGCACACCCGGCAGCGCGCCGACTGGCGTGAGCTGCGCTTCGAGCCGATCACCTCGCCGGTGGTGCGCAGGGCCATCGCGGAGCTGGCCACCCGGATGCGGGACACCTTCTGGCGGCTGCCGGAGCCGGCCCCGGCGAGTCCCGGACCGGCGAGCACCGAGGCGGCCGGTGCCGCGCGGCGGTCGGAGACGCGGCGGTCGGAGAGGGAGGCACCGGCGACCAGAGGGTCGTCGACGAGAGGGTCCGCGACGAGGGGGCCGGCGACGCGGCAGACCGGGGACACCGGGGCCGCGGCCGGCGCCACGGACAAGCCGGAGCCGCCGACCCATGTGGTCGACCCCTACCACCGGGGCGACTTCCCCACCGTCAGCGAGGCGATCAAGGCGGCCAGCCCTGGTGACCGGATCCTGGTCCGACCGGGCCTCTACGAAGAGAGCCTGGTCGTCGACAAGCCGCTGGAGATCATCGGCGACGGCCCCCGCGTCGCCGACATCGAGATCCGTGCCCACGACGCCAGCGCCCTGCTCTTCAAGGCCAGCATCGGGCGGGTGTCCAACCTGACCCTGCGCCGGACCGCCGGAAAGGGCCGATCGCACGCGGTCACGATCTCCCAGGGGCGACTGGAACTGGACCACTGCGACATCAGCAGCGACAGCCTGGCCTGCGTCGCCATCCGCGACGGCGCCGACCCCCGCCTGCGCAACAACACCATCCACGGCGGCAAGCAGAGCGGTGTCTTCGTCTTCAACCGCGGCCTCGGCACGCTGGAGGACAACGACATCTTCGGCAACCACTTCTCCGGCGTGGAGATCAAGACCGGGTCGAGCCCCACGCTGCGCCGCAACCAGATCCACGACAACAAGGTGAACGGCGTCTACGCCTACGAGGGCGGCCTGGGCCGGCTGGAGGACAACGACATCGCCGGGAACGGGGGAGTGGGCGTCCGGATCGACGAGGGCAGCAGCACGGTCCTGCGCAACAACCGCATCAACCGCAACCGCTACGAGGGCGTGTGGATCGACGGAGGCAGCAGCGGCGTCGTCGAGGACAACGACCTCACCGGCAACGTCGGAGGCCCCTGGGACATCGCACCGGACTGCGAGCCGAACGTCACACGGGCGCGCAACAAGGAATGACCAACGTCAAAGGCCCCGACCGCTTGGTCGGGGCCTTTGGGTTGTGGCTGGGGCCGGGGTCGAACCGGCGACCTTCCGCTTTTCAGGCGGACGCTCGTACCAACTGAGCTACCCAGCCACGAGGTTTCACGTGAAACGAAACCTCAGCGGTCCTGACGGGATTTGAACCCGCGGCCTCCACCTTGACAGGGTGGCGAGCACTCCAAACTGCTCCACAGGACCAGGTGTGGGTTGTGTGCGAACCAACGTAGCTAAGTGTCGCACACCGTACTGCGTGCCCCCAACGGGATTCGAACCCGTGCTACCGCCTTGAAAGGGCGGCGTCCTAGGCCGCTAGACGATGAGGGCTATCGGCCCGCCTGGGCGCTTCTCAGCGCGTCGGGGACGTGAGAAGCATATGGGATGGCGGGAGGGATCGCCAAAACGGTTTATGGAGAGGGTGTGCGGGCCGGGCTGCCGGTGGGCGTCGGGGACGGGGACGCGCCCGGCTCGTTCTCCTCCACCAGGTGGCGGCTGACCTCTGCCGTCGTCTCGCCCAGACCCCCGAGCCGGATCGCGTCCCACGCCTGGAGGCGGCGGGTGTCACGGTCGAAGTAGAGGATGGACGCCTCGATCGGGTCCGGGTACTCCCCCTCCACCGCGCGCAGCCCGCTCCCGCCCGTCGAGCCCTCGATGCGCAGCCGGGTGCCGTACTTCATGACCTCCATCTTCTGGTGGTGGACATGGCCCGCCAGGACCAGCGGCACCTCCCCGTCCGTCTGGCGGGCCGCCGCCGGCTCGTGGGCGATGGCCACGTCCACCGGCGTACCGGCCGCCCGCTCGTCGCGCAGCGCCGAGGCCAGGCGGGCGCCCGCCAGCTCCTGGGACTGCTCGGCGCCCGGTTTGTTGGTGCGGTCGGGGGTGAACTGGGGGTCGCCGATGCCCGCGAAGCGCAGGCCCGCGATGGTCGTGGCGCGGCCGTCGTCCAGGACGTGGACGTTCTTCAGGTCTTCCAGATAGCGCTGGGTGACCCGGGAGTCGTGGTTGCCCCGGACCCAGACGTACGGGGCGCCCAGGTCCTCGATGGGGTCCAGGAAGCCGTTCTCCGCCGCCGTGCCGTGGTCCATGGTGTCGCCGGAGTCGACGATCACGTTCACCTCGTACTGCTCCACCAGCGACGCGATGATCTTCCAGCTCGCCGGGTTGAGGTGGATGTCCGAGACGTGCAGGACGCGGATGGTGGTCGGGTCGGGGGCGTAGGCCGGGAGCGTGGACGTGGCGTCGTACAGCTTCGTCACGTTCGTCACCAGGCGCGCCAACTCCTTCTGGTAGACGTCGAATTCGGTGACGATGCTGCGGGCGTCGCCGACCAGGGAGGGCGCGGAGGAGAGCAGGCCGGAGAAGCGCGGCTCCAGGACCGACTTCGGGTTCCAGGTGGCGTACGCCGTCGCTCCGGAGGCCGCCAGCAGGGTGAGGGCGAGACCGCCGGCCGCCAGGGCGCGGCCCGGGCGGCGGTAGACGGCGAGGCCGAGGGCGGTGGCACCGGCGACCACGGCGACGCCGGAGCGGACGGCCAGGTCGAGGGTGCCGTGGCCGACGTCGCGGGTGACCTCGTCCTGGAGGCCGGAGAGGCGTTCGGGGTGGTCGACCAGGGCCTGCGAGCGGGCCGGGTCGAGCTGGTCGACGTTGACGTCCAGGCGGACGGGGGCGACGTGGCTGTCCAGGTGCAGGGCGCCCAGCGGGGAGACGTTGATCTTCGTGCCGCCGGTGAAGGACGGGCGCAGGGTCATCGTCGTGTCCATCGGTCCGACCGGGACCCGGACCTGCCCGACGACCAGCAGCCCCAGCCAGCCGCCGAGCAGCACGACCGCGATCAGGCCGAGGGCGCGGGTCCAGGGGCGGGGGCGGTCGGCCAGTTCGAGCGCGGGCTGACGGGGGCGGGACGGCTTGCGGGTGCGGGGCAGGGCGTTCAGGACTGCGGCGAAGACGCGGGCCATTGGTGCCTTGTGCCCAGGTGTGAGGGTGTCTATGCCGAAGATCGCCGGGCGCGGCGAGCAGCCGTACGCCCTCTCGTACGGCGATGTGTACCGGACAATGGGCCTGTGCTGGAGATGACGCGCGAGGAGTTCGAGGAACTGGTCGCCGAGGCGCTGGACCGGATCCCGCCGGAGCTGACGCGGCTGATGGACAACGTCGCGGTGTTCGTCGAGGACGAACCGCCCGCCGACGATCCCGAGCTGCTCGGGCTCTACGAGGGGACTCCGCTGACCGAGCGCGGCGAGTGGTACGCCGGGGTGCTGCCGGACCGGATCACCATCTACCGGGGGCCCACGCTGCGCATGTGCGAGACGCGGGAGGACGTGGTCGTCGAGACCGAGATCACCGTGGTGCACGAGATCGCCCATCACTTCGGGATCGACGACGCTCGGCTGCACGCCCTCGGGTACGGGTGAGCGTGGGCGTGTCCTCTTGCGGGCGGCGGGAGTTGGGCACATTGACTCTTCACCGGCCCCCGGAGGTGGCTGCTCGTGCGCCCCTTGTACGTACCCGTCCGCCTGGCCGCCACCGTCGTGGCCGTCGCCGCTGCCGCCGGCTGCATGAGCGTGGGTGACGACGACGGCGGCCGGGCCAGGCCGTCCCACTCGGCCGGGCCCGAGGGCGGCGAGGCGCCCGACGGGGGCCCGGCGGTGTCCGGCGGCGGTGCCGGGTACCACGGCGTGGCGGCCGGGGACGCCGAGCGCGCCGACGACAAGGGCCGGGACAAGGGGAAGGGGAAGCGGGGCGACGACGAGCCGGGCGGCTCCGCGGCGCCGTCGGCCTCCGCGCCCGCCCGGGGCGGCCCGTCCGCCTCACCGCCGGCCGGACCCGGACAGCCCGCCGGGCCCGGGGGCGGGGGACCCCGGCCGACGCCGGCCCAGCCGACCCCCACCCGGACCACTCAGGCCCCCGAGCCGCCCCCGCCGTCACCGGAACCGCCGGCCTCGCCGGAGCCGACGACCGCGGAACCCTCGTCGTCCGCCCACCCGGAGCCGGGGCCGCAGTTGGCGGAACGGGAACCGGCACCGGAGGCGGGGTCACCGGCGTAGGCGGCCGGGGCGTCGGCATGGGCGGCTGGGGAGTCGGTGGGGCGGACGGGTGTGGTGGACGCCTCTGTGCTGGCGGTTTGCCTTCGGGGGTGGGGAGTGCGTATGGTGGTAGATCGTTTGATCCCATTTGCCCGGCGCCAACGCAGAGCGCGCCGTGTGGCGCGTACTCTCCTTTGCCGTGGCGGACCGCATCGAGGCGGTCGTGTGCGAATCACGGAGTTGACGGGCGCGTGCCGATGAGACTCCGGAAGGTTTCGCAGACGTATGTCCATCACCAGTACTGATCATGCCGTTGTGCCCGAGAACGAGGCCGACATCGAGGTTGTGTCCGAGGCCGCGGCGGACGCCGCGCCCGAGATCACCTTCGCGGACCTCGGCCTCCCCGAGGGCGTCGTGCGCAAGCTCGCGCAGAACGGCGTGACCACCCCCTTCCCGATCCAGGCCGCGACCATCCCGGACGCCCTGGCCGGCAAGGACATCCTCGGCCGTGGCCGCACCGGCTCCGGCAAGACCCTCTCCTTCGGTCTGCCGACCCTGGCCCAGCTGGCCGGCGGCCGCACCGAGAGGAAGCGGCCGCGGGCCGTCATCCTGACCCCCACGCGTGAGCTGGCCATGCAGGTCGCCGACGCGCTCCAGCCCTACGGCGACGTCCTCGGCCTGAAGATGAAGGTCGTCTGCGGCGGTACGTCCATGGGCAACCAGATCTACGCCCTGGAGAAGGGCGTCGACGTGCTGGTCGCCACCCCGGGCCGGCTCCGCGACATCATCAACCGCGGCGCCTGCTCGCTGGAGGATGTCCAGATCGCCGTCCTCGACGAGGCCGACCAGATGTCCGACCTGGGCTTCCTGCCCGAGGTCACCGAGCTGCTCGACCAGGTCCCGGCGGGCGGCCAGCGGATGCTGTTCTCCGCGACGATGGAGAACGAGATCCAGACCCTCGTCGACCGCTACCTGAACGACCCGGTCTCGCACGAGGTCGACGCGGCGCAGGGCGCGGTGACGACCATGTCGCACCACATCCTGATCGTGAAGCCCAAGGACAAGGCGCCGGTCACCGCCGCGATCGCCTCCCGCAAGGGCCGCACCATCATCTTCGTCCGCACCCAGCTGGGCGCCGACCGCGTCGCCGAGCAGCTGCGCGACGCCGGGGCCAAGGCCGAGGCGCTGCACGGCGGCATGACGCAGGGCGCGCGGACGCGCACCCTGGCGGACTTCAAGGACGGGTACGTCAACGTCCTGGTCGCCACGGACGTCGCCGCGCGCGGTATCCACGTCGACGGCATCGACCTGGTGCTGAACGTCGACCCCGCCGGTGACCACAAGGACTACCTGCACCGCGCCGGCCGTACCGCCCGCGCCGGCCGCACCGGCACGGTCGTCTCCCTGGCCCTGCCGCACCAGCGGCGCCAGATCTTCCGCCTGATGGAGGACGCGGGCGTCGACGCCTCGCGCCACATCATCCAGGGCGGCGGCGCCTTCGACCCCGAGGTCGCCGAGATCACCGGCGCCCGGTCCATGACCGAGGTGCAGGCCGAGTCCGCCGGTCACGCCGCGCAGCAGGCCGAGCGCGAGGTCGCCCAGCTCACCAAGCAGCTGGAGCGCGCCCAGCGCCGGGCCGCCGAGCTGCGCGAGGAGGCCGACCGGCTGGTCGCCCGCATGGCGCGCGAGCGGGGCGAGGACCCGGAGACGGCGGTGGCCGAGGCCAACGAGGCGGCGCAGCCGCAGGCTCCGGCCGCCGAGGCGACCGAGGCCCGCGTCGACACCGTCGCGGTGCCGGAGCAGCCGGCCGCGCAGGACGTGGACCGCGCGGAGCGCCGTGACGGTGAGCGTGGCTTCCGTCGGGACGACCGCCGCGACGACCGTCGTGACGACCGTCGCCCGTTCGACCGTGACCGGGACCGTGACCGCGGTGGCCGTTCGTTCGAGCGCCGTGACGGTGACCGTGGTGGCTTCCGCCGTGACGACCGTCGCGATGGTGACCGTGGCGGCTTCCGCCGTGACGACCGCCGTGACGACCGTCGCCCGTTCGACCGTGACCGGGACCGTGACCGCGGTGGCCGTTCGTTCGAGCGCCGTGACGGTGACCGTGGTGGCTTCCGCCGTG
>NZ_JBVIED010000004.1:0-27464 GCF_055572035.1 Streptomyces sp. NPDC030838 | reverse complement strand
GTGACGACCGTCGCGACGACCGCCGTCCGTTCGACCGCGACCGTGACCGTGACCGCGGCTTCGACCGCGACCGCAACCGTGACCGCGGCTTCGAGCGCCGTGACGACCGTGGCGGCCGTTCCTTCGACCGCCGGGACGGCGAGCGTGGCGGCTTCCGCCGCGACGACC
Source organism: Streptomyces sp. NPDC030838 (assembly GCF_055572035.1). NCBI lineage: Bacteria > Bacillati > Actinomycetota > Actinomycetes > Kitasatosporales > Streptomycetaceae > Streptomyces > Streptomyces sp. NPDC030838. The sequence continues at coordinate 27,296 of NZ_JBVIED010000004.1, read as the reverse complement.
GCACCGGCGGCCACCGCGGCAGCGACCGCCCCTTCAACCGCGACCGCCAGGGCGACCGCCCCGGCTTCCGCACCGGCGGCCACGAGCGTCCCTACGGCCGCCGTGACGACCACCGTGGCGGCGGCTCCTTCGGCCGCCGCGAGGACAAGCCGCGCTGGAAGCGCAACGGCTGACGCGCACAGCGGCTGAGCAACTGAGGGCCCGTACGACTCCGGTCGTACGGGCCCTTGCTCTTGTGACGCATGTCACGGCTCCCGCGAGGGAATCGCTGGGGGCATGACAAAAAACCCCGGTGTGAGTGGGCCGTCGGACGAAGAGCGGCTGGCCCAGCTCGGCTATACGCAGGTTCTCGCGCGCCGTATGTCGGCGTTCTCCAACTACGCGGTGTCCTTCACGATCATCTCGGTGCTGTCGGGCTGTCTGACCCTCTACCTGTTCGGGATGAACACCGGCGGCCCCGCCGTGATGACCTGGGGCTGGGTGGCCGTAGGCCTGATGACGCTGTTCGTCGGGCTGGCGATGGCGGAGATCTGTTCCGCGTATCCCACCTCGGCGGGGCTGTACTTCTGGGCGCACCGGCTGGCGCCGGAGCGGAGTGCGGCGGCCTGGGCGTGGTTCACGGGGTGGTTCAACGTGCTCGGGCAGGTCGCGGTGACCGCCGGGATCGACTTCGGGGCGGCCTCGTTCCTGGGGGCGTATCTGAATCTGGAGTTCGGCTGGGAGGTCACCCCGGGCCGCACGATCCTGCTCTTCGCGGCGATCCTGCTGCTGCACGGCCTGCTGAACACCTTCGGCGTGCGGATCGTCGCCCTGCTGAACAGCGTGAGCGTGTGGTGGCATGTGCTGGGCGTGGCGGTGATCGTCGGCGCGCTGGCTCTCGTGCCGGACCGCCATCAGTCCGCGTCCTTCGTGTTCGGCGAGTTCGTGAACAACACGGGCTGGGGCAGCGGGATGTACGTGGTGCTGCTGGGGCTGCTGATGGCCCAGTACACCTTCACCGGCTACGACGCCTCCGCCCATATGACCGAGGAGACGCACGACGCGTCGACGGCCGGGCCGAAGGGCATCGTCCGGTCGATCTGGACCTCGTGGATCGCCGGGTTCGTCCTTCTGCTCGGCTTCACCTTCGCCATCCAGTCCTACGAGGGCGCCCTCACCTCCCCGACCGGCGCACCGCCCGCGCAGATTCTCCTCGACGCGCTCGGCGTGACGGCCGGGAAGCTGTTGCTGCTGGTGGTCATCGGGGCGCAGCTCTTCTGCGGGATGGCGTCGGTCACCGCCAACAGCCGCATGATCTACGCCTTCTCCCGCGACGGCGCGCTGCCCTTCTCCCGGGTGTGGCACACGGTGAGCCCGCGCACCCGGACGCCCGTGGCGGCGGTGTGGCTGGCGGCGGGCGGAGCGCTGGCGCTCGGTCTGCCGTATCTGATCAACGTCACGGCGTACGCGGCGGTGACCTCCATCGCCGTGATCGGCCTCTACATCGCCTACGTCATCCCCACCCTGCTCCGCCTGCGCAAGGGCGACGCCTTCGAGCGCGGGCCCTGGCATCTGGGGCGCTGGTCCCGGGCGGTCGGGGTGGTGGCGGTCGGCTGGGTCGGCGTGATCACCGTTCTCTTCATGCTGCCGCAGGTCTCCCCCGTCACCTGGGAGACCTTCAACTACGCGCCGATCGCCGTGCTCGTGGTGCTCGGCTTCGCCGCGAGCTGGTGGCTGGGCTCGGCGCGGCACTGGTTCCTCAGGCCCGTGGACGACCGCGCGGCCGAGCCGGAAACCGTCGATTCGTAGCCTGCGGGACGATTTCGCTCCCGCCCCGGCCGCCCGACCGCGCCGTGTCCCCGATACTCGATCGGAGACACGGCCCGATCCGGCTATGCTCGGGGTGGCGAACATCGCCTGGGCCCTTAGCTCAATTGGCAGAGCAGTGGACTTTTAATCCATTGGTTGTGGGTTCGAGTCCCACAGGGCCTACGGTCCGCAGGCGGGCGCCATGCCCTGTGACCTGCTGTGCAGCGCCCGGGTCGGCTTGGCCGGCCCGGGCGCTGTGTCGCGTTTCTCGATCCGCGCGTGAGCGGTTGAGGCCGGGCATGCCGGCTCGGACGGCTGAGCCGGCGGTGCCAGGCTCCGGTCGGGTTTCGAGTTCCGAGGGTGCGACCCTGGAGCGTTGCTGCTCGAAGGGGCCGTCCGGTCTCCCTGGTGCTGGAGGAAGCGCGCTGTCCGCCACTGTCGTCTCCGAGACCGTGTCGGTCGTTCTGCTGCTGGGCGTTCTGGCCTTCGCGGTCGTACGTCCCCGAGGGTGGCCGGAGGCCGTGGCCGCCGTGCCCGCCGCCGGGCTGGCCGTGGCCGTCGGCGCGGTGTCGCCGCAGGACGCCTGGGAGCAGACCCGCAGTCTGCTGCCGGTGGTCGTCTTCCTCGCGCTCGTCCTCGTGCTGGCGCAGCTGTGCGCGGACGAGGGGCTGTTCGAGGCGGCCGGGGCGGCCGTGGCCCGCTGGTGCGGGGGCAGTCCGCCACGGCTGCTGGCCGGGGTGTTCGCCGTGGCCTCCGCGATCACGGCCGTCCTCAGCCTCGACGCGACGGTCGTGCTGCTCACCCCCGTCGTCTTCGCCACCGCCGCCCGCGCCGGTGCCCGCGCGCGGCCGCATGTGTACGCCACCGCCCACCTGGCGAACTCGGCGTCCCTGCTGCTGCCGGTGTCGAACCTGACGAACCTGCTGGCCTTCACCGCCAGCGGCCTGACCTTCACCCGGTTCGCCGCGCTCATGGCGCTGCCCTGGCTGGCCACGATCGCCGTCGAGTACGTGGCCTTCCGGTACTACTTCCGCGCCGACCTCGCGGCCCCCGCCGCGCCGGCCGTCCGTCAGAAGGGCCAGGGCGTCCCGGTGTTCACGCTCGTCGTGCTGGCGCTGACGCTGGGCGGGTTCGCCGCGACCTCCTTCGCCGGGCTCGACCCCGCGTGGGCGGCGCTCGGCGGGGTGCTCGTGCTCGGCGGACGGGCGCTCAGGCAGCGCCGTACGACCACCAGGGCGCTGGTCGGCTCCGCCGCGCCGCTGTTCTGCCTGTTCGTGCTGGCCCTGGGGGTGGTGGTGAAGGCCGTGGTGGACAACGGCCTGGACGCGGGGCTCGGGTATCTGCTGCCGGACGGCGACTCGCTGCCCGCCCTGCTCGCCGTGGCGGGTGTGGCCGCCGTACTGGCCAACCTGATCAACAACCTGCCCGCGGTGCTGGCCCTGCTGCCGCTGACCGCGCCCGGCGGCCCGGGTCCGGTCCTCGCGGTGCTGATCGGCGTGAACCTCGGCCCCAACCTCACCTACGTCGGCTCGCTGGCCACCCTGCTGTGGCGGCGCATCCTGCACGCCCACGACCACCGGGCCGACCTCGGCGACTTCACCCGGCTCGGTCTGGTGACCGTACCGGCCACGCTCCTTGCCTCCACCCTGGCGTTGTGGGGAATGCTGCACACCATCGGCACCTGACACCGTCCCGTCCGCAGCGCCGGAGCCGCCCCATGAGCGTCATCGTCTGGATCACGGAGGGCACCTGGCCCGCCTGCGTGGACGCCGCCCTCACCCGTACGGCACCGGGCGAGGAGATCGTGCTGCTGTACGTCCGCGACGACACCGTCGCGGAGACCGCGCACGGAGCCTTCGCCGGCCTCCTCGGTCGCGGTCACCCCGAACGCGACCCGGGCACCCGGGTCGAACGCCTGGCCGCCTCCGCCTCCCGGCAGCTCCTGCAGGCCGCCGCCGACCGCCTGGGACGCCCGTGCACCCGCATGGAGCGCGCCGGGCGCGTCGAGCACGAGGTCGTCGTCGCGGCGCTTGGTACGGATCTGCTGATCTGCGCCCGTGACGGCGACCCCGCCCGCCCCGGCCCGCACAGCCTCGGCCACGCCACCCGCTTCGTCGTCGACCACGCCCCCTGCCCCGTCCTCCTCGTCTGGCCCGGCGAGGCACCGCACCACACCGCGCCGCCGCCCGCGGTCCCGCCCCCGCCGCGTCCGTGACGGTGCTCCCGACGGCGTGCCCGGGGAATCTGCGCAGGAGCGTCACACCGGCTGCACACAGCGTCTGGAAAGCCTCGTTAGCGTGACTGATCGCTCGATCCCGTGTGCGAGCGCGACCAGGCCGCGGCCGGCCGGCCGAGGGCACAGCCAGCTCAGGAAGATCGCAGATGGACTACTGCTCCGCATGTCGTCGACATCTCAACGGGGCCCTGGTGTGTCCGGGGTGCGGGGCCTACGCCCCCGACATAGACCCCGCGGTCACCGGCGCCCGCACCGAGCACACCACGTACACCACGCACGGCAGCCGTTCCCCTGCCCTGGGAACGGCCGTGGTCGGCGCGGAGGAGCCACCGGGTACGGACCCGGACAACGGCTACGAGGTGCCGCCGCCCGCGCGGCAGGGAAGGGCGGCGCGGCGCCGCCAGCTGGCCCTGTGGAAGAAGAAGCAGCGCCGCGCGGTCGTGGCGACCGCCGTGGCCCTCGTCGGGGGCGGCCTGACGGTGGCCACCCTGGACCGGGGCGGCGCCGACCGGGCACAGGCGGCGACGGCGCCGGAGAACCCGGACGTGCGCGCCACGCAGGACCGGGCGCCCGAGTACGTCCGCCCCTCGGACGAGCGGCCCGACCAGCAGCGTTCCCGCACGTCGGACGCCCCCTCGCGGACCGCCGAACCCCAGCGCCGCCCGGCTGCGGCGGCCGCGTCCCCCGTGACGTCGGCCGGGTCGCAGCAGTACGCCGCTGCCGTGTCCGCTCCGGCCGCGCCGGCGCCGGATGCGCGACCCCGGACCACCGCACCGCCCTCCGACACCACGGTTCCCGACCGCACCAGCACGGTGGCGGACCCCGTGCAGACGCCGCCGCCCCCGGCCCCGTCCGCTGACAGCGCGGGCAGCGCGGGCGACAGTGACGGCACGCAGCCGGCGGACAGCACCGGCGGCTCGCAGGCCGGCCCGTCGCCCGCCGCGACCTCGCCCTCGGAGCTGTGCCTGCTGGTGGTCTGCCTCGGCTGAGTGATCCGCGTGATCTGTGTGATCTGCGTTGGCTGAAGCGCGCGGCTCAGGTCAGCAGATGGCGGTTCGGGGCCTTCGCCGGCTCCTCGTATTCGGGGAGGACCACCACGTCCACCCCCTCCGCCGTCAGCGCTCCCACTCCGTCCGCGCCCGCCACGAACGTGTCCGGCTCCCGCCATGCCGTGACGACCCGTCGGACGCCGGCGTCCAGGATCAGGCGCGCGCAGGGGCGGGGGCGGGACGCGCGGTGGGTGCAGGGCTCCAGGCTGCTGTAGACCGTGGCGGCGGGGAGCCGTGGGTCGCCCGGGTCGATCTTCGCCAGGGCCGCCTCCTCCGCGTGCACGACCGGGTCGTCGCCCTCCCGGGAGTGGCCGCGGGCGAGTTCCGTGCCGTCGGCGGCGACCACGACCGCGCCGACGCTGAAGGCGGAGGAGGACGGGGGGCAGTCCGCCGCCAGGTCGCAGGCCAGGGCCAGCCAGTGGCGGTCGGCCGCGGACGCGGCGGCGCCGCTTCCGGGGGCCGTCGGCTCGTAGCGCATCAGGACCACGTCACCGACCGGCCGGGTCTCCACCAGGCGCAGGCGGCCGGACTGGTAGGGGCCGGGCCCGAAGAGGCGGGGGGCGTTCGGGTCGCCGACGAAGAGGGGGGCCAGGGCGAGTTGGAGTTCGTCCGCCAGGCCCTGCCGGAGGAGCTGGGTGTGGACGGTGCCGCCGCCTTCCACCATCAGCCGCCCTACGCCGCGTACGTCGTGCAGGTCCTCCAGGACCGAGCGCCAGTCCCAGTCGCCGTGCAGGGGCACGACGTGCGCCGCGTCCGCGATGCCCGTCTTCCCCAGGCGTTCCGCGCCCTCGGGGGTCGTGTAGACGATCTTTTCCCCGCCCGTGTGCCAGAACTGCGCCTCGGGATCCAGCTCACCCGTGCCGCTGACCGTGACCTTCAGGGGGTACTCCGGCTTCCCGGCCGCCGTCCGGGCCGCGCGGCGCTCGGGGGAGTTGACCAGGAGCCGGGGGTTGTCGGTGCGGATCGTGCCGGCGCCCACGAGGATCGCGTCCACGGACGCCCGTACCTCGTCGACCCGGTCGAAGTCGGCGGGGCCGGAGAGCAGGAGGCGTTCGGGGCCGGTGTCGTCCAGGTAGCCGTCGAGGGAGACGGCCGCGGAGAGCAGGACGTACGGGTAGGGCATCGGCGCACCCATCTGGGAGACGGCGGGGACGGCGGATCCTGGTTCAAGTTTTAAGCAAACCTACACTGGCGGCATGACGACCCGCTGGCTCACCCCTGACGAGCAGCGCGCCTGGCGCGCGTACATCGCCGCCGCCCATCTGCTGGAGGACGCGCTCGACCGGCAGCTCCAGCAGGAGGCCGGCATGCCGCACCTTTACTACTCCATCCTGGCCGTCCTCTCCGAGGCTCCCGAGCGTCGGCTGCGCATGACCGATCTCGCCGAGCGGTTGGCGATCACGCGGAGTCGGCTGACGTATGCCGTGGGGCGGCTGGAGAAGGACGGGCTGGTGCGGCGGGAGGTGTGCCCGACGGACGGGCGGGGCAGCGTGGCCGCGCTGACGGACGAGGGGATGGCCGTGGTGGAGCGGGCGGCGCCCGGGCATGTCGGGACCGTCCGTGCCGCGCTCTTCGATCACCTCGGCGCGGAGCAGGTGGCGCAGCTGGAGGAGATCTTCACGAAGGTGACCGGGGCGCTCCAGGGTGACGTGCCCTGGCTACGGCGGTCCTCGCGGGACTCCTGTTCATGAGGTGGGCCACAAGCGCATTGCTTTAAGTTTCAAGCATGGGCTAGTCTCCCGGACGTGAGACCTGCTTCAAAACTGAAGCAGCGACCCGAGCCGGAGAACCGTATGTCCGACATCCCCGCCGCCACCCCCCGTGCCCGCGTCCGGGTCCCCCTGCACTTCCACGACGGCTACCGCGTCGACGCCGAACTCGTCACCTTCCACGGCCTCGCCGACGGCCGGGAGCACCTCGCCGTCGTCCTCGGCGACCCGGCCCTCGGGCGGACCCCGCTCGTCCGGCTCCACTCCGAGTGCCTGACCGGCGACGTCTTCGGCTCCGCCCGCTGCGACTGCGGCCCGCAGCTGCGCGAGGCGGTCGAGCGGATCGCCGAGCGCGGCGGCGTTCTGCTGTACCTCCGGCAGGAGGGCCGCGGCATCGGGCTGTACAACAAGCTCGACGCGTACGCCCTCCAGGACCAGGGGCTCGACACCTACGAGGCCAACCTGGCCCTCGGCCTTCCCGAGGACGCCCGCGACTACACGGCCGCCGCCCAGATGCTCACCGCCCTCGGCGTCACCGAGCTGGACCTGCTCTCCAACAACCCGGACAAGGCCGAGCAGCTGCGCGCTCTGGGTGTCGGCGTCCGTGACCGTGTCCCGACCGGTGTCTTCACCACCGCCCACAACGTCCGCTACCTGCGCGCCAAGGTCCTTCAGACCCAGCACACCCTGCCGCTGGCCGACCTCACGGAACTCAGCGCCGGCTGATCGGCGAGGCGGAGACAAACCCTGGCGCGAAGCGTCCCGCGCATGGCGTACACTGGAATCACCGACGCGGGGTGGAGCAGCTCGGTAGCTCGCTGGGCTCATAACCCAGAGGTCGCAGGTTCAAATCCTGTCCCCGCTACTGAAGGCTCAGGGCCGGAATCCATGGAGATGGATTCCGGCCCTGAGTGCTTTTCCGTCCTCGAAGCGCATCTGTGCGCGGAGACGTCACGGGGAGTAAGTGGGCGACCCCACTCCGCATAACATCTGAGTCACCATCAAAAACCGGGACGCTGCTGAAGTGTTTCTGAGTGCGGGTCAACTCGCCCGATTTTCGCCGCTCATGAGGTGTACGTCCACCCGGGTGACCGTAATGATCAAGCGGAACCGCTTGGAAATCACCCCCCGGTTCTATTAACGTCCGATAACGCAGCGCGGTCGTCCCAGCCGTCACAAGAGGCGGCTCCGTGCGCACGCGCCGAATCCCGTAGGGAACCGGGGAACCACCACCTTGGGGTGAATCGGGCGTAAGGGGTCGGGTCCGCACGGCTGAAAGTCGTGTGCGGCACGGCTGATTTACGCGCGTAGGAGACCTTCCTGCTCCGAACCCGTCAGCTAACCCGGTAGGCGAGAAGGAAGGAAAGGAGTACGCCCACGTGGCGTCCAACCGGCCTGCCCCCGGGGCCCCGTTCGTGCCCGGCCAGCGCACCGCCGACCCCGCCGACACCTTCGTGTACGGCGATCAGCGCACCGACGAGGGCCCGTGGGAGGAGTGGAACCCCACCGCGGAATCCATTCGCCCCGTACGCGGCCGGCATCGTGTCACCAAGCAGCGCGGCGGCGGACTCGCCCGCAGCTCCACCGTCCTGGGCGTCGGTGTCATAGCCGCCGTCGGCGCGGGCGGCATGGCCACCGCGCAGACCGGCAAGCCGCCGGTGTCCATCTCGATGCCCGACCTGCCGAACGTCGGCTCGCTGATCTCCGACGACACCGACACCGCCGAGACCACCGCCACCCCGCTCAGCAGCCTCGGCGTCACCGCCACCGACACCGCGCAGGGCACCACCGACGCCGGCGAGGCGCTGCGCGCCCGCATCATGGCGCAGGCCGAGCAGCAGCAGGACCAGGCCGAGTCCAAGGCCGCCGCGGAGGCGCTGGCCGCCGCCGAGAAGGAGGCCGCGGAGGCCGCCGCCAAGGCGGAGAAGGAGGCCGAGGCCAAGGCCGCCGCCGCGAAGAAGGAGGCGGAGGAGGAGGCCCGCAGGAAGGCCGAGGCCGAGCGGCTGGCCGAGCTGGCCAAGCAGTTCACGCTGCCGACCTCCTCGTACACCATCACCTCCACCTACGGGCAGGCCGGCGCCCTGTGGTCCTCCGGCTACCACACCGGCCTGGACTTCGCCGCGCCCACCGGCACCCTCATCAAGGCGGTGCACTCCGGCACCATCACCGAGGCCGGCTGGGGCGGCGCGTACGGCTACCGGACCGTTCTCACCCTGAACGACGGCACCGAGATCCTCTACGCCCACCAGTCGTCGATCAACGTCAGCGTGGGCCAGAAGGTCAACACCGGGGACGTCATCGGGCGCGTGGGCGCGACCGGCAATGTGACCGGGGCGCATCTGCACCTGGAGGTGCACACCGGCGACGGCGGCGCGCTGGACCCGCTGAGCTGGCTGCGGAGCAAGGGCCTCACGCCCTGACGCCCGGCTGAGCCCGGCTCTCCCCGATCCCCGGCGGTCCTGACGGCAACCCCCCGACGTCAGGGCTGCCGGTTCACGGAATAGGGCGTTCCGGAGGGTGTGTTGACGCTGAGCATGACTTCTCTGCGCAAACTCGGTTCCTCCGACCTCGAGGTCTTCCCGCTCTCCCTCGGCGGGAACGTCTTCGGCTGGACCGCCGACCAGGACCAGTCCTTCGCCGTCCTCGACGCCTACGCCGCCGCGGGCGGCAACTTCATCGACACCGCCGACGTCTACTCGGCGTGGGTCGAGGGCAACTCCGGCGGCGAGTCCGAGACCATCATCGGACAGTGGCTCAAGACCCGCGGGAACCGCTCCGAGGTGGTCGTGGCGACCAAGGTCAGCCAGCACCCCGAGTACCAGGGGCTGAGCGCCGCGAACATCAAGGCCGCCGCCGACGCCTCCCTGCGCCGTCTCGGCACCGACCACATCGACCTCTACTACACCCACTTCGACCAGCCCGAGGTGCCGGTCGAGGAGATCATCGGCGCGCTCGACGAGCTGGTGAAGGCGGGCAAGGTGCGGCACATCGCCGCGTCGAACATCTCCCCCGAGCGGCTGCGGGCGTCGCTGGAGTTCTCCGACCGGGAGGGGCTGGCGCGGTACGTCGCCCTTCAGCCGCACTACAACCTGGTGTCCCGGGAGACGTACGAGGGCGATCTCCAGGATGTCGCCGCGCGGTACGGCCTCGCCGCGGTGCCGTACTACGCGCTGGCCTCCGGGTTCCTGACCGGCAAGTACCGGCCCGGTACGACGGTGGAGAGCGCCCGGGCGGCCGGTGCGGGCAAGCATCTGGAGAGCGAGCGGGGGCGGCGGGTGCTCGGCGCGCTCGACGACATCGCCGCCGCGCACGACGTCCCGGTCGCGACGGTCGCCCTCGCGTGGCTCGCCGCACAGCCGACCGTGGTCGCGCCGATCGCGTCCGCGCGGACCGTGGAGCAGCTGGGGGCGCTCGTGGGGGTCGCGGAACTGCGGCTCAGGGAGGAGGAGCTGGCGCGGCTGGGGGAGGCTTCCGCCTGAAGGTCCGGTACGGCTTCGGCCTAAGGTCCGGTACGGCTTCCGCCTAGGTCCGGTACGGGTTGTACGCCGGGTTCGGGTGTGCCGGGTTCGGGTGTGCCGGGCTCGGATGTGCCGCGTACCGGTAGGCCGGGTACGGCGCCGCCGGGGTGTGCATGGGCCACGGCACCATCACCGGCACCGGCGGGGCCGTCACCCGGGCCGCGTACTCCAGAGCCGGGCGGGCCACCTCGCGGCGGCGCCACAGCTCGTGCAGCAGTTCCCGCTCCCGTACGACGAAGTCCGCGCCCGCCCTGCCCCGCCGCCCGCGGTGCCGCAGGAATGCCAGCGACGTCGCGTACGCCTCGTACTCGGCGACCGCGCGGGACGCCGGTTTGCCCAGGTGGTGCCCGGCGTACTCGCGGGCCAGCCGGCGCGCCCGCATCGAGCCGAGCGCGAACGGCTCCGCCGGGCCCAGCCAGCCCGCGACCACATACGCGGGCAGCTCCTCGCGCACGGTGCGCAGCTCCCGCTGCCGGGTCCAGATCGCCATCCAGGTCAGCAGCCCGAACGCGGGCACCATGAACGCGGCGTACACCGCGAGGAACGCGTAGCCGCCGAAGCTCGCGGAGCCGTTCCACAGCGCGTGCATGCCCATCGCGAGCAGCAGCCCGGCCGGCGGCAGCAGCACCCGGCGCAGCCGCTGGCGGTCCCCGGACAGCGCGGCGATGCCGAAGCCGATGCCGGTGAGGACGGTGAACAGGGGGTGCGCGAACGGGGACATCACGATGCGCACGAAGAAGGTGGCGGCGGTGACGGAGGCGATGCCGCGGCCGCCGGTGAGCTGGTCGGTGCCGAAGGCGGTGCCGAGGTAGAGGATGTTCTCGGTGAACGCGAAGCCGGTCGCGGTCACCCCGGCTATGACGACGCCGTCGACGATCCCGGTGAAGTCGCGCCTGCGGAACAGGAAGAGCAGCAGGATCGCGGCGGCCTTCGCGGACTCCTCCACGACCGGCGCTATCACGGTCGCGCCGAGGGTGTCCGCGCCGGCCGGGTCGGCGGTGGCCGTCGCGATCCATTTCGTGGCGAAGCTGTTGGCGACGATGGCGATCAGCGCCGCCGCGCAGGCGCCCCAGGCGAACGCGAACAGCAGGTTCCGCCAGGGGCCCGGTTCGACCCGGTCCAGCCAGCGGAACGCCGCTATGAGGAGCGGCACGGGCAGGACCGCCAGGCCCAGCCCGACCAGGAAGCCCTCGGTGCCGGTCTCCTCGCGCACCAGCGCCAGGATGACGAGACCGGACAGGGCGAGCAGGGTGACGAGCGCGCCGTAGCGCACCCAGGCGCGTTGCCACCAGTGCGCGTGCCGGGGTGCCCCGGGGGCGGGGAAGCCGGGGGGCGTGGGGTACGGCGCGGGATACGGGTGACTGCTGGCCACGGCATTGACCCTAACGAGGGACGGAGCCGCCCGCGGTGGATCAGGCGTCGGCGGGGGGCTGAGCTGACGTTACGTGTGGTACGCGGCGGAAGAGCAGGTCGTTCACGACATGACCCTTGTCCAGTCCCTGGCCCTCGAAACGGGTCAGCGGACGGAACTCCGGGCGGGGCGCGAAACCTCCGTCGGCCTGGGTGTTCTCGAAGTCCGGGTGTGCGGTGAGCACCTCGAGCATCTGCTCCGCGTACGGCTCCCAGTCGGTGGCGCAGTGCACGATCGCGCCGGGCTTCAGCCGGGTCGCGGCGAGGCTCAGGAACTCCGGCTGGATCAGCCGCCGCTTGTGGTGGCGCTTCTTGGGCCAGGGGTCCGGGAAGTAGACCCGCAGGCCGTCCAGCGAGTCCGGGGCCAGCATCTCGCGGAGCAGGATGATGGCGTCGCCGTTGCCCACGCGGATGTTGGTCAGGCCGTTGCGGTCGGCGAGGTTGAGCAGGTTCCCCTGGCCCGGAGTGTGCACATCGACCGCGAGGATGTTGGTGCCGGGGTCGGCGGCGGCCATCTGCGCGGTGGCCTCTCCCATGCCGAAGCCGATCTCCAGGACGACGGGGTTGTCGTTCCCGAACAGCTCGACGAGGTCGATCACCCGCCCGCCGTCGATGTCGAACCCCCACTTCGGCCACAACCGCTCGAGCGCGTCCGCCTGCCCCGCGGTCACCCGGCTCCGCCGCGGCTGAAAACTCCGGATCCGCCGCTCGAAGTGCGAACCGGCGGGATCGGCCTGCGGCCCTTCGGGGAACCGGGGGGCGCCTTTGGGGCGGCGGGGGTGGTGGTTGGGCGCGGGGGCGGCGTTCAGGGAGTCAGACACAGTGGGATCGAGTTTACGGGGTGGGGTGGCCGGCGAGAGTGCCCGCTCAGGTCTGCTCCAGTGCTGCCAGCGCCCTGCGTGCGACCTCTCGGCCGATGGGGAGGGAGGCCGTCGCCGCGGGCGACGGCGCGTTGAGGACGTGCACCGTGCGGGGGGCCTCCCGGATCAGGAAGTCGTCCACCAACGTCCCATCCCGCAGCACAGCCTGCGCCCGCACCCCGGACGCCGCCGGCAGCAGGTCCGCCTCGGTGACCGCCGGCAGCAGCCTTCGCACCGCCTCGGTGAACGCCGCCTTGGACGCCGACCGCCGCAGCTCCCCCGCCCCGTACCGCCAGTGCCGCCGCGCCAGCTGCCACGCGCCGGGCCAGGCGAGGGTGGAGCCGACCTCGCGCGGCCGGACGACCCCCCAGCCGTACCCCTCGCGGGCCAGCGCGGGCACCGCGTTCGGCCCGATGTGGACGGTGCCCTCGATGCCCCGGGTGAGATGGACGCCGAGGAAGGGGAACGCCGGGTCGGGGACGGGATAGACCAGCCCGCGCACCAGCTCGGGCCGCCGCAGGTCGTAGTACTCCCCTCGGAAGGGGATGATCCGCATCTCCGGATCGTCCCCCGCCAGACGTGCGATCTCGTCGCAGTACAGCCCGGCGCAGTTCACCAGCACCCGCGCCCGCACCACCGCCCCGTCGGCCGTCTCCACGGCCACGCCCAGCTCCGGGCGCCGGTCCACCCGTACGACCTCCGCCCCGTACCGGATCTCCGCCCCGGACGCGGCGGCCAGCCGGCGGGCGACGCCGACGAAGTCGCAGATGCCGGTCGTCCCGACGTGTATGGCGGCCAGGCCGCGCACCTCCGGCTCGTACTCCGCGATCTGCGCCGGGCCCAGCTCCCGGACCGGAATGCCGTTCTCCCGGCCGCGCTGGACGAGGGCGTGCAGGCGGGGCAGCTCGGCGCGGTCGGTGGCGACGATCAGCTTGCCGGTGACGGCGTGCGGGATGTCGTACTCGGCGCAGAACTTGACCAGCTCGGCGGCGCCGCGGACCGCGTACCGCGCCTTGAGGGAACCGGGGCGGTAGTAGATGCCGCTGTGGATGACGCCGCTGTTGCGCCCCGTCTGGTGCCGGGCCGGGCCCGCTTCCTTCTCCAGCACCATGACCTGCGTGCCCGGCGCCTTGCGTGTGATCGCGTACGCCGTCGACAGGCCGACGATCCCGCCGCCGATCACCAGCACGTCACAGTCGTAGGCGATCTTCCGCACCTGCTCCACCTCCCGGCTTCGATAGTGCACTGCGCCACTGACAATGCCCTCAAACCCGGGAGGTGCCGGGATCACGCCGGGGCCATGAGCAGCGGGCGGGCGCGCTCGCGCAGCTCCACGACGCGCGGCTCGTCGCCGTACGGCTCCAGCCGGTGCAGCAGGTCCTTCACGTACTCCGTGGTGCGCGCGGACGATATCCGCCCGGCGACCTCCACCGCCCGGACGCCCTGCGCGCACGCCGCGTCCAGATTGCCGGACTCCAGTTCGGCGACGGCGCCGACGATCAGCCGCAGTCCGTGGGAGCGCACGAACTCCTCGGTGGGCTGCGAGAGGGCCTGTTCCGTGAAGCGGCGGACCTGGCGGGGGGCCTTCAGATCGCGGTAGCACTCGGCCGCGTCGGCGGCGAAGCGGTCGTAGGAGTAGAAGGCGAGCCAGGACGGGTCGTGGTCGCCGGGGCGGGCTCGCTCCAGCCAGCTCTCGGCCGCCTTCAGGGACGCGCCGGCCGCCTGGGCGTCTCCCGCGCGGGCGTGCGCGCGTGCCTCGACGAGGCGGAAGAAGCTCATGGTGCGGGCCGTGGCCAGGCCGCGGTTGCGTTCCAGGGCGGCCTGGGCGAGGTCGACGCCCTCGTCGCCGAAGCCGCGGTAGGTGGCCTGCAACGACATCGACGCCAGGACGTAGCCCCCCAGGGGGACGTCCGCCGCCGCGCGGGCCAGGCGCAGGGCCTGGATGTAGTAGCGCTGGGCGGCCTCCTGCTGGCCGGTGTCGAAGGCCATCCAGCCCGCGAGGCGGGTGAGTTCGGCGCTGGCGCCGAACAGGGCGCGGCCGACCTCGTCGGAGTAGGAGCCCAGGAGGAGGGGGGCGGCCTCGACCCGTAAACACTCGGGGACCATGGACGAACGCCAGTCGCCGCCGCCGTACTTGGAGTCCCAGCGCCGGGCGTCCTCGGCGGCCTCGCGCAGCTTCTGCACATCGCTGTGGCCGACTTTGATCGGTGCGCCGGAGCCCTCCCCGGAGCTCGCCTCCCGCGCCACCGAGCTGTCGGCCGGGGTTATCAGCCACCGTGAGGCGGGCGTGGCGTACGCGCTCACCGCGAACGATCCGGCCAGCGACTGCCAGATGCCGCCGGAGCCGGCCCGGCGCCCGGCGAGGTCGAGGCGGTACAGCTCGGTCGCCGACTTCACCGCCTGGCCGACGTCCCGGGGGAAGGCGAGGCCGACCTCCGGCGCGGGGTCCGCGTCCGCCAGGCCGATCTCGTGCAGCGGCACCGGACGGCCGAGCTTCTGGCCGATGGCGGCCGCGATGAGGTGCGGCGCGGCACCCTGCGGGACCATGCCCTTCGACACCCAGCGGGCCACCGACGTCTTGTCGTACCGAAGCGTCAACCCGCGCTGCGCGCCGAGGTCGTTGACGCGTCGTGCGAGTCCCGCGTTGCTGATTCCCGCGAGGGCGAGAACGGCGCCGAGCTTTTCGTTCGGCCCGCGTTGCTCCCTGGACATGCGCCACCCCTCGACACAGACGGCTGCCGCGATGGCATAACCACGCGGCATTCGTAAACCCAGCGTAGTTCGCCGCATCCCAAGCGTTAAGGGGCATTGTTCCGGATGGCGGGATTGTGGTCCGTACGGGAGTACGGGCCCTGTACGCACCGTTGCGGCGTGCTCCCGGTGTGTGGCCGTGCGCCCGTCCGTGCGCTCTTCTCCGGCCATCTCGGGAGCGGTTCCATGGCTCCTGCGTGGGTCGGCCCGCTGTACTGACCAGTGGGCTGGGGGACACCGCCGCCTCACATCCCCGCGGGCGGCGGTCCGGCCCGGGGGGCGAGCTCCGTTTCCCGGGCCGTGCGCCCGTCCGGCGGTGCGCAGAGCCTGTACGGAGCGTGCACGGCGTGAGCGCCCGGAAAATTTCGTGGTCTTGGAATGGCCGAAAGTCGACCCCCTGGGTGAGGGGCAATCCCTGCGTCCACCATGTGATTTGAGGGCGCGTTGGGGGTTCTCGGGGGGCGTATCGGGGGCGCATTCACGTCGTCGCGATTTCCCAATCGCCCTGTCCAGAGCGGGTGTTGGCGTCAGCGTGGCCTTTGCCTGGGGCGCATGCCAGGGCGCGCGGGGCGCATTCAAGGGATCGCAAGCGGCTCCGCCGACGCTCCCCGGCGCGTCCTTCGTGGCAGCATGGTGAACCGGTTCCTGCGGTGCACTGGTTGTCCACAGCCTGTGGAGGCGTCGATGCGGTGGTTGGTGGGTTGGAGCAGCACCGCCGCGGGCGCCGCCGGGATCGGCTCCGCCGGCGCGACCGGATACGACGGCGAGACCCTGCACCCGGTGGGCTCCCAGCTCCTGTGGGGCGACCCCGATCCGCTGTGGGCGGTCGGCGACTGGCGCCCCGACGAGGTGCGGGTGGTGACGGCCGACCCGCAGACCCGTATCGCCGTCCTCGGCACCTGCGGCGCCACCGACGAGCAGCTGCGGGTCGGGCTCTTCGCCGCGCGCGGCGGCGCCCTGCGGCATCTGACCGCCTGGCCGGGCAGCTACACGGCGGTCGTCCAGGTCGGGCGGCGCATCACCGTCTGCGGGGACCTCGCGGGCGCCCGCCCCGTCTTCCACACCCCCTGGGCCGGCGGCACCGCCTACGCCACCGCCGCGCTGCCGCTCGCCGACCTCATCGAGGCCAACCTCGACTTCGCCCACCTCGCCGCGCTGCTGGCCGCCCCCGATGTGCCGGCCGCGGTGCAGGAGTCCACCCCGTACGACGGCGTGCGGCGCATTCCGCCGGGGCATGCGCTGATCCTGCGCGCCGGGGCCCGTGAGATCGCCGGGTACGAGCCGGTCGCCTCCCTCGCGGTGGCCGCGCCCCCGGCCGATCCCGACCGCGCGGTGGACGCCGTCCGCGACGCCCTGGTGGACGCGGTGCGGGCCAGGCTCTCCGCCCCCCGGCACGTCCCCGGCGCCGACATCGACCCCGGCCCCGTGCCCGGCATGGGCCCGGCGGAACGGCGGGCCGCGCGCGGGATGCCCGTCCCCGGCATCGGCGCGGACCTGTCCGGCGGACCGGCCTCCGCGACGCTGGCCCTGCTCGCGGCGGGCCTGCCCGGCATGCCCGGCACGGTCCTCGGGCACGGCACCGGCGCCGGGGAGCGGCTGCTCGCCGTCACCTTCAACGACCTGGCCGTCGGCGGCCGGGAGGCCGAGCTGGAGCGGGCCGGGGCGCTCGCGGCGGGACCCCGGCTGCACCACGTGGTGGTGACCGGCGGCGAGGAGACCCTGCCGTACGCCGAACTGGACGGCCCGCTGACCGACGAGCCCAGCTCCAGCCTGGTGTCGGCCGCCCGGCACCGCGCCCGGCTCGCCGCGGGCAGCGCGGACCACCTCACCGGCTACGGCGCCCGCCAGGTCCTCGACGCCCACCCCGCGCGCCTCGCCGACCTGCTGATGGACCGCCGCCGCCGGCACCTCGTACGCCCCGTGGCCGCCCTGGCGAAGGCGGACGGCTCGGTGCTGGTCCCCGCGCGCGTGTACGCCGCGGCCCGCCGCCTGGCCCGTACGCCGTACCGCGCGGGCGTGGAAGGCCTCGCCGAACGGCTCCTGCAACGCCGCTTCGAGGAGCCCGGAGGCGCCACGGGGGCCTCCCTCGCCGCGCTCACCTGGGCCAGACCCGGCCCCGCGGCGCGCTGGCTGACCGGCGAGGCGCTGGCCGAAGTATCGGTTCGCCTCCAGGGCGTCCTCGAGCGCTCCGCCGTCGGGCCCGGCCTGCGCCCCGGGGACTTCCGCGCCCGGGCGGCCCTCGCGCGCACCGCCGCCGACGTCCGCGTCCTGGAGCAGGCCGCCGAGATCCGCTTCCAGCGCCTGCACACGCCGTTCCTCGACAACCAGGTCGTGCGCGCCTGCCGCGGGCTGCCCGAGGCGCTGCGCGTACAGCCGGGCGCGCGCGCCGCGATCCTGCGCACCGTGCTGACCGGCGCCGGGGTCGCCGAGCTGCCGCCCGGCTGGGGCGCCCCCTCCCACGCCCCGGCGGCCGCCGCCGCCCGCACCGGACTGCGGGTCGCCGCCGACTCCCTCATGGCTCTCTTCGACACCCCGCTGCTCGCCCAGGCGGGCCTGGTCGAGGCCCGCGTGGTCCGCAAGGCCCTCCGCCGCGCCGCCGAGGGCGAGCCGCTGCCCCTCGACGGCCTCGCCGACCTCGTCTCCCTGGAACTCTGGCTCCGCCGCCTCCTCGCCCGCCGAGGCACCTGCTGGACCGGCACCCCCGCACGCGCACGTGCCGTCCCGGCGGGCATCGTTCCGCAGCGGGGGGCCCTGGGGGCGGGGGCTACGGCGCGGCGGGCGTGAGGGGCCTGCCGGAACTGCGGGCCTTGCACGAGGAGGTGCCGCGACCGGGCCGGGCGTCCGCCCCGTCGAGGCCCCCTACGAGCAGGTGAACGTCGACTCCGCCCAGTCCGCGACCGTCACGTTGTCGAGGTGGTTGTGCGGCTCGACCACCAGCCGCACGGTCTCCCGGCCGGTCAGGTTCACCCGGACCGGGACCGCCGGGTCACCGCCCTTGATCAGGGCGGACTTCCACAGCCGGGCGCCGTCGGCGTAGACGGAGAAGTACACCTGGCCGAGCTTCAGCGTCATGTCGTCGACACCGACGAGCGCCTGATAGGCGCTGCACTCACGGTTGAGGTCGATCGTGACGGAGGACCGGCCGTGGACGGTGACCCCGTGCGCGTACGACGTCCCGCCCACGGACAGGCCCTGTCGCTGCCACACCCAGCTGCTCTCGGAGATCCGCATCTCGGGCTCGCTGCCGTCGCCGCTGACGTCGTACGCCAGCTCGCTCCACTGGTAGACGACCGGCGCGGGCGGGGGAGGGGGCGTCGGCGTAGGCGTAGGGGTGGGGGTGGGCGTGGGAGCCGGGGGCGGGGTGGGCGTCGGCGTCGGCTCGGGCGTGGGGGTCGGGGTCGGTGTCGGTGTGGGGCTCGGGGTCGGGGTCGGCGTCGGCTTCGGTGCCGCGGCGATCACTGGGGGCCGCGGCGCGGGCTTCGTCGGTGTCGGCGACGGGGTGGGGGACGGCGGCTGCGGCTGGGGCGCCGGCGCGGACACGGGCGGCTTCGCCACCGGCTTCCTGGGCGTGGTGTCGTCGCCCACCAGCGCCAGCGCCACGGCCGCGGCGGCCACCGCGACCACTCCGGCCGCGACACCGGCCTTCACCGGCGCGCCCACCCCCTCGGCGGCCGCACCACCGCCGGCGCCCGCCCCGCCGGACGAGCCGCCGGCCGCACTGCTCCCGGCACCCGCCCCGGCGCCCGCACCCGCGCTCGTCCCGCCGGACGAGCCGCCGGCCGCGGCGGCCGCGCCCGCGGCACCCGCGGCCCCGGCTCCGGCGCCGCCCGCGATGAGCCCGGCCGCCTTGGCGTACCCGGCGGCGCCGAACCAGCCGATGACGGCCACCGGCACGACGGCCGGGATGCCGCCGGCGACCTCCTCGATCTGGCTGGCGGCCAGCCGGCACTTGGCGCACTCCTCCAGGTGCTTGCGCAGGCCCCGCTCCGCGCGGGTGCGCAGTTTGCGACGGGCGTAGGTGCCGAGCTGGTCGGCGTAGCGGGCGCACTCCTCGTCGCCGGCGAGCGTGGTGCTGACATGCGCCTGGAGATAGGCCTGCTTGAGGCCTTCGCGGGCCCTGCTGGCGAGCACACGGGTGCCGTTGGCGTCGAGTCCGAAGAGCGTGGCGACCTCGCTCGGCGACTCGTCCTCGACCTCGGTGTGCCACAGCACGGCCTGCCAGCGCTCGGGCAGCGAGCGGAAGGCCCGCATGGCGAGCGACTGTTCGGCCTCGTGCATCGCCCGTACGTCGGCGCCCAGGTCCAGTGTGTCGGTGTCGGACGCCACGGAGACCCGCGCGGACTGCGCGGCGAACACCGCGAAGTCGTCGACCAGCTGCTCCCGCTTGGCGGAGTTGGTCCAGTTCGCGGCGACGCGCCGGACGCTGGTCAGCAGATAGGCGCGGACGGCGTGTTCGGGGCCGGAGCCGCCGCGCACCGCCTGGAGCATCCGGGCGAAGACTTCGGCGGTGAGGTCGTCGGCGGTGTGGGCGTCGCGGCAGCAGGTGCGCGCGTAGCGGCGGACGGCGTCCGCGTGGCGCCGGTACAGCTCCTCGTACGCCGTGTCGTCACCGGACCGCATGCGGTCGATCAACTCGGCGTCGGAGGGCGGCAGATCGCGCGGCGGCGGCAGGATGCCGCTGTCGTCGCGCCGGTCGCGCTGCGCCGGTACGGCACCCTCGCGGGGGAGGCCCGTCGGCGGAAGGCCGCCGCGTCCGCCCTGGCTGGGCACCTGGGGTGGAAGCAGGCCACCGGCCTGCGGGTCGTCGTCGCCCAGTGACTCGTCCCGCCCGTCAACGCTCATCGCGGAAAGCCCCCGCCGCCTGCCCAACCAGTCCCGACCACCGGGTCAGAGTGCCATACCGGTTTTCGGCCGTTCCCCGGCAGGACACCTCATCCACTCGTCCGTGGACACCTGCCGCAGCTCAGTACTAGCCGTCACCCCTCGGGGGAAGAGTCAGCAGACGCGGCCCCGCGGGGAAGGGGCGCGGGCACCACGGCACCCACGCCCCCGTCACCTCATGGAGTCACCCGGGCCGACCTCCTCGGCCGCCCACGGGAACGACCCTCACGCCGGCCGCGACCGCAGCCCTTCCAGCAGGATGTCCAGCAGCCGTGCCGAGGCCGCCGCCTGCTGCGCCGCGTCCGGCAGCGAGGGCGCCGCCGTCGCGATCACCAGCAGCACGTCCGAGACCGACACGTCCGGCCGCAGCTCGCCCGCCGCGCGGGCCCGCTCCACGAGCTGGCCCACCACCTCGAGCAGCGCCGCGGCCCCCGCGTCGTCCTCGACGGCCGGCTGCTCCGGCACCAGCCGCAGCTCACCGCCGCCGGGCTGCATCCGCTGCTGCGGCACCCGCGCCTCGTCCGGCCCCACGCCGCCTTCCTCGGCGACGCCGACCCGCAGGACCTGCGGCGGCAGCAGCCGGCCCGCGCCCGACGCCACCGACGTCCGCAGGAAGCGGGACAGCGCCGACCACGGCTCGTCCTCCTGCCCGAGCGCCGCCCGCGCCTGGTCGGTCAGCCGGGAGGTCTCCTCCTCGGCTATCCGCCGGACCAGGACGTCCTTGCTCGGGAAGCGCCGGTACACCGTGCCGACGCCGACCCGGGCGCGGCGCGCCACGTCCTCCATCGGCGCGCCGTACCCCAGCTCGCCGAACACCTCGCGCGCCGCGCGCAGTACGTGCTCCAGATTGCGCTGTGCGTCCACACGCAGCGGCGTCGTCCGCGCACCGTCCCCGCGTCCGCTGCCCACCGCCGCGCCCACCGCGCCGCCGGATGCGATGGCCGACGCGGAAGACCAACGAGAGTCCTGAATGTGCATAAGAAATCCCCCGGTAATGACGTCTCCCCCCGGAGACTCTCCCCGCCATTGGATGCCGGAGCGCACGGAAACCGCCCGAACCATCGAGCCGGCCGGTCGAGCCGCCCGCCGGGCCCGCCCGTCGCAGACCCGAGAGGCATCCCCCTACACCCCGTCGAGAGACGAACATAGTTGAGAGACAGTCAATTCAGAAGGGGCAGGTTCCGCACGGAGCGCCCCCCGATCGGAGTACGGGTCGTATACGTCCCGATTGCACCCCCATATGTCACCCGGCTCACGCCCCCTGACCTGCGAGGCTTCCCCGCACACCGGTAATTCGGCCAACCCGGGGCACGTCGGTCGTGCGGTCACACAAATTGCCGGGGCTGTGGACAAACGCAGGCGCTGGGTGCGTCATGGGATGGTGAAGGAACGTGCGCGCATTCTCGTTGTCGGCGGCGGCTACGTCGGGATGTACACGGCCCTGCGTCTCCAGCGGAAGCTGAAACAGGAACTGAAGCGGGGCGAGGCAGAGATCACGGTCGTCACCCCGGACCCGTACATGACGTACCAGCCGTTCCTTCCCGAAGCGGGCGCCGGTGCCATCTCCCCGCGCCACGTGGTCGTCCCGCTGCGCCGCGTCCTGCCCCACTGCCGCGTCATCGTCGGCGAGGCCCGGTCCATCCGGCACGCCGAGCGCACCGCGACCCTCGCCACGCTCGCCACCGAGGAACGGGGCGCGCCCCCCGAGGAGCTGGCGTACGACGAACTGGTCCTCGCCCCCGGTTCCGTCTCGCGCGCCCTCCCCGTCCCCGGCCTCGCCGACCACGGCATCGGCTTCAAGGCCGTCGAGGAGGCCATCGGGCTGCGCAACCACGTCCTCGAACAGATGGACATCGCCTCCTCCACCCGCGACCCCGCGATCCGCGACGCGGCCCTCACCTTCGTCTTCGTCGGCGGCGGCTTCGCCGGCGTGGAGGCGCTGGGCGAGCTGGAGGACATGGCCCGCTACGCCGCGCGGTACTACCACAACATCCGGCCCGAGGACATGAAGTGGATCCTCGTCGAGGCCTCGGACCGCATCCTGCCCGAGGTCGGCGAGGAGATGGGCCGCTACGCGGTCACCGAACTGCGCCGCCGCAACATCCAGGTCCTCCTCGGCACCCGCCTGGAGTCCTGCGCCGACCGGGTCGCCGTGCTCAGCGACGGACAGCGGTTCCCGACCCGTACGGTCGTCTGGACGGCCGGCGTCAAACCGCACCCGATCCTCGCCGCCACCGACCTGCCCCGCACCGAACGCGGCCGGCTGAGGTGCACCGCCGAGCTGACCGTCGAGGGGCACGCGCACGCGTGGGCCGCGGGCGACGCCGCCGCCGTCCCCGACGTCACCGCCGGCGCACCCGGCACCGAGTGCGCCCCCAACGCGCAGCACGCCGTCCGCCAGGCCAGGGTCCTCGCCGACAACATCGTGCGCTCCCTGCGCGGCGAGGCCTTGGAGACGTACACCCACAAGTACGTCGGCTCCGTCGCCTCCCTCGGCCTGCACAAGGGCGTCGCGCATGTCTACGGGCGCAAGCTGAAGGGCTACCCCGCGTGGTTCATGCACCGCGCCTACCACCTCAGCCGCGTGCCCACCTTCAACCGCAAGGCCCGCATCCTCGCCGAATGGACCCTCGCGGGCCTCTTCAAACGGGAGATCGTCTCGCTCGGTTCACTCGAACATCCCCGAGCGGAGTTCGAACTCGCGGCCGGGGGAAAACCTCCTTACGACCCGAAGGGGTCGTCCTGACCGAACCGAGGAACTCCCACGGCGACCGGGGCGTCTGACGGATGTCGGTCCGGTCGGCCACACTGCCAGACTGGTCCACGCCGACAGAGCGGGCCGCCGCCCGCCCTGCCCGCCGAACCCACGAGGCTTCCCCAAGTGCTGCACTTCCCAGGGGCGGTGACCCCCCGCGGTCACCACCGCGCCGCCCCCGGAGGACCGGGCCGGGTCCGGAGCCGGCCGACGACGACTACACGAGGCAAGGATTCGTGAACTTCACGCGCTGGAGCGCCCGGCTCCCCGGAACGCAGCGCCGCGCCGCAGCGCGGACCGAAACCGCGGTCACCCCGGACCGGCGGGCAGAAAGCCGAGGCGAGGGCTCCGTCCCCGCGGCCCGCGCCGAACACCTCAGCGACGAGCCGCCGGTCCCCGCCGTCGACGAACTGCCGGTGCGCGAGGTCCTGGACCGCGTCCCCGCCCTGGTCGCCCTCGTCCACGGCCCCGACCACCGGCTGGCGTACGTCAACGAGGCGTACACCACCGCCTTCGGCGTCCGCCCGCCCGGCGAACCCGCCCGCGAGGCCCTGCCCGAACTCCAGGAACTGGGCCTGCTGCCGCTCCTGGACCAGGTCCTGCGCAGCGGCAAGCCCCGCACCCTGAAGTCCCGCAAGGCCGTGGACGGCCGCTCCTACACCTTCACCTGCACCCCGGCCGTCCGCGAGGGCGACCACAGCGGCGGCGGCGTGCTCGTCTTCGCCACCGACGTCACCGACCACGCCGAGGCGGCCGAACGCCTGCGCGCCAGCGAACGCCGCCAGCGCGAGACCGCCGTCACCCTCCAGCGCTCCCTGCTCCCCCAGGAACTCGAACAGCCGGACGACCTGCGCATCGCCGCCACCTACCACCCCGGCGGCACCGAGGCGGCCGTCGGCGGCGACTGGTACGACGTGATCACCCTCGGCGGCGGCCGCACCGCCCTCGTCATCGGCGACGTGATGGGCCGCGGCGTCCGCGCGGCGGCCGTCATGGGCCAGCTCCGCACGGCGGTACGGGCCTACGCCCGCCTGGACCTGCCCCCGCACGAGGTCCTCCAGCTCCTCGACGGCCTCGCCACCGAGATCGACGCCAACCAGATCGCCACCTGTGTCTACGCCGTCCACGACCCCAACGAGGGACGGCTGGTGTACGCCTCCGCCGGC
This sequence comes from Streptomyces sp. NPDC030838, assembly GCF_055572035.1. Classification (NCBI taxonomy): domain Bacteria; kingdom Bacillati; phylum Actinomycetota; class Actinomycetes; order Kitasatosporales; family Streptomycetaceae; genus Streptomyces; species Streptomyces sp. NPDC030838. The sequence continues at coordinate 3,173 of NZ_JBVIED010000004.1, read as the reverse complement.
CACCTGCCCATCCTGGTCCGCGACGAGAACGGCACCGTCCAGCGCGCCGACGAACCCACCGGCCCGCCGCTCGGCACCGGCGGCTGGATGCACGCCTCCGGCTCGATCGCCCTGGGCCCCGGCTCCACGGCCGTCCTCTACACCGACGGCCTGGTCGAACGCCGCGACGCGGACCTGGACGAGGGCATCGCCGCCCTGGAACGCGCCCTGGCCGGCGCCACCGGCAGCCCCCAGGTCGTCTGCGACCGCCTGGTCCGCTCCGCCGGTGTCACCGCCGACCACGACGACGACGTCGCCGTCCTCGTCCTCCAGCACCCGGCCCGCACCGGCCCCGACGCCGAGCTCTTCCGCAACGCCGCCCTGGAACTCCTCGGCGGCGTGGAAGCGGCCCCCCGCGCGCGTGCCTTCGCCTCCGGCGTCCTCACCAGCTGGCGCTTCCCGGCCGACCTGCACGACCTGGGCGTCCTGGCCGCGAGCGAGCTGGTCGCGAACTCCCTGCAGCACGGCACGCCGCCGATGCGGTTGCGCCTGCGGCGGACCGACCGGCGCCTGATCATCGAGGTGACGGATGGTGACGATCACCTTCCGCGGAGGCGGCGCGCGGAGCCCGGGGACGAGTCCGGGCGGGGGATCGCGATCGTGGCGACCATCGCCTCCAACTGGGGCTGCCGACGCACGCCGGGCGGCGGGAAGGCCGTGTGGTGCGAGTTCGCGCTGCCGAAGGGGTGAAGGGTGGCTCAGCCGTCTTGCGGGTGCGGGTTCGTTGGGGCTGGTCGCGCCGTTCCCCGCGCCCCTAGGTGGGTGCAGTCACCCGGTTGACACCGGTTCCGGCGTTGAGCCGCCCCGGGCGACGACCCGGTTCCGGGCCTGCCACGGTTGGTCCTGCACCTCGGTGAGGCGTCGGCCCAGACGTATCGCCAGGACGCTGATGCCCAGCGAGAACAGCAGGAAGGTCACGATGTACGGCGCGTGCAGGGAGGCTCCCATGGGGCCGCCCACTGCCGGGCCGACCGCCAGGGCCAGCTGCTTCACCAGGGCGAACGCCGAGTTGTACTGCCCGGCCATGCCCTCGGGCGCCAGATCCGCGACCAGCGGAGCCACGGTCGGCGACAGCATCGCCTCACCGAGCCCGAACAGCGCGTACGTCGAGACGAAGGCGGCCGTCGCCATCTCCTGGCTGCCGTGGCCGAGCCCCGCGTATCCGGCCGCGAGCCAGGCGACGGCCCAGATCAGACCCACGGCCGCGATCACCCGCGACCGTCGGCGCCGCTCGACGAACCGCAGCACCAGGAACTGCGCGACCACGATCATCCCGGTGTTCGCAGCGAGTGCCGTGCCCAGCGCGGACGTCGATATCCCGGCGGCCTCCACGCCGTACGCGCTCAGCCCCGACTCGAACTGGCCGTAGCAGGCGAAGAACAGCACGAACCCGAGCACGCACAGCTGCACCATCGCCCGGTTCCCGAGCAGCTGCTTCCAGCTGCCCTTCGCCGACCGCGCCGGCGCGCCCTCGATCCGCGGCGAGTGCGGCATCCGCACCGTCGCCATCACCACGACCAGCAGCAGGAACATCGCCGCCTCGATCGAGAACAGCAGCGTGAAGGAGGAGACCCGCGTGGTGTCGACGAGGTGCCCGCCGATCAGACCGCCGACACCGAGCCCCAGGTTCTGCAGGAAGAACTGCATCGCGAACGCCCGCGACCGCGTCTCCGCGGACGAGCAGTCCACGATCATCGTGGCCAGCGCCGGCTGCATCACCGCCTGCCCGGCCCCCAGCAGCGCCGCCGACAGCAGCACGGTGACCGCACTGCCCGCGAGCCCGAGGCTCAGCGCACCGACGGCGGCCGTGACCAGGGCGGTCTGGAGCACCGGAAGCGGGCCCTGCCGCACGATCGCCCGGCCGGCGAACGGCAGCACGATCAGCGCGGCCACGGCGAACACGGCGAGGACCAGCCCCGCCGTCACAGCACCGAGCCCCCGCACCTGCGCCACATAGACGTACAGGTAGGGGACGGTGAAGCCGAGCCCGAACGCGCTGAGTGCGTTGCCCACGTGGATCCGGCGCATCGCTGCGCCCATTGCCCTGGTCACGTTCACCTCTCTCACTAGTTAGACCTGAAGACTTAGAAACTAAACTTCGAGGCTAAAGAGTACACAGCGAAGGACTTCAAGGCAAAGCAGGCTCGTGCGATACTGCGGCCATGGGCGACATCCCCGGCACGATCGGCGCCGAGCCGACACTCGAAGAACAGATCGCCGCGTACCAGCGCGAGTTCCAGGACCTCGACCCCCAGGTCGAGAAGATCGTTTCGGCGCTGTCCCGGCTGAACCGCCGTATGAACGTCGCCTACGGCCGCCAGACCGCCGCACTCGGCATCAGCAACACCGACTGGGAGGTCCTCAAGGCCCTCGTCCTGTCCGGCGCCCCCTACCGCATGGGTCCCAGCGACCTCGCCAAGCGCCTCGGCCTCACGCCGGCCGCGATGACCCACCGGATCGACCGCATGGTCGCCGAGGGCCTGGTCACCCGGGAGCGGGACGAGAACAACCGCGTCCGGGTGATCATCGAGCTGACCCCCGAGGGACGTCAGAAGTGGCTGGAGGCCATGCGCCTCGCCACGGTCTTCGAGGAGGACCTGCTCCAGGACCTCACCCCCGCGGAGCGGACGGCGCTCGGCGAGGTCCTGACCCGGCTGCTGCGCAGGGTGGAGGACGCCCAGCCCGACGCCGGCGGCCGCCTCTCCGACCTGGACTGACGGGCCGCTGCGGCGGACATAAAAGATCTTGACAGGGGCCACTTGACACCCCCCTGCCCGATCCGTAAAGTTCTTCGGGTTGTCACGGAGCCGGAACGGTTCTGCGACGGCACCTTCCGCCGCGAAAGCGGCACCTCAAACCACCAGCAAGATCTCCCGACGGGGTTGATTTCGGCGTGCCCGAATTCAATTCGATTCGGGACTCGGCGGCCCGATTGGGAATCGCCGAGAGGATCCGCTAAAGTTTGAGACGTCGGAACGGCCCAACAGCCGCGAAGACAACCCCCTCTGACTGGGAGTCAGGCCCGAAAGGATCTGATAGAGTCGGAACCGCCGGAAAGGGAAACGCGAGAGCGGGAACCTGGAAAGCACCGAGGAAATCGGATCGAGAAAAGATCTGATAGAGTCGGAAACGCA
>NZ_JBVIED010000003.1:0-569825 GCF_055572035.1 Streptomyces sp. NPDC030838 | reverse complement strand
GCCCGGTTACATTCCGAACCCGGAAGCTAAGCCTCACAGCGCCGATGGTACTGCAGGGGGGACCCTGTGGGAGAGTAGGACGCCGCCGAACAATTTTTGGGAAAACCCCCGCATCACACGATGCGGGGGTTTTCTGCGTTCAGGGAATTCAGTACTTTCACGACGGCTCCACCAGCCTCGTGTCGTACGCCAGGATCACCGCCTGAATGCGATCCCGTGAGCCCGTCTTCGCCAGGATGCGGCTCACGTGGGTCTTCACCGTCGATTCGGCCAGGTGCAGGCGGGTGGCTATCTCCGTGTTCGTCCAGCCTTTGCCGATGACCGTCAGGACTTCCCGTTCCCGCTCTGTGAGCGTCGCGAGCCGTGGGTCTTCCGGTGGCGCCGTGGCTGTGCCCGGTGCCGGCGGCAGGTGGTGGACGTATGCGTCGAGCAGTCGGCGGGTCAGACTCGGCGCCACGACCGCGTCTCCCGTGGCCACCGCGCGGATGCCGGACAGCAGCTCCTCCGGCTGGGCGTCCTTGACGAGGAAGCCGGAGGCTCCCGCGCGGAGGCCGGTGTAGGCGTATTCGTCGAGGTCGAACGTGGTGAGGATCAGGACGCGGGTGCGGTCGCCGGTGGCGGTGACGCGACGGGTGGCCTCGATGCCGTCGAGGCCGGGCATACGGACGTCCATCAGGACGACGTCGGGGTGCAGCTCGGCGGTCATGCGGACCGCCTCCGTACCGTTCGCGGCCTCGCCGAGGACCGTCATGTCGTCCTGGCTCTCCAGCAGCATGCGGAAGCCGAGGCGCTGGAGGGGTTGGTCGTCGGCGATGAGGACGGTCGTCACTGCGGGGCTTCCTCCGGGAGGTGGAGACGGACGCGCCAGCCCCGTTCGGGGTGCGGTCGGGGGCCGGCCTCAAGTGTGCCGCCGTACAACGCGGTTCGTTCGCGCATACCGGGAAGTCCGCGGCCGCCGCCGCTCACGCGGCCGCCGTTGCCGTTGTCGGTGATCGTGACCGTGGCGGCGCCCTGGGTGTCGTAGCGCATCACTATCTCGGCCGTGGCGCCCGGCCCCGCGTGTTTGAAGGTGTTGGTCAGGGCCTCCTGGATGACGCGGTAGAGGGTGAGCTGGCGGCCCGGGGGGAGGTTCGGGGCGCCGTGGATGGTGGTGCGGACCGGGAGGCCGGCGGCGCGGACGCTGTCGATGAGGTGGTCCAGGTCCGTCAGGGCGGGCTGCGGGGTGAGGTCGGCTTCGGGGTGGTGCCGGTCGTCGCGGAGGACGTCCAGGAGGCGGCGGAGTTCGGTGAGGGCCTGGCGGCTGGTGCCGGCGATGGCGTCCAGGGCCTGGGCTGCTCGTTCCGGGGATTTCGCGGCGGCGTAGCGGCCTCCGTCGGCGAGGCCGGTGATGACGGAGAGGTTGTGGCCGATGATGTCGTGCATCTCGCGGGCGATCCGGGCGCGTTCGGCGGCGGTGGCCAGGCGGGCCTGCTGGTCGCGTTCGATCTCCAGGCGGCGGGCGCGGTCCTCGAGGGCCTCGGTGTAGTCGCGGCGGGTGCGGACGGCGATGCCCGCCAGTGCGGCCACGGCGATCGACATGAGCGGCGGAACGATCTCCTGGTCCCAGCCGTTCTGTCGGTGGCGGGTGGCGATGAGGAGGACGGGGGCGACGTTCAGGAGGGTCGTCCACCACAGGGTGCGCAGGGGGAGGCGTAGGGCGATGTTGTAGACGACGACCAGCTGGAGCATCGCGGCCTGGAGGACGGTGCCGGTCCAGGCGTTGACCAGGGCGGCCGGTGTCATGGCGAGCAGGACCGCGAGGGGGTGCGTGCGGCGCCAGAGGAGGGGGACGGAGAAGCCGAGGTTCAGGGTGAGGACCAGCCAGTCGGGGGCCTGGTCGCTGCGGGCGATCTCGCGCCAGCCGCCGGCGGCGTAGTCGATGAGGGCGACGGCGACGCAGAAGCCGGTCAGGTGGAGGTCCCAGGCCGCCGGGTGGCGCCGGTCGAAGGCGCGCACCCGGGCGGCGACGCGTTGGATGTGCTGGGTCAGAGGCTCCGGGGTGGGGACCTGCTGCGGCATGGCGTCCATGGTGCGGGACCGGGCGCTCATATGTCCCGTCGCTTGAGGAGGAAGGCCGCCGCGGTGAGGGTGGCCGCCGTCCAGAGGAACAGGGCGAGGAGGGCGGAGACCGGGGAGGTCATGCCGGGGGCCGGGTCGGCGTAAGTGAGGGTTTCCAGGGCCTTGCCGGGGAAGTGGCGGACGGCGTCGTCGACGATGTCGTACGGGAGCATCCTCAGGACCTCCGGGAGGATCATGACGACGCCGATCAGGACGCCGACGCCGGCGGGGACCGAGCGGATCAGGGAGCCGAGGCCGACGGCCAGGACGGCGATGAGGGCGAGGCCGGCGGCGTTGCCGACGAGGGCGGGCACGATGCCCGGGGCGCCGAGGGAGGCCTCCTTGTCGGTGTCGGTGAGGAGGGGCTGGACGAGGAGGAAGGTGAGCAGGTTGGTGGCGAGGACGGTGAGGAAGGAGACCGCGCCGACGATCGCCGCCTTGGACCAGAGGACGGGGAGGCGGGTCGGGACGGCCGCCATGGTGGAGCGGATCAGGCCGGTGGTGTGCTCCTCGGCGGTGGAGAGGATGCCGAGGACGCCGGCGGTGATCTGGGTGAACTGCATGCCGAGGAGGATGAGGAGGACGGTGTCCATCTCGGTGGCGTCGCCGGATTCGTAGGCGCTGCCGATGGCGATTCCCGTGCCGAGGGTGAGGAGGGGGATCAGGGCGAGATTGACCCAGGTGGAGCGGAGCGTCCACAGCTTGTGCCATTCCGCGTGGAGGACGCGGGCCTGGGTGACCGTCAGGGTGGTCATGCGGGGGTTCCTTCCAGGGGCGCGGGGTACTCGACGGCGTCGCGGGTGAGGTCCATGAACGCCTCCTCCAGGGAGGCGGCGCGTGGGGTGAGTTCGAACAGGGGGATGCCGTGGGCGGCGGCGGTGCGGCCGATGTGTTCGGCGTCGGCGCCGTGGACGTGGAGGGTGCCGGGGGTGTCGCTGGTGACGTCGACACCGGGGGCGGAGAGGTGTCGTACGAGGGTGGGCGCCTCCGGGGTGACGACCTTGACGGTGCCGGCTCCGGACTGGCGTACGAAGTCCGCGACGGTCGTGTCGGCGAGGAGGCGGCCGCGGCCGATGATGATCAGGTGGTCGGCGGTCAGGGCCATCTCGCTCATCAGATGGGAGGAGACCAGGACCGTGCGGCCCTCGGCGGCGAGGGACTTCAGCAGGGTGCGGATCCACAGGACGCCCTCGGGGTCGAGGCCGTTGACCGGCTCGTCGAGGATCAGCACGGCCGGATCCCCGAGCAGGGCGGCGGCGATGCCGAGGCGCTGGCCCATGCCGAGGGAGTAGCCCTTGACGCGGCGGTCCGCGACGTCGGTGAGGCCCGTGAGGTTCAGGACGTGGGCGACGCGGCTGCGCGGGATGCCGTGGGTGAGGGCGAGTGCCGTCAGGTGGTGGCGGGCGGTGCGGCCGGGGTGGACCGAGCGGGCCTCCAGGAGGGCGCCGACCCGGGTGAGGGGTGCGGGGTGGGCGGCGTAGGGGCGGCCTTCGATGGTGGCATGGCCGCGGGTGGGGGCGTCCAGGCCGAGCAGCATGCGCATGGTGGTGGACTTGCCGGCGCCGTTGGGGCCGAGGAAGCCGGTGACGGTGCCCGGCCGGACGGTGAAGGTGAGGTCGGAGACGACGGTCTTGTCGCCGTAGCGTTTGGTGAGGCTCTGCGCCGTAATCATGCTTCGATGCTCGTCCGCGCGGGGGCGGCGGGCGTCGGACCGCGGGCAGTATTCCGGGTGAGGGGCGTAGTACCCCGGTACTACGGTGGCCGGCATGGGTTCTGTCGTAGACGCTGATGAGACGTTCGTGGTCCGCGCGGTGCGTGCCGAGGAGTGGCCCGCCGTGAAGGAGCTGCGGCTGGCCGCGCTGCGTGATCCGGTCGCGCACCTCGCCTTCCTGGAGACGTACGAGGCCGCCGTGGCCCGTCCGGACTCCTTCTGGCAGGAGCGGACGGCGGGCGGAGCCGAAGGGGCGGCCGGGGCGCGGCAGATCATCGCCGAGGGGGCCGACGGGGAGTGGGTCGGGACACTGACCGTGCTCGTTGAGGAGCCCGGCACGACGGACTGGGCGGGGTTCCCGGTCGAGCGGCGGCAGGGGCATGTGGTCGGGGTGTTCGTCCGGCCCGAGTACCGCGGGCGCGGGCTGACCGAGCGGATCTTCGCGGCGGCGCTGGCCTGGTCGTGGGAGATCGGTGTGGAGCGGGTGCGGCTGATCGTGCACGAGGACAACGAGCGGGCGCAGGGCTTCTACCGCAAGATGGGCTTCGCGCCGAGCGGAGTGGTCGTACCGCTGGCGGGGCAGGAGGACGAGCGGGAGCTGGAGTTCGTCCTGGAGCGGCCTGCCTGACCCGGCTGCCGGCCGGCTGGCCTGGCTTCCGGCCCGTTGACGCGGCTTCCGGCTGGTCAGACGGGCAGCTCGTCGTGCGGCCAGCGGGAGCGGGCCTGTTCGCGGGAGCGGAGCAGGGCGAGGGTGGGCATGCCCTGGTCCGGGCCGTCCGCCAGGAGTTCCGGGAGCTGGGGGAGCGGGGCCACGGCCGCGATGTCGTCCAGGACGAGGGTGAGTGGTGGGTCGAGCCGACCAGGGGATGACCGTTCGGCCATGCGCCGGCCGTGCTCGACCACGCTGGAGACGAGGGCCGTCAGGAGGGGCATCGCGCCCGGCTCGGTCCTGGGGTCCTCGATGGATTCACCCACCACGTAAAGCGTTCCCCCTTCCGCGATGAAGGAATCCAAGGCGAGCGCATCAGTTCGGTTTGGAGTGCATGCCTCGCGCACGTGGACCGTGGAGAGCGCGGAGAGTGCCCGGCCGATCAGCTCCTGGGCCATGTCCCGGCGCTCGGGATACGCGGTGAGCGCGGACTCCAGCTCTCCGGCGGAGCCGGGCGCGGCCTTCGGGTGGGCACGGAGGGTGCGGACCGCCTCCTGGATCTGGCTGCCCTGGGACCAGCGGTGGACGTGGCGGATCGTACGGCCGTCCAGGGCGGCGGCGTGCAGACAGCACCGCAGGAGCGTGTCGGCCGTGTCGCTCACCGCCTGGTCGATCCGGGCGCTGGGGCGGACGGGGGTGAGGAGCGCCGTGGCGCGGTGGATGGCCGTCCGCTTGGTCTCGCAGCCCGCGGTCGGGGACCAGTGCAGGCGGGACGGGGTGTCGCAGAGGTGATGGGGGTCGTAGAGGAGGACCGGGCCGAGTTTGGCGCGGGCGTCCTTGGTGTCGGACCAGACGGCCGGGTTGGAGGTGACGACGAGGGCGGGGCCTTCGGCGTCGCGCACGGCCTGGGCGGCGGTGGTGTGGCGGATCTCCCGGGTGGCCAGGACCAGGCGGTCCCAGGCGGTGGCCGGCGGGGTGTCCTGGGACACCGGCACCGGCACGGGTACGGGCTCGGGTTCCGGCTCCCGCTCCCGCTCGACGAAGGCTGCCGGCTCAGGGGCCTTGCGCGGCGTGGGGACCTCGTATGGCGGCTCCTGCGCGGGCGGCGGGGGAGCGGGGGTGGCCCGCCGTCTCGCGCGGCCCGCCCGCCAGCGGGCGACCGTGCCCATCACGAACACGGCCAGTACGACCAGCACCATCAGCTGCCCGATGAACAGCCCCCAGAACAGCCCGTACCCGGAGAGCTGCCCGGCCGGGGTCTCCGGCCAGGCGCCCGCGATGTCGTGCGGCTGGGCGATGAGGCTGCGCATGGCCAGCGGCGTACGGGTGAAGGTGACGCTGTCCGGCCAGGCGCCGTGGGCGAACAGGGCGGCGAGGCCCGTGGCCGTCCAGACCAGCAGGGTCATGCCGAGCAGGAACGCGAGTATGCCGATCAGCAGGCCGTCGGGGATGCCGCCCTGGGTGTCCTGGCGGCGGCCACGGTCGTCCGGTCTCATCTCACGCCACCGTGGACTCGGAGTCGCCGAGGTGCTGCTCGACGAAGGCCGCCGCCCGCTCCTCGGCTTCCAGTTCGGCGGCGCGCAGGGCGTCGTGGTCGAGGAAGTCGCTGGCGGACTCGGTCATCGCGCGGTCGGTGAAGACGAGGGGGCGTTCCGTCTCGGTGACCAGGTGTTTGACGACCTGGACGTTGCCGTTGACGTCCCAGACGGCGATGCCGGGGGTGAGGGTCGGGATGATCTCCACCGCCCAGCGAGGCAGGCCAAGTACGCGGCCGGTCGCCCTCGCTTCGTCGGCCTTCTGGGCGTAGATCGTCCTGGTCGACGCCATCTTCAGGATCGCCGCCGCCTCCTTCGCCGCCGCTCCGTCGACGACGTCCGAGAGGTGGTGGACGACCGCCACGAACGACAGACCGAGCCGCCGGCCGAACTTCAGCAGCCGCTGGAACAGCTGGGCGACGAACGGGCTGTTGATGATGTGCCAGGCCTCCTCGACCAGGAAGATGCGTTTCTTCCGGTCGGGGCGGATCCAGGTGTGCTCCAGCCAGACGCCGACGATCGCCATGAGGATGGGCATGGCGATGGAGTTGCGGTCGATGTGGGACAGGTCGAAGACGATCAGCGGGGCGTCCAGGTCGATGCCGACCGTGGTCGGGCCGTCGAACATGCCGCGCAGGTCACCGTCGACGAGCCGGTCGAGGACCAGGGCGACGTCGAGGCCCCACGCCCGTACGTCGTCTATGTCGACGTTCATCGCCTCGGCCGACTCCGGCTCGGGGTGCCGTAGTTGCTCGACGATGTCGGACAGGACGGGCTGGCGTTCGACGATGGTCTCGTTGACGTAGGCGTGCGCGACCTTCAGCGCGAAGCCGGAGCGCTCGTCGAGGCCGTGGCCCATGGCGACCTCGATGATGGTCCGGAGCAGGGCCAGCTGCCCGGTGCTCGTGATCGCCGGGTCCAGGGGGTTGAGGCGGATGCCGTGGTCCAGGGCGGCCATCGGGTCCAGCCGGATGGGCGTTATCCCCAGCTGCTGCGCGATCAGGTTCCATTCGCCGACGCCGTCCTCGCCCTGGGCGTCGAGGACGACGACCTGGCGGTCGCGGAAGCGCAGCTGGCGCAGGACGTACGTCTTCTCCAGGGCCGACTTGCCGTTGCCGGACTCGCCGAGGACGAGCCAGTGCGGGGCGGGCAGTTGCTGGCCGTAGAGCTGGAAGGGGTCGTAGATGTACCCCTTCCCCGAGTAGACCTCGCGGCCGATGATGACGCCGGAGTCGCCGAGACCGGGGGCGGCGGTGGGCAGGTAGACCGCCTGCGCCTGGCCGGTCGACGTACGGACCGGCAGGCGGGTCGTCTCGACCTTCCCGAAGAGGAAGGACGTGAAGGCGTCGGTGAGGACGGACAGCGGGTCCCGCATCAGGTCCTACCTCCGAATGCCGGTGGCGAAGGGCAGCGTGTTCACAAAGGCGCGGTGGTGCTCGCGGTCACACCATTCCAGCTTCAGATACGACTTTCCGGCCGATGCCCTTATCGTGCGCTTGTCGCGGGCCAGTGCCTCCGGATTACGCGAGGAGACGGTGATGTAGCCGACGAGATTCACCCCCGCGGCGCCGCTCGCGAGGTCCTCGCCGCGCTGGTCGAGGCGGTTGTGGGCGGCGATGTCGCGCGGGTCGACGGTGCGGTTCATCTTGGCGGCGCGGGACGCCTCCGCCTCGTCGTTGGTCTTCTCGGTGAGCATGCGTTCGATGGCGACCTCGGTGGGTTCGAGGTCCATCGTGACGGCGACGGTCCGGATGACGTCGGGGGTGTGGACGAGGAGGGGCGCGAGGAAGTTGACGCCGACGGGCGTCATCGGCCACTCCTTCACCCAGGCCGTGGCGTGGCACCAGGGGGCGCGGGTGGAGGACTCGCGGGTCTTCGCCTGGAGGAAGGTCGGCTCCATGGCGTCCAGCTCGGCCGGCCAGGCATTGCGTTTCGTCATCGCCTGGATGTGGTCGATCGGGTGGTCCGGGTCGTACATGGAGTGGATGAGCGAGGCGAGCCGGCCCTGTCCGAGGGGCTGGCGTACGCGGATGTCCGCCTCCTGGAGCCGGGAGCAGATGTCGGTCAGCTCGCGGGCCATGACGACGGCGAGCCCGGCGTCCCGGTCGACCTTGCCGCCGTGCGGCCGGGCGGCGCGAGCCATGGCGTGGGCCTCGGCGGCCAGTTCGCGGGTGTAGTGCATACAGGCGACGAGATACGCGCGGTGCTGCTCGCTGCTGGTCGACACCATCGACTGGAGCTGGTCGTACGACTGCTGGAGCCACGCCGGTGCCCGCTCGTCGCCGCGGACGGCGACGTCCTTGGCGTGGGCGTCCGGGTCGGCGGGCAGGGTGCGGGCGAGCATCTGGAGGCGGGTGACGAAGCCGTCGCCGTTGGCGACGTGCTTGAGCAGCGTGCCGAAACGGTCAACCAGAGCCTCCTGGTCCTCCGAGTCGCGCAGGCCGACGCCGGGGCCCTCGATCTCGATGCAGGCGGTGACCGTCTTGCGGTCGGCGTGCAGGAGTACGGCGATCTCGTCGGGTCCGAAGGGGGCGGAGAGCCAGGTGATACGCCCGATGCCGGGCGGCGGCCCGATCTCCACCTCCCGCCCGTCGAGCCGGGTGCCCGCCTCGATGGCGCCGGAGCGGTAGGTGGCGCCGGAGCGGAGGACGCGCTTGTAGCTGCGGTTGATCTCAAACCACTTGTAGAACGTGCGGTGCTTGTACGGCACGTAGACCGCGGCCAGCGCGAGCAGCGGGAAACCCATGAGCAGCACGATCCGGAGGGACAGGACCGGAACGAGGAGCCCGCACATCATGCCGAGGAACGCGCCCGCGATGATCAGCACGATCTCGCCGGTCTCGCGGTTGCGTCCGACGATCGCGTTCGGCCGGGCGCGGCCGATCAGATATGTACGGCGGGGCGTGACCGGATGGGACAGATGGGACTCGGTCGTCAACGCCCTTCACCTCCCGTGCGGTTGGTACTGCTGTTGCGGGTGTTGCTGGCGTGGGGCGTGCTCACCGGGCTGGACGAGCGGGGCGGCGGCGCGGCGGAGGGGACAGATCCGCCGCCACCGGTCGAGGTGCGCGAGCTGTGCGCGGCGACGCCGCCGGAGGCGGTGTTGGCCGGGCGGGGGCTACTGGCGGTTGTGGACTGGCCGCCGTTGTTGTCCGCGCGCGTGCTGTGTGTCTTGATGCCCTGGGCGACGAGGGTGGCGGGGCTGCTGATGACGGCTGCCGCCTTGCTCTCGGCGCCGCGCATGATGCGGTTGTTGCGGGAGCCGGCGATCTCGTCGCCGAAGCCCGGGACGAAGCGGTAGATCATCGCCGAGGCGAAGATGGCGAGCAGGATGATCGCGAGGCCGGAGACGACCGCGGAGAAGGCGTCGGGGCCGTCGTCGGCGGAGAGCGCGCCGGCGAGGCCGAGGACGATGACGATGACGGGCTTCACCAGGATGACCGCGATCATGATGCCCGCCCAGCGGCGGACGTGGCCCCACAGGTTCTTGTCGACCAGGCCGGCGTAGACGACGGTGCCGAGGAGGGCGCCTACGTAGAGCAGGGCGGCGCGGATGACGAGCTCCAGCCACAGCACGCCGGCGGCGAGGATGCTGACCAGGGAGACGACGATCAGCATGATCGGGCCGCCTCCGATGTCCTCGCCCTTCTCCAGGGCGCCGGAGAAGTTGCCGAAGAACGTGTCGGTCTGGTCGCCGGTGGCTTTCGCGAGGACGTCGGTGATGCCGTCGGTGGCCGATACGACGGTGTAGAGGATGAGCGGGGTGAACGCGGAGGCGAGGACGGTCAGCCAGAGGAAGCCGATCGCTTCCGAGATGGCGGTGGTGAGGGGGACACCTCGCACCGCTCGCTTGGCGACCGCGAGCAGCCAGAGCAGGAGCGTGAGGATCGTCGACGCCGCGAAGACCACCGCGTACTGCTGGAGGAACGTCGGGTTCGTGAAGTCGACGTTCGCGGTCTCCTGGACGGCCTCGCTGAGCTTGTCGATCGTCCAGGAGGCGGCGTCGGCGCAGCCCTGGGCGAGGGAGGAGAGGGGGTCGAGGGTGGAGGTGGGGTCGAGGGTGGTGGAGCTGCCGGATCGGCCGGAGCCGGCGGTGTCGCCTCCTCGTTCGCAGTAGTCCTTGGCGGGGCCGACGATGAGATCGCAGTTGTCGTTGGACGCGGACGGCGAGGGCGACGGAGACGCGGAAGGGGACGAGGGCGCCGAGGGGGACGAGGGCGCGGAGGGGGACGGAGTCGGTGCCGCCGTGGCACGGGTGGCCAGTAGTACGAGGGTCGTCTGCACGGCGGCGAGGCCAGCGGCGATCCCGAGTGCGCGGCGCGGCTTACCGGGCATAAGTGAAGCCTCCGTACTCCTGGACGGCCTTGCTCATCTCGTCGGCGCTGGATGCCTGGTTGTCGCCGGGAACGGGGGCGGGCCCGTCCTTCTGGGCGAAGCTCTCGACCTTCCAGTCGTTGTCCGCCCAGCGCAGTTGGAGCGTCAGGGTGAACCAGTCGCTGGTGACCGGGTTGGTCGAGTTCTCCCCGGCGGTGCCGAAGACACCGGTGCACCAGACTTCCACGGTGGCGGCGGCGTCGGAGTATCTGGTGACCTTGGTGCCGATCGGCATGGTGCGCGAGACGTAGGTGTGGCCCCGGGGTGCGTTGCCGTTCTCGTCCAGGCCGACGTTGCTCAGGAACTCCTTGGAGTAGGCCTGATTGAACTTCTCCTCCAGGGCGGCCTGCTGGTCGACGACGAAGATCTGCCGGACGATCTCGGCTCGCCGGGCCGGCTTGAGGATGTCGGCCGACACCAGTGTCACCGCGTAGTTCGCCGCAGCGCTCTGCGCCCCCTGCTCATCCTGTGCGAACCCCGACTGCACCGGCCGGACCCCGCTCGCGGCCGTTGCCGCGGGGCGTGGCTGCTCCGCGTCCTCCGCCCCGGCAGGGGAATCCTCGCCTCCCCGATTCGCGAAGGCGATCGCCGCGATGAGGAGGACGACGACGCCGACGACGGTGACCAGGCTGCGGGAGGAGGAGCGGCCGGGGCGGCGGGCGCCGCCGTAGGGGTCGGCGTCGGGCAGGCGGGTGCGGGTGTGGCCCGTGCCGCCGTAGCCGCCGGAGGCCGTCGGCTCCTGGTCGTCTCCGAGACTCATGCCGCGTCCGCTCCCTCGATGTCGTAGCGGAAACCGTCGTACCGAATGAATGCGTAGAAGTACGACGGTAGCCGTGCTGGTTCCCGCGCGGGCGCGGTGTGGTGACTCGACATCAGGGAAACGCAACCTCAGCCGGTGGGCACGACGGGCGGGTGGGGTAGTGGGGACCGGGCGTGCCCGGAGCGGACTGGACGCGCCCTGGGCGGGCGGCGGCGCGCCGGGCTACACGGCCATGCCGTACACGATGGTGAAGAGCGTGCCGAGGGATCCGATGATGAAGACGCCCGTGAGGCCCGCGATGATGAGGCCCTTGCCCTGTTCCGCGCTGAAGGTGTCGCGGAGCGCGGTGGCGCCGATGCGCTGCTTCGCGGCGCCCCAGATGGCGATGCCGAGACAGATCAGGATGGCGACCGCCATCACGACCTCGATCATCACCTTGGCCTCGTTGCCCAGGCTGCCGAAGGGGCCCCAGTCCGGAGCGATCCCGCCGATGATGGTGTTGATGTCTCCCTTGTCGGCCGCAAAGAGCATGTAAGTCACCGCCCCTGTTGGGTAGTTCCGCAGTCCCCTGCGGTGCGCAGAGGTCAGGCCTCATTCTCGCTGACAATGACGCCCAGGTATGTCGACTTGGCGTCATTGCTTGGCGGGTTTCGTACGAATACCTCGTATGGTCACTCTGTGTATCACGGCAGGTCACCCCGGGCAATGAAGCGGGTGCGGAACCTGTGGTGTGGTTCCGTCGTTGTGTCACTTTTGGCTAGTTCGCCGGTTTCTGACGGTGTGACGGGTGAGTGGTCGCGCCGATGTTCTGCGGGTGAAGGCCGTTCGGGTGAAGGGTAGGCGCTGTCTAGCGGGGCCGCAGACCGTGCAGCAGATGGTGGACCAGCTCGTCGATGCCGGTCAGCGCGGTCTCGGACGGGAGGTGGCCGGTGGCGGTGAAGCTCGCGACGCCGTGCAGGCTGGCGCCCGCCAGGAGGGCGATGCGCTCGGGGTCGCCCGGAACGATCTCGCCACGCCGCTGGGCGTCCGTGATGATCCGGAAGAAGGGTTCCTTCGTGCGGGCGATGGCGGTGGCCAGCTGCTCGGGAATGTCCGGATCGTGTTTGCGGGCGTACATCAGCTCCAGCAGGGCGGGGTTGTCCACGGTGAAGCCGAGGTAGGCGCGGGCGAGGGCGGTCAGCCGGGTCTCGAGTGGCAGGGAGGGGTCGTCGACGGCGTCCATCGCCGCGGCCATGCGCTGGAAACCGGTGAGGGCGAGCGCGTCGAGCAGGGCCTGCTTGTCCTTGAAGTGCCGCCCCGGGGCGGCGTGGCTGACGCCGAGTTCGCGGGCGAGTTCCCGCAGGGAGAGGGCGCCGGCGCCCTTCTGGCGCAGGGTCTGTTCGGCGGCGGAGAGCAGGGCGGCGCGGAGGTCTCCGTGGTGGTAGGGGCGGCTGCTGCTCTCGGGATGGGGCATGGTCACCATCGTATCCGCATGTTGTCATTGACAGCATTGTTGGCGGTGTCTACTTTGGGGACATGGCTACTACGACCAAGCCGGCCCGGCCGGCCAAGTGGAACGCGAGCCGACTGCCCGACCTCGCCGGGCGGACGGCCGTCGTCACCGGCGCGAACAGCGGCATCGGGCGGGTCGCGGCGCGGGAGCTGGCGCGGGCGGGGGCGCATGTCGTCTACGCCGTGCGAGACGAGGAGCGCGGGCGGGCCGCGGCGGCGGAGGCGCGCGGCAGTACGGAGGTGCGGCGGCTGGACCTCGCCGATCTGGCCTCGGTGCGGGAGTTCGCGAAGCGGTGGGAGGGGCGCCCGCTGGACCTGCTGATCAACAACGCGGGCGTGATGATGCTGCCCCCGCGGCGGACGCGGGACGGCTTCGAGATGCAGTTCGGCACCAACCATCTGGGCCACTTCGCGCTGACCAACCTGCTGCTGCCGTATGTCACCGACCGGGTGGTGACGGTCTCCTCCGGGATGCATCGCGGGGGCTACGGCGTGATCCGCTTCGACGACCTCAACCTGACGTCGGACTACACGCCGGTGCGGGCGTATGCCCAGTCGAAGCTGGCCAACCTGCTCTTCACCCTGGAACTCCAGCGCCGCCTGGCCGCCGCCGGCTCCCCCGTCCGGGCGCTCGCGGCGCACCCCGGCTACGCGGCGACGAACCTCCAGAGCCATGCCGCCAGCCGGGTGAGCCGGGTGGCCATGGCGCTCGGCAACCGCTTCTTCGCACAGGACGACACGGCGGGCGCGCTGCCGACGCTGTACGCCGCGGTGGAGGACCTGCCCGGCGGGAGCTACGCCGGCCCCGACGGGTTCGCGGAGCTGCGGGGCGCGCCGACGCTGGTGGGGCGGTCGGCGGCGGCGAGCGATCCGGTGGCGGCACGGCGGCTGTGGGAGGCGTCGGAGGAGATGACGGGGGTGGGGTTTCCGGGGGCGCGGGTGGCGGTGAACCCGGGTTCGGGCGAGTGACCGCCCACCCGGCCCCGTTGCCTCTCAGACCCTGGTCCGGTACTCGCAGTCCAGGGCGATCTGGTCGCCGAAGTTGGCGATGACGCTGTCGGCGCCTCCGTCGCAGGCCGCCGCGTCGTTGCCCGCCACGCCGTCCCGCAGGTCGATCCGGTCGTTGCCGCCGTTGGTCCACACGGTGTCGCCGCCCGTTCCGGCGTGGACGAACGTTTCGATGCGGACGTTGAGGAAGGCCGTGTCCTCCCCGTCGCCCAGCGACACCCTGAGCTCGGTGACCGTGGCGGCAGGCCCGCAGTCGACGCGGGTGCGGTCGGTGAAGGGCACGTACCTGCATTCCGCGGTTGCCGTGATGCGGCGAGCGTCCTCGAGGATCAGTCGGCCGCTCCCGTTCACGCTGGCCCTGACGCGGTTCGCGAACCCGGCGCGGGCGGTGAGCGAGACGACGCTGCCCTCGCGGACCGCGATGGAGCCCTCCGTCTGGGCGCTGGCGGGCGTGGCGAACACGGGCACGGCGAGAGCCGCGGCCAGAGCCGGAGCGGCTATGCGGGCGAGAGGGCCGGTCACGTTCTTCATGCTGTTTTCTCTCCTGGCGTGAGAGCGAGAAGAGGACACCGGGGTGGCGGCCTCGGCGCAAGTCAACAGTGGGTGACGGGATATGCGCATTCTGTTGCGATCGTTCGGGTGTCGCGCAAGTGTGCGAATGTGGTGTCACTCTTTCCGCGTGCTCTCCGCGAAGTGGTCGAACTCGCCTGCCTGTACGCCGCGTACGAAGGCGTTCCACTCGTGGCGGGTGGTGGTCACCACGGTGTCCGGTGCGCTGGTCTCGCGGATGTACACCGGGGTGTCGGGGTCGGCCCCCCTCGTTGAAGGTGATCTCGATGCCGGGGCCCGGGCGCCGGGGGTTTCCTGCTTCATCGAGGTCTCCACCGGCGGCTTCCCTCTGTACGGCACCGCCCCGCGCACGTGAGGGCGCCGGACGGATCGTCATACCCCCGTGGAGCTGCCTCCGCCTCTACACTGACGTCGGCGTACTCCCTGGCGGTGAGGGGCGGTTGACGGTGCGTAAGGCGTGGATCGTTGGGACTGCTGTCGTCGGTGGTTCGCTCGCCTTCGTGATGCTGCTCGTCGTCGGCGTGTACGTCGTCGCCGGGAACCTCGTCAACGGAGTGCGCGGGGGCAGCAAGACGCTCGCCAAGGGGTCGGTGCCTGCCGCGTATCAGCCGCTGGTGCAGGAGTGGGGGAATCTGTGCCCCGCCATCAATCCGGCGCTGCTCGCCGCCCAGTTGTACCAGGAGAGCGGCTTCAACCCGAACGCCAAGAGCCCGGCCGCCGCGCAGGGGATAGCGCAGTTCATCCCGGGGACGTGGGCGACCCACGGGATCGACGGCGACGGGGACGGTGACCGGGACGTCTGGGACCCGAAGGACGCGATTCCGTCGGCCGCGTCGTATGACTGCACCCTCGCCAAGTACGTCAAGGACGTGCCCGGGGACCCCACGAAGAACATGCTCGCCGCCTACAACGCGGGGGCGTACGCGGTGATCAAGTACAAGGGTGTGCCGCCGTACAAGGAGACCCAGAACTACGTCAGGACGATCACGACGCTGGAGGAGAGCTTCGCCGCTCCGCAGACCCGGCTCGATCCGTCCAAGCAGGCCGCCGGCGCGATCCACTACGCACAGAAGAAGCTCGGCACCCCCTATTTGTGGGGTGGGAACGGTACGCCGGAGCAGGGTGGGCGGTTCGACTGTTCGGGGTTGACCAAGGCCGCGTACGCGAGTGTGGGGATCGAGTTGCCGCGGGTGGCGAACGATCAGTACAACGCGGGGCCGCATCCCTCCAGGGAGGAGTTGCTGCCCGGTGATCTGGTGTTCTTCTCGCCCGATCCCAACAACTCGCGGGCCATCGACCACGTGGGGATCTATGTGGGCGGTGGGTACATGATCGACGCTCCGTACACGGGTGCCGTCATCCGGTTCGATCCGATCGACACCCGCAAGTACTTCGGGGCCACCCGCGTCACCGAGGATGGCGCGAAAGCGCTGCCCTCGGCCGTCCCCGGTGGCGCGAACGCAGTGTGAAGTGCACCCCTGAGCTGCGACGACGTATCTCTCTTCGATAACGTCTGCGTGATCATTCAGTGGAATGTGGAACGTAGAGACCGGGACCGTGCGTTCCTGTTGACGTAGCCGATTGACCTGGCCCATCGACCTAGCCGATCGATCTACGGACCACGGGGGTGGCAGACGGCGCATGACAAGGGTGCGCCGGTGAGATGACGACGAAGGGGCCGCTGCACCATGGCTGGACTCGCGCAATCCGGGTCGAACCCCGACGTCGAGCTGCTCTACGACATCAATGGCCTGGCCAAGGACGCACCGCACTGGTTCGACCGGGTCATGGAGTACGTCGGTGAGTACGGACTGCTGCTCGCCATGGTGCTGCTCATCCTGTGGTGCTGGTGGTCCGGGCGGCGGCGGGCCGGTTCCGCGGAGGAGGCCGCCTCCTCCGTCGCCGCGCTCGTGTGGGCACCGCTCGCGGCCGGCGTCGCCGTGCTCGTGAACGTGCCGATACGCGGGTTCGTGGAACGGCCCCGGCCCTTCCTGGAGCACGAGGGGCTGGACGTGCTCGTCACCGGGAAGACCGACTTCTCGTTCGTCAGCGACCACGCCACCATCACCATGGCCATGGCCGTCGGGCTCTTCGTCGCCAACCGGAAGTTCGGTCTCGTCGGGCTCGGGCTCGCGCTGCTCGAAGGGTTCTGCCGGGTCTACATGGGCGTGCACTACCCGACGGACGTCGTGGGCGGCTTCGCGCTCGGTACGGCGGTCGCGCTGCTGCTCTCGCCCGTCGCCATGGCGCTGCTCACGCCGGTGGCCAAGGCGATGGAGCGGTCGCCGCGGGTGGGCTGGCTCATCCGGAAGCGGTCATCGGTGGAGAGCCGGGACGCCGTGATCCCGGGGGCCCGTCAGGAGGCCGCCGGGCAGAAGAGCGAGGAGCGGGATCTCGCCGCCTGAGCCGGCCTCCCCGAAGGACAGTGCTCACAGCGCCTGCGGGTACGTGAACACCCTCCCCGGGTCGTACGCCCGCTTCAGCTTCGTCAGGCGCGGCGCCGCGTCGCCGTAGTACGCCGTGCGCCAGTCCTTCAGAGTCGGGTCCGTGTAGTTCTGGTACGCCGCGCCCGAGGCATACGGGCGCATCGCCCGATGGGCGGAATCCAGCCAGGCCTGGGCGCCGCTGCCGGGCGTGCCCGCGCGCCAGGAGGCGATGTACTGGGCCAGCATCCGCGAGCGGCGGTGCACGAAGGCCGTCGCCGTGGGGGAGACGCTGTTGATCGCGCCGCCCAGCGCGGTGAGCGCGATGCTGCCCGCGCCGCCACGGACGCCCTTGATCTGCGTGAGCAGGGTCTGGATGCCCGCCGCGGTCAGCGAGCGGTCGAAGAAGTCGGAGCGGGCGGTGTAGGTCTCGCGGCCCAGGGCGCCCTGCGGGGAGCGGCCGGGCGTGGTGCCGGGCAGGTGGCACTGGGCGTCCGTGGTGAAGGAGGCGCAGCCGGCGTAGATCTCCATCGCCTCCTCGTAGGAGCGGCGGCGGAGGGAGACGGAGGAGGCCGGGGCGCCGACCCGGTCGGCCAGGCGGTCCACCGCGTTCTGGAGTTCGCCGTACGTGCCGAGGGAGAAGGCCGCGACCGAGATGGTGGGGGTGCCTCCCGCCGCGTTGGCCAGGTGGAGGGACGACCAGATCTCGTCCGGCTGCGCCGGTCCCCACTCCTGCCAGGCCTTCACCACCGCGGCGGCCTTCGACCAGGGCCAGGACAGGTACGCCGTCACCGCTTGCGGGGCCGGGTGGGTGCGGAAGCGCAGCTCGGTGACGACGCCGAAGTTTCCGTTGCCCGCGCCGCGCAGCGCCCAGAAGAGGTCCTTGTGCTCGCGGGCGTTCGCGGTGATCTGCTTGCCGTCGGCCGTGACCAGGGTGGCCTGGGTGAGGCTGTCGCAGGTCAGGCCGTACGCCCGGGAGACCACGCCGTGCCCGCCGCCGAGTACGAGACCGGAGACGCCGACCGTCGGGCAGGAGCCGGCCGGGATCGTCGCGCCCTTCGCGGCCAGCGCCCGGTACACGTCGATGAGCTTGGCGCCGGCGCCGACCACCGCGGAGCCGCCGCTCGCCCGCACCCGGTTCAGCTTGGACACGTCGATGATCAGGCGGCCGTTGCCGGAGGACCAGCCCGCGTAGGAGTGGCCGCCGTTGCGTATGGCGACGCGCAGGGCGTGGGCGCGGGCGTAGGCGAGGGTGGTGGCGATGTCGTCGGCGTGGGCGACGTAGGCGACGGCGGCGGGCTTCAGGGAGTCGAAACGGGTGTTGTAGAGCTGGCGGGCGGTGGACCAGGCGGCGTCGCCGGGGCGGACCAGGGTGCCGTCGAGGTCGCGGGCGAGGGCTCCCCAGGCGGCGGACGCCCTGGTGGCGCCGGAGGTCGTGGCCGTCCGGGTCGCGGTCGTGGTGCCCGTCGCCTCCGCGCGCCCCGTGCCGCCGCTGCACGCCGCCGCCGACACCGCCGCCGCGAGCGCGGCCGTACCGCCGCCGATGAACGTACGCCGTTCCATGTGCTGCCTGCCTCCGCCCGACCGGTGCTGTCGTGGAACGAGACGGGGGCTGTGGGCTGCGGGTTCCACTACCCGAACGGGTACTCCCGCTGTTCACCACCTGTGGTGTACCTTCCACGCAAATACCCCATTTGTTCGTTCCGGGGGTCTGTGGTGGCGATGCCTGTGCCGTAACGGGGCCGAGGCCGGGACCTCCGTGTGTTCTCCCTGTAAGCATTCCGTGACCTAACCGCACCGTCCGCAGGGGTTCACCCCCCGTTCACTTACGGCCATAGGCGGCTTCACCTGTTCTGCCTAATTTCGGCCTTGCTGACGACGAGCGCGCCGCTTGACGCGTGTCCGTCTCGCTCAGACTTCGCACGCCGCCGATCAGGACGGCGGCTCCTGGAAGGAACTCCCGAAAGTGAAGCTTCAGCGCATGAACCGGCGGGCCCTCACCCTCGGTGCTCTCGCCGTCTCCGGCGCCCTGGCCCTCACGGCGTGCGGCTCCGACGACACCGGCGGGAACGGTGGCGACCCGACGGGCGGCACCCAGGCGGCCGGGTCGATCAAGTGTGACGACGCCCAGGGTCAGCTGCTCGCGGACGGCTCTTCGGCGCAGAAGAACGCGATCGACGCCTGGGTGAAGCAGTTCACCTCGCAGTGCAACGGCGTGCAGATCAACTACAAGGGCGGCGGCTCCGGCGCCGGTGTCACCGCGTTCACGCAGGGCACGGTCGCCTTCGCCGGTTCCGACTCCGCGCTGGACTCCGAGGAGATCGAGGCCTCCAAGAAGGTCTGCTCCGGCGGCCAGGGCATCGACCTGCCGATGGTCGGCGGCCCGATCGCCGTCGGTTACAACGTCCCGGGTGTCGACAACCTGGTCCTCGACGCGCCGACCATCGCCAAGATCTTCGACAGCAAGATCACCAACTGGAACGACGCGGCGATCAAGAAGCTGAACCCCGACGCGAAGCTTCCCGACCTGAAGATCCAGGCGTTCCACCGCTCGGACGAGTCCGGCACCACGGACAACTTCACCAAGTACCTGATCGCCGCCACCCCGGAGAACTGGAAGTACGAGGGCGGCAAGGCCTGGCAGGCCAAGGGCGGCCAGTCCGCCTCGGGCTCCTCCGGTGTCGCCCAGCAGGTCAAGCAGACCGCCGGCGCCATCAGCTACATGGAGCTGTCGTACGCCAAGGACGGCATCCAGGCCGCCGCCATCGACACGGGCGCCGGCGAGCCGGTCGCGGCCACCGTCGAGAACGCCACCAAGGCCATCGCCGACGCCAAGGTCGTGGGCACCGGCAAGGACCTCGCCCTGGAGCTGAACTACGCCACCAAGGCCGAGGGCGCCTACCCGATCACCCTCGTCACGTACGAGATCGTCTGCGACAAGGGCAACAAGCAGGACACCCTGCCCGCCACCAAGGCGTTCCTGCGCTACATCGCCAGCGAGGACGGCCAGAACGTCCTCGCCGAGAACGACTACGCGCCGATGCCCGCGGACATCATCGCCAAGGTCCGCACGACCATCGAAGAGCTGAGCTGACCCAAGTGCGGCCTGGTCCCGCCCGGGACCGGGCCGCACCGTCCGGTGCACCGCCGCCCGGAGCCGCGCCCCGCGCACGGCTCCATGGAGCCGCCCACAACCGCGGCTCCGCAGACCGGAGACCCCGATGGACATAACGACGACACCCACCGACGCACCTCCCCCCACCCCACAGCCGACCCTCCCCGAGCAGAAGCGTGCGACCCGGGGCGCCACCCGGCCCGGAGACCGCATCTTCCTCGGCCTGTCCCGCGGCTCGGGCATCCTGCTGCTGGTGATCATGGCCGCCATCGCGGTCTTCCTCACCTGGCGGGCCGCCCTCGCCATCAGCGAGGACGAGGGCAACTTCCTCACCACCTTCGAGTGGAACACCAGCGCCCAGCCGCCGGTCTTCGGTATCGCGGTCCTGGCCTACGGCACGATCGTCTCTTCGATCATCGCCATGGTCATCGCGGTCCCGATCGCCGTCGCCATCGCGCTGTTCCTCACCCATTACGCCCCGCGCCGGCTGAGCGGTCCGATCGCCTATGTGATCGACCTGCTCGCCGCCGTCCCGTCCATCGTGTACGGCCTCTGGGGGGCCCTGATCCTCGTGCCGCACATGGACGGCCTGTTCGGCTGGCTGAACGACTACTTCGGCTGGACCGGCGTCTTCGACTGGGAGGGCGGCGCCCCCCGCTCGATGCTCACCGTCGGCATCCTGCTCGCGATCATGATCCTGCCGATCATCACCAACGTGAGCCGCGAGGTCTTCAAGCAGGTCCCGCAGATGCACGAGGAGGCGGCCCTGGCCCTCGGCGCCACGCGCTGGGAGGTCATCCGCATGGCGGTGCTGCCGTTCGGCCGCTCCGGCGTGATCTCCGCCTCGATGCTCGGCCTCGGCCGCGCGCTCGGCGAGACCATGGCCGTCGCCACCGTCCTGTCGCCGGACTTCCTGATCCACGCCAGCCTGCTCAACCCGGGTGGCGGAACCTTCGCCCAGAACATCGCCAGCAAGTTCGGCGAGGCGACCGAGTTCGGCCGTGACGCGCTCATCGCCTCCGGTCTGGTCCTGTTCGTCATCACGCTGCTGGTCAACGGCGCGGCCCGCGCGATCATCGCCCGCCGCAAGGAGTACTCGGGGGCCAACGCATGAGCACCACGACCGCCGTCCAGCGCCCGAGCTCGCTTCAGGGCGCCCGTCTGCCGAAGTGGTCCCCCTGGGTGATCGCCGTGGGCTCCCTCGCGGTGTCCATCGGAGGCAGCGTCGCCGTCGGGATCGAGAGCCGCATCCAGTGGGGCCTGATCGCCGCGATCCTCTTCGTCCTCGGTACGTACGTCATCGCCGCGCGCGTCGAGGGCAGCCGCCAGGCCAAGGACCGGGTCGCGACCTCGCTCGTCTGGGTCGCCTTCCTGCTCGCCGTGGTGCCGCTGGTCTCCCTGGTGTGGACGACCCTCTCGCGCGGCGTGAAGGTCCTCGACGGGTACTTCCTGTCCCACTCCATGGGTCTCGTCGCCGACTCCGAGCCGGGCGGCGGCATCTACCACGCCATCATCGGCACCCTGGAGCAGGTCGGCCTCGCCACCCTGATCGCCGCGCCGATCGGCGTGCTGACCGCGATCTACCTGGTGGAGTACGGGCGCGGTCACCTCGCCCGCGCCGTCACCTTCTTCGTCGACGTGATGACCGGTATCCCGTCGATCGTCGCCGGTCTGTTCATCCTCAGCCTGCTGCTGATCTTCGACATGGGCTTCTCCGGCTTCGCCGGCGCGCTCGCCCTGGCGATCCTGATGATGCCGGTGGTCGTCCGCTCCACCGAGGAGATGCTGAAGCTCGTCCCGAACGAGCTGCGGGAAGCCTCCCTGGCGCTCGGTGTCCCGAAGTGGCGCACCATTCTGAAGGTGGTCCTGCCGACCGCGATCGGCGGCATCACCACGGGTGTCATGCTGGCGGTCGCCCGTATCGCCGGTGAGACGGCGCCCGTGCTGCTGCTGGTGTTCGGTAACCCGTTCATCAACAACAACCCCTTCGACGGCCCGCAGGCGTCGCTGCCGCTGTACATCTACCAGCAGTACTCGCAGAGCGCGGGCTCGCCCGCGGCCTACGACCGTGCCTGGGCGGCATCGCTGACGCTGATCGCCTTCGTGATGATCCTGAACCTGGTGGCCCGCGGCATCGCCCGCTGGAAGGCCCCGAAGACCGGTCGCTAAGGCGACAATTTCCGGCTCCGCCGGGCGGGGCCCAACGGCGACCGATCGAAAATCTGGAAGTGAAGTAATCATGGCCAAGCGAATCGACGTAAGCGGACTGACCGCCTACTACGGCTCCCACAAGGCGATCGAGGACATCTCGATGACCGTCGAGCCCCGCTCGGTGACGGCCTTCATCGGCCCCTCCGGCTGCGGCAAGTCGACGTTCCTGCGCACGCTGAACCGTATGCACGAGGTCACGCCCGGCGGGCGGGTCGAGGGCAAGGTGCTGCTCGACGACGAGGACCTGTACGGCACCGGGGTCGACCCCGTGTCCGTGCGCCGCGAGGTCGGCATGGTGTTCCAGCGGCCGAACCCCTTCCCGACGATGTCGATCTACGACAACGTCGCGGCCGGCCTGCGCCTCAACGGCAACTACAAGAAGAGCGAGCTGAACGACATCGTCGAGAAGTCGCTGCGCGGGGCGAACCTCTGGAACGAGGTGAAGGACCGCCTGAACAAGCCGGGCTCCGGCCTCTCCGGTGGTCAGCAGCAGCGGCTGTGCATCGCGCGGGCGATCGCCGTGGAGCCGAACGTCCTCCTCATGGACGAGCCCTGCTCCGCCCTGGACCCGATCTCCACGCTGGCGATCGAGGACCTGATCGGTGAGCTGAAGGAGCAGTTCACGATCGTCATCGTGACGCACAACATGCAGCAGGCGGCGCGTGTGTCCGACCGTACGGCGTTCTTCAACCTCGCCGCCGTCGGGCAGCCCGGTCGGCTGATCGAGATCGACGACACGGAGCGGATCTTCTCCAACCCGTCGGTCCAGGCGACGGAGGACTACATCTCCGGCCGCTTCGGCTGATCCATCGACTCCTCGCGGTGCTGCATGGCGGTGCCACCGCGAGGTCGCAAAAGGGCCCGCCCCTGGCTCCCGGGGGCGGGCCCATTGCGTTTGCTCTTGTACGGCGCTGAGGTACGGCTTCTGGCGCGCCGCGCCCGCTACAGGAACGCCAGGTGGATGATGCCGAACACCGTTGCCGCCACCGCCGCCGCGGCCGGCATCGTGATGAACCAGCCCAGGACGATGTTCTTCGCCACGCCCCAGCGGACGGCGTTCACGCGCTTCGTCGCGCCGACGCCCATGATGGCGGAGGTGATGACGTGGGTGGTCGAGATGGGGGCCTTGAAGAGG
The DNA here is from genome assembly GCF_055572035.1 of Streptomyces sp. NPDC030838. Taxonomy (NCBI): domain Bacteria; kingdom Bacillati; phylum Actinomycetota; class Actinomycetes; order Kitasatosporales; family Streptomycetaceae; genus Streptomyces; species Streptomyces sp. NPDC030838. Next base: position 546,746 of record NZ_JBVIED010000003.1, on the reverse strand, counting down.
AAGGCCGTGGTGAACATGATCGACGCGCCGGTGGTCTCCGCGGCGAAGCCCTGGGGCGGGTCGAGTTCGATGATCTTGCGGCCCAGCGTGCGCATGATGCGCCAGCCGCCGGCGTAGGTGCCGAGGGAGAGCATGACCGCGCAGGCGATCTTGACCCAGATCGGGATCGGGTCGCCGTAGTCCTCGACGTCGGCGATGACCAGGGCCATCACCACGATGCCCATGGTCTTCTGGGCGTCCTGGAGGCCGTGGCCGAGGGCCATGCCGGCCGCGGAGACGGTCTGGGCGATGCGGAAGCCGCGCTTGGCCTTGTGCGGGTTGGCGCGGCGGAAGATCCACATGATCGCCGTCATGACCAGGTAGCCGGCGAGCAGGCCGACGATCGGGGAGACGAACATGGGGATGACGATCTTCTCGAGGACGCCGTGCCAGTAGACCTGGGTGCCGCCGGCCAGCGCCGCGCCGACCATGCCGCCGAACAGCGCGTGCGAGGAGGAGGACGGCAGACCGAAGTACCAGGTGATGAGGTTCCAGGTGATCGCGCCGGTGAGCGCGGCGAAGAGGATGCCCATCCCCGTCGAGCCCTCTGGTGTCTCGATCAGGCCCTCGCTGACCGTCTTCGCGACGCCGCTGCCGAGGAAGGCACCGGCGAGGTTCATGACCGCGGCCATGGCCAGGGCGGCGCGCGGGGTGAGCGCGCGGGTCGACACGGAGGTGGCGATCGCGTTCGCCGAGTCGTGGAAGCCGTTGGTGTAGGTGAAGAAGAGTGCGACCAGGATGGTCACGACCAGGGCGAAGGTGTCCATGGACGCGTCAGGACTCCTTGACGGCGATGGTCTCCACCGTGTTCGCCACGTGCTCGAATGCGTCGGCGGCCTCTTCGAGGACGTCGACGATCTGCTTGAGCTTCAGTACCTCGATGGCGTCGTACTTGCCGTTGAAGAGGTGGGCGAGCAGCTTGCGGTGGATCTGGTCGGCCTGGTTCTCGAGCCGGTTGACCTCGATCCAGTACTCGGTGAGGTTCTCCATCGTGCGCAGGTGGGGCATGGCCTCGGCGGTCAGCTCCGCCGCCCGCGCCAGCACCTCGATCTGCTGCTCCACGCCCTTGGGCAGCTCGTCGATGTTGTAGAGGACGACCAGGTCGACGGCCTCCTCCATGAAGTCCATGATGTCGTCGAGGGACGAGGCGAGGGAGTAGATGTCCTCGCGGTCGAAGGGCGTGATGAAGGAGGAGTTCAGCTGGTGGAAGATCGCGTGCGTGGCGTCGTCACCCGCGTGTTCCGCTGCCCGCATACGCTCCGCGATCTCGGCCCGGGCGGAAGCGTCCGCCCCGAGCAGTTCCATCAGGAGTTTCGAGCCCGTGACGATGTTGTCCGCGGATGCGGCGAACATGTCGTAGAAGCTCGTCTCCCTGGGGGTCAGACGAAAGCGCACGTGGGGTCCTCGGGATGCATCGGTTTCGGTCAGGCTGATGCTAGGCGCATCATCCGGCCACGGCTAATGGGCCGTCCCCCAGTGTCGCCCATCAGGCACAGTTATCGGCACGGGGGCGGCACACGGGGTTGGTCCGGCCTGCCGGCAAGGGGCCCATACCCGGTGAAGTCCGGTACGATATACCCAGTAGGGGTATGTGGATGGAGGACGCTATGACGACCACCGAGGCCGGCGCCGGTCTGCCCGCCGAGGCCCTCGCGGAGACTCCGGCGGAGGCTCCCGCGGAGGCCGTGGTGACCGATCATGATCGGGGGATCCACGGGTACCACCACCAGAAGGACGAGCACCTGAAGCGGCTGCGCCGCATCGAGGGCCAGATCCGCGGCCTGCAGCGGATGGTCGACGAGGACGTCTACTGCATCGACATACTCACGCAGGTCTCGGCCTCCACCAAGGCCCTGCAGTCCTTCGCCCTCCAGCTCCTGGAGGAGCACCTGCGGCACTGCGTCGCCGACGCGGCGCTCAAGGGCGGGGACGAGATCAACGCCAAGGTGGAAGAGGCCACCAAGGCGATCGGGCGGATGCTGCGCACCTGAGGGGACTACTCCTCGGAGGTGGGGGCGCGTTCCTCGGCCACTCGCAGGACCTGGTCGATGCTCTCCAGGCTGAGCCGGTCCTCGGCGGCCGAGGCCGCGATGATCAGCTCTCCGCACAGCTCGATCTCGGCGAGGGCCACGTGGTCCTGAACCGCCGTACCGCCGACCGGAGCCACGCGCATCACCTCTTCTCTGCCGTCACCGCTTCCTAGAGTAGGGAGCGGTCCGCGCACCGCGCATGGCACGGACGGGCTAGTTCCAGCCGGTCACTTCCGCCGGGTGCGGGCCCCTCACTCCTCCGCGATCCGGCCCGCGTAGATGTCCTCCGCGGGCGGCAGACGTACGTCGGCCCGGGTGCCGAAGGCGTACAGCAACGTCGTGGAGGCCACCGCCACGGGGGCCTTCCGGCTGCCGTTGACGAAGCTGAAGCGGTGCCGGACCTTGCGGATGCGGCCCTCGTCGTCCAGGAAGACGTCGAACGGAACCTCGGCCGTGGCGAACCCTTTCGCCGCCGCCGCGAGCGACGCTTTTCCGCCGGGGGAGGCCTTCTTCGCGGCCTCGGCGAGGTTCGCCGTGCCGCGGTAGTGGCTGACCGGCGTCCCCGCGATCTCCGTACGGCCGACATACGTCGCCGTCCGCGCCCCGCGCAGCACCTCCGCCGCGGCGAACGGGTCGGTGGCGCCGCCCGTGACCAGATTCCCGTCGGAGAGCGTGGCGGTGTCCACCCGGACCCATTTGTCGGCCGGGACGCCCGCGCCGCGGTTCTTCATGAAGAGGGCGCCCGGCGCGAGGAGTTCGGTGATCGGGCGCCGCCGGGCCTCGCCCGCCGGGTCCTGCGGCAGCATCACCTTCAGCCGGCCGAGGCCGCGCGTGTAGTCGTAGACCCCCTCGCCGCGGATGGTGACGCGGGTGCCGCCGGTGGCCATCTCCATCGATGTCAGGGCCTTCGAGGTGCGTGCGGCGACCAGTGCGTCGGCGGCCTTGTGGAGGGTGGGGACCGGGTCGGTGAGGGCGCGGGCGTCGTCGGCGGCCGCACCGCTGCTCCCGCATCCGGTGGTGCCGAGACAGACCCAGGCCATCAGCCCCGCCGCGACGACCGTCCCGCCCGTCCTGCCGTGCTGCCGCTCCGCCATCGCCTGCCTACCCCCAGCCGTCCGTCAGCCGTCACGGGCCCCCTGTCGTCCGGTTAACGACGGGTAGGTTGGGCCGTCACGCCGCCGGGGCGGGCACGGGGGGCGGCGTGGGGTTTCTTACGGAGTGTTCACCTTGCCTGGGTACTGTGGCGGCGTGACCGAGCAGGACCGGTTCGCCCCTGGCCGAAATCATGCGGAACACCGGGTCATCACGGTGGAACAGGGGCCGTTTTGTGTGGCGCGCTGCAGCTGCGGCTGGCGCGGGCCCGCCCGCCGCGCGCGCAGTCAGGCGCGGACGGACGGGGCCGGGCACGCGGCCGAGGCGTGAGCGCGCGAGCGACTTCCCGTGTGTCTATGCGTGGCGCAGGGCGGCCAGCAGTTCGTCGACCAGTTCCCTGTCGCGTGGCTGGGTGAGGTGGTCGCGGGCCGCGGCCGGGGAGAGCCACAGGATCCGGTCGACCTCGGGGGTCGGGGTGAAGGCACCTGCGCCGGCCTCGGCCGCCCAGTAACGGACCTCCTTGGGGCGGCCGTTGGCCAGATAGTGCAGGGTCGGCAGCTCGGCGCCCAGCGTCGCCGTGTGGCCGGTCTCCTCCTCGACCTCGCGCAGGGCGCCGGCCAGGGGGTCCTCGCCGCGCTTGAGCTTGCCCTTGGGGTGCGACCAGTCGTCGTACTTCGGGCGGTGCACGAGGCAGAGTTCCAGCCGCCCGTCGGCCGGCGAGCGGCGCCACAGGACGCAGCCGGCGGCCCGGACGGGGGCGGTGTCCTTCGCCCGGTCGTCGGTCACGGGGTGCCCACCGTCTGCTTCTGCCAGGACTGCTGGAACGCGAACCGGGCCGCCTCCACCTCGTGCCGCTGGTCGGCGTGGAGCACGCCGAGGGCGTAGGCCGTGGCCGGGGCGATCCGCGGGGTGCGGGCCGCCGCTGCCGCCGCTGCCGCCGCCTCCGAGGCGTCGCGGTGCCGGTTGAGGGCCTGACCGGCGGTCAGCAGGCGGACGTCCACCGGAGAGTTCTCGCCGTGCAGGACCTCACAGGCGTAGCGGTGCAGGCGCAGCAGGAGGCGTACCTGGTGCCAGGGGGCGTCCTGCGGGTGCGGGGCCGGGTCCGGGGAGAGGCCGTGGATCAGGGCCTCCGCGTTGTACGGGCTGCCCGCGGTGACCAGGGGGAGGGCGGTGACGGCGTCCGTGAGCCGCTCCTCCGCAGCGGCGGCGAGGGGGCGCAGGTCGGCGGCGGCCGCGGTGGTCGTGAGCGGGACCTCGCTGGCCAGTAAGGCGACCTTGTCCGCCACCGCGTGGAAGCGGGAGGAGCCCAGGGCCTGGAGGGCGGTGGAGTGGGCTCGGGTGCGGGCGAGGGTGAGCTGGCGGTCGAGGAGGGCGCCGGCCTTTGCGGCGCCCACCGTGAGGTTGCCGGCACGACTGCCCGCAGCCACGTCGGTTGCGGCGGCACCGCCCGCACGTACCTCGGACGCCTGGGTCGGGAACGCCGCCGAGCCCGACAACCGGTGCAGGGCGTTGAGCAGGCGTTCCAAGCGGGACGCGTACGCGTGTTCCAGGGCCAGCGTGCCGGAGAGCCAGGCCAGTTCGGGACGCATGCCCTCGGACCAGTCGGTGTCCAGCAGCGGGCGGAAGGTGTGCAGGCTGCCGCTGATGCGGCGGGCCGAGCGGCGCAGGGCCCGGGCCGCGTCGAGGGAGTCCCCGGTGCCGGTCTCCCGGTGCTGGCGCAGGGCCCGGAGGAACTCCGTGGCCTGGGCGCGGAGGTAGCCGGCGAGGGCGTCCCCCGTCAGTGGCCCGGCGGCCACGGGGTTCGTCGGTTCAAGGTGTTGCTGTGCCACGCCGGCGCCTCCGGGCGTCTATGAGCATCTCCTGGACGTTCCGCAGGGGTCCGCCGTCCCCGTCCGTCGCGTGCCGGGTCCATTCGCCGTCCGGGCCCAGGTGCCACGAGGCGGTGGAGTCGGACATGCCGGTCTCCAGCAGCCGGTTGAGCGCGGCGCGGTGGGCGGGGTCGACGACCCGGACGAGGGCTTCTATCCGGCGGTCGAGGTTGCGGTGCATCATGTCCGCGCTGCCGATCCACACCTCGGGCTCGCCGCCGTTGCCGAAGGCGAAGATCCGGGAGTGTTCGAGGAACCGGCCGAGGACCGAGCGGACCCGGATGTTCTCCGACAGGCCCGTGACACCCGGCCGCACCGCGCAGATGCCGCGCACCCAGATGTCGATGGGCACGCCCGCCTGGGACGCCCGGTACAGGGCGTCGATGACGGCCTCGTCGACCATCGAGTTGACCTTGACGCGGACATAGGCGGGACGTCCGGCGCGGTGGTGCTGGATCTCCTTGTTGATCCGCGAGACCAGGCCGTCGCGCAGGGACTTGGGGGCCACGAGGAGACGGCGGTAGGTCTCCCGGCGGGAGTACCCCGACAGGCGGTTGAACAGGTCCGAGAGGTCCGCGCCGACCTGCGGGTCGGCGGTCAGCAGGCCGAGGTCCTCGTACAGCCGCGCCGTCTTCGGGTGGTAGTTGCCCGTCCCGACGTGGCTGTAGCGCCGGAGCGTGTCGCCTTCCTGACGGACCACCAGGGACAGCTTGCAGTGGGTCTTCAGGCCGACCAGGCCGTACACGACATGGCAGCCGGCCTCCTCCAGCTTCTTCGCCCACTTGATGTTGGCGTGCTCGTCGAAGCGGGCCTTGATCTCGACCAGGACGAGGACCTGCTTGCCGGCCTCGGCGGCGTCTATGAGCGCGTTGACGATCGGGGAGTCGCCGGAGGTCCGGTACAGGGTCTGCTTGATCGCGAGGACGTCCGGGTCCTCGGCCGCCTGCTCGATGAAGGCCTGCACGGACGTGGAGAACGAGTCGTACGGGTGGTGCAGCAGCACGTCTCGCTGGCGCAGGGCGGCGAAGATGTCGGGCGGCGAGGCCGACTCGACCTCCGCCAGGTCGCGGTGGGTGCCGGCGACGAACTTCGGGTACTTCAGCTCGGGCCGGTCGAGGCCGTGGATGCGGAAGAGGCCGGTGAGGTCCAGGGGGCCGGGCAGCGGGTAGACCTCGGCCTCGCTGATCTTCAGCTCGCGGACGAGGAGGTCCAGCACCTCGCGGTCGATGGACTCCTCGACCTCCAGGCGCACCGGAGGCCCGAAGCGGCGCCGCATGAGTTCCTTCTCCAGGGCCTGGAGCAGGTTCTCGGCGTCGTCCTCCTCGACCTCGAGGTCCTCGTTGCGGGTGAGCCGGAAGGCGTGGTGCTCCAGCACCTCCATGCCCGGGAACAGCTCCTCCAGGTGGGCGGCGATGACGTCCTCGATGGGGACGTACCGGCCCGGGGAGGCCTCCAGGAAGCGGGACAGCAGCGGCGGCACCTTCACGCGGGCGAAGTGCTTGTGGCCGCTGACCGGGTTGCGTACGACGACGGCCAGGTTCAGGGACAGGCCGGAGATGTACGGGAAGGGGTGCGCGGGGTCCACGGCGAGCGGGGTGAGCACCGGGAAGATCTGGTGCCGGAAGAGGGTGAACAGGCGGGCCTGTTCCTTCTCGGTCAGCTCGCTCCAGCGGACCAGATGGATGCCCTCCTCCGCGAGGGCGGGGGCGACGTCCTCGTGGTAGCAGGCGGCGTGCCGGGCCATGAGCTCGCGGGAGCGGGCCCAGATCATCTCCAGCACCTCGCGGGGCTGGAGCCCGGAGGCGGAGCGGGTGGCCACGCCGGTGGCGATACGGCGCTTCAGACCGGCGACCCGGACCATGAAGAACTCGTCCAGGTTGCTGGCGAAGATCGCCAGGAAGTTCGCTCGTTCGAGCAGGGGGGTGTTCGGGTCCTCGGCGAGTTCCAGGACGCGCTCGTTGAACGCGAGCCAGCTGCGCTCCCGGTCGAGGAAACGGCCCTGGGGCAGCTGGGCACCGTCCGCGGCGTGCGCTTCCTCGTACGCGTCGAGGTCGGCGTCGATGTCGGGTTCCAGGTCGGAGACCGCGGCCGCCACGGTGTGCGGGCGGTGCGCGGCGATGGAGCCCACGGAGGGCTGGGGGTGCTGGACCTGCGGGGCGGCCGGTGCCTGGGCGTTCTGCTGGCTCATGACCCCATTGTTCCGCGCCACGAGAGAGAGGGGCGCGTCGGAGCGCGCGGGCGGGAGCACGGCGCTGACGCCGGCGGTCCCGTTCCCGGAGCTTCCCTCGGGCGGGGGCGAAGGCTCTGGCACGGCGGGCTTCATTCGGCGAGCGTCGCAAGGTCGTCTGAATCGATGGTTACGGCGACATGACGTGTGGGATAGCGGGCGGCGGCTCGCGGGGGTGCCGGTCGGGGCGTGCGGACGTCGCGAGCGTCCCGGGGCGGAGTGGGCGCACCGTCCCTCCCCCCGTGGAGGGACGGTACGCGGCTCAGCGGGCGCGGCGGCGCAGCAGCAGGAAGCAGGCGGCGGTCACGGCGGCGGTGAGGGCGAGCAGGATGCCGGTCTCCACCAGCTGGAGGGGCCGGAAGTGGGACTGGGGGTGGTAGGTGGCCGAGACCACGCGGTCGCCGTGGATGACGAAGTCCACGCCGAAGGAGGAGCGGGGCAGCTCGAAGGTGTCGCCGTCCGCATGGCGGGTCACCGTCGGCCACAGGTGCGCGCGGTAGTGCTCCAGGACGTTGTAGAGGACCAGCCAGGCCCCGAAGGACAGGCCGGCGGCGGGCAGCGCCCGGCCGGTGAGCAGCCCGGCGAGGGCGCCGAGGGCGAGGCCGGCCAGCGGGTAGGCGACGGCGGTGGGGCCGGTGGTGACGAACACGTCCGGCAGGTACCAGTCGCCGACCAGGTTGGGGTTGCCGTCGCCGCGCGCCCACAGCAGCAGCGCAACGACCGCGGCCGTACCGGCGGTCAGCAGGACGGCGGGCACGGCCAGCTTGGCGGTCAGCCAGCGCACCGGCGTCACGGACTGGGTCCAGGCCAGCCGGGCGGTGCCGTTCTCCAGCTCGCGCCCGATCAGCGCGCCGGCCGCCCAGGCGGTCACCGGGAAGACCAGCCAGGCGAGACTGCCGGTGACCAGGCTGATGCCGTCCATGTACCGGTCGTCGGCGGTCATCGCGTGGACCTCGTCGCAGTGCGGCAGCCGGTCGGTCGCCGGTATCGCACACGGGCTGATGGCGCGGCGGGCCTCGTCCCCCATGACGTACATCGCGACCAGCGCCGCCGCGGCGGCGGCGAGCGCGGCCAGCGACAGCAGCAGCGCGGTGCGGTGCAGCCGCAGCACGGCCCAGGTCAGGCCGCGCGGACGCCGGGGTCCACGGGGGGCGGGGACGGCGGTGGCGGTGAGGGTGGTCATACGGCGGCTCCCGTACGGCGGCGCAGCAGCCGGAACGCGGCGAGGACCGCGAGGGCGGCGAGGGCGAGGACGATGCCGGTCTCCACGAGCTGGAGCGGCCAGAAGTGGCTTGCGGGGTGGTAGTCCTCGTAGTGGGCGACGACCTTGTGGCGGGCGCCGCAGAGGCTGTCCTCCAGGCAGGCGGGGTTGGGGATGCGGGCGCCGGTCGAGGTGATGACGCCCTGCTCGACGGGCATGCCGATCGCCCCGGGGTAGCCCTCGCTGTTGGTCACGGTCTCCGCGGGCCACAGGCGCGGCCGTAGCGAGGAGAACGCCACCAGCAGGGTGATCTCGGCCGCCGCGGCGACGGCGAGCGCGGGCAGCGCGCGCCGCACCAGCAGGCCGGCGAGAGCGCCGACGGCGAGGCCCAGCAGGGCGTGCACGGTGACCAGGGGGCCGTTGGCGAGGTACACGGTGGTCTCGTGCCACTCGTGCCAGCCCGCCCGCAGCTCCCCGTCCGACGCCCACACCAGCCGGTGCAGCGCGGTCAGGGCGAGGGTGCCCGAGGCGATCAGGACGGCCGGCACGGCGAGCTTGGCGGCCAGCCAGCGGGCCGGGGAGACGGACTGCGTCCAGGCCAGCTGGGCGGTGCCGTTCTCCAGTTCGCGGCCGATCAGCGCGCCGCCCGCCCAGGCGGCGATGAGCAGCGAGGCAAGGCTGAGCAGTCCGGCACCGGCGGAGAGGCCGAGGTCGTAGCTCTGGTAGGCGGGGCCCGCGTAGTCGCAGGACAGGCTGGGGGTGCCGGTCTCGCCGCAGTCCATCCGGTGGTACTCGGCCCAGGCGGCGTCCGCCCCCGGCCCGTACGCCCACAGCAGCGCGCCGGCGGCGACGGCGAGCAGCAGCAGCCAGCCCCACAGCGCCGAGCGGTGCAGTCGCAGCACCAGCCAGGTCAGGCCGCGCGGGCCCCGGGACACCGGTGTGCTCGGCGTGGCGGTGGCCGTCGCGGTGGTCATACGGCGGCCTCCGCGGCGGTGGCCAGGTGCAGCACCGGGGCCTCGGGGGCGCGCAGGTGGGCCAGGACCAGCTCCTCCAGGGAGGGCTCGGCGCTCTGCCAGGCGTCGGAGACCGGGCCCTCGGGGCGGATCAGCGCGGTGAGCTGGCGTCCGGTCGTACGGGACTCGACGACGGTGTGCGGGGTGAGGTCGCCGCCCGTCGGTCCGGTGACCAGGGTGTGCGCGGCGAGCAGGTCGTCGAGCGGGCCGGAGAGCCGGATCCGGCCGCCGCCGACGAGCAGCAGGAAGTCGCAGGAGCCCTCCAGCTCGGCGACGACGTGCGAGGACATGACAACCGTGGTGCCGTGCTCGGCGGCGTCCGCCATCAGCGTGCCCATCAGCTGGTGCCGGGCCAGCGGGTCCAGGTCGGCCATTGGCTCGTCGAGCAGCAGGACCTCGGGGCGCTTACCGAGGGCGAGGGCGAGCGCGACACGGGTGCGCTGGCCGCCGGAGAGCGAGCGGATGCGGGCGCCGGGGTCCAGCTCGCCCTCGGCGACGATCCGGGCGGCGACGGCCGGGTCGAAGCGGCCGGGGTTCAGCTCCGCGCCGAGGCGCAGGGTGTCGGCGACGGTGAGCTGGGGGTGCAGGGGCTTGTCCTGGGCGACGTAGGCGATCCGCTCGCGGACCTCGGCCGGGCGGGCGCCCAGCACCCGGATGGTTCCCTCGGTGGGGGCCAGCAGTCCGGCGGCCAGGGCCAGCAGGGTCGACTTGCCGGCGCCGTTCGGGCCGACGACGGCGCACACGCGCCCGGCGGGCAGCCGGAAGGAGCAGGCGTCCAGCGCCCGCCGCCGTCCGCGCCGGCCGAAGCTCCTGGCCAGCGCGGCCGCCTCGATGGCGGTGTCGGTCATTCCTGGTCCCCCTTGAAGTGCTTGTCCAGTACGGAAGTGAAGAGCGCGGCCACGTCGTCCCGTTCGAGCCCGGCGGCGCGGGCTCGCCCGGCCCACTGCTCCAGCTCGGTGCGCAGGGGCGAGTCGGCGGGTGCGGCGCCCAGGGAGCGCCGGACGAAGGTGCCGAGGCCGCGGCGGGCCTCGACCAGGCCTTCGCGTTCCAGCTCGCGGTAGGCCTTGAGGACGGTGTTGGGGTTGATGGCGGTGGCCTCGACGACCTCACGCGCCGTGGGCAGCTTGTCGCCCGGCTCCAGCAGACCCAGGCGCAGGGCCTGTTTGGTCTGCTGGACGATCTGGAGATAGGTGGCGACTCCGCTGCGCCGGTCGATGCGGTACTCGACCATCCCGTTTCACCACCCTTTCACTAATTGAGTGGTGAAAGGTTGGTGGAAGGTGATCGGGAAGTCAAGCGGGGAGGAGCGCCGTTGCCCCATGCATGAGAGACGCGCGCGTGGTCGCCGTAGACGTGGGTTCCGTGCGGACCGGGGCCTTCGCCTGGGCCGCGGTCGATGTGCCGGGTGAGGCACTCGCCGGGCACGGGGCCGATCCGGTGACGGCGGTCGAGTCGGTCGTGGAGGCGCTGTCGGCCGGTCGGCCTGCGGTGCTCGCGTGGGAGGCGCCGATGTCGGTGCCCGTGCCGGCGAGCGACGGGTGGGAGCACCTGGGCCGGGGCCGTACCGGGGAGGGGAACCGCGCTTGGTCGGCGCGGGCGGGGGGCGCGGCGATGGGGACGGGTCTCGTGCAGGCCGGGTGGATGCTCGCCGAGGTGGGCCGCGGGGTGCCCGGGGCGGCCGTCACGACGCAGGTGCGGCGCTGGGCCGAGCGGTCGGACGGGCCCCGTCTGCTGCTCGTGGAGGCGTTCGTGTCCGGCGCCGGAAAGCCCGTGGCCACGGTCCTGGGCCAGCACGCCGCCGACGCCGAGGCCGCCGCCCGCGCCGTGGCGGACCGGGTGGCAGGCGGGGGCGGGACCGATGTGGTGTGCGCGCCGCACCGGGCGTTCAACCTGCTGGCGGCCGCCGCCCTGTGGGCGGGGCTGGAGATCGCCGGTGACGAGCTGGGGATGGACGTTCTGGTGGTGCGGGCTCGGCCGGTGAGCGGAACGTAGCCCTGCGCCCGTCGGGACGCGCTCAGGTTTCGGTGCGGTACATGAGATCCGCCTCGTAGGTGGTGAATCCCAGCGCCTCGTACACCGACACCGCCGCCTTGTTGTCCGCGTCCACGTACAGCATCGCCGTCGGCAGCCCCTGCGCCGCCAGATGGCGCAGGCCGATCAGGGTGAGCGCCTTGCCGAGGCCGCCGCCCTGCGCGCCGGGCGCGACGCCGAGCACATACACCTCGCCGAGCTGCTCCTCCGCGTGCACCTTCGTCCAGTGGAAGCCGACCAGCTCGCCCTCGCGCTCGGCCAGGAAGAAGCCCGCCGGGTCGAACCACGACTCGGCCTTGCGGTCGTCCAGGTCGCGCTGGGTGAGGGAGCCCTGCTCGGGATGGTGGGCGAACGCCGCGGCGTTGACGGCGAGCCAGGCCGCGTCGTCCTGCCCCGGCACGAAGGTGCGCACGCTCACCCCGGCGGGCAGCACCGGCTCGGGCAGCTCCGGGCCGCCCAAGGGGCGCCGCATCTGCCGCAGTTCGCGGAACAGGGTCAGACCCAGCACCTGTGCCAGATGCCGGGCGGCCGAGTGCCCGCCGTGCGCCCACACCCGCAGCCGCTTGCCGGAGGCGGCGAGCAGCGCCGAGCCGAGGGCGCGGCCGTGGCCGTGGCCGCGGTGCGAGGGGTGGACGACCATCTCGGCGGCCGGGGCCTCCACCGGGTCGGTGTCCTCCAGCTGGGCATAGCCGACAAGTTCACCGCCGCTGGTGAGCAGCAGATGGGAGACGCCCTCGCGCTCCCCGCCGCGCAGCTGGAGCCGGCCCTGTTCGGACACCGCCTGCTGGCCGTCGACGCGGGCGGCCTCCGCGAGCAGTCCGAGGACGGCCTCGATCTGTTCCGGGGAGAGCGCCGCGTGGGTCTCGATGGCGCGTGAGGAGCCGGGCCGGGCGAAGTCGTCGCTGGTCATGCCTACGAGGGTAAAGGGCGGCGGCCCGAAAACGGCGGCAAAGGGAAATCAGGATGTAACCATGAAACGGCTGTTGCGCTACGCGCGTTGACTCTAGGCTGCGCCAGGACCATCACAGCCGGAAGAGAACAACGCCGGAAGAGAACGACAGGGGGGCGCATGCCAGCCACCACTTCGCACGACCGCCGCAGACGCCGCACGACCCGGCTGCTCGCGACCGCCGCAGGCCTCGCCACCATCGGCGCACTGGCCGCCGCGCTGCCGTCGGCCGCCAGCGCCGACGAGACGACGACGAGCCACAAGCCGGGCCGCTACCAGGACGTGCAGCTGCTGTCCTTCAACGACTTCCACGGCAACCTCGAGCCCCCCACGAGCTCCTCGGGGCGGCTCACGGAGATTCAGCCGGACGGCAGCGTCAAGACCATCGAGGGCGTCGGCGGCGTCGAGTACCTGGCCGGCTCGCTGCGCACGGCCCGTGAGGGCCACCCGTACTCGATCACGGCCGCCGCGGGCGACCTGATAGGCGCCAGCCCTCTCATCTCCGCGCTGTTCCACGACGAGCCCACGATCGAGGCGATGAACGGCCTCGGCCTGGACGTCGCGGGCGTCGGCAACCACGAGTTCGACGAGGGCGCCGCCGAGCTCAAGCGGATGCAGAACGGCGGCTGCCACCCGAAGGACGGCTGCTACGAGGAAGGGCGGACCTTCGAGGGCGCGCAGTTCCCGTACCTGGCCGCGAACGTCGTCGACGAGAAGACCGGAAAGCCGATGCTCGACCCCACCTACGTGTGGGAGAAGAACGGCGTGAAGATCGGCTTCATCGGCGTGACCCTGGAGGGCACCCCGGGCATCGTCACCGCCGATGGTGTCAAGGGCCTGAAGTTCCTCGACGAGACCGCGACGATCAACAAGTACGCGCGCGAACTGCAGAAGCGGGGCGTCAAGTCGATCGTCGCGCTGATCCACGAAGGCGGCGCCCCGGCGTCCGACGCGTACAACTACGACTGCGACTCGAACGGCCCCGGCTCCGGCATCTCCGGCCCGATCGCGGACATCGCCACGGGCGTGACCGCCAAGGTCGACGCGCTGGTCACCGGCCACACCCACGCCGCGTACGCGTGCACCATCCCGGACCCGGAGGGCAACCCGCGCACGGTGACCTCCGCCGCGTCCTTCGGCCGTCTCTACACGGACACCACGCTGACCTACGACCGGCGCAGCGGCGACATCGTCCGCACGTCGGTGAAGTCCGCGAACCACGTCGTCGTCCGGGAGAACCCGGCCCCCGACATGACCGACCTGATCGCCCACTACAAGGCGATGTCCGCACCGGTCGAGAACCGGCCCATCGGCTGGATCGCCTCCGAGCTCGCCCAGCCCAAGGCGCCGGACGACTCCACGCTCGGCAACGTGATCGCGGACGCGCAGCTCGCCTACGCCAAGTCCGTGGACCCGAGCGCGGACCTGGCGCTGATGAACCCGGGCGGGGTGCGGGCCAGCCTGACATACGCGTCCTCCGCGGCCGGTGAGGGCGACGGAGTGGTGACGTACGGCGAGGCCTTCCGGGTGCAGCCGTTCGCCAACACGGTGAACCTGGTCGACCTCACCGGCGCCCAGCTGCTCACCGTGCTCCAGCAGCAGGTCTCCGGCGCCAACGCGGCCGCCCCGAAGATCCTTCAGCCGTCGGGGCTGACGTACACGCTGGACCTGACGAAGACCGGCGCGGACCGGATCGTCACCGACTCCATCCGCGTAGCGGGAGCCCCGCTGGACCCGGCCGCGGTCTACCGGGTCGCCGCCAACTCCTTCCTCGCCGGCGGCGGTGACGGCTTCACGGAGCTGGCCAAGGGCATGAACCCGCTGGTCGGCCAGGACGACCTGAAGGCCTTCGAGACCTACCTGGCCGCCAACTCCTCCGCGACCAGCCCGCTGCCGACGCCCGCGACGGACCGGGTGAACGTCATCAAGTAACCGACCGCGCGAAGGGGCCCGGTGGACGCTGTCCCCGGGCCCCTTCGCCGTGTCCGGACACTCCCGCTATGTCCGGTCGCTTTCCCCGCGTACACGTTCCCGCGCAGCGTGCTCCCGGACCGGTGGCGCGGGCGGACGCTGCTCCTGTGCCGCGCGCGACCTGTCCGCACGATCAACTTCCTTGATCTCTGGAGGGGCAAGACTGTGAAAGATCCTGTCAGACGCTCCATCACCGTCGTCCTGGCGCTGCTTCTGGCGTGCGTGGGCATATCGGCGCCCGCACACGCCAGTTCGACCGTAGGCGACCGAGTCCTCTACTGGAACCAGGCGCTGCTCGACGCCTACGTCACCACGGGCGGCGCTCCGGGGCCGCTGTCACGGTACGGGGCCATGATGCATCTGGCCATGTACGACGCCGCGAACGCCAGCCGCTGCCACAGCAGCGGCGGCTTCAAGCCGGAGAACTGCCTGGGGGCGCTCTACACCCCCGGCATCAGCGTGAAGGCCGGTGTCGCTCCCAACGTCGAGGCGGCCCTGGACCACGCCGCCTACAACGTCCTCGAATCCGTCTTCCCCGCACTCGACTTCACCCCCTACCTCACGGCGGCCCGTACGGGCGAGCCGGTCGACGCCACCACCACGGAGGGCAAGAGCGTCGGCGAGAAGGCCGCCGCGGCGATGATCACCCGTCGTACCAACGACGGCTCCCAGGACACCACGCCGTACACCCCGAGCACCGAACCCGGTCAGTGGCGGCCGACGGGCTCCGGTCCGGCGGCGACTCCGAACTGGGGCAAGGTCAAGAAGTTCGTCGACTACGGCGACTACCCGTGGACGCACTTCAAGACCACGGCGGCCGACCTGCGTCCCCAGCAGCCCGGCGGGTTCGCGACGATGCCCGAGCTGCTGAAGAGCTCCGCCTACACGGCCCAGTTCAAGGAGGTCGCGGAGCTGGGCGCGGCCAACAGCAAGACACGGACCGCCGAGCAGACCCAGATCGCCTGGTTCTGGGCCAACGACCTGAACGGCACCTACAAGCCGCCGGGCCAGCTCTTCGAGCACACCCGGATCGTCTCCGCACAGCGCGGACTCGACCAGCTCGCCAACGTCCAGCTGTTCGCACTGGTCGCCGGCTCGATGGCGGACGCGGGGATCTCCGCCTGGGACGCGAAGTACCAGACCTCCATCGACCTGTGGCGGCCCGAGACGGCCATCCGGCTGGCCGACTCCGACGGCAACCCGGACACCGCACAGGACAGTTCATGGCAGCCGCTCTCGGCTGACGAAGCCGGGAACCACTTCAGCCCGAACTTCCCCGCGTACGTCTCCGGGCATGCGACCTTCGGCGGCGCGTGGGCCGAGTCGATGAAGCAGTTCTTCGGCACCGACAACATCTCCTTCACCGGCACCACCGACGATCCCCACGCGGTCGGGGTCACCCGCACCTTCCCCACCTTCAGCGCGGCGGCCGCCGAGAACGCCCGGAGCCGGGTCTACCTCGGTGTGCACTTCCAGTGGGACGGCGACCTCGGCGTCGAGACCGGTCGCAAGGCCGCCGGCCAGATCATCAACAACTCGTACGGCTGGACGAGTTACAACGACCGGACACCTGCGTACAGCAGCCCCCGTCTCACCACCGTGGGCAAGCAATGGCTGATCAAGCCCATGGGTGCCACGAGCGTCGGCAACATGTACGACGGCCCCCACGAGTCCTGGTACTGGTGCGACGACTACGGGGCGGACAACGTCTACAACCAGTTCATCTGGAACTCCTACGGCTGTGTGAACGGCTACGACGGCTCCGCGCACGCCTACTACACACCGCGCTAGTACCGGAAAGGACGGACTTCCCATGATCAGGAAGCATCTCCGACGCATCGGCGTGACCGCCGGTGTGATCGCCGCGCTCGTCTCCGTCGCGGTCGCCGGCGCGAACGCGGCGGGATCGCAGGCCGACCCCAGCGTGCCGGGCACGCTCCGGGTCTTCGCCGGACCGTACGAGCAGGCGCAGTTCTGCGAGGGCGGCCCGACCCCGGTGATCTCCGGCGCGAGCGGCGGCGCGCTCGCCGCCTCGCCCACCGAGTTCGGCAAGGACGCGGGCAAGAACAGGAGTTACTCCTCCCTGCGGGCCACCTTCGAGGTCGCCGAGCCGGGCGAGGCCCCGCTCATCACCAAGACCAAGCGGATCTGGCCGAACGGCAGGGTCTTCAACCTCGCTCTCGCCGCGGGCGAACTCAAGCCGGGCGACTACCAGTTCCGCCTGCGGGCGGTCGGCGGCAACGAGGTCTCGGACTGGACACCCTGGTGTGCGTTCACCGTCACTCAGTGACCTGAAGGGGCAAGAAGGCCGGTTCCTCGTCGGGAACCGGCCTTCGGTGGCCGGGCGTCAGGAGGCTGACGGAGTCCACCCCGCCAGCCAGTCCGCGACCTCCTGGCCGGCCGCCTGGGTGTCCGTCAGGTGGGGACGGTCGGGGGATGCGGTGCCCGCGCCGGGGCCGGTGTTCTTGTACTCGGCGAAGCGGTCGTCCTTCCAGGAGAAGCCGCTCATGTCGGTCCAGGGGGTGGTCTTGATCGCGGCGCTGAGGGTGGTGTTGCGGACCGTCGTCTGCGGGTCGAGGGTCGCGTCACCGCCCGCGTGCCAGGGGCGGCCGAGGTAGAAGGTCCGGTCCGAGACGGCGCCGTTCACCGTGGAGTTGGCGATCAGGATGCCCTTGCGGCCGGCGGCCGTGCTCGGGGCCGTGACGTAGCCGGCGGAGGTGCCGTTCCAGCGCTTCTTCAGGGTGATGACCGAGCGGTCGATGACCGCCGTGGCGCGGCCGAAGATGAAGTCGACGTTGCCGACGACATAGGAGTTGGTCATGTAGACGCGGCCCAGTCTGTCCTTCGCCGCCGTGTCGAGGAGGAGGGTGTCCTGGTCGCCCTCCACGATGACCGAGTCCAGGAACACCTTGTCCGACGCCGTGCGCAGGGCGACCGCCTGCTGGGCGATGTCCTGGTGGGCGGCCTCGTCGAAGTCGTTGGCGATGGTCAGGTTGCGGGCCTGGAAGTCGTCCGCCTCGACGGCGACGGTGGCGCTGCCGCCGGTGCCATAGGTGCCACCGCCCGGCTTGGGGGTGCCGGAGGCGTTGTTGTAGACGATCACCGTGTCCTTGCGGCCGGCGCCCGTGCCCTGGATGGTGACGTGCGGCTTGTTGGAGGGGACCTTCACCGTCTCGCGGTACGTGCCCGGCTTGACCGCGATGACGACCCGGCTCGGGTTGTTCGCGGGTACGGCGTTCACGGCGGCCTGGACGGTGGAGTACTGGCCGGAGCCGTCCTTGGCGACGGTGAGGGTGGTCGCGGCGGCGGTCGTCGTAGCCGTCGTACCAAGGGAACCGCGCGGACCGGCGCCGGACTTGAGCAGCGCCGGCACGTCCGCCGCCTTGTCGAGCGTGTAGCCGTAGTACGCCTTCGGGTCGAAGGCCGTGCCGCCGCTCTCGTTGCGTCCGCTGGTGCCGGAGAAGAGGTTGCCGCGCTGGACGAGGGTGGCGGTGCCGTCCTTGATGACGGGGTTGCGCACGCCCTGGAAGTAGGAGTTCTCCAGGACCATGCTCGTCTTGCCGCGGGAGTAGTTGCCGTAGGACGACGTGATGTCGGTGCCGGGGGCGTCCTCCAGGAAGTTGTTGTAGAGGTGCGCGTGGGCGGCGTTGTCCGTGGACGGGTTGCGCTGCTCGGTCTCGCGGAACCAGTTGTGGTGGACCGTGATGTCCGTCTTGACGTTCTCGGTCCAGCCGATCCCGAAGGTCTTGTTGTTGTTGCTCAGCTTGTTCCACGACACGGTGATGTTCGTGCTGTCCTTGCGGACGTCGATGAGGCCGTCCGCCATGTGCCGCAGGTCGTTGTGGTCGATCCAGACATGGTGGGCACCGTCCATCTGGATCGCGTCGTAGTCGTGGTCCTTGTCGTTCCAGATGCCCTGGTACGAGTCTCGGATCGTCAGGTTCCGGATGATCACGTTGTGCACGCCGGAGCCGAGGAAGAAGCCGCCGCCGACGATGTGCCCGGAGGTGCCGGAGCCGACGATGGTCTTGTCGGACCGGACCTTGATCTCCTTGCCCACCGGCGACATGTTGATCGTCCCGGCGA
This sequence comes from Streptomyces sp. NPDC030838, assembly GCF_055572035.1. NCBI lineage: Bacteria > Bacillati > Actinomycetota > Actinomycetes > Kitasatosporales > Streptomycetaceae > Streptomyces > Streptomyces sp. NPDC030838. The sequence goes on along the minus strand of NZ_JBVIED010000003.1, from coordinate 528,239 downwards.
CGACGATGACGTACGGCTCGGCGGCGGTCGCGTACTTCTCCAGCTCCGCGAGCGTCCGGACGGTGACGATCTGCCCGCCCCGGCCGCCGTATGTCCCGTTCTGGCCCAGGGAGTCGACGGACGCGAAACCGTCGGCGGTCGCCGTCGCCCACGCGGGCACATCGGCCGCCGCCGCCTTCGGCTGCGCGTCCTCACCGAAGACGAGCACACCTGCGGCCATCAGGGCGACGGGGACACCGGCCGCGAGCGCGGTCGTCCTGCGCTTGCGGTGACGGGGCTTGCCACGGGTCGTCTCACTCATGCGCGGGTTCCGTTCGTACGAGGGGGATGGTCGCGGAGTAGTCGCCACGGGCGGCGGAAGGGTTGCCGCGGATGAACGAACGGGGTGCGAGCGGCGTCGGAGTCACGAGGAGAGGGGGCCTGGATGAGGGCTGCACGAGGGCTGCCGGCGCTGCTGGTGCCGGTCGCGGGGTGCGCGGTCGCGGATGGTGGAGGCGAAGGGGCGGCGTCCTGCGCGTTCGTGGTGGAGTACGAGGGCCGGACGTACTCGGACCAGGGCAACGCCGACTTCCAGGTGGCGGAACGCGTCGGCACGGCGACCCACCCGCCCTGCGACGACACCCCGAACGACGGCGACGCGGGCATGCCGGCCACCCCCGTGAACGCCTACCGGGTCGTCGGCTGGGACACCGGGACGGCGATCGCGGTGGGTACGTCGCCGGAGGACACGGTGTTCACCCGGGTGGAGTGAACTCCTACGGCCCCTCAGGCGGCGGAGTAGCCGCCCCCGGCAGCCGAACCGTCGCCACCGTCCCCCCGCCCTCCGCGCGGGCCAGCGTGACCTGGCCACCCGCCTGCTCCACCGTCCGCGCCACGATCGACAGACCGAGCCCCGAACCGGGCAGGGCACGGGCGCTGGGCGAGCGCCAGAAGCGGTCGAAGACGTAGGGGAGCTCTTCGGCCGGGATGCCGGGGCCGTGGTCGCGGACGGTCAGGACGCCGCCGTTCAGTGCGACCTCGATGGTGCCGCCCTCCGGACTGAACTTCACCGCGTTGTCGAGGATGTTGACCACCGCGCGCTCCAGGGCCGCCGGTTCCGCGCGGACGTACCAGGGCTGGAGGTCGGCGGTGATCATCAGCTCGGGTCCGCGGAGCCGTGCCCGGCGGAGAGCCGCCTCGACCGTGTCCTCCAGCGAGATCACCTGGACGCGTTCACCCTGCTGCTCCTCCGGGCGGGACAGCTCCTGGAGGTCGCCGATCAGCGCGGCCAGCTCCGTCATCTGCGCCTTCACCGAGGCGAGCAGCGCCTTGCGGTCCGCCTCCGGGAGGGGGCGGCCGGTCTCCTCGCTGCGGGAGAGCAGCTCTATGTTCGTGCGCAACGACGTCAACGGCGTACGCAGCTCGTGGCCCGCGTCCGCGATCAGTTGCTGCTGGAGGTCGCGGGAGCTGGCGAGGGCCGACGTCATCGAGTTGAAGGAGCGGGAGAGGCGGGCGACCTCGTCGTCGCTGTCGTCCTCCACCGGGATGCGGATGGTGAGGTCCTCGGTGCGGGCCACGTGCTCGACGGCCTCCGTCAGCTTGTCGACGGGGCGCAGCCCCGCACGGGCCACGGCGAGACCCGCGGCGCCGGCGCCGACGACTCCGATGCCGGAGACGAGAAGGAGCAGCAGGGCCAGTTCGTTGAGGGTGTCCTCGGTGTCCTCCAGGGGGAGGGCGACCAGCAGGGCGAGGCCGCTGCCCAGCGGAACCGTCATCGTGCGGACGGCGTTGCCGTCGGAGTCCTTGCCGGTGTGGAAGTGGGGCTCATCGCCGGGGCTCTGGCCGGCGACCCGGACATCGGCGGCGGTCACCCGTACCGAGCCCGCGGAGCTGCTGAAGACGCAGTAGGTCCCGTCGGACCTGACCAGCTCCGCGTACGCCTGGTTGCGTGGACCGGGAGGCCGGGTGTCGTCGGGGGACTGGGCGCAGTTGGCCAGGGTGTCCCGGATCGCGTCGAAGGAGACCTGGACGTTGCCGTACCGCAGTTTGTCGTCGATCTCCGCGTACAGCTTCCCCTGCACGACGAACCAGCAGCTCACCGAAACCGCCGCCACCGCGAACGCCACCGCCGCCGCCACCAGCAGCGCCAGCCGGGAGCGGATGGGAAGCGCGCGCAGCCGCCGTACCGCCTTGCTCACTCGGTGCCGCCCTGTCGGAGGACGTATCCGACGCCCCGGACGGTGTGCACCAGGCGCGGCTCGCCGCCCGCCTCGGTCTTGCGCCGCAGGTACATGACGTACACGTCCAGCGAGTTCGACGACGGCTCGAAGTCGAAGCCCCAGACGGCCTTGAGGATCTGCTCACGGGTGAGGACCTGGCGCGGGTGCGCCATGAACATCTCCAGCAGGGTGAACTCGGTGCGGGTCAGCCCCACCAGCCGCCCGCCCCGCGTCACCTCACGCGTCGCGAGATCCATCCGCAGGTCGGCGAAGGTCAGCACCTCGCTGTCCTCGGCGGTCGCGCCCGAGACCGCCGCCGCGTAGGAGCTGCGCCGCAGCAGCGCGCGGATACGGGCGAAGAGTTCGTCCAGTTCGAAGGGTTTGACCAGGTAGTCGTCGGCCCCGGCGTCGAGGCCGGTCACACGGTCGCCGACCGTGTCCCGGGCCGTCAGCATCAGGATCGGGGTCGTGTCGCCGGCACCGCGGATCCGCCGGGCGGCGGTCAGGCCGTCCATGCGCGGCATCTGGATGTCGAGGACGACGAGGTCGGGCCGGTACGCGGTCGCCTTCTCCAGGGCGTCCGCGCCGTCGACCGCGACCTCCGTGTCGTATCCCTCGAAGGCCAGGCTGCGCTGGAGCGCTTCGCGCACCGCGGGCTCGTCGTCGACGATGAGGATGCGCTGGGGGTCACGGTCGCCTTCGGCGGGGCTCATGGCGTGGGTTCCTCGGGTGCGGTGGGAGGCGGGCTCGCTGACGCTCTCAGCGTCGCATGTCCGCGGGCGGCGCCGGAACGATCAGGCGCGAGCCGTACGGCGACGGCGTGTGCGTGACCTGCTTGATCATCGTCCTGCTCCTCAGTCGGTCGCGCCGGCCCGCAGCTTCGCCAGGTCGGCCTTGACGGTGTTGATCGGGATGGCGAAGCCCAGGCCGACGCTGCCCGCGTCGGACGAGGAGGAACCGCTCGCCGAGTACATCGCGGAGTTGATGCCGATGATGTTGCCGTTCATGTCGATCAGCGCGCCGCCGGAGTTGCCGGGGTTGAGGGACGCGTCGGTCTGGATGGCCTTGTACGTCGTGGTGGACGAGCCGGTGTCGCCGTTGAACTCCTGACCGCCGAACTCGAACGGCCAGCCGCCGCCGGGCTGCTGCTGTTGCTGCTCCTCGTCGGTGGAGACGGTGACGTCACGGTCGAGGGCGGAGACGATGCCGCTGGTCACCGTGCCGGTCAGCCCCTCGGGGGAGCCGATCGCCACGACCTCGTCGCCGACCTGCACACCGTCGGAGTCGCCGAGGGTCGCGGCCTTCAGCCCGGAGGCGTCCTCCAGCTTGATCAGGGCGAGGTCCTTGCTGCTGTCGGTGCCGACGACCTCGGCGGTGTACTCCTTGCCGTCGCTGGTCGTCACCTTGACCTGCGAGGCGCCCGAGACGACGTGGTTGTTGGTGATGATCTCGCCGTCACCGGTGATGATCACACCGGAGCCGGTGGAGGACCCGGCGTTGGAGGTCGCGTTGATCTCGACGGTGCTCGGGCTGACCGCCTTGGCGACGCCGGCGACCGTGCCCTTCTGGCTGGTGGGGACCACGTCGGTGCTGGTGGAGCTGGACGCCACGGTGTCGGCGCCGGTCAGCTCCTGGATGCCGTACGCCGTTCCGCCGCCGATGGCCGCGGCGACGATCGCCACGGCGGTGAGCAGGGCCACGGGCCCGCGCTTCTTGCTGCGCCGCCGGGACACGGGCTCCGTCAGAAGCACGGTGGGCTGGTAGGCCGGCGGGGGCGGCGGCCACTCCGGGTTCACGTTGCTCTCGGTCATGTCCATGAGCTTGTCGCCCGACCATGAGAGCTTCCTGAGCGCTGCCTGAGAAGCCCGGCAGAACCTCGTATGCCCGATATAAAGGCCGCCCGAGACGCTACGAAGCGCTACGACTCACAGCCGCACGACCGCCGCACCACCAGCCGCGACGGGAACACCTTCAGCCGCTCCCGCCGGGAGCCCGCCACCCGCACCCCGTCGTCGAGGACGAGGTCCACCGCCGCCCGCGCCATCGCCGAGCGGTCGGAGGCGACCGTGGTCAGCGGCGGGTCGGCGAGTGCCGCCTCCTTGATGTCGTCGAAGCCGGCCACCGCCAGCTCGCCGGGCACGTCGATGCGCAGCTCGCGGGCCGCACGGAGCAGGCCGATGGCCTGGTCGTCGGTGGAGCAGAAGATCGCCGGGGGGCGGTCGGGGCCGGAGAGGATGTCCAGGGCCACCCGGTAGGCGTCGTAGCGGTTGTACGGAGCCTCGAACAGCCGCCCCTCCGTCGGGACGCCCGCCTCCTCCATCGCGCGCCGCCAGCCCTCGACGTGGTCGGAGACCGGGTCGCCGACCGCGGGGGTCTCGGCGGTGCCGCCCATACAGGCGACGTACTCGTAGCCGTGCTCCAGCAGGTGGCGTACGGCGAGCTGGGCGCCGCCCAGGTCGTCGGTGACGACGGCGACGTCGTCGATGGACTCGGGGCGCTCGTGCAGCAGGACGACCCGGGCGTCCCACGCCTCGATCTCGGCTGCGGCCAGGTCGTTCAGCGCGTGCGAGACGAGGATCAGGCCGGAGACCCGCATGCCGAGGAAGGCGCGCAGATAGTGGACCTCGCGCTCGCCGACGTAGTCGGTGTTGCCGACGAGCACCATCTTCCCGCGCTCGGACGCGGCCTGTTCGACGGCGTGCGCCATCTCCCCGAAGAAGGGCTGGCGGGCGTCCGGGATGATCAGGCCTATGAGATCGGTGCGACGGGAGGCCATCGCCTGGGCGACCCGGTCGGGCCGGTACCCCAGTTCCTTGATCGCGGCGAGGACACGCTCGCGCGTGGCCGGGGCGACCGGCCGGGGTCCGTTGTTGATGACATAGCTGACGACGGCGGTCGAAGTTCCCGCCAGCCGCGCCACATCATCCCGAGTCACCTTGGCCACGCGCGGAGTCTACGCGGAGAGACCGGCTCTGGGCAGGGCGTCTTGCACCTTGGCCACACGCGCCCGGAGTACCGGCCGTCCGCGTCCGATATGCCCGGTTACGTCTCGGCCGGGACCTCGGTCGGCCGGGACCCGGCGACCGGAGCGGTCGCGCTGTCCGTCTCGCCCGCCTTTGCCCGGTCCGCCTTCGCCTTGGCCTCCTCCGCGGCGCGCTCCACCTTCTCGGGTGTCACGAACCGGTAGCCGACGTTGCGCACCGTGCCGATCAGCGACTCGTGCTCGGGGCCGAGCTTGGCGCGCAGCCGTCGTACGTGGACGTCGACGGTCCGCGTGCCACCGAAGTAGTCGTAGCCCCAGACCTCCTGGAGCAGCTGGGCGCGGGTGAAGACGCGGCCCGGGTGCTGGGCGAGGTACTTCAGGAGCTCGAACTCCTTGAAGGTGAGGTCGAGGACCCGGCCCTTCAGCTTGGCGCTGTACGTCGCCTCGTCCACCGACAGGTCGCCGTTGCGGATCTCCATGGGGGAGTCGTCGTTGACGATCTGCTGGCGGCCCATGGCGAGCCGCAGCCGCGCCTCGACCTCCGCCGGTCCGGCGGTGTCGAGGAGGACGTCGTCGATGCCCCAGTCGGCGGTGACGGCGGCGAGGCCGCCCTCGGTGACGACGAGGACCAGCGGACAGCCGGGGCCGGTCGAGCGCAGCAACTGGCAGAGGCTGCGGACCTGCGGGAGGTCACGGCGGCCGTCGATCAGGATGACGTCGGCACCCGGCGTGTCGACGAGGGCCGGCCCTTCCGCCGGCGCCACCCGCACGTTGTGCAGAAGCAGGCCGAGGGCGGGAAGCACCTCCGTCGACGGCTGAAGGGCATTGGTGAGGAGCAGCAGAGAACTCATCGCGTCCCACCTGCCTGGGTCGTCATACGCTCGTGCACGGTTCGCTCGCCCATAACGTCTGGTTCCTCCTCGGTCCCTGCGAGGACGTTTGCGGCACTGCTTCGTACGGTGCGGCTCCCGCGCCCCTGGGATCCGCGGTGGCCCCTGAGGACCACTATGCGATCGACGGCCCGTACACCCGCGGTTTCCCGCGTCGTATACAACGCTTCCGAAAGCACAAAAGGACCCGGGGGCTACGCTGCCCGAGTCCTCTGCCCAGCAGAATAGCCCACATGAGCTCAGGTCCGGCAGGTCATGTGGCCCGATCCACCCCGCGATCCACCGTTCGTCCACACTCCGAGACGAACGGGAGGACCGGAGCCGCGCGAAAGCGGACGTTTCTGCACACGGCCGACGGGGTGACGATCGAAGCCGTATACGAACCGGCGGCGGTCGTATACGACGCCTCCGGGCCATCCACCGGCCACCTCGTGTTCGTGATCGCCCACGGCTTCACCGGCGATGTGAACCGTCCGCATGTGCGCCGGGTGGCGCGCGCCCTCGCGCGGTACGGCGCCGTCGTCACCTTCTCCTTCCGCGGCCACGGGGCCTCCGGCGGCCGGTCGACCGTCGGCGACCGGGAGGTGCTGGACCTGGCCGCAGCGGTCGACTGGGCCCGCGGCTTCGGGCACGCGCGCGTGGTGACCGTCGGCTTCTCCATGGGCGGCTCGGTGGTGCTGCGGCACGCGGCGCTGCACCGGGACCAGGAGATCGACGCGGCGGTCTCCGTGAGCGCGCCGGCCCGCTGGTACTACCGGGGCACGGCCCCCATGCGCCGGCTGCACTGGCTGGTGACCCGCCCGGCGGGCCGCCTGGTCGGCCGCTACGGCTTCCGCACCCGCATCCACCACCGCGACTGGGACCCGGTGCCGCTCTCCCCGGTGGAGGCGGTCCCGCGGATCGCCCCGACCCCGCTGCTCATCGTGCACGGCGACCGGGACGGCTACTTCCCGGTGGACCACCCCCTGATGCTGGCCGCGGCGGCCGGCGACCACGGCGAACTGTGGCTCGAACCCGGCATGGGCCACGCCGAACACGCGACCGACGACACCCTCCTCGCCCGCATCGGCGACTGGGCTGTCGCCACGGCGGGCTAGGCCCTGTCGCCAAATTCCCGTCTGCCCGGCGACGCCAGGTGCGTGCTCTCGCCGCACCGGGCCCCGACCCAAGTACATCCAGTACGAGGGTCGGGGCCCGGCACGCCGAGAGCACGCATCTGACGCCGCCGGGCCCGCCCTCCGGGCGGACGACGGTAATTTGACGACAGGGCCTAGCCTGGCCGTGTCACGAGTCGACTGACGTGAGGGACGAGATGGCAAAGGTCACGGTGCGCTACTGGGCGGCCGCGAAGGCCGCGGCGGGCGTCGCCGAGGAGGCGTACGACGCGGCCACGCTCGCCGACGCGCTCGCCGCGGTGCGGGAGCGGCACCCCGGCGAACTCGCGCGCGTGCTGCTGCGGTGCTCGTTCCTCGTCGACGGCGACCCCGTCGGGACCCGCGGACATGAGACGGTACGGCTGGCCGACGGCGGCACGGTCGAGGTGCTCCCGCCGTTCGCAGGAGGGTGACCAGACCGATGAGCGACCAGCAGCCGTACGAGGGGTACGCGGGGCAGCAGTACCAGGGGCAGTACCCGGGCTACGACCCGTATCAGCAGCCTCAGTACCAGCAGCCCCAGTACCAGGAGCCGTACGCCGCCGACCCGTACACCCAGCAGTGGCAGGGGCAGACCTGGGACACCCAGGTCCAGCAGACGACGGCGCAGTATCCGCCGCAGCAGAGTCACGTGCCGCCGCAGACGTACGAGCCCCAGGCGCCCGTGCCGGCACCGGCACCCGAGCCCGCCCCGGAGCCGCAGCCGGTGCTCACCGCCGCGCAGCGTGCCCGCCTGGAGGGCCGGTCCCCGATCATCGACCCCGGACTTCAGCCCGCCGCGCTCACCGCGCTGCTCGGACTGCTGCTGTCCGGCGCGGCCGCGATCGGCTCGTACGCCCTGCTCGTGCCGCTCGTCGTCCTGCAGGCGGTGACCGCGGCCGGCTGGTTCCGGCTGAACGGCATGTGGCCCGCCCGGCAGGGCATCGCGCTGGCGTTCGCGGGCGCGCTGACGGCGGACGTGGCGCTGCTGGCGGCGGGCCGGGACAACGGCCCGGCGGCGATCCTCGGCACGCTCGCCGTCTGGGTGCTGCTGTCGCTCGTCCTCCAGCTGCGCTCGCACGCCGACCCGGACGAGCGGCTGTACGGCCTGATGGCGACGGTCGTCTCGGCGGCGCTGGCGGTCGTGGCGGCGGGCTATCTCGCGGCCGAGCCCGACGCGGTGACGGTTGCCGCGGCGGCGGTCGCGGTGGCGGTCCTGGCCCGCGCGCTGCCGCTGCCGACCCCGGTGTCCGTCGTCGTCTCGCTGCTCGCCGCGGCGGGCGCGGGGATCGCGGTGGGCAACATGACCGGCGTCGGGGCGCAGGGTGCGTTCCTCGGTGCGGCGGCCGGTGCCTGCGCCCTCATCGGCCACCGGGTGGCCGGCTACGACTATCCGTCCCGCTTCGTCCACTTCACGGCGGGCGTCGCGCTGCCGCTGAGCGCGGCGGCGCCGGTGGTGTGGGTGCTGGGGCGTGCCCTGGGCTGACGTCCCGGGCGGCACGCGTGCCCGCGGCTTTCCGCTGTCACAGTTGATCCACAAATCCGGGGGCCACCCGCCCCGCAGGGTTACCTTGGCCGTCGTTGCCGAAGGCCAAAGTGGGGAAACATGCGTGCGCTGCGAGTACTTCTGATCGTCGTCGTGATCCTCGGCGGACTCTTCGTCGCCGCGGACCGCCTCGCCGTGCACTTCGCCGAGGGCGAGGCCGCGGACCGGCTGAAGGCCACCGAGAACCTGTCGGCGACGCCAGACGTGTCGATCAACGGCTTCCCCTTCCTCACCCAGGTGGCGGGCGGCGAGCTGGACGACGTCGAGGTGGGCATCCAGGACTACGAGGCCGCCGCGGGCGAGGGCGAGACGATCCGCATCGACGACCTCAAGGCGCACATGAAGGGCGTGCGGTTCTCCGGCGACTACAGCTCCGCCACGGCCGCCTCCGCCACCGGCACGGCGACCATCGCCTACGACGAGCTGCTCAAGGCCGCCAAGTCCGAGCCCACGGAGGTGGCCCCCGGCATCACCGCCCGCGTGGTGAGCCTCGCCGACGGCGGCAACGGCAAGATCAAGGTCGGCCTGGAGGTCGACGTCCCGGTCCTCGGCACCCGGGAGCTCTCCGTGCTCAGCACGGTCAGCGTCAAGGGCGACAACGTCGAGGTGCGCACCGACTCCCTGCCGGACCTGACGGGCCTGGACCTGGCGGAGGACTCGGTCCGCGAGATCACCGACTTCCAGCAGGTCATAGACGACCTGCCCGGCGGCATCCGGCTGGACAAGGTCGAGGCGGCGCCGGACGGTGTGGAGATCTCGGTGAAGGGTTCCGACGTCCGGCTGGCAGGGTAAGGACGCGGGGACGACCGGTCCTGGACGCGGGGGACGACCAGGCCCTGGAGGCGGAGACGACGGCCTCTGTCCGATAGGCGAGACGGCCACGTCCGATCCGCAGATCAGACCCTCGACACAGGCGCCCGGGAGCCGCACGGCAGCGGCCCGGGCGCCGTTTCATTCCCACATCGCGGACGATCGCGTCTCACCATACGACACACCGGTGACATGCCCGCCCGTCCGTCCCTACGATCGACCGCATGAAGCGACAGGCGGATCTCACGAAGCGGCGGGCAGTGGACCTGTGCCGCGTTGCCGCCATGCTCTGTCGCACCGTCTGAGCGGCAGCACCGCCTACCGCATTCACCCACCCGCCCTGCCCAGGGCATCCGTGCGCCGTGCCGCGCCGCTCCGCGGCGGCCGTCCGCGCACGCCTCTCAACTCGCACGCCCCGCCGCAACTGCCCCGGAGGAGAAAGAGCATGAGCCGCAGCGACGTCCTGGTCGACGCCGACTGGCTCCAGGACAACCTGGACAACCCCGAGATCGCGATCGTCGAGGTGGACGAGGACACGTCCGCCTACGAGAAGAACCACATCCGCAACGCGATCAGGATCGACTGGACGAAGGACCTGCAGGACCCGGTCCGCCGTGACTTCATCGACCAGGAGGGCTTCGAGAAGCTCCTGTCGGCGAAGGGCATCGCCAACGACACGCTGGTGATCCTCTACGGCGGCAACAACAACTGGTTCGCGTCCTACGCCTACTGGTACTTCAAGCTCTACGGCCACGAGAACGTCAAGCTCCTCGACGGCGGCCGCAAGAAGTGGGAGCTGGACGCCCGTGAGCTGGTCGAGGAGGTGCCCGAGCGCCCGGCGACCGAGTACAAGGCCAAGCCGCAGAACACCGCCATCCGCGCCTTCCGCGACGACGTGGTGGCGGCCATCGGCAGCCACAACCTGGTCGACGTCCGCTCCCCCGACGAGTTCTCCGGCAAGCTGCTCGCCCCGGCCCACCTGCCGCAGGAGCAGTCGCAGCGCCCGGGTCACGTCCCGACCGCCCGCAACATCCCGTGGTCGAAGAACGCCAACGACGACGGCACGTTCAAGTCGGACGACGAGCTGAAGAAGCTCTACGAAGAGGAGAGCGTCGACCTCTCCAAGGACACCATCGCCTACTGCCGCATCGGCGAGCGCTCGGCCCTGACCTGGTTCGTGCTGCACGAGCTGCTGGGCGTGGAGAACGTCAAGAACTACGACGGCTCCTGGACCGAGTACGGCTCCCTCGTCGGCGTGCCGATCGAGCTCGGCGCCAACAAGTAATCCTCGGCAAGCAACCGACCCGACCGGCCTTCCGGTCAGACCCCTCTTGGAGAAAGACATGTGTGGAGCGAAGGCCGGCGGCCCCGACGCCTCGACGATCAAGCCCGGTGAGACCACCATCCAGGGCCAGGTGACCCGCGACGGCGAGCCGGTGACCGGCTACGTCCGGCTCCTGGACTCGACCGGCGAGTTCACCGCGGAGGTCCCCACCTCCGCCACGGGCCAGTTCCGCTTCTACGCGGCCGAGGGCACCTGGACCGTGCGCGCGCTCGTGCCCGGCGGCACCGCCGACCGCACGGTCGTCGTCGCCGAGAAGGGCGCCCTGGCCGAGGTCGCGATCGCGGTCTGACGAGGCCCCTCGTACGGCGGAAGGGCCGCACCCCCGGGTTGGACGCCTGGGTGCGGCCCTTCGGCCTACCCTGGACGTATGTACGCACGGCGACGTCATACGTACTTCGCCATGATGGGCACCTGCCTGGTGCTCTTCGTGCTGGCGTGGGGAGTCGTCCGCCTCTGGTCGACCGAGGCGGCCGTCGCCATGTGCCTGGTCGCCATGGTGATCCCGCCGGTCGCCGCCATGATCGCCAACCGCCGCGGCCCCGAGGACCGCTGGTGGGACGACCCCTCCGGCGATCCCCAGTCGGACGAGTGGTGGGACGAGCTCGACGGGAAGAAGCGGCCCGGTCCCCGCTGACGCACGCCGGCGAAGGCCGTTGACGTACGTCAGTAGACGAGCGCCTGCGTGTCCTCCGCCAGTGCCTCCTGGACGAAGACCTGCGCGCCCGCGATCCGCACGCCCTCGATGACGTCCTTCTCCGTGATGTCCCGGCGGGCCGCGCACTGGCTGCACAGGGTGAGCCGGCCGGTGGCCAGCACGGAGTCGATCAGGTCGGGGAGCGGGGCCGCGTGCGGCAGCTCGAACTCGGCGGCCCGGCCGGGCAGCGCGAACCAGGCGGATTCGCCGGTCAGCCAGACGGACACGTCCACCCCGCTGGCCACGGCCACCGCCGCCACCGTGAACGCCTGCGAGCAGCGTTCGGGAGCGTCGGCCCCCGCCGTCACCTTGATCACGAGCTTCTTCGCCATATCCGGAATCGTAGTGCGCGAGGCACCCGCGTAAGCTGGGCTCCGGCCTTGTGTACCGCTCACCCTCGCTCAACAAGGAGCACCAGTGATCCTCTTCTTCGAAATCCTGCTGGTCCTGGTCGCCGTCGGCGTGCTCGCCTTCGCCGGTCTGACCGTGAAGAAGCTGTACCAGGGCCAGCGCTGACCCACTCGCCAGGAATAGCCAGGAAACGCCTCTCATGATCGAGATCCCGTCCGACCTCCACAAGGACCTCGTCCCCCTCGCCTTCCTGCTCGGCAACTGGGCGGGCGCGGGCGTGCACGACTTCCCCGGCTCGGAGAAGTGCAACTTCGGGCAGGAGGTCACCTTCACCCACGACGGCCGGGACTTCCTGGAGTACCACTCCCACACCTGGGTGCTCGACAAGGACGGCAACAAGGTCCGCCCGCTGGAGTCGGAGCACGGCTTCTGGCGGATCGACGCCGACCGCAAGGTCGAGGTCACGATGACCCGCGACGACGGTGTCATCGAGATCTGGTACGGCGAGATGGCCCACCAGAAGCCGCAGATCGACCTGGTCACGGACGCCGTCGCGCGCACCGCCGTCTCCCAGCCGTACAGCGGCGGCAAGCGGCTCTACGGCTACGTGAAGAGCGACCTGATGTGGGTCGGCGAGAAGCAGACCCCCGAGGTCGAGCTGCGCCCCTACATGTCGGCCCACCTGAAGAAGGTCGTCACCCCGGAGGACGTCGAGCGCTGGGCGAAGGCCCTGCCCGACGACATGCCGGACGACGGGATCGCCTTCTTCAAGTAGTCCTAGACTGGCCGGTGTGGTGAGCACCGACTGGAAGAGCGATCTGCGGCAGCGCGGCTACCGGCTGACCCCGCAGCGGCAACTCGTGCTCGAAGCCGTGGACACCCTGGAGCACGCGACCCCCGACGACATCCTCAGCGAGGTGAGGAAGACGGCGTCGGGGGTCAACATTTCCACCGTGTACCGGACGCTGGAGCTCCTGGAGGAGCTGGGCCTGGTCAGCCACGCCCATCTCGGGCACGGGGCGCCGACGTACCACCTGGCCGACCGGCACCACCACATCCACCTGGTGTGCCGCGACTGCACGAACGTCATCGAGGCGGATCTGAGCGTGGCCGCCGACTTCACGGCCAAGCTGCGCGAACAGTTCGGCTTCGACACGGACATGAAGCATTTCGCGATCTTCGGCCGGTGTGAGGACTGTTCCCTGAAGAGTTCAAGTACCGAGTCGTAGGCTTGGAGCCATGAAGAGCCCCCTGCTGTCCCTGCCCGGCGCCGTCCCCGCCGAGGGCGTGGACGAAGGCGTCGCCGCCCACTACGGCGACCTGTTCCGCGAGCAGCGCGCCCTCGCCGACGGCACCGGTTTCGTCGACCTCTCGCACCGCGGGGTCGTCACGGTCTCCGGCGAGGACCGGCTGAGCTGGCTGCATCTGCTGCTCACCCAGCACGTCAGCGAACTCCCCACGGGCCAGGCCACCGAGGCGCTGATCCTCTCCGCCCACGGCCACATCGAGCACGCGCTCTACCTGGTCGACGACGGCACGACGGTCTGGGCGCACATCGAACCCGGCACCCAGGACGCGCTGCTCCAGTACCTGGAGTCGATGAAGTTCTTCTACCGGGTCGAGGTCGCCGACCGCACCGCCGACTTCGCGGTCGTCCACCTGCCCGCCGGCTCCATCGCCGACGTCCCGGAGGGTGTCGTCGTACGGCAGACCCCGTACGGCCGTGATCTCTTCCTGCCGCGGGAACGGCTGGAGGAGTTCGCCGAGCAGGCCGGCCCGGCGGCCGGAATCCTCGCCTACGAGGCGCTGCGCGTCGAGCACCACCGCCCCCGGCTCGGCTTCGAGACCGACCACCGCACCATCCCGCACGAGCTGGGCTGGATCGGCACCGCCGTGCACCTGCAGAAGGGCTGCTACCGCGGCCAGGAGACGGTCGCCCGGGTGCAGAACCTGGGCAAGCCGCCGCGTCGGCTGGTCTTCCTGCACCTGGACGGCAGCGAGGTCCATCTGCCCGCGCACGGCACCGAGATCCGGCTCGCCGACGACGGCCCCGACGGGCGCAAGATCGGCTTCATCACGACCTCCGTACGCCACCACGAGCTGGGCCCGGTCGCCCTCGCCCTGGTGAAGCGGAACGTGCCGGTGGACGCCCGGCTGGTGGCCGGGGACACGGCGGCCGCCCAGGAAGTCGTCGTCGCGCCGTAGAAGTCCCTCAGATCTCCAGCAGGACGGTGAACGGGCCGTCGTTCGTCAGCGACACCCGCATCTGCGCGCCGAACCGGCCCGTCTCCACCGTCGCGCCCAGCGCCCGCAGCTGGGCGACCACCTCGTCGACCAGCGGCTCGGCGATCTCGCCGGGCGCGGCCGCGTTCCAGGTGGGGCGGCGGCCCTTGCGGGCGTCGCCGTAGAGGGTGAACTGGCTGATCACCAGCAGCGGGGCGTCGATGTCGCTGCACGACTTCTCGTCGTGCAGCATCCGGATGGACCAGAGCTTGCGGGCCAGTTGCGCCGCCTTCTCCTTCGTGTCGTCGTGGGTCACGCCCACCAGCACACACAGGCCCTCGCCGATGATCTCCCCGACGGTCCGGCCGTCCACCACGACGCTTGCGCCGTCCACCCTCTGCACCACAGCTCGCATACGACCATCATGCCGTGGCCGTTTTCGGTTCCCTAACCCGTCCATCTGGGGCCGTTCGGGGGCACTCGGTCACATAGCGGCCACTTGGGGTGGCACGATGCTCCCACACACCGGTCGAGGGGACGGTAGAGGCACATGAGCACACCGAGCACGGGTGAGGAAGTGGGGACCCTGCGGCCGCCCGCCCAGCGCACCGCGAGTCCCGACGGCGCCGAGGGCGGTGGCCGGGCGCCGCTGCTCCCTGAGCCGCCCGAGCACGACCTGGCCGCACTCAGCCTGCCCGAGCTGCGCGCCCTGAGACGGGACGCCCAGCGCGACGAGGCGGACCTCAGCTATGTACGGCGGCTGCTCCAGGGGCGGATCGACATCCTCCGCGCGGAGCTGGCGCGGCGCGGGCCGGCGTCGGTGGTGGCCGTGGGCGAGGCGTCCGTGGTGGAGCGGCTGCCGGAGATTCTGAAGGACGCCCCGGCCCGGCACCGCTCCTCCGCCCGCCATGTGACGCTGGGGACGCCGCAGAGCGAGGAGTACCGGCGGCTGGCGGCCGAGATGCTGGGCGAGGTCGAGCTGTCCGCGCTGGACGCCCGGACGGACGCGGAGCTGACCGACGGGATCGGGCGGCTGGTCCGCTACGAGCAGCAGGTCTCCCGGCGCCGCCAGCAGCTCCAGCGCACAGCCGACGAGTGCAGCGCGGAGATCGCCCGGCGGTACCGGGACGGGGAGGCACAGGTCGACGACCTGCTGCTGTGAGGGGCGGCCGCGCCGGAAATCCGCGCGACCGGTTGCCCTCCGGGCGCCTACCGTGACGCCATGAGCGACCGCGACGACCTCGACATACGTCGGATCACCGAAGACGAGACACCCCAGTGGCTGCGGGCCATGGCCACCGGGTTCCTGCACAGCGACCCCCTCCCGGAGGAGGTGCTCGCCGCCCGTGCCGCCGCGATCGTCCCGGAGCGCTCCTTCGGGGCCTTCGACGACGGCCGGTGTGTGGCGACGCTGCGGTCGTTCCCGCAGGAGCTGACGGCGGTCGGCGGCGCCCCGGTCGCCGCGAACGCCGTCACCAACGTGACCGTGTCCCCGACGCACCGCCGGCGCGGGCTGCTCACCCGGATGATGGGCCGGGACCTGGC
This sequence comes from Streptomyces sp. NPDC030838, assembly GCF_055572035.1. NCBI lineage: Bacteria > Bacillati > Actinomycetota > Actinomycetes > Kitasatosporales > Streptomycetaceae > Streptomyces > Streptomyces sp. NPDC030838. Next base: position 512,521 of record NZ_JBVIED010000003.1, on the reverse strand, counting down.
GGCGGCGAAGGAGCGCGGGGACGTGGTGGCGACGCTGATCGCCGCCGAGTACCCGATCTACGGCCGGTACGGCTTCGGGCCCGCGACCACGGTCGCCGAGTGGACCGTCGACGTGCCGCGTACCGGGCTCGACCCGCGCTGGGCCGGGCCCGAGGACGGCGGGCGGATCGACCTCGTCGAGGGCGCCGAGGTGCGCGAGCTGGGCCCCGGGCTGTACGAGCGGGTGCGGCGCGCGACGCCCGGCGCGGTGGACCGCAGTGAGCGGTGGTGGCGGGTCGGCACCGGCGAACTGCGCGTCTGGCCGGAGTGGAAGGAGCCGTTCTACGCGGTGTACCGCTCGGCGGCCGGCGAGGTCGAGGGTCTGGTGGCGTACACCGCCGACGACAAGTGGGGCGACGCCAAGCAGCCGCTGAACACCGCCACCGTGAAGTGGCTGGACGCGGCGAGCCCGGCGGCCGAGCGGGCGCTGTGGCGGTTCCTGTGCTCGATCGACTGGATCACCACGGTGAAGTCGGGCTGCCGGGCCCCGGACGATCTGCTGCCGCTGTTCCTGCCGGACGCGCGCGCCGCGCGGATCACCACCCAGGCGGACTGGCTGTGGGTGCGGATCCTGGACGTCGTCCGGGCGCTGGAGGCGCGGACGTACACCGGGGCCGGGCGGCTGGTGCTGGAGGTCGCCGACGCGGGCGGGTTCGCGGGCGGGCGGTATCTGCTGGAGGTCGCGGAGGACGGGCGCGGGGTCTGTACGGCGACCTCCGAGGACGCCGATCTGACGCTCGACGTGTCCGACCTCGGGGCGCTGTGGCTGGGCGACGACTCGGCGGTGCGGCTGGCGGCCGCGGGGCGGGTGCGGGAGACACGAGCGGGCGCCGCCCGGGTGGCCGACGCCCTGCTGCGCACGTCCAGGCGTCCCTGGTGCCCGGACTCGTTCTGAGCCTCCCTTCCTCGCCGACCGACGGGTTCACGCATCCGTAGCGTGCTCTTCAGTTGTGGTTGTCGTGCGGTGGTGCCGACCGGCCGGGCTCCCGGCTCCCCTCCGGAGGGGAGTCCGGCCAACCTCTTGCAAGTTTGACCATGTTCCTGAAGTTGGTGGCCAACTTGACTGTTCTTATCTCCACTTGGGAGCGGCTCATAACCACCTGTGCGGGAACTGCCGCAAGATGGCGGGAAGTTGTACTGTTTGGCCGTGGAGCCGGAACACGCCTCCGCCAATGGGCGGAAGAGGCCACAGCCGCCACACCGGTCACACCGTGAGGTGGCCGACGAGCTGCGCGCCCGGATCGTGTCGGGGGCGCTGCGGCCCGGCCAGCGCATGCCCACCCAGGCCCAGCTGGCGGACGAGTTCGGCGTCGAGCGCGCGGCGGTCCGGCAGGCGCTGCGCATCCTGCACTCCGAGCGGCTGCTGACCAATGTGTCCAAAGGCAGCCCGGCGACCGTCGCGGCCTCCGTCCCGGCCGCCCCGCTCGCCGGTCCCGGCGCCGCGCCGCAGCCCACCACGGTCGCCCTCGCCCCGCGCATCGCCGCCGCCTTCGCGGCTCCGCACGTGCAGGTCGACGCGCTGTGCCTCACCTCGGTCTCGCTGACCCTCGCCATCGGGGAGCCGCTGCGCCGCATCCACGCGGGGGAGCTGAAACCGGCCAAGGTCGACGTCCGGGTGCTGCTGCCGTCCCGGACCATAGACCTCGCCTTCCCGGCGCCGGTGGGCCCCGCGGACCCGGCCGACGCCGACCGGCTGCACGAGCGCTGGCTGGCGATGCGCAACGCGCAGGGCCAGGTGCTCCGGCACAATCTGCGCGCCCTGCGCGCCTCGCACGGCATCGACGTACGGGTGTCGTTCCGTGCCCTGCCGTTCACCCCTCCGGTGAAGCTGTACCTGCTCAACGGCGCCGAGGCGCTGTTCGCGTACTACACGCTGCGGCGCCGCGAGGAGGAGATCGACCACGAGCAGCTCCAGCTGTACGACGCGGAGGGCACCCGCTCGATGCTGTTCTCCTTCGAGCGGGGCGCCGGGCCGCGGGACGCGGCCTTCGTGGAGCAGTCGCGGCTGTGGTTCGACGCGCTGTGGGAGACGATCAGTTCGGAACTCCGGCTGACCGGCTGAGGTCACAGGGCCGGGCGGGTGACCAGCAGGGCGAGCAGGACCGCGCCGACCGAGCTGACGGCCGGGCTCTTGGCCTTGAGTCCGATGGTGAGCAGCAGCAGGCCGGCGACGCCGGTGGCGCCGTACCGCGACTGGACGAGCTGTTCCATGCCGACGACGAAGACCGCGGCGAGAAGGGCGAGGACAGGCATGTTTCCCCCTGGCGGACGCTGGCGACGAGCGACAACGGGCGAAAGTTGGCGACCAACTCTGGCTGAGTTGTCCCCACTTGGCGGTCATCGATAAACAACTGACAAACAACTCCCGCCAGATGGCATTGAGTTGTAGCGTTTGGCTGTGACCCAGGAGAACGTGGCAGTGCGCGGCGGCATCCGGCTCTCGGCCCAGGAGATCGCCGCCCGCCTGCGCGAACGCATCCGCGACGGCCGGCTCCGGCCGGGCGACCGGCTGCCCACCCAGACCGCGCTGGCCGAGGAGTTCGGCGTGGAGCGCGGCACCGTACGCCAGGCCCTGCGCGCCCTGCACGAGGACGGGCTGCTCAGCCATGTCACCAAGGGCAGCCCCCCGCGGGTCGCCGGCCCCGCCGCGTCCGCCGCCGACGTGCCGCAGCCGGTGATGGTGGGCCTCGCCCCCCGCCTGACCCACGCCTTCACCGCCCCGCACGTCCGCGTCGACGCCGCCTGTCTGACCGCCGAGACCCTGATGCTGGCGCTGGGCGAACCGCTCCGCATGATCCACGAGGGCCGGATCCGCCCCGAGTCGATCGACGTCCGCATCCTGCTGCCGTCCCGGGACATCAACCTGGCCTTCCCCGTCCCGGTCGACCAGCAGCCCGGCGACGGCGACCCGGACCCCGTCCACCAGCGCTGGCTCGCCATGCGCAACGCCCAGGGGCACGTCCTGCGGCACAACCTCCAGTCGCTGCGCGCCTCGCACGGCATCGACGTACGGGTGTCGTTCCGCGCCCTGCCGTTCACCCCGCCGGTGAAGCTCTACCTGCTCAACGGCTCGGAGGCGCTGATCGCGTACTACATGCTGGCCCGCCGCGAGGAGCCCACCGACGCCGGGCCGCTGCCCACCTACGACGTGCTCAGCACCGAGTCGCTGCTCTTCTCCTTCGACCGGGGCGCCAGACAACGGGACGCCTCCTTCGTGGACGAATCCCAGAAGTGGTTCGACGCCCTCTGGGAAACCATCACCAGGGACCTGACACTCTCCTAGTGACTTCTGATACGACGCGGACCGGACCGGCGGCGAACCCCACCGACCGGCTGCGGGAACTGGTCACCCGCGCCGATGTCGTGCTCTGGGACTTCGACGGACCCATCTGCCGGCTCTTCGCCGGGCACCCGGCGCCCGGGGTGGCCGGCGAACTCGTGGACTGGCTCGACGTACGCGGGCTGCGCGGACTGCTGACCGAGGCGGAACGGCACACCCCCGACCCACAGGTCGTGCTGCGGGCCGTGGACCGCGCACGGCTCGGCCGGGGCGTGGTGGCGGAGCTGGAGGAACGTCTCACCCAGGAGGAGCTGCGGGCCACGGCCACCGCGATGCCCACCGCCTGGGCCGACCCGCTGATCCGCACCTGGACCGCCGTCGGCGCCCGGCTGGCCGTCGCGTCCAACAACTCCCCGCGGGTGGTCGGCGCCTACCTCGCGGGCCGGGGCCTGGCCGGGTGCTTCGGACCGCACATATACGGCCGCGACACCGACCTGCACCGCCTGAAACCGGACCCCTACCACCTCAACCGCGCCCTGAACGCGCTGGCCGCAGCCCCGGCGAGCGCCTTGTTCATCGGCGACACCCCCACGGATCACGAGGCAGCCCGGCGCGCGGGTGTCCCCTTCCTGGGATACGCGAGAAACGACCGCAAGGCCCGGCTGCTGAGGGACGCAGGGGCGAGCGACGTGGTTGGCTCACTGGAGCCGGTCCTGCGTGTATTGAGAGGGCAACGCCAACTTACTTAGGGGCGCGGGGCAGTATCGATATGCGACTCCGTCGCGTGCGCGCGACCAGCCACGTACGGCCCGCAGCCGAAAGAAGACAGCAGTGAACGCCAGCAAAAGGCCCTCAGCCGATGAGATCGCCGACACGCTCCGGAGCCGCATCCGCGAGGGCAGGCTGGAAGTAGGCACCAAGCTGCCTACCCAGGCCGACCTGGCGGAGGAGTTCGGCGTGGAGCGTGCCACCGTACGCCAGGCACTCCGCGGACTACACGAAGAGGGCTGGCTGACCAACGTCACCAAGGGCAGCCCCCCCACGGTGGCGGAGCCGCCCGCCACGCTGGAGGAGCCACAGCCCACCCTCGTCGCCCTCGCCCCCCGCCTGGAAGCGGCCTTCGCCGAACCCCGGGTGCGGATCGACGCGGCCTGCCTGACGGCCGAGACGCTGCTGCTCGCCATGCACGCCCCGATGGCCCTGGTCGAGTCGGGCACGGTCCGGCCCGAGTCCGTGGAGGCCCGCATCCTGCTGCCGCACCAGGACGTCCGGCTGCTCTACCCCTCGCCCGCCGACGGCTGGGGCGCGGACGAGGCCGTCGACGAGGCCGTGCACCGGCGGTCCGTGGCGCAGTACGTCGCCCAGCTCACCGTGCTCCGCCAGTACTTCCGCACCCTGCGCGTGGACCACGGCATCCCCGCGGTCGTCCGTTTCCGGACCGTCCGGAACACCCCGCCGCAGAAGGTGTATCTCCTCAACGGCACCGAGGCGCTGCTCGCGTTCTACATCCCCGCCCGCCGGACCGTGGACGTGGAGTCGGTGCCGCGCGAGCTGTGGGACGCGTGGGGCACCCAGTCGCTGCTGTTCCGGCACCACGCGGCGCACGGGGAGCGGGACGCGCTGTTCGTCGCGGAGGCGCAGAAGTGGTTCGACGCGCTGTGGGAGATGCAGGGCCCGGACCTGCGGGAGCACTAGCCTCCCGCCATGCCCCCTGTGCCACCTGCGTCACCTGTGTCTCTCCGTGTGCGGGAGGCGCTCGTACGGCGCCTTCTGGAGCGCAGGCTCCGCGGCCGGGGCAGGGCGCTGAGGGTCCTCCGGGGCCACCACAACACCAACTACGTGCTGCGCGCGGGCCTGTTGCTCGCCCCGCTGCTGGGCGTCGCGCCATACGCCCGGGTGAAGTACCGGGTGCCGCTGGCGACCGTGGAGGTCGTGCCGCGGATCTGGCCGCGGGAGGCGGAGGTGCTGGCGGCGGTCTGCCGGTATCTGCGCGAGGTGCCGCGCTGTCTGGCCGTCCTCGGCGACCGCTCCGTCCACCGGTACCGGAGGGGGCGGGCGCTCAGCGAGCGGAATCCCGACGGGCCCGTCGACGAGCGGCTGATGCGGGAGTTCGCGGCGTTCTTCGTGCGGACCGCGCGGGTGCCGGCGGCGGAGCTGCCGCCGCCGCCCTCGGGCTGGCCGGCGGACGGCGACAGCGAGGGTTTCCTGCACTGGCTGGCCGGCTTCACCGAGCGGCGGGTGCACCGGCCCAACCGGGGCCGGTTCGGCGCGCTGTTCGACGCGGTGGGCATCCCGGAGGACGCGATGGCGGTGTTCCCGTCCCGCCACCGGGGCCTCGCCTCCCGCCCCTTCACGCTGCTGCACACCGACGTCCACCGCGCCAACGTGGTGGCCCGCCGCGGCCGTGTCACCGTGATCGACTGGGAGCTGGCGATGTACGGCGACCCGCTGCACGACCTGGCCACCCACGTCGTCCGCATGGGATACGGCAAGGAGCAGCAGGAGCGCATGACCCGGCTGTGGGCGCGGGCCATGGCGGAGGCCGGACTGCACGCCTTCACCACGGGCCTGGAGGACGACCTCGGCACCTACATCGCCTTCGAGTACGCCCAGTCCGTCTTCCCCGACACCATGCGCGCGGCCCTCGCCCTCCCGGACCGCCCGGGGGATCACGACTTCCTCGTGGCGGCGGACCGGGTGAGCCGGGCGCTGGGCCGGGCGCGGGAGCCGTTGCGGCTGGTGGACGTGCCGGACGGCGAGCGGATCGCCGAGGCGCTGCGGGCGTGGCATCGCGGCGAGCGGTGACGGGGGCTCAGCCCCGCATGCCGAGGATCACCTTGCCCGCCACCCCGCGCCCCTCGATCAGGGCGTGCGCCCGGGCCGCCTCCGCCAGCGGGACCACCTCGCCGACCACCGGTGTGATGCCGCGCCGGGCCGCCTCCGCGAAGGCGAGGGCGCGCAGCCGCCGCACCTCCTCCGGCGGGTACTGGGCGTCGGCGATGCCGTACAGCGTGATGCCGCGTTCGGCCACCTCCTCCGGGTCGAGTTCGGCGAAGGCACCGGTCGGGGCGCCGTGGGCGGAGAAGCGGCCGCCGGGCGCGGTGAGCGGGAGGGCGGCGGTGCCGAGCGTGCCGCCCACGCCGTCCAGGACGACGTCGGCGGCGCCGCCCAGGGCCTCGCGGGCCCGCTCCGCCCAGTCGGGCGTGTCGACGTCCACGGCCTCGTGCGCGCCCAGCCGCCGGACCAGCGCCAGCTTGCGCGCGCCCCGGGCCGCGGCGACCACCCGGGCGCCGCGGGCGCGGGCCAGCTGGACGAGGAGGGTGCCCATGCCGCCGGAGGCGCCGAGGATCAGGACCCGGTCGCCGGGCGCGAGGGCGGTCCGCTCCAGCAGCCCCATCGCCGTCACCCCGTCGTGGACCAGGGCCGCCGCGACCGGCAGGCCGAGCCCGTCCGGTACGGCGGTCAGGGCGTCGGCGGGGGCGAGCGCGCGCTCGGCGTAGCTGCCGTCGACGAAGGCGGCGACCCGGCGCCCCAGCCACTCCGCGCCGACGCCGGGCCCCAGCGCCCGTACCGTCCCCGCGACCCCGCCGCCGGGCACGTACGGCGGCTCGACCTGGAAGTACTCGCCGCCCCAGCCCGCCCGGATCTGGGTCTCCACGAAGATCGTGTCGGCGTGGACGACGTCGATCACCACCTCTCCGGGCCCGGGGACGGGATCGGGCACCTCCACCGGCACCAGTACCTCCGGACCGCCGAACTCCTTCACCTGAGCCGTGAGCACCGCTTCCACCTCCGCCTGTCGGATCACCGTTTCCCGTGCAGTCTTCGACCTCAAGCGGAGTTGAGGTCAAGGAGCGGCCACGGGACGACCGTAGGCTCGTGCCATGGCTGAGATCGGGCTGCGGGAGCGCAAGCGGCAGCGGATGTTCCAGGTGGTGTCGGACCTCGCGATCGGACTGTTCCTGGAGAAGGGGTTCGACGCGGTGTCGGTGGCCGAGGTGGCGGCCGCGGCGGAGATCTCCAAGCCGACGCTGTTCCGGTACTTCCCGGCCAAGGAGGACCTGGTCCTGCACCGGATCGCCGATCACGAGGGCGAGGCGGCGCGTGTGGTCGCCGCGTCGGACCTCGCCCCGCTGGCCGCGCTGCGCCGGCACTTCCTCGCCGGACTCGACCGATGCGATCCGGTCACCGGGCTCAACGACGATCCCGAGGTGCTGGCCTTCCACACCCTGCTCTACGGCACCCCGGCCCTGGCCGCCCGGCTGCACACCCTCCTGGAGCGCTCGGAGGCGGCGCTCGCCGATGTCCTGGGCGGCGATCTGGACGCCCGGCTGGCCGCCGGGCAGATCGTCGCCGTCCAGCGCATCCTCGCGCAGGAGAACTGGCGGCGGATGGCGGCGGGGGAGCGCGCGGCGGACGTACGGGGGGAGGCGGTGGCGGCGGCGGAGCGGGCGTTCGACGTGCTCGCGGCCGGGCTACCTCGATTGACTGAGTAAAAAATGTAACTCAGTCACGTTATCCAGTACGCTCAATGGAATGACGTCACCCGACCCTGCCCTCCAGCACGCCCTCCGACTCGAACGCGCCCATCACGACCGCTGCCGGGCCGCCCTCGCCGACATGGTCGAGGGCGCGCAGGAGCAGGTCGTCACCGGTGAGGACGTCTCCGCCTCCGGCGCCGACGCCGAAGTCCTCGGTCACCGGCTGCGCAGCCAGGCCAAGGAGCTGCGCGAACTCCCCGAGGGGCCGCTGTTCTTCGGCCGCCTCGACTTCGCTCCCGAGGCGGCGCACGGGACGCTCCACATCGGCCGGCTGCGGATCACCGAGCCCCCGACCGCCCCGCCCCTCGTCGTCGACTGGCGTGCCCCCGTCTCCCGCGCCTTCTACCAGGCGAGCGCCCGCGACCCCCAGGGCGTCGCGGTCCGCCGCCGCTTCGGCTGGGCGCCCGGCAGCCGCGGCGACTCCGCCGATCTGACCGGCCTGGAGGACGAACACCTGGAGGGGGGCGCCCGCGGCGAGAGCCGGGTCGGCGAGATCGTCGCCCGGGAGATCGAACGCCCCCGGGTCGGGCCGATGCGGGACATCGCGGCGACCATCCAGCCCGAGCAGGACGACCTCGTCCGCGCCGACCTCGCCGCCTCGGTCTGCGTCCAGGGCGCCCCCGGCACCGGCAAGACCGCCGTCGGCCTGCACCGCGCCGCCTATCTGCTCTACACCCACCCGCAGCGCATCCGGCGCGGCGGACTGCTGATCCTCGGCCCCAACCGCACCTTCCTCACCTACATCGCCGAGGTGCTGCCCGCCCTCGGCGAGACCGGTGTCCGGCAGTCCACCGTCCAGGACGAGATCGCCCGGCACCCGGTCACCGGGACGGACGACGAGCGGGCCGACGCCGTGAAACACGACGCCCGGATGGCCGAGGTGCTGCGCCGGGCGCTGTACGCGCGCGCGTGCCCCGACGCGTTCGCCGGCTCCCTCGCCGTGCCGGACGGCTCCTACCGCTGGCGGGTGTCCGCCGGCGACCTGCGGGCGATCGTGGCGGACGTACGGGCCGAGCAGCCGCCGTACGCCGTCGGACGGGAGCGGGTACGCGCGCGCGTGGTGGCCGTGCTGCGCGCGCAGGCCGAACGGCGCGGCGGGCCGCGCACCACCGCCTGGACGCGCCGGATCGAGCGGGCCCGGGCGCTCGGGGCGTGGCTGGACGCCGTATGGCCGAAGACGCGGCCCGAGGAGGTCGTCGCCGGACTGCTCGCCGACCCCGACGCCCTCGCGCGGGCCGCCGACGGGCTGCTGGACGCCGAGGAGCAGAAGGCGCTGCTGTGGCCGCGCCCGCCGCGCTCCTGGAAGTCGGCGCGCTGGTCGGCCGCCGACCTGGTGCTGCTCGACGAGGTCGCCGGGCTGATCGAACACCCCGAGGGCTACGGCCATGTCGTGGTCGACGAGGCACAGGACCTCTCCCCGATGGAGTGCCGGGCCATCGCCCGCCGCTCGGTCTACGGCTCCCTGACCGTCCTCGGCGACCTGGCCCAGGGCACCACCCCGTGGGCGGCCCGCGACTGGGCCGTCCTGCTGCGCCACCTGGGCAAGCCGGACGCCGCCGTCGTCCCGCTGACCACCGGTTTCCGCGTCCCGGCGGCGGTGCTCGGCCTCGCCAACCGGGTGCTGCGGCGGCTCGACGTCGCCGTCCCGGAGCCGCGCTCCCTGCGCCGGGGCGGCGAGCTGACCGTCCGCGAGACCGACGACGTGCCCGGCGCCGTCGTCGCGGCCGTACGGGACGCGCTCGACGGCGAGGGATCCGTCGGGGTCGTCGCGGCCGACGCGGACGTGGCCCGCGTGCGCGAGGCGCTGGCGGCGGCCGGGATCGAGGCGCCGGACGCGGTGGGCGCGCGGCTCGCGGTGGTGCCCGCGAGCCTGGTCAAGGGCCTGGAGTACGACCATGTCGTCGCCGTCGAACCGGCGGCGATCGCGGAGGCCGAGGAGCGCGGGCTGCACCGGCTGTACGTGGTGCTGACCCGCGCGGTGTCGGCGCTGACGGTGGTGCACGGGCGGCCGTTGCCGCTCTAGCCCTCAGTCGAGCAGCGGGATCAGCTGCTCCTCCTCGTAGGCCAGATGTGCCTCCAGCTCGTCGGCCAGCCGTTCGACCTCCGCGCGGGCGGGCACCGGGTCCGCCGCCGCCCCGTCCACCGCCCGGCGCAGCTCCTCCACCAGGACGGCGACCCGCTCGTGCTCCTCGCGCAGCCGCGCGATGGCCGGGGCGGACTCCGGGTGGCGCTCGGCGAGGAACGGGAAGAGGGCTGTGTCCTCACCGGTGTGGTGGTTGTGCAGGCCGTGGCAGAAGGTGAGGCAGTTGGTGCGGAGCTGGGCGCCGAGGGTGGAACCCGTGCCGCTCATCTCCTGCCGCAGGAGCGCGAGTTCGCGGCGGAAGGCGTCGTGGACGACCTTGAGCGCCTCGCCCATGGAACCGGCGTTGATGTCCCCCGGACCGTTGTCCGCGATGTTGTACAGGCCGACCACGGGGATCACCCGCGTGGTCTTCTCCTGGTACGCCGCCCAGCCCGGGTCGCTCTCCACGGCCCGTGCGAAGGCCTGGTCGCGCTCCTCGCCGGTCAGCGGGACCGCCCGTGCCCGGTAGGTGAACGTACCGTCCTCCACGGTCACTTCGGGATGCGCGAGGAGATTGTGGTACCAGGCCGGATGCCGGGGCGAGCCGCCGGCCGAGGCGATGACCAGGATGCGCTCGGCGCCGTCGGGGAGATAGCCGACGGGGGTGGTGTGCGGGGTGCCGGAGCGGGCGCCGGTGGTGGTCAGCAGGATCAGCCGGGCGTGCTCGAACATGCCGCTCAGGCGGCCGCGGTTGGCCCGGAACTCGTCGATGATCTGTTGGTTGAAGTCGTGGATGGTGTCGGGCAAGTCTCTTCCTCACTCCGTGGTGTTCGCTGGTCGCGGTGTTTCACGGAGAGAGAGGCGGGCCTCTGGCCCGCCGCGGCCTCACTCAGAGGCCGGGCACCCAACTCGCTCACGGCACAAGGCCGACCCGGCAGTCATGGGAAGGACGCTAGCCGCGAAGTCACAGGCGTGGCAAGGTCATTAAGGTCGTGCGGGTGCGCGCACTCCTCTTCCTCGACATCGACGGGACCCTGCTGCCGTTCGGCGGTGAAGGGCCGTACCCGTCGTACGACAGCCCGCACGGCCCCCCGCCCCCCGACCACCCCCTGCTGGACCGCGTCGACCCGGCGCTCGGCCCCCGTCTGCTCGGCCTGGGCTGTGACCTGGTCTGGGCGACGACCTGGCTGGAGGACGCGAACGCTCTGCTGGCGCCGTGGCTGGGCCTGCCGCCGCTGCCGGTCGTGGACCTGGCCGACGCCGAGGAGCCGCCGCGCGGGGGACGGCACGGGAAGACCGCCCCGATCGTCGCGTGGGCGGCGGGCCGGCCGTTCGTCTGGGCCGACGACGAGATCACCGAGGCCGACCGGGCCTGGGTGGCCGCACACCACCCCGGCCCGGCCCTGCTGCACCGCGTGGACCACCGGTACGGCCTGAGGGACGCCGACCTCGCGGTGGTGCGGGCGTGGCTCAGGGACGCCGGGTGCGCCCCAGCACCTCCGCGACCCGCATGAACCCGTCCGTGCCGTGCCCCAGCCCGATCACCCGGCGGGCCTGGCCCTCGACGGCGCGCATCACGCCCGCGTCGATGCCGTGCGCCTCGGAGGCGTGGACGATGTGCGCCATGGAGGAGACGGCCGAGGTGATCGGGTTCAGCTCGCCCGAGTAGGTGCCGCCGTCCACGTCGCCCGCGAACTCCTCGAACAGCGGCGGCAGGATCGCGGCGATGCCCTGCGCGAACGGGGCCAGCTCCCGCGCGGAGACGCCCTCGGCGCGGGCCACGGCCACCGCGTGCGCGTAGCCGGCCATCGCCGTCCAGAAGACGTCCAGCAGCGCGATGTCGTACGCCGCCGCCCGGCCGATGTCCTCGCCGAGGTGGGTGTGGGTGCCGCCGAGCACGTCCAGGACGGGCCGGTGCTCCTGGTGGACGTCCTGAGGGCCGCTGTACAGGAACACGGCCCCGGGGGTGCCGATGGTGTTCGCCGGGGTCATGATCGCGCCGTCCAGGTAGCGGATGCCGTGCCGGGCGGCCCAGTCGCCGGTGTCGCGGGCGCGGTCCGGGGTGTCCGCGCTGAGGTTCACGACCGTGCGGCCCTTGAGGGCGTCGGTGACGGCGTCGCGGCGCAGGACGGCGTCGGCGGCGTCGTAGTTGACGACACAGACGACGACGAGCCCGCTGTGCGCGACCGCCTCCTCCGCGGACGCCGCGCTCACCGCCCCGCGCGCCACCAGCTCGGCGTCCCGGCCCGGGGTGCGGTTCCAGACGGTGGTGCGCACGCCGGCGTCCAGGAAGGCGGCGGCCAGGGCGCGGCCCATGGGGCCGAGGCCGAGGACGGTGACGGAAGCGGAGGCGGGGTCGGTGACGTTCGTAGACATGAAGAAGCTCCTGCTGTCCCTGGAAGTAAAAGTCGACAAAACACAATGAATGGGGCGAAGATGACGCGCAGCCGGGCCCGGGATCTGGATGTCTGCGGAGTGACGGCCGCGATCGCGGTGATCGACGGCAAGTGGAAGACGGCCCTGCTGTGGCTGCTGGAGTCGGGCCCGCACCGCCCCGGCGAGCTGCGCCGGAAGCTGCCGGGCCTCAGCGAGAAGGTGCTGACTCAGGCACTGCGCGAGATGGAGGAGGACGGCCTGGTGCACCGGGAGGTGCATGACGTCCTGCCGCCGAAGACGGTGTACTCGCTCACCGCGTTCGGCCGTGAACTGTCCGAGGCCCTCGCTCCTCTCTCCGACTGGGGTCACCGCCGCCTGGACCGGCTCGCGGCGGCGGCGTCCTGACCGCTCCCGGCCGCCTGCGAACAGCCTCGTACGGCCGCCGGCCGGTGCCAAGTACCCACTTTTTTGTGGGTGTTCCCCCGGGTGCTCCGCCGGGTGTTCCGCCTGCCGGGCGGCCCGGGCGGGCCCGTGCCATGCTGGATCCGGAGGAGGGAGATGCCATGTCAGCGAAGTTCGAGCTGGCGGACGGCGGCATCGCGGTGATGCCCGATCCCGCGGACAACCCCGCCGGTCACGCCGTCCCTCACCACGACGCCGGCACCCGGATCAGCTTCGACCTGCTCAATGTGGGCGACGTCGGCGGCACCGCCCAGGTCACCGTCGAGTGCGACGGCGACGTCGTCGCCTCCGTGTGGACCTCCGGGCAGCTCGCCCCCGGCTGCCCGGACACCGGCCTGGTCAGCCTCGGCCGCCTCGACGAGGGGTCGCACCGGGTGACCGTCCACGTCGATCCCGGGGCGGGCCCGCGGGAGCTCCAGACGAGCGAGTTCCGGGTCGTCTGACCGCGCCCGGGAGCGGCGCGACGCACTTTTGCAAGCGATGTGCTTGCAATTGTTAGCGGGGGTGCGGCATGGTGGACGTATGGCATCGCTCAACGTCGGCAATCTCGGCGAGTACCTGCGCGAGCAGCGGCGTAACGCGCAGCTGTCGCTCCGGCAGCTCGCCGAGGCGGCCGGGGTGTCCAATCCGTATCTGAGTCAGATCGAGCGCGGGCTGCGCAAGCCGAGCGCGGAGGTGTTGCAGCAGGTCGCCAAGGCGCTGCGGATCTCGGCCGAGACGCTGTACGTGCGCGCCGGGATCCTCGACGCCGAACGGGACCACCGGGACGGGGTCGAGACCAGGGCGGTCATCCTCGCCGACCCCACGCTGAACGAGCGGCAGAAGCAGGTGCTGCTCCAGGTCTACGACTCGTTCCGCAAGGAGAACGGCCACGGGGAGGCCGCCCCGGACGACGAGAGCGAAGCCGGTCCGCAGCAGACGGCCGGTTGACCGGACCAGGGAAAGACCGGCCGGCGGCCGCGGACCGCCCACCCTCAGCCGAAAGCGATCGAACATCGATCCGGGAGGACCCTCACCATGGCCATCACCGACGATCTGCGCAAGACCCTCAGCGACCCGACCCCGCTCTACTTCGCCGCCGGTACCGCCGACCTGGCCCTCCAGCAGGCCAAGAAGGTGCCGGGTCTGGTCGAGCAGCTGCGCGCGGAGGCCCCGGCCCGTATCGACGCGGTCCGCAACACCGACCCGAAGGCCGTCCAGGAGAAGGCCACCGCCCGGGTCAGGGAGACGCAGGAGACCATTCAGGCCAAGGTCACCGAGCTGTTCGGCGCCCTCGAGGCCGATCTGAAGAAGGTCGACCTGAAGAAGCTCGGCGAGACCGCCCAGGACCTCGCCCTGCGCGGGGTCGGCGTCGCCGCCGAGTACGCCGTGAAGGCCCGGGAGACCTACGAGAAGGTCGCCGAGCACGGCGAGCAGGCCGTGAAGACCTGGCGCGGCGAGGCCGCCGAGGGCATCGAGGACCTGGCCGTCGCCGTCGAGCCGGACCCTGAGCCCAAGGCCGAGCCCGTCGCCGTCGAGGACGGGCCCGCCGAGGCGCCGGCCGCGAAGAAGGCGCCGGCCAGGAAGGCCCCCGCCCGCAAGACCGCCGCGAAGAAGACGACCCCGGCCGCCGAGTGACGGCACCCCGGGGACGGCCGGGCACTCGGGGGGTGCCCGGACCGTTGTTCGGGTAGCCGGGAGCCGGTTGCGGGTACGGTGACGGCGTAAGGGACGAGCCGAGTCGGGTGGTGGACGTTGTGCTGATGCAGGGTTTCGCTGGGTTCCTGTGGCTGCTGAACCTGGCCCTGATCCTTTTCACCGGCTTCGCGCTGGTCGACGCCGCCACGCGCCGTGAGGACGCCTACCGCGCGGCGGACAAGCAGACCAAGCCGTTCTGGCTGATCATCCTGGGTCTGGCCCTCGTGGTCAGCCTGATCTTCGGCATCCTGTCGTTCCTGCCGATCATCGGCCTGATCGCGACGATCGTGTACATGGTCGACGTCCGCCCGGCTCTGCGCGGCCTGCCCGGCGGCGGCCGCCCCCGCCGCGGCTCCAGCAGCGACGGCCCGTACGGGCCGTACAACGGCGGCCGCTGACCCCCCGGGTGCCGTCGGTTACGGCACCCGGTCCAGCAGCAGCACCGCCACGTCGTCCGTCAGCTCGCCGCCGTTCAGCTCGCGGACCTCGTTCACCGCGGCCCGCAGCAGCTCCTCGCCGCTCAGGCCGGCGGCCAGCTGGCGGCTGATCATGTCCACCATGCCGTCCTGGCCGAGCCGCTCCCGGCCCTCGCCGACGCGGCCCTCGATCAGCCCGTCGGTGTAGAGCATCAGGCTCCACTCGGCGCCCAGCTCCACCTGCATCCGCGGCCAGCGGGCGCCCGGCAGCAGGCCGAGCGCGGGGCCGTTGTTGTCGTACGGCAGAAGCCGCGGCGCACGGCCGGGGCGGGCGACCAGCGGGGCCGGATGGCCGGCCAGGCACAGGCCCGCGCGGCGGCCGTCGGGCGCGATGTCCACCGTGCACAGGGTCGCGAAGATCTCGTCGTCGGACCGCTCGTGCTCCAGCACCTGCTGGAGGGTGTTCAGCAGCTCGTCCCCGCACAGCCCGGCCAGCGTCAGCGCCCGCCAGGCGATGCGCAGCTCCACGCCGAGCGCGGCCTCGTCCGGGCCGTGCCCGCAGACGTCGCCGATCATGGCGTGCACGGTGCCGTCGGGCGTGCGTACGACGTCGTAGAAGTCGCCGCCGAGCAGTGCGCGCGAGCGGCCGGGCCGGTAGCGCGCGGCGAACCGCAGCGAGGACCCCTCCAGCAGCGGGGTCGGCAGCAGGCCGCGTTCCAGGCGCCGGTTCTCCTGCGCGCGCAGGCGTCCCTCGGCGAGCCGGCGCTCGGCCGACTCGGAGCGCTTGCGCTCGACGGCGTACTGGATGGCCCGGCCCAGCAGCCGGCCGTCCAGCTCGTCGCGGAACAGATAGTCCTGGGCGCCCACGCGGACCGCCTCGGCGCCGCGCTCGGCGTCGCCGGAGGCGGTGAGGGCGAGGACGGCGTGCCGGGGCGCGAGCTCCAGCACATGCCGGAGCACGGCCAGCTCGTCGTCGGCCTCGCCCGCCCGGCCGGGGGCCGGCAGCGCGAGGTCCAGCAGGATGCAGTGGACGTCGTCGGTGAGCAGCCGCTCGGCCTCGGTGAGGTTGCGGGCGGTGCGCACCCGGATGGGCTTGCCGGCCTGGTCGAGCAGCTCGGGCACGATCGGCGAGCCGCCGGGGTCGTCCTCGATCAGCAGCAGGGTCAGATTGGTGTGGTTGATGGTGGCGGTGTTGGTGTTCTGGGCCGTGTCGTCCTTGCGAGGGGCCCGGGCGCCGGAGTCTCCGGAGGGGCCGCCTGTCGACGCGGCGGGCGCCTGACCACTCTCCACGGCCGGGATCGCTCTCTGCCGCGGTACGGGTACGGGCATTGTCTTGGGTTCCTTCCCTCCCCCCGAGGGCACGGCGGGGCGAGGGACCTCGACCCACCGACGGGGACCATAGCGGGTGACGGCGGCGCAGCGGAATGGTGTACGGCACGCCGAGTCGCCGCGGGCCGCTGTCATATGCCGCGTTCCGTACCGCAGTTGGACAGGGCGGCCGACCAGCGGGGATGACGAACGTCACGTCGGCCGGGGGTTTGGAATCGGCGTAAGAGTGGAGTGGGTCACGTGGCCCAGGTCACCAACTGGGCCGTGCGGCCGCTCAGTCGGCGGACCGCTCGATCAGATGCGCGAACGCCGCCAGATTCCGCGTCGACTCCCCCCGCGAGACCCGCCACTCGTACTCCCGCCGGATCGCGCTCGCGAAGCCCAGCTCCAGGAGGGTGTTGAAGGCGCCGTCGGCCGCCTCCAGGACCTGGCCGAGCAGGCGGTCCAGCTCGTCGGCGGTGACGGCGGCCAGCGACAGCTTGCCGGTGACGTAGATGTCGCCGAGCGGGTCGACGGCGTAACTGACGCCGTAGAGCTTGAGATTGCGCTCCAGGAGCCAGCGGTGGACGCCCGGCTCGTTCTCGTCGGGATGGCGGATGACGAAGGCGTTCAGGGACAGGGAGTGCCTGCCGACGATCAGCGAGACGGTCGTCGACAGCTTGCGGGTGCCGGGGAGCTTCACCACGTAGTGGCCGGGCTCGGGGCCCTCCCACTCCAGTTCGGCGTCCTTCAGGACACCCTCGATGACCTGCGCCGCCCGCTGCTGTGCCTCACCCATGAGGCGAGCGTACGCGACGCCGGTGGGCCTGCAGCGCGGCCGTGTAGACCTCGGCGGTGGCCGCGGCGGAGGACTCCCAGCCGAAGGACCGGGCGTGGGCGGCGGCCGCCGCGCCCATACGGTCCGACAGGGTGGGGTCGGTCGCGAAGTCGTGCAGCACGCGCGCGTAGGCGGCCGGGTTGTGGCCCTGTACGAGGACACCGGTCCGGCCGTCGCGTACGGCCACGGGCAGGCCGCCGACCGCCGCGGCCAGCACCGGCGTACCGGAGGCCTGAGCCTCTATGGCGACCAGGCCGAACGACTCGCTGTACGACGGCATGACCAGCACCGACGCCGCGCGGAACCAGTCGGCGAGCCGGTCCTGGTCGACGGGCGGGCGGAACCGGACGACGTCGGCGATGCCGAGGCGCGCGGCGAGCTTCTGCAACCCCTCCGGCTTGGCCAGGCCGCTGCCGCTGGGGCCGCCGACGACCGGGACGAGGACGCGGGAGCGCAGCTCGGGGTGCTGGTCCAGCAGGACGGCGACCGCGCGGAGGAGGACGTCCGGCGCCTTCAGGGGCTGGATGCGGCCCGCGAAGAGGGGGATCAGGGCGTCCTGGGGCAGGCCGAGGCGGGCGCGGGCGGCGGCGCGGCCGTCGGCCGGGGAGAAGCGGTCCAGGTTCACGCCGGGGTGGACGACGGCGACCTTGGCGGGGTCGGCGGCGTAGTGCCGGACGAGTTCGTCGGCCTCCTCGGCGGTGTTGGCGATCAGCCGGTCGGCGGCGGCGACGATCTGGGTCTCGCCGATGACCCGGGCGGCGGGCTCGGGGGTGTCGCCGTCGGCGAGGTTGGCGTTCTTGACCTTGGCCATGGTGTGCATGGCGTGCACCAGTGGGACGCCCCAGCGCTGGGCGGCGAGCCAGCCGACGTGGCCGGAGAGCCAGTAGTGGGAGTGGACGAGGTCGTAGTAGCCGGGGCGGTGGCCGGCCCAGGCCTGCATCACGCCGTGGGTGAAGGCGCACAGCTGGGCGGGCAGATCCTCCTTGGCCAGGCCCTCGTAGGGGCCCGCGTCGACGTGCCGGACGAGGACGCCGGGGGCGAGTTCCACGGTGGGCGGGAGGGCGGCGGTGGTGGCCCGGGTGAAGATCTCGACCTCGATGTTGATCGCGGCGAGTCGCTGGGCGAGCTCCACGATGTACACGTTCATGCCGCCGGCGTCGCCCGTGCCGGGCTGGTGCAGCGGGGAGGTGTGCACGGAGAGCATCGCGACGCGGCGGGGCCTGCGGTGCAGCCTCAGCCGCGGGGGCGTGGCCGGGGAGCGACGTCCGAGCCTGCCGATGTACTGGCTCACGTGCCGTTCCTCCTTGCTGCGGGCATGCCTGCGGGAGGACGTGCGGGCCCTCCACGAGGGGGCAACACCGGATCCGGCCACTCCATTTCCGCCGCACCCTTCTTTACCGAATCATTACCCGAGATCGCTCAACCGTTCGAGCGCGCCGGGCGTACCTCGCGAGGCTGCCTGCCCTCGTACCCTCGTATGCATGACATCCCGCGCGACGACCCTCCGCCACTCTCGGCGCTCGAGCGGGGGGACCCCCGTCGTGGGAACGGTGACGCGCGGGACGACCAACCCCAACCGGCTGCGCCGCATGGACCGCTGGATCGCGGCCACGCACGGCGCCGAGCTGCGCCGCGCCGCCGATCCGGTGGCCGTCGACCTCGGCTACGGCGCGGCCCCCTGGACCGCCGTCGAGCTGCTGCTGCGGCTGCGGACCACGGCTCCACGCGCGCGCGTGGTCGGCATCGAGATCGAACCCGCCCGGGTCGCGGCGGCGAAGCCGTACGAGCGGGCGGGGCTGCACTTCCGGCACGGCGGCTTCGAGGTGCCGGTGCCCCAGCGCCCGCACCTCATCCGCGCGGCCAACGTGCTGCGCCAGTACGACGAGGCCGAGGTCGCCGCCGTCTGGGAGCGGCTGTGCGCCCGGCTGGCCCCGGCCGACCCGGCCACAGGCACGCGCGGCGGGCTGCTGGTCGAGGGCACCTGTGACGAGATCGGCCGCCGGCACGTGTGGGTCGCGCTCGGCCCCGAGGGCCCGCGCACGGTCACCTTCGCCACCCGCCTGGGCTCCCTGGAACGCCCCTCGGATCTGGCGGAACGGCTCCCCAAGGCGCTGATCCACCGCAACGTCCCCGGCGAGCCGGTGCACGCCTTCCTGCGCGACTTCGACCGCGCCTGGGCCGCCGCCGCGCCCTACGCCTCGTACGGCGCCCGGCAGCGCTGGATCCGCGCGGTGCGGGACCTGACGGCGGACTGGCCGGTGACGGACGGCCCGGTGCGCTGGCGGCAGGGTGAAGTGACCGTGAGCTGGGGTGCGTTGGCGCCGCGCGGCTGATCCGCGCCGGACTCCGGAACGATCTCCGTGAGTCGTTCGTCACACAGGCGGGGGGACGGTCGTACCGCGGCCGGAATCGGGGAGTGATTCACCGCCTCTGTCGTTTTGCGCCACGGCATGGCACGATCCCTCAGGCGTCCGTAAGTTACTGACGGTAAATCAGTTTGGGGGCAGAGGTATGGCAAGGGGCAAGCGTGGCTTGATCTCGGTGGCTGTGGCCGTGGTCTGCGCGGTCACCGTGCTGGCGGTACCCGGCACGGCGTTCGCGGCCTCCAGCGCTCCCCAGCCCACACCCACTCCTTCCGCCTCCCCCTCCCCGACTGCCGGTCCCGGCAAGGACCTTGAGGCCGTCCGCCAGAAGCTCGAGAAGCTCTACCGCGAGGCGGCGTCCGCCACCGACGCCTACAACGCGGCGGAGGAGAAGGCCGAGACGCAGTCGAAGCAGATCGTCGAGCTGGCGAAGAAGATCGCCGAGGGCAAGGAGAAACTGGCCGAGCTGAAGAAGCGCGCGGGTGCCGCGGCCCGCGCCCAGTACCGCTCCGGCGGCCTCCCGCCCGAGGCCCGTCTCATGCTCAGCGACGACCCCGGCGAGTTCCTGGACGGCACCGGCCGGATCCTCCAGGGCGAGCGCGCCACCCAGCACCTGATCGAGGAAACCAGGCGCACCCAGCAGGACTTGGCGCAGTACGCCGAGGACGCCTCCGCCCAGTGGAAGAAGCTGGAGGCCAACCGCAAGGCCAAGGCCGCCGCCCAGAAGAGGATCGAGAAGCAGATCGCGGCGGCCGAGAAGCTGGAGTCCCAGCTGGAGAAGGAGGAGAAGGAGCGGCTGGCCGAACTGGAGCGCGAGGCCGCCCGCAAGGCGCAGAACGACTGGCTGGACACCGGCATCCTCGACGACCTCCACGGCAAGGCCACCGCCCAGGGCGAGCAGGCCGTGAAGTACGCCACGGCACAGATAGGCAAGCCGTACGTCTGGGGCGCCGAGGGCCCCGACTCCTTCGACTGCTCCGGACTGACCTCACAGGCCTGGGCGAGTGCCGGCCGCGCGATCCCGCGCACCTCGCAGGAGCAGTGGAAGCAGCTCCCGCGCGTCGACGTCGAGGACATGCGCCCCGGCGACCTGGTCGTCTACTTCGACGACGCCAGCCACATCGGCATGTACATCGGCGACGGCGCGATCGTCCACGCCCCGCGCCCCGGGCGGACGGTGACGATCGCGGGGGCCGGTTCGATGCCGATCCTGGGGGTCGTACGGCCGGACGCGGGCTGAGCGGTACGTACGCGCGCCGGAGCTGCGTGGGCCGGCCGAGCGGTCGGCTGTGATGGGCTGAGCCGTACAACCTCCGGGGGCCTGCCGCGGTCTAGTCGCCGTAGGCCCTACCAGCGAAGAGGTTGTGCATGCGCACAGGCAGAACCGGCACCGCGGCCGCGCTCGCGGGAGCGCTCGCCTTCGTGGCGTTCACCGCACCGGCCGCGGAGGCGGCGGACACCGGCATCACGGTGACCGACTTGGTCGTGAACAACGGCAAGCCCATCGTCGTGGGCATCAGCGAGGAGAAGACCCCCGATTTCAGCTTCCGCGTGACCTGGCCCTCGGGCTACACGCCCGAGAGGGTCGACGCCTTCCCGTACCTGTACCACGACACCACGGCCGCCGCCGGTGCCGAGGACGGCGGCATCTACATGTCGAGCGTCACGTTCTACGACGACAGCCCGACCTCCGCGGACTGCGAGGGCGAGCTGTACATCGACCCGCCGTACACCCTGGACTCCAACAACGACGCGACGACCTGGAAGATCGCCGTCGCGGCGCGGCTGTGGGACAAGACGGACACCAAGATCGTGGCCGAGGAGTACCAGACCGGCTTCGGCAGCGTGCAGGTCAAGCGCGCGGCACGGGTCAGCGTCAACGCCTCGCCCGAGCCGGTGACCAAGGGCAAGGCGATCACCGTGACGGGCCGTGCCACGCGCGCGGACTGGGTGAAGGACGCCTACGTCGGCTTCGGCGACAAGCTGGCCAAGCTGCAGTTCCGCAAGGCGGGCACCAGCACCTACACGACGGTCAAGTACGTGCGGGCGAACTCCACCGGTTACCTGAACACCACGGTCACCGCCTCCGCCGACGGCTACTGGCGCTGGAGCTTCGGCGAGACGTCGACGACGGGCGGCGCGACCGCCGCGGGCGACTACGTCGACGTCCGCTGACGCCACGCTCCGACTCCGCCGGACGGGCAGTCCCCGCCCGTCCGGCCCCTGTCTGACCCGCGCCTCGGTCACTCCTCCTTGTCGAGTTCGTCGGCGAAGGCGCGCAGGGCGTCGGCCAGCTCCTTCTTCGTGGGCAACTGGTCGACCTTCTCGTCGAGTTCCTCGATGCGCCGGTTCAGCTCCTCCAGATCGGCCGGCGCGGAGGGGTCGGCGGTGGGCGGCTCGCTGGGATCGGGATCGTCGGGGACTGGCGGGTCGCTCGGCTGCGCGGTGGGGCTGGGCTGGGGGCTCGGGTCCCAGCCGCCCGTGCTGCCGCCGTCGGTGTCGCCACCGCCGGTCGTGCCGCCGTCGGTCACGCCGCCGGTGTCGGGCGGCACGGGGGTCTCCTCGGACGGCGGCTCGCTGTACGAGGCGGTCGGGGTGGGATACGGCTCGCCCTCCGAGCCGGCCGCGAGCGCGACGCCCACGCTCAGCGCCACCAGGGCCGCCGCCCCCACGACGGCGGCCGAGAGGCGGCGCAGTCGCGGGGTGTGCGCGGTGGCCTGTGCTTCCCGTCTGTCTTCCGGTGCGTTCTCCATGGCGGCGACGCTATCCGAACGCGTGTGCGGACGGGTGTCTTCCGGTGATGTCCGGTGTCCCGCCCCTCAACTCGCCTGTACGGGCAGGAGATCGCTGCCGTGCAGCACGTCGTAGCCGACGAAGTCGAACATGCGCCGCCCGCGCGGCAGCGGGCCCGGCGTGCCGGTGAAACGGTGGGCGCCGACGCCGTACGGCACCTCCCGGCCGGAGACCCACACGGGCTCGAAGTCGCGCTTCTCCAGCCATGCGCACACCTGGGTGTCGTAGTGCCGGGTTCGCGTCCACACCAGCGTCCCGCCCGTGCGGCACAGCTGGGTGCAGTGGTCGAGGGCGCGTTCGACGTCGGCGTCGGTGAGGTTGCCGAGCACGCCGCAGAGCAGGACCAGGTCGGCGGGCGCCAGGTCGGCGTAGTGGTCGGTGAGCGCGGCGTCGCCCTGGACGACGTCGACCCCGGTCAGCCCGGCGGCCTCGGCGGCCCGCCGTGCGTACGCCACGTTGCGCCCGTCCAGCTCCACGAGCCGCGCCCGGACGTCTTCCCGCCGCGGATGCCCCGCCACGACGCCGATCAGGTCCCTCCCCTGTCCCGCACACAGGCTGACGGCCCGTAAGGGCCCGGACGGAGCGGTGTCGAGCGCGTGCCGGACGCGTTCCTGGACGAGCGCGAGGCGCCGGACGAGATAGGAGTCGGGGATGTCGTACGCGTTGTGCCACGCATGCCAGTCCATGAGTGAACAGGGTAGGGACGCGTACGGTTTTCAGCCATGGCGCGTGCGGGCGAAGCGGCCGAGGCCGCCGTGACCCGTGCGCGACCCCTTCCGTGCCCGGGAGTGTCATGTCATGCTCACCGCCGACGCGTAGCTGAACGTCGTTCACGAATATGAATCGACGAAGGGGTCGGCGGGCCATGAGCGAGGCGACGAGACACCACGGCATCACCAGACGCACCCTGCTGAGCGCCGCGGCGGCGGTCGCGGCGACGGCGGGAACGGCGGCGGGACCGGTGACGGCGGCGGCCGCGTCTCAGGCCGCCGAAGTCCCGGACATCTGGCGGGAGTTCACCCGCGCCCCGTACACCCACCCCCAGATCCCCTACATAGCCCGCTCCGGCTACCGCGCGGGCACCCGCCGCTTCCCCCGCCGCCCGGTCGTCGCCGACGCCCGCGCCTTCGGTGCCGTTCCGGACGGCGTGACCGACTCCGCCCCCGCGATCAACCGTGCCCTCGCCGCGGCCGGAGCGGCCGGCGGCGGCACGGTCACCCTCCCGCCGGGCACGTACCGCATCGACGACGTCCTTCGCATCGGCCACTCGAACGTGGTCCTCCGCGGCGCGGGCAGCGGCCGCACGACCCTGCGGGCCACCCGGCCCCTGAGCGAGCTGATCGGCCCCTACGGCTCCCGCTACGGCGGCGACAAGTCCGCCTGGTCCTGGGCGGGCGGCCTGATCTGGCTGGCGCCGAAGGCCCGCTGGGACTCCCTGATCGCGGCCGTCAGGGCGAAGGAGTGGCCGTACGAGGGCTGGACGGGCAACCGGCGCGACGAGTGGCGCACGCTGACGACGATCGCCCCGGCCCGCCAGGGCTCGGCGACGATCACCGTCACCGACCCCTCCGGTCTCCGCCCCGGCGCCCTCGTCCTCCTCCGCCTCGCCGACGACCCCGACCACACGCTGCTCAGGCACATGGCGGGCGACGGCCCCGGCACGGAGACGTACGCCTGGGACGAGAAGACGAAGCTGACGTCGTACGTCCCCTACGAATGGCCGGTGCGCATCGCCCGCGTCCACGGCCGCGAGGTCACCCTCGAACGCTCCCTCCCGCTCGACCTCCGCCCGGCGTGGGACCCGCGACTGACCACGCACGTCCCGGAGTTGACCGGCGCGGGCGTGGAGTCCCTGACCCTGGAGGCGCCCGAGCTTCCCCAGTCCCCGCACCTCCTCGACCCCGGGTACAACGGCGTGGTCTTCCAGTGCGCGTACGACTGCTGGGCGGACGACGTGACCGTCCGGCACGTCGACAACGGCTTCGGCCTGGTCGCCGCCTCGGCCTGCAGCCTGCGCCGCACCCGCGTGACCGGCCGGGGCGCGCACCACCCGTACTTCTGCCGCGAGGGCTCCCACGACAACCTGGTCGAGGACTTCACGATCGACGCCCGCACGACCCCGGCCCCGCCCGGCACCCAGCTCCACGGCATCAACGTCGAAGGCCTGTCCTCCTACAACGTCTGGTCCCGCGGCCACATGGCGGAAGGCACCTTCGACAGCCACCGCGGCCTCCCCTTCGCCAACGTCCGCACCGACATCACCATCGACAACACGGGCCGCCACGGCGGCGACGCGACCGCGGGCCCGCTGTTCGGGGCCCGGTTCACCCACTGGAACATCCGGGTCACGAACCAGCGGGCGGGGATGATCCGGATCGACGGGCTGGCGCCGTACTCGGCGACGGTCGGGATCAACGAGGTGCGGGAGTTCGGCCAGGTGGATGTGCCGGACTTCGCGGGGGAGTTGGGGGCGCGGCTGGAGCTGTACGGCACGGAGGGTGTCGTACGGCCTGCGAACCTGTACGACGCGCAGCGGGAGGTGGGAGGCTAGCGGCGGCCGTACCAGGACCTGAACTTGCGCTTGGCGGCTGCCCTCAGCTTCTGGGCCTCGAACTGCCTTCCCTGAGCTGCCAGTGCGTCGGCCAAGGCCAGATCCACGGCCTGGTTGAGTGCGTGGATGTCACCCATGACCTGGGGGATACGCGCTCGGGTCGCTCTCAGCAGCTGTTCGGCCTCGGAGTGCCTGCCGAGCTCGTTGAGTGCCCGGCCCAGGCTGTGCGCCGCGTCGAGACTGTGCGGGTGGTCGTCACCGTACATCTGCCGATGCCGTTCCAGGGCATCCGACAGCATGCGGTGTGCGTCTTCGGACCGGCCGATGTGAAGCAGTGCCAATCCAACGCCATGAGCGGCGCGCAGGGTCTGCGGATGCTTCTCTCCGAACACCGCGCGGCATCGCTCCAGCGCATCGGTCCCCACACGGTGAGCCTCTGCGAACCGGCCGAGCGAGAACAGGACGGTGACCAGCGTCCTGACACTGCGGAGGGTT
Organism: Streptomyces sp. NPDC030838; assembly: GCF_055572035.1. Lineage (NCBI taxonomy): Bacteria > Bacillati > Actinomycetota > Actinomycetes > Kitasatosporales > Streptomycetaceae > Streptomyces > Streptomyces sp. NPDC030838. The sequence goes on along the minus strand of NZ_JBVIED010000003.1, from coordinate 487,320 downwards.
TGGGGGTGGTCGTCGCCGAATACCGCGCGGGATCGCTCGAGCGTGTCGGTCGCCAAGCGGTGGGCCTCCTTTCCCTGGCCCAGATAGCTCAGGCAGTTTGCGAGGTTGTCGCTGGTCCCGAGGGTATGCGGGTGGTTGTCGCCGGAAGCGCTGCGCCGCCGTTCCAGGACGTCGAGGGTCACGCGGCGAGCCTCTTCGAGCCGGCCGAGGTCGCCCAGGGCCCCGGCCAGGGCGTCAGCGGAGCGGAGCGTGTCCAGGTGGTCGTCGCCCAGCGTCGCCCGGCGCCGGGCCAGGACGTCCTGCAGGATGGAATGTGAGATGGCGGGTCTGCCCAGATGGCCGTGGGTGATGCCGAGATCGTATGAGGAACGCAGGGTGTCGGGATGGTTTTCGCCGAGCACTCTGCGGCGCCTTTCCAGGACATCTTCGACCAGGGGTAGCACCTCGGCGTGGGCCGCCAAGCCGTCGAGCGCCCACGTCACCATGTGAGCCGCGTGCAGGGTGTCCGGATCGTCCTCGCCGAGTGCCGCCGCCCACGTCTTGTGCAGGGTCTCCGCGAGCTGCCGCGCCGCCTGAGGTTGAGCGCTGCGGACCAGATAGGTGGCGGCCTTCAGCAGGACGGGTCGCAGCTGGGCCCGGTCGCCAAACGTCTCCGCTCCGGAGATCAGGTGCGGAGCCAACGCCGCCCAACCTGGCCACGTCTCGGGCAACTCCGGATCCCCCGGGTCGACGGCCGTCAGCAGCGCCGCCACGTCGTCCCACAACGCCCTCGCGTCACCGGCACCCATCGCCCCCTGCCGTACGACCGCTTGCGTCAGCCGGTGCACCTGGAGTGCGTTCGGCACCACCACCGCCAGCCCGTACCGGGCGAGCGGATTGAGGGCGTTCTGGGGCCAGCGGAAGTCGTCCGGATCGCCTGGCACCGTGGACAGCCGGGGCCGCGCGGCCACCAGCCAATCCGTCGGCACCGGCTCCGGCCCGAGGAGCGAGGCGAGCCGGAGCAGGGCGTAGGCGTCCTGATGGCCGTCCCTCAGCCGCCTCTGGGCGATGCCGATGCTCGCGGCCAGCGAGGCCGGATAGCCGTGGACCTTTCCGTGGTCGAGGAGTTGAGCGGTGTTGGTCTCCAGCACGCGCAGATACTGGTCGACCGGCATGCCGTCGCTCAGCACCCCCGCCGCCTGCGCCAGCGCCAGCGGTAGATCGCCGAGTGCCTCGGCCAGCGCGTCGGCCCGTTCCTCGGTCAGCGACGGCAGTTGACCGGTGAGGTGGGCCACCGACTCCCCGCGGCTGAAGACCCCGAGCTGAAGCCCGGGCACGATCTTCCCCCAGGCCGGGTTCCGGGAGGTGATCAGCACATGCCCGCGCCCGTCCGGCAGCAGTGTCTCCAGCCGGTCCGGGTCCTCCGCGTTGTCGAGGACGATCAGCCACCGCTCCCGGGACCGCAGAAACTCCAGGGCGTAGCGGGCGTTGGCCTCGACGCCCGCGTCCGGCTTGGCCACCCCGACCCGCCCGGCGAGTTCGGCGTAGTGGACGGGGATCTGCTCGGCCTGCTCCGCGTCGATCCACCAGACGATGTCGTACTGCTCGGCGAACCGGTACACGTACTCCAGCGCCACCTGCGTCTTGCCGACGCCGCCGGTGCCGTGCAGCGCCTGGACGGCGGCGTGCCGATCGGCGAGCAGTTTGCGCCGTACGTCGCCGATCACGTCGTCGCGGCCGGTGAAGTGCGGATTGCGCCGGCGCCGTACCTCCCACACCGCCGACGTGGCGGCCGTGGCGGGGAAGCGGGGTTGCGGGCCGTGCGCGGCCGTCGGCGGATACACCGGCGGGTGCTCGGGGCGGGCCGGGCCCCGGACCGCCTCCGTCAGCGCCTCGACCGCCGCCGTCTCGTCCGGCAGCTCGTGCAGGTCCACACGGATCAGGGAGGACAGGATCGCGGGCATCTGCCCCTGTTCCAGCGGCTGGACGACCAGCGGGATGAACCGGCCCCGGCGGGCGACGGCGGCCCGCCACTCCTCCTCGGTGTAGCGGCCGGGCTCGAAGTAGTGCGGGGAGAGCACGGCGACGACGGCGGACGCCTGCTCCAGCGCCGCGTTCATCCTCGTCACGAAGTCGTCGCCGGCCCGCCAGTGCCACAGCCCCAGCTCGACGCGGTACCCGGCTTGCTCCAGGTGCCAGGCGACCCACTCCGCCCACTGGTCGTCCCGCCCGGCATGGCTGACGAAGATCAGTTCGGACTCGTCGGACATCCCATCCCCGTCTCCCACCCCGGTGGCCCCAACGGGCCCAGTGCCACACCTACTTCTCCATCGTGCCGCACAGGACGCGAGGTGTTCAGCAGTCCGTATCGGCTACGTCGGAGAGCGGGCGGTTCGGGGGCCCGGTGACAGCGTCTAGTCAGCGGCTGAGCCGGACCCCGCCCAGGCGGATGCCGACGGCGGCGCGGGAGGGTGCGGGGTCGGCCTCTTCAGCTCGACGGGTCGCGTTGCTCATGCCCTTGAGTGTGCGCGTAGCGGGTAGGCGGTCGGTGGTGATCAGACCGCGCGAGAGGGCTGTGGGCAGCGAGAACGACGCTTTGTGGTCATGGGACCCTCCCCCGGGGACCGCGGACTAGACGGCTTCCGTCGCGGCCTTGGGCGAGGCGGGCGCGGGGTCCGGGGCGGGCTGCTCCTGTTCCTCGTCCGGCAGCCGTCGCATCAGCAGCCCGTACCCCAGCCCCGCCACCGTCCCGACCACCGCGCACATCCCCCACAGCCACTCCGCGCCGAACCGGTCGATGACGTAGCCGGACATCAGGGGGGCGACCAGCCCGGCGACGGACCAGGACATGGTGTACATGCCCTGGTAGCGGCCGCGGCCGTGGACGGGGGAGAGGCGGACGACGAGGCCGGTTTGGGTGGGTGCGTTGACGATCTCGGCGAGGGTCCAGACGCAGACGGTGAGGGCGATCGTGGCGACCGAGCCGGCGAAGGCGGTGAGGCCGAAGCCGTAGCCGGCGAGGAGGGAGGAGATCACGAGGAGGCGGCGCGGGTCGCGGTGCTGGATGAAGCGGGTGACGGGGATCTGCAGCGCGACGATGAGGACGCCGTTGACGGCGATCGCCATGCCGTACTCCGCGGGCGTGAACCCGGCCGAGCCCATCGCGACCGGCAGTCCGACCGAGCCCTGCTGGAAGATCAGCGCGATGAGGAAGGAGAGGCCCACGACGCTCATGAAGCGGCCGTCCCGGAGGACCGTGCCGAGGCCGACCTCCGCCTCGGCCTTCTCGACCGGGGTGCGCTCCGGTCGGGACTCCGGCAGCTTCACGAAGACGAGGATCGCGCAGGCCATCGTCATCGCGGCCTCGATGAGGAAGCCGGCGAGGTAGCTGGTCTCGGCGATGAAACCGGCGGCCATGGAGGAGACGGCGAAGCCGAGGTTGATCGCCCAGTAGTTGAGGGAGAAGGCGCGGACCCGGTCCTCGGGGCGCACGATGTCGGCCATCATCGCCTGCACCGCCGGGCGGGAGGCGTTGGAGGCCATGCCGACCAGGAAGGCGACGGCGGCGATGGCGACCGGGTCGCGCATGAAGCCGAGCAGCGCGACGGACAGGGCGGTCGACGCCTGGGCGATCAGCAGGGTGGGGCGCCGGCCGAGGCGGTCGGTCATCACACCCGCGCCGAGGGAGGAGATGACTCCGCCGAGGCCGTGCAGGGCGGCGACCAGTCCGGCGTAGGAGGCGGAGTAGCCGCGGTCGAGGGTGAGGTACAGGGCCATGAACGTTGCCACGAAGGCGCCCAGGCGGTTCACCAGGGTGCTGGTCCACAGCCACCAGAACTCTCGGGGGAGTCCGGAGACGGTCTCCCGGACGGCACGTCTGAGCGTTGCTGGTGACATCGCGGTTCCCCCACAGCTGTAAGCGGCTCAAGCAGCCGTCACAACTTACGAACGCCGTCGCCGCGTACGCCACTCAATTAACAGGAAGCGTCAAACGTGATGGCTGGGGTGCGATCCGCGCGGCGCGTTCCCAGCGGCTCGGGAACGGATACTTCCGCTCCAGGAAGGCACGGATGGCCGCCTGCGCCGCCGCCCGCTGCGCCGGGGCGGTGTCCACGTCGTTCAGGCAGAAGAAGTCGACGTCCTCGCCGGCCGCGAGCCGGTCCAGCCGCCGCCGCATGTCCGGGGTGCCCAGCTGTACGTAGCGGAAGCGGTAGTCGGCCGGGACCGCGCGGCCGGTCGCGATCGCCCAGTGGTGGTGCAGCGTGGAGGCGGGAGCCACGTCGGTGGTGGAGCGGAAGCGCGAGTACGACGTCCGCTCCAGCTCCTCGATCCCCAGGCTCTCCATCTCCCGCATCACGGCCTGGATCTGGGGGTGCGGGGTGTGCAGCGACTTGTGGGTGATCCGGCGGCCGTGGAAGCGGCGGATCACCTCGCGGGTGTTCTTGCCGGCCGAGTTCGGCGCCGGCTCCAGCGGGTGCGGGTCGCCCACGCCCAGCTTCAGCGGGGACAGCGGGATCCGGGCGATGCCGTTGCCGTGGAAGAAGTGCTCGGCGCGCACCGGGCGGTTGATGAAGACGTCGTCGTTGAAGTAGAGGTAGCGCTCCGACAGGCCCGGTATGCGGTGCAGCCGGCTCTCTATCGCGTGCGAGTTGAAGACGGGCAGCGCGTCCGCCGGGAGGATGTCCCGGTGATCGACCACGGTCAGACCCGCCGCGTCCGGGTCCAGCCAGTCGGGGATCTGCGCGTCGGTCACCAGGTAGACGTGCCGGACGAAACCGGCGTACATCTCCAGCGAGCGCAACGCGTACTTCAGCTCGTCATGGCTGGTGTAGCGGGAGGCGCCGGTCTCGCGCGGGGCGATGACGTTGTCGGACAGCACCTGGTGGGCGCGGCGCTTCGCCGCCATCGCCGGGTCGTCACCGTCGACCCAGGTGTACACGGCGTCGACCGGGAAGCACACCTCGTCGATGCCCGGCTCGGCGAACGCGGCGAACGTCGGCACAGCGCGGCGTCCCGCCATGGGGACCTCGGCCGGCCGCTGCGCCGCCACCGGCAGCACCTCCGAGACCGCGTTGCGGCGCGGGGCCACGAGCGCGGTTCCGAAGACGTCCGGCAGCCGGTCGCCCGGCACGGTGAGATGCGCGGGGTCCCTCCCCAGGTCCCGGCCGTGCCGCCAGAACTCGATGTCGCACCCCGTCTCCAGACCGGCGAGCACCTGCCCCTGCGGGCCCAGGCGCACCACACCGGTCCGCAGCACGTCCGCCCGCCGCAGCGCCCGCGGCAGCCTCCCGTCGGCCCACAGCACCGCGCTCGTCACGGCACCGTCCGGACCGACGACGCCGACCCACCCGGCGGTGCGGGCGAAGTGCCGCGCGGCCCGCGCGAGGACCGTCCCGCGGTACGACTCGGCGACCCCGATCACCTGCCGCGGACCGCCGGGTCCGGGCTCGCCGGGGACCAGGAAGTACGGCACGCCGGCCGCGTCCAGCAGGTCGCACACCTGCTCCACATCGGTGGCGGCGGCGTCCGACGCGGTGTACCCGGCGACCGTACGGCCGTACAGCCGCACCGGCCCGCAGGCGACCCGGCGCAGCCCGGGCACGGCGGCCCGCAGCCGACGGCGGGCCCGGACCGCGCGCAGCGCCCAGAGCCGGGCCGACAGCCAGATCCGGAGCCGCACCCCGAGATCCCGCGCGGCCCGCAGGCCCGGCGGTGCCGCGAAGCGGTGACGGATGTCCATGGCCGGGGCCGCCCCGTCAGCTCTGCTTCTCGAAGGGGCTCGGGAACGGGAAGTAGTTCTCCAGGAACGCGTGCATCCGGACGCTGACCTGCTCGCGCTCCTCCGGCGGTACGTCCACGTCGTTGAGGCAGAAGAAGTCGAAGCGGCGGTTGCGGCGCAGGTCGGCCAGGCGCCGCTCGGCGTCCGGGCGGCTGATGTTCACGTACCGGAAGCTGAACTTGCCGGGCACGCCGCGGCCGGTCATGAGGGCGTACTGATAGAGCAGCGGGGCCGTCATCGCGATGTCCGTCGGCGAGCGGAAGCGGGACGCCGTGGTGCGGGCGATGTCCTCCGGGAACAGCTCCTCCAGCGCGCGCAGCGCCCCGCGCTGCTGCGGCAGCGGGGTGTGCATGAAGTTGTTCGTCGTGATCCGCCCGAACTTCTCCAGCAGCAGCCGGCGGACGTTCTTGCTGGCGGAGTTGGTGGCGGTCTCCTCGGCGTGCGGTTTGCCGATGCCGATCTTCAGCGGGGAGACGGGGATCTTCATCAGCCCGCTGCCGTGGAAGAAGTGCTCGGGGGTGATCCGGCGGCCGACGAAGACGTCGTCGTTGAAGTACAGGTAGTGCTCGGACAGCCCCGGGATGTGGTGCAGCCGCGTCTCGATCGCGTGCGAGTTGAAGACGGGCAGCACGCCCTCGGGAAAGATGTCGCGATGATCGACGACGGTGATGCCGTCGACGCCGTCGTCGAGCCAGTGGGGCTTCTGCCCGTCGGTGACGATGTAGATGTGCCGGACGAAGTCGGCGTACATCGCGAGCGAGCGCAGCGAGTACTTCAGCTCGTCGTGGCTGGTGTAGCGGGAGGCGTTGGTCTCCTTGTCCAGGATCTCGGCGGTGCCGCGCTCCTGGTACCGGGCCCGCTTGGCCCGCATCTCCGGCTCCTCGCCGTCCACCCAGGTGTAGACGACGTCGACGGGGAAGGTGACGCGGTTCACGGTCGGCAGGGTGAAGGGGGCGAAGGTCGGCAGTTCCCGCTCGCCGACCCGGACGGTGGCGGGCTGCTGCTCGGTGGCGGGCAGGACGTCGGTGAGACCGTTGTTGCGCGGCGTGACGAGTGACTCCCGGAAGATGTCCTCGGACGCCTGCGGCTGCACCTTGGCCAGCCGCCGGGGCCCGTCGGCGGAGGCCAGCAGCTCGCCGCCGTCCTCCCAGAACTCCACGTCACAGGCCAGCTCGGGCCCGGCGAGCAGCTGACCGGCGGGACCCAGGTGGTTCTCGCCGATCCGCAGCACGGGCGCGGAACGCAGTGCCGTGGGCAGCACCCCGTCCATGAACATCGCGGGGTGCTTGAGCTGGCCGCCGGGCAGCGGCCGCCCGATGAACACGGCCTTGCCCGCGTTCCGCGCCTCCAGGGCGGTGAGGAACCGCTCCCGGTCGACGGCGTTCACGCCCACGATGTGGCGCGTACGGGAGGTGGGCACGAGGAAGTACGAGACCCCGGCCTCCTCCAGCGCCGCGATGACGATGTCCAGGTTGGACGCGGCCGCCTCCGCGGCGGTGAACCGGGACACGACCCGGCCGTAGAGCTGCTGGCCGCGCACCGCCACCGGACGCAGCACCGGATCGGTGACCGCCGCCTTGCGGCGCCGCCGCATGGTGCGCAGCTGCCAGACCCGCTCGGCGGCCTTCCGCTCGACTCGCGGTCGCATCCGCCGCGCAAAGGAACGCACGGTCACGTTCTGTGCTCCTCTTCAGCCCTACACCCTGTCCTGCGTTAACGAGACAGGCGAAAGTGAGAAAAGGTTGTGGAGGAGTTCACCGGAACTTAACCGGACGTGACGAGGGGGTCGACGGAGGCCGGGGAGCGTGGGCCTCGTCCCCCATACCCCTTAGGTAGGCTCGAAGCCATGGCCGACGCACCGTACAAGCTGATCCTCCTCCGCCACGGCGAGAGCGAGTGGAACGAGAAGAACCTGTTCACCGGCTGGGTGGACGTCAACCTCACCGCGAAGGGCGAGAAGGAGGCGACGCGCGGCGGCGAGCTGCTCAAGGACGCCGGCCTGCTGCCCGACGTGGTCCACACGTCCCTCCAGAAGCGCGCGATCCGCACCGCCCAGCTCGCCCTGGAGGCCGCGGACCGCCTCTGGATCCCGGTCCACCGCAGCTGGCGCCTGAACGAGCGGCACTACGGCGCCCTGCAGGGCAAGGACAAGGCCCAGACCCTCGCCGAGTTCGGCGAGGAGCAGTTCATGCTGTGGCGCCGCTCCTACGACACCCCGCCGCCGGCGCTGGACCGCGACGCCGAGTACTCCCAGTTCTCCGACCCGCGCTACGCGACGCTCCCGCCGGAGCTGCGCCCGCAGACGGAGTGCCTGAAGGACGTCGTCAACCGGATGCTCCCGTACTGGTTCGACTCGATCGTCCCCGACCTCCTCACCGGCCGCGTCGTCCTGATCGCCGCCCACGGCAACTCGCTCCGCGCCCTGGTCAAGCACCTCGACGGCATCTCCGACGCCGACATCGCGGGCCTGAACATCCCCACCGGCATCCCGCTCTCCTACGAACTGGACGCCGACTTCAAGCCGGTCAACCCCGGCGGCACGTACCTCGACCCGGAGGCGGCCGCTGCGGCGATCGAGGCTGTGAAGAACCAGGGGAAGAAGAAGTAAGCGCCCACGAACAAGCCCCCTGCCTGTGGGTTCCCCGCTGGTAGGGGGCTTGTTCGCACTCTGGGGCCGCCTGCGGGCCGTCAGGGCGACGGGGCCGTGCGCTCTCCGGGCTCCGGCTCCGCCAGGACCCGGCTGTGCCACAAGCTCAGCCCGGTCACCTTGCGCACTGCTCGGATCACATCCATCTCGCGGGGCCCGCAGTCGATGAGCACCACCTCGTGGGACGGGTCGTCGCAGAGCAGCATGTAGTGCTCGGTGGACTCTTCGTCGGACATCTCGCCCTCCTGCCTCAGCGCACGGGAGCGTATGCGTCCTCCCAGACGGCAGCCATGGCTTTTCGAGTGCGCTCGCGCAGAAGTAAGCGGTACTGATCAAGCCCCCCGCCTGCGGGTTTCTGTGGGTGGGGGGCTTTTCGACGTGTCCGCAGCACCAACCGAGAACCCTCAGCACCCACCGGTGCCCGGCCTGGGCTGTAAGTGCTGAAGGGCGGGTCCGCGGCGCGCCTGCCGGTACTCCTCGTAGAGCCGGTCGCCGGTCGAGCAGAGGGCCGCTGCCCCCCCCCGGTGGTCCTGTGCGATCCGGCAGGCCGGGCAGCCGGGGTAGTGCTCCAGCATGGCCGAGCGAGGTGAAGGGCTCTGCCCGCTGATGCCAGTAGGGGCGCAGCAATGAGACCGCCGAGCCCCACTGGTCAAGCCCCCCGCCCGCGGTTCCCCGCACCGACAGGGGGCTTGGCGCTTGCTGGGCCCTCGCCTACTGGACGTCCACGAAGTCGCCCGTGGCCTTCACAGCCGGGGTGGTGGAGGTGCCGGTGAAGTACCAGCGCCAGTAGCCGTCCTCGGACGCGGTGACCGTGGTGGTCAGGGTGCCGGTGGTGGAGGTGTTGACCGTCTTGACGGTGGTGTAGGTGGTCGCGCTCGCCTTGCGGAACTGGAGCTTGACCGGCTGGCCGGCGTAGCCGCGGTAGTCGAGGGTGTCCCAGTTGGCCCGGCTGAGTTTGCCGGTGACCGTGAGGGGCTTGCCCTTGATGACCGGTTCGGGACCGGCGTCGGCGGTCAGCTTGGACAGGCGCTGGAGACGGGTGGTGGTGTGGGCCCAGCGATTCGTCCAGCTGCCGTCGTTGGCGGACACGTGCACCCCGACCTTCCACGTTCCCGCGTCGGCGTTGGTGACCCACCAGTCCGGCTCGAAGGTGAAGGTCTTCGAGCAGGTGGAGGTCGTAGCGCTGGACGCGACGCAGTCCGCGGGCGTGGTGTCCTCGTTCGGAGTGACGTAGTCGGTGGCGCTGAAGTAGGGGTCGCTGCCGTCCGGGCCGCGCCAGAGGTAGAAGTCGGCGTCCCAGATGCCCGACGGGTCGGTGGCGGTCACGGACACCGTGACGGTCTTGTCGGTGACGCCGACGACGATGTCCTTGTCACCGTTGACGGAGACGTCGGTGATCTGTACGTCGCCTACGCCGTCGTCCGCGTGCGCTGCCGGGCCGGTGAATCCGCCCAGCAGGCCCGCGGCGGCCAGCACGGTGAAGAGTGCGCGCTTGCGCATGGGGCTCCCTTGCGAGGGTGAAGACGCCCCACCTGATGTGTACACGGCGGGGCGCAGGAAAGGGCACACCGTAGTGAGCGGCCCCGCCGGTCACAAGCAGACGCTGATGTCCGTCATGTCCGGACAGACATCAGTGGCGCGCTCAGCGAGCGAACGGCCCGCCCATCCGCGAGTACGACAGCTTCAGCGAGTCCACCGAGTACGTCTTCGACCCCGTGGTCGTGATGCCCGAGCCCGAGCCCTTGAGGAAGTGGACGAGGCCCCAGCGGTCCTCGTAGCCCAGCTGCTCGTTGGTGTCGACCATCAGGTCGGCGCGGCCGTCGCGGGTGTAGTCGGTGAGCTTGAGGTGGGCGCCGAACTGGTCCTCGGTCTCCGGGGTGCCCGCGATGCCGGAGGTGTCCTGGGAGTAGGACTTGGCGCCGGTGGCGGACAGGCCGCCCGCGCGGCCGAGGAGGACGGTGACCGAGCCGGCGTTGCGCTTGGTGCCGAGGTCCTCGCCGCGGGCGCCGATGGCGAGGTCGGCGTAGCCGTCGCCGTTGACGTCACCGGCGGCGACGGCCGAGCCGAAGTAGTCCTCGTTCTCGGAGGAGCCGGGCACGCCGGTGGTGTTCTGGGTGAACGTGACCTGCTTGCGGGCCGTGTTGGGGCCGGTGGAGCCGCCGTACTGGACGGTGACGTAGCCCTTCTCGCCCTCGGTCTGCTCGTAGCCGCGGCCGATGGCGAGGTCGCCGTAGCCGTCCTTGTCGAAGTCCCCGATGGTGAGGATGTCGCCGCCCTGGTGGCCGCCGTCGTCGGGCACCCGCAGCTCGCCCGCGCGCTGGGTGAAGGTGCTGCCGCCGCGGTGGAAGTAGGCCCGCAGGTCCGTGTCGTCGTTGCCGTCCTGGAGGTCCAGGCCGAGCACGTACAGGTCGGTGGCGCCGTCGGCGGTGACGCGGCCCGCGACCAGGTTGGGGGCCCACAGGTAGCCGTAGGCGCCGCCCAGGGTGTCCGAGCCGCTCTTCCCGCCGGTGCGGGTGAAGGGGCCCTTGAGGAGGACCACGCCCGCCCGGCTGTTGCTGGTCACCGCGAGGTCCACGTCGCCGTCGCCGTCGAAGTCCCCGGAGACGAGGTCCTCACCGAAGTGGTCGCCCTGGTTCTCGTACTCCTGCGGGACGGGCGAGTTGAAGACCGTGCCGGAGCCGAGGCCCGTGGCGCTGCCCCAGACGACGGTCAGCCCGCCGCGGGACTGGATGGTGCCGGCGTCCTCGCCGGGGGAGGAGACGACCAGGTCGGCGTAGCCGTCGCGGTCGAGGTCGGCGGTGGTGGCGGCGGCACCCCACCAGTCGCCCTCCTCCACCGCGCCGGGGATGCCGGCCGAGTCCTGGTGGATGGTCTGGACGCGGGTGCCGGGGCCGGCCGAGGTGCCGTAGACGACGGTGACCCGGCCGTCCTTGCCGTGCGAGCCGCCGAGCATGACGAAGTCGCGGTAGCCGTCGCCGTTGAAGTCGTCGGACAGCTTGGCGGGGGCCGCCGACGCCGAGGGGGCCGTCAAGAGCGGTGTGCAGACCGCTGCCGCGAGGGCCACGGCAGCGGCGAGGGCGGGACGTCTGGCGCGCATGGGTCTCCGTTGTCCAAGAGCGTGCTGGGATCGTGCTGAGCTGTGATCAACCGCGCTCTTGGACCTGCGCGACAGGCGAATGGTTGTACGGAGAACGACAGCAGGTCTGCTCTGGATTGCAGGTCTGCTCCGGATGCAGGTCTGCTCCGGATTGCGGGTCTGCTCTAGATGGTCAGCGGCACCGGGTGGACCTCGTCCGCCTTGTGCCCGGCCCGCTCGTGGATGCGCTGGACCGCCTCGGCCGACGGGGCCTCGGACAGGCAGTAGACGACTCCGGACTCCGGATCGGCCCAGGCCTGCTTGAAGTGGACCCTCTCGTCCTTCTCTATGGCGAGGTCAGCCTGGTGGGCGTCGCGGAGCTGGTCCTCGGTGATGCCCTTCATGTTGTGGTGGACGTCCATGAACTCGGGCATGGCCTCCACCTCCTTCCCCTTGGTCCCTTCCGTGGTCCCATTCCATGCTGCGCCGAAGGGCCCCCGGCAGCACGCCGGGGGCCCTTCCACGTGGTCACGGAGTCGCGGTCACCCGCACTGGCACGGATTGCCCGACTGGCACCCGCAGCCGCAGCCCGAGCCGCAGCCGCAGGCGCCGATCAGCATGAGGTTCCTGATCTCCGCGGGCTGCTCGGTCGGGCGTTCCTGCGTGGGGTCGGGCGTCGCGGCGGGGGTGCCGGGGGATTCGGCCATGGATCCTCCTCGAGGCTGGAGCCTGTGCCCATTGCATGCCCGGTTCTCTGGGCGCATCAACGGCGCACAGTGGCTCGCACGCGCCCCCGCCGCACCCCGAGGCGCCCGATGCCCCCCGCCAGGCCCGATCAGGCCGGGTCAGGCCCCTTCCGTCCCCGCCGGCTGGATCTCCGCCTGCAGCTCCTGCTGGAGCTCGTCCGCGTGCTCGCCGGTCACCAGGAACACGACGCGCTTGGCGACCGCGACCGCGTGGTCGGCGAACCGCTCGTAGTAGCGGCCCAGCAGGGTCACGTCGACGGCGGTCTCGATGCCGTGCTTCCAGCGGTCGTCCATCAGGTGCTGGAAGAGGGTGCGGTGCAGCAGGTCCATCGCGTCGTCGTCCTGCTCCAGCTGGAGCGCCAGGTCGACGTCCTTGGTGACCAGCACCTCCGCGGCCTTCGCCATCAGCCGCTGGGCGAGCTGGCCCATCTCCAGGATGGTGGCGTGCAGGTCGTGCGGGACCGCCCGCTCGGGGAAGCGCAGCCGGGCGAGCTTCGCCACGTGCTGGGCGAGGTCGCCGGAGCGCTCCAGGTCGGCCGACATACGGAGCGACGTGACGACGATCCGCAGGTCCGTCGCCACCGGCTGCTGGCGGGCCAGCAGGGCTATGGCCCGGGCCTCCAGGTCGTGCTGGAGGTCGTCGACCTTCTTGTCGCCTTCGATCACATGCTCGGCCAGCTTCAGATCGGCGTCGAGGATGGCCGTCGTGGCGCGCCCGATCGCCGACCCGACCAGGCGGGCCATCTCGACCAGCCCGTCGCCGATCGAGTCCAGTTCCTCGTGGTACGCGTCCCGCATCAGGGTTCCCTCTCGTGCGTTGTTCCGGGGAGTCCGGGGAGTTCAGGGGCCGCCGGGCCCTTTGCCGAAAACCCGCGTCATCAACCCCACGCTCCCACGTTCCGTCCCCTACGCGTCCGTTTCCGCCACCCCAAATGAACCGGTACTGGCTCCTAGGTGAACTCTGGGCGACGAGTGTTCTAGCTCCCTCACGGATGGCTGTGGCCACGCCTCGCACCATGCCTAACCTGGATGCATGGACGTGAACGCGGCGGTCGCCGCAGCGGCAGCGATCGCCGGGGTACTGACCGGCGTCATCGCCATGCTGGCGTTCCGCTGGAGCGAGCGCGACCTGAAACGCCCCACCCGCACCTCCCTGCACACCGATCCGGTCCTCCCGCCCGGCGTGGACACGGTCCTGTCCGTACTCCGCTCGTCGGCCGTCGTGCTCGACGAGGCCGACGCCGTCGTCAAGGCCAGCTCGGCGGCGTACGCCCTCGGCCTGGTCCGCGGCGGCAAGCTGGCCGTGGAGCCGATGCTCCAGATGGCCCGCGACACCCGCCGCGACGGCGAGATACGCCAGGTGGAGCTGGACCTGCCCCGGCGCGGCACCGGCCGCGGCGAGGCCCTCGCGGTCTCCGCGCGGGTCGCCCCGCTCGGCTCCCGTCTGGTGCTCCTGCTGGTCGAGGATCTCACGGAGGCCCGCCGGATAGAGGCGGTACGGCGTGACTTCGTCGCCAATGTGAGCCATGAGCTGAAGACGCCGGTCGGCGCGCTCTCCCTGCTCTCCGAGGCCGTCATGGACGCCTCCGACGACCCGGAGGCCGTGCAGCGGTTCGCCGGGCGGATGCAGATCGAGGCGACCCGGCTGACCAACCTCGTGCAGGAACTGATCGACCTCTCCCGGGTGCAGAACGACGACCCGCTGGAGGACGCCGAGCCGGTCGCGGTGGACGAGCTGGTCGCCGAGGCCGTCGACCGCTGCCGGCACGCGGCCTCCACCAAGCAGATCACCATGGCCGCCGGCGGCACCGACGACCTGAGCGTCTGGGGCAACCGCGGCCAGCTCGCGGCGGCCCTCGGCAACCTCGTCGAGAACGCAGTGAACTACTCGCCCGCCCGTACCCGCGTCGGCATCGCCGCCCGCCGGGTGACCGCTCCGGGCGGCGACATGATCGAGATCGCCGTGACCGACCAGGGGATCGGCATCTCCGACAAGGACAAGGAGCGCATCTTCGAGCGCTTCTACCGAGTCGACCCGGCCCGCTCCCGCGCCACCGGCGGTACGGGTCTGGGCCTGGCCATCGTCAAGCACGTGGCCGCCTCGCACGGCGGGGAGGTCACGGTGTGGAGCTCCGAGGGACAGGGCTCCACCTTCACCCTGCGGCTGCCGGAGGCGGGCGCCGCCCGCGACCGGGCGCACCAGAGCTCCACCGGCGGCGGGCAGAACGGCCGCACCCGCAGCATGTCCCCTGACGCACCCCCGTACGAAGAAACACTTCCCGCCCCGGAGGTCCTTCCGTGACCCGTGTGCTCGTCGTCGAGGACGAGGAGTCCTTCTCCGACGCCCTGTCGTACATGCTCCGCAAGGAGGGCTTCGAGGTCGCGGTCGCGACCACCGGGCCCGACGGACTCGACGAGTTCGAGCGCAACGGCGCCGACCTCGTCCTCCTCGACCTGATGCTGCCGGGCCTGCCCGGCACCGAGGTGTGCCGCCAGCTGCGCGGCCGCTCCAACGTCCCCGTGATCATGGTGACCGCCAAGGACAGCGAGATCGACAAGGTGGTCGGCCTGGAGATAGGAGCCGACGACTACGTCACCAAGCCGTTCTCGTCGCGTGAGCTGGTCGCCCGGATCCGGGCCGTCCTGCGCCGCCGCGGCGAGCCGGAGGAGGTGGCCCCGGCCGCCCTCGAGGCGGGCCCGGTCCGGATGGACGTCGACCGGCACGTGGTCACCGTCGGGGGCTCCAAGGTCGACCTGCCGCTGAAGGAGTTCGACCTGCTGGAGATGCTGCTGCGCAACGCCGGCCGCGTCCTGACCCGGATGCAGCTCATCGACCGCGTCTGGGGCGCGGACTACGTCGGCGACACCAAGACGCTGGACGTCCACGTCAAGCGCCTGCGCGCCAAGATCGAGCCGGACCCGGGCGCCCCGCGGTACCTGGTGACGGTGCGCGGCCTCGGCTACAAGTTCGAGCCGTAAAGCCGGACGGACACGGACACACGAAAGGGCGGAGCCTCTCCGGAGGCCCCGCCCTTCGTCATACGGCTGTGAGGTCTACGGCCGTGAGATACGGCCGTGAGGTCTACGACCCTCAGTGCCCGGCCGCGTCGTGACCCGCCGCCGACTCACCGGCCGGCGCGGACGCGGAGGCCGCGTCGCCCGGGGTGGCGGCGCCGCTCGGCGTGCCCGTGGCGCCCTCACCGGCGTGGCCGGCGCCCTCACCCGCGTGGCCGGTCGCCTCGCCGGACGGGGTCGCCGCGCCCGACGGGGTGGCCTCGCCGGACGGCGTGGCGCCCGGGGCGGCGGGAACCTTGGTCGGGCCCCACTCGGCGAAGTAGCTCTCGGCCGGGACGACGAACGCCTGGAGGCTCACGTCACCGGTCTCGCTGAAGGAGAAGGTGACCTTCTGGGCGTCGCCGTCGGTCAGGCCCTCGCCGTCCTGCAGCACGGCGGAGGCGTTGTCCTTGCCGCCGATGACGACGGAGCCGCCGGCCGGGATGGTCAGCTCGCCCTTGCCGCCGGCGGGCTTCAGCTCGACGGGCTGGTCCATCCCGTCCACGGTGATCGACTCCAGCGTCTGCGCGCTGTCGCCGGCGTTGAAGACGGTGGCGGAGACGACCGCGGGACCGGTCGCCTCGGGGTCGGGCTGGGTGATGACGACGGCGTTCTGGATCTTGATGTCGCCGACGCTGGTGGCCGCGTTGTCCGGCTTGATCCCCAGGGTCTGCGAGTTGTTGCCGGCGCCGCAGGCGGCGAGCGAGGCGATCGAGAACGCGATGGCGGAGGCGGCGAGGGCGCCGCGTCGAAGGCTGCTGCTCACGGCGGCGGCAACTCCTTGAACGCAGGGGCAGCTCTCCTTGTAAAGCCGCCCTAAGTGGCTGTCAGCGGCCCCAGGTTACCGAGCCGTTCCCGCGCCGCCGCACCCGACCCTCCCCCTGGGGCGCGGTTCGCTCAGCCGGGGGGTACCGCCCGGCTTTCCCATAAGACCCCCGGTAAGACCCCGGTCAAACGGTTCGGCATACGGCCGACGACGGCGCGCGAATTTTCCGTGAAGGAATGCGCGACCGCCCCCGGAATTGATCACGCCGGGCGACGTGAGCGAGTGGCGTGATCAATTCCGGATTCGTCTCGTACCCGCCTCCACGCACCGAACGGAGTAGCGGAAGTCGAGCACTTGCAACCGGACATATCGGGACGTTCGGCCGCTTGGAGCGGGCGTCGGCGGCGTGTGACGTGCCCGTTTCGCCCGGCCCGGACAGCCGCTCCCACCTGCGAATACCTTCTTCCGCCGGCCCCGCGAAGCACGTTCCTGTTGCTGTTGTCAAGCCCCGAGATATGCCCTGACCTGCGAAAACGCCATTCAGAAGACGCCGTATCCGTGTTACCCTGGATAGCCACGGAAGGGGTACCTGTCACATGACGTTCAAGGTTGGCGACACCGTGGTCTATCCCCATCACGGGGCCGCGCTGATCGAGGCCATCGAAACTCGCCAGATCAAAGGCGTGGACAAGACCTACTTGGTGCTGAAGGTCGCCCAGGGTGACCTGACGGTGCGTGTGCCAGCGGACAATGCGGAGTTCGTCGGCGTGCGTGATGTGGTCGGTCAGGACGGACTGGACCGGGTCTTCGAGGTGCTGCGCGCGCCGTATGCCGAGGAGCCCACGAACTGGTCCCGTCGTTACAAGGCAAACCTGGAGAAGCTCGCCTCCGGCGATGTCATCAAGGTCGCGGAAGTCGTGCGTGACCTGTGGCGTCGCGAGCGCGAGCGTGGACTCTCCGCCGGTGAGAAGCGCATGCTCGCCAAGGCCCGCCAGATCCTGGTGAGCGAGCTGGCCCTCGCGGAGAACACGAACGAGGACAAGGCCGAGGCCCTGCTCGACGAGGTTCTCGCCTCCTGACGCGTGGCAGCAGCCCGCTGAAGCCCGGTACATCTCAGTACACCGAAATGCCGCGGTGCCCGATGACGCAAGCGACGTCGCCGGGCGCTGCGGCATGTTCGTCTCACGGCACGCCACGCGCCATACGCCGAGGGGAGCTCCCCCCGGTACTGTGCGTGCCGGGCCCTGGCTGCCGGCTCGACCGGTGTCACGGAAGGGTCCGGTCAAGGCTGCGCGCCCGGCACTCCCCACGCTCGGTGAGCGGGGGGTACCCCCAGGCCATACCCAACCAGGCCGAGCACACAAACCTGACAGGAAACGATGTCTGACGTTTCGCGACCTTCGCCGGGGGCGGCCTCCGTCGCCGCCGTGATTCCGGCCGCCGGGCGGGGCGTACGCCTCGGCCCGGGCGCCCCCAAGGCGCTTCGCGCGCTGAACGGCACTCCCATGCTGGTCCACGCGGTGCGGGCGATGGCGGCCTCCCGCGCGGTGTCCCTCGTCGTGGTCGTGGCACCGCCCGACGGCGCCGCCGAGGTCAAGTCGCTGCTCGACGCGCACGCGCTGCCCGAGCGGACCGACTTCGTCGTCGTCCCCGGCGGCGACTCACGGCAGGAGTCCGTACGGCTCGGGCTGGACGCGGTGCCGCCCGGGCACGAGATCGTGCTGGTGCACGACGCCGCACGCCCGCTGGTGCCGGTGGACACGGTGGACGCCGTGATCGACGCGGTACGGGCCGGCGCGGCCGCCGTGGTGCCGGCGCTGCCGCTCGCCGACACCGTCAAGGAGGTCGAGCCCGCGCGGACGCCCGGCGAGCCGGAGCCGGTGCTGGCCACGCCGTCGCGTGCGCGGCTGCGCGCGGTGCAGACGCCGCAGGGCTTCGACCGGGCGACGCTGGTGCGGGCGCACGAGACGGTCACCGACGACGTCACCGACGACGCGAGCATGGTCGAGCAGCTGGGTGTCCAGGTCGTGGTCGTGCCCGGCCACGAGGAGGCGTTCAAGGTGACCCGGCCGCTGGACCTGGTCCTTGCGGAGGCGGTCCTGGCGCGCAGGAGGCTCAACGATGGCTTCTGAGGCACCCGTGGAGATGCCGCTGCCCCAGGTCGGCATCGGCACCGACATCCACGCCTTCGAGGAGGGCCGCGAGCTGTGGTGCGCGGGCCTGAAGTGGGAGGGCGAGGGGCCGGGGCTGGCCGGGCACTCCGACGCGGACGTCGTCGCCCACGCCGCCTGCAACGCGCTGTTCTCCGCGGCCGGCCTCGGTGACCTCGGCCAGCACTTCGGCACGGGCCGTCCCGAGTGGTCCGGCGCGTCCGGCGTGACCCTGCTGACGGAGGCGGCCCGCATCGTCCGCGCGGCGGGCTTCCGGATCGGCAACATCGCGGTACAGGTCGTCGGCCCGCGCCCGAAGATCGGCAAGCGCCGCGACGAGGCCCAGAAGCTCCTCTCGGAGGCGGCCGGGGCGCCGGTCTCGGTGTCCGGCGCGACGACGGACGGGCTCGGGTTCCCGGGGCGCGGGGAGGGCCTGATGGCGGTGGCGACGGCGCTGGTCGTACGGACGACGTGACCGCGGCGAAACCGCCGTACGGCGCAACCCACTGCCCAGGGCCCACTACCCTGGAGTGGTGACTATTCGCCTGTACGACACCAGCGCCCGGCAGATCCGTGACTTCACCCCGCTCAAGCAGGGTTGTGTCTCGATCTACCTGTGTGGTGCCACCGTGCAGGCCGCGCCGCACATCGGCCACATCCGGTCGGGTCTGAACTTCGACATCATGCGCCGCTGGTTCGCCTACCGCGGCTATGAGGTGACGTTCATCCGCAACGTCACCGACATCGACGACAAGATCATCGCCAAGGCCGCCGACCAGGGGCGGCCGTGGTGGGCGATCGGGTACGAGAACGAGCGCGCGTTCACCGACGGCTACGGCGCGCTCGGCTGCCTGCCGCCGACGTACGAGCCGCGGGCCACCGGGCACGTCACCGAGATGGTCGAGATGATGCGCGGGCTCATCGAGCGCGGGCACGCCTACGAGGCCGACGGCAACGTCTACTTCGACGTGAAGTCCTTCCCCGGCTACCTCCAGCTCTCCAACCAGGAGCTGGAGAACCTGCTCCAGCCCTCCGGCGAGGGCGAGACCGGCAAGCGGGACCCGCGGGACTTCGCCATGTGGAAGGCCGCCAAGCCGGGCGAGCCGACCTGGGAGACGCCGTGGGGCCGGGGCCGGCCGGGCTGGCACCTGGAGTGCTCCGCGATGGCGCACAAGTACCTGGGCAGCGCCTTCGACATCCACGGCGGCGGACTCGACCTGATCTTCCCGCACCACGAGAACGAGATCGCCCAGGCCAAGGCCTACGGCGACGAGTTCGCCCGGTACTGGGTGCACAACGCCTGGGTCACCATGAGCGGCGAGAAGATGTCGAAGTCGCTCGGGAACTCGGTGCTGGTCTCCGAGATGGTCAGGAAGTGGCGGCCCATCGTGCTCCGCTACTACCTGGGCACCCCGCACTATCGCTCGATGATCGAGTACAGCGAGGAGGCGCTGCAGGAGGCCGAGGCCGCGTTCTCGCGGATCGAGGGCTTCGTACAGCGCGTGGTCGAGCTGGCCGGCGGCGCGGTGGAGCCGTCCGCCGAGGTGCCGCCCGCCTTCGCCGAGGCGATGGACGACGACCTGGGCGTGCCGCAGGCGCTCGCCGTCGTGCACACCACGGTCCGGCAGGGCAACTCCGCCCTGGCCGCCGACGACAAGGAAGCCGCGGTGGCCCGCCTCGCCGAGGTGCGCGCCATGCTCGGCGTGCTCGGCCTCGACCCGCTCGACCCGCACTGGGCCGGCGAGAACGAGCGCGGCGAGGACCTGCACAGCGTCGTCGACAACCTCGTACGCCTCGTCCTGGACCAGCGCGAGTCCGCGCGGGCCCGCAAGGACTGGGCGACGGCCGACGCCATCCGCGACCAGCTCAAGCAGTCCGGCCTGGTCATCGAGGACAGCCCGCAGGGGCCGCGCTGGAGCCTCGGCTCCCGCTGAGCGCCTGATGATCGACTGTGCCGCCCGGCTCCCCGGGCGGCACACTGCATACACGTACGTATCCGACGCACCACAGAGACAGGTAGGTCATGGCCGCGAACAACCGTCGCATGTCCGGCAAGAAGGGCGCGCAGGTCGGCAGTGGCGGCAAGCGGCGCCGGGGCCTGGAGGGCAAGGGGCCGACGCCGCCCGCCGAGATGCGCAAGGGGCACGTCAAGCAGCGGGCCGCCGCCGCGAAGGCCCGCCGCGCGCAGGGCCGCACCCAGCGCCGCCCCGGCGGCAAGGGCACCAGCGAGCTGGTCGTCGGGCGCAACCCGGTGTTCGAGGCGCTGCGCGAGGGCGTGCCCGCCACCACGCTCTACGTCCAGCAGTTCATCGACAACGACGAGCGGGTCCGCGAGGCGCTCCAGCTGGCCGCCGAGCGCGGCAACATCAACCTCATGGAGGCGCCGCGTCCCGAGCTGGACCGGATGACGAACGGGCTCAACCACCAGGGCCTGGTCCTCCAGGTGCCGCCGTACGAGTACGCCCACCCCGAGGACCTGCTCGACGCCGCCGCCGAGGAGGGCGAGGACCCGCTGATCGTCGCCCTCGACGGGGTGACCGACCCGCGCAACCTGGGTGCCGTGGTGCGCTCCGTCTCCGCGTTCGGCGGGCACGGCGTCGTCGTACCGGAGCGGCGCGCCGCCGGGATGACCGCGGGCGCGTGGAAGACCTCCGCCGGCACGGCCGCCCGCACGCCGGTCGCCCGGGCCACCAACCTCACCCGCGCGCTGGAGCAGTACAAGAAGGCCGGTGTCGTGGTCGTCGGGCTCGCCGCGGACGGCGAGGTCGAGCTGGGCGAGCTGGAGGCGCTGGAGGGGCCGGTCGCGATCGTCGTCGGCAGCGAGGGCAAGGGCCTGTCCCGGCTGGTCGGCGAGACGTGTGACTTCCGGGTGCGGATCCCGATGCCGGGTGGCGCCGAGTCGCTGAACGCGGGTGTCGCGGCGGGCATTGTCCTGTACGAGGCCGCGCGTCGGCGAGCTTGACGGTGGTTGGCTCGGGCAGGTGGAGCCGTCGGCCGGAGGCCGGCGCAGCCGTCCGAAGCCGCGTAGCGTGCGAGGGCGGCAGACAGGAGGGGTCGTGTGACTTCCGGGTGCGGATCCCGATGCCGGGTGGCGCCGAGTCGCTGAACGCCGGTGTGGCGGCGGGCATCGTGCTGTACGAGGCGGCGCGCCGACGGGCGTGATGCGCCGGGAACGGGTGTGCGGACGAGTCACCCGTAAGGCGTATTCGGGGCTGTCCGGGCAAGCTTGACGCGGTCCGGACAGATCCGGCGGGTCAAAGCAGTGTCCTAACCACACGTCACTCGGTTAGATGAGTGTGGACACCAGAACACCCCGCACACCCACGGGGGACCGCTCGTCGGGATTCGACGACGCTCCCGCGCTGAGCATGGTGAAGGTGCCGAGCGATCCGGCGCAGGTCATCGTCAATCACGCGAGCTTCCGCGTGCAGCTGGGCGCCTCCTCGGGACGCGCGCAATCCCCGCGGGTCGCACGGCACATGACCACCGCCGAGAACACCGCCCGCATCCCCGTCGTGGGGACGGCGGCGGGCAGAGCGGCCCCCGCCGGCACCCGCCGCCGCCCGGTGGTCTGGAGCGGCAGGTCCGCCCCCGACGACACCGGCGCCCACCGCCTGCTCCAGGCCGTGCACGGTGCGGGCGTCCGGCCCGTCGAGGAACCCTCGGCCGCCGACGCCGGAGCCACCCAGGTCATCCCGCGCGTCGAGGCCGAGACCGGCGGATACGACGGCTACGACGGCGACGGCTACACCGCGTTCGACCAGACCGTCGAGACTCCCGTCGTCGGCGCCCAGCGCACCCCCGGCGACGGCACCCGGCTGCTGCCGCACATGCGGACCGTCGAGGGCGCCTACGACGAACTCCCCTACGAGGACGAGCGGTTCGACGGCGACCCGGACACCGACCCGGCCGACGGCGAGGCCCGCGGCCGGCGGCACGGCGGCGACCCGGCACGGCACGCGTACTATCCCGGCCGCCGGATGAACCTCGGGGTCGTGCTGCTCCCGCTGCGGATCTTCCTCGGCTTCATCTCCATCTACGCCGGCATGGGCAAGCTCTGCGACCCCGTCTACTTCGACGGCGGCAAGCGCGGCTCCATGGTCAAGTGGCTCAACACCCTGCACCCCTGGGAAGTCGCCGAGCCGCTGCGCCAGTTCGCCCTGGAGCACCCGGTCGGCTCCGGGCTCGTCATCGCCTTCGCCCAGGTCATCGTGGGCGTGCTGACGGTCTTCGGCTGCTGGCAGCGGGTCGCCGCCGTGGGCGGTGCGCTGCTGTCGGCCGCGCTGCTCGTCACCGTCAGCTGGAAGAGCGTCCCCGCCTACGAGACGCCCGACATCATCTACCTCGCCGCCTGGTCGCCGCTGATCATCGCCGGTGCGCCGGTGTACTCCGTCGACGGGCGGCTCGCCGGCCTCGCCTGGCGCCGGCTCGGGCCGCGGGCCGACATCTGGGAGCTGCGGCAGTACGTGCTGCGCCGCGGCGCCCTCGTCACCGCCGTCATGATCGGGCTGACCCTGCTGATCGGCTCCCTGCTGGGCGGTGCCGTACGCGACGCCGACCGGGTGGTCGTGCCCGGCCCCGGCGAGCCGCCGCGCAACGAGCTGCCCGGCTCGCCGCTGCCGCAGGAGCCCCGCGAGCGCCGGGCCGGCACCAGCCCGTCCGCCACCACCTCCTCGCCCACCCAGGGCGCCACTTCGGCCGCGCCCACCGCGGGCGCCGCGACCACGCCGGGGGCCACCCGGGACACCGCCACCGGGGGCGCGCCCAGCCAGACGCAGGGCACGGCGGGACAGGCGCCGCCGCAGCAGTCCTCCCCGGCGCAGCAGGCCCCGAGCACCACGGCCGGGCCGACGTCCAGCGGCGGCAGCACCACCGGCGGCGGCAGCACCGGCTCGCCGGGCGGCGGGGAGACCTCGTCGGGCCAGCCCGGGCTGGTCGGCGGGCTGCTCGGGTAGCGGCTCCGCGAGCACTCCGCCGTACGGCAGAGGGGCCCCGCACGATGATGTGCGGGGCCCCTTCGTCGTACGGCGAGGAGGCGCTCAGCGGCCCAGCGCCGCCAGTTCCTTCGCCGCCTCAGTGAGGTCCTTCGCCGTGTCGATGGCGCGCCAGTACGCGCCGTGCGGGATCGGGAAGCCGGCCAGCCGGCGCTCCCGGGCCAGGTGCGGGAAGGTGGTGCGCTCGTGGTCGCCGCGCTCGGGGAGCAGGGCGGCGAACTCGGGGGAGAAGACGTAGACGCCCGCGTTGATCTCGAAGGTGGACGGCGGGGCCTCGATGAAGTCGGTGATGTGACCGAAGCCGTCGGTGCGGACGGCGCCCCAGGGGATACGCGGGCGGGCCAGGGCGAGGGTCGCGACGGCGTCCCGCTCGGTGTGGAAGTCGGCCATCTCGCGCAGCGAGAAGCGGGTCCAGATGTCGCCGTTGGTGGCGTACCAGGGGCGGTCGGGGTGGGGCAGGTGGGCGGCGGCGTACTTCAGGCCGCCGCCGCGGCCGAGCGGCTCCTTCTCCACGACGGTGGTGACGGAGACCGGGAGGTCGGCGGCGTCCAGCCACTCCTTGAGGACCTCGGCGAGGTGGCCGCAGCTCACCACGACGTCGGTGACGCCCTCTTCCGCGAGCCAGGTGAGCTGGTGACCGATGATCGGCGTCCCCGTCCCGGGGATCTCGACCATCGGCTTGGGCCGGTCGTCGGTGTAGGGGCGCAGCCGTGAGCCTTGGCCTCCGGCCAGGATGACCGCCTGGGTGGGGCGGGCGGCGGCGTTCGGATCAGTCATGGCCGAACTGTACGTGCTGGGTTCTAAGGGCCGGGCGCCTACCAGCTCGGGAGGTGCGGTGCGTTTGCGGGTGCGGGCCGTCTGTGGTTGTTCGCAGTTCCCCGCGCCCCTTGAGCGAGTTCCCCTGGACGGCGCTTGAGCCGTGCCGGAGTGTCTCCCCGACACGGCCCCGTACCTCATCTCAGCCGTGGGCCGCCAGGACGCCCGAGGCGAAGGACGTGTCGCAGACCGGGCGGGCGTAGGACTGGGCGCGGGTCGGGCCGTAGGCGGCCACCGCGGCGCGGCCGAGGGCGCGGGCGATGGAGACGCAGTGCTTGGCGAGCGAGGGGCGCTCGTCCACGGCCTGCTGGAGGTGGGTGAGGGCGACGCCCGGGTCCTTCTGCTGCAGCTCGGTCAGGAGCTGGTCGCGCAGCACCTCGTGGGCGGCCTTGCGGTCGGCGCGCGTGGAGGCGTCGGCGGCCGAGATGTCCGAGGCGGCGAGCACCGAGCCCTCGGGGTTCCCCGACCAGTTGACATGCGTCACCGCGAGGGTCCCGGAGAGCACCAGGACGACGGGCAGGACGAGGGCGAGGGAGCGGCCGATCCGGCGGGCGGGGCCCCGGCCGCGTCGCGTCTGTTGGGTGGTGGAGTGCTTCACGCTCGTGAGGGTAGCGCCCGGTAATGATTTGGCGACATTTGGTCACCGGTTCGGGGGACGGGCAGATGCCTTTTCCGGGGTGTGGAGTTGACGAACGGTGGTCGAAATGGGCGGGTGTGCCGGGGTATTTGTCGACAACGAGAAGGGCCCCGCAGCGCTCTGCGGGGCCCTCTTCGTCAACCTGGGTGAATTACCCGGGGTTGTTCCGCTCAGTCGGACAGGCGCGCGCCGGTCGACGTGGAGAAGACGTGCGTCTCGCCGGAGCGCGGGACGACGTGCAGCTGGCTGCCCTTCTCCGGGACCTCACGGCCGCCGACGCGGACCACCAGGTCCTTGGACTCGCCGCCGACCTGCGCGGTGCCGTAGACGTACGCGTCGGAGCCCAGCTCCTCGACGACGTTGACGGTGACCGCGACACCGAGGTCGGAGTCCGGGCCGGCCACGTCGAAGTGCTCGGGGCGGACGCCGACGGTGACCGTCTTGTCGGTGGTGGCGGAGAGCGCGTCACGCTGCACCGGCACGACCGAGTTGCCGAACTTCACACCGCCGTCGGTGATCGGGACCTCGACCAGGTTCATGGCCGGGGAGCCGATGAAGCCGGCGACGAAGAGGTTCGCGGGCCTGTCGTACATGTTGCGCGGGGTGTCGACCTGCTGGAGCAGACCGTCCTTGAGGACCGCCACGCGGTCGCCCATCGTCAGGGCCTCGACCTGGTCGTGGGTGACGTAGACGGTGGTGATGCCGAGGCGGCGCTGGAGCGAGGCGATCTGCGTACGGGTCGACACGCGGAGCTTGGCGTCGAGGTTCGACAGCGGCTCGTCCATGAGGAAGACCTGCGGCTCACGCACGATGGCGCGGCCCATGGCGACACGCTGGCGCTGACCGCCGGAGAGCGCCTTCGGCTTGCGGTCCAGGTACTGGGTGAGGTCGAGGATCTTCGCGGCCTCCTCGACCTTCTGCCGGATCTCCGCCTTGTTGACGCCGGCGATCTTGAGCGCGAAGCCCATGTTGTCGGCGACCGTCATGTGCGGGTAGAGCGCGTAGTTCTGGAACACCATGGCGATGTCCCGGTCCTTGGGCGGCAGGTGGGTGACGTCGCGGTCGCCGATGCGGATGGCGCCGCCGTTGACGTCCTCCAGGCCGGCGAGCATGCGCAGGGAGGTGGACTTGCCGCAGCCGGACGGGCCGACCAGGACGAGGAACTCGCCGTCCGCGATCTCGATGTCGAGGGCGTCGACGGCGGGCTTGTCGGAACCCGGGTAGATCCGGGTCGCCTTGTCGAACGTGACAGTGGCCATGGTGAATGGGCCCCCTTCTACCGGCAGGAACGTGCCGGACGATCCGTTGTAGGAAGGTGGTTGGTGTAGTCCACACGCGTGAACTGGGTCAGGACGGTACCTGCCGTTCACCTGTTCTGTCAGTAGCCGGACGGCTGTGAACTTCGCGGAAATTTTCGACAGGGGCGGGCACCGGGCTGGGTACACTGCACGGGCGCGGTGCACCGCACGCGCGCGTGCCTCCTTAGCTCAGCTGGTTAGAGCGCCGCTCTTGTAAAGCGAAGGTCGTCGGTTCGAATCCGACAGGGGGCTCCCCGGCAGAGGCCCGGTGGCTGTGGTCAGCCCCGGGCCTTTCGCGATGATCAGCTTCGGGCGGCCCGCAGTCGCCGGGCGATCTCCAGTTGCTCCGCCTCCGGCGGGCGGCCGTCCTCGATCTCCCACAGGCAGTTCTGCAGGACCCGGGCGAGGGTCCAGGCGCGGGCCCGGTCCCGGTCCAGGGCGAGGGCGTCGGTCATCGCGTCGAAGCGCCAGCGGACCTCGTCGGGGTCGAAGCGGTTGTCGATCGCCGGGAGCAGGTCGAAGCCGGGGTTGCCGGCGAGGGGCTTGGGGTCGATGGCGAGCCAGTCCGCGCGGTCGGCGGCGAGGACGTTCTCGTAGTGCAGGTCCCAGTGCAGGAGGCGGTCGCCGGGCTCGTCGGCGACCTCGCGTACGGCCGCCGCGCAGTCGGCGATCAGGCTCCGCGCCTCCCGGTCGGGGATGCGGTTCAGGGCCCACGGGGTCTGGTCCTGCATGGCGTGCGCGATGTCGCCGAGGCGGCGCAGCTCCGCCGGGGCGGGGAGGGAGGTGAGGTGGGCGAGCAGGCGGGCGATGACCAGGACGGCCTCGCGGCTGTCGGGCACGTGGGAGAGCATCCGGGCCGGGTCGAGGCGTTCCAGCAGCATCGTGCCGGTGTCCGGGTCGTGGTCCAGCAGCCGGACCGCGCCGTCGCCGTTCCAGGCGCGCAGGGCGACGGGCTCGCCTTCGCTCTCCTCGTCCAGGAGCTGGAGCTTGAGCACGGCCGGGGTGCCGTCCGCGCGGAGCACCGGCAGCACCAGCGCGCACCAGCCGTACATCGAGGGCCCGTCCAGCCGCAGCTCCCAGCGCTCCAGGAAGGTCTCGGCCAGCTCCGGCAGCCGGGCGATGAAGGCGCGGCCCTCGTCGCCGTTGAACTTCTCCTGGGACGCGGCGAGTTCCTCCGGGACATGGATCACGTCAAGCGACACTACGCGCGCGCGTGCGGGCCCTCACCTGAATTACGGGCCCCTGAGGAGCCCCGGTTCCACGGAATCCGAAGGAGACAGCGGCGCTCCGCGCGGGTTACCGTCCGGGGCCATGAGCAGCGGTGTCGTGAACGGCGGAGTCTCCTTCTGGTACGCGTCCGACGGCTTCCCGGAGGCGCGGAGGCCGCTGGACGGGGACGCGTCCGCCGACGTGGTGATCGTCGGGGGCGGATACACCGGGTTGTGGACCGCGTACTACCTGAAGAAGGCGGCCCCCTTTCTGCGGATCACCGTCCTGGAGCAGAAGTTCTGCGGCTACGGCGCCTCCGGGCGCAACGGCGGCTGGCTGTACAACGGCATCGCGGGCCGTGACCGGTACGCGAAGCTGCACGGCCACGAGGCCGCCGTACGGCTCCAGCGGGCCATGAACGACACCGTCGACGAGGTGATCCGGGTCGCCGAGGCCGAGGGCGTCGACGCCGATCTGCACAAGGGCGGGGTGCTGGAGGTGGCGCGTACGCCCGCGCAGCTCGCCCGGCTGAAGGCCTTCCACGCGGCGGAGCTGGCCTTCGGGGAGAAGGACCGGGAGCTGTACGGCGCGCGGGAGACCGCCCGGCGGATCCGGGTCGCGGACGCGGTGGGGGCGGCGTGGACGCCGCACGGGGCGCGGGTGCATCCGGTGAAGCTGGTGAAGGGCCTCGCGGCGGCCGTGGAGGCGCTGGGCGTGGTCATCCACGAGTCGACACCGGTGACGGAGATCCGGCCGAAGCACGCGGTGACGCCGTACGGCACCGTCCGCGCGCCGTATGTGCTGCGCTGCACCGAGGGCTTCACCGCCTCCCTGAAGGGGCAGCGGCGGACCTGGCTGCCGATGAACTCCTCGATGATCGCCACCGAGCCGCTGACCGAGGAGCAGTGGGCGGCGATCGGCTGGGACGGCCGGGAGACGCTGGGCGACATGGCGCACGCGTACATGTACGCGCAGCGCACCGCCGACGGGCGGATCGCGCTCGGCGGGCGCGGGGTGCCGTACCGCTTCGGGTCGCGGACGGACAACGACGGGCGCACCCAGGCGGAGACCGTGGAGGCGTTGCGCGACATCCTGGTCGGGTTCTTCCCGCAGCTCGCGGGGGTGCGGATCGAGCATGCCTGGTCGGGGGTGCTGGGGGTGCCGCGCGACTGGTGCGCGACCGTCACCCTGGACCGGTCGACGGGCCTCGGCTGGGCGGGCGGCTACGTCGGTTCCGGGGTCGCCACCGCCAACCTGGCCGGCCGTACGCTGCGGGACCTGGTGCAGCAGGACTCCGGGCAGGGCGGCCGGACGGAGCTGACGGAGCTGCCGTGGGTCGGGCACAAGGTGCGCAGGTGGGAGCCGGAGCCGCTGCGCTGGCTGGGTGTGCACGGCATGTACGCCACCTACCGCGCGGCCGACCGGCGGGAGACCGTGACGCACAGCGCCGAGTCGTCACGGCTGGCGCGGTGGGCGGACCGGGTGGCCGGGCGCCACTGAGGGCGCCGTCGGGCCACGCCCGGCGCGGTCAGGCCACGTACTCCTCCACCGGCGGCTTCTCCGGTGCCCCGCGCCTGGCGGGCTTGCCCGTGACCATCAGGGCGGCGATCAGACCGGCGAGCAGCATGATGCCGGCGGCCCACCAGATGGCGACCGTGTAGCCGTGGACGAGGCCCTCCCTGGTGATCGGCTCGCGCTGGGCCGGGTCGGTCAGGCGGGCGGCGATGTAGCCGGCGGCGCTGGTGGTGGCGACGGTGTTGAGCAGGGCGACGCCGAGGGAGGCGCCGACCTGCTGCGAGGTGTTGAGGGTGGCCGAGGTGATGCCGGCGTCCCGGGGGGCGACCCCGGCGGTCGCGGTGGCGAACACCGGCGTGTAGGTGAGGCCCATGCCGAGGCCCACGAGGATCAGCGCGGGCAGGACCTCGGTGGCGTACTCGGCGTCCACCGTCAGCCGCGTGAGGATCAGCATCCCGGACGTGGCCAGGAGCATGCCGGGGGCCATGAGCAGGCGCGGGGCGACGCGCGGGATGAGCCGGGCGGAGATCTGGGTCGAGCCGATGATGATCGAGCCGGTGAGCGGCAGGAAGGCCAGGCCGGTCGTGACGGGGGAGTACTCCTGGACGACCTGGAAGTAGTAGGTCATGAACAGGAACATGCCGAACATGCCGATCACGGCCAGCCCCAGGGTCAGGAAGCAGCCCGCGCGGTTGCGGTTCCTGACGATGTGCAGCGGCAGCAGGGGCGTACGGGCCCTGCTCTGCCACCACACGAAGACGGCGAGCAGGGCAAGGCCGCCGGCGAGCAGGCCGAGCACCCGGACGTCCGCCCAGCCCCTCGGCTGCGCCTCGCTGAGCCCGTAGACGATCGTGAGCAGCCCGCCGCAGCCGAGCAGCACGCCGGGCACGTCGAGCCGGGCCGCCTTCGGACCGGGGCGGTCGCGCAGCAGGGCGTACGCGCCGATGACCGCGACGATCGCCATGAGCACGTTGACGTACAGGCACCAGCGCCAGCCGAGGTACTCGGCGAGCAGCCCGCCGAGGACGAACCCGATGGCGGCTCCGCTGCCCGCCAGGGCGGAGTTGATGCCGAAGGCCTTCCCGCGCTCCTTGGGGTCGGTGAAGGTCGTGGTGAGCAGGCTGAGCGCGGACGGGGCGAGCACGGCGGCGAACATGCCCTGGAGGGCGCGGGCGCCGAACAGCATGCCCGGGCTGGTGGCCGCGCCGCCGAGCGCGGAGGCGGTGGCGAAGCCGACCAGTCCGATGACGAAGGTGCGCTTGCGGCCGACCAGGTCGGCGATCCGGCCGCCGAGCAGCAGCAGTCCGCCGAAGGCGAGGGTGTAGGCGGTGATCGCCCACTGCCGGTTGCCGTCGGTCATGCCCAGGTCGCGCTGGGCGGAGGGGAGCGCGATGTTCACGATGGTCGAGTCGAGGACGACCATCAGCTGGGCCATGGCGATGACCACCAGGCTCCACCAGCGGCGGGGGTCCGCGGCCGGAGGAGCCGTCGTGGCGGAGGGTGGGTCACCTCGGGGGACGCTCATGCGGGTCAGAAGACCATGAAACGGTACGCACCGCACCCCGGCCGCTCACTCTGAGTGAACGCTCCGCGTGGTCAGGGCTCCAGGACCACCTTGCCGGTCGTCCCCCGGGTCTCCAGGGCGCGGTGCGCGGCGGCCGCCCCGGCGAGCGGGAAGCGCTGCACGGCGGGGACGAGCCGGCCGGCGGCGGCCTCGGCGAGGGCGCGAAGCTCCAGGGTGCGGACCGGGTTGGGCCCGCCGGCCTTCTGCATCATCACCGGGCCCAGCACCTGCTCGGAGACGCCCTCGACCAGGTATGCCGAGCCGTCGTGCAGGCCCTCCCCGGACCAGCCGAAGACGATGTGCCGCCCGCCCGGCCCGAGCAGGGCGACGGACGCGCGGGCCGCGTCCCCGCCGACGCCGTCGAAGACGATCGTCGCGGGCCGGCCGCCCAGCCAGGCGCGCACCTTCTCCGGCCAGCCCGGGTCCTTGTAGTCGACGGCGAGGTCGGCGCCGTTCGCCTGGACGCGGGCGGCCTTCTCGGGGCCGCCGGCCAGGCCGACGACGGTGGCGCCGGCGTTCTTGGCGTACTGCACGAGCAGGGTGCCGATTCCGCCGGCGGCGGCCGGGATCACCACCACGTCGTCCGGGCCCGGCTCGGCGAACTGGACGATCCCCATGGCCGTACGCCCCGTCCCGATCATGGCGACGGCCTGTGCGAAGTCCAGGTTCTCCGGGACCTCGTGGACGCGCTCGACGCCGGTGACGGCCAGTTCGGCGTAGCCGCCGGGCGCGAAGCCGAGGTGGGCGACGACCCGCTTGCCCAGCCATGACTCCGCGACGTCCGCGCCGAGCGCGTCGACCACTCCGGCGACCTCACGGCCCGGAACGGTGGGCAGGGCGGGCAGCTCGGGCAGCGGCCCCCGCATGCCCTCGCGGATCGCGGTGTCGAGCAGGTGGACACCGGCCGCGGCGACCGAGATCCGGATCTGCCCGGGGCCGGGGACGGGGTCCTCGACCTCTTCGTAGGTGAGGTTCTCGGCGGGGCCGAAGGCGTGGAGACGGATGGCGTGCATGGGATCCCCCCGGAGGCTGTCGGGTCTGTCGTCCGGTGGCGGACGGTGGCGGACTTTGACGGACCCGACTCTCCGACCTCAAGCATGCTTGAGGTCAAGCGGCTTCGATCCGTGCCGGCCCAGCGCCAGCGACACCGCGGTCAGCGCGCTGGTGAAGGACACCTCCGACAGCACGCCCGGCGCGGCCACCTGGTCGCCCGCCAGATACACCCCGTCGCCGCGGTCCACGGCCGGACGGTCCCGCCAGGTGGTGCCGGGCAGGTCGACGGCGCCGGTACGGCCGTTCGCGATCGCCTCGCGCCGCCAGGTGACGCGCTCGCGCCAGCCCTCGAAGGCGAGGTCGAGCAGCTGCTCGGCGCGCGCGATGCCGTCCGCGCGGGACTCGTCCGGGGCGATGGGGATCTGCCCCTGGATCAGCTGCTCCCCCGCCGGGGCGAGGGTGCGGTCCTGCGCGGTGAACCGCTCGATCCAGCCGGGCGCGTCCAGGTCGGAGACGGCGAACGCGTCGCCGCGCCGGGTGCGCACCGCCAGGTCGATCAGGGCCGTACGGCCGCTCGGCCAGGTCAGCGAGTCGTCCCGGAGCAGTCGGCGGGCCGCGTCCAGGGAGGTGGCGACGACGACGGGCGTGTCGGTGGGCAGGGTGTCCACGCGGGACAGGGTCTCGATCCGCACCCCCAGGTTCCAGGCCCGCCCGGCCATCCGGTCGATGACACTGGCCCAGCCGCCGCGCGGGTAGTGCGCCTCCGGCGGCAGCTTGGTGGCCCGGCGCAGCCGTTCCTGCACGAAGGCCGCGGACAGGGAGCCCGGGTCGTGGTGGAAGAGGGCGACGGCGGAGTAGTGCGCGGCCGCGCGGGCGCCCTCCTCGCCGGCCTGCTCGGTCGCCCACGTCAGGAAGTCGGTGTCGACCGGGGCCTGCCGGGCGCCGCGGCGCAGCAACTTGAGCATGGCGAACGGCGGGGTGCGGCGCAGCACGCCGTGGTGGCGCAGCCGCAGCCGGGCGGCCTCCAGGGGCGGGATCGGGGCGAGCGGGCCGATCAGATCCCGCTGCCTGAGCCAGGTCCAGTGCGGGCCGCCGTTGTAGAGCGCGTGCGGGCCCTCGTTCGTGCGGTACGGCCCCTCCGCGGTCCGGGCCCGTCCGCCGAGCGTGTGGTGCGCCTCGTACACGGTGACCTTGGCGCCCGCTTCGGCGGCGGTGATCGCCGCGGTGAGGCCGGCGAAGCCGCCGCCGATGACGGTGATGCGGTGCATGGGTCTCCCCTAGGGTCGCTGCTCTGTCTCCCTCTAAGACCGATGGACCGGCCCTGAATGTGACATCGCGGCGTTTTCCCTGGTCAGAGGGATGGCCAGAAGGATGGTCAGGGGGACTGTCAGTGGCGGGGTGGAGCATGGGGGACATGGTGCGGAACGCGAGTGACCCGAAGCCGGCGCGACGACCGGAGCTGCGGCTGCCGCCCCTGGAGCCGTACGACGGCGCGGGCCTGGAACCCGACGGGGACTACGACGGCCTGGAGTTCCGCGGGGCGGACCTCACCGGTCAGGACGGCGGCGGGGCCCGCTTCCTGGACTGCGCCCTCGCGTCCTGCACGGTGACGGAGACCAGGCTGAGACACGCCCGCTTCCTCGACTCGGTGCTCAGCGCAGTCCAGGGCGTCGGCACCGACCTGGCCGAGGCGACGCTGCGGGACGTGGAGGTGACGGAGCCCCGCCTGGGGGGAGTGCAACTGCACGGCGCGGTGCTGGAACGGGTGGTGATCCGAGGCGGCAAGCTGGACTTTCTCAACCTGCGCACGGCACGCCTGAGAGACGTCGTCTTCGAGAACTGCGTGCTGGTGGAGCCCGACTTCGGGGGTGCGCGGCTGGAGCGCGTGGAGTTCGTGGGCTGTGCCCTGAAGGGCGCGGACTTCACCGCGGCCACCCTGAGGGACGTGGACCTGCGCGGCGCGGAGCCCCTGGAGATCGCCGGGGGACTGGACCGGCTGTCGGGGGCGGTGATCAGTCCGGGCCAGCTGATGGACCTCGCGGGGGTGTTCGCGGCGGCGTTGGGCGTGAAGGTGGTGTGAGGCGGCCTCGCGCCGCACTTCCCACCCCGTTCCTCACCCCAACCGGGGGAACTTCGCCTGCAACGTCCAGATCGCCGGGTTCTCCGCGAGGTCCTCGTGCAGATCGCACAGGTCGGCGATCAGGTCGTGCAGGAAGTCGCGGGCCTCGCGGCGGAGTTCGGTGTGCGAGAAGGTCAGGGGCGGCTCCTCGGCCGGCATCCAGTCCGACTCGATGTCCACCCAGCCGAACCGGCGCTCGAAGAGCATCCGGTCGGTGGACTCGGTGAAGTCGAGCTCCGCGTGCTGGGGGCGGGAGGCGCGGGAGCCCGCCGGGTCGCGGTCCAGCTGCTCCACGATGTCGCACAGCGCCCAGGCGAAGTCGAGCACCGGCACCCATCCCCAGGCTGTGGACAACTCCCGGTCGGCCTCGGTGTCGGCGAGATACACATCGCCGCAGAACAGGTCGTGCCGCAGAGCGTGGACGTCCGCCCGGCGGTAGTCCGTCTGGGGCGGGTCCGGGAAGCGGTTGGAGAGGGCGTAGCCGATGTCGAGCACGTAGCCGATGGTGTCACGGCGCGCGGCCCCGGAATCCGCCGCGTACCGGAGCGATGATCTGCTGCCGCCCGGCTCCGGAACCCTCCCGCCATAGGATCACGCACGTGTCCCGTTTCGTGCCCGTTGTCCCCGTCGCCGGATCTCTGTCCCTGGCTCTCGTCCTCACCGCCTGCGGGGGTGTCGAGGGCACCCCCGGCGGTTCCGGTGTGCGCGACCCGTACTTCCCCAAGGCGGGCAACGGCGGCTACGACGTCAGCCACTACGCCCTCACCGTCGACTACACCCCGGAAAGCCGCCGGCTCACCGGGCAGGCGATCGTCACGGCCCGGGCCACCCAGGCGCTCTCGGCCCTCAATCTCGACCTCGACGGCCTGGACGTCCGTTCCGTCACCGTGAACGGCACCGCCGCCCGCTGGAACCACACCGGCCAGGAGCTGACCGTCCGCCCGCGCGAGGAACTCGACGAGGGCGCGGCCTTCCGCGTCACGGTGCGCTACTCGGGCACCCCGGTCACGATCAACGACCCCGACGGCTCCGCGGAGGGCTGGCTGCCCACCGCCGACGGGGCGCTGGCGCTCGGCGAACCGGTCGGCTCGATGGCGTGGTTCCCCGGCAACCACCACCCCTCCGACAAGGCGGCGTACGACCTCTCGGTGACCGTGCCGCAGGGCCTCGTGGCCGTCTCCAACGGCGAGCCGACGGGCGAGGGGACCGCGGGCGGCCGGACGACGTACACCTGGCGCACCGCCGAGCCGATGCCGAGCTATGTCGCGACGCTCGCGATCGGCCGGTACGAGATCCGGCGCGGCCGGACGCCGGACGGCCTGCCGGTGTACAGCGCCGTGCACCCGGCGGAGGCGAACGCGAGCCGTGCGGTGCTGTCCCGCCTCCCCGAGGTGATGGCCTGGGCGGAGCGCACCTTCGGCCCGTACCCCTTCTCCTCCACCGGCGCGATCGTCGCCCCCCTCGGCTCCGCCGGGTACGCCCTGGAGACCCAGACCCGCCCCGTCTTCCCCGGCACCCCCGACGTCACGCTCCTCGTCCACGAACTGGCCCACCAGTGGTACGGCAACTCGGTCACGCCGAAGAGCTGGCGGGACATGTGGCTCAACGAGGGCTTCGCGACCTACGCGGAGTGGCTCTGGCAGGAGGAGCAGGGCGGGGACAGCGCCCAGCGGATCTTCGACGCGCTGTACGAGGGCGCGTACGACGACGGCGCGGCGCCCGGCGAGGAGATCTGGGCCTTCCCGCCGGCGAAGCCGCCGACCGCCGCCGACATCTCCGGGCGGCCGGTGTACGAACGGGGCGCGATGGTCCTGCACAAGATCCGGCAGACGGTCGGCGACTCCGCCTTCCGCCGCCTCCTGCGCGGCTGGGCCGCCGAGCACCGGCACGGCAACGCGTCCACCGAGGACTTCACCGCCTACGTCGAACAGCAGGCGCCGGACCACGACTTCACCGTCATCTGGGAAGACTGGCTCTACGGCGAGGGCCGCCCCGACCGGCCCTGATGCCGGCGTGGTCGTGTTCCACGCGCCGTCGGGCCCCCCGACAGAGGTCGAGGGGCCCGACGGGCAGGTGGTCGGCGCGTGTGGCTCAGACGTTCACGCCGAAGTCCTGGGCGATGCCCGCGAGGCCCGAGGCGTAGCCCTGGCCCACGGCGCGGAACTTCCACTCCGCGCCGTTGCGGTACAGCTCGCCGAAGACCATGGCGGTCTCGGTGGCCGCGTCCTCGGACAGGTCGTAGCGGGCGATCTCGGTGCCGCCGGCCTGGTTGATGATGCGGATGTAGGCGTTGCGGACCTGGCCGAAGTTCTGCGAGCGGGACTCCGCGTCGTAGATCGAGACCGGGAAGACGATCTTGTCGACGTCGGCCGGGAGGCCGGCCAGGTTGACGTTGATGGCCTCGTCGTCGCCCGCGCCCTCGCCCGTGCGGTTGTCGCCGGTGTGGACGATGGTCTGGTCCGGGGTCTGCTTGTTGTTGAAGAACACGAAGTGGGCGTCCGAGTAGACCTTGCCCTGAGAGTTGACCGCGATCGCGGAGGCGTCGAGGTCGAAGTCGGTGCCGGTCGTGGTCCGGACGTCCCAGCCGAGGCCCACGGTGACGGCGGTCAGGCCCGGAGCCTCCTTGGTGAGCGAGACGTTGCCACCCTTGGACAGGCTTACAGCCATGGTTCGGGAGTCCCTTCCTCGTTTACATTCGGCAAGAAGCTACAGCTACCCCTATGAACGCGAAGAGGGGTACGCGAGGTTCCTGGAGTCTTTACTTTCTTTACCCCGGTTGCCGCACGGGCGGATATTCGGATGACGTGAGCCCGTCATCACGGGGAACATGGACCGCATGTCCGGTCCCTACGTCATCCGCGGCTCCGTCTCGCTCCCCGAGGCCGAGCTCATGTGGCGTTTCTCCCGCTCGTCCGGGCCCGGCGGGCAGCATGTCAACACCAGCGACTCCCAGGTCGAGCTGCGGTTCGACCTCGCGCGGACCGAGGCGCTGCCCGAGGTGTGGAAGCAGCGGGCGCTGCAGCGGCTGGCCGGGCGGCTGGTCGACGGGGTCGTCAGCGTGCGCGCCTCCGAGCACCGGTCCCAGTGGCGCAACCGCGAGGCGGCGGCCGTACGCCTCGCCGCGCTGCTCGCCGAGGCGAGCGCGCCGCCGCCCAAGCCGCGCAAGCCGACCCATATCCCGCGCGGGATCAACGAACGCCGGCTCCGGGAGAAGAAGCAGCGCTCCGAGACCAAGCGCGGGCGCTCCCGGCAGAACTGGGCGTGAGCGGTCCCGCGGCCAAGTCCCAGCAGGCACGTCCCCGTGGGCAAGCCCTCGCGGCCACGTCCCCGTAGCCCTGTCACATCTCCTCCCCGCGATCCGTCATCCCGGTGACGAGTGATCCGACCGCGACGAGAGGCCGCGCCCCATGAGCGACACCGACTTCCTCGCCGAGCGTTTCGAGGCGCACCGCCCCCACCTGCGGGCCGTCGCGTACCGCATGCTCGGCTCGCTCGCCGAGGCGGACGACGCCGTCCAGGAGGCGTGGTTCCGGCTGAGCCGGTCGGAGTCGCGGGGGATCGACAACCTGGGCGGCTGGCTGACCACCGTGGTGGGCCGGGTCTGCCTGGACATGCTGCGTTCACGCTCCTCCCGCAGGGAGGAGCCGCTGGAGTCGGAGCGGCAGCCCATGCCCGTCGCCGGGCCCGAGCAGGACGCCCTGCTCGCGGACTCGGTGGGCGTCGCCCTGCTCGTCGTCCTGCAGACCCTCACGCCCGCCGAGCGGCTGGCGTTCGTGCTGCACGACCTGTTCGGGGTGCCGTTCGAGGAGATCGCCGCGATCGTGGACCGTACGCCGGCGGCCGCCCGGCAGCTCGCCAGCCGGGCCCGGCGCCGGGTGCGCGGGGCCGAGGCGCCGGACGCGGATCTGGCGCGGCAGCGGGAGGTCGTGGACGCGTTTCTCGCCGCCGCGCGGGACGGTGATTTCGACGGGCTGCTGAAGGTGCTGGACCCGGATGTGGTGGCCCGCGCGGAGAACTGGGTCAACGTGGGTGCGGAGGCGGTGGCCCGGGGCGCCGCGAGCTTCGCCCACGCCGCCCGCGTCGCGCGCACCGCGCTGGTCGGCGGGCTCCCCGGAGCGGTCGTCCTGGATGCCGCGGGGCGGCCGGAGCGGGCGCTGGCCTTCACCGTCGTACGGGACCGGATCGCCGTGATCGAGTTCTTCACCGAGCCCGAGCGGCTGGCCGCGGTGGACATCGTTCCGGTGCCCTGACCCCCGTCACGTCAGGTCCAGCACCCCGACGGTCTGCCCGCCGCTGACCTCCCCGGTCTCGCCGAACCCGAGGCCCAGGTAGAAGCCCTCGGGGCCGTCGGGGCCGGGGTGCCAGGTGACGTACAGCTCCGTGCCGCCGCGGCGGCGGATCTCGGCGGCCACGGCGTCGACGGCGAACCGGCCGTAACCCTTGCCCTGTTCCCCGGCGGCGATGTTCAGCCGCCACAGGCCGGAGCGCAGGACGCTGCCGTCCCCGTGCCAGTCGATGTCGAGGAAGGCCATCAGGAAGCCGACCGGGCGGCCCTCGTCGGTGATCAGGCGGGGCCAGGCGACGCCCTCGGGATGGACGTAGGCCTCGGCGAGGGACTGCATCACCGGGGAGACGGCGTGTTCCTGGTCGGGGCGGACGCGGATGCCGGTGGCGGCGTCGAAATTGCGGGGGGTTATCTCTTCCAGACTGATCATCCGGGCACCGTACGGGGAGCGGTTCCGCCCGGCCAGCGAAATTCCGGGGCGGCGAAAGGGGCGGTATACCGGCCCGGCCGCCGGCTCAGCCCAGCTGCCGGTACCGCCCGCGGAAGTACGCCAGCGGGCCGCCGTCCGCGCTCGGCACCTTCGCCGTCAGCACCCGGCCGATCACCAGGGTGTGGTCGCCGGCGGTCACCCGCTGCTCGGTGCGGCACTCCAGGGTCGCGAGGGCGCCGCCGACCAGCAGCGCGCCGGAGGCCTCGCCGCGCCGGTAGGGGATGTCGGCGAACAGCAGCCGGTCGCTGACCCTGCCCTTCATGGCGAAGCGGCCCGCGATGTGCCGCTGGCTCTCGGAGAGGACGGAGACCGCCCACAGCGGCTGCTCGGCGAGCAGGTCGTCCATGCGGGAGCCCTCGCGCAGGCTGATCAGGACCAGCGGCGGATCGAGGGAGACCGACATGAAGGCGGTCGCGGTCATGCCGACGTCCTCGCCGCCGGGTGCCGTGGGGTCGTCGGGGTCCAGCGGCGGCTCCACCGCGGTCACCAGGACCACACCGGCGGCCAGCCGGGACATGGCGGCCCGGAACTCGTCGTTGCTCACCCCCTCAGCATGCCCGGCGGGGGAGGGCTGGGCGGGCACCGCGGGCGTGGCCGAGGCGGAGGAGGCGGAGGGGGGAGTCTTCAGCACGTTCGAAACGCTAGTCTCCGGTGCGAACACGCCGCATCGGACCTCGGCCCGAAGCCGGTCCTAGGGCTGGAGTCGGACAACCGCGGACAGGGGACGACCACGTCGCAAAACCTGCGTTCGGTAAACGCACGGGAAAAACGCAGAAACCCCACTCAATTGTTCACGTTCTACTGTGACTTGAGTCACAAGGGGCATGAATTGTTGACCCTGTGTACCGAGTGGGCAGCGCGCTGTGATTCAGTGGCGGGAAGATACGAGGCACCATCCGGAAAAGGCGCCGAAGAGAACCCTTGATTCGCTGCGAGGTCTCGGGGGGAGGGCGAGCATGGAGACCGAGTCGGAGCCGTATGTCCGTCTTGCGTCCCTGCGACAGCTGCACCAGGTCATGGCGGACATGAACACCGCCCGCAGCCTGGCCGACACACTGCAGACCGTCGCGGACGGCGTCGTCACCGCCCTCGGGTACGAGCTGGCGTGCGTGAACCTCGTCCGGCCCGACGGCGACCTGGTCGTCGCCGCCTTCTCCGGGAACCCCGCCGCCGAGGCGCTGATCACCGGCCGGGTCGGCTCCCGCACCTCCTGGGAACGCCGCCTGAACATGGGCGAACAGTGGGGCGACCTGGTCTTCATACCGCACACCGAGGGCTGGGTCCTCGACGACGACGACGTCCCGCAGTGGTACACCGAGGGCCCCGCCCCCCGCTTCGAGGACGAGTGGCACCCCTCCGACCGGCTCTTCGCGCCGATGTACGCCCCCGGCGCCCAGGGCGGCCCCGCCTCCGGTGAACTCATCGGCGTTCTCTCCGTGGACCGCCCGCGCAACGGCCGGCGGCCCGGCGCCTGGGGCCGCGAGGCCCTCCAGATGTACGCCTTCCAGGCCGCCATCGCGATCAGCAACGCCCGCCTCAGGGCCAACATGCAGCGCGCCCTCGTCCGGCTCGAACGCGAACAGCAGGCCCTGCGCGCCAGCGAGGAAAGCTTCCGCCAGGCCTTCGAGTACGCCCCTTCCGGCATGGCCATCGCCGAGATGGGCGGCGACCAGCACGGCCGCATCCTGCGCACCAACGACGCCCTGTGCCGCCTCCTCGGCCGCCCCGCCTCCGCGATGCGCCGCTACGCCTTCTCCGACCTCGTCCACCCCGAGGACATAGGCACCCTCCTGAGGACCTCCGCCGAGGGCGGACGCGCGGAACTCCGGCTCGGCCGCCGGGACGGCAGCTACGTCTGGGTCAGCTTGCGCAACTCCGTCGTCGCCGACGCCGCCGACGGCCCCCGCTTCCTGCTCACCCACGTCGAGGACATCGAGGAACGCAAGCGCCGCGAGCTCCAGCTCGCCCACCGCGCCTCCCACGACTCGCTGACCGGACTGCCCAACTCCGCCGAGCTGCGCTCCCGGCTCTCCGCCCGCCTCTGCCAGCGCCCGCAGTCCGGGCCGTACGACTCCCACGACGCGGCCTACGGCCACCCCGGCCACGAGCCCGGCCACGCCTTCGACTTCCCGCCCGGCGACAGCTACGAGATCGACGTCTACGACCACCACGTCCACACGATCGCCCCCGTGGGCGACCACGACGACGGCACCAAGGGCCTCGCGGTGCTCTTCTGCGACCTCGACGGCTTCAAGTCGATCAACGACCGGTTCGGGCACAACGCGGGCGACGCCGTCCTCATCGAGGTGGCCCGCCGGCTCAGCAACGGTGTCCGGGACGGTGACACCGTGGCCCGGCTCGGCGGCGACGAGTTCGTGATCCTCGCGGACGGGCTCGGCCGCGCCGACGCCCAGGACCTCGCCGTCCGGCTGCGCAACGAGATCATCCAGCCGATCCGGGCCGAGGGCCGGGCGGTCCGGGTGGGCGCCAGCTTCGGCATCGGCTGGGCACACTGCGGGATGACCGCGGACGAAGTGCTCAAGTCCGCCGACGAGCGTATGTACGTCGAGAAACGATCTCGTCCCAAACAGCACCGCCGTGCCGGATGAACCGCAGGTCAGCGCGGTGCTGCGATCCGGGTCACCCGTTTGGGTGCGTCAGAGCGGGTAGGCTCGCCCTCTCACCACCGCATCGCACCCGTTCCGCACCTGCTTGAGGAGTACGAGGGATGACGCCCGGCAACAACGGCGCGAGCACGCCCGAGGACGACGACCCGTTCGGTTACCTCTACGCCGACGGTCAGGCCAACGGCGCCCAGCCGCCGTCCGGCGGTTACGGCTACCCGAACTCGGTCAGCAGGGTGCGCACGGTCGGTGACCGCCCGCGCGGGCAGCAGCACGCCACCTACGGGCAGGGCGTCCCGCCGCAGCAGGGCGCGTACGGCAGGCCCAGCGCGCACTACGCCGCCCCCGAGAACTATCCCGGCGGCGCGCCGACCACCCAGCAGCCGCTGCCCGGCCAGGGCAGCGGCGGCCGGGGCCGCGGGCCCAACACCAAGGGGCTGCTGATCGGCGCGATCGCGGTCGTCGCGGCCGTCGTCATCGGCATCGGCATCGCCATGGTCAGCAGCGACTCGAAGGACGACGACTCCGCGGGCGGTGACGCCTCGCCGACCCCGACCGCGACGCAGAGCGCCGAGCCGAGCCCGTCGGGCAGCAGCAGCGCGGCGAGCGAGGAGGAGCTGCCGGCCATCGACGCCAAGACGCTGCTCCTCGGCGGCGGCGCCCACACCGCCTCCGACATCAAGGGCGCCAAGGCGGACGGCGGCTTCTACGTGACCGGCTTCAACGCCGTCGGCGCCTCCGTCACCTGGAAGGTCGACGGCATCCCGGAGACCGGCAAGTACACCCTGTACGTCGGCTACGGCGTGCCCGGCAAGGACGCCACCGCCACCCTCAGCGTCAACGGCACCCCCGCGTCGACGCCCGTCGACATGAAGAACTGGGCCAACGCCCCCGAGGGCGCCTACGACAAGGGCTGGACGAAGACGTACAACTACGTCCAGCTCAACAAGGGCACCAACACCATCAAGATCTCCTGCGAGCAGGGCAACCAGTGCGACGCCAACCTCGACCAGCTGTGGCTGGTCAAGGGCTGGGTGAAGTAGCCGCCCCGCGCGGGGCGGTTCACGCCGCGGTGGCCTCCGCGGTCACCGCGACCCGCCCCAGCAGCTCCTCGTAGGCCCGCCGGTCGAACTCCCCGGCCACCGGGGAGAGGACCGTCGCCGCCGACAGCGCGCTCGCCCGGGCCAGCCGGTCCGGCCAGGACAGGTGCTCCACCAGCCCCGACAGCAACCCCGCGACCGCCGAGTCCCCGGCGCCCGTGGGGTTGCCGTGTATCCGGGCGGGCGGGGCGGCGCGCCAGCGGCCCTCCGGGGTCACCGCGAGCAGCCCGTCCCGGCCC
The DNA here is from genome assembly GCF_055572035.1 of Streptomyces sp. NPDC030838. Lineage (NCBI taxonomy): Bacteria > Bacillati > Actinomycetota > Actinomycetes > Kitasatosporales > Streptomycetaceae > Streptomyces > Streptomyces sp. NPDC030838. The sequence goes on along the minus strand of NZ_JBVIED010000003.1, from coordinate 445,240 downwards.
AGCGAGGCCACCACGGCACGCGCCCCGCGCCGGCGCGTGTCCTGGGTGGCGCGCAGCGGCTCGTGGGCGCCGGTCAGCTCGGCCAGCTCGTCGGCGTTCGGCTTGACGATGTCGGGGCGGGCGGCGACCGCGCGGCGCAGCGGCTCGCCGCTGGTGTCGAGCAGTACCGGGACGCCGGCCGCGCGGGCGGTGCGGACGAGTCCCGCGTAGGCGCCCACCGGGACGCCCGGCGGGAGGCTGCCGCACAGGGCCACCGCGTCGGCGTCGGCGAGCAGATCGACGTAGGCCTCCTGGAAGGCGGACCACTCGGCCGGGGTGATCAGCGGGCCGGGCTCGTTGAGCTGGGTGGTGTCGCCGGTCCGCTCGTCGACGACGGCGACGGTGCGCCGGGTGGCGCCGCCGATCGGGACGAGTGCGTCGATCACGCCGGGTGTGGCGGCGAGACGGTCCTGCACGCCGCGTCCGGTGCCGCCGCCCGCGAAGCCGGTGACGGTCACCTCGTGGCCGAGGGCCGCGAGGACCCGGGCCACGTTGACGCCCTTGCCGCCGGGGCGTTCGGTGACGTCGGTGACCCGGTGGGTGGTGTGGGGCCGCAGGGACCGGACGCGATACGTGATGTCGAGAGCGGTGTTCAGCGTGACCGTGAGGATCACCTGGGCCGACCTCCCCCGAGTGAAATGCGCTTGCCGAGACGTTCTCCGGAGTCCCGAGACGTTCCTCGTGGTCCCGAGACCTCTCCGGAGGGTCGATCATGCCAAAGAGACGGCGGCCGGCCCAGCCCTGGAACCGGCCGCCGTCTCGTCGACTCGGGGACGGATCACCCCAGTTGGGGATCCACCACCCATTCACCCCGGCGCATCACGCCCTTCACCTCGAAGGCGGCGTCCAGCAGCACCAGGTCGGCGTCCTTGCCGGGCTCCAGGGAGCCGATGCGGTCGGACAGGCCGAGCAGCCGGGCCGGGTTGGCGGACAGGGCCGCCACCGCGTCCTCGACGGACAGCCGGTCGATCGTCACCGCCCGCTTGAAGGCGCGGTCCAGGGTGAGGGTGGAGCCCGCGATCGAGCCGCCCTCCACCAGGCGGGCCACGCCGTCCGCGACCTCGACCTCCAGCGGGCCGAGCATGTAGCGGCCGTCGCCGAAGCCGGCCGCGTCCATCGCGTCGGTGATGAACGCGACCCGGTCCGCGCCCGCGTGATGGAACGCCAGCTCCAGGGCGGCCGGGTGCAGATGGACGCCGTCGTTGATCAGCTCGACGGTGACCCGCTCGTCCTCCAGGAGCGCCGCGATCGGGCCGGGGGCGCGGTGGCCGAGGGCGGGCATCGCGTTGAAGAGATGCGTGGCGACGGTGGCGCCCGCGTCGATGGCCTCGACGGTCTGCTCGTACGTCGCGTCGGTGTGGCCGATCGCCGCGATCACGCCGTGCTCGGCGAGGAGGCGTACGGAGTCGATGCCGCCGGGCAGTTCGGTGGCGAGGGTGACCATCTTGGCGTGGCCGCGGGCCGCGTCGATCAGCTTGCGGACCTCCGCCGGGTCCGGGTCGCGCAGCAGCGCCTCGGAGTGGGCGCCCTTGCGGCAGGGGGAGATGAACGGGCCCTCGAAGTGGATGCCGGCGATGTCGCCCTGCTCGGCGAGTTCGCTGAGCAGCCCGGCGCGCTGGGCGAGGAAGTGCATGTCGCCGGTGACGGTGGAGGCGACGAGGGTGGTGGTGCCGTGGGTGCGGTGGGTGTGGATGCCGGTGAGTACGTCGTCGACGGTGCCTGAAGTGAACGAGGCTCCGCCGCCGCCGTGGTTGTGGATGTCGACGAAGCCGGGGACCAGCCAGTGGCCGGATACGTCGATGACGTGGGCGTTCTCGTGTGCGCTCGCGATGATCCGGTTGCCCTCGACGACCACCTCACCTGCGTCGACAACTCCCGTCGGGAGTACTACGCGGGCTCCCTTGAGGACCATCTGCGGGCCGGTGGGGGCTTGTCGCGCAGTTCCCCGCGCCCCTGGGTGGGCTGCCATCAGGGCGTTACCTCCGTACGGTCGGTGTTGTCTAGGAGATCCCAGGCCAGCAGTCCAGCGCCCAGACATCCGGCGGTGTCCCCCAGTGCGGCGGGGACGAGCGACGGCAGCTTCTGGAAGGTGACCCGCCGCCGGACGGCGTCCCGCAGCGGTGTGAACAAGGTTTCCCCCGCCTCGGCGAGCCCGCCACCGATGACGATCGTGCGCGGGTCCAGCAGGGTGAGGGCGGTGACCAGGCCGTCGGCGAGGGCCTCCACGGCCTCCTGCCAGATCCGGACGGCGTTCGGGTCGCCGGACATGACGGCCTTGGCGCAGTCCGCCGCGTCCGCGTCCGGGTCGCCGGCCGCCTCCGCCCAGGCCTGGCTGACCGCCGAGGCCGAGGCGTAGCGCTCCAGGCAGCCCCGCTGGCCGCAGGGGCAGGGGGTGCCGCCGGGGCGTACGACGATGTGGCCGATCTCGCCCGCGAAGCCGTGCGCGCCCGCCTCCACCCGGCCGTCGATGCCGATGGCGCCCGCGATGCCGGTGCCCAGGGGGACGAAGAGGAAACGGTCGGCGCCCTGGCCCGCGCCGATCCGGCCCTCGGCGAGGCCGCCGGTGCGGACGTCGTGGCCGAGGGCGACGGGGAGGCCGGCGAGCCGGTCGCCGAGCAGGGCGCGCAGGGGGACGTCGCGCCAGCCGAGGTTGGCGGCGTAGGTGGCGATGCCGTGCCGCTCGTCGACGATGCCGGGGACGGCGACTCCGGCGGCGGAGGCCGGTTCGCCGAGGTGTTTCTCGCCGTACGCGTACAGGTCGGCGGCGAAGCCGAGGATCGTCTCCACGACCGCCTCGGGTCCGCGCTCGCGGCCGGTGGCCCGGCGTGCCTGGTGCAGCAGGTCGCCGTCCGCCCCGACCAGGGCGGCCTTCATCCCGGTGCCGCCCACATCGAGGGCGATGACGTGTCTCACGGGGGACAGTGTGGCCCGAGGACCCGGAAGAGGTCTAGTCCACTTACGTGGTGTAGACCTTGTTTTCCACGGAAGGTGTAGACCTCCTTCCGGAATTCGGACAACAGGACAACGCGAGTCGACAGGGGTTGGGGAAGCAGTGCAGCGGCGCAAGGCAGGAATGGTCGCGGTGATGTCCGCACTGGGCATGACGGCGGTCCTCGGCGGCTGCGGCCTCACCGGAGGCTCCGACGACGTGACCCTGCGGCTGGTCGCCGCGGACTACGGCGACAGCGCGGCCAACAGCTCCGAGAAGTACTGGGCGAAGCTGGTCGAGGAGTACGAGGCCGAGCACCCCGGGGTGAAGATCGAGGTCAGCGTCTACTCCTGGAACGACGTCGACGCCAAGGTCAAGGAGATGGTCGACGCCGGCAAGGCGCCCGACATGGCGCAGATCGGCGCCTACGCCGACTACGCGGACGCCGGGCTGCTCTACCCGGCCGACGAACTGCTCTCCATACCGGTCCAGGCCGACTTCGCCGCCCAGCTCGCCGCGGCCGGCCAGATCGACGGCACGCAGTACGGCATGCCGTTCGCGGCCTCCACCCGCCTGCTCTTCTACAACAAGACCCTCTTCGCCAAGGCCGGCCTCACCCCGCCCACCACCTGGGACGAGCTGGCCGCCGACGCCGAGGCGCTCAAGGCGAAGGGCGTGAAGTACCCGTACGCGCTGCCGCTCGGCCCGGAGGAGGCGCAGGCCGAGACCATGCAGTGGCTGCTCAGCGGAGGCGGCGGCTACACCGACACCTCCGGCGGCTACGGCATCGACTCCCCGGAGAACGTCGAGACCTTCACCTGGCTGCGCGACGAACTCGTCGGCAAGGACCTGACCGGACCGGTCGCCCCCGGCAGGCTCAATCGCGCGGACGCCTTCGCCGCGTTCGCGAACGGGCAGGTCGGCATGCTCAACGGCCACCCCTCGCTGATGAAGATCGCCGAGAAGAAGGGCGTGAAGTTCGGCATGGTGCCGATGCCCGGCGCCGACGGCGAGTCCCCGGCGACCATGGGCGTCGCCGACTGGATGATGGCGTTCGAGCAGAACGGGCACAAGGAGCAGGTCGGCGAGTTCCTCGACTTCGTCTACGCCGAGAAGAACGTGCTCGACTTCTCCCGCGAGTACGACCTGCTGCCCGTCACCAACTCCGCGTCCGAGGTCATGAGCGCCGCCGCCGAGGACAAGGACCTCCAGCCCTTCCTGGAGGAGCTGCCGCTCGCCGAGCTGTACCCGGTGGGCAAGACGTCCTGGGCGCAGGTCAGCGCCGAGGTGAAGAAGCAGATCGGCAAGGCGGTCGCGCCCGGCGGCAGCCCGTCGGCCGTGCTCGGCGCACTGGAGAACACCGCCCTGACCGCGGAGAGCGCGGCGGCCGCCGAGTAGGCGCTGTCAGTGGCGGCGGTTAGCGTTCCGGGTATGGAGCGTGAGCCGCTGAACCGACGGGAACAGGACATCCTCGCGCTGGAGCGCCGGGGCTTTCCGGGCCCCGGCGCGAAGGAGCGCGCGATCCGGGAGGAGCTGGGCCTCGCCCCGGTCCGCTACTACCAGCTCCTGAACGCCCTGCTCGACGACCGGCGAGCACTGGAGCACGACCCGGTGACGGTGAACCGGCTGCGCCGGGTGCGGGAGCGCAGACGCGCGCAGCGGTGAGGCCGGGTTCACGGTTCGGTATGGCCCCGGGCGGATAGGTTCGCCGTATGGGCAGCCCTGACACGCACTCGACGGACCTTCCCGAGCCGGTGACCGCGCAGGGGCGCGACGGTCTGCGCGCCCTGCTCGCCCGGCCGGGCGACGCGGTGATCGCGCTCGACTTCGACGGCACCCTCGCCCCGATCGTCGCCGACCCGGAGCGGGCCCGCGCCCACCCCGAAGCGGTGCCCGCGCTGACCGCGCTCGCCCCGAAGGTGGCCGCCGTCGCGGTGATCACCGGACGCCCGGCCGAGGTCGCCGTGCGCTTCGGCGGCTTCGCGGACGCCCCGGGCCTGGAGCACCTCGTCGTCCTCGGCCACTACGGCGCCGAACGCTGGGACGCCGTCAGCGGCCGGATCACCGCGCCCGACCCGCACCCGGGTGTCGCCGAGGTCCGCGCCGCGCTGCCGCGGGTCCTCACGGGAGTCGACGGTGCCCGGATCGAGGACAAGGGCTTCGCGGTCGCCGTGCACACCCGCCGCGCCGCCGACCCGCAGGCCGCGTTCGAGGCGCTGCGCGCCCCGCTCACCGAGCTGGCCGGCCGCCACGGCCTGGTCGTCGAGCCCGGCCGCATGGTCCTGGAACTGCGCCCGCCCGGCATGGACAAGGGCGTGGCGCTGGAGCGGTACGTCCGGGAGACCGGCGCCGGCGCGGTCCTCTACGCCGGCGACGACCTCGGCGACCTCCCCGCCTACGCCGCCGTCGAGAAGCTCCGCACCGACGGCACCCCGGGTCTCCTCGTCTGCAGCGGCAGCGACGAGGTGACGGAGCTGCGGGAGCGGGCGGACGTGGTGGTCGACGGACCGGAAGGGGTCGTGGGGCTGCTGCGGGCGCTGGCGGCTCAGCTGCCCTGACCGGTTCCGTCCTGACCGGTCAGCGCGGTCAGCTGGTCCAGGAACCACTGGGCCGGCGGCAGCGCGGTGGCCGCCGCGGCGAGGCGCTTGGTCCGCTCCGCCCGCTCGTCGAGGGGCATGGTGAGCGCCCGGTGCAGGGCGTCGGCCGTGGCCCCGATGTCGTACGGGTTCACCCCGACCGCGTCCTCGCCCAGCTCCTCGTAGGCGCCCGCCTCCCGGGACAGCACCAGCGCGCAGCCCTGGTCCGACACCACCGGCACCTCCTTGGCGACCAGGTTCATGCCGTCCCGGATGGGGTTGACCAGGGCCACGTCGGCCAGCCGGTAGGCGGCCAGGGAGCGCGCGAAGTCGTCCTCGACGTGCATCAGGACGGGGGTCCAGCCCGGGGTGCCGTACTGCTCGTTGATCTCCCGGGCCAGCCGCCGCACCTCGGCCGTGTAGTCGCGGTAGACGGCGAGATCCTGGCGGGAGGGGTAGGCGAAGGCGACGTGCACGACCCGTTCGCGCCACTCGGGGCGGTCGGCGAGGAGCTGCCGGTAGGCCAGCAGGCCGCGGACGATGTTCTTCGACAGCTCGGTGCGGTCCACCCGCACGATCGCCTTCCGGCCCGCGCCGATCTCCGCCCGCAGCCCGGTGATCCGCTCCTCGACGTCCGCCTCGCGCGAGCGGCCGCGCAGGAAGTCCGCGTCCGCGCCGAGCCCGTGCACCCCGATCCGGGTGGAGCCGAGCCCGCCCGCGAACGCCTCGCAGCACGCGGTGAACGCGTCCGCCCAGCGGTGGGTGAGGAAGCCGAGCCGGTCCGCGCCGAGCATGCCGCGCAGGACGGCCTGCGCGATGTCGTCGGGCAGCATCCGGAAGTACTCCGGGGGCGCCCACGGGGTGTGGGAGAAGTGGCCGATCCGCAGGTCGGGACGGAGTGCGCGGAGCATGCCGGGGACCAGCACCAGGTGGTAGTCCTGCACGACCACCGCCGCGCCCTCGGCCGCCTCGGCCGCCAGCGCCTCGGCGAACGCCCGGTTGTACGTCTCGTACGACGCCCACTGCCGGCGGAACTCCGCGTCGAACACCGGCTCCAGCGGCGTCTGGTACAGCATGTGGTGGACGAACCACAGCACCGAGTTCGCGATGCCGTTGTAGGCGTCCGCGTGCACGTCGGCCGGGATGTCCAGCATCCGCACGCCGCTCTCACCGACCCCGCGGCGCACCGCCTCGCGGTCGCCGTCGCCGAGCGCCGAGCACACCCACAGCGCGCCCGCGTCCGGCCCGATCGCCGACAGACCCGACACCAGTCCGCCGCCGCCCCGCTTGGCGTGCAGCGAGCCGTCGTCGCGGACCTGGTAGGAGACCGGGCCACGGTTGGAGGCCACCAGTACCTGTGCAGCACCTGACGTCGAAGCCATGGTCCTCAACCTAGCCCGCCCCCCAACCGCTCAAACGTACGGTTCGGCCGTATACGGCCCGTGGCGCGTGTTACGTCAGGTGCCGCCGCAGGTCAGCGTTCAGGCGACCTTGCGGGCCGCGTACTCCGCGATCTCCACCATCGGCGGACGCTCCTCCGTGTCCACCGAGTACGTCCGCGGCTCGAAACCGTCCTCCACCCGCTCGAACTGGGTGAGCGACGGCCGGATCAGATGCCCGCGGGCCAGCCGCAGCTGGGCCGTGCGGTAGATCGCGGCGGACATCCGGCCCAGGGCCTGCCCGTCCTGGTGGCGGTGCTTGCGCACCCCGACGTCGACCTGGGCGAGGGCGTCGAGGCCGACCAGGTGCAGCGCGTCGACCAGCATGCCCAGCTCCACGCCGTACCCGACGGGGAACGGCAGCTGCTCCAGCAGGGACCGGCGGGCCGCGTACTCGCCGCCGAGCGGCTGGACGAACCCGGCCAGCTGCGGCCAGTGCATGTTCAGCAGCGGGCGGGCCATCAGCTCGGTGACCCGGCCGCCCTGCCCGGCCGCGGCGCCCAGCGGACGGTCGTACATCGCCTTGACGAGGTCCACGTCCGGGTCGGTCAGCAGCGGGCCGACGATCCCGGAGACGAAGTCGGACGAGAAGTCCTTCAGGTCCGCGTCGACGAAGCAGACGATGTCACCGCTCGTCACGAGCAGGGACCGCCACAGCACCTCACCCTTTCCGGGGACGGCGGGGATGCGCGGCAGGATCTCGTCGCGGTGCACCACCCGGGCGCCCGCGGCGGCGGCCACCTCGGAGGTGCGGTCGGTGGAGCCCGAGTCGACGACGACGATCTCGTCGACCAGCGGGACCTGCCGCACCAGATCGTGGCGGATGGCGGCGACGATGTCGCCGACCGTCTCCTCCTCGTTGAGCGCGGGCAGCACGACACTGACCGTCTGGCCCGTGGCGCGTTTGGCGGCCAGGATCTTGTGGAGCGGGCGATCGGTCACGGACCAGGAGCGGGTGCTCAGCCAGCGCTCGACTTCTTCCAGCACAGTGCGCGGCTCCTCTGCGTTCTCTCGGCGAGTGGTGATCGGTCTGCGTTGTGATCCATCTCGCGGTTCGGACGACTATCTCAACTGTCCTGGCCTTCGGTTACAGTCTTGAACAACGCTGATGACCATCGCATGTCGGGGGTCGCTCGCGTTTTACAACCGCATACAGCTCATCCAGAGGGGCAGAGGGACACGGCCCGATGAAGCCCCGGCAACCCTCCAGCCGGTCTCGTAGATCACCGCTGATCATTTCGCGAGGCTCCCCGGCTAGGGAAGGTGCCAAATCCGTCTCACGGCGAAGTGCGTCGTGAGGAAGATGAGGAGAAAGGGCCTCGCCTCACATGGCTGTGCAGACTGTTGCAAGCACCACTGATTCCGCTTCCATTGTGGACCTCGGCCCCGCCGCGGCGCTCTCCTGTCGCGAGTGCGGCCACCGCGTCCCGCTCGGCCCGGTCTTCGCCTGCGAAGAGTGTTTCGGCCCGCTGGAGATCGCCTACGACTTCTCGGCGTACGACGCCGAGGAACTGCGTAAGCGCATCGAGGCGGGCCCCGCGAACATCTGGCGTTACGCGCCGCTGCTCCCCGTCCCGGCCGACGTGGCCGACAAGCCGAACCTGAACCCCGGCTGGACCAAGCTCGTCAAGGCCGACAACCTGGCGCGCGAACTCGGCGTCACCGGCGGCCTGTACGTGAAGGACGACTCCGGCAACCCGACCCACTCTTTCAAGGACCGCGTGGTCGCCCAGGCCCTGGAGGCCGCCCGCGCCTTCGGCTTCACCACCCTCTCCTGCTCCTCCACCGGCAACCTGGCGGGCGCGGTGGGTGCCGCCGCCGCCCGCGCCGGCTTCCGCTCCTGCGTGTTCATCCCGCACGACCTGGAGCAGGGCAAGGTCGTCATGGCCGCGGTCTACGGCGGCGAGCTGGTCGGCATCGAGGGCAACTACGACGATGTGAACCGCTTCTGCTCCGAGCTGATCGGCGACCCGGCGGGCGAGGGCTGGGGCTTCGTCAACGTCAACCTGCGGCCGTACTACGCGGAGGGCTCCAAGACCCTGGCGTACGAGATCTGCGAGCAGCTCGGCTGGCGGCTGCCGGACCAGATCGTCGTGCCCATCGCCTCCGGTTCCCAGCTCACGAAGATCGACAAGGGTCTCCAGGAGCTGATCAAGCTCGGGCTCGTCGAGGACAAGCCGTACAAGATCTTCGGCGCGCAGGCGGAGGGTTGCTCGCCGGTGTCGGCGGCGTTCAAGGCCGGCCACGATGTCGTCCGCCCGCAGAAGCCGAACACCATCGCCAAGTCGCTGGCGATCGGGAACCCGGCGGATGGTCCCTACGTGCTCGACATTGCGCGGCGCACGGGAGGTGCGGTGGAGGACGTCACGGACGAGCAGGTGGTCGACGCGATCAAGCTGCTCGCCCGGACCGAGGGGATCTTTGCGGAGACCGCCGGCGGGGTGACCGTCGGCGTCACGCGGAAGCTCATCGAGAACGGTGTCCTCGACCCCGCCAAGACCACCGTCGTCCTCAACACCGGCGACGGCCTCAAGACCCTCGACGCGGTGGCCGGTACGGGGCTGACGGCGACCATTCGGCCCAGCCTGGATTCGTTCCGTGAGGCCGGGCTCGTCTAGATCGTTGTTCGCTGCGGGCCGGTGGGGGCTGGTCGCGCAGTTCCCCGCGCCCCTTAGTCCCTCACCCTGACCGGAGGTTTCACGTGAGCGTCACTGTCCGCATCCCCACCATCCTGCGCACCTACACCGGTGGCCAGGCCGAGGTCGCCGCCGAAGGTGCCACCCTCGCCGAGGTCATCGCCGACCTGGAGAAGAACCACACCGGCATCGCCGCCCGGGTTCTGGACGACCAGGGCAAGCTGCGGCGGTTCGTCAACGTGTACGTCAACGACGACGACGTCCGGTTCGAGCAGGGGCTGGAGACGGCCACGCCGGACGGCGCGGGCGTGTCGATCATTCCGGCGGTGGCCGGCGGCTGCTGAGCCACACCTGTCACAGACCGTTCGTCGAATTGCCCCCTCCGTGAGAGAAGCGGAGGGGGCAATTCCATGTGATTGAGCGCGGTACAGTTGGGGAACCCGCTCCTCTTTCCGCGGAGAATCCGTGCTGAAGCTGCGTCGAGAAGCAGCCAAAATCAGCGGTGTTTTTGCGCCTTTCGCTCCTTTTGCCTGGCCCGAATTGCCCGGAAATCAGGTGAATTCTCCGTAAACAAGCGATCGATGCTGCCCGGATTTCTCGTCCGATTGACCTGTTGCAGACGGCAGTTGGACAGATACATTCAGCCGCGGTCGACGCGTTCCGGCGCACGCCCCCAACGACTGGGGGGTGAGGTCTGACCCGGATCCGCGAAGTGTGGATCTGTGCAAGGGCCAGTAATAGGGGAGTTAGGCATGGCTCAGGGCACCGTCAAGTGGTTCAACGCGGAGAAGGGGTACGGCTTCATCGCGGTCGACGGTGGTGCGGACGTCTTCGTCCACTACAGCGCGATCCAGATGGACGGGTACCGCACCCTGGAAGAGGGCCAGCGGGTCGAGTTCGAGATCTCGCAGGGCCAGAAGGGCCCGCAGGCCGACATGGTTCGCGTCACCGCCTGAACGTTCCATTGCGAAGGGCTCGCACCGCACGCCGGTGCGAGCCCTTCGGCGTGTCCGCCCGCCGTAGTCCTCTGTTCGCCCACCGCTGACTACCTGCCGGTCTCCGAGAGCCGCTTGCACTCGATGGGGGCGAGTGCTAATCATTGGCGTTAGCACTCTGAAGGTGAGAGTGACAAAGATGGACCGGGTCGGTGAGGCCGCAGGCCAGGTGGGGCAAGGAACCACGAGGCAGGCGAGCCGTCCGTCGCGGGCGCGGGCGCGGTCCGAAGTAATCACCCCCAGTCCTGGGAGGACCACTTCACATGGCCAAGATCATCGCGTTCGACGAGGAGGCGCGGCGCGGCCTCGAGCGCGGCATGAACCAGCTCGCGGACGCCGTCAAGGTGACCCTCGGCCCCAAGGGCCGTAACGTCGTCCTCGAGAAGAAGTGGGGCGCCCCCACGATCACCAACGACGGTGTCTCCATCGCCAAGGAGATCGAGCTCGAGGACCCGTACGAGAAGATCGGCGCCGAGCTGGTCAAGGAAGTCGCCAAGAAGACGGACGACGTCGCCGGTGACGGTACGACCACGGCCACCGTCCTCGCCCAGGCGCTGGTCCGCGAGGGTCTGCGCAACGTGGCCGCCGGTGCCAACCCGATGGCCCTGAAGCGCGGTATCGAGAAGGCCGTCGAGGCCGTCTCCGGCGCGCTGCTCGACCAGGCCAAGGAGGTCGAGACCAAGGAGCAGATCGCCTCCACGGCCTCCATCTCCGCCGCCGACACCCAGATCGGCGAGCTGATCGCCGAGGCCATGGACAAGGTCGGCAAGGAAGGCGTCATCACCGTCGAGGAGTCGCAGACCTTCGGTCTGGAGCTCGAGCTCACCGAGGGCATGCGCTTCGACAAGGGCTACATCTCCGCCTACTTCGCCACCGACATGGAGCGCATGGAGGCGGTGCTCGAGGACCCGTACATCCTCATCGCCAACTCCAAGGTCTCCAACGTCAAGGACCTGCTCCCGCTCCTGGAGAAGGTCATGCAGTCGGGCAAGCCGCTGCTGATCATCGCCGAGGACGTCGAGGGCGAGGCCCTGTCGACCCTGGTCGTCAACAAGATCCGCGGCACCTTCAAGTCCGTCGCCGTCAAGGCCCCGGGCTTCGGCGACCGCCGCAAGGCCATGCTCGGCGACATCGCCATCCTCACGGGCGGCGAGGTCATCTCCGAGGAGGTCGGCCTCAAGCTGGAGAACGCGACCCTGGACCTCCTGGGCCGCGCCCGCAAGGTCGTCATCACCAAGGACGAGACCACCATCGTCGACGGTGCCGGCTCCGCCGACCAGGTCGCGGGCCGTGTGAACCAGATCCGCGCCGAGATCGAGAACAGCGACTCGGACTACGACCGCGAGAAGCTCCAGGAGCGTCTGGCGAAGCTGGCCGGCGGCGTGGCCGTCATCAAGGCCGGTGCCGCCACCGAGGTGGAGCTCAAGGAGCGCAAGCACCGCATCGAGGACGCCGTCCGCAACGCGAAGGCGGCCGTCGAGGAGGGCATCGTCGCCGGTGGTGGCGTGGCCCTGCTGCAGGCCTCCCAGGTCTTCGAGAAGCTGGAGCTCGAGGGTGACGAGGCGACCGGCGCCCAGGCCGTGAAGCTCGCGCTCGAGGCCCCGCTGAAGCAGATCGCCGTCAACGCCGGCCTCGAGGGCGGCGTCGTGGTGGAGAAGGTGCGCAACCTGACCCCGGGCCACGGCCTGAACGCCGCGACCGGCGAGTACGTCGACCTGGTCAAGGAAGGCATCATCGACCCGGCCAAGGTGACGCGCTCCGCGCTGCAGAACGCCGCGTCGATCGCCGCGCTGTTCCTCACCACCGAGGCCGTCATCGCCGACAAGCCGGAGAAGGCCGCTGCCCCGGCCGGCGGCGGCATGCCGGGCGGTGACATGGACTTCTGATCGACCTGACGGTTGATCCGGTCCTTTTCCGAGGGCGGTGTCCCTGCCGAGAGGCGGGGGCGCCGCCCTCGGGCGTGTCCGGAGTCACAGACTCCGGGCGGAATGACGGCCAGGGCGGCCCAGTTGGTGTTCGTTGCATACGCACATACCGCCTGGTACCGCTAGGAGCCCCCCGAGTGACCGTCACCGCAGACTCCCCCTCCGCCCGTGCCGCGCAGATCCTCTCCCGCCCCGTCTCGATCAACGGCCTCACCGTCCGCAACCGGATCGCGATGGCGCCGATGACCCGTCAGTTCTCGCCGGGCGGCGTTCCCGGCGCGGACGTCGCCTCGTACTACGCCCGCCGCGCCGCCGCGGGCGTCGGCCTGATCGTCACCGAGGGCACCTACGTCGGCCACGACTCGGCCGGTGAGAGCGACCGTGTGCCGCGCTTCCACGGCGAGGAGCAGCTGGCCGGCTGGGCGAAGGTCGCCGAGGAGGTCCACGCGGCGGGCGGGAAGATCGTTCCGCAGCTGTGGCACATCGGCATGGTCCGCAAGGCCGGCCGGCCCCCGTTCCCCGAGGCCCCCGCCGTCGGCCCGTCCGGCCTGGGCCTCGACGGCTCGGAGGGCGCCGGCCAGGAGATGACCCAGCGGGACATCGACGACGTCATCGGCGCCTTCGCCGAGGCCGCCGCGGCGGCGGAGCGCATCGGCTTCGACGGCGTGGAGCTGCACGGCGCCCACGGCTATCTCCTCGACCAGTTCCTGTGGGCGGGCACCAACCGCCGTACCGACGTCTACGGGGGCGACCCCGTGGCCCGGGCCAGGTTCGCGGCCGAGATCGTCGCGGCGGTCCGCGAGACCGTTTCCCCGGACTTCCCGGTCCTCTTCCGCTACTCCCAGTGGAAGCAGGGCGCCTACGACGCCCGGCTCGCCGAGACCCCGGAGGAGCTGGAGGCCATCCTGACCCCGCTCGCCGCGGCCGGTGTGGACGCCTTCCACGCCTCCACCCGCCGCTACTGGCTGCCCGAGTTCGAGGGCTCCGACCTCAACCTGGCCGGCTGGACGAAGAAGCTCACCGGCAAGCAGACCATCACCGTCGGCTCGGTCGGCCTCGACGGCGACTTCATCCACGCCTTCGCGGGCCAGGGTGCCCCGGTCGGCAGCCTGGACAACCTCCTGGACCGCCTGGAGCGCGACGAGTTCGACCTGGTCGCCGTCGGCCGCGCGCTGCTCCAGGACCCGGAGTGGGCGGAGAAGGTGCTGGCGGGCCGGTTCGACGAGCTGAAGCCGTACGACGCCGCCGCGCTGAAGACGCTCAGCTGACGCCGGGACCCGGCCGGGGGTTCAGGGCGCGCAGCCCTGAGCCTTTTCCGCCGCCGGGAACCAGGACTTGAGGAACGCCAGGAGGGCATCCCGGCGTTCCTCGGTCTCCGAGGGGACCGGCTCCTCGCCCTCCAGCTGGACGAGCCCCACGAAGTCCCGGGGTTCTCCCTCGGCTGTGCACTCCACCGTGGCCTTGGCCCCCGCGTCCGCCACCGCGGCCGCGTCCCCGACCCCCTCGACGAGGGACGGGTCGCCGAGCCGCCGCAGGCCCCGGTCCTCCAGGGACACCGCGTCCCTGCCGGTACCCCGGTCCGTGACGTCTCCCGCCAGGTAGAGCACGAGCGCGTCGTCCACGCTCACCCGGCAGGACACGCTGCCCCGGCCCTTGTCGGTGCGGCTCTCGGTGAGCTTCTCGCCGTCGGGCAGCAGCGGCGCGAGCGCGTCGGCGTCCACGGGGACGCCGCACACCCGGTCGGGCACGGCGTAGTCCCCGGACCCGCCGCAGCCGACCGCCGCGGCGGCCAGCGCCACGGCCGCCGCGAGCGCACGCGTGCCGCGGCGCCGGGCTCGTCGCGCCGTCACTTGCCCACCAGCTTCTGCGCTCGGTCGTTCCCTCTGAACGCGGCGTCGTTGATCTCCTCGGTGATCGTGTAGCGGTTGCCGCCGTCCAGGTTGTTCTGGTTGGCGGCGATCCACTCGTCCGCCAGTGCCTGGAGCTGGCCCTCGCGCGCGGTGAAGGTGTCGCCCTTGATCCGCTGGTTCTCCTCGTTGATGCGCTGCTGCTCGTCCTGCTTCCAGGCCTCCACGACGACGCCGACACCCTTGTCGACGACAGGCCCGGCCACGGGGATGTAGCTCACCGCGGCGCCCACACCGCTCTCGACGAACTTCGCGGCCCAGGTCGGGTCCTCCTTGTCGACCTCCAGCGCCTGGTACCGCGCCTCCTCCAGGAAGCCCATCGTGCCGCCGGCCCGCATCAGGGTCTCGCGCGGGTCGCCGGGCTTGTCGTGGTGGAAGTCCCGGATGATCTCGTGGGTCAGGCCCTCGTTGAGCATGTTGTAGCAGCTCTGGTCGCGGGAGATCTGCTTGGTGACCTCCAGCAGCTGCCTGCGGTCCAGCTGGCGCGGGTCCTTGTTGTCGTCCGCCTGCGAACTCATCGTGTGGTGGACGGAGTCGCCGTGGTTGACCAGGACCTTGGCCATGTCATCGCGGAGGTGGGTCGGGAAGTCGTCCTTGGTCTCGGCCAGGATCGCCAGGGACCGGTCGAGGACGGCGCGGTGGCCGTCGTTGTGCTCGACGAAGCGGGCGCCGGGGTCGTTCGGGTTCATGCCCGTGGCGGCGGCGACGAGCGCCCGCCCGGCCGCCTCCTGGGCCTCGATGGGGCCGTCCTTGAACGGGCTGTCGTCGAAGTACGGCCGGTCCTTGAGCACCCAGCGGGCGTTGTCCTGCGGCTGGTCGTCGCGGAAGAACTCCGTCGCCGCGTCGGGGTTGTTGGACAGGGCGGTCAGGAGGCCGGACATCGGGTCCATGCCGCGCTCGTCACCGATGAAGTTCGTCGGGAACGTCGGCTCCATCTGCCAGTAGCGGTCCGGGATCTTCATCTCCTTCTCCATCGCCACGAGCTTGTCGCCGTAGCGGTTGAGGAAGGTGTCGTCGTAGTTCCCGGTCCGCATCAGATTGCTCATGATCTGGAAGCCGTAGACGTCGCCGCCGCGCTGCTGGAAGCGCTGCTCGCCCATCTGGATCATCTGGTCGGTCCAGTTCCGCATGGCGGGCGAGTCGGACTGGGTGGCGCCGGCCAGCGTCATGCCGAGGTTGCGCTGGAGGTCGTCGAGCTGTTCGCGGCGGGCCCGCTGGAGGCCGCTGGCGTCGGTGCCGTCGGACATGTCCGCCCAGAAGTCCAGGGTGCCGCGCGGGCCCAGGGTCGTCGCGAACTTCTCCTGGAACAGCGGGTCGCTCTGGTGGGCCGCCAGGATGCGGTTGACCTCGTCGAACTCCTCGGGCGACATGTCGTCGCCCTTCTTCATCAGGTCCGCGACGCGCTGCGCGTCCTTGAGGGACTGCGCCGCCGCGTCCCGGTCCTTGAACGAGGCGTCGGAGAATCCCAGCTCGGACTGGGCGACGATTGTCTTGAGGATCTCCGCGGCGGTGTTGTCGCTGGTGGTGGCGTCGCTGAGGATCTTCTGCACCTCGTCGCGCAGCGCGGTCACGTCCGCCGGCGTGTGCTCGGGCGGCTTGTGGCCCTGGGCCGCGCGGTCCGGGTGGACGTTCATGGTGACCGTGAAGGAGCCGTTGCCGGTGTCCATGACGGTCAGGTTCTTCTTGAGGCCGTTGTCGATGGCCGTCTTCAGCTTGTCGCGGTAGCCGACGAGTTCGTCGTGGGTGTCCTGGAGGATGTTCCGGATCGTCTTGGCCTGGTTGTACGCGTCGGAGAACTCGCCGGCCGTCTTGGTGATGAACTGCCGCGACACCTGCGAGTTCACGCCGCTCCAGTTCGCCTTGTCGGCGAAGCCCTTGAGGCCCTCCGAGGCTTCCCGCTGGAGGGTCTCCAGGTTGGTGACGAGGGTGTTCCAGTCGGCGATGGCCGTGGAGAGCTTGCCGAACTCGCCGAAGCGCAGAGCGTTGAGGTTCATCGGTTCTCCGGGTTGTTCGGGTTCTCGTCGAAGCCCTTGTCGAGCTGCGCGATCGAGCTGACCATTCCGACGACGTGGTACTCGTCGCCCTGGTGCACCTTGCCCGAGAACTCCATGTGGTTGGAGATGTGCGCACACGCCTCGATCAGCGACCTGAGCTGCTTCTCCCACTGCTGTTCGACGCGTTCGAGGGCGTCGCCGAGTGCGTAGCCCTGGGTCTTGAGGTCGGCCGCGGCGCTCCCGGTGCTCGCGTCCGCGACCTTGCCCTGGGTGCTCAGCTTGTCGAACAGTGTGAACGCCCGGTCGCCGATCGCCGCCAGATCGTCCTGACCCACCTTCAGGTCACCGTGCGAGGCCTTGCTGTTGCCGCCGCTGCCGCTGCCCCCGTCGGGCGGGAGCTGGTTGAGCTGCATCCCGGTGGACTGCCGCTGCGCCGCCTCGGCCTTGAGCTGATCCCACTCTTCCCACGCCATGGCCCCCGTCGCTCCTCGCTCGGTTCGTCCAGTCCGTCAGGCTCGGTCCGCTAGTCGTACCTTCGCTCACAGGAACGCTCGGGGACGACGGGTCGGATGCGGGCGCGGCCGCATCTCCACACGGTTTTTTCAAATCTGTGAGGGAGCTGTCCCGGATCGCGTTGCTTAAGGCACCGGTGTCTGCGGCGGTCTCCCGGGCTCGCGGCCCGAAGGTGACCCTGATGATCGGCACGCTGATCGTGGCGGCGTTCATTCCGCGGCAGCGGGTGGCGGATGCTCCGCAGGCGTCGGCGGCGGAGCCCGAGATGAGCGGAGCGAAGGCGTAGCCGCCGCTACAGGTTGCCCATCGGTTCGATGTCGACCCGCACCGGGGTGCCCCAGACCCGCAGCACCTCGTAGTCGGTGAACTCGTGCACGAGCCGGTACGCCATCGCCGGCCGCGACCCACGCCGCTGAGCGGCCAGATACAGCTCCGCCTCCCGCCGATCACGCCGCGGGGTCCCGCACAACTGCCACTCCTGTCCGTTCCACAGCTCCGGCAGCCACCGCTGCTGGGGCTGCGGCCGGTCACCGCGCGTGCCGTAGCGCGAGGGCGCGGTGGGGGTGGGCGCCGGGGCTGGGCCGGGACTGTTGAACTCGGCGCGGCGGGCGGCCCGGCGCCGGGTCTCGCAGAGCAGGCAGAGGTCGGGGGCGGCCTCGTCAACGGGCCCGTTCGGATGCTCGGCGCACCGGGTAGTGGGCGCGGCGGTGGTGACGCTCTCCTCCAGCAGGTCCAGCGCCCGCCGCAGGTCCGCCTTCACCTCGTGCAGCCTGGCGTCCGGGGTGTCGGCGGTGAGCGCCTCCCCGTGCTCCCCGAGGAGACGGAGGGCACGGCCTAGGGCGGTGAGCTGGGCGTGGTTCATGGGGTGGCTCCGGTTCTTGCTGGGCCTCGTTTCAGCTGCTGCGACCGACCTTGATCACGTAAATGGTGACGGTGTCGTCGTCGGGCCGATACAGCACGCGCCAGCTTCCGACGCGCAGCCGGTAGTAACCGGAGGCGCCCAGGGCGCGGGCTTCCTGAGGGCAGGCCGCGTACGTCACGAAGCGGCCTCCCGCCGGTCTTCTTCCTCCAGCTGGGCCATGAAGTCGTCGTGGGACATCGACGGGCCACCCGGGGCCGCCTCTCGGGCTCGGGCTTCGGCGATGTCGGCCTCGTCACGGAGCCGCTGAAGCTCCTCCAGCTCGCTTATGGGGATGAGCGCGGCGGCGGGCTTCCCGTACTCCGTGATCAGGATGTGCTCGTGGCCGTGTCGGACCCTGCCGACCAGTTGACCGAGCTGGTTGCGGGCTTCCACGAGCGGATACGCGTCCATGCGGAAACTGTACACACCTGCGTGTGTGTACTGCCCTGTCACGCGGGTGCCTTCTCTCGTCGTCGGGACATCGCGGCGCGGATCTCCGCCGCGCGGGCCTGGACGGTGCGGGCGGGGAGCGGTGCCCTGGAGCGGTCAGGGGCGCGTTCGCCTCGGCACGCGCTGCACCGGCCTCCTGGCAACGCCTCCGGGCGCCCCGGCAGGCCGCAGGTCGCGCACTCCAGGACACGCAGCGGCGGACGTGGGGCGGGCGGCGGAGGGAGCTTCGCGGTCAGGCGGGTGCGGAGCAGGGCGGCCGGGTGGTGGACCGCGCTCGGCAGGCCGGTGGTCAGGGCATGCCGTACGACCTCCTCGTCCGCGCCCCGCGCGAACCACTCCATGACCAGCGGAGCGAGCTGCGCGCAGTCGGTCTCGGAGAGGGAGAGGGCGGGCGTGGCACGTCCCAGGGCCGCGAGGAGGATGTGGGCGCGGGAGCGGGTGGGACGGGTTCTCGGCTCCGGTACGTCTCCTCGCGTGTACGCCGCCCACCACGCGTCGTCGCGGGCCGTACGGGAGAACCACGATCGGGTGATCCAGCGGGAGCAGCCCGAGTCCGAGGTCACGGTCTCGCGCCCCCGCCGCAAGTGGCCCGCCTCCTGAAGCCTGTTGAGCGCCGTACGGAGCGCGCACTGCCCGTACGGCAGGTGCTTGGCCAGTGTCTTGACGGAGATGTCGGCGCCGTCGGGGAGGCGGTCGATGTACGCGGCGATGGCGGCTTCGCGGGGCGGGAGGTGCGCGAAGTCGTGGTTCGTACGCGGGAGTTGTTCTGGGGCGGAGCGCTTGCCGTATCCGGGGTTGGACGTCGGGTGCGCGGGCAGAGGGGCAGCACTAGAGTGGGCGTCAGCCACGTGATCGGTCCTTGCGATCTCGTTGGTCAGGCCCCCGCAGGTGTTGGCGCACCGGGCGGGGGCTGTTGCTTGCTGCGGGGAACGCTAGACCCTCGTCACGGTGCGTGGCAAGCCGAATGCGTCACGTCAACTCGCAGGGTGGGAGGGTGGGTTGAGGCCCACCGACCATTCCTTGAAAAGACGGCTCGGAGCGCGGGACTTGAGCTTCGGGGTCCCGTCAGTCCTGCTTGAGCCCGCTCACGAACGCCCTCCAGGCCGACGCTCGGAACACGAGCTTCGGGCCGGTGGGGTTCTTGGAGTCGCGGACGGGGACGACGGTGGGGAAGTCGTGGGTGGCTTCCAGGCAGTCGCCGCCGCTGCCGCCGCTGTAGCTGGACTTGCGCCAGGTGGCGGTGTCCAGGTCGTACTCAGGGATGGTCCTCATGGGCGTAATCCTGCGCCATCCCTTCGAGCAGAGCCAGGGACTTCTCAGGTGAGAGCGCGCACGCCGCGAGAAGGTCGAAGGTGTGCCGCTGGTGGCGGACGGTGGCGGGATCGTCTTCCAGGCGGCCGGTGCCGATGCCCTCGAAGTAGACCAGCGGCGGTGCCTCCTTGAACTCCATCAACTTGATCGCGCCCTCCATCGCTGAATGAGCGCCGGCCGCGAACGGCAGCACCTGCACGATGACTCGATTGCGACGCACGAGGGCCGCGATGTGGCTCAGGCTCTCCGCCATCACCTCCGGCCCGCCGGTCACGCGGCGCAGCGCAGCCTCGTCAAGCACCGTCCACAACATCGGTTCTGTTGGATCGTCGAGGATGCGCACCCGTTCCATGCGCGCCGCCACCAGCGCGTCGATCACATCCTGCGGTGCCGTCGGCTGGTAGGCGCGGCAGACGGCCCGCGTGTACGCGGCAGTCTGGAGCAGCCCAGGGATCAGCAGAGGCGCGTACTGCCTGATCTCGGTGGCCGTGGCCTCGGCCTCCGCAGCCTCCGCGAAGTGCTCCGGATACTTCGACTTGGCAAGCGCCGCACAGTTCCGCTGGAAGAAATCGTCCGTCCCCAGAACCTCATCCAGCATCCGCGCCAACTCCGGCTGCATCCTCCGCGTCCCCGCCTCCAGCTGCCCGATGAACGACCCGCTCACGAACAGCCGCTGCCCCAGCTCCTCCTGGCTGAGCCCCGCCTTCTCCCGCGCGTGGCGCAACTCCGCGCCCAGCAGTGCGCGGGGGGATGACGACGGGTCGAGGTCCTTCGGTCCCGGCATGGCAACTCCCTGTCGTACACCTCGGATTGTTGGGGCGCCCCGTCTGGCCAGGTTAGAGACGCTCGCGCCACGCTGTGTGGCGAATCGGAAACTCAGCGTGGAGGTACGGAGCGTGCGGACAACCGAAGAGATCGTGGAATCGCTGCGGGCGGCGCTGGAGGGCGTGGGGGTGGTGCTGCCGTCGTTGTGCGTCGATCCGGTGACCGCCGCGAGTGACGAGCCGTTCGCCCTGGTCGACCTGGGGCGCTGCAACGTGCGGACCGCCGAGCATCTGACGGAGGTGCTGCGGATGGTGCCGTCGGGCGACGCGCTGCGGGCCCGGGTGCGGAAGGTGAACCGGGAGCGGCAGCGGCTTCGGCAGGAGGGGTAGATCCAGTATCCCGGTGATCGACAGCGCCTGTCACCATCCGGCGGAATGATCTTTTTGCGCGCTATGCGGATTTAGGGTCGGGGCATGAGTCAGGACAGCCACGACAGTCGAGACATCCACTCCGCACTCGCCGCCGAACTTCTCCGTATGGCGCAGGCCGATCACCGCGCCGCCGCCCAGGCCAACTCCGGCGACCCCGCCGAGCAGTTGCGGTGGCGGCGGATCACCGCGGAGCACGGGGACCGGCTGAACGAGATCATGGACGAGGTGGGGTGGCCCGCGGCTGATCTCGTCGGGGAGGAGGCCGCGCAAGCCGCGTGGCTGATCGCTCAGCATGCCGATCGGCAGCTCGATGTGCAGCGGCGGGCCCTGCGGCTGCTGGAGTCGGCGGTCGGTGACGGGCGGGCGCAGGCGCGGGAGTTGGCGTTCCTGGCGGATCGCACGCTCGTCAACGAGGGGCGGGAGCAGATCTACGGCACGCAGATCGCCGGTGTGCGGGAGGACGGTTCGCCGGTGCCGTGGCCGTGTGCCGAGCCCGACCGGGTGGACGAGCTGCGCGCCGGGGTCGGGATCGAGCCCTTCGACGCGTACGTCGCCCGGTTCCGGCCCGCCTCCTGAGCGCCCGCGCGTACGCCACGCCACCTCGTTTATGTTGCCAGCCACGTAATTCCGGCGTAGGTTTATGTGGTCGGCAACCTATTGCGAGGAGCTGGACAATCATGGACAAGCTGTTCACCCCCGTCACCGTCGGACGCCTCAAGCTGGAGCACCGTCTGGCGATGGCCCCCATGACCCGCGACCGGGCCGGGTTCGACGGGACGCCCACGGACCTGATGGCCACGTACTACACGCAGCGCGCCTCCCTGGGCCTGCTGATCACGGAGGGCACCCAGCCGTCGGAGGACGGGCAGGGGTATCTGCTCACACCCGGTCTCCATGCCCCCGCCCACGTGGCCGGCTGGCGCAAGGTCGCCGACGCCGTGCACGAGGCGGGCGGGCATCTGTTCATCCAGCTCATGCACGTCGGGCGGATGTCGCACCCGGACAACACCCCGCACCACCGCCGCCCGGTCGCCCCCTCGGAGATCGCGCCCGGGGAGCAGATGTTCACCGCCACCGGTATGCAGGACATCCCCGTGCCCCGCGCGCTGACCACGGAGGAGGTCCGCGCCACCGTGGACGACTTCCGCCGGGCCGCCGCCCTGGCCGTCGAGGCCGGTGCCGACGGGGTGGAGATCCACGGGGCCAACGGTTACCTGGTGCACCAGTTCATCGCCGAGAACGGCAACCAGCGCACCGACGAGTACGGCGGTTCGATCGAGAACCGCGCCCGGTTCGCCATCGAGGTCGCCGCCGCCGTGGCCGCGGAGATCGGCGCCGACCGCACCGGCATCCGGCTGTCCCCGGGCCTCCCCGTCGGCGGCCTGGTCGAGGGCGAGAGCGGGCCGGGCCTCTACCGCCACCTCGTCGGCGAACTCGCCAAGCTGGACCTGGCCTATCTCCACCTGCTCCACATCGGCGACGAGGAGCTGCTGCGCGACATCCGGGCCGCCTGGCCCACCGCGCTGCTGGTCAACCGGCCCGGGCGGCCGCGCGAGACGCTCGCCGCCGATGTCGAGGCCGGTCTGGCGGACGTCGTGACGGTCGGTGCCTGGGCGCTGGCCAACCCCGACCTCGTCGAGCGCGTCCGCACCGGCGCTCCCCTCAACGAGCCCGACCGCGCGACCTACTACGGTGGGGACGAGAAGGGTTACACCGACTACCCGACCCTGTCCTGACACCCAGGTGTCCGGGCACCTGGCACCGGCCAGGGACCTGGACACCGAGACCGAGCATCGAGACCGACATGACGGACCCGGCAGCGGCCGCAGCGGCCACCCCACCGGAGACGAACATCCTGGCGGGGGCCATGGAGCGGTTCCCCGTGAGCTTCGCGGTGTTCACCCTGGCCCGCAAGCACCGCGCGCTCGCCGCGGAGCTGCTGCGGGAGCACGGCCTCTACCCGGGGCAGGAGCTGATGCTGATGCAGCTCTGGGAGAAGGACGGCCAGTCGCAGAACAGCCTCGGACGGCTGCTCGGCCTGGATCACTCCACCGTCGCCAAGTCCGTCCGCCGGCTGGAGGACGCCGGTCTGGTCACCCGGGCCCGCTCCCCGCAGGACCGGCGCAGCACCGTCGTGACGCTCACGCGGGCCGGGCGGGAGCTGGAGGAGGGCGTCATGGACGTCTGGGCCCGGCTGGAGTCCCTCGCCACCGGTGAGTTGTCCGAGGCGGACAGCGAGCACTTCGTGGCCCTCGCGCGGCGTATCAGCGACCGGATCGACGCGGACGAGCCGGGTTGTCCGGAGGACGGCTGCTAGGGCCTGTCTTCCGGATCATCCCGGCGTCCCCGTCCCCGTCCCCGTCGCCGCCGCCAGCGCCGCCCGCAGCCGGCCCCGGTTCTCCGCCAGCAGGCGGGCCGCCGTCCGGCCGTCGACGCCCGCCAGGATGCTCAGGATCGCGTCCTTCACCTCGCCGTCCGAGTCGGCGAGGGCCCGGTCGATCTCCTCGTCGCCCGCTCCGGTGGCGAGGGCGACGATGCGGCGGGAGCGGGCGCGCAGCTTGTCGTTGGAGGCGCGGACGTCGACCATGAGGTTTCCGTAGGTCTTGCCCAGGCGGATCATCGTGATCGTCGAGAGCATGTTGAGGACGAGTTTCTGGGCCGTGCCCGCCTTCAGCCGGGTGGAGCCGGTGATCAACTCCGGGCCGACCACGATCTCGATGCCGTGGTCCGCGGCGGCGGCGAGCGCGCTGTCCGGGTTGCAGGCGAGCCCGATGGTCAGTGCTCCGAGCTTGCGGGCGTGTTCGACCGCGCCGATGGCGTACGGGGTGCGGCCGGAGGCGGAGATGCCGACCACCGTGTCGTCCGGCCCGAGGTCCAGCGCGTCCAGGTCCGTACGGGCCAGGTCCGCCGAGTCCTCGGCGCCCTCCACCGAGGTCACCATCGCCTGCGGGCCGCCCGCGATCAGGCCGACGACCTGGGCGGGGTCGGTGTTGAAGGTGGGCGGGCACTCGGAGGCGTCCAGGACGCCAAGGCGCCCGGCGGTCCCGGCACCGGCGTAGATCAGCCGGCCGCCGTCGGCCATGCGGGCGGCGACGGCGTCGATCGCGGCGGCGATCCGCGGCAGCTGCCGGGCGACCGCGCCGGGCACGCCGGCGTCCTCCGCGTTCATCAGCGTGGCGATCTCCAGCGTGGACAGCCGGTCGATCTCGGCGAGTTCGGGCCGGAAGGCCTCGGTGGTCAGGGTCTCCAACTGGGCTTGCAGGGTGCGCGGGTCGGGGGTGGAGGTCATGGGGGGCGGCTCTCTTCGGTACGGACGGCGTCAGTCGGTACGGATCGTGCGGTGTCATCCGCAGTCACCGGTTCATCTGCGGTGGCGGTGCGCCAGCGCCTCGTACGACGCCGACAGGGCCGGTGCCGCCGTCTCGTACGTCCGCTGCGCCACGCCGACGAACAGACAGTCCACGACGAGCAGCTGGCTGGTGCGGGACGACATCGCCGCCGGGCGCAGTTCCGTCTCCCGGGCGATGGACGTGGTCAGCACGTGGTCGGCGTACTGCGTCACGGGGGAGTCCGGCCGTCCGGTGATCGCGACGGTGGTCGCGCCGCGGTCGAAGGCGACGCGCAGCGGCTCGATGACGTCGCCCGTCGACCCGGAGTGGGTGATCGCGAGCGCGACGTCGCCCGGCCGCAGCTGGACCGCGTTGGTGACGGCGAGGTGCGGGTCGCTGTGGGCGTGGGCTATCAGCCCTATGCGCAGCAGCTTCTGGGTGAGGTCCTGGGCGACGAGACCGGACGCCCCGACGCCGTACACGTCGACGCGGCGGGCTGCGGCGAGGGCGCTCACGGCGGCGCCCAGCTGCGCGGTGTCCAGTCCGGCGGCGGTGTCGGCGAGGGTCTGCTGCTCGTCGTACGCCAGCTTCGCCACCACGTCCGCGATCGGGTCGTCCA
Organism: Streptomyces sp. NPDC030838; assembly: GCF_055572035.1. Lineage (NCBI taxonomy): Bacteria > Bacillati > Actinomycetota > Actinomycetes > Kitasatosporales > Streptomycetaceae > Streptomyces > Streptomyces sp. NPDC030838. The sequence continues at coordinate 420,481 of NZ_JBVIED010000003.1, read as the reverse complement.
CCGCGATGTCGGTGGTGATGGCGGGCGCGCGGCCGGACTGCTGCTGGGCGGCGAGGCCGGCCAGGGCGAGGCGCAGGTCGCGGTAGCCGGGGTAGCCGAGGAGCCGGGCGGTGCGGACGACGGTGGCCTCGCTGGTGCCGGTGAGTTCGGCGAGGCCGGTGACCGTGAGCGCGGCGCAGCCGGCGGGGTCGCTCGCGACGGCCTCGGCGACGCGCTGCATGGAGCGGGTCATGGAGGGGGCGAGGGCGCGCACCTTGGCGGCGAGGGCGCCGGGTGCGGGCGGAGGGCCGCCGAAAGTTTCCTTCACATCCCTGGTCACCCCTGAAAGATATTTTCGGCTCCGACTCTTGGTCAAGAGTGCGCACAATAGGGTCATGGACCCCATCAGCCCCCTGGAGCAGGCACTGCACGCTGCGCGTGCCCTCGTGCTGGCCGATCTCGTCGCGGGCGAGGTCGCCGAAGCGGACGTCGTCTCGCTGGTGGAGGAGTCCGTCGCGCAGCGGCGCTGGTGGGTGGAGCAGTGGCCGGACGGTGCGGACTTCGTGGCCGGGCTGGTCGCCCAGGACGTGCAGGACGCGCTCCTCGACCGGTACGGCCGCTGGCCGCTGTGCCCGGTGTGCGGCTCGGGCGATCCGCACGCGCTGGACGTCGAGCCGGAGCTGGGCCCCGACCCGCACTGGGTGTGCCACAAGGCGGGCGTGAAGGTGGCGTCGATCGGCTCGCTGGGCTCGGCGACGGGCGGGATGTCGTCCTCGTGACGGTGTACATCGACCCGCCGACCTGGCCGGGTCACGGCAGGCTGTGGTCCCACCTGGTCAGCGACGTCTCGTACGACGAGCTGCACACCTTCGCCGCCCGTCTGGGCGTACCCCGGCGGGCCTTCGAACGCGACCACTACGACATCCCGGCGCACCGCTACGCCGACGTGGTGCGCGCCGGAGCCGTGGAGGTCACCAGCCGCGAGGTGGTGCGGCTGCTGCACGGCGCCGGACTGCGCCGCCGCAAGCGGCACTCACCGGCGGGTCACGCCGGCGACGCGTAGGCGATCACGCCCGCAGTTCGTAGGCGATCAGCTCCCCCTCCGCCTCCACCTGCCGGAACCCGGCCCGCGCGACGACCCGTTGCGACGGTACGTTCGCCCGCTCGACGGTGGCGAAGAGCGACCGTACGTCCGTCCTGGCCAGCGCCCACTCGGCGAGCGCGCGCAGCGCCTCGGTGGCGTAGCCGTGGCCGCGGGCGGAGGGCGCGAGGTCGTAGCCGATCTCCGCGCGGCCGTCCTCGTCCGGCGTGCCGTGGAAGCCCATGCCGCCGACCGCGCGGGAGTCCTCCTGCCGGACCAGCACGAAGAGCCCGAACTCGGGCCGGTGCACCCCGGTCTCGTACGCCTTCAGGGTCATCGCGGCGGCGTCGCGCGTGCCCTCGTACGGCCCGCCCTCGACCCAGTCGAACCCGCCGTCGCCGCCCGCGGCGAGGTCGGCGGCGGCTGCCGGGGTGACGCCCTCCAGGGTGAGGCGTCCGGCGGGGATGACGAGGTTGTTGCTCCACATCCAGTCGGTGACCGGGTCGCGGCCGGGCAGATCACCGCGGCCGGTGGCCCACAGCAGGGTCGGCCAGGGGGCGGGCCCGGGGCGGACCTCCGGGAAGATCCGGGTGAGGGCGAACTCGGCGAGCTCGGCGGGCGGTTCGTACGCCAGTCCCAGCCCTTCGGCGATGTCATGCGTGTGCAGCAGGGTCTCCGCGACGCCCATCGCGGCGAAGCCGTCGCGGTTCGCGCTGCGGAAGGGGAACGGGTGGAAGGCGCGGTCGCGGGGCGGGGTGGTGCGCAGGGTGGCCGTGAGCAGGGTGCCCACGGTCTCCACGATGTCGATCAGCCCGGAAGGGTCCGTGCCGTCCGCGACCGCGAGGTGAAACGGCGCGCGGGCGTCCATGTGCCGTCCCCGGCCGGCCAGTTGGGACGAGTAGATGAGCAGCGCACGCGCCAGATGCTCGGCCGCCTCCCGGCAACTCCACTCCAGGCGGCCCGCCTTGGTGCCGTCCCAGTCCTGCCCCGCCCCCGTCCGCAGCACCCGTGCCGCGTCCGCCACCGCTCGCTCGACGGCCTCGGCCGCCCGTTGCCCGCCCACGTCAGTCATGCCCGGCAGGCTAGGGCAGCGGGCGGGGTCAGGACGACAGGATTTCCAGCTCGGCCGTGAGGTTGTAGCGGGCGGTCGCCTCCCACCGTTCGGCCCCGTACGGGGTGTGGAACAGCCGGGGCAGGGCGAGCAGGTCGCGCAGGATCGCGGCGCGGCCCGCGCGGAAGGCGTCGGAGGGGATGAAGCCGTACTCCTCGCGCACGAGGGCCGTGTAGACGGCGTACGCGGACGGCGGAGAGGCGAGGATCGCCAGGTCGGCGTCGCACAGGACGTGCCCGTTGGCGTCGTCGTCGGCGGGGGCGTGCCCGGCGGTGAGCCGCACCAGCCGCGCCACCTCGGCGGTCCTGTCCTCCGGCAGCCCGGCCTCGGGCAGCGCCCGCTCGGCGAGCCGCGCCGACCGCTCCTCGTTCTCGGACCGCTCGGGCAGATACACGGCGTCGTGGAACCAGGCGGCCAGCCGGACCAGGTCGGGGTCGTCGGCGTACTTCTCCAGGGTGTCGATGTGGTCGAGTACGGCCGTGAGATGGGCGAGCGTGTGATAGCGCCGCTGCGGCTCCTCCCAGCGCTCCAGCAGATTGTCCGCGTACGGCAGCGGATCCGGTCCGTCACCCGGATGCCGGGCCCGTTCCAGGGACCGGCTGAAGCGGGCGCGCAGCTCCTCGCGATCGATGTCGACCATGGCGGCATTCTCCCGCGTGGAGGCGCCTGGGCCCTAGGGCCTGTCGTTTGGATCAGGCCGGCTGCACGGAACGGTGCGTCTTGGCCGACCCGAGCGGGGGCGATGGGGGTGCCCCCGCGCGAGCCGAGCGAAGCCGGTTCGAGCGTGGGGGAGCGTGCAGCTGCAAGGCGGAGGAGGGAGTCGACGCGGAGCGTCGGCGAGTGACGACAACGCGGCAGATGTGCGCGCCAGACCCCGCGACGCCGGCGTGATCCAAACGGCAGGCCCTAGCGTGGCCGCATGACTTCTGTGGATGCACACGAGGTACGGGACCCGGAGCTGCCCGGGCGGCTGCTGACGATCGAGCGGGACGCGCTGATTCCGCTGCTGCGGAGCCGGGCGGACGGGGACTTCGCGCTGCCGACGGACGCCTGTCCCGGCTGGACGGTGCGGGATGTGCTCGCGCACTGTTCGGCCGCGCTGACGCGGGTGGTGGAGAGCCGGTTCGAGCAGGGAGTGTTCTCGCCCGAGTCCAACGACCGGGACATCGCCGAGCGGGCCGACTGGACGAACGCGCAGGTCGTGGACGAGCTGGAGCGCGGGATGACGGAGGCCGGGCCGGTGATCGCCAAGTCCGGCGGGGCGCTGGACATGATCGCGCTGGGGGAGTGGGTGCACGCGGGTGACGTCCGGGAGGTGTTCGGGGAGCCCGGGGCGTACGGCGGGCCGGGGCTGCCGCACGCCCTCGACCTGCTCGCCTGGGTCACGCGGGAGAAGGGGCATGTGGGGGTGCACGCCGACCTCGACGACCGGGACGAGCCGCTGCGGCTCGGCGAGACCGGCGGCGCCCGGCCGCCGGCCCGGTTCATCGGGGCCGCGCCGACACTCGTACGGCTGTACTCGGGGCGTCCGACGGCGGGGGCGGAGTACGAGCTGGCCGGGGTGGAGGCGAGGGAGCTGAACATCTTCGGATGAGGCGGCCCCATACAGGCGTAGTCTTTGATTGGACTAGACCTCTAGCCTGACGAACGCCGACGAATTGGGGTGTCATGAGCAAGCGTGCAGTCCTGGAGGTGATCGCCCTCGACGTCGAGGACGCGGTCGCCGCCCAGGCCGGGGGCGCGGACCGACTGGAGCTGGTCACCGACATGGCCGCCGACGGGCTCACCCCGTCGACCGCCGGCTTCACCGCGATCCGCGCCGCCGTCGACATCCCGCTGCGGGTGATGCTGAGGCTCGCCGACGGCTTCGCGGCCGGAGACATCGACCGGCTGCCGGGCATCGCCCACGAGCTGCGCGGCGCCGGGGCCGACCAGTTCGTCCTCGGCTTCCTCGACGCACACGGCGGCGTCGACCTGCACGCCGTGGAGCGGATCGTCGCCGCGCTGGACGGCTGCCCCTGGACCTTCCACCGGGCCATCGACCACGCCGCCGACCGGGACGCCCTGCGCAAGCAGCTCGACGGCATGCCCGGCCTGGACACCTATCTCACCGCCGGCTCGCCCACCGACGTCGACGACGGCCTCCCCACACTCCTCACCGAGGCGGCGCGGCAGGGGGAGCCCGGGTACGAGCAGCAGATCCTGGTGGGCGGCGGCCTGCGGCTCGACCATGTGCCGCACCTGCTCGCCGCCGGAATCTCCGGCTTCCACATCGGCGGCGCGGCCCGCCCACACGGCTGGGACGGGCCGGTGTCCGCCGACGCGGTGGGGGTGTGGCGGAGGGTGCTGGACGAGGGGTGGGCCTAGGCGAGTTGCGGCGGCAGCGGTGCCGCGTGGGCCACGACGAGGCCTGACACCGCTCGGGTCAGGGCCACGTACAGGCGGCGCAGGCCGGTGCGTTCGTCGGGTTCGCCGTCGACGACCGCCTGCGGCTCGTCCAGGACCACGTAGTCGTACTCCAGACCCTTCGCGAGGGACGCCGGGACCAGGGTCAGCCGGGTCTCCCGGGTGGTCTCCTCGCCGGGTGCCAGATACGGCAGGCCCGCCTCCGTCAGGGCCTCCGCGAGCGCCGGGACGCGGGCGTCGGCGGCGATCAGGCCGATCGAGCCCTCGTTGCGCAGCATCTCCGCGCAGGCCGCGACGACCTCCGGAGTCCCGGTCACCGGGCGCAGTTCGAAGAAGCCCGGGTTCTCGCGGATCGAGGCGACCGGGGTGAGGCCCGGCGCGATGTGCGGGAGCAGCCGGGAGGCGTACGTGATGACGTCCGTCGGCACGCGGAAACCGGCCGTCAGCTCCTCGATCACCGCGTCCGCCTTGCCCAGGTGCCCCAGCGCCTCCTGCCAGCTGCGCGTCGCCCACGGTGTGGTGCCCTGCGCCAGGTCGCCGAGGACCGTCGCGCTGCCGGTGGTGCAGCGGCGGCCCACCGCCCGGTACTGCATCGGCGACAGGTCCTGCGCCTCGTCCAGCACCACATGCCCGAGCGAGTGGGTGCGTTCCACGAGGTCCGTCGCCTCGTCGATCAGGACGGCGTCCGCGGGCGACCACCTGGCCGACTTCACGCTCCTGACCGGCTTCGCCCACAGGATCGTCTTCTGCTCGTCGGTGCTGAGGATCCCGTCGGCGTGTACGGCCAGGAAGTCCGCGTCCGTCAGCAGCCGCAGCACCAGCTTCGCCGGGTCCACCGCCGGCCAGATCGCCTTCACCGCCGCCTTCACCGCGCTGTTGCGGGCCACCGCGTCCTGCACCCGGTCGTCCGGCGCCTCGCCCGCGCGCTCCATCTGCACCAGCACCGCGTGCGCGATCCGCTGCGGCAGGGCCTCGCGGGCGGCGCCGTAGCGGATGCCCCGGTCCAGCAACTCGCGGACGATGTCCTCCAGTTCGTACGCCGGGACCCGCCAGCGGCGCGAACCGCGGACCACGACGACCGGCTCGGCCGGCATCGTCACATGCGAGTAGACGGCCCGGCGCAGCACCTCCGCCATCCGCGCGTCGCCCTTCACGACCGCCGCTGCCGCCTCGTCCGTGCCGCGCACCTCGACGTGCGCCACGAGGTCGTCCACGGTGGCCTGGTGAACGGTCAACTCGCCCAGGGCCGGGAGCACTTGCTCGATGTAGTGCAGGAAGGACCTGTTCGGCCCGATGACGAGCGTGCCGGTGCGGGCCAGCCGCTCGCGGTGGGCGTAGAGGAGATAGGCGACCCGGTGCAGGCCGACAGCCGTCTTCCCGGTGCCAGGACCGCCCTGCACACACACCGTCCCGCCGAGCCCCGAGCGGACGATCTCGTCCTGCTCCGGCTGGATGGTGGCCACGATGTCCCGCATCGGGCCGACACGCGGCTTCTCGATCTCCTGCTGGAGCAGCTTGCTGGCCTGTGCCGCCTCCGCCGGGTCCGACAGGTGCTCGTCCTCGTACGCGGTCAGCTCGCCGCCCGTGTAGCCGAAGCGGCGGCGCAACCCGACGTCCATCGGGTCCTTCTTCGACGCCCGGTAGAACGGCTGCGACACCGGCGCCCGCCAGTCGATCACCATCGGATCACCGTCGGCGTCGTGCACATGCCGCCGCCCGATGTAGAAGCGTTCGCCCTCCGCGCCCTCCGCCTGATCGGCGCCCGGGGCGTGCAGGTAGTCCAGGCGGCCGAAGAAGAGCGGGGTGTCGCTGAGGTCGGCGAGGGCCTTGATCCGCTCGCCGATCTGGCGCTCCAGGATCTGGGCGTTCACCCAGTTCGCGGTGACGTCACGGATGTCCAGCGACTCCACGTCCTCGCGCATGGCGCGCAGCGCGGCACGGGACGCGGCGAGATGAGAGCGCTCGCGGGAGAGCGGGTCGGCGGGGTCGACGGTGGACAAGGGGGTGCCTCCGAAGGGACCTGCGGGGTGGGTGTGACTCCGAGATGCCGGCCGGTTTCCGTCCGGGCGGCGGCACTCCGTAAGGAGGCGGGCAAGAAGCGGAGATTTTAGATGAGCCCGGAAGCGGGAGCGAACGATTTTCGCGCGCCGCCCTTCGCGCCCCCCGCCGCGCACTGCTTCCCCCTCACGGTGTACGGCCGCCCCCGGGCCCCCTAGGGGGCGAAGACGACCGGAGGCCGATGCGGCGGTTATGTCCGTAAATCCACCATGGAGACATGAGTGCAGCAGCCATCACCCCAGCTCCGGCCCCCGCCGGGCCCCGGCCCGCCGTGGGTGCCGTCGCCGGCGACCACCGGCACCGCCTCGGCGACGCGCTCCGCGCCGTGAAGGCCTTCGCGGGCGCCGCATTCGACGTGATCATCCTCGGGGAGTACGGCGAGGAGGCGGGCGTGCGCCGCAAGTGACGGTCTAGGGTCACCGAGTGACCCGCCGTGCACGCAGCGCAACACCCTGGCTCCTCCTAGTGATCTCCCTCACGGCGTTCGCCGTGCTGTGCGTGGCCCAGCGCGTCCCGATGGCCGACGCGCTGGTCTACCAGGCGGAGGGCGAGGCGGTCCTCGACGGCCGTGACCTGTACGGCTTCACGGTCACCGAGTGGCATCTCCCGGCCACCTACCCGCCCTTCGCCGCCCTTCTCTTCACCCCCACGGCCTGGCTCCCCCCGACCGTCCTCAAGACGGCCTTCCTCACGGGCAACACGCTGCTGCTGGCCTGCCTGGTCCACCTCTCCGCCCGCCTGGCGGGCCTGCCCGCGAGACTCCCGGTGGCGTGCGCGGCAACAGCCCTCGCGCTGTGGCTCGAACCGGTCTTCCAGACCCTGCTCTACGGCCAGATCAACCTCGCCCTGGCCTGCCTGGTCCTGTGGGACCTGACCCGCCCGGCCGGCGCCCGCGGCAAGGGCGCGGCGGTGGGCATCGCGGCCGGGATCAAACTGACCCCCGCCATCTTCATCGCGTACCTGTTGCTCACAGGCCGCCGAAGGGAGGCGGCGACGGCGGCGGGGGCGCTGGCCGGGACCATCCTCCTCGGCACCCTGTTCCTCCCCGCCGCCAGCGCCGACTTCTGGCTGCGCCGCCTTTACGCGACCGAGCGCGTCGGCAAGCCCTGGATCGTCGACAACCAGTCCCTCCAGGGGCTGATCGCCCGAGCGCTGGGCGACCCGACCCCGGGCCCGGCGTGGTGGCTCCCGGCCCTACTGACGGCGGCGGCCGGCCTCCGGCTGGCGACCCGCACGCCCGACGACCGCCACGGCATCCTCCTCACCGCGATCACCGCCCTCCTCATCTCCCCGATCAGCTGGTCCCACCACTGGGTGTGGTGCGTCCCGCTGATCGCGGTACTCATCGCTGACGGCCACCCCCGCCTGGCGGCGCTGGTGACGGCGGTCTTCACCAGCCGCACCCTGTGGCTGGTCCCCCACAAGGGCCCCCTGGACCTCCACCTCCCGTGGTGGCATCAGCCCCTGGCGTCGCCGTATCCGCTGCTGGGGCTGGCGGTGCTGGTGCTGCTCCGGCCTCAGCTCTCCGCCAGCAGCTCGTCCGCGTCCACGATCCGGTACGCGTAGCCCTGTTCCGCGAGGAAGCGCTGGCGGTGGGCGGCGAAGTCCTGGTCGATGGTGTCGCGGGCGACGACGGAGTAGAAGTGGGCCTGGTGGCCGTCGGACTTGGGGCGCAGGACGCGGCCGAGGCGCTGGGCCTCCTCCTGGCGGGAGCCGAAGGTGCCGGAGACCTGGATGGCGACCGTGGCCTCGGGCAGGTCGATGGAGAAGTTCGCGACCTTGGACACCACCAGCACGCTGATCTCGCCCTGTCGGAACGCGTCGAACAGCTTCTCCCGCTGGGCGTTCGACGTCTCGCCCTTGATGACCGGCGCGTCCAGGTGTTCGCCCAGCTCGTCGAGCTGGTCGATGTACTGCCCGATGACGAGGATCTGCTGCCCGGCGAACCGGCGCACGATCGCCTCCGTCACCTTCCGCTTGGTGTCGGTCGTCGCGCAGAACCGGTACTTCTCCTCCGCCTCGGCGGTCGCGTACGCCAGCCGCTCGGAGTCGGTCAGGTTCACCCGCACCTCGACGCAGTCGGCCGGGGCGATATAGCCCTGCGCCTCGATCTCCTTCCAGGGCGCGTCGAACCGCTTCGGCCCGATCAGCGAGAACACGTCCGACTCGCGGCCGTCCTCACGGACCAGGGTGGCCGTGAGGCCGAGGCGGCGGCGTGCCTGGAGGTCGGCGGTGAACTTGAAGACGGGCGCCGGGAGCAGGTGCACCTCGTCGTAGAGGATCAGACCCCAGTCCCGGGAGTCGAACAGCTCCAGGTGCGGGTAGACGCCCTTCCGCTTGGTCGTCAGCACCTGGTAGGTGGCGATCGTGACCGGGCGGATCTCCTTCTTCGTCCCGCTGTACTCGCCGATCTCGTCCTCGGTCAGCGAGGTCCGCTTCACCAGCTCGTGCTTCCACTGCCGGGCGGAGACGGTGTTGGTGACGAGGATCAGCGTGGTCGACTTGGCCTGGGACATCGCCCCGGCCCCGACCAGCGTCTTGCCCGCGCCGCACGGCAGCACGACGACGCCGCTCCCGCCGTGCCAGAAGTTCTCCACCGCCTGCTTCTGGTACGGCCGCAGCGCCCAGCCGTCCTCGCGCAGCTCGATGGGGTGCGCCTCGCCGTCGACGTACCCGGCGAGATCCTCCGCGGGCCAGCCCAGCTTCAGCAGCACCTGCTTGATCTGCCCGCGCTCCGAGGGGTGCACGGCGACCGTGTCCGGGTCGATCCGCTCGCCGACCAGCGGCTTGATCCGCTTGGAGCGCAGCACCTCCTCCAGCACCGGCCGGTCGGTGCTGGTCAGCACCAGCCCGTGCGCCGGGTGCTTGACCAGGCTGAGCCGCCCGTAGCGGTCCATCGTCTCGGCGATGTCGACGAGCAGCGCGTGCGGCACGGGGTAGCGGCTGTACTCGACCAGCGCGTCCACCACCTGCTCGGCGTCGTGCCCGGCGGCCCGCGCGTTCCACAGCCCGAGCGGCGTCACCCGGTAGGTGTGGATGTGCTCGGGCGCCCGCTCCAGCTCCGCGAACGGCGCGATGGCCCGACGACAGTCGTCGGCCTGCTCGTGGTCGACCTCCAGGAGCAGGGTCTTGTCGGACTGGACGATCAGCGGTCCGTTCACGTGCGTACATCCTTCCGCGCGGCCAAACGTCCAGTGTGCCTGATCCACCGCGTGGGCGGCCGGTCCAGTCGACGACCTGGCGACGACTCCCGACGTCTGGTCCTACAGGATGTCTATTCAGTCGTGCGGGTGGCGCGATAGGGCCGTACGGCGGAGTTCTGCGAAGAATGGCGCAGTGTGCAGACCCTGACACGTACGCCGCCCCCGCCGACCGCCACGCTCGGGTACGCCCTCTTCGCCACGCGCTGGCTCCAGGCTCCGCTGTACTTCGGTCTGGTCGCCGTGCAGGGGGTCTATGTCTACAAGTTCTTCAACGAGCTGTGGACGTTAATCGTCCGGTGCGTGAGCGGGCGGGCCGACGAGACGTACGTCATGCTCGCGGTGCTGAAGCTGGTCGACGTGGTGATGATCGCCAACCTGCTGATCATGGTGATCGTCGGCGGCTACGAGACCTTCGTCTCCCGCATCGACCTTCAGGGCCACCGGGACCAGCCGGAATGGCTCTCGCACGTCAATCCCAACGTGCTCAAGGTCAAGCTGGCCACCGCCATCGTGGGCATCTCGTCCGTGCATCTGCTGCAGATGTTCGTGGACGTGGACCACACCGCCCACCACTCCCTGCTGTGGGGCACGGTGATCCACATGGCGTTCATCGTCTCCGCCGCGATCCTGGCGTACATGTCGGGGCCGATGCTGGCGCGCACCGAGCACCCTCTCAGGGAGCACGGCCACCGGCGCGGCACACCCGAGCCCGAGCCCGAGCCCGAGCCGACGGCCGGGCCCGAGACCCTGCCCCTGCCCGCCCAGGCCGGCCCGCCCGCGCGGGAGGCGCATGCCGAGGAGCGGATCCGGGCCGCCGGGTTCCCCGTCCGCAAGCAGCTGGAGGACTTCGACACCGGCCACCCCCGCGCCTTCGACCGGGACACCGTGGCCCGGCTCGGCAAGCTGGACTTCGTCGCCGCCCGCCGCAACGTGCTGTTCACCGGCGCCCCCGGCACCGGCAAGACGCATCTCGCGATCGGGCTCGGGCTGCGGGCCTGCCAGGCCGGGCACCGGGTGCTGTTCGCGACCGCCGAGGTGTGGGCGGCCCGGCTGGCGGAGGCCGAGGCCGCGGGGCGGCTCACCGAGGAACTGGCCGGCCTCGACGACGTCCCCCTCATCGTCGTCGACGAGGTCGGTTACCTCCCCTTCGACGCGGACGCCACGCGCCTGCTGTTCCGCCTGGTCGCGCACCGATACGAGCGCGGCTCGGTGATCGTGACCAGCGACCGTCCGCTGGAGCGCTGGCACGAGGTGTTCGACGGCCCGTCCGTCCCGGCGATGGTGGACCGCCTCGCCCACCACGCCGAGACCGTACGGCTCGAAGGGGACAGCTACCGCACGCGCCGGGCTACTTCAGCGTGGGCAGAGCGATCGTATTGATCAGCGGTCCTTCGACGTTCACCGCCTCGCTGAGCAGCGGCTCGCCCCCGGCGGCCGGTCCGGCCGGCAGCGGCAGCGGCAGTGCGGCCTGGGCGGCGGAGGCCTGCGAGGTCAGGGCGCCGACCAGCGCGGCGGCCGAGATCAGCGCGGCGAGGGAGACGGCGACCGCGGCGGAGCGGGTGGAGCGGGTGCGCGGGGGGAGTTTGGGACGCATGAGGGCGTAAGGCCTTTCAGCGGATGTGAGAGGGACGCGGGGTCGGCGGGCCGGTCCCGGGGACTGACGGAACCGGCCCGGGGTGCGCGGGACGGTGGATCAGACCTGCGGCGTCTCGACGACGAGTCCGGCGACGTCGATGCTGATGGCGGCGGCCTGGGTGGTCATGGCACCGAACATCAGAGCGACGGCGGACAGAACGGCGGCCACACGACGGGCTGCGCGCATGGAGGGACTTCCTTTCGGCTGTGCCGGCCCGAGCCGCTGGTCGGGCGGCTCGGGGCGCTGTCAGGACAACCGGTGGCTGCCCGCCGCCTCCCCCCGGAATGCGACAGGCCCGGCAAGCTCCCTCATGGGTGGGAAAAGCCCGGCGTGGCGTGCATGAACCGGGGCGTACACCCGTACGGGTGATTCCCCCGCCCCCGGCTCAGACCTCGTCCTCCGCCAGCTCCGCCACCCCCGTGATCCGGTGCAGTGGATACGTGCGGACCTCGTCCGCGGTGTGGTCGTACGCGGTCACGAAGCCGCCCTCCACCCGCACCGGCGCGATGACCCGCTGGCTCGCGGCGCCCTCCGCGTTCACGTAGCCGATCCACAGGGACTGCCCGGTGAGGACGGCGGCCTGCATGGTGGCGAGGGTCTCGGCGGAGCTGGTGCGGGGCAGGGCGCCGGGCGTGGCCGGGGAGGAGGCGCCGCCCTCGCTCGGCTTGCGCGGCGTGGTGGCCGCCAGGTCGCCCGCCTTGATCGCGCGGATCGCGGCGGCGAGGAGCGTCGCGTCGGGCGTCGGCGGCCCCTCCGGCACCGGCTCGGGGGCGGCGCGCGGCGGGGTGCGGTGGGCGTGCGCGCGGGTGATCAGTACGTCGCCCTCGGCGGACTCGGCGGCCGGGGCGAAGCCCAGCGCGCGCAGCCCCTCCAGCAGCGTCGCGGGGTCGGCCTCGGCCGCCAGCACGGTCGGCGCGAGCCGGCGCAGCCGCAGCCCCGCCGACCGCTTGTCGGCCAGGATCTCGCTGAGCAGCGCGTCGTCGTCGCAGCGGACGTACGCCGAGGCCGCGCCGACCCGGAGGTGGCCGTGCCTGCGGGCCACGTCGTCGATCAGATACGCGAGCGGCTGCGGCACCGGCGTGCGGGAGTGCTCGGCGAGGAAGGCGTGCAGGTCGGCGGCGGTCCGGCCGGCGTCCAGGGCGCGGCGTACCGAGGCGGGCGTGAAGCGGTAGACGGTCGCCCCGCCCTTGGACTCCACCTCCGCGAGCACGCCCAGCGTCTCGGCCAGCGGACGCTGGAGCGGGCCCGGTGCCACGGCCGTGAGGTCGGCCTGGAGGAGGACGTGATCCAGCGGCTCGGGCAGCAGCGGGGCGAGCAGGCGCGTGGCGGCAGCCGTGGCCGTGGCCTGTTCGGCGGGGGAGAGGGGTTCGAGGGTGGGCACTGGGTGACGGTGGTGGTGCACGGGGAGCTTGTCGCCGGGCCCTTCCGGCTCGGGCGCCGGGGCGCGCTCCGGCGCGTGCGCGGGCGCCCCCAGCAGGGCCCGCCCGTGTCCGGACAGCGCCCCGCGTCCCGTCACGCCCAGCAGCTCCGCCTCCGACAGCGCCCACTGCGCGAGCCGGGCCCGCAGGTCGTCCTCGGTGTCCCGGCCGCCGCGCGAGGGCCGTTCCCAGCGCAGCCGGGCGAGCACCGACTCGGCGTCGGGCGCCGCGCCCTCGGGCAGCCCGGCGAGCAGACCGAGCACCCGGTGCCGTACCTCCGGCGCGGCCGAGCGGTCGAGGCCCGGGCCCAGCGCCGACAGCGTGCGGTCCTTGGCGTCCCGCCCGCCGATCAGTCCGGCCGTGCGGGTGGCCGCCAGCCAGGCCTCGGCGAGCCGGCCCCAGCGCTCGGCGGCGGGCCGCTCCCGCCACTCGTCGTAGGCGGGGGTGGCCGCGTACCGCTCGTCGGCCTCCCCGTCGGAGGCGATCAGCCCGGCGGCGTAGGCCAGCTCCACCCAGAACGCGGCGACCGGCTCGGAGACGTCCAGGGCGACAGCGGTGCGCTTGAGGTCGCGCACGCTCAGCCCGCCGGCCCGCAGCACCGCGGGGCCGCCCTCGTCCCACTCCTTCAGCAGCTCCTCGACGGTGGCCAGCGCGGTCAGCGCCTGCCCGGCCGCCGTCGCGTCCACAACCTGTGGACGGTGGACGGCCGCGGCCTCGACGGCGGGCGGCACCGGCTCGGGCCGCCGGTGGGCGCGGCCGGCCCGCAGATGCAGAGCGACCTCGCGAGGGAGGACAACGGTCCCGGGCGCCGTCGGCAGCAGCAGTCCCCGGTCCAGCAGCCAGCGCAGATGGGGCGCCGGATCGGCCGTGACCTGGCCGTACGGCGGGCCCCACACCAGCCGCTCCAGCACGTGCAGCGACTCCTCGGGGGCGCCGTCGAGCAGCGCCCGCATCCGGGAGCGGTCGGTGAACAGCGCGGTGAGCGCCGCCACGGCGGAGACCGAGTCGTGCGTGGAGGGCAGCCCCGCCGCGGTCACGATCTCCTGGATCCGGCCCGGCGACATACCCGCCGTCGCCTCCTGGACCGTGGGCCCGAGGCCGGTCGGCGAGGGGTGCTGGGGGGAGGGCGCGAGCAGCTCCCGGGCGGTGCGCACCAGCCGCAGCCGGTCGTCGTCGCCCCAGACCAGCGCCTGCTCGCGCAGTACGCCCAGGGCGCGCGGCAGCGCGGCGGCCACGGCCGGATCGCCCTCGTCGCCCGCCATCAGGCCGAGCAGCTCCGGGTACGACGCCGGATCCGCGGCCACGGCCAGCGCCTGCGCCGTCTGGAGGGTGAACCGGTCCAGCCGCTCCAGCGCGCGGACCACCGAGGCACGGGTGCCCGCACGGGTGGCCAGCTGGGTCAGGTCCGTGGGCACGGGCGTGATGAGGTCGGGACGGCTGCGCAGGAGCGCGGCCAGCGAGGCGTCGTCCCGGGCGCGGAGCGCTTCCGCGAGGGACCGGGGGGCCGCGGGCTTCTCCTCGGTGCTCATCCGGTCAACGGTAGCGGGTGGCGGGCCACGACAGCAGGCGCTGTGCGCGGGCCGGCGAGCGCCCGCCGGGCGAACGGAACGTGTCACAGATGGCCCCGCGATGAATTCCGCACGGACGATTCCGGCACCACTGGCAACACTCCGCCCGCACTCGTCACCCTGAGGCTCCCTCGTCAACCTCCCGCTGCCGCAAGGGGTTTCGATGGTGAGCCTGGGCATCGAATGGGATCTCGACACGATCATCGCGATCCTCAGCATCGTGGTGCCGCTCGTCGCGTTCGGGTGGGAGTTCGGTGTCGTCGGGCGCAAGCGGCTCGGCTACCGCGTCCAGATGGACACGCTGGCCACCGACACCGCCCACTCGCCGTACGCCGGAGTCCTCCGCGAGCTGCACGACGACCACCGCAGCACCCTCACCAACCCGTCGTTCATCCTGCTGCGCATCGAGAACGCGGGCTGGCAGCCGATCGTCGAGAGCGACTACCTCACCTCCGAGTCCGACAAGACCGGCATCCGCGTCACCTTCCCCTGCCGCCGGGTCGCGGGCGCGGTCGTCACCGAGCCCAGCCAGCCCGAGCTGCGTGACTTCTTCACCGAGGAGGTCGGCGGCTTCGGATACGGCGAGGAGAACGGCGCCGGGCTCATCCGGCTGCCCAAGGTCAAGCTCAACCGCCGCGCCCACTACAAGGTGCTCGCCGTCCTGGAGAGCACCTCGGGCGACCAGCGGGAGGACTTCCCCGACCCGGTGTTCCGCGCCGACGTCAGCGGCGGCGGCAACGGACGCGGCCTGTTCGCCCGGTTCGTCAAGTTCAAGATGGCCAAGACCGAGAGCCACCGGTTCGCCTCCCGGCCGGGCTGGGTCTTCATCACGCTGCTGGCCCTGGGCGTCCTGATCCAGGCGGGCACGCTCACCTTCGCCCCCGAACCACCGCCGAAGGACTGCGTGGGCGGCACCCTGTACCTGCACGGCTCAACCGCCTTCGAACCCGCCGTACGCAAGGCCGCCGACGCCTACACGGCCCGCTGCGAGCGGGCCGGCGTCAGCATCCCGATCACCGAGGACACCTTCCGCGGCAGCACCGAGGGCCTGACCGACCTCGACCGGGCCGGCCGGGACGCCGGGATCAAGCCGGGCGACGGGCTCGCCGACCACATCGCCTTCTCCGACGGCAAGGCCCTCGGCAACCACCCCCGGCTGCTCAGCCGCCCGCTCGCCTACCTGCCGTACACCCTGGTGGTGAACGAGGACGCGGGCGTGGAGAACCTGAAGGCCGAGGAGATCCGGGCCATCTACGCCGGAGAGGTGAAGCGCTGGTCCGAGGTCGGCGGCGCCGACATCCCCATCCACCTGGTCAGCCGGCACCGCGGCTCCGGCACCCGCACCGCCCTCGTCGAACGGGTCCTCGACGGCGAGGAGCCGGTCGAGCCCACCGTCTCCGACTGCACCGCCCTCACCCCGGCCGCCTGGGGCGCCTGCGAGGTCGGCAGGACCGGCACCCTGCTGGACATGACGGCCGACATCCCCGGCGCCCTCGGCCACAGCGAGGTGAGCAGCGCGGAGCAGCAGGACGGCGTGGTCATGCTCCGCATCGACGACCAGGAGCCGACCCTCACCGGAGTCGAGGAGGGCGACTACCCCTACTGGCAGACCGAGTACGCCTACACCTACGGCCGCGCCCCCGACGGCTCCATCGCCCAGGCGTTCCTCAGCTTCCTCACCGTGGAGGCCGGCCGCGAGACCCTCGGCTCGTCCGCCCGGCTCTGCTCGGAGGTGGCCAAGCCGGGCCTGTGCGAACCCACCTGACGTGGCATCGGCTGCCCGCCCCTGCGCTAACGTCGTCCCCCGGGGATGGATTTCGGCGGAAATCGGAAAGCGGCACACCCGCCCCGGAGGGGACAGCGTGGGCATCGAGAGCGACAAGGTCGTCTACGAGTATCTGAGCCGCGTCGGCGACGTGGCGCAGCAGCGGCAGCTGCCCTCCGCCGCCCGGATGCGGCTGGTCAACCAGCTGCGCGACGAGATCGACCGGCGGCGGGCGAAGGCACCGGTGGACAGCCCCGCCGCGGTCCGCCGGATCATCGCCCGCCTGGGCAGCCCCGACGACGTGGTCACGGCCGCGGGCGACACCGGCGCGCGGACCGCCCCGGAGCCGCCGCGAGCCGCCGTCCCGGTCCAGCGGGAGGAGACCGCGGCCCCCCGGGAGCGCCGCCCGAAGAAGCCGGCCAAGCAGTCCCGGGGCCTCCCGAAGAGCCTGCGCCGGGTCGTCCCCCGCCCCCGCCCCGCCGAACCGCACCCCCGGGTGGAGGACGACGTCCCGTCCCCGCCCCATCTCGCGAGCGTGCACGAACTCGGGGACGGCGCGATCGAGCCGGACTGGTGGCGGGTGGAGGGCACACCCTTCGGCGCCGGGGAGGCGGTGCCGGGGTTCGTCGGCGGGGTGGAGATCCCCGACCTGCTGAAGCCGCCGCCGAAGGACGAACCGGCGGTGGAGAAGAGGACGGCGGTGCGGGAGACCGAGGCCGAGGAGGAGACCGAGGCCGAGGAGGAAGCCCCCCGCCGCCGGTTCCTGCCGTCCCCCGGCACGTGGAGCAACCCGCTGCTCCTGTTCGCCGCGGCCCTGCTGGTGGCCGGCGCGGTCCTCGGCAACCTCCTGGTCCTCGCCTTCGGCTGGCTCATCGTCTACGTCTCCCGCCGCCTCACCCAGACCGAGATCAAGTGGGCGGTCATGTTCCTCCCCGGCCTCGCGGTCGCGGCCGGCTTCACCTGGCTGTGGGGCCGCACGGAGGGCCGCTGGGGCGACCCGATCCCCGAGGGCGCGATGAGCACGGCGATCAGCGAGACGTGGCCGTGGGTGGTACGGGGGGCGGCGCTCGCGTCGGCGGCGTTCCTGGTCTGGCGCTCGCAGAAGGAGCGGTGACCTTACGTACGTAGCTGCGGGCAGTCGTGCCGCTGGGGCGGCACGGGTGGGCGCTGGGGGTACCCCCTGCTCGAAGAGCTTGGGGGAGGCACCCCGTCACGCCGGGCTGCGCACCCCACCCCGCGCCGACCCCACCCCGGCACAATGACCCACATGGCCTACAGCACCCCGCGCCCCACGCCCACCGTCGGCTTTGACCTGGACATGACCCTGATCGACTCCCGCCCCGGCATCCGCGCCTGCTACCAGGCCCTGGCGGAGCGCACCGGCACGTTCATCGACGCCGACCTCGCGGTCACCCGCCTGGGCCCGCCCCTGGCGGAGGAGCTGCGGAACTGGTTCCCGGAGGACGAGGTCCCGGCCATGGCCGACCTGTACCGCGCGATGTACCCCACGATCGCGATCACCGCGACCCCCGCCCTCCCCGGCGCGGCGGAGGCGATCGCCGCCGTACAGGCGTCCGGCGGCCGCGCGGTCGTGGTCACGGCGAAGTACGAGCCGAACGCCAAGCTGCACCTGGAGCACCTCGGCATCGAGCCCGACGCGGTGGTCGGCGACCTGTGGGCGGAGGCCAAGGCGGAGGCCCTGCGCGAGCACGCCGCGAGCGTCTACGTCGGCGACCACATGGGCGACATCCGCGCCGCCCGCGCCGCCGGCACCCTGTCGGTGACGGTGGCGACCGGCCCGTTCGGCGCGGCGGAGCTGCACGCGGCCGGCCCGGACGTGGTCCTCGCCGACCTCACCGCGTTCCCGGAGTGGCTGGCCGGCTACCTGGACGACGCCCCGGAGGCGGCCCGCGCCTGACGCCGCCCCGCGGCGACGGACCGCAGCACCCCGGCAGCGGCGATCAGGAATCCGACGCCCATGAGCATGCTCAGTGCGAACATGTACGTCGGAAACGGCGTGGTGCCGAGGAACAGCGGGGCCACTGTGACCAGCGTGGCCACGGCACCGATGAAGAACACGACGGCACCGGCACGGATCAGCCGGTCACCGGGCGCGGCGGAATTCGGTTGGGTTTTGTCACGCACCGGACCAGGGTAGTTCCCAGCGCGAGGGAACAACCGGGCGACGTCTTGTCAGCGGCCCCGGGACCATTAGCCTTGGTACCGGCGGGTCAGTGGCGACCCGCTCTAGTGCTATCAAGAGCCGTTTCCGAAGCAGTTTTCCGACGAGTACGAGGACGAGGACAGACGTGCCTACCGGCAAGGTCAAGTGGTTCAACAGCGAGAAGGGCTTCGGCTTTCTCTCCCGCGACGACGGCGGTGACGTCTTCGTCCATTCCTCGGTTCTCCCCGCCGGAGTGGAGACGCTCAAGCCGGGCCAGCGCGTGGAATTCGGCGTCGTGGCCGGTCAGCGCGGCGACCAGGCCCTGTCGGTGACGGTGCTGGAGCCGACCCCGTCGGTGGCCGCCGCGCAGCGCAAGAAGCCGGACGAGCTGGCCTCCATCGTCCAGGATCTGACGACCCTCCTGGAGAACATCACCCCGATGCTGGAGAAGGGCCGCTACCCCGACAAGGCCTCCGGCAAGAAGATCGCCGGCCTGCTCCGCGCGGTCGCCGACCAGCTCGACGTATAAGAACCCGCTACGGGAAATCCAGCGCATCCGGGCCGAGGGGCGGCAGCAGTCCCTCGGCCGCCGCACGGGTGAGCAGCCCGCGGACCGCCGCGTAGCCGTCCTCGCCGAGGTCGGCGGTGAACTCGTTGACGTACAGCCCGATGTGCTGGTCGGCGACGGCCGGGTCCATCTCCTGGGCGTGCTCCATGACGTACGGGCGGGAGGCTTCCGGGTCATCCCACGCGGCGCGAACTGACGTACGAATCGAGTCGGCGAGCAGCCGCAGCGTGTCCGCGCCCAGCGACCGCTTGGCGATGATCGCGCCGAGCGGGATCGGCAGCCCGGTGGTGTTCTCCCAGTGCTCGCCCATGTCGGCGAGCTTGTGCAGCCCGTAGTTCTGGTAGGTGAACCGGGCCTCGTGGATCACGAGCCCCGCGTCGACCTTGCCGTCCCGCACGGCGGGCATGATCTCGTGGAACGGCATCACCACGATCTCCCCGACCCCGCCGGGCACGGTGTCCGCGGCCCACAGCCGGAACAGCAGATACGCGGTCGACTTCTCACTGGGCACCGCGACCGTGCGGCCCGTGAGGTCGACGTCGGCCTCCCGCGTGAGCACCAGCGGCCCGCAGCCCCGCCCCAGCGCCCCGCCGCACGGCAGCAGGGCGTACTCGTCGAGGACGTACGGCAGCACCGCGTACGACACCTTCAGTACGTCGAACTCGCCGCGCTCGGCCATGCCGTTGGTGACGTCGATGTCGGCGAAGGTCACGTCGAGGGCGGGGGCGCCGGGGACGCGGCCGTGGGCCAGGGCGTCGAAGACGAAGGTGTCGTTCGGGCAGGGGGAGTACGCGATCCGCAGCTTCTCACCGGTCATGTCGGTCATGTGGGGTCCAACCTTCCAGTACGGGTGCCAGCTTCCCGAAGCCCTCCGCGAGCGCGTCGAGCGCCTCGCCGATCCGCCAGGCGGCCCGGTCGCGCGGGCCCACCGGGTTGGAGACGGCCCGCAGCTCCAGCACGGGCACCCCGTGCGCGGCGGCGGCCTCGGCGACGCCGAAGCCCTCCATGGCCTCGGCGAGGGCGCGCGGATGGCGGGCGCGCAGGGCGGCGGCGCGCTCGGCGGTGCCGGTGACCGTGGAGACGGTGAGGATCGCACCGGCGCGGGCCCCGGTGGCGGCCGTGACGTCCCGTACGAGTGCATCGGGGGGACGGTGGGTGACGGTGCCGAAGCCCAGCTCGGTGACCGGCAGGAAGCCGTCGGCGGTCTCGGCGCCCAGGTCGGCCGCGGTGATCTCGTCGGCGACGACCAGCGAGCCGACGGGCGCCTCGGGGGCGAAGCCGCCGCCGATGCCGGCGGAGACGACCAGCCGGAAGGGGCGGCCGTCGCGGGCGGCCTCGGTGAGGGCGGTCGCGACGACGGCGGCGGCGCGGGCGGGGCCCACACCGGCGGCGACGACCTGCCCGGTGAACCCCGTGAACCCTGTGAGCCCCGTGGACCCATTAGACCCAGTGAGCCCGTCGGGCCCGGGGAACGCCCTGGCCACCGCGTCCCGCTCGGCGGGGACCGCGGTGGCCACCAGGATCCGTGTGACCGGGGACGTGGTCAGGACTCCTTCTTCAGCTTGAAGGACCACAGACCGGTGGCCTCGCGCTCGCCCTCGCGGATGGAGACCAGCGTGGAGTCGCCCTGCGCGCCGTACTGGGCGTTGAAGAACACGCTGCCCGGGATCGTCATGTACGTCTTCTTGCTGGGCTCGACGAGGAGCGGCTGACCGTTCATGAGGACGGTCCAGCCCTTGTCCGCGACCTCCGGGTCGACGCCGAAGCGTACGGTCTCCTCCGGGTCGACCGAGATGGACTCGATGTCCTTCTCCTTGAGGCACTCGGCCAGCGCCTTGGCGTCCAGGGCCTTGCCGTCCCCGTAGCAGGTCGCCTCGGAGCTGACCGAGTTCGAACCGACCGTGATCGTCGACATCGGCGTCGGCTTGTCGCAGGCCGACAGTACGAGCAGTCCGGCGGAAACGGCGCCGGCGGCGGCGACGGCGCGGCGGCGTCGCCCAACGGATTGCAGCGTGTTCATGGCCGAAGGCTATCGCGCACAAGGAGCACTGCCCGGGTGGGGTACGAGCCGGGACGTGGGTTACGCCACTCGCGTGCCCGGCCGGCCGCCCCGCCGGGCGGAGGTCAGCAGCCCGCGTACGGTCGTCAGCCAGCCCGTGGCCAGCACGGCGGCGCCGACCGTGAGGCCCAGCGTGCCGTTCAGCGGCAGCGCGATACCGATGGCGCCGCCCACCACCCAGGACATCTGCAGCAGCGTCTCCGAGCGGGCGAACGCCGAGGTGCGCACCTGTTCCGGCACGTCCCGCTGGATCAGCGCGTCCAGCGACAGCTTGGCCAGCGCCTGCGCGAACCCGGCGACCGCGGCGAGACAGGCCACCAGGAACGCGCCGAAGAAGAGGGCCGCGGTGATCGCCACGCCCAGCTCCACCGCGACGACCGTGACGATGATGATCTCCGGCGCGCGGGCCC
Organism: Streptomyces sp. NPDC030838; assembly: GCF_055572035.1. NCBI lineage: Bacteria > Bacillati > Actinomycetota > Actinomycetes > Kitasatosporales > Streptomycetaceae > Streptomyces > Streptomyces sp. NPDC030838. Next base: position 399,055 of record NZ_JBVIED010000003.1, on the reverse strand, counting down.
TCAGGGCCGCCCCCACCGCCGTACCGCAGGCGTTCCCGACGCCCGCCGCGACCGCCACCATGCCCAGCGAGACCGCGGCGCTCTGTCCGGTCAGCGGGTGCTCGCGCAGCAGGAACGCCAGGAAGAAGATCAGGAACCCGGCGAGGCAGCGGATCGCGGCGTTCACGACCAGGGCATGGGTGACGGCGATGCCGACCGTCCTGAGCCCCGGCCGCTTCACCGGCTTGCGGTGCGGGCCGTGCAGATGCTCCGCGTCCGCCGCGAGCAGCGCGGTGTCCTCGCCCTTGGCCGAGTCGACCTTCGGCGGCAGTGAGAAGGACAGCAGCGTCCCGGCGACGAAGATCACAAAGGCGCCGTAGAGCGGCCAGCGCGGGCCGAGGGCCTGGAGCCCCGCCCCCACCGGGGCGGCCACCCCCGTGGCCAGCAGCCCGCCCAGGGTGACCCGGGAGTTCGCCTTCACGAGCGAGAAGCGCGGCGGAAGCAGCCGGGGCACGACGGCGCTGCGCACCACGCCGTACGCCTTGGACGCGACCAGGACGCCGAGCGCGGCCGGATACAGCTGGATGCTGCCGGAGATCACCGCGCCGGACAGCACCAGGGCGAGCAGCGCCCGTGCCAGCATGGCGCAGGCCATCGCGGCCCGGCGCCCGTGCGGCACCCGGTCGAGCAGCGGACCGATGACCGGCGCCAGGAGCGTGAAGGGCGCCATGGTGATCGCGAGATACAGCGCGACCCGCCCCCGCGCCTCATCGGTCGGCACGGAGAAGAACACCGTCGAGGCGAGCGCGATGGTGATCATGACATCCCCGGCGCCGTTCACCGCGTGCAGCTCGATCAGCTTGCCCAGGCCCGACTCGCCGGCGCCGTGCGCGTGCGTCGCCTTGCGGATGCCGCGCGCGGTCCCCGTGACCGGCAGGTGCAGGGCACGCCCGATCCAACGGAACGAGCCGCCACTCCGGCCCGTTCCGTTGCGTCGCCTGCTGCCCCTGACCCCACCGATACCGCTGGTGCCACCGGGTGTCCTCGCGGCTGCCACCCCGTCATAGTGCCCTGCGAACGGCGGGAGTGGTGGTGTTACGGGGCGGATGGCGACGAACTGAGGGGGATCGGGCGGGCGGCGGTGTAGGCCAAGTGCACGGGAGCAGGTAGCGTGCGTAGCGCGCCGTGGCGAACGTTCTCGGCCGCGCGCCTCACCGGCATCCCGCAGAATGGATGACGTAGGTGTGCCCGAGAGCGTGAGGACACGGACGTCGACGCGGCCCCCAGGTCCGCTCCGTCCGTCGCCCCCACCGCCTCAAGGCAAGGCGCACCCGTAAGACGGCGTAGGAGAGAAGCGATACCTGTGAGCGCAGCGACAACGCGAAGCCGCACCCCCGACCGCCTGTGCGCCGAGGCCGTCGACCTCGCCCGCGCCGCCGCCGAGGAGGCCGCCGCGCCCGGCGTCGTCGGGGAGCACGTGGGGCTGGTCTCCGAGGGTGACCGCGTTGTCACGCACTTCTTCGAGTGCAAGGAGCTGGGCTACCGGGGCTGGCGCTGGGCGGTGACGGTGGCCCGCGCGTCCCGCGCGAAGATCGTCACGGTGGACGAGGCGGTGCTGCTCCCCGGCCCGGACGCCGTGCTGGCCCCCGAGTGGGTGCCGTGGAGCGAGCGCCTGCGCCCCGGCGACATGGGCCCCGGCGACCTCCTCCCCACGGACGCCGAGGACCTCCGCTTGGAGCCCGGCTTCTCCGGCGAGGAGGAGCCCCCGCCCAACTCGGCGGTCTCCTCCGACATGGCGGAGCTGGTGGAAGCCGAGGACGCGGAGATGACGGCCGGCACCCCGGCCCACCTCCCGCAGGCCCCGTCACGCGGCTCGATCGCCGCGGTCGCCGAGGAACTCGGCATGCGCCGAGCCCGAGTCCTCTCCCGCTACGGCCTGCACGTCGCCGCCGACCGCTGGGAGGAGGCGTACGGCCCGAAGACCCCCATGGCCCAGGCGGCCCCCGCCTCCTGCGTCAGCTGCGGCTTCCTGGTCCCGATCGGCGGCTCCCTCGGCCAGGCGTTCGGCGTCTGCGCCAACGAGTTCTCCCCCGCGGACGGCCGCGTGGTCTCCCTCTCGTACGGCTGCGGCGGCCACTCCGAGGCCGCGGTCATGCCCAAACCGCCGAGGCCTGCCCCGCCGGTGATCGACGAAACCCGAGTCGACCCGTTCCCGCTGCGCCCGGCGCGGGATTCGGGGTCGGTGCCGGAGGTGCCGGACGAGGAGACGGCGGAGCTGGGGCACTCGTAGGAGTCAGCAGCCCTGGAGCGCCGCCCGCGCTCGAGTGGTATGGCGAAGGTCACATTCGGATGAGGGGTGGCGCTTCGGCGCAGCCCTGACTCCTCCGCGCCGAAGGCGTACTCCCATGTCGAGCTCATGTGCGGACTGCGTGGGACGGGACCCTCGATCACGCCCCAGCGGTGGGACAGCGCGTCGACGTTCGCCGCCGGCTCGGCCACGATCGGCTCCGCCGGGTCCAACGGCAGTCCTCGGGAGCGGAGTTGCTCCGTCGGGCCCCCGCCTCGCCCTCATCCGCGAGGCCTGGACCGAGTTCCCGGCGTCCGCGTCCCGCGGCTGGTCGCGGCCGCCGGTCACGGTACCTTCGTGCTCTCGTCGAGGAGGAGAAGGCAACGTGAGCAAGTACGTGCGGCCGGCGGCCGAGGGGGCCGATCCGTTCGGGACGGGGCGGCTGCGGCGCGGGGTGTTGGACGCGTGGGCGACCAGTCCGGCGAGGTTCCGGGAGGACGCCAACGCCGAGGAGGATCTGGTTCTCGGCGGGTACCGGGACCGGCTCGTCGTCGAGCTCGCGCAGAACGCCGCCGACGCCGCGGCCCGGGCCGGTGTGCCGGGGCGGTTGCGGCTCACGCTCCGTGACGGGGTGCTCGTCGCCGCCAACACCGGCGCTCCTCTCGACGCGGCCGGCGTGGAGTCGCTGTCCACCCTTCGGGCCTCCGCCAAGCGGGACACCCAGGAGAGCGCCGTCGGGCGGTTCGGGGTCGGGTTCGCCGCCGTGCTCGCCGTGACCGATGAGCCTGCCGTCGTAGGGCGGCACGGGGGCGTTCGGTGGTCGCTCGCCGAGGCTCGGGACCTCGCCGCCGATGTCGCCCGGCACAGTCCGGGGCTGGGTGACGAGATCCGGCGCCGGGACGGGCACGTGCCGCTCCTCCGGCTCCCCTTCGCCGCCGAGGGGCGGGCCCCCGAGCCGTACGACACCGCCGTCATCCTGCCCCTCCGCGACACGCCCGCCGCCGATCTCGCCGAGCGGCTCCTCCACGCGGTCGACGACTCCCTGCTGCTCACCCTCCCGGGGCTGGAAGAGGTCGTCATCGAGATCGGGGACGACGCGCCCCGCACCCTGTGGCGGCGGACCGAGGGCGCCCTCACCGTCGTAGAGGACTCGCGGGACGGCACCACCACCTGGCGGACTTCCGCGGCGCACGGGCCGCTCGCCCCCGAGCTGCTCGCCGGGCGGCCCGTCGAGGAGCGGCTGCGGCCGTACTGGTCCGTCACCTGGGCTGTCCCGGTGGACCAGGAGAGCGGTGCTCCCGCGCGGCCCCGGACCAGTCCCGTCGTGCACGCGCCCACCCCCAGCGACGAACCCCTCGGCGTGCCCGCCCTCCTCATCGCCTCCTTCCCGCTCGACACCACCCGGCGGCATGCCGCCCCCGGGCCGCTCACCGACTTCCTGGTGGAGAAGGCCGCGGACGCCTACGCCGAGCTGCTGGCCGACTGGCGGCCGGTGACGGACGGGATCATCGACCTGGTGCCCGGTCCGCTGGGCAAGGGGGAGTTGGACGGGGCGCTGCGGCAGGCCATTCTCGCGCGGCTTCCCCGCACGTCCTTCCTGCCGCCCGCCGCGCCGCCCGCCGAGGGCGACAGCGAGATGCCCGAGTCGCTGCGGCCCCGGGACGCCGAGGTCGTCGAGGGGGCCGGGGCCGACACCGTGCGGGTGCTCGCCGAGGTGCTGCCCACGCTGCTGCCGGCCGGGTTGGAGCGGCGGGTGGAGCTGCGCACGCTGGGTGTCGCGCGGGTGCCGCTGACGGACGCCGTCGACCGGCTCGCCGGGCTGGAGAAGGAGCCTGGTTGGTGGTGGCGGTTGTACGACAGCCTCGCCGGGGTCGACCCCGACCGGCTCTCCGGGCTACCCGTCCCGCTCGCCGACGGTCGGACGACCATCGGGCCGCGCCGCGTGCTGCTGCCGACCGCCGACGCCGCCCGGATCGACGCGGACGTCCTCGCCCGGCTCGGGCTGAAGGTCGCCCACGAGGACGCCGCCCATCCGCTGCTGGAGAAGCTGGGTGCCCTTCCGGCGACCCCCCGCGCCGTACTCACCACTCCCCAGGTGCGGGCCGCCGTCGCCGCCTCCATGGAAGAGGACGGTGGCGTCGGCTGGGAGGAGGACGGCCTCGACGCCGAGGAGCTCGCCGACGCCGTGCTCACCCTCGTCCGTGACGCCGGTCTAGAGCCCGGCGACGAACCCTGGCTGGGCGCCCTCGCCCTGCCTGATGAGGAAGGGGAGCTGACACCCGCGGGTGAACTCGTCTTCCCCGGCAGCCCCTTCGCCCGGGTCATGCGGGAGGGTGAACTCCCCTTCCTCGACGCCGAGCTGGCCGAGCGCTTCGGTGAGGCGCCGCTCGCCGCGTGCGGGGTGCTGGTCAACTTCGCGCTCGTGCGGGCCACGGACGTCGTTCTCGACCCGGACGAGCTGGAGCCGAGGGAGAGCGACTTCGCCGAGCCCGACGACCCCGGGCTGCTGGACGCCGTGGACGTGTGGTGCGAGGACATCCTCGACCGGTTCCCGGACACGCCCGTGCCGCCGGTCGCGACCGAGCTGGTCGCCGTACGGGATCTGGATCTCGTCGACGACGACAAGTGGCCGCAGGCCCTCGCGCTGCTTGCCCAGCCGCCGCTGCGCGACGCGCTCACCCAGCCGGTGCGGATCCTGCTGCCCGACGGCACCCATGAGGTCGTACGGCCCTACACGGCGTGGTGGCTGCGCGGGCACCCGGTGCTCGACGGGCGGCGGCCGGCCGGGCTGCTCGCCGCGGGGGGCGATCCGCTGCTGCGCGGGCTGTACGAGGAGGCGGACGCCACCGGGTTCGACGACGAGCAGGTGCTGCGGGCGCTCGGGGTGCGGACATCGGTGGCCGCGCTGCTCGACGAGCCGGGCGGTGCCGCCGAGCTGCTGGACCGGCTCGCCGATCCGGAACGGCCGGTCAGCGCCGCCCAGCTGCACGGTCTCTACGGGGCGCTGGCCGAGCTGGACCCCGAGCAGGTGACCCTGCCGGACGAGCTGCGGGCCGTCGTGGACGGGCAGGTCGAGGTGGTGGACGCGGCCGACGCGGTCGTCGTCGACTCGCCCGACCTGCTGCCGTTCACCGCCGGGGTGCCGCTGCTGCCGGTCCGCCCGAGCCGGGCCGCCGAGCTGGCCGAGCTGTTCCAGGTGCGGCGGCTGAGCGAGTCGGTCACCGGGGAGGTGACCAGCGAGGGCACCGAGCATGAGGTGCCGGACTCGGTGCGGGTGCTGCTGGGCCCGCGCACGCCACGGTCGTATGTCGAGCACGAGGAGCTGGTCGTCGACGGTGTGGAGATCGACTGGCGGCTCACCGACGACGGGGTGCTGCACGCGGCCACCCTGGAGGGCGTCGCCGCCGGGCTCGCCTGGGCGGCCGGGCAGTGGCCGCGCCGGTTCGAGGTCGCGGCGCTGCTGGAGGATCCGTCGCGGACGGAGGAGCTGGCGCGGGACCGGTGGTTCGACTGAGCCGTGCGGCGGCTTCAGCGGCTCAAACCCCCGTGAAACTCCTCGCACAAATTTCTCACGAGAGCTGTACAACCATTCGCATGCGTCGCGGATCTGATCACGTGAGTCAACAGACTCCGTGATCACCTGGGCCCCGTAGCCCCTCACGACTCGTGAGGTACGACCGGCGGCGGGGCCCCTTTCTTTCCACGGGGAAGACAACATGCGCATGCGTGCCACCCTCGGCGTCATCACCGGCGCCCTCGCGCTGACCGGCGTCGCGGTTCCGGCTGCCCAGGCCGACGAGATCCACGGCGACACGACCATCTCGAACATCTCCGTGAACGGCGGCAAGGCCGTCGTCGTCGGTGCGTCCGCCACCAAGACGATCACCATCTCCTTCACGGTGAAGGACGACTCGGGTGTCAAGGACGCCATGGCCCTGCCGTACCACGGCCCGGACCTGGACAACTCCGACAGCGCCGCCCTCCCCAACACCAGCGACTACTACTCGGTCTGCACGGCGGTGAACTCCACCACCGCCAACTGCAAGGCGACGTACGACTTCACGCCGGGCGAGAACGCCATCAACGAGGTCGCCGGCACCTGGAAGCTCTGGATCCTCGCCTCCGGCAAGGACGGCGACTACGTCCAGAAGGAGAACGCGAAGAGCTTCTACGTCCAGCGGCTCTCCAAGCTGACGGTCAACGCCTCCCCGGAGCCGGTCAAGAAGGGCAAGACCCTCACCGTCACGGGCAAGCTGACCCGCGCCAACTGGAACGCGAACAAGTACTCCGGCTACTCCGGCCAGTCGGTGAAGCTCCAGTTCCGCAAGAAGGGCACCAGCACCTACACGACGCTGAAGACCATCAAGACGAACACCTACGGCGACCTGAAGACCACGGTCACCGCGTCGACCGACGGTTACTACCGCTACAGCTTCGCGGGCACCACGACCACCCCGGCGGTCAGCGCCGCGGGTGACTACGTCGACGTGCAGTAAGTCGACGTCCAGGTAGGCCGCGACACCCCCCACGCGCTTTCCCACCTGTCGCTCTTTCCCACTTGAGGAAGCACATGCGTATTCGCACCACCGTGGCCGCCGTCACCGGCGCGCTCGCCCTGGCCGCTGCCGTCGCGCCGGTCGCCCAGGCCGACTCCCAGGGTGCCGGTTTCGACCGGCCCAGCGCCGCCGAGCGCTTCGGCGTCTCCGCCGGCAAGTCGGCGTTCAGCACGGCCGCCGCCGAGGAGGAGCTGCCCACCGTCTCCAACGTGACGGTGAACGCCGGCAAGAACATCGCCGTCGGCACCACCACGGCGAAGACCTTCACGGTCTCCCTCACCGCCAGCCACTCGACCGGCATCCAGGACGCGTACATCGACCTGTGGCACGGCACCGACGTCGAGACCGACATCGACGGCTGGTTGCCGCCGAACGAGGAGGCCGCCACCTGCACCGCGGTCAACGCCACCACCTCGACCTGCAAGCTGACGATCACCGCGTACCCGGGCGTCGAGGGCGACCTGTACGCCAACGCCCTGGCCGGCACCTGGAAGGTGACCGCCGGTGCCCTCGCCGGTGACGGCAGCATCTACTGGAACGACTACTACAAGACCCACAAGGTCCAGCGGTTCTCCAAGCTGACGGTCAACGCCTCCCCGGAGCCGGTGGTGAAGGGCAAGACCATCACCGTCACGGGCAAGCTGACCCGCGCGAACTGGGAGACGGCCAAGTACGCCGGTTACTCCGGCCAGTCGGTGCAGCTGCAGTTCCGCAAGAACGGCACCAGCACCTACACCACGCTGAAGACCGTCAAGACGAACACCTACGGCGACCTGAAGACGACGGTCACCGCGTCGACCGACGGCTACTACCGCTACAGCTTCGCGGGCACCACGACCACCCCGGCGGTCAGCGCCGCGGGTGACTTCATCGACGTGCGCTGAGCACCCGGTAGTTCGCATACGGCAGTTTGAGTACGGCATGTGAGTACGGCCCCGGAAGCCATCCGGGGCCGTACGTCTTTCGGCGTCGTTTTCGGTCGCTTTTTCAGCCTCGTACGGCTCCCGAGCAACCCCGCGCCCCCCAAGTCCATCTGATCACGTGAGTCATGACTCGGCTCCACGATCATTCACTTGGGGAACGCATGCGCATACGAGCCACCGTGGCCGCCGTCTCCGGCGCCCTGGCCCTCTCCGCCCTCGCCGTCCCGGCCGCGCAGGCCGCCGGCGGTCCGGCCCCGGCCGACGACTACCGCGCCGACGTCGCGAAGATCGCCTGGGCCGCGACCGACCGCGCCCCCGGCCAGCCGTACGACCTGAACGTCTCCTTCTCCGACTTCAAGGTCGCCAAGGCGATCAAGGTCGGCACCACCCAGCACGTCTCCACCACGGTCAGCTACACCCTGACCCACGACGCGGACGTCGACGTCAAGGCCGACGACTTCCTCACCGGCCCCGTCCTCTACCGCGGCAGCCTCGAGGCCCCGTCCGCCGTCCCGCTGATGGGCAACAAGCCGGCCACCTGCACTGCCACCTCGGCCACCACCGCCAAGTGCACCGGCAAGATCGACATCTACCCGGCCCAGGACGACCTGCTCAACTCCGACGCCGGCACCTGGAAGGGCGCGGCCCTGGCCATCGACTACAACGGCCAGGACCCGGACGGCCTCGACTTCGACATCACCAAGGTCGGGTACGCCCAGCAGGGCGGCCTCGGCACCACGCTGGTCCAGCGGAACTCCCAGCTGACGGTCGACGCCTCGCCGGAGCCGGTGGCGAAGGGCAAGACCCTCACCATCACCGGCAAGCTGTCCCGGGCGAACTGGGAGAGCCACAAGTACGCGGGGTACGTCAACCAGCCGGTGAAGCTCCAGTTCCGTAAGAACGGGACCACCAACTACACCGACGTGAAGACCATCAAGACGGACTCCACGGGCAACCTGAAGACCACCGTCAAGGCCTCCGAGGACGGCTACTTCCGCTACAGCTTCGCGGGCACCCCGACCACCCCGGCGGTCAGCGCCAAGGGTGATTTTGTGGACGTGCAGTAACCGCTAAGCCGGGAAGCGGCGGTCGACCCACGTCCACAGGAACTCCAGGGCGGCCGCCGCGCCCGCCGCGATGCCCACCGCGACCCACGGCATCGTCACCCCGACCAGCTTCAGCGCGAAGAACTCCTGCAACCACGGCACCACCAGCACCACCAGGAACCCCGCGCCCATCGCCGCGACCAGCGCGATCCGCCACCAGGTGTAGGGGCGGGCGATGATCGCCAGCACCCACATCGAGATCAGGAACAGCGTCAGCGTGGCCGCACTGGTCTCCGCGTCCAGCGCGCCGGGTCCGGAGTAGTACTGGCGGGCGATCAGATACGTCGCGAAGGTCGCCAGCGCGGCCAGCGCCCCGCCCGGGATCGCGTACCGCATCACCCGCCGCACGAAGTGGGGCTTCGCCCGTTCCTTGTTGGGCGCGAGCGCCAGGAAGAAGGCCGGGACGCCGATCGTCAGGGTGGACAGGAGGGTGAGGTGGCGGGGCAGAAACGGATACTCCACCTGTGAGCAGACGACCAGGATCGCCAGCAGCACCGAGTAGACCGTCTTCACCAGGAAGAGGGTCGCCACGCGCGTGATGTTGCCGATCACCCGGCGGCCCTCCGCCACCACCGACGGCAGCGTGGCGAAGCTGTTGTTCAGCAGCACGATCTGCGCCACCGCCCGGGTCGCCTCCGAGCCGGAACCCATCGCCACGCCGATGTCGGCGTCCTTCAGCGCCAGGACGTCGTTCACGCCGTCGCCGGTCATCGCGACGGTGTGCCCGCGCGACTGGAGCGCGCCGACCATGTTCCGCTTCTGCTGCGGAGTGACCCGCCCGAACACCGTGCCTTCGTCGAGCGCGGTGGCCATGCCGTCGCGGTCCTCCGGCAGCCGGCGCGCGTCCACCACGGCGCCGGACAGCCCCAGCTTGCCCGCCACCGCGCCGACGGACACCGCGTTGTCGCCCGAGATGACCTTGGCGCGGACGTTCTGCTCGGCGAAGTAGCGCAGGGTGTCGGAGGCGTCCGGGCGCAGCCGCTGGTCGAGTACGACGAGGGCGGCGGACTTGGCGCCCCGGGTGACGTCGGGGGAGTCCAGGTCGCCGGCGGCGCGGGCGAGCAGCAGCACCCGCAGGCCCTGCTCGTTGAGCCGCTCCGTCTCGCCCAGCGCCGGGTCGTCGGCGGGCAGCAGCACATCCGGGGCGCCCAGCAGCCAGGTGCTGGTCTCGCCGTCACCCTCGCTGAAGGAGGCGCCGCTGTACTTGCGGGCGGAGGAGAACGGCAGCGACTCGATACAGCGCCAGTCCTCCGCGTCCGGGTAGGCGTCGATGATCGCCTGGAGGGAGGCGTTGGGGCGCGGGTCGGACTCGCCGAGGGCGCCGAGGACCTGGCGTATGTACGACTCGTCGTAGCCGTTCAGGGCCCGCAGCCCGGTGACGTCCATGCCGCCCTCGGTGAGGGTGCCGGTCTTGTCCAGGCAGACGGTGTCGACGCGGGCCAGGCCCTCGATGGCGGGCAGCTCCTGCACCAGGCACTGCTTCCGGCCGAGCCGGATGACGCCGATCGCGAAGGCGACGGAGGTGAGCAGGACCAGGCCCTCGGGGACCATCGGGACGATGCCGCCGACGGTGCGGGCGAGGGAGTCCTTGAAGTCGGTCTCCTTCACCACCAGCTGGCTGATGATGAGGCCGATCGCGGTCGGGACCATCATCCACGTGACGTACTTGAGGATCGTGGAGATGCCGGAGCGCAGCTCGGAGTGGACCAGGGTGAACCGGGAGGCCTCCTCGGCGAGCTGGGCGGCGTAGGCCTCGCGGCCCACCCGGGTCGCCTGGAAGGCGCCGCCGCCGGCGACCACGAAGCTGCCGGACATCACCTGGTCGCCGGGCCGTTTGACGACCGGGTCGGCCTCGCCGGTGAGCAGTGACTCGTCGATCTCCAGCCCGTCCGCCTCGACGCACACCCCGTCGACGACGATCTTGTCCCCGGGCCCGACCTCGATGAGGTCGTCCAGGACGATCTCTGAGGTGCCGACCTCGGCGGCGACCCCGTCGCGGCGCACGGTCGGCCGCACCTCGCCGATCAGCGCGAGCGAGTCGAGGGTCTTCTTGGCCCGCCACTCCTGGACGATGCCGATGCCGGTGTTGGCGAGGATGACGAAGCCGAACAGGCTGTCCTGGATCGGCGCGACGAACAGCATGATCAGCCAGAGCACGCCGATGATCGCGTTGAACCGGGTGAACACGTTCGCCCGAACGATGTCCGTCATCGACCGGCTGCTGCGCACCGGCACGTCGTTGACCTGCCCGCGCGCCACCCGCTCGGCCACCTCCGCGGCCGTCAGCCCACCGGCCGGCACCGCGGACACGGGGCGCGCGGGCCCGGGGTGGGCGTCCGCGTCGATGTGCGTCATGCATTCGACGGTACGGGCGGATTTCTCCCTTCACCCGCCGAATGACTCAGGGAGCCGGCGCCGTCTGCTCTCGTGCCGCCGCCCGCTTGAGGGCGGCGTCCCGCTTGCGGACGTACCAGATGCCGATCAGCCCGAGGCCGCCGCCGGCCAGGCAGGTCCACAGCCACCAGGTGTGCCCGTGGTCGTCGAACCAGCCGTAGAAGGGGAGCTGGACCAGGAAGAGGACGAACCAGAGGATCGTGCCGCCGGTGATGGTGGCGACCACGGGGCCCTCCAGGGGCTCCGGCGCCTCGTGCTTGGGGGTCCACTTCGCCATAGGGGACAGCTTACGAGGCGGTCGGATCGGGCAGGTGGGTGATCAGGTCTACGCGCGGAGATGGCAATCTACGAACTCATATGTTCATACTGAAACCGTTTGTCTCTGACCACTTCTGTTCGTAGGAACTAACAAATGCCCACCTCGGCACCCGCCAAGGTCCCCGCGCCCCAGCAGCCGGGCAAGGCGCCTGTCCACGGCGCCCTCGACCGCTACTTCAAGATCTCGGAGCGTGGCAGCACCCTGGCGCGCGAGGTCCGTGGTGGTCTCGCCACCTTCTTTGCGATGGCGTACATCATCGTGCTGAACCCGATCATTCTCGGCAGCGCGAAGGACATGTACGGCAACCAGCTGGACAACGGCCAGCTGGTCACCGCGACCGCGCTGACCGCGGCCTTCACCACCCTGCTGATGGGCGTCATCGGCAATGTGCCGATCGCGCTCGCCGCCGGTCTCGGCGTGAACTCGGTGGTCGCGCTCCAGCTCGCGCCCCGGATGTCCTGGCCGGACGCCATGGGCATGGTCGTGCTGGCCGGTTTCGTGGTGATGCTGCTGGTCGCGACCGGTCTGCGCGAGCGCGTGATGAACGCGGTGCCGTTCGGGCTGCGCAAGGCGATCTCGATCGGTATCGGCCTGTTCATCATGCTGATCGGCCTGGTCGACGCCGGCTTCGTCTCCCGTATCCCCGACGTCGCCCAGACCACCGTCCCGCTCCAGCTCGGCGGCGACGGGCACCTCAACGGCTGGCCGGTGCTGGTCTTCGTCCTCGGCGCGCTGCTCACTCTCGCGCTGATCGTGCGCAAGGTGCCCGGCGCGATCCTGATCTCGATCGTCGCGATGACGGTCGTGGCCGTCGTCATCGAGGCCGTCGCCAAGGTGCCGTCCTGGGGTCTGACCACCCCGAAGTGGCCGGGCAACCCGGTCGCCACCCCCGATTTCGGCCTGGTCGGCGAGGTCAGCCTGTTCGGCGGCTTCGAGAAGGTCGGCGTGCTGACCGGCATCCTGTTCGTCTTCACCGTGCTGCTGTCGTGCTTCTTCGACGCGATGGGCACGATCATGGGCGTCAGCGACGAGGCCAAGCTGACCGACGCGCAGGGGCAGATGCCGGGCATCAACAAGGTCCTGTTCGTCGACGGCATCGCGGTCGCCGCGGGCGGCGCCAGCTCCTCCTCGGCCACCACCGCCTTCGTGGAGTCCACGGCCGGCGTCGGCGAGGGCGCCCGTACCGGCTTCGCCAACGTCGTCACCGGCGGTCTGTTCGCCGTGGCCCTCTTCCTGACGCCGGTCGCCACCATGGTCCCGTCCCAGGCGGCCACCCCGGCGCTGGTCGCGGTGGGCTTCCTGATCCTGGCGGGCTCCGTCAAGGAGATCGACTGGGCGGACTACACGATCGCCGTCCCGGCCTTCGTGACCATGCTGATGATGCCGTTCACCTACTCGATCACCAACGGCATCGGCATGGGCTTCATCACCTTCGCCGTGCTGCGCCTGGCGGCGGGGCGGGGCCGGGAGGTCCCGGCGGCGATGTACGTGGTGGCGGCGGTGTTCGCCTTCTACTACCTGATGCCGGCGCTGGGGCTCACGTAAGGCCGTAGAACTTCTCGGTCTCCTCGACGGCCGCCTGGAAGCGTTCGTCGAAGTCATCGCGGATGAGCGTCCGGACGACATAGTCCTGGACGCTCATTCCTCTTTTCGCCGCGTGGTGTCGGAGCCGTTCGAGCAGCTCGTGGTCTATTCGCAGGCTGAGCACGCTGGTCCCCATGGACACGAGGGTCACGGCAGCCGCCGGTTCGGTGTGTCACATTCCGGCACCGCGTCACCCGGATGAGTGATGCCATGCCCGGTGGTCCTTAGATAGGGTAATGAGGTACGCTAAAGAACATGCCGGACCTTAGCCATGGCGACGACGCTGCCGCCGTGAACTCCCTGCGATCCGCCGTCATGCGGCTCTCCCGTCGGCTGAAGCACCAGCGGGTCGACGAGTCACTGAGCCCCACCGAGATGTCGGTGCTGGGCACCCTGTCCCTCTGCGGCAGGGCCACGCCGGGCGAACTCGCCCGCAAGGAGCACGTCCAGCCGCCGTCGATGACCCGCATCGTGGCACTGCTGGAGGCCAAGGGACTGGTCCGGCTGGAGCCGCACCCCGAGGACCGGCGCCAGAAGGTGGTGACCCCGACCGAACAGGCCGAGGCGATGCTCGAGGAAAGCCGTAGAAAGCGGAACGCCTTCCTCGCCACCCTGGTGGAGGGCCTCAACGAGGACGAGTGGGCCAAGCTGCGCGCCGCCGCCCCCGTGCTGGAGAAGCTCGCGCACCTGTAAGCAGCCGTCGCAAGGAGGAGGCGAACCCTTTTGAGTACGGGATCCGGAGCAGACTCCGCCCCCGCACCGACCACCCACGACACCTCATCCACCCCCGAGGCCCCCCGCAAGACCAGGGCCTCCATGTTCAGCTCCCTGAAGGTCAGGAACTACCGCCTGTACTTCATGGGCCAGGTCGTCTCCAACACCGGCACCTGGATGCAGCGCATCGCCCAGGACTGGCTGGTGCTCAGCCTCACCGGCTCCGCCACCGCCGTCGGCATAACGACGGCTCTCCAGTTCCTGCCGATGCTGCTCTTCGGCCTCTACGGCGGCGTCCTCGTCGACCGCCTCCCCAAGCGACCCACCCTGCTGGTCACCCAGTCCTCGATGGCCGTCACCGGTCTCGCGCTCGCCGCGCTCACCCTGACCGGCCACGTCCAGGTGTGGCACGTGTACGTCGCCGCCTTCGCCGTCGGCCTCGCCACGGTCGTCGACAACCCGGCCCGCCAGTCCTTCGTCAGCGAGATGGTCGGCCCCGACCAGCTGCAGAACGCGGTCAGCCTGAACTCGGCGAACTTCCAGTCCGCCCGCCTGATCGGCCCCGCCGTCGCGGGCCTGCTGATCACCGGTGTCGGCACCGGCTGGGCGTTCCTGCTCAACGGCCTGTCCTTCGTCGCCCCCATCGCCGGACTGCTGCTGATGCGGGCCCGCGAACTGCACGTCGTCCAGCGCGCCCCACGCGGCAAGGGCCAGCTCCGCGAAGGCCTGCGCTATGTCGCCGGACGCCCGGAACTGATATGGCCGATCGTGCTCGTCGGATTCGTCGGCACCTTCGCCTTCAACTTCCCCGTCTACCTCTCCGCCTTCGCCGACGACGTCTTCCACGCCGGCGCCGGCACGTACAGCCTCTTCAACACCCTGATGGCGGTCGGCTCCGTCACCGGCGCCCTGCTCGCCGCCCGGCGCGGCACGGCCCGGATGCGGGTGCTGAGCGCGGCGGCGCTGGTGTTCGGCGCGGTGGAGATCGTCGCCGCGGCGACCCCGCAGCTGTGGATGTTCGCCCTGCTGATGATCCCGACAGGGATCTTCGGCATGACCGTCAACGTCACCGCGAACACCAGCATCCAGATGGCCACCGACCCGGCCATGCGCGGCCGGGTGATGGCCTTCTACATGATGGTGTTCCTCGGCGGCTCCCCGGTCGGCGCCCCGATCGTCGGCTGGATCACCGACACCTACGGCGCCCGCGTCGGCCTCGCGGCCGGCGGGGCGATAGCCGCCCTGGCCGCCACCGTGATCGGCCTGATCCTGGCCCGCACCGGCGGCCTGCGCCTCTCCGTCGGCTGGCACCACGGCCACCCGACGGTCCGCTTCGTCCCGCGCGAGCGGCAGGAGCGGCTGGCGACGGCGGCGTGACGGTGCCGTCCGCCCGGAGGGCTCAGACCCTCCGGGCGAGCACCTGCCCCGGCCACGCGTCCTCGCCGACCGTGAACGCCTCGGTCGGCGTGAAGCCCTGGCTCTCGTAGTAGGCGACCAGCTTGCGGTCGTCGCCCGCGTAGCAGTCCACGCGGAGGAGGGAGATCCCGGCCCGGCGGGTCTCCTCGGCCGCGTGCGCGAGCAGCGCCGCCCCGATCCCACGGCCCTTGTGACGCCGGTCGGTGACGAGCAGGCGGACGAACCGCTCGGGCTCGCCGGCGGGCTCCAGCTGCGCCCCCGGCGCGTCCGTGAGGACGAGCGCCCCCGCCGGCACCCCGCCGATCTCGGCGATGAACGGCGCGCCCCGGGTGACGTACTCCGTCATGAGTCCCCCGGCCGTCGGACGGGCCGACCACGGACCCGTCCCCCACTGCCCGGGACGCCCCTGCGCCACCAGCCATTCCACCGCCCCGTCCAGCATCCCGAGCATGGCGGGGATGTCGTCGGGTCCGCCGTTCCGTATCGCGATCTTCATTCCGACATGATGGCCTGCCCGATCCCTGCCAGGCTGGCGTCATGAGACTCTTCGCCGCCGTGCTGCCCCCAGACGACGTCACCGGTGAACTCGCCGCCGAGGTGGCCGCGTTGCGGAAACTGCCCGGCGCGGACGGGCTGCGCTGGACCGGACGCCCCGGCTGGCACTTCACCCTCGCCTTCTACGGCGAGGTCGACGACGACCTCGTCCCCGACCTGTCCGCCCGCCTGGAGCGCGCCGCGCACCGCACCGAGCCCTTCCGGCTGGCGCTGCGCGGCGGCGGCCAGTTCGGGCGCGGGCGGGCGCTGTGGACCGGCGCGGAGGGGGATCTCGATACCTTGCGGCTGCTGGCCGACCGTGCGGAGTCCGCTGCGCGGAAGGCGGGTGTTCCCATGGGGGAGCATCGGCGGTACAAGGCGCACATGACCGTGGCCCGCAGTCGTGAGGCGGTGGACGTACGGCCGTATGTCCGTGCCCTGGGTACTTTCACCAGCCGTACCTGGACCGTCGCCGAGCTGGCCCTGGTCCGCAGCAATCTCCCGCGCTCCGGGACGCCGGGCGAGCAGCCGCGCTACGAGACGGTCGCCCGCTGGCCGCTCGGCGGGGCCGGTTAGGCTCGATACGTGGACCCGAAAACCCGGAACCGGATCATGGCCGGTGCGCTTGTGTTGATGTTCGTTCTTGTGGCGGTGGCTTCGGCGCTAGGTGGATAGCGGCGGGGAACTGCGGCCGTCTTTTGGCTGCGGCTCGTGGAGGGCCGGTCGCGCAGTTCCCCGCGCCCCTGAGGGCGTTCAGCTCACCCCGTGTTACCAGGCGAAGGCCTCCGGGCTCGGGCCCGGGCCCGGGAAGATTTCTTCGAGGCCGGCCAGGAGCTCTGGGGACAGGTCCAGCTCGATCGCCCTCAGCGCCGACTCCAGCTGGTCGAGCGTGCGCGGGCCCACGATCGGGCCGGTCACGCCGGGGCGGGTGAGCAGCCAGGCCAGGGCGGCCTCGCCGGGCTCCAGGCCGTGCTTGTCGAGGAGATCCTCGTACGCCTGGATCCGCGCCCGCAGCGCCGGATCGGCGAGCGTGTCCGCGGCCCGCCCCGAGGCGCGGCGGCGGCCCTCGCCCTCCTTGCGGAGTACGCCGCCGAGCAGACCGCCGTGCAGCGGCGACCACGGGATGACGCCGAGGCCGTACTCGCGCGCGGCCGGGATGACCTCCATCTCGGCGCGCCGTTCGAAGAGGTTGTACAGGCACTGCTCGCTGACCAGGCCGAGCGAGCCGCGCCGGGCGGCGATCTCGTTGGCCTGGGCGATCTTGTAGCCGGGGAAGTTGCTGGAACCGACGTAGAGGATCTTCCCCTGCTGCACCAGGACGTCCATGGCCTGCCAGATCTCGTCGAACGGGGTGGCCCGGTCGATGTGGTGGAACTGGTAGACGTCGATGTAGTCGGTGCCCAGCCGCTGGAGGCTGGCGTCCACCGCGCGGCGGATGTTCAGCGCGGAGAGCCGGTCGTGGTTGGGCCAGGCGTGGGCGGCGTCGGGGCCCATGTTGCCGTACACCTTGGTGGCCAGGACCACCTTGTCGCGCCGGCCGCCGCCCTTGGCGAACCAGCTGCCGATGATCCGCTCGGTGCGGCCCTTGTTCTCCCCCCAGCCATACACGTTCGCGGTGTCGAAGAAGTTGATGCCCGCGTCCAGCGCGGCATCCATGATCGTGTGGCTTTCGGCCTCTTCGGTCTGCGGGCCGAAGTTCATGGTGCCGAGGACGAGTCGGCTGACCTTGAGTCCGGTGCGTCCGAGCTGCGTGTACTTCATGCCGACCTAGCCAACGGCTTGGAGTGCGCTCGAAGCAAGGGTGGGTCAGTCGCGGGGGAATTCGTCGGTCTTGAGGGTGAGGCCGACGACGGTGCGGGTGAGGTCGACGTCCTTGCCGAAGGGGACGATCATCTCGAGCTCGTAGCAACCGTCCTTGGGGTCGGTGTAGACGTGGCAGCGGCCCTGGTAGGGATCGGCGATCAGGTAGACGGGGACCTCGGCAGTGGCATAGGCGGTCTTTTTGGGGCCGTAGTCGTTCGGGCCGGTGCTCTTCGAGATGACCTCGGCGACGAAGATGACGTCCTCACAGCGCCACCGGCCGCTATCCGTCTTGGTGGCATCCTCGGCCATCACGGTCACGTCGGTCGCGAAGCCGTTGAGATGCCCCGGATAGTCGATCCGCACATCTGACTTGAGGCGCTTGAGCGCGTACTTGGTGCGTAGCTGTTCGATGATGCCCAGGATGATCTCCCAGTGGGTGTCCCGCTGCGGCGACATGTAGACGGTCCCCTCGACGATCTCGACCTTGTATCCCTCGGGGACGGGCATCTTCTCGAGTCGCTCGAACATTTCGTCCAGCGTGCTCGTGTTGTCGCTCTCGGCCATCGCGATCCTGTCTTCAAGGACGGTCATCGTGGCGCTCCTCCCCGACCGCACCTCGAACGGGTGCAGCCGCGCAGTACAACGATACGAACGCCCGACCGGTTACGCGCTGTATTCCCCGCCGACCCCCCACCCCTGCCACATCGCCTCCGCGAACGCGCCCGCGATCTTGTGCTCGCCGCTCGCGTTGGGATGCGTGCCGTCGTAGGTGTCGCGGTGGATGTCCCACGCGGCCGGGGGCGAGGCGAGGAGCAAGGGAGAGCGGGCATCGTCCAGATCGGCCACCGCCTTAGCCAGCAGCTCGTTGAAGCGGGTGACCTGCTCGGCGAACGGGGGGTCCTGCTGGGCGCGGACGTTGGGAATCACCGGCAGCACCACCATCCGCACCCGCGGCTTGGCATCGCGGGCAGCAGCGACGAACGCGTGGACGTTCTCCGCCGTCTGCTCGGCGTTCGTATAGAAGCCCAGGTCTATGAGGCCGAGGGAGACCAGCAGCACGTCGGCCCTCGTCTCGCGCACCGCGTCCCCGATCAGCGGTGCCATGTGCAGCCAGCCCTCGCCCCAGCCGGCCAGGTGGGCGCGGGGGAAGTCCGGGTCGGCGTAGGCGTACGACGTGGGGGCGTCGGCCGACTTGTCGTACAGCGTCTCGCGCGGGCCGACCAGCGTGAACGGGCCCCCGTACGTCGCGCACAGGTGCTGCCACATGCGGTGACGCCAGGTGTGTTCGCCCGCGCTGCCGATGGTCATGGAGTCGCCTACGGGCATGAACCTGAGCATCCGCTCATCATGAACGATCGGCGGGACGGGCGCAGCTCGGGGCGGGGTGTGAGGCCTGCCACGCCCCGGCCATGCCAGTCTTGGGGCATGCGCCGAACGTTCGTGCTCCTCGCCGCGGCCCTCCTCACGGGCGCGCTCGCCCATCCGCCCGCCTCCGCAGCCGACGGCGACGAGGGGTTCACCATCAAGGACCCGCGCATCACCGAGTCCAGCGGCCTGGCCGCCTCCCGGCAGCACCCGGGCGTCTACTGGACCCACAACGACAGCGACGACGGCGCCTATATCTACGCCGTCGACAGCCGGACCGGTGAGACGGTCGCGACGCTCACGCTCACCGGTGTCGGCACCCCGCGTGACGTCGAGGCCATCTCCATCGGGCCCGGCAACCAGATCTACGTCGGCGACATCGGCGACAACCTCGGCGGCGGCTGGCAGCACGTCTGGATCTACCGGCTGCCCGAGCCGAAGACGCTGCGGGACGCGACCGTGCGGGCGACGCAGTACGTCGTGACGTACGCGGACGGCGCCCGGGACGCCGAGTCGCTGGTCGTGCACCCCCGGACGGGGCGCGTCTACATCGTCGACAAGAACGAGCGGGGCAGCCATCTGTACGCGGGGCCGGCCGAGCTGTCCGCCTCGGGCGGCAACGTGTTCACGCGCGTCGCCGCCGTCCCCGACCTGGAGGCCACCGACGCCGCCCTGTCCCCGGACGGCGAACAGCTCGTCGTCCGCAGCTACTTCGGGGCGGTCGCGTACGACTGGAACGGCGGGAAGATCGAGAAGACGGGGCGGCTGAGCGTGCCGTTCCTGGGGCAGGGGGAGTCCGTCACGTACACCGCCGACGGGTCGAAGCTGATGTACGGCGCCGAGGGCTCGGAGAGTTCCGTGGAGCCCGGGGACGTGCCCGGGGGCAAGGGTCCCGCGGGCTCCAAGTCGCCTGCGGAGGAGGGCGGTTCCGCGCCGTCCGACGACGGCGGCGGCGACGGTGTCAGCGCCGGGAAGGGCGTGCTCGCCGTCGCCGTGGCCGCTGTCGCCCTGCTGGGGCTCAGCCGGTTGCGGCGCAAGAAGTGAGCCAACAGGTCGCTCAGGCCCAACAGGTCGCTCAGGCCCAGCGGGTCGCTCAGGCCCAGTAGGAGCGGATGTGCTCCTCGATCGCCTGCTTCCAGGCCGCCCGGTCCGGCTCGTCGGCCGGCAGCGTTACCGGCGGGTAGCCGCCGGGGTGGACGTCGATCGCGTCGGGGCGGGTGATGAGCACCGTCTCCAGCTCCTGGACGCCCCGGTTCCAGGACGCGGGGAAGTGGAAGTCGAGCTCCTGCCAGAAGGGGGCGGTGCGGCGGTCCTTCATCCGGTCCGGCCAGGGCTGCTGGCCGAGCTTGACCTCGGACTCGTGGAAGCGGAAGCCCAGGTCCTCGTAGACCTGGAAGACGAGGTCCTGGTGGGGCAGCGGGTGCACCTCGATCTCGTCGAAGTCGCCGCGGTCCACCGCGCTCTCGACGGCGAGTTCGGTGCGGACCGCGACCCGGCTGCCGGTCAGCCGGACGCCCCGCGCGTGCGTGAGGGGCATCTCCCAGGGCATGTCCAGCGCCACATGGCGGACGACGGTGCCGCCGGCGGGCAGCTTGAAGGGGTCGCTGGTCGCGGTGGAGACGACGTACGGGTTGTTCCAGCCGGTGGAGCCGTCCGGCTCCAGGTCCTCCGCGCGGACGACGAGTTCGAGCCGCAGCCGCTCCACGTCCAGGTCCGCGCCGCCGCCGCGCACGGTGACCTCGCACTGGAGCGGAGTGCCGGGCCGGATCCGGGCGGTGGTGACGAGGGTGTCGACGGACGGGGCGGCGGCGCCGAGCGTGCGCAGGAACGTGCGAAGAGCCATGTGGTGGGTTCCCCTCCCTGAGCCGGCGGTTCACCGTGAAGCGCCGACGCCGGGAGCCTACGTGTCCGCCGATCGCTCCCGCGCCCGTTGTGACACGAACACGTCCAGTCCGTCGAGGATCCGTTGCAGTCCGAACTCGAAGTGGTCGAAGTCGGAGCTCCAGGTGTCCTCGGAGAGGGACGCGAGGATCGGGTAGCGGCCGGAGGCCATGACCTTCTCCAGGACCGGGGCCTGCGCCTCGTAGAACTCGGCGGTGGTCAGGCCGGACCGGCGCTCGGCCTCCTCCTGGTACACCTGGGTGCGCGCGGCGCCGACGACGTACGAGTCGATCACGAGGATCGCCGAGATCAGCTCCGGGTCGCTCAGCCCCATCGGCCGGATGCGTTCCAGGACCCGCTCCATGCCGTCGAGGGCGCTCGGGCCGAGGATCGGCCGGGACTGGTTGACCTGGAGCAGCCAGGGGTGGCGCCGGTAGAGGGCGAGGGTGGCGCGGGCCATGGCCTCCAGGGCGGAGCGCCAGCCGCCGTCGCCGAGGCTTTCGGGGTCGTCGCCGGGGCGCTGGACGCGGTCCAGCATCAGGTCCAGCAGCTCGGCCTTGCCGGGGACGTAGCGGTAGAGCGACATGGCGCCGGTGCCCAGTTCGGCGCCGACGCGGCGCATGGAGACCGCCTCAAGACCCTCGGCGTCCGCGACCCGGACGGCGGCTTCCACGATCTGGTCGAGCGTGAGGGCCGGCTTCGGGCCCCGGCTGGGGCGTCGCCCGGTGTCCCACAGCAGTTCCAGGGTGCGGACGATGTCGCCGCTGCCGCTGGTGTCCGTCACGCCCTTGCCGCTCGTCATGACCTCAGCTTATGTCCCCCGGAGAAAAACTGCTTACGTCGTACGCGCAATCGGGTACGGTGTAAGCAGTTAGGCGCCAAGGGGCCCCAGGGCCCAGGGGGAGGACGTGGGGAACATGGACGGTTTCGCGGTACACGCCGAGGGCCTGGAGAAGCGGTACGGCGAGAAACGCGCCCTCGACGGCTTCGACCTGGCCGTCCGCGAGGGCACGGTGCACGGCCTGCTCGGCCCGAACGGCGCCGGGAAGACCACCGCCGTACGCATCCTGTCCACGCTGATCCGCCTCGACGGCGGGCGGGCGACGGTGGCCGGCCTCGACGTGGCCCGGCAGGCGCGCGAGGTGCGCGCCAGGATCGGCCTCACCGGCCAGTACGCGGCGGTGGACGAGGTGCTCACCGGCCGCCAGAACCTGGAGATGTTCGGCCGCCTGTTCCATCTGGGCGGCAAGCGGGCCAAGTTGCGGGCTGCCGAGCTGCTGGAACAGTTCGACCTGACCGACGCGGCCGACAAGGGCGTGGGCGGCTACAGCGGCGGTATGCGCCGCCGCCTCGACCTCGCGGCGTCGATGATCCTCGCCCCGTCCGTCCTGTTCCTGGACGAACCGACGACGGGACTGGACCCGAGGAGCCGGGGCGAGGTCTGGGAGTCGGTCCGGGCGCTGGTGGCGAGCGGCACCACGGTCCTGCTGACCACCCAGTATCTGGAGGAGGCCGACAAGCTGGCCTCCCGCATCACGGTCATCGACCAGGGCCGCGCCATCGCCGACGACACCCCCGACGGCCTGAAGGACCGGGTCGGCGGCGACCGGATCGAGGTCGTGGCCGCCGACCGGGCGGACATCCCGCGCGTGGTGAAGGCCATCGCGCGCGTCTCGGACGGCGAACCGGAGGCCGACGAGACCGAGCTGCGCGTGCACGCGTCGGTCGCCGACCGGGTCGCGGCCCTCACGGACGTCGCCCGCACCCTCCAGGACGAGGGCGTGAAGGTCGAGGACATCGGGCTGCGCAGGCCCAGCCTCGACGACGTGTTCCTGCGCCTGACCGGACACCGCACGACGAAGGAGGAGACGGCGGCATGAGCGCGCTGAACCTCACCGAGGGCCCCACGCGGAGCCGCACGTACTGGCTCCTCTCCGACTGCTGGAACATCGTCCGCCGCGGCCTGACCCACTACCAGCGCCAGCCGGTGAACATAGCCTGGCAGCTGGGCTTCCCGATCCTGTCGGTGCTGCTGTACGGCTATGTCTTCGGCAGCGCGATGCGGGTGCCCGGCGGCGGGGACTACAAGGACTTCCTGATGCCGGGCATGTTCGTCATGACGATGGCGTTCGGCTTCATCAACACCGCGACGGTGGTGGTCTACGACTCGACGAAGGGCGTCATCGACCGGTTCCGCTCGATGCCGATGGCGTCCTCGGCGGTGGTGGCGGGCCGGGGCGTCACCGACCTCCTGGTGGCCTGCGCGGAACTG
This sequence comes from Streptomyces sp. NPDC030838, assembly GCF_055572035.1. NCBI lineage: Bacteria > Bacillati > Actinomycetota > Actinomycetes > Kitasatosporales > Streptomycetaceae > Streptomyces > Streptomyces sp. NPDC030838. Next base: position 375,922 of record NZ_JBVIED010000003.1, on the reverse strand, counting down.
GCCATCATGATGCTGACCGCCCTCGCCATGGGCTGGCGCCCGGACGGCGGCTGGGGCTTCCTCGCCGCGTTCGGTCTGCTGCTGTGGCTGCGCTTCGCGCTGATCTGGATCGGCGTCTGGCTGGGCCTGATCGTCCCCAACCCGGAGGCGGCGGGCGGCCTCTTCGCGGTCGCCTTCCCCCTGACGATGATCTCCAGCATCTTCGTCGCCCCGCAGCTGATGCCCGACTGGCTCGGCTGGCTGGCGGCCTGGAATCCCATCTCCTCCACCGCCGCCGCCACCCGCGACCTGTTCGGCACCCCGGCCGGCAACGGCGACTCCTGGGTCGAACAGCACGCGTTGCTGATGTCCGGGGTGTGGCCGGTGATTCTCACGGCGATCTTCCTGCCGCTGGCGGTGCGGAGGTTCCAGAAGTTGAGCCGCTGACGGCTCAACGAGGAGGGGCACCCGGGAAGTTCCGGGTGCCCCTCGTCGTCGTACTCGATCGTCTTGCCCGGAAGGTCAGAGCTTCTCGATGACGTAGTCGATGCACTTCGTCAGCGCCTCGATGTCCGACGGCTCGATCGCCGGGAACATCGCGACGCGCAGCTGGTTGCGGCCGAGCTTGCGGTACGGCTCGGTGTCGACGATGCCGTTGGCGCGCAGGACCTTGGCGACCGCCGCGGCGTCGACCTCGTCGGTGAAGTCGATCGTGCCGATGACCTGCGAGCGCTTGGCCGGGTCGGCGACGAACGGGTTGGCGAACTTGACGTCCTCGGCCCAGCCGTAGAGCGTCCGCGCGGAGGTCGCCGTGCGGCGCACCGCCCAGTCGAGCCCGCCCTGCCCGTTGATCCACTCCAGCTGCTGGTTCAGCAGGAAGAGGGTGGCGAGCGCCGGGGTGTTGTACGTCTGGTTCTTGCGGGAGTTGTCGATCGCCGTCGGCAGCGAGAAGAACTCCGGGATGTGGCGGCCGGAGGCGTGGATGCGCTCGGCGCGCTCGATCGCCGCCGGGGAGAACACGCCGATCCACAGGCCGCCGTCGGAGGCGAAGGACTTCTGCGGGGCGAAGTAGTAGACGTCGGTCTCGGCGATGTCGACCGGCAGACCGCCCGCGCCGGAGGTGGCGTCGACCAGGACCAGCGCACCCTCGTCGGCACCGGCCACGCGCTTGATGGGCATGGCGACACCGGTCGAGGTCTCGTTGTGGGTGAAGGCGTAGACGTCCACGCCCGCCTCGGCGACCGGCTCCGGGTGGGTGCCGGGGTCGGCGGAGATGACGTCCGGCTCGGCCAGCCACGGGGCGAGCTTGGCGGCCTTGGCGAACTTGGAGGAGAACTCGCCGAAGCTGAGGTGCTGCGACTTGTTCTCGATCAGACCGTGGGTCGCGATGTCCCAGAACGCGGTGGAGCCGCCGTTGCCGAGGATCACCTCGTAGCCGTCGGGCAGCTGGAACAGCTCGCGGATGCCCTCGCGCACCTGGCCGACCAGGTTCTTGACCGGGGCCTGGCGGTGGGAGGTGCCGAGCAGCGACGTACCGGTGGCGGCCAGGGCGTCCAGCGCCTCCACCCGCACCTTGGAGGGACCCGCGCCGAATCGACCGTCCGCGGGCTTGATGTCAGCAGGAATCTGGATCTCAGCCACGAGGCGGAGGGTATCCCTTCACAGAAACGGGACGGAAACGTGTCCGTTCGATGAGACGAGATCTCCACCTCATGGACCTGTGGGGACCTACAGCGCGGGCGGCCGGACGGTCACTGTCAGTGGTCGGATGCATCCTGGACGCATGACGGATCTCGAAGCCGAACTGCGTGCGGCCGTCAGGGGTGAGGTGGGGTTCGACGTCACCTCGCGGGCGCTCACGACCATGGACGCCTCCAACTACCGGCGGGTCCCGCTGGGAGTGGTCGCGCCCCGGGACGCCGACGACGTCGCCGCGGTGCTGGAGGTGTGCCGCGCGCGCGGGGTGCCGGTCGTGGCGAGAGGCGGGGGGACCTCGATCGCGGGGCAGGCGACCGGGAGGGGAGTGGTGCTGGACTTCACGCGGCACATGAACCGGCTCCTGTCGCTGGACCCCGAGGCGCGCACGGCCGTCGTCCAGCCGGGCCTGGTGCTGGACCGGCTTCAGGAGGCCGCCGCGCCGCACGGACTGCGCTTCGGGCCCGACCCGTCCACACACAGCCGGTGCACGCTCGGCGGGATGATCGGCAACAACTCCTGCGGCTCGCACTCGGTGGCGTGGGGGACGACCGCGGACAGCGTGCGGGAGCTGTCGGTGGTCACCGCGCGGGGGCGGCGGTTGCGGCTGGGGCAGGGCTGGGCGGGCGCTCCGGAGGGGCTGCGGGCGCTGGTGGAGGGGGAGTTGGCGCGCCTGCGGACCGGCTTTCCGGAGCTGCCGCGCCGCATCTCGGGCTACGCCCTGGACGCGCTGCTGCCGGAGAAGGGCGCCGACGTCGCCCGCTCCTTCTGCGGCTCGGAGGGCACTCTGGCCGTGCTGACGGAGGCGGTCGTCGGGCTGGTGGAGGCCCCGCGCGCGAGGGCGCTGGCCGTGCTGGGGTACGCCGACGAGAGCGCGGCGGCGGAGGCGGCGGCGGGCCTGCTGCCGCACCGGCCGCTGACGGTCGAGGGCATGGCCGCCGACCTGGTGCCGTCGCCGGCGGCGCTGCCGAGGGGCGGGGCCTGGCTGTTCGTGGAGACCGGCGGGGAGTCGGCGGCGGAGGCACGCGCGCGTGCGGAGGCGATCGTGCGGGCCGCGGACGTCGTGGACGCGCTGGTGGTGACGGACGCGGCGGACCAGCGGGCGTTGTGGCGGATCCGGGAGGACGCGAGCGGTACGGCGACGAGGATGCCGGACGGCAGTGAAGCATGGCCGGGGTGGGAGGACTGCGCGGTGCCGCCGGCCCGGCTGGGCGCGTATCTGCGGGACTTCCGGGGCTTGCTGGCGGCGCATGGTCTGCGCGGCACGCCGTACGGGCACTTCGGGGACGGCTGTATCCACGTCCGGATCGACTTCGACCTGCTGACCGAGGCGGGCGTGGCCCGCTTCCGGCGGTTCTCCGAGGAGCTGGCCGACCTGGTGGTGGCGCACGGCGGCTCGCTGTCCGGGGAGCACGGGGACGGTCAGGCGCGGGCGGAGCTGCTGCCGAGGATGTACGGGGCGGGGATGGTGACGCTGTTCGAGCGCGCGAAGGCGATCTGGGACCCGGACGACCTCCTCAACCCGGGCATGCTGGTGCGGCCCCACCGCCTGGACGACAACCTCCGTTTCGCCCCGCTGCCGCGCCGGCCGGTCGACGTGGCCTTCGGCTACCCGGCCGACGGCGGCGACTTCTCGGCGGCGGTCCGGCGGTGTGTGGGCGTGGCGAAATGCCGTACGGCGACGGCGGGCGGCCCGTCCGTGATGTGCCCGTCGTTCCGCGTGACCGGCGAGGAGGAGCACTCCACGCGCGGGCGTGCCCGGCTGCTGCACGAGATGCTGGCGGGCGAGGTGGTCACCGACGGCTGGCGCTCGGCCGAGGTCCGGGACGCGCTCGACCTGTGCCTGTCCTGCAAGGGCTGCCGCTCGGACTGCCCGGTCGGCGTCGACATGGCCACGTACAAGGCGGAGTTCCTGCACCACCACTACGCCGGGCGCCGCCGCCCCGCCGCGCACCACAGCATGGGGCGGCTGCCGGAGTGGCTGCGGTGGGTGTCCCGGCTGCGGGCCGCGCCGGTGGTGAACGCGCTGGCGGCCGTGGGGCCGCTGGCCGGGCTGGGGAAACGGCTCGGCGGGATCGCGGGGGAGCGGGAGATCCCGAGGCTGGCGACGGAGACGTTCAGCCGGTGGTGGCGGCGTAGGGGAGGCGCGCGCGTGGGGGCAGGGGGCGCGCGGGTGGTGCTGTGGCCGGACACGTTCACGGAACACCTCTCGCCCTCGGTGGGCCGGTCGGCGGTGCGGGTGATGGAGGCGGCGGGCCTGGAGGTGACCCTGCCGCCGTCGCCGGCCCGCGTCTGCTGCGGGCTGACGTACGTCTCGACGGGCCAGCTGGACCGCGCCCGTACGGTGATGCGCCGCACGCTGGACGTGATGGCACCGGTGCTGGAGACCGGCACGCCGGTGGTGGTCCTGGAACCGAGCTGCGCGGCGGCGCTCCGCACCGACCTGCCCGAGTTGCTGTCCGACGACCCGCGCGCGGCCCGCCTGGCCTCCCGCGTGCTCACCTTCGCCGAGTCCCTGGCCCGCCTCGCCCCCGACTGGATCCCGCCCCGCCTCGACCGCCCGGTCGTCGGCCAGACCCACTGCCACCAGCACGCGGTCCTCGGCGACGGCCCCGACCGCCGCCTGCGCGCCGCCGCGGGCCTCACCGGCGAGCTGACCGGCGGCTGCTGCGGCCTCGCGGGCAACTTCGGCTTCGAGGCCGGCCACTACGAGGTCTCGGCGGCCTGCGCGGAGGAACAACTGCTGCCGGCGGTGCGGGAGGCACCCGAAGGTGCGGTGGTCCTGGCGGACGGCTTCTCGTGCCGGACGCAGCTGGAGCAGTTGGGCGGGGTGCGGGGGAGGCATGTGGCGGAGGTGCTGGCGGAGGGGTTGGGGGAGCGGCCGGGGGGCGGGTCCGGGGCAGGTACGGGGGAGGGCCCGGAAGAGCGGCCGGGGGAAGGGTCCGGTAAAGGCCCGGGGGAGGGTCCGGGAGAGGAGACGAAGTAAGTGGCATAACGGCTTCACACACCTGATGCAGTCCACTACCCTGGACTCGGCAGTACACCGAGATGAACGACGCTTTCAAGCCGAGCCCCTGGACCGCCCGTGACTTCCCCCGAGACCGCCACGACCTCTCCCGTCGCCGCCCCTTCCGGTGCCTCCTCCGGTGCCCCGCGCCGCTTCGGCTCGCTCGGGCCCGTGGGGCTGGTCTTCGCGGGCGGCATCTCGGTGCAGTTCGGCGGGGCGCTCGCCGTGATGCTGATGCCGAGGGCCGGTGCGCTCGGTGTGGTGGCGCTGCGGCTGGCGGTGGCGGCCGTGGTGCTGCTGCTGGTCTGCCGGCCCCGGCTGCGCGGCCACTCCCGTGCCGACTGGGGGACGGTCGTCGTCTTCGGCCTCACCATGGCCGGCATGAACGGCCTCTTCTACCAGGCCGTCGACCGCATCCCGCTGGGCCCGGCGGTCACTCTGGAGGTGCTGGGGCCGCTGGCGTTGTCGGTCCTGGCATCCCGTCGCGCCGTGAATCTGATCTGGGCGGGCCTGGCGCTCGCGGGCGTTTTCCTGCTGGGTGGTGGCGGATTCGGCGATCTGGACATGGTCGGCGCGGCGTTCGCGCTGGGCGCGGGTGCGATGTGGGCGGCGTACATCGTCTTCAGCGCCCGCACGGGCCGCCGCTTCCCGCAGGCGGACGGCCTGGCACTGGCCATGGCGGTGGGCGCGGTGCTGTTCCTCCCGCTGGGCGTGGCCGAATCGGGCGGCAAGCTGCTGGACCCGGTCACGATCGGCCTGGGCGCGGCGGTGGCGTTGCTCTCCTCGGTCCTCCCCTACACCCTCGAACTCCTCGCCCTGCGCCGCCTGCCCGCCTCCACCTTCGCGGTCCTGATGAGCCTGGAGCCCGCCCTCGCCGCGACGGCCGGCTTCCTCATCCTGGACCAGTCCCTCACCGCCACCCAGGCCCTCGCGATCGCCCTGGTCATCGCGGCGAGCATGGGAGCGGTGCGGACGCAGGTGGGACGGGGGAAGCCGGTGCCGGCCGAGGGGGCTTCCTGACGGCGTACGGGCGTGGTGGGGTCCGACAGTGACCCGGCGTCGGGAGTACGTCCCGGACGAGGGAGACCGTGGCAGCCGGAGCTCCGCTCGCCTGCGCTGACGTACCTGCCGAACCTCCCGCACACGCCGACGCCGGAATGGCGGGGAACAAATTCATGCAAGCATGCTTGATTGTTTATGGGGGCGCTGCCATGCTCCCCCCATGGCCGAGCCGACGCCCCTGCCCGTGTTCGATGACCTCCGTGCCGAAAGCGACGAACTCGACGCGCTCGTAGCCGAGTTGGAGACGGAGCGCTGGGCGCTCCAGACTCCCGCGCCCGGCTGGACCGTCGCCCATCAGATCGCCCACCTCGCCTGGACCGACCGCTCGGCGCTGCTCGCGGTGACCGATGAGGACGGGTTCCGGGTGATGATCGAGAAGGCCCTCGCGGCGCCGGACTCCTTCGTGGACGAGGGGGCCGAGGAGGGGGCGCGTATCGCTCCCGCCGAGTTGCTGGAGCGGTGGCGCGAGGGGCGTACCGCTCTAGATCGCGCCCTCCGTGCCGCCCCGGCCGGCGCCCGTTTCCCCTGGTACGGCCCGCCGATGTCCGCCGCCTCCATGGCCACCGCACGCCTGATGGAGACCTGGGCGCACGGACTGGACGTCGCGGACGCCCTCGGCGTCACCCGCGTCCCCACCGACCGCCTCCGCCACATCGCCCGACTCGGCTACCGCACCCGGGACTTCGCGTACACCGTGCACGGCATCCAGGCCCCGGCCGAGCCCTTCCGCGTCGAGCTGACCGGCCCCTCCGGCGAACTCTGGGTCAACGGTCCCGAAGACGCCCCCCAGCGCGTCACCGGCCCCGCCCTCGACTTCTGCCTCCTCGTCACCCAGCGGGCCAACCGCACCGACCTCGCCCTCCGCGCCGAAGGCCCCGACGCCGACCGCTGGCTGGACATCGCGCAGGCCTTCGCGGGCCCGCCCGGTGCCGGACGGCCGGCGAAGGGGGACGCGCGGTGAGCGTGCTGCGTATCGGCAACGCCTCCGGCTTCTACGGCGACCGATTCGACGCCTTCCGCGAGATGCTGACCGGCGGCGACCTGGACGTCCTCACCGGCGACTACCTCGCCGAGCTGACCATGCTGATCCTCGCCCGGGACCGGCTGAAGAACCCGGAGGCGGGGTACGCCCGCACCTTCCTCCGGCAGTTGGAGGACACCCTCGGCCTCGCCCACGAGCGCGGCGTGCGGATCGTCACCAACGCGGGCGGGCTCAACCCCGCCGGGCTCGCCGAAGACATACGCGAGGTGGCGGACCGGCTCCGCATTCCCGTCCGCGTCGCGCACGTCGAGGGCGACGACCTCACCGCCGCCCACCCCGGCAGCCTCGCCGCCCACGCCTACCTCGGCGGCTTCGGCATCGCCGCCGCCCTGCGCGAGGGTGCCGACATCGTGGTCACCGGGCGGGTGACGGACGCCGCCCTGGTGACCGGGCCCGCCGCCGCGCACTTCGGCTGGGCGCCCACGGACCACGACCGGCTCGCGGGTGCCGTCGTCGCCGGGCATGTGCTGGAGTGCGGGACGCAGGCGACCGGCGGCAACTACGCCTTCTTCCGGGACGGTGACGTCAGCCGGCCCGGCTTCCCGCTCGCGGAGATCCACGCCGATGGGTCCTCGGTCATCACCAAGCATCCCGGCACCGGCGGGTTCGTCGACGTCGGCACGGTCACCGCCCAACTCCTCTACGAGACCGGCGGCGCCCGGTACGCCGGACCCGATGTCACCGCCCGGCTGGACACCGTACGGCTCAGCCAGGAGGCCCCCGACCGGGTGCGGATCGAGGGTGTGAGAGGCGAGGCCCCACCGCCCACTCTCAAGGTCGGCGTCAACCGGCTCGGCGGCTTCCGCAACGAGGTCGCCTTCGTGCTGACCGGGCTGGACATCGAGGCCAAGGCCGAACTCGTGCGCCGGCAGATGGGCGACGTACTCGCCAAGTCGCCGCCCGCCGACGTCCGTTGGGAGCTGTCCCGCACCGACCGGTCCGACGCCGACACCGAGGAGACCGCAAGCGCCCTGCTCCGGCTGGTCGTCCGTGACTCCGACCAGGCCGTCGTCGGACGGCCGCTCACCGCCGCCGCCGTGGAACTCGCCCTCGCCAGCTACCCCGGCTTCCATGTGCTGGCCCCACCTGAAAAGGGCTCGCCGTATGGGGTGTTCGAGGATGTGTTCGTCCCCCATGGTGCCGTCGACCATATGGCCGTCCTCCATGATGGGCGCCGGATCGCCGTGGCCCCGCCCCATGACACCCATCCACTGCACCCTGTGCCGGAGCCGCCCCTCCCCGAGCCCCTGCCGCCCGGCCCCACCCGCCGCGCGCCCCTCGGGCTCGTCGCGGGCGCCCGCAGCGGGGACAAGGGCGGGAACGCCAACGTCGGGGTGTGGGGCCGCACGGACGAGGCGTGGCGGTGGCTCGTCCACACCCTCACCGTCGACCTCTTCCGGCAGCTCCTCCCCGAGACCGCCGAGCTGACCGTCGTACGCCACCCACTCCCCGCCCTGCGCGCCCTGAACTTCGTCGTCGAGGGGATCCTCGGCGCGGGCGTCGCCGCCCGGCACCGCTTCGACCCGCAGGCCAAGGCCCTCGGCGAATGGCTGCGCTCCCGCCACCTGGACATTCCGGAGACCCTGCTGTGACGGTCCTGACCTCCGCCCTGGACACCACCGGTCCCGACTACCGGGCCCACCGCGAGGCCATGCTCGCCAAGCTCGCCGCACTCGACGCCGAGCACGCCAAGGCCCTCGCGGGCGGCGGCGAGAAGTACGTCGAACGGCACCGGCGGCGCGGCAAGCTGCTCGCCCGGGAGCGGATCGAGCTGCTGCTCGACCCGGACACGCCGTTCCTGGAACTGTCGCCGCTCGCCGCGTGGGGGAGCGAGTACGCCGTCGGGGCGTCGCTCGTGACCGGCATCGGGGTCGTCGAAGGCGTCGAGTGCCTGATCACCGCCAACGACCCGACCGTGCGCGGCGGTGCCAGCAACCCCTGGTCCCTGAAGAAGGCCCTGCGCGCCAACGACATCGCGCTCGCCAACCGGCTGCCCTGCATCAGCCTGGTGGAGTCGGGAGGGGCCGATCTGCCGTCCCAGAAGGAGATCTTCATCCCCGGCGGGGCGATCTTCCGGGACATCACGCGGCTCTCCGCCGCCGGGATCCCGACCGTGGCGGTCGTCTTCGGGAACTCGACGGCCGGGGGCGCGTACATCCCCGGTATGTCCGACCACGTGATCATGGTCAAGGAGCGCGCGAAGGTGTTCCTCGGCGGGCCGCCGCTGGTGAAGATGGCCACCGGGGAGGAGAGCGACGACGAGTCCCTGGGCGGCGCCGAGATGCACGCGCGCGTGTCGGGCCTCGCCGACTACTTCGCCGTGGACGAGCGGGACGCCCTGCGGCAGGCCCGGCGGGTCGTCGCCCGGCTCAACCACCGCAAGGCGTATCCGGACCCGGGACCGGCGGAACCCCCGAAGTACGACCCGGACGAGCTGCTGGGCATCGTCCCCGGCGACCTCAAGATCCCCTTCGATCCGCGCGAGGTCATCGCCCGGATCGTCGACGGCTCGGACTTCGACGAGTTCAAGCCGCTGTACGGCACCAGCCTGGCCACCGGGTGGGCGCGGCTGCACGGCTACCCGGTCGGGATCCTCGCCAACGCCCAGGGCGTGCTGTTCAGCGAGGAGTCGCAGAAGGCCGCCCAGTTCATCCAGCTCGCCAACCAGCGCGACATCCCGCTGCTCTTCCTGCACAACACCACCGGGTACATGGTCGGCAGCCGGTACGAGCAGGGCGGCATCATCAAGCACGGCGCGATGATGATCAACGCGGTCGCCAACTCCCGCGTCCCCCACCTGTCCGTCCTCATGGGCGCCTCCTACGGCGCCGGGCACTACGGCATGTGCGGACGCGCCTACGACCCGCGCTTCCTGTTCGCCTGGCCCAGCGCCAAGTCCGCCGTCATGGGCCCGCAGCAGCTCGCGGGCGTCCTGTCGATCGTCGCCCGGCAGTCCGCCGCCGCCAAGGGGCAGCCGTACGACGAGGACGCCGACGCCGCCCTGCGCGCCATGGTGGAGCAGCAGATCGAGTCCGAGTCGCTGCCGATGTTCCTGTCCGGGCGGCTGTACGACGACGGCGTCATCGACCCGCGCGACACCCGCACCGTCCTCGGCCTGTGCCTGTCCGCCCTCCACACCGCGCCCTACGAGGGCGTGCGGGGCGGCTTCGGCGTCTTCCGGATGTGAGGAGACCCTGTGATCACTTCTGTGCTCGTCGCCAACCGGGGCGAGATCGCCTGCCGTGTCTTCCGCACCTGCCGTGAGTTGGGAATCCGGACGGTCGCGGTGCACTCCGACGCCGACGAAAACGCCCTCCACGCGCGCGTGGCCGACGCGGCGGTACGCCTGCCGGGGGCGGCACCCGCCCACACCTACCTGCGCGGCGACCTGATCGTGAAGGCCGCCCTCGCCGCCGGCGCCGACGCCGTGCACCCCGGCTACGGCTTCCTCTCCGAGAACCCCGGCTTCGCCCGCGCGGTCCTCGACGCGGGCCTGGTCTGGATCGGCCCGCCCCCGGAGGCGATCGAGGCCATGGCGTCCAAGACCCGCGCCAAGGAACTGCTGGGCCTCGCCCCCCTGCGCGACGTCACCGAGGCCGACCTGCCGGTGCTGGTGAAGGCGGCCGCCGGTGGCGGCGGGCGCGGCATGCGGGTCGTACGCCGCCTCGCCGACCTGGACGCGGAACTGACGGCCGCCCGCGCGGAGGCACGGTCCGCCTTCGGCGACGACGAGGTGTTCGTCGAGCCGTACGTCGAGGACGGACGCCACGTCGAGGTGCAGGTGCTCGCCGACACGCACGGCACGGTGTGGGCGCTCGGCACCCGCGACTGTTCCCTCCAGCGCCGCCACCAGAAGGTGATCGAGGAGGCCCCGGCGCCCGGACTGAGCCCCGAACTCACCCACGAGCTGCACGAGACCGCCGTACGCGCCGCCCGCGCGGTCGGCTACACAGGCGCCGGCACGGTCGAGTTCCTGGTCGCCGACGGGAAGGCGCACTTCCTGGAGATGAACACCCGCCTCCAGGTCGAACACCCCGTCACCGAGGCCGTGTTCGGCGTCGACCTGGTGGCCCTCCAGATCCGTGTCGCCGAGGGCCACGCCCTCGAAAACGACCCTCCCCGCGCGCGTGGCCACGCCGTGGAGGCCCGCCTCTACGCCGAGGACCCGGCGAACGGCTGGGCCCCGCAGACCGGCACCCTGCACCGCCTGGCCGTCCCGGACACCGTCCGCCTCGACACCGGTTACACCGACGGCGACCCGATCGGCGTCCACTACGACCCCCTCCTCGCCAAGGCCGTCGCCCACGCGCCCACCCGCGCGGAGGCGATCCGCAAGCTCGCCGGCGCACTGGAGCAGGCGGCGATCCACGGCCCGGTCACCAACCGCGACCTCCTGATCCGCTCCCTGCGGCACAAAGAGTTCACGTCCGCCCACATGGACACCGGCTTCTACGACCGCCACCTGCCGGAGCTGACCGAACCCGCCCCCGACCCCCACGCCCCCCTAGCCGCCGCCCTCGCCGACGCCCACGGCCGCTCCCGCTTCGGCGGCTGGCGCAACCTGCCCTCCCAGCCGCAGACCAAGCGGTACACGATGGCAGGCGAGGAGCACGAGGTCCACTACCACCACACCCGCGCGGGCACCCTGGAAGCCGACGGGGTGCGCGTCGCACACGCCGACGCCCGTCTCGTCGTCCTCGAGGTGGACGGCGTACGACGGACGTACACGGTGGCGCGGTACGGCGACGAGATCCACGTCAACCAGACGGCCCTGCGCGCCCTTCCCCGCTTCCCCGATCCCGCTGCCCAGCACGCCCCGGGTTCCCTCCTCGCCCCCATGCCCGGCACGGTCGTCCGCATAGCCGACGGCCTGACCGCAGGAGCCGCCGTACGGGCCGGAGAGCCCCTGCTCTGGCTGGAGGCGATGAAGATGCAGCACCAGATCTCCGCACCGGTGACAGGAACCCTGAACGCCCTGCACGCAAGGCCGGGCCAGCAGGTGGAACTCGGCGCCCTCTTGGCCGTGGTGAGTGAAACCCCCTAGGGGCGCGGGGAACTGCGCGACCAGCCACAGACAACCCGCAGACCGAAGGAGCCCAGTGACCACCCTCCTCGAATCCGAAGAGAACAAAGCCCTCCGAAACGCGGTAGCAGCCCTCGGCAACCGCCACGGCCGCAACCACAACCACCAGGAACTCTGGTCCGAAGCAGGCAAACTCGGCTACCTCGGCGTCAACCTCCCGGAGGAATACGGAGGCGGAGGCGGCGGCATCACCGAACTCTCCATCGTCCTGGAAGAGCTCGGCGCAGCCGGCTGCCCCCTCCTGATGCTGGTCGTCTCCCCGGCCATCTGCGGCACGGTCATCGCCCGCTTCGGCACGGAAGAACAGAAGCGGACCTGGCTCCCCGGAATCGCCGAAGGCACCCGCACCATGGCCTTCGGCATCACCGAACCCGACGCCGGCTCCAACTCCCACCGCATCACCACCACGGCCCGCCGGGACGGCGCCGACTGGCTCCTCACCGGCCGCAAGGTCTTCGTCTCCGGCGTCGACATCGCCGAGGCGACCCTCATCGTCGGCCGCACCGAGGACGCCCGCACCGGCCGTCTGAAGCCCTGCCTGTTCATCGTCCCCCGGGACGCGCCCGGGTTCGGGCGACGCAAGATCGACATGGAGATCCAGGCCCCGGAGAAGCAGTTCGAGCTGACCCTGGACGACGTACGGCTCCCCGCCGACGCGCTCGTCGGCGACGAGGACGCGGGCCTGCTGCAGCTCTTCGCCGGCCTCAACCCCGAACGGATCATGACCGCCGCGTTCGCCATCGGCATGGGCCGCTACGCGATCGCCCGAGCCGTCGAGTACGCCCGCGACCGCACCGTGTGGAAGTCCCCCATCGGCGCCCACCAGGCCATCGCCCACCCCCTCGCACAGGCGCACATCGACCTGGAGCTGGCCCGGCTGATGATGCAGAAGGCGGCCCATCTGTACGACGCGGGGGACGACGCCGGCGCGGGCGAGGCGGCCAACATGGCCAAGTACGCCGCCGGGGAGGCCTGCGCGAAGGCCGTCGACCAGGCCGTGCACACCCTCGGCGGCAACGGCCTCACCCGCGAGTTCGGCCTCGCCTCGCTCATCACGGCCGCGCGCGTGGCTCGTATCGCGCCGGTGAGCCGGGAGATGATTCTGAACTACGTCTCCCACCAGGCCCTGGGTCTGCCCAAGTCGTACTGACACCCGCCCCCGCGCGAGGAGGAACCGATGTTCCGCAGCGAGTACGCAGACGTCCAGCCCGTGAACCTGCCCATCCACGAAGCGGTCCTCGGCCGGGCCGCCGAGTTCGGTGACGCGCCCGCGCTCATCGACGGCACCGACGGCACCACCCTGTCGTACGAGCAGGTGGACCGGTTCCACCGGCGTATCGCCGCCGCGCTCGCCGAGGCGGGCGTGCGCAAGGGCGACGTGCTCGCCCTGCACAGCCCCAACACGATCGCCTTCCCCACCGCGTTCTACGCCGCCACGCGCGCGGGTGCCGCCGTCACCACGGTGCACCCGCTCGCCACGGCGGAGGAGTTCGCCAAGCAACTCGGCGACTCGGCGGCCCGCTGGATCGTCACCGTGTCCCCGCTGCTCGACACCGCGCGGCGGGCCGCCGAGCTCGCGGGCGGCGTCCGGGAGATCTTCGTCTGCGACAGCGCGCCCGGACACCGCTCGCTGATCGACATGCTGGGGTCGACGGCCCCCGAGCCCGTGGTCGACATCGACCCCGCGGAGGACCTGGCCGCCCTGCCGTACTCCTCGGGCACCACCGGCACCCCCAAGGGCGTGATGCTGACCCACCGGCAGATCGCCACCAACCTGGCACAGCTGGAACCGGCCATCGACGCGGGACCCGGGGAACGCGTCCTCGCCGTGCTGCCGTTCTTCCACATCTACGGGCTGACGGCCCTGATGAACGCCCCGCTCCGGCAGGGCGCCACCGTCGTCGTGCTGCCCCGCTTCGACCTGGAGACCTTCCTCGCGGCCATCCAGAACCACCGCATCACCGCCCTGTACGTGGCCCCGCCGATCGTGCTCGCCCTGGCCAAGCACCCGCTGGTCGCGCGGTACGACCTGTCGTCCCTGAAGTACGTGATCAGCGCCGCCGCACCGCTGGACGCCGGCCTCGCCGCGGCCTGCTCCCGCCGGCTGGACCTGCCGCCCGTCGGCCAGGCGTACGGCATGACGGAACTGTCCCCGGGAACCCATGTCGTCCCCCTCGACGCCATGCGGGACGCGCCTCCCGGGACCGTCGGGAAGCTGATCGCCGGGACGGAGATGCGGATCGTCTCCCTCGACGACCCCGGCAAGGATCTCGGGCCGGGGGAGGCGGGGGAGATCCTGATCCGCGGTCCCCAGGTGATGAAGGGCTACCTCGGGCGGCCCGACGCCACCGCCGCGATGATCGACCCGGACGGCTGGCTGCACACCGGCGACATCGGCCACGTCGACCGCGACGGCTGGCTCTTCGTCGTCGACCGCGTCAAGGAGCTGATCAAGTACAAGGGCTTCCAGGTCGCCCCGGCCGAACTGGAGGCGCTGCTCCTCACCCACCCCGGCATCGCCGACGCCGCCGTCATCGGCGTCTACAACGAGGACGGAAACGAGGTCCCGCGTGCGTACGTGGTGCGCCAGCCGAACGCCGGGGACCTCTCCGAAGGAGAGGTCATGATGTACGTCGCCGAACGCGTCGCCCCCTACAAGCGCGTCCGCCAGGTCACCTTCATCGACGCGGTGCCGCGGGCCGCCTCCGGGAAGATCCTGCGCCGGGAACTGCGGGAGCGGGCATGACGTCGATCGTGCGGACCCGCGCGCGGGGGATCGAGACCCTGGCCCTCGACTCCCCGCACAACCGCAACGCGCTGTCCGCGGCGCTGCTGGGAGAGCTGGCCGACGCGCTCACGGAGTGCGGCAAGGACGGCGACGTCCGCGCGGTCGTCCTCACCCACACCGGCACCACGTTCAGCGCCGGCGCCGACCTGAAGGACCCTCCCGACCCCGACGCGCTCGTCGCCCTCCTCCGGCAGCTCGTCGAACTTCCCAGACCGGTCGTCGCCCGCGTCACCGGGCACGTCCGCGCGGGCGGCCTCGGCCTGCTCGCCGCCTGCGACATCACCGCCGCCTCCGCCACAGCCACGTTCGCGTTCACCGAGGTGCGGATCGGGGTGGCGCCCGCGGTGATCTCCCTGCCGCTGCTGCCCCGCACCGACCCGCGCGCCCTCGCCCGCTACTACCTCACCGGGGAGCGGTTCGACGCCGCCGAGGCGGCCCGCATCGGCCTGCTCACCGCGGCCGGCGACGACGTGGACGACGTACTGGCACCGATCCTGGACGGCCTCAGGCGTTCCGCGCCCGAGGCCCTGGCCGAGACGAAACGGCTGCTCGCGGCTAGGGTGCTGGAGACCTTCGACCGGGACGCGGACCGTCTGACCGCGCTCTCGGCCCGGCTGTTCTCCTCACCGCGGGCCCGCGAGGGGATGACGGCCTTCCTGGAACGACGGGATCCCGAATGGGTGCTGTGACGGAATGAGTGCTGTGACGACAGTCGACCGCGTCCCCAAGCAGGACCGCAGCCGGGCCACCCGGCAGCGGCTGCTGGCCGCCGCCGTGGCCTGCCTCGCCGAACACGGCTGGGCGGGCTCCACGGTGTCCGTCGTCGCCGAACGCGCCGGGGTCTCCCGCGGCGCCGCCCAGCACCACTTCCCCACCCGCGAGGACCTGTTCACCGCCGCCGTCGAGTACGTCGCCGAGGAACGCTCCGACGCCCTGCGCGCCCTCTTCCCCGAGGGCGCGGCAGGCGACCGCCGGGCCGTCGTCGCCGCCCTCGTCGACCTGTACACCGGCCCGCTCTTCCGCGCAGCCCTGCACCTGTGGGTCGCCGCGTCCAACGAGGAGCAGCTGCGCCCCCGGGTCACCGAACTGGAGGCGCGCGTGGGCCGCGAGACCCACCGCATCGCCGTGGACCTCCTCGGCGCCGACGAGTCCCGCCCCGGCGTCCGCGAGACCGTGCAGGGCCTGCTCGACATGGCCCGCGGCCTCGGCCTCGCCAACCTCCTCACCGACGACGCGCCGCGCCGGGAGCGCGTGGTGGACCAGTGGGCGGCGCTGCTGGACGCGGCGCTGGGCTGACCATGGGCGACCGTTTCCAGGTGTTCGTCGACCTCGACGCGAGCACCGACGACGCACCGCGGCTCGCCCAGCGCGTCGTCGACCGGCTCGTCGCCGAGGGCATCGTCCTCGCCGGGCGCACGACGTGCGTCCCCGGGCAGCCCCTGGGCCATCCGCCCGGCCCGAACTGGCACCGGGCCGTGCGGGACGACTGGGACTGGGAGCCGTCGGACGGCCTCGCCGTCCACACCCGGCGCACCGGCTTCCCCAGCGGCGCCGACATGCCGGGCGCGGCCGTCTGCCCGCGCTGCGCCGCGGCCACCCCGCTGGACGACGCGGCCTGGACGCGCTTCAGCGACGCGATGGAGACCTGGTACGACACCGGAACCGCCGCCGTCGGCTGCCCCGGCTGCGCCACGGCCGTCGCCCTGCCGGACTGGACCTGGGACGAGGCGCCCATCGCCTTCGGCCACCCGGGCTTCGAGTTCTGGAACTGGCCGGAGTTCACCGACGAGTTCCACACCTGGATGTCCCAGCTCCTCGACGGCCACCGCACGGCCTACGTCTGGGGCAAGATCTAGGGCCTGTCTTCCGGATCAGGCCCTAGGCCGTGTCCGCAAAGTCCCGCCTGCCCCGCGACGCCTGGCCCGCCCTCACGGGCTCAGCCGCTCCACCCGCCAGCTCCCGTCCGCCTGCGCCACGTACCGCAGCCGGTCGTGGAGCCGGTTCTCCCGGCCCTGCCAGAACTCCACCGACTGCGGTGCCACCCGGAACCCGCCCCAGTGCGGCGGCACCGGCACCTGCTCGCCGTCCGGGTAACGGGCCTCCAGCTCGGCGTAGGCGGCGTCCAGCTCGTCCCGGCCGGCGATCACCGAGGACTGCTCGCTCGCCCACGCGCCGAGCTGGGAGCCGTGCGGCCGGGTGCGGAAGTAGGCGGCCGTCTCGTCGCGGCCGGTGCGCCGGGCCACGCCCGTGACGATGACCTGCCGGGCCATCGGATACCAGGGGAACAGCAGCGAGACGTACGGGTTCTCCGCCAGGTCACGGGCCTTGCGGGAGTCGTAGTTGGTGTAGAAGACGAAGCCCTGCTCGTCGAAGTGCTTCAGCAGCACCGTGCGCGAGCTGGGCCGCCCCTCGGCGTCGGCCGTGGAGACGACCATCGCGTTCGGCTCGAACAGCCGGCCCTCCGTCGCGGCCTGCCGAAACCAGCGGGCGAACTGCTGTACGGGCGTGGCGGCGAGATCGGCCTCGGCGAGCCCTTCCTCGCGGTAGTGCTTGCGCATCACCGAGGGATCGGGAATGGGCTCGGGGACAGCGGCGGGGACGGCGTCATGCTCGGTCACGCGGTCATCTTGCCGTATGGCCCACCGCCGTACGCCACGGTGTCCTTCATCACTGCGTGGCACTCAGTGCCGCGAAACCTCCCCAGGGTTGACACTCGGGGATATCGTGCAGATGCCGTCCCGGTGGGGTGACCGCCGGCCGCACGGGGCATCACCCGAGTGACCGTTCGTGACCGCGAGCCCGTCACCGGCCGTGGATCCCCAGGGCGATCACCCACAGCCGCACCTACAGCCGGGCCTGCCCCACAACCCGTCGCACACATCACGAGGAGCCGCCTGATGTCCGACTTCGTACCCGGACTCGAAGGAGTCGTCGCGTTCGAGACGGAGATCGCCGAACCGGACAAGGAGGGCGGCGCCCTCCGGTACCGGGGCGTCGACATCGAGGACCTGGTCGGCCATGTCTCCTTCGGCAACGTCTGGGGCCTGCTCGTCGACGGCGCCTTCAACCCCGGCCTGCCGCCCGCCGAGCCGTTCCCCATCCCCGTGCACTCCGGCGACATCCGCGTCGACGTCCAGTCCGCGCTCGCCATGCTGGCGCCCGTGTGGGGCCTGAAACCCCTCCTGGACATCGACGCCGAGCAGGCCCGCGAAGACCTGGCCCGCGCCGCCGTCATGGCCCTGTCGTACGTCGCCCAGTCCGCCCGCGGCCAGGGCCTGCCCATGGTTCCGCAGCGCGAGATCGACAAGGCCCAGTCCGTCGTCGAACGCTTCATGATCCGCTGGCGGGGCGAGCCCGACCCCCGGCACGTCGCCGCGGTCGACGCCTACTGGACCTCCGCCGCCGAGCACGGCATGAACGCCTCCACCTTCACCGCCCGGGTCATCGCCTCCACCGGCGCGGACGTGGCCGCGGCGCTCTCCGGGGCCGTAGGGGCCATGTCCGGCCCGCTGCACGGCGGCGCCCCCTCCCGCGTCCTGCACATGATCGAGGAGATCGAGCGCACCGGCGACGCCGAGGCGTACGTCAAGAAGACCCTCGACAAGGGCGAACGCCTCATGGGCTTCGGCCACCGCGTCTACCGCGCCGAGGACCCCCGCGCGCGCGTGCTGCGCCGCACCGCCCGCGAGCTCGGCGCCCCGCGCTTCGAGGTCGCCGAGGCCCTGGAGAAGGCGGCCCTGGAAGAGCTGCACAACCGCCGCCCGGACCGCGTCCTCGCCACCAACGTCGAGTTCTGGGCGGCGATCATGCTGGACTTCGCCGAGGTCCCGGCGCACATGTTCACCTCGATGTTCACCTGCGCCCGTACGGCGGGCTGGTCGGCGCACATCCTGGAGCAGAAGCGCACCGGCCGCCTCGTCCGCCCCTCCGCCCGCTACATCGGCCCCGGCCCGCGCGACCCGCGCGAGATCGAGGGCTACGCGGACATCGCGCGCTGAGCGCACTGAGCGCACTCAGCGCTGAAGGGCGTCACGCGGGGCTGAGCAGCTCCGCGTGATGCCGCCGGGCCGCCAGCGGATGCGCCCGCAGCTTGCCCTTCAGCTCGTTGAAGCCGTACTCCGCGAACAGCGGGTTCGCCGGATCGTCGGTCACCCCCGGCGCGGCGGAGGCGTGCGGGAACGGCAGCGGCTCGATCCGGGCGTCCAGCCGCGGGTTGTAGAAGAACGGCACGGAGAACCGCTCGGTGGCCCCGGGCGGCGAGACCACCCGGTGGTTCGTGGCCAGCAGATACCCGTTGGTGGCCACCTCCAGCAGCTCCCCGAGATTCACCACGAACGCCCCCGGGATCGGCGGCACGTCGTGGAAGAGCCCGTCCTCCCGCTGCACCTGAAGCCCGCCGACCTCGTCCTGCAGCAGCAGCGTCAGGAACCCGTAGTCCTTGTGGGCGCCCACCCCCTGGTCGGCGCCGTCTCCCGCGCTGCCCGGATACCGCACCAGCTTCAGATGCGGATGCGCGTGCTCCCCGAAGACCGGGTCGTAGAAGCCGGCGGGCGCGCCGATCGCGGTCAGCAGCTCGTGCAGCAGCCGCTCGGCGACCCCGCTGAGCCGGTCGATCCACGCCAGCGCGGCGGTGCGCAGCTCGGGCAGCGCGGCGGGCCACTGGTTCGGCCCCTGGAGCCACCAGTACGCCGGCTCGCCCGGACCGGGGATCCGGGCCGGCCGCTCCGCCCCGATGTCCAGCTGGTCCCGCCAGTCCCGGGCGCCGCCGGTGCGCTCGTCCCCGGTGCGCGTGTAACCGCGGAAATGCGGCGAGTTGACGTTGTCGAGGGCGAGCCGGTCCGCCTCGGGCAGCGCGAAGAAGCGGCGCATGGCGGAGAGCAGCGCCTCGGTCTCGGCCTGCGAGACCCCGTGCCCGACGAGCTGGAAGAAGCCCACGTCGTGCGCGGCGGCGTGCAGCCGGGCATGCAGGGCCTCGCGGGCTTCGGGGCCGCCGTCGGCGGCGGAGAGATCGATGACGGGAAGTTGCCGGTACGGCGCAGAGAGGTTCATGTCAGACATCCGCAGGGGTACACGGGGGCCGCGCCGCCGCCGGGGTGGGGCGGGGACACGGCGCCGAACGAAGAAAAGAAAGAAGTAAAGGAACGCAGAAGAAGCGCAGAAGGGCCGGACGGCTCAGATGTGGGAGCGTCGACAGCCCATGCTCGTGACGCGGACGAAGTCCACGTGGCGGCGTCGAACGAGCGCGAGCATGCGCCCAGCGTACTGCGCTCGAACACCGGACGACGTGTCTCGCCCGGAACGCAGACGACCCGCGAGCCTGGTCCTCCTCGAAGGAGGAGCCGGTCGGACGTACCGGCAGCTCGCGGGTCGGGTGACTGCTTGGGATTGGGCCGGCTGCGCGCTTCGCTCACGCGCTGGTCCGGCACCGCACTGAGTGTGGTGGCGAGCCGCTAGCCCGCAGCCACCTCACGCGTCCGGTTTTCATACATCTGCCGAACCACCTCCCTTCTCGTGTACCGCACACCCTAAGAACCGCCCTGGGACCGCTCAACCCCTTTTTTGGCGGACCCGTACGGGGCCGTGCCCTGGCGTTCGGTGCATGACAACGTGACGGCGGTTTCCGGACGGCAACGATTCGTCGCGGATTCCTTGCAATCTTGCGGGAACCATATGTGGGCTGGGTCACGTTCGAGTTGAATGATTGCCAGTGAGCGCGACCGACGTGCCGTACGTGCGGACACAGCCTGCAGGGGGTCCAGGTGAGTGCTTCCCGGCGTAGTGGGACCACCGACGAACTGGGGCCGGACGAGCCCGAGCGGGATGGTTCGGATCTGCTTGCCGCGCTGCTGGACGGCATGGACGCCGCCCTGTGCGCGTTCGACGCCGACGGGGTCGTCACGCACTGGAACCGCGAGGCCGAGCGGATCCTCGGCTGGACCGCGGCCGAGGCCGTGGGCCGGCACGGGTTCGCCGGCTGGGCGGTGCGCAGCGCGGACGCCGAGGAGGTGGAGGCGCGGCTGCTGTCCGCCATGCACGCGCCGGGTCGGCAGGTGCACGAGTTCGCGCTGGTGACCAAGGACGGCGGGCGGGTGCTCGTACGGACCCAGTCCGCCGCCGTACGCGGGCCGGACGGCAAGCCCGCCGGGGTGTACTGCGCCTTCAGCGAGGTGCACGCGCAGATCGACCTGGAGCGGTCCATCGCGCTCAGTGAGGCCCTGTTCGAGGACGCCAGCTGGGGTGTCGTGCTGGTCGACGCCGATCTGCGCCCGGCGGTCGTCAACGCGCACGCGGCCCGCGCGCTGGGCACCGGGCGTACGGCGGTGCTGGGGCGGCCGCTCGGGGACCTGCTGGCCCAGGGTGTGGAGGAACTGGAGAGCGCGCTCACCCATGTGCTGGCCGAGGGCGCGCCGCCGGCGCCCGCCGAGATCTGGGTGGGGGTGCGCACCCCGGACGGGGAGCGGCGGCGCTGCTGGCGCTGCGGGTTCGTGCGGCTGGCCTCGCCGCTCGCGGAGGAGCCGGTGCCGCTGGGCGTCGGCTGGCTGTTCCAGGACGTCACCGAGGCGAAGCAGGGTGAGCAGGAGGCCGCGCTGCTGCGGTTCCGGACCAACCAGCTGCACCGCGCGGCGCGGGCGGCGGCGGAGTGCGAGGACCCGCTGGAGGCGGCCACCGTCCATCTGGACTTCGCGCTGGCCGGGTTCGCCGATCACGCGCTGATCGACCGGGTCGTGGGCGGGGCGATCGCGGACGGGGAGATCTCGGGGCCGGTGCGGCTGGTCCGGATCGCGGCCACCCCCTCCGGCGCGCCCGGGCCCAGCCTGTCGGTGGGCCAGGCGGGGCTGCCGGTGCGCTACGGCGAGGGGCATCCGGCGTTGCAGTGCGTGGAGCGGATCGGCACCGTGCGGGCCGGCGTCGGGACGGTGCCGGCGGACCAGGCGCGGGCCTGGGCGCGGGCCCGGCAGTGGCCGGA
Source organism: Streptomyces sp. NPDC030838 (assembly GCF_055572035.1). Lineage (NCBI taxonomy): Bacteria > Bacillati > Actinomycetota > Actinomycetes > Kitasatosporales > Streptomycetaceae > Streptomyces > Streptomyces sp. NPDC030838. The sequence goes on along the minus strand of NZ_JBVIED010000003.1, from coordinate 354,299 downwards.
GGACGCGGTGCACGCGCTGTGCGCGGTGCTGCGCAGCCGGGGGCGGACGCTGGGCGTGGTGACGTTTCTGCGGGCGAGCGGGCGGAGCGCCTTCGAGCGGTCCGACACGGCGTACGCCGAGGACGTCGCCGTACGGATCGGGGCGGCGCTGGATCTGGCGGGGCTGGTGCGGTCCGAGCCGTAAGCGCTCGGGGTGGCTCACTGCCGGTAGAAGATCCGGTCCCCGTACTGCTCGAAGACGCGGCCGTTCCACTCGTGGCCGCCGTCGACGTTGCCGGAGCGCAGCAGCGGGGGCTCGATGCCGCGCTCGGCGAGGACACCGGCGGCGGTGGCCATCACGGCCTGCAGGAGGGCCGTGGTGACGACCGTGGAGGCGGGTGCGAAGGGCGCCGGGACGCTGTCGAGGGTCAGCTCGGCGTCACCGATGGCGATCTTCGAGTCGAGGACGATGTCGCAGTGGTCCTTGAGGAAGGTGCCGGAGGCGTGCCGTGAGCTGGTCTGCGTGGCGTAGGCGACCGAGGTGACGCCGATGACGCGGATGCCGAGGGCGCGGGCGTTCATCGCCATCTCGACGGGGAGGGCGTTGCGGCCGGAGAGGGAGACGATCACGAGGGCGTCGCCCGCGCGGAGCGGGGAGCTGTCCAGGACGGCGGCGGCGAGGCCGTCGACGCGTTCCAGGGCGGAGCCGAGGGTGGCGGGCATGACGTCGACGCCCACGACCCCGGGGACGGCGAGCAGGTTCATCAGGGCGAGGCCGCCGGCGCGGTAGACGAGGTCCTGGGCGGCGAGCGAGGAGTGGCCGGCGCCGAAGGCGAAGAGCCGGCCGCCGTCGGCGACGGTGTCGGCGAGCAGGGTGCCGGCCGCGGCGATGGGGGCGGCCTCCTCGTCGCGGACACGTTGCAGCAGGCCGATCGCGGCGTCCAGGTACTGGTCGGCCAGCTTGCTGTCGCCCATGCGAGCTCCTTCGCGCCGTCGCGTGTGTCGCGGATCGCTGTTGCGTGTGTCGCGGATCACCGTGCGGTCTGGACCATTGTGCTGTCAATACGGGGTGGCGCGGGAGGGGGTGTCCGGGACTCCCGTGTCCAGGCCTCCGGCCCCCGGTTCCGGCGGCGCCGCACGGTTGTCAGTGGCATCCGGCAGAATTGATGACAGGGCCAGCGCACGCGCCGAAGCGCCGTCGAGCATTCGGCAGATCTCATCGAGGGGCACGTATGTCCGGACTGATCGACACCACGGAGATGTATCTCCGCACCATCCTCGAGCTGGAGGAGGAAGGTGTGGTCCCCATGCGCGCCCGGATCGCCGAGCGGCTCGACCAGAGCGGGCCGACGGTCAGCCAGACCGTGGCGCGGATGGAGCGTGACGGCCTGGTGTCCGTGGCCAGCGACCGGCATCTTGAGCTGACCGAGGAGGGCCGCCGGCTCGCCACGCGCGTGATGCGCAAGCACCGGCTCGCGGAGTGCCTGCTCGTCGACGTGATCGGCCTGGAGTGGGAGCAGGTGCACGCCGAGGCCTGCCGCTGGGAGCACGTGATGAGCGAGGCCGTCGAGCGGCGCGTCCTGGAGCTCCTGCGGCACCCGACCGAGTCGCCGTACGGCAACCCGATCCCGGGCCTGGAGGAGCTGGGCGAGAAGGACGGTGCCGACCCGTTCCTGGACGAGGGCATGGTCTCGCTGGCCGAGCTCGACCCGGGCACGGAGGGCAAGACGGTCGTGGTCCGCCGGATCGGCGAGCCGATCCAGACGGATGCCCAGCTGATGTACACGCTGCGCCGCGCGGGTGTGCAGCCCGGCTCGGTGGTGAGTGTGACGGAGTCGGCCGGCGGGGTGCTGGTGGGCAGCGGTGGCGAGGCCGCCGAGCTGGAGGCGGACGTCGCCTCCCATGTCTTCGTCGCCAAGCGCTGAGCCCGCGACCACCCTGTGGCGGTCAACTCCCTTGCGCCACAGGGGAGTTGTGACGTAGTCCCGTCGATCGTGTCGAATCCCGGACTCCGTGCGCCGAATCCCGGCGCCCGGCCGCTTCGCGTGTCAGGCTGTCGCGTGAGGCATATGACCGCGAGGGGTGGGGCGGATGGGTCGCGCATCGGCCGGTTCTGCAGAGGGCCCCGGCGCCCTGCGGCGCCGGGGCCTGTCCTCCCCTGTTTCGACCCGGAGCCCCGAGCTCTCAGGGTCGTCCCCCTCGGACCGGTTTCCCCGAGCGGTCCGCCTCCCGCTGAAGATCTCCCCTCGGCGGCGGCGATCAATCCTTGAGTGGGGTCACTCGAACGAGGGGTGTTGTCCGCCGAGACCGTATCTTCGAATGCGCTTTCGATAGTCTGCGGGGGCGGACAGCACACCGCACAGCAGCACCAGAGCACGACCAGCAGTACTCAGGCGTACGAGCGGAGCTTGGGGGGTGCCGGGACATGGCGCGGCGCATCGACGTGACCGGAGCGGGCGGCGTACGGCTCGCCGCCTGGGAGTTCGGCGACCCGCCCAAGAGCGACTCCGACCCGGACCCCGCCTCCCCCGGAGTGCTGTTACTCCACGGCCTGATGGGCCGCGCCTCGCACTGGGCGCCCACCGCCCGCTGGCTCGCGGAGCGGCATCGCGCCGTCGCACTCGACCAGCGCGGCCACGGCCAGAGCGAGAAGCCCCCACAGGCCGCCTTCACCCGTGAGGCCTACGTCGACGACGCCGAGGCCGCCCTGGAACAGCTCGGCCTCGGCCCGGCCGTCCTGATCGGCCATGCCATGGGCGCGCTGACCGCCTGGCAGCTCGCCGCCAAACGCCCCGACCTCGTCCGCGCCCTGATCATCTGTGATATGCGGGCCTCCGCGCTCGGCGCCGCCTCGCAGCGCGAGTGGGCCGCCTGGTTCAGGTCCTGGCCGGTGCCCTTCGCCACCCTCGCCGACGTCCGCAAGTGGTTCGGCGAGGACGACCCCTGGGTCGAGCGGCCGAACCCGGCCCGCGGCGCCTTCTACGCCGAGGTCATGGCCGAGTCCCCGGACGGCTGGCGGCCCGTCTTCGAGCCCGAGCAGATGCTGAAGTCCCGCGAGACCTGGGTCTACGACGCCCACTGGGAGGAGCTGGCCCAGGTCCGCTGCCCCGCCCTGGTGGTCCGCGGCCTCGACGGCGAGCTGGGCCGGGCCGAGGCCCAGGAGATGGTCCGGGTGCTGCCCCGCGGCGAGTACGCGGAGGTCGCCGACGCCGGCCACCTCGTCCACTACGACCAGCCCGAGGCCTGGCGCGCGGCGATCGAGCCGTTCCTGGACGCGGTCCGCACGCCCTGAACGCCCCCCGGGACCGCGCTCGTCACGCCTTGCTGACCGCCGTCAGGATCTCCGGCAGCCGCGCGGCCGTGCGCGGCGCGGCCAGGCGCAGGCCGGCGTAGGCGAGCGCCGCCCCGTAGACCGTGCCCGCCGGCAGCAGCAGCGCGCCCCACTCCTCGGCGTCCGCGCCGGTGTGGATCAGGATCGTGGCCACGATGAGGGGCGCGCACAGCAGCGCGGCGGCCACCATCCCGCCGAGGATGGAGATCCAGGCGAGCCCGGCCTGCCCGGGGGCCACGTTCTTGTAGCCCTCCTGCGGGATCGAGTACGGGAACCGCGCCGAACTCCACGCCCCGGTCGCCAGCATCGCCCCCAGCAGCGCGTAGGACAGCCCCAGCGCCTCCGGCAGCCGCGCCCAGTCGCCGAGCAGCGCCGTGGTCAGGACGGTGACCAGGGTGGCGTAGGGCAGGGTGATCACCAGCAGGGCCAGCGCCCGCCCGCGCAGTTCGACGTAGGCGTCCCGGGTGGACGAGATCGTCATCGCGACCATCCAGAACGCGGAGGTGTCCTGCCCGAACTGGTTGTACATCTGGATGCCGAGCATGCCCGCCGCGAAACAGGCGAAGTAGACCGACCCGGTGCCCTGGACGGCGTTGAACACCGGCACGATCAGCCCGATCGCCAGCGAGGTCACCCACGCCGCCTTGGTCTTCGGATCCCGCCACACATAGCGCAGGCTGCGGTCCATGACCGTCCCGGTCCGCCCGCCCGGCAGCAGCCGCCCGAGCCCGGTCGAGGACCGCTCCCGCGCGGCCGCGTCGGCGCTCGGCAGCGTGGACCCGTCCGGCGAGGTCATCAGCCGGGTCAGATGCCTCGCCCATACGGCGATCAGGGCCGCCAGCGCCGCCACGGTCAGCGCCAGTTGCAGCGCGGCCACCCCGTAGTCGCCCCCGCTCACCGAGTCCACCGCGGCGAGTGCCGACGCCGGCGGCACCCAGCGCAGCACGTCCGCCGCCGGGTCGAGCTGGCCGAGCCCCGACGAACCGAGCCGTTGCGCCCCGAAGTTGACGACCTGTGCGCCGACCGCCACGACCAGCCCGCTCAGCACCGCCAGGTCCCGCCCCCGGCGGCTGGTCAGCAGCCGGATGTTGGCGGCGGCGACGGCCCGCGCGAGGGCCACGCAGACGAGCAGCGCCAGCGCGACCCCGACGACGCCGACGACGTATGCCGCCGCCCCGCGCGCCACCGTGATCACCGAACCGGCGAACAGGCAGACCGTGAACAGCGGCCCGATTCCCACCAGCGAGGCGGCGAGCAGCGCCCGCACCAGCGGCCGGGGCCGCAGCGGCAGCATCACCAGCCGCGTCGGGTCGAGGGTCTCGTCCCCGCTGGGGAAGAACAGCGGCATCACCGCCCACCCCAGCCCCAGCACCGCCACCAGCAGCACGACCAGCGAGTCCGCGTGCGCGGTGCCGCGCAGCAGGACGAGACCGAGCACCTGGAGCACGGCGAACAGCAGCGTGACGACGGCCGACGCGATGTAGGCGGCCTTCCGCCCGCCGGACTGCCGCAACCCGTTGCGCAGCAGGGACAGCTTCAGCCGTACGACGGTGGCGGTGACGCCGGCTTCCGTGGCCGCGCTCATCGGGCCCCGCCGCCGAGCCAGTCGAGGTCGGTCCCGGAGTCCCGCCCGTGCGCGCCGACCAGTTCGAGGAAGGCCTTCTGGAGGGTGGGGGAGTCGCCCCGCACCTCGGCGAGGGTGCCATGGGCGCGGATCCGCCCGGCGGCCATGACGGCCACCCAGTCGCACAGTGACTCCACCAGCTCCATCACATGAGAGGAGAAGACGACGGTGGCCCCGGAGGCGGTGTACCGCTCCAGGACGCCCCGAATGGTCTGCGCGGAGACCGGGTCGACGCCCTCGAACGGCTCGTCGAGGAAGAGCACCTCGGGGTTGTGCAACAGGGCCGCCGCGAGCCCGATCTTCTTGCGCATACCGGTGGAGTAGTCGACGACCAGCTTGTGCTGGGCGCCCGCCAGATCCAGCACGTCCAGCAGCTGGCCGGCCCGCTTGTCGACCTCGGCGCCGGGCAGGCCGCGCAGCCTGCCCGTGTATCCCAGCAGTTCCCGCCCCGACAGCCGCTCGAACAGCCGCAGCCCCTCGGGCAGCACCCCGATCCGCGCCTTCACCTCGACCGGATCCCGCCACACGTCGTGCCCGACCACCTCGACGCTGCCCTGATCCGGCCGCAGCAGCCCGGTCACCATGGAGAGGGTCGTGGTCTTCCCGGCTCCATTGGGTCCGACGAGCCCGATGAACTTCCCGGCAGGCAGCTCCAGATCGATCCCGGCAACGGCGACCTGCTGCCCGAACCGCTTCCAGAGCCCATGAACGCGTACGGCTGACGTCATGTCTGAACCCTACGGTGGAGGAACTCCGAGAGGGGCGTGAGGAACTGCGCGAGCAACCACCCACGACCCGCAGCCGCCGAAGATCAGCAACCAGGCAGACGAGCAGGCGTCACCGATCCCGCCCGCACGCATAGGCGAGCGGCGAGATCAACTCCTCCGCATCCGGCAGCCACCGATTCGCGGGCGTAGGCCGGCAGGCCCACTGCACGGCCCCCCGCGACCCGTACCGCGTGGGAGGCGCCGCGACGTAACTGCCCTCCCCCAACGCCACCAGATCCAGCGACGCCAACGACCAGCCCAGCTTCCGCACCAGATCCGGCACCTTCGCAGCGGCCCCCGGCAGCACGAAGAACTGCATCCGCCGCGCCGGCGTCAACGTCACCGGCCCCAGCGTGAGTTCCATCCGCTCCATGCGCGCCAGCGCGAGAAAGCCCGCCGTCTCCGGCACGGAGATCGCGTCGAACGTGCGCCCCGTCGGCAGCAGGATCGACGCGTTCGGCTGCTTCTGCCACATGCGGCGGGCGACGGTCGCGCTGCCGGTCGCCTGGGTCGCCCAGTCCGTGCGCGCGGGATGCGCGCCGGGCTCCTCGCACAGCGCGTCGCCGCAGGAGCAGCGCTGACTTCCGTCGACGGCTTCCAGCCAGGTGCCGGGGAACACGTCCCAGTGGCGCTCCTCGGCGTAGCGAACGGCGGTCTCCAGCAGCGATTCCCCGCGCTGCTTCGGAATCTGTGCGGCTTCGGTGGCCGGGATCGTCTCTTCCACGTGGAACTCAACTCCCGCGTCCACCTCGGGTTACGGCTCTCCCCGGGTCTCTCCGCGCGCGGGGGAGGAGCATCGATTCGGCGTCCGGGGCGCATGGGTGCACGGGTGGGGGCGCGCGGGAGGATCCGTGGCGGGACCTGGGTAGCCAGGAGGGGACGGGTGGGTACGGGGTGCCTTTTACCCCGGCTTACCCCGGCAAGCCGCGCATGCTTCGCATTTTCGGGGCATGTCCGCATTTTCGGTACGACGACGGGGCATTGATCTTCACGACCGGAGCTTTCGCCACCGGCGACGGGCAACGGCCGGGGAAGACACACACATCGGTGCACGGGCAGGCACCGCAGCCACAGGGGGTTAACGCCATGGCCGCAAGGCCTCTCGTCGCGCGGCAGCCGAACGAACGGCTGCAGGCGCTCATCCAGGAGGCGGGGTGCTCGAACGCCGGGCTCGCCCGCCGGGTCAACATGTGCGGCGCCGAACACGGACTCGACCTGCGCTACGACAAGACGTCCGTGGCCCGCTGGCTGCGCGGACAGCAGCCCCGCGGTCGGGCCCCGGCGATCATCGCCGAGGCGCTGGGCCGCAAACTCGGCCGTACGGTCACGATCGACGAGATCGGCATGGCCAACGGCAAGAATCTCGCGTCGGGCGTCGGCCTCCAGTTCTCGCCGACGGTACTGGGAGCCATCGAGCAGGTCTGCGAGCTGTGGCGCAGCGACGTCGGGCGCCGCGACTTCCTGTCCGGTTCGTCCGTCGCCGCCTCGGCGCTGGTCGAGCCGAGCCGCGACTGGCTGATCTCGGCGCCCGACGCGCAGGTGGCCCGCTCGGCCGGTCCCCGTGTGGGCCGGTCGGACGTGGCCGCCGTGCGCTCGATGACCCAGGCGCTGGTCGAGCTGGACCACCAGTACGGCAGCGGGCATGTCCGCCCGGTCGTCGTGCACTACCTCAACAGCGTGGTCTCGGGCCTGCTCGCCGGCTCCTACCGGGAGTCGGTCGGTCGGGAACTCTTCGCCGCCGTCGCCCGGTTGACCGAGCTCGCCGGGTACATGGCGGTCGACACCGGCCAGCCCGGGCTCGCCCAGCGCTACTACATCCAGGCGCTCCGGCTGGCCCAGGCGGCGGGCGATCGCGGCTACGGCGGCTATGTCCTCGCCGCCTCCATGAGCCACCTCGCCGCCCAGCTCGGAAACCCGCGCGAGATCGCCCAGTTGGCGCGGGCGGCGCAAGAGGGGGCGCGGGGGCGCGTGACCCCGCGCGCGGAGGCCATGTTCCACGCGGCGGAGGCGCGCGGCCACGCGCTCATGGGGGACGCGCGCGCCGCCCAGGCGGCGGTGGGGCGCGCGGTGAGCGCCATGGACCAGGCGGATCCGTCCTCCGGGGACGACCCCGCGTGGATCGCCCACTTCGACCAGGCCTACCTCGCCGACGAACTCGCCCACTGCCACCGCGACCTGGGGCAGGCGGAGGCCGCCGCGCGGTGCGCGCAGCAGTCCCTGGACGGGCACCCCGAGTCCCGGGCCCGCCGGCGCGCGATCGGCTATGTGCTGCTCGCCACGGCTCAGGTGCAGCAGCGCGAGATCGAACAGGCCTGCCACACGGGACTGAAGGCCGTGGAGCTCCTGGAGACCCTGCGGTCCAACCGGGGCGCCGAGTATCTGGAGGACCTGCAGCAGCGGCTGGACCCGTTCCGGGACGAGGCGGTGGTACGGGAGTTCGGAGCGCGGCTGGATCTCCAGCAGGCGGCGTGAACGGGGACCGCGCGGAGCGTGAACCCACGGAGAACGCGAGGTCGGCGGGCAGGAGGTGACATAAACAGCGTGCCGCGGGGCGGTTTTGTTACCGCCGTCACAGGGAAGAAGGTCACGCCCTGTGCTGCGTGGCCACCGGCTCCGGGGACCCGGTAGCGTGAGCCGACGATTCCGAAGGTCCCCCATTCGTAGGAGTCCCGGTGACGCAGAGTGGACAGGGCGAGGAGCCCTCGGCGCAGCCCGCGCGCGAAGGCATCGTGCTGCCCTCCGACGGTGGCGAGCCCCTGCTGCCGGGCATGCAGGCCGGCCCCGGCCGCCCCGCCGACGGCCCCCTCCCGGCCCAGGCCCCGCCCGGCGGCCAGGCCTGGGGACAGCCGTGGGGACCCGGACAGCAGCAGCACACCCCGCAGCAGAACTGGCCGGCGCCGCCGGACCAGGCGTGGGGGACCCCTCAGGGCCCGCAGGGCGGCTACCCCGCGCCCCAGCCCGGCGCCGGTGCGCCGCCCGTCCCGCAGGCCCCGCAGGCCTCGCATGCTCCGGGTGCCGGGCCGCTGCCGCCCGAGGGCGCGCCGAGCCCGTCGTACGGCGGGAACGCGGGGGCGTACGGCGCCCCGGCCCATCCCGCGCAGGGCGGCGCGAGCGGGGCGTACCCGGGCCACTCCGGTGCCGCGAGCGGTGCTCCGCTGCCCCCGCAGGGTGCCGGTGCGCCCTTGCCGCCCCCGGCCGGCGCGGGGGCGCCGCTGCCGCCGCCCGCCGACGAGGGCGCGACCCAGTACATACCGCCGGTCGGGTCCGCACCCGGCATACCCGGCGGCGCCGCCCCGGACGGCGCCACCCAGTACCTGCCGCCCGTGCAGCCCGGGTCCGCTTCCGCGCACGAGGGCGCGACGCAGTACCTTCCGCCGGTGACTCCGGGCGCGCTGCCGCCGGAGATGCCCGCCGCGGGGGCTGCCGAGCGTCCCGCCGAGACCACCCAGTACCTGGGGCGCGCCCGCAACGGCGGTGCCCCCGGCGCGGCTCCGCAGCCGCCGGCCGGGCCGCAGCCGTCCGGCCCCGACGCCGAGGCCACCCAGTACATCCCGCCCGTGCCCGGGGCCCGGCAGACGCCCGCCGAGTTCGACAACCTCTTCCGCGCCGACGGCGCCGCCGCCGGCACCCAGCAGCTGCCGCACGTCCAGGGTCCGCGGCCGCCGGTGCCGTCGTACGACGAGCCCGCCCAGGGCCGGGGCCGCGGTGGCCGTACCGGTTCCCGGGTGCCGCTGATCGCGGCGTGCGGCATCGGTATCGCGGTGGTCGGGATCGGCGCGGGCGCGCTGCTCGCCGGCGGCGGCGAGGAGGAGGAGACGCCGAAGCCCGTCTCCGCCACGGCGCCCGCGAGCGAGTCCGCCACCGCGCCCCCCTCGCCGTCCGTGGACCCGGCCGAGCAGCAGGCGATCGAGCTGGACAAGCTGCTCGCCGACAGTGGTGACAGCCGTACCGCCGTGATCAACGCGGTGAACGACGTGAAGTCCTGCACCAACCTCGCCCAGGCGGCCAAGGACCTGCGTGACGCGGCCAAGCAGCGCAACCAGCTGGTCACCCGGCTGTCCGGGCTGGCCGTGGACAAGCTGCCGAACAACGCGGCGCTGACCACCGCGCTCACCAACGCCTGGAAAGCGTCCGCGTCCGCCGACAACCACTACGCGGCCTGGGCCGACCAGGTGGCCGGGCAGAAGGGCAAGCTCTGCAAGAAGGGGCAGGCCCGCAGCACCGGCCAGACCCAGGCGGGCAACCGGGAGAGCGGCACCGCGACCACGCAGAAGGCGGAGGCCGCCAAGCTGTGGAACGCGATCGCGAAGACCTACGGCCTGACCGAGCGGCAGCCGACCCAGCTCTGAGCGGCGGGCGGGTCAGCCGACGTCGGCGCCCTGCAGGGTCCGGGTCACGTCGGTGAAGCCCTTGCGGGCGGCGACCAGCCGGCCGTCGCGGACGACCTGGAGGGTGACGTTGGCGTTGACCAGGCGCGGGAAGCCCACCGAGGCCAGCCGGTCCTGGAACTTCCAGCGCAGGGTCGGCGTGAGCCCGCCCGTGCTGACCTCGACGCCGTCGTCCAGGGCCCGGCGCACCGAGGCCGCCGTCACGTCCTCGTCGTCGCCGAGCCCCTCGACGACGGCCCGGAAGACGGTGTACGCGATCCAGGAGGTCTGCACTCCGGCGTCCGCGGGGTCGATCCGGGTGTCGGAGAAGGCCTGTTCGCGGATCACCCGCTTCATCTCGTCCCAGCGCTTGTCGGTCTCCACCGGGTACCAGCCCGTGATGTACGCCCCCTCGTACGGCCCCGAGCGGCCGCCGGAGGCGTCGATCACGGTCTGGTCGACGCTGCCCAGCACGGTGCCGGTGCGGACCTCCGGGTAGTTCTCCCGGGCGCGCCGGAAGGAGTCCATGAAGGTGCTGGTGCGGTCGCCGAGCGCGGGCACCACACAGCCCCGCTCCGTCGGGTCGGCGGTCGCCTGCTGCAACGCTCCCACCGACTGCCGGGAGTACTCGGTGGCGTCCTCGGCGGCGTGCAGGTCCGCCGCGTCCTCGTGGCCGCCCGCCTTCAGACCCGAGTTGATCAGGGCGGGCAGTTCGTCGCCCGCGATGGTGTCGGGGCGGACCAGGGTGACCGGCCCGCAGCCGGCGGCCAGCTCCTTGCCGAGGCCGGCCAGCAGCGTGGGCTGGCCGCCGTTGACCGGGTAGGACAGCGGGCTGGTGAACTCGTTGCTGGTGATGCCGTAGCCGCCTATGTAGGGGATGCCGGCGCCCTCCAGGACCGGGAAGAAGGAGTCGGCGTACTGGCTGTAGGAGCCGACGACCGCGACGACGTCCTCCTTGACCGCGCGCCGGGCGCACTTGGCGGCGCCCACGCTGTCGTTGTGGTCGTTGCAGATCAGGACCTTGATCTTGCGGCCGTCGATGCCGCCCTGGGCGTTCACATGGCGGGCGTAGGCGAGGGCGAGGGCGGGCATGCCGGGCTTGTTGGTCGCGTTGGTGTCCGACGGCGCCCAGGTCATGACGGTGATCGTGTCGTCCCCGGCACCCCCCGTGACACCGGGGACGACACCGCATCCGGCGACCAGCGACGCACCCGCGACCATGGCGCCCACCGTGCGGGCAAGGCGGGACCCGCGTGCCGTGCGGGAGATCATGGGGTGAAATGTGCTGCGCGTGCGTCGCCTGCCGGTCATGGTCACGCACGATTCCGCCACATCGCTAACCTGGGAGTGACCTTCGGTCAACGAAGGGTGACGTACAGGTGAATTGCGGGGGTCGGTGAGCGGCCCGTTGGGGGGAACGTACGATCGATGACCGTGCAAGGTGTCCAAGGTTCGGAGAACTCTTCCCGTCGCGGCCGTCGCTCATCCACGATGGGTGGCATGCCACTGAACGACATGCCGTGGTGGCGCTGGCGCAGCAATGTGCGCTCCGCGCTGCACATGCTCTCCGATCCGGTGTTCCAGCGGGACGTCTGGCTGGCGGGTGTCGAGGGGTACGGAGACGTGACCGACGCCGTGTACCGGCTGGTCGAGGACACCTGGCTGGACCACTGGTCCGCCGAGAAGTACGTCGGCACGATCTTCCGTGACTCGCAGGAGGCGGCGCTGGTCGACACCGCGGTGCTCCGGGTGCTGCGGATCATGCACCAGGTGGGGCCGGACGCGCCGGTGTCGTCGTATCTCGACCACCCCGGCTGGCCGGAGGCGGTGCGGGCGGCCCGGGACGCGCATGTGCGGATGGCGGTCAGCGACGGCGAGGACCCCGATGCGGCGCCGCGCACGCTGGAGGTGCTCCGCATTCTGACGCGGTCCGTCTAGCGGGACGATTGCCGGGACTCGAGGTCCTTGTGGGACCCTGTGGTGCATGAACGAGCAGTCCACCGGGGCCGCGGCGCCCGCTGATCAGTACGTCCTCACCCTGTCGTGTCCTGACAAGCAGGGCATCGTGCACGCCGTGTCGAGCTACCTGTTCATGACCGGCTGCAACATCGAGGACAGTCAGCAGTTCGGTGACCATGACACCGGGCTGTTCTTCATGCGGGTCCACTTCTCGGCGGAGGCGCCGGTGACGGTGGAGAAGCTGCGGGCCAGCTTCGCGGCGATCGGTGACTCCTTCCACATGGACTGGCAGATCCACCGGGCCGAGGAGAAGATGCGGGTCCTGCTGATGGTCAGCAAGTTCGGGCACTGCCTGAACGACCTGCTGTTCCGGGCGCGGATCGGGGCGCTGCCGGTGGAGATCGCCGCGGTGGTGTCGAACCACACGGACTTCGCCGAGCTGGTGGCGTCCTACGACATCCCCTTCCACCACATCCCGGTGACGAAGGACACCAAGCCGGAGGCCGAGGCGCGGCTGCTGGAGCTCGTCCGCGAGGAGGGCGTGGAGCTGGTCGTGCTGGCCCGCTACATGCAGGTCCTCTCCGACGACCTGTGCAAGCAGCTCAGCGGGCGGATCATCAACATCCACCACTCCTTCCTGCCGAGCTTCAAGGGCGCGAAGCCGTATCACCAGGCGCACGCGCGTGGGGTGAAGCTGATCGGGGCGACGGCGCACTACGTGACCGCGGACCTCGACGAGGGGCCGATCATCGAGCAGGAGGTCGAGCGGGTCGGTCACGACGTCACCCCCGACCAACTCGTCGCCATCGGGCGCGATGTGGAGTGCCAGGCGCTGGCGCGGGCGGTCAAGTGGCACGCGGAGCGGCGCATTCTGCTGAACGGGCGCCGGACGGTGGTGTTCGCCTAGGAGCTCGTGGGGTTCTGTCGTCGGGCGCTGCCCTACCTCTACATCCGGCTCAGCGAAGCGGCGGCGAACAGCACGTCCTTGATGGCCTCCCGGTCACCGCCCTGCCCCGCCGCCGCATCCTCCGGCGCCAGCCGGCCCGCGGCCAGTCTGCAGAACTCCACCCCGTCGAGCGCGACATGCGCCACCTCGTGCTCCGCGGAGGCCGCCGCCGCGGGTGAGTCGAGCGGGATCAGCCACTCCCCGCCGCCGGAGCCCTCGACCTCCAGTCGCAGGGTGCGGCCGGGTTCGCCCGCCGCGACGAGGTGGCGGCCGGGCCGCGCGGGCGCGGCGAGTCCCGCCCGGCGGCGCTCGGCGAGCGCCTCGGGCAGCATGCGCGCCGCGAGGTCGATCATGCGGTTGAGGTGACGCCCGGAGGGCGCGTCGTAGGGATAGTCCACGGCGAGCGCGATGTCCTCCGCGTGCATCCAGCACTCGAACGCCCGGTCGGCCATGGCGTCGTGCAGCGGCAGCGCGAACTCCCCGTACGACACCGGCATCCGGCCGCCGCCGCCGCCGGTGAAGGCCACCGTGCGGACGATGCCGTGGCTCTGCTCCCGCCAGGGCGCGCGCACGGACCGGGTCGGCGGGAAGTGCGAGGCCCGCCAGTACGCCTCCGTGCGGCCCTCCGGAGTCGGCCGGTCCGCCTCGGTGTCGCCCAGTGGGTCGTCGAGGCCGAGGGCCAGCGCGACCAGTCCGTCGACCGCGAGGAGATGTGCGATGACGCCGGCGACGGTCGTCCGCCGGCTCGCCGCCTCCTTGCCGTCGTACCAGCGCAGCCGCACCGGCGCGTGCCACTCCGCGTCGCCGAAGTCCTGGAGCAGCGCGTCGAGGCGCGCGGTCTCCGCGTCGTACGCGGTGGCCCACTCGGGGACCGGGATCCGCGGCGGCCGGCGGTCCAGGCAGCTCTCCAGGACGTGGGTCCGCAGGGACGGGTCCAGGTCGAGGGTTTCGGGCGGGTGCAGCAGCCCGACCGCCTCGCGCAGCCGCCGGGCCTCGTCGGCGCAGCTTCCGCAGCCGCCGAGGTGCTCCTCGACGGCCGCCGTCTCCTCCGGCGAGCACGCGGACAGGGCCCAGGCGCCCAGCAGGGACTTGAGGACGGGGTGCGCCAGCTCGAGCGGTGTCATGGCCGCGCGCAGTTCGTCGAGGGCGGGCAGGGGGATGTCGCCGTCCTCGACGGAGGCGCGGGGCATCGGTATGCGGGGCGGCCGGGTGTGCGGGGTGCCCGGGGCGGGAGTGGGGTCATCGTGGCTGCCGTCGTCGTGGCGCTGGTGCTCCTCGTCGGCGCCGAACTCCTGATCGGCGTCGAACTCGTTGTCGGCGTCGAACTCGTTGTCGTCGTGGTCGTCGAACCGGCTGGGCTCGGTCACGCCACACCCCCGTATCCCGGCGGTGCGCCCGGTGCGCCGGTGTCGTGGGCCGTGGACAGCAGCTGGAGGCCGAGGCGGAGCCGGCGGCGGGCCTCGTCCTCGGTGACGCCGAGGTCGACCGCGGTCTGGCGGTAGTCGCGGCGCTGGAAGCAGGCCAGGTCCAGGGCGGCGCGCAGCGGGGCGGGCATGGACTGGACGATGTAGTCGGCGCGGGCGGCGACGGCGGCGTGCCGGACCTTGCGCTCCAGTTCCTCGGAGGTGCCGTGGCCGCTCTTCAGGGCGGCGGTCTCGGTGGCGCGCAGCCGCTGCACGGCGAGGCGGTGGGTGAGGTTCGCCACCCAGGAGCGCAGGGGGCCCTGTTTCGGGTCGTAGGCGTCGGGGTGTTCCCAGACGTGGGCGAAGACCTCGCGGGTGATGCCGTCGGCCGCGTGTTCGTCGCCGAGGACGCGGTGGGCGAGGCCGTGGACGAGGGTGGCGAAGCGGTCGTACAGCTCGCCGAGGGCCGCCGCCTCGCCGCGCGCGAGCCGTTGCTGCATCTTGCGGTCCCAGCGGGGTGGTGTGTCCTTCCTCGCCATCAGGCCCCCTCCCCTTGCGTCGGCGCCGGGTCCGGTCCGACTCCAGCGTGCGTCCACCGTGGTCCCGAATGTAGTCGGCACGTCTGACAACGCACGCCCCTTTGTGGCTATGCGCGCCCCCGACGGGCCGCGGGTGATAAGGGACCTCCCTTTTCTGGCGCTTACCCGGCCATTCTGCGCTCAGACATGTTTGTGATCTGATCGAACAGGATCGAAGTCGACTGAAACAAGCCCTTTCCGATCGGTTTCCGTTTCCGGCGCGGTGTTTCAGGGAACGGCCGCTGGGCAGCCGCGCTGAGGGAAGCGTAGGGACTGCTTCCGTTTCCGGGCGGCGGTTCCGGGAAGTTCCGGCGAACGAAGGGCTTGGTGGTGGCGTTCAATGTGACCGGCGGCGAGCAGGGCGAGTGGGCCGTGCTCCATGTGTCGGGCGAGCTGGACCTGGTGACGTCGCCGGTGCTGCGGCAACGGGTGCACGACGTGGTGGCCGAGGGCCGGCACCGGCTCGTCCTGGACCTCTCCGAGGTGTTCTTCTGCGACTCCAGCGGTGTCGGTGTGCTCATCGCCACCCGCCGCCTGCTGCGCTCCTGCCAGGGCCGGCTGCGGCTCATACTCCCCGAAGGCGGCGCCGTCGACGGCTCGCACGTCAACCGCGTCCTGGGCGCCCTCGGTGTACGCCGCCTGTTCGACGTGCACGTGGATCTCGCCTCGGCCGTCTCGGAGGAGTCCCGTCCGCTGTCGGCCTGAGCACTTCGCCACACTGTTGTCCCGAAATTCCCCCGGTCTTGGCACAACCGTCGTTTTCCCGCTCCCGGAGCGGCCGTGGCGTCGTACGCTCCGTGCGAGACGCACCCACGTGATGTAAGGCGGCCCGAGAAGAGATGGTCAGCAGCGAGAGCGAGTACGAGCGCAGGATCGCGGCCAGGTTCGCCACCTTCGACCAGGACGGCAACGGCTATATCGACCGCGAGGACTTCAGCGGGGCGGCCAAGGCGCTGCTCGCGGAGTTCGGTACGGCGGCCCGGTCCGACAAGGGACAGGCGCTGTACGGCGGCGCGGAGGCGTTCTGGCAGGGCATGGCGGGGATAGCGGACCGGGACGGCGACCAGCGCATCACGCGGGACGAGTTCGTGAACGGCGCGGTGAAGCGGCTGCGGGACAACCCGGAGCGGTTCGCCGAGATCGCTCGGCCCTTCCTGCACGCCGCCATCGACGTCGCCGACACGGACGACGACGGCGCGGCCACCGTCGAGGACACCGCGCGGGTGCTGACGGCGCTCGGCGTGCCCGAGGACGCCGCCCGCGCGGCCGCCGCCGCCCTGGACGCCGACGGGGACGGCAAGGTCGGTGAGGCGGAGATCGTGCCCGCCTTCGCGCGCTACTTCACCGTCCCCGAGTAGCCGTTCCCGGGCAGCGCTGCTCACCGTTCCGAATAGCGCTCCCGCAGTTTGTACTTGAGCACCTTCCGCAACGTCTCCCCGCGCGGCAGGGCGTCCACCACCTCCAGCCGCTCCGGCAGCTTGTGGACGGAAAGGCCCTCCGCGCGGAGATACGCCGTCACCTCGGCGAGGGTCAGCCGCCGTGCGCCCGGCGGCTGTTCGGCCACCGCGCAGACCAGCTCGCCCCGTTCCGCGTCCGGCAGGCCGATCACGGCCACGTCCGCGATGTCCGGATGGCGGTGCAGCAGGTCCTCGATCTCCTGGGCCGAGATGTTCTCCCCCTTGCGGATGATCACGTCCTTCAGTCGGCCGGTCAGGACGAGGTGGCCGGTCTCCGTGAGATGCCCGAGGTCGCCGGTGCGCAGGAAGCCGTCCTCGTCGAAGGCCTCGGCCGTCTGCGCCGGGTTCAGATAGCCCCGGCACACCGCCTCCCCGCGCAGCCGCACCTCCCCGTCCACGATCCGTATCTCCATGCCCTCGGGCGGGCGTCCCTCCGTCGTCGCCAGGTTCTCCGGGCTGTCGTCCGGGTCGCCCATGGTGATCATCGGGACCTCGGTCATGCCGTACCCGTGGGTGAGCTGGACCCCCATCTCGCGGGTGACCGCGTGGTACAGCTCCGGCGGCTTCGGGGCGCCGCCGCCCGCCAGCAGGCGCAGGGTGGGGATCGGTCTCGTCCCCGGTCGCCTGCGCTGCTCGGCGAGGAACATCGAGTAGAACGCCGTCGACCCGCCCGCGATGGTCACCCCGTGCCGGCGGTAGCCCTCCAGCGCGTCCGGCAGCGCGAACTGCTCGAACAGCACCGCGGGGAAGCCGTACAGCAGCAGCATCACCGTGTAGTCCGGGCCGCCGATGTGCGCGTACGGGAAGGCGATCGAGCCGACGTCGCCGGTGGTGGGCCGCAGCGCGTGGGCGAGGCAGGAGCCGCCCGCGATCAGTGAACGGTCCGTGTGCAGCACGCCCTTGGGATCGGAGGTGGTGCCCGAGGTCCAGTGGATCCAGCGGACGTCCGTGCCGTCGGCGGGCGGGGCGGGCAGGACGGCCGGATCGCCCTCGGGGAGATCGTCGTACGCCTCGAAGATGCCCTTGGCGCCGAGCCGCCGCGCCATCTCCGTGTGGTCGTGGCCGCGCCACACCCCCGGCACGGCGAAGTACTCCGCCTTCGACTCCCGCAGCGCGAAGCCGACCTCGCGGTCCCGCAGGAACGGGATCAGCGGGGTCTGTACGGCGCCCAGGCGGGCCAGCGCGAAGGACAGCAGGGCCGTCTCGATCCGGGTGGGCAGCTGCCAGGCGACCACCGTGCCGGGGCGCACGCCCATGCCGTACAGCCCCGCCGCGACCCGCTCGGCACGCGCGCGCAGGGCGCCGAAGGTGAGCGTGCGGTCGTCCTGGAGGAAGAGCGGGCGGTCGGGGGTGCTGCGCGCGCGGCGGTCGAGCAGCTCCCACAGCGTGCGGGAGGAACTCAGGGAGTGCGGGGTCTCGTTCACATCTGCCCCCTGCTTGGCTGACGGGTCGTCAGGTGGGATGCTATCTGACAGTCCATCAGATAAGTACCGTCCGGCGGAGGGGACCCATGACGGAACTGCCCCGCATCATCAGCGTCGACGACCACGTCATCGAGCCCGCGCACCTCTTCGAGACCTGGCTGCCCGCCAAGTACCGCGACCGCGGCCCGCAGCCCCTCACCGCCGGCATCGGCGAGCTGGCGTATGTCGGCGGGAAGTACCAGATCACCATGGATCCCGACGGGCAGCCGACCGACTGGTGGATCTACGAGGACCTGAAGTTCCCGTACAAGCGCAACATCGCCGCCGTCGGCTTCGACCGCGACGAGATGACCCTGGAGGGCATCACCCGCGCGGAGATGCGCCGCGGCTGCTGGGACCCCGCGGCGCGGCTCGCGGACATGGACCTCAACCACGTCGAGGCCAGCCTCTGCTTCCCCACCTTCCCCCGCTTCTGCGGCCAGACCTTCGCCGAGGCGCACGACAAGGAGGTCGCGCTGGCCTGTGTGCGCGCCTACAACGACTGGATGGTGGAGGAGTGGTGCGGGGACAGCGGCGGGCGGCTCATCCCGCTGTGCCTGATCCCGCTGTGGGACGTGGACCTGGCGGTCGCCGAGATCCGGCGCAACGCCGCACGCGGGGTCCGCGCGGTGACCTTCTCCGAGATCCCCACCCATCTGGGCCTGCCGTCCATCCACTCCGGCTACTGGGACCCGTTCTTCGCCGCCTGCCAGGACACCGGCACGGTCGTCAACATGCACATCGGGTCGTCGTCCCAGATGCCCGCCGCCTCACCGGACGCCCCGCCCGCCGTCCAGGCCTCGCTGTCCTTCAACAACGCGATGGCCTCGATGATGGACTTCCTCTTCAGCGGCGTCCTGGTGCGCTTCCCGCGGCTCACGCTCGCCTACTCCGAGGGGCAGATGGGCTGGGTGCCGTACGCCCTGGAACGCGCCGACGACGTCTGGGAGGAGCACCGCGCGTGGGGTGGGGTCCGGGACACGATCCCCGAGCCGCCCTCGACGTACTACTACCGGCAGATCTACTGCTGCTTCTTCCGCGACAAGCACGGCGTCGCCTCGATCGACGTCGTCGGCCGCGACAACGCCACCTTCGAGACCGACTACCCGCACGTCGACTCGACCTTCCCGCACACCAAGGAGGTCGCCCTCGACCATGTGAAGGGCCTCGACGACGAGACCGTCTACAAGCTGATGCGGGGCAACGCCATCCGGATGCTCGGCCTGGACCTCGACCGCTGATGGACCTCGCGGACACGCCGGAGGAAGAGGAGTTCCGCGCGGGACTGCGGGAATGGCTCGCGCGGGTGCTGCCGACGCTGCCGCCGAAGCCGTCCCCCGACGACTGGCCCGCGCGGCGGGCCTACGACCTCGGCTGGCAGCGGACGCTGTACGACGCCGGATACGCCGAGGTGCACTGGGACGCCTCCCCGACCCTGCGGCTGATCTTCCTGGAGGAGACCGAGAAGGCGGGCGCGCCCTATGTGGGAGCCAATTTCGTCGGGCTGCTCCACGCGGGGCCGACCATAGCCGCCGAGGGCACCGCCGAGCAGCGGGCCCGCTGGCTGCCGCCGATCCTGCGCGGCGAGGAGGTCTGGTGCCAGGGCTTCAGCGAACCGGACGCCGGATCGGACCTCGCGGCACTGCGCACGCGCGCGTGGCGGGACGGCGACGCCTACGTGGTGAGCGGGTCCAAGATCTGGACCTCCCACGCGGAAGTCGCCGACTGGTGCGAGCTGCTGGTGCGCACCGACCCCCAGGCGCCCAAGCACCGGGGCATCACCTGGCTCGCGATGCCCATGGACGCGCCGGGCGTCACCGTACGGCCGCTGCGGACCCTCGCCGGGTCCGCCGAGTTCGCCGAGGTGTTCCTCGACGAGGTGCGGGTGCCGGTGGCCAACCGGGTCGGGGACGAGAACGACGGCTGGCGGGTGACCCTGGTGACCCTGTCCTTCGAGCGCGGCACCGCCTTCGCCGGCGAGGTCGTCGCCTGCCGCCGGGTGCTGGGCGAACTCGCCCGCCAGGCCCGGAAGAACGGCCGCTGGGACGATCTCGTGCTGCGGCGCCGGCTGGGCCGGCTGCACGCCGAGTTCCGGGCGCTGTGGCGGCTCACGCAGTGGAACGTCAGCGCGGCCGAGACGACCGGCGGAGTGCCGGGAGCGGCGGGTTCGGTTTTCAAACTGAGGTACTCACACGCCCGTCAGGAGCTGTACGACACCGCCGCCGACGTCCTCGGCACCGACGCCCTCGACCTGGACCGCCCCTGGGTTCCCGACCGGCTGTCCGCCCTGTCGTACACCATCGCCGCCGGCACCTCCCAGATCCAGCGGACCATCGTGGCCGAACGGCTCCTCGGCCTGCCGAAGGGGCGATGACCATGCGTTTCCGGCTCACCGACGACCAGCGCGCCCTGCGGGACGGGGTACGGGAGCTGCTCGCGCGGCGGTTCGACGCGGACGCCCTGCGCGCGGCCGTGGCGCGGCCCGGCCTCGACCGGGCGCTGTGGCGGGACCTGGGCGCCGCCGGGTTCTTCGCCCTGCGGCTGCCGGAGGCGGACGGCGGCGTCGGACTCGGCCTGCCCGAGACCGTGTTGGCGTTCGAGGAGGCGGGCCGGGCACTGCTCCCCGGCCCGCTGGTGGCCACCCACCTCGCGGCGGGCGCGGTGCCGGGAGCGGCCGACGGCTCGGTC
This sequence comes from Streptomyces sp. NPDC030838, assembly GCF_055572035.1. Taxonomy (NCBI): domain Bacteria; kingdom Bacillati; phylum Actinomycetota; class Actinomycetes; order Kitasatosporales; family Streptomycetaceae; genus Streptomyces; species Streptomyces sp. NPDC030838. The sequence goes on along the minus strand of NZ_JBVIED010000003.1, from coordinate 333,737 downwards.
GTCGTGGCGGCCGTCGACGGGGAGCTGGTGGAGTGGCTGGCGGAGGCGGACGTGGTGCGCGGGGACGCCGCCGGGGCCGTTCCGCTGCGGTCCGTCGACCCGTTGACGCCACTGCACCGGGTGCCCGAGGCGGCCACCCCCGACCCCGTCGCGGTCCTGCTCACCGCCGCCGAACAGCTCGGCACCGCGGGCCGGGCCGGCGAGCTGGCCGTCCGGTACGCGCGGACGAGGGAGCAGTTCGGGCGGCCGATCGGCGCCTTCCAGGCCGTACAGCATCTGTGCGCGGACCTGCTGGTGCGGGTGGAGACCGCGCGGGCCGCCGTGTACGCCGCCGCCGTCACCGCCGACCCCGCGGACATCGCCGCCGCTCGGCTGCTCGCCGACGAGGCCGCCGTGCGCGGCGCCCGGGACTGTCTCCAGGTCCACGGCGGAATGGGATTCACCTGGGAGGCGGAGGTGCATCTGCTGCTGAAACGTGCCTGGGTGCGCGCTCACCGTGGGGGAAGCGGTACGGAGAGTGAGGAACTCCTCGCGGGTGAACTCCTGTCCGAGGCGGGCTGAGAGGCGCTGGGCTGCGGCGTCGTCAGAACCGTGGAGGAGGGGCTGGTTCCGCACTCGGGAATGTCACGGATCGTGGCACCGGGCAGTTACTCAGCGTTGATATCGGGTTGTGTCCCGCGTGGCACTCGTCACGTCCCGGAGCGGGAGTCCCCCTCCGGTACCTTGTGGGGGACGCGCCGCATTCCGGCTGTTCGACTCCCCGCGACGAGGGTCGCACAGTATGCCGCACGGGTACTCCTTCGCGCGGGAATATGCCCGAAGCGCTTGTTGGGGTGACGGTACGTCAACGAAGCTGTTCTGCAAGGGATTCACGTTCCGTGACCCTTGCTCTGGGCGTTGTTCTGGTCATGCGGAAAATGGCTACGATCGTGGCCCCCGTGAGGCTTGCGAGCCTTAAGTGTCCATCGGTTCGGATGGTGTGAGCGGTGCAGGTGCTTCAAGTGCAGCTGGAGATCCGGCCCGACCCCGCTGAGGTGGGGCGGGCGCGGAGGTGGGCACGCGCGCGGCTCGCCGGTTCCGCGATAGCGGCCGACGAGCCGCTCGCCGAGACGGTGATCCTCATCGTCTCCGAACTGGTCACCAACGCCGTGGTGCACACCGGCTGTCCGGCTGTGCTGCGCCTGTGCCTGCCTCAGGCCGCCGCCGCCGAGGAGGCGACGGTCCGTCTGGAGGTCGCCGACGGCAGCACCCGCGCGCCGGTGCCCCGTTGGGCCGAGGGCGACGAGACCGGCGGCCGGGGCCTCGCGCTCGTCGACGGGCTCGCCGACCGCTGGGGCTGGAACCCCGAGGGCGCCGGCAAGCGCATCTGGTGCGAACTGGACCGCCGTACCGCCCAGCGCGCGGCCGCCGTGTCCTACCCGGACGGCGGCGCGGCGGCGTACGGCGGGTGCGAGGGGCTGGCGTACGAAGCGGTGTGACGCCGTACGGGGGCACGGGCGCACGGTGTTCCGGCGGACCGTGCCGCGCGGTGGGGCGATGCGCCGGGACGTGCTTCCGTGCGCGCCTCTGTCATAACGGACTTAAGTAACAAATCACTGTACGGGTGTTGACGGCGCGTGTCCGTTTGATCACGCTTGTGGTCAGCGATTCGCCGCGAGGGGACGACGAGGGCTTGGGTGACGGAGGTCCTCGACGAGTGTGGGTCGTGAACCGGCGTCGGTTCCCGCAGGGGCATGGGGAATCGGTGGGGGAGGGCACGCCGGGCCGGATGGCGGCGCGTGGTGCCGTGCTCGGGGCGGGCGCTCTCGCGCCGCCAGCCGGACTTCAGAGGATTGCGACCGGGGCCACCGGGGTGCCCGTCGCGCCGACGAACGGCTCCGGCATCGCCGACAGCAGGAACGCGTAGCGGCCCGTTTCTCCACAGGCTGTGGACAACTCCTCGAGATTCCAGTTCTGCCCCTGCGGCATCCCCATCTCCACCAGGTCCAGGGCGTGGACGGGCAGCCACAGATCCTCCACCTCGGGTGGAAATATCTCAAAAGTGAGGGTGTCGTTGGCGACCGCGGTCACATCGCGCGCGTGGAACCACTCCGGCGTCCGCAGCGACAGCCCCGGCGACGGATGGCCGTAGCCGTGCTTGTCGCCGGCGAGATAGACCTGCATCTGCCCGGTCCGTACGAGCACGATGTCGCCCGCACGCACGCGCGTACCGGCCAGTTCCTCGGCGGCCTCCAGATCCTCCGGGGTGACCGCGTGACCGCCGTCGAGGCGGTCCCGGCCGAGCGCGCGGGCCACGTCGAGCAGCACGCCGCGCGAGACGATGTGCCGGGCCTTGTCGATCCCGGCGAACGCGGCGCCGCCGTGCGCGGTGACGGTGTCGGCGGGGCGGCCGTTGTAGAGCCGGCCCGAGTGCGAGACATGGGTGAGCGCGTCCCAGTGGGTGGCGGCCTGGAGCCCCATGGTCACCGTGTCGTCGCTGCACGCGACCGTGCCCGGGCCGAAGATCTCCTGGTTGATCTGCACCATCGCGTGCAGCGGGTTCACCCGCCCCGGGATCATCCCGGTCTGCACGCCGTCCTGCTGGAGCGGCAGGGCCAGCGGTACGCGGCGGCCGGTGCGGACCTCGGCGACGGCCGCGCGGACGACCTCGTCGGTGATCAGGTTGAGGGTGCCGATCTCGTCGTCGGCGCCCCAGCGGCCCCAGTTGTTCACGCGCTGGGCGATGTCGTGGAACACCGGAGGAAGTGCGGCGGATGACATCGGCCCTCCCCGGGGGCTTGTCGCCGAGTATCTGACGGGTCGTAGAATTCGAGGAGACGAATCTAACGGATCGTCAGAAACTGCGGGAAGGGGCCGGGCATGGGGAACTTCTTGGCAGGAAAGGTCGTCGCCGTGACGGGTGCCGGGCGCGGCATCGGCCGGGCGGTGGCGCTCGCGGCGGCCGCGGAGGGGGCGCGGGTCGTCGTCAACGACTACGGGGTCGCCGTGGACGGCGGTTCGCCCACGAGTGAGATCGCCGACGCCGTCGTCAAGGAGATCGAGGCGGCGGGTGGTCAGGCCGTCGCGGTCGCCGACGACATCTCGACCATGGCCGGGGGACAGCGCGTCGTCGACGCGGCGGTCGGGGCGTACGGGCGGATCGACGGGGCGGTGTGCGTCGCCGGGATCCTGCGCGAGCGGATGCTGTTCAACATGACCGAGGAGGAGTGGGATCCGGTCGTCGCCACCCATCTGAAGGGGACCTTCACCGTGTTCCGGGCGGCGTCGGCGGTGATGCGGCGGCAGGGCTCGGGGACGCTGATCGGGTTCACCAGCGGCAATCATCAGGGGTCCGTTTCGCAGGCCAACTACAGCGCGGCGAAGGGGGGTGTCATTTCGCTCGTGCGGAGCGCCGCGCTGGGGCTGCACAAGTACGGGGTCACCGCCAACGCGGTGGCACCGGTGGCGCGTACGCGGATGTCCGCGCGGGTCCCTGCGGGGCTGGCCGAGATCGGGGAGCCGGAGGATGTCGCCGCGATGGTCGTGTACCTGCTGTCCGAGCGGGCGCGGGAGGCGGGGATCACCGGGCAGGTGTACACGGTGGCGGGGGCGAAGATCGCGGTGTGGGCGCAGCCGAGGGAACTGCGTTCGGCTTATGCGGAGGGTGGGTCCTGGACGGCGGAGCGGATCGCGGAGGTTTTGCCGGGGAGTGTGGGGGTCGATCCGATGCCGTTGCTTCGTCGGGCGGGCGCGTGAGAGCTCGGGGCGTGCGGTTGTGTGGCGGCTGCGGGTTGGTGGTGGCTGGTCGCGCAGTTCCCCGCGCCCCTAAAGGGGAGTTACCCGGCGCCGAGTTGAGGAGTGGCTGTGGATTTTGGGTTCGCTGCGGAGGATGAGGCGTTTCGGGGTGAGGCGCGGGCGTGGCTTGGGCAGCACGTTGATGCCGGGGTGGACCGGCGTACCTGGGAGCGGACGCTCGGCAAAGCCGGGTGGGTCGGGCTCGGGTGGGCGGAGAGCGGGTACGGGAATCGGGTCGCGACGCTCACCCAGCAGGTTGCCTGGGCCGAGGAGTACGTGCGGTCGGGGGCGCCCGCGCGGTGTGGGCATATCGGGGAGAATCTGCTCGGGCCCACGCTGATCGCGCACGGGACGGCGGAGCAGAAGGCGCGGTTCCTGCCGGCGATCGCCGCCGGGGAGGAGCTGTGGTGCCAGGGCTACAGCGAGCCGGGGGCGGGATCCGACCTCGCCGGGGTGCGGACGAAGGCCGAGCGGGACTCGGACGGGACGTATCGCGTCACCGGGCAGAAAATCTGGACGTCGCTCGCGCACGAGGCCGACTGGTGTTTCGTGCTGGCGCGTACGGAGGCGGGGTCGCGGCGGCACCATGGGCTGAGTTTTCTGCTCGTGCCCATGGACCAGCCGGGGCGGATCGAGGTGCGGCCCATCCGGCAGCTGACCGGGACGAGCGACTTCAACGAGGTGTGGTTCGACGGGGCACGCGCGCGCGTGGAGCACGTGGTCGGGGCGGAGGGGAAGGGCTGGCGGGTCGCCATGAGTCTGCTCGGCTTCGAGCGCGGGGTGTCCACGCTCGCCCAGCAGGTGGGATTCGCCGAGGAGTTGGGGCGGGTGGTGCGCGCGGCGGTCGCGTCGGGCGCGGTGGCCGATCCGGTCGTACGGGAGCGGCTGGTGCGGCAGTGGGCCGAGCTGCGGGTCATGCGGTGGAACGCGCTGCGGACGCTGGGCGGTTCGGCCGGGGCGGGGGCGTCGAGCGTGGCCAAGCTGCTGTGGGCGGGCTGGCATCAGCGGCTCGGGGAGCTGGCGATGCTGGTCCGGGGCGCGGAGGGGGCGGTGGGGCCGCGGGACTGGTCGGCTGACGCGCCGTACGAACTCGACGCCGCCCAGCACCTGTTCCTCTTCTCCCGCGCCGACACCGTCTACGGCGGATCGGACCAGATCCAGCGCACGATCATCGCCGAGCGGGTGCTCGGGCTGCCGAGGGAAGCCAAGGGCTGAAGGGTGCTGTGGGATGCGCGGTGTGGTCTTCGACGGGGAGCGGGTTCGGGTCGTGGACGACCTGGAGGTGCGGGAGCCGGGGCCCGGGGAGGTGCGGGTCGCGGTCGTGGCGGCGGGGCTGTGTCACAGCGATCTGTCCGTGGTGGACGGGACGATTCCGTTCCCGGTGCCCGTGGTGCTGGGGCATGAGGGTGCGGGGGTGGTCGATGCGGTCGGGGACGGTGTCAGCCATGTCTCGCCCGGGGATCATGTCGCGCTGTCCACCCTCGCCAACTGCGGGGCGTGCGCGGACTGCGACCGGGGGCGGCCGACGATGTGCCGGCGGGCGATCGGGCGGCCCGGACGGCCGTTCTCCCGGGGCGGGCGGCCGGTGCACCAGTTCGCTTCGACGTCGGTCTTCGCCGAGCGGACGGTGGTGCGGGCCGTGCAGGCGGTGCGGATCCCGGACGACGTGCCGATGACGTCGGCCGCGCTGATCGGGTGCGGGGTGCTGACCGGGGTGGGGGCGGTGCTGAACCGGGCCCGGGTGGAGCGCGGGGAGAGTGTGGTCGTCATCGGGACCGGCGGGATCGGGCTGAACGTGATCCAGGGGGCCCGGCTCGCGGGGGCGCTGCGGATCGTGGCGGTCGACGCGCAGCCGGGGAAGGAGGCGGTGGCGCGGCGGTTCGGGGCGACGCACTTCCTGACCTCCGCCGAGGGGGTGCGCGAGATCCTGCCGACCGGGGCGGACCACGTCTTCGAGTGCGTGGGGCGCGTGGAACTGATCCGTCAGGCCGTCGATGTGCTGGACCGGCACGGCCAGGCCGTGCTGCTGGGTGTGCCGCCGGCCGACGCCGAGGCGTCGTTCCGGGTGTCGTCGATGTATCTGGACAAGTCCATCCTGGGCTGCCGGTACGGCTCATCGAGGCCGCAACGGGACATCGCGCTCTACGCCGAGCTGTACCGGGAGGGGCGGCTGCTGCTGGACGAGTTGGTGTCGCGGACGTATGCCGTGGAGGACTTCGAGAAGGCGGCGGCGGACGCGGGGGCGGGGGTGCCGGCGCGGGCGGTGCTGACGTTCTGACCTCGAACTGGAGTTTCGGCAAGGGGTGGTTGGCCGGAGTTTTCCACAGGGGCGGGAAATCCGGTGGGGCTTTGTCGGTCCCGACCTCTAGCGTCAGCCGCATGACCTATCGCGACCTCGCCACCCGGCCCGTGCTGATCTGGTCCCTCGTCGCCGTGGGCGCCCGGATGCCGGTGGCCATGGCGCCGCTGGCCGTGGTGTTCCTCGTGCGGGAGCGGCCCGGCGGGTACTCGCTCGGGGCGCTGCTCGCGGCGGCGTACGTGCTCGGCGAGATCGTCGGGGCGCCCGTGCTCGGCATGCGGGTGCGCCCGGAGCGGGCCCGGCGGCAGATGGGGGCGGGGCTCGCCGTCGGGGCGGTCGGGTTCGCGGGGCTGGGGCTGATGCCGGGTGCGTCGGCGGTGGTGTTGGCGGGGTGTGCGTTCGTTGCCGGAGCCGCCCCCGCCGCGTCGGCTGGTGGGTTGCGGTCGTTGCTGACCGGTCGGCTGGTTCCCCGGGACGCCGTGGCGCAGGCGCTGTCCGTCGAGTCGATGCTGATGTCCGGGGTGTGGGCGGTCTCCCCGGCCCTGGTCACCGGGCTGGCGTTGGGGTGGGCGCCCCGGGTGCCGCTGCTGCTCGCGGCCGTGCTGGTGGTGGCCGCGGCGGGTGGGCTGTGGCTGCTGCCCGAGGGCTGGGAGGTGGAGGAGGCCGCCGCGCGGGGCCGGTCGATGCTGCGCCTGCTCGCCGGGGCCTGGCCGGTGTACGTCACCGGCGCGGCCAGTATCGCCCTGCTGGCACTCGCCGAACTCCTGCTGCCCGCCCTGCTGGAACACCGGGGGATCGGCGTCGGCTGGTCGGGGCCGCTGCTCAGCGGGTTCGCGCTCGGGTCGGCGGTGGGCGCGTTCCTGTACGGGGCGCGGTCCTGGCCGGGGCGGCTGCGCACCCGCAGCGTCGTGCTGATGTGCGGGGTCTCGGGGTGCGCGACGCTGGTCGCCCTCATACCGGGCACCGTCGGGATCGCGGTCGCGCTGACCTGCGCGGGCGTGCTCCAGGCGGGCGCGATCATCACCCGGAACCTGGCTCTCCAGGAGACCCTTCCGCCGAGTGCGCTGGCCGCGGGCTACTCCGTGATGTACGCGGCGGCCAGCGCCGGATACGCCGTGACGGGCTCGGCGGCGGGCGCCCTGCTCAAGGTGACGACCCCGGACACGGCGATCCTGGCCGGGGTCGGGCTGACGCTGGTGATGGTGGCGGTGGGCGCCTGGGGCGAGGGACGACTGGACCGCCGTAAGGCTTCCGAGGCCGACGGGGTGTCAGCCGCGGGCGGCGGGGTGTCAGCCGCGGGCGGTGGTATCGCGCGGGCGGCTGCCTCCGACGCGGCTGCCTTGGACGCGGCCGGCTCCGCCGCGGCCCCCGCCGCCTCCCCCGGCTCTGCCGCCCCCGACGTCCCCGCCCCCGGCCCGGAAGGTCCGGCGGTAGGTGGTGGGGGTGACGCCCAGCGCGGTCTGTAGGTGCTGGCGCATCGACTGGGCGGTGCCGAAGCCCGCGTCCCGGGCGACCTGGTCGACCGAGAGGTCGGTGGTCTCCAGCAGGTACCGGGCGCGCTCGACGCGCTGCTGGGTGAGCCACTGGCCGGGGCTGACGCCGGTCTCCTCGCGGAAGCGGCGGGTGAAGGTGCGGACCGACATGGCCTCCTGCTCGGCCATGTCCCGCAGCTGGATCGGCTCGTGCAGCCGGCCGAGTGCCCAGGCGCGCGCCGTGGTCGTGGTGGCCTGCTGCGGGTCGGGCACCGGGCGCTGGATGTACTGCGCCTGTCCGCCGTCGCGGTGCGGCGGAACGACCGTGCGCCGGGCCACCTCGTTGGCGACGGCCGTGCCGTGGTCGCGGCGCACGATGTGCAGGCACAGGTCGAGACCGGCGGCGACGCCGGCGGAGGTCAGCACGTCACCGTCGTCGATGAACAGGACGTCCGCGTCCACCCTGACCTTCGGGAACATCCGCTGGAGGCGTTCCGCGTCCGCCCAGTGGGTGGTCGCCGGGCGGCCGTCGAGGTAGCCGGCGGCGGCCAGGACGTACACGCCGGTGCAGATGGAGGCGAGCCGGGTGCCGGGCCGGACGCGGGCGAGGGCGGCGGCCAGCTCCTCGGTGAGCACGCCCTCTTCGTAGACCGGGCCGAGCTCGTACGACGCCGGGACGATCACCGTGTCGGCGGTGGCCAGGGCCTCCGGGCCGTGGGGGACCTGGATCGCGAAGTCGGCGTCCGTCTCGACCGGGCCCGGCGGGCGCACCGAGCAGGTGAGGACCTGGTAGAGGTGCCGCCCCCGCGCGTCCTTGGGGCGGCCGAAGATGCGGTGCGGGATGCCCAGCTCGAAGGGGAGCAGCCCGTCGAGGGCGAGGACGACGACGCGGTGCGGACGGAACTCGGGGTCGCCGCCCGGGACCTCGCTCGGCTCAGGGCGGCTCGGCTCGGGGCTCGGCTCACGGGTCATGGCCCGATCCTAACGAATGCTGTCCTTCGGGCCACTCGTTCACGATCGGTCGGCATCGGAAGCTCTAGTGCGTGACCCAGACAACCGATGCCACAGCCGCAGCGAACGCCCGGAAGGAACCGCGTCCCGCCCGCGGCCGCCGGATCCACCGCGCCTGGTTCGTCGCCGCCGTCACCTTCGTGACGATCACCGGCGCCGCCGCCTTCCGCTCGGTGCCGGGTCTGCTCATCGACCCGCTGCACCAGGAGTACGGCTGGTCGCGCGGCACCATCGGCGCGGCCGTCTCCGTCAACCTGGCCCTCTACGGCCTCACCGCACCGTTCGCGGCCGCTCTGATGGATCGTTTCGGCATCCGGCGGGTCGTCGCGGGCGCCCTGGTGCTGATCGCGCTCGGCTCCGGGCTCACCGTGTGGATGACGGCGGCCTGGCAGCTGCTGCTCTGCTGGGGCCTGCTGGTCGGCCTCGGCACCGGTTCGATGGCGCTGGCCTTCGCCGCGACCGTCACCAACCGCTGGTTCACCGAACGACGCGGTCTGGTGACCGGCATCCTCACCGCCGCGTCCGCCTCCGGACAGCTGGTCTTTCTGCCGCTGCTGTCCTGGATCCTCGTCGAGACCCACGAGTGGCGCCCGGCCGCCGTCACGGTCGCCCTCGCCGCCCTCGCGGTCGTCCCCTTCGTCTGGCTGCTGCTGCGCGACCACCCGGCCGACGTGGGCCTCAGGCCGTACGGCGCGAAGGAGTTCGTGCCCAAGCCCGCGCCGGTGCCGGGCGCCGCGCGCCGCGCGGTCACCGTTCTCTTCCAGGCGGCCCGCACCGGCCCGTTCTGGCTGCTGGCCGGCACCTTCGCGATCTGCGGGGCCTCGACCAACGGCCTGATCCAGACCCACTTCGTGCCCGCCGCCCACGACCACGGCATGCCGGTCACCGCCGCGGCGTCGCTGCTCGCCGTCATCGGCGTCTTCGACGTGGTCGGCACCATAGCCTCCGGCTGGTTCACCGACCGCTTCGACGCCCGCCGGCTGCTGGCGGTCTACTACGCCCTGCGCGGCGTCTCGCTGCTCTTCCTGCCGATGCTGCTGGCCCCGTCGGTGCACCCGCCGATGATCTTCTTCATCGTCTTCTACGGCCTCGACTGGGTCGCCACCGTCCCGCCCACCGTCGCGCTGTGCCGCGAGCACTACGGCGAGGACAGCGCGATCGTCTTCGGCTGGGTGCTGGCCTCGCACCAGGTCGGCGCCGCCCTGGTCGCCTTCCTCGGCGGGGTCGCCCGCGATGTCTTCGGGACGTACGACATGGTCTGGTACGCGTCCGGCGCGCTGTGCGCGGCGGCGGCGCTGATGTCGCTGGTGATCCGGCGCCGGCCGGCCGCCGCGTCCCTCACGGCGGCCTGAGCCGGGCCCTCACCGGGGCGCGCGGGCGTCAGGAGGACTCGGCGCCCGCCCGGCGGCGGCGTACGGCCAGCACCAGCAGTCCGCCGACCGCCGCGGCGGCTGCCGCGGCGCCCGCGAGCAGCGGGGTGCCGTCGGATCCGGTGGCGGCCAGGTTGCCGCCCGTGGAGCTGCCGGTGGTGCCGACGGTGGCCCCGGTGGTGGTGCTGCCGGTGGAGCCGCCCGCCGACGTCGAACCGGTCGAACCCGTCGTGCCGGTCGATCCGGCGGAGCCCGTCGCGCCCGACGTGCCCGTGCCGCCCGCGGCCTGGCCCTCCGGGTCGTTGCCGCCCGTGGCGCCGCCGGTGCCGCCGGTGCCGCCCGAGGCGCCGGAGTCGTCGCCGGTGACGTCGACGCGGAGGTGGGCGGTGTTGTTGCCGAGCTTCTTGTCGTACGTCGGCGTGATGTCGTAGATCGAGCTGGCCCGCACCTCGCCCTTGGTGTCCTTCGCGCCCTCCTTCACCTTCAGCGTGAAGGCCCAGGTGTGCGTCTCGCCGACGTCCAGGGTGGCGTCCTTCGGCCAGCACACGTACGCGGGCTTGCCCGGCTTCGACGGGCCGCTCGGGCCGTCGATGTGGAACGGCGAGCAGTCCGCGGGCACCTCGACGGCGACCGTGCCCGGCGGGATCTGCACCTTCAGCCCGGGCAGGTTGTCGCTCACCTGGTCCTGGACCCAGCCGGGGCCGTCGTTGCGCAGGGTGGCCTCCACAGTCACCGTGTCGCCGGGGGCGGCCTCGGCCCGGTCGCCGACCGCCACGACGTCGGCCGAGCTGTCGGCGGTCATCGCCAGGCGCTGGTAGGCCTGGTCGAACCCGCCGCTCGGGGCCTCGCCGGTGCGGGAGGTGCCGTATTCGACGGCCTCCATGAGCGCGTGCGGCAGCGCCTTGAACCGGACGGACGTGGTGTGGGTGGCGCCGGGCTGGATGACCGTGTCCAGCTCGCACAGCGCCGTCCGCACCCGCTGCTCGTCGGTCGTGTACGTGCAGCCCGCCACGGGCTCCGGGAAGTCCAGACCGCGCGTCAGCCGGACCTGGAAGACGACGCCGTCCACGGGGGCCGTGCCGTGGTTGGTGAGGGTGACGGTGTCCTCGTACACGTCACCGGGCTTGAAGGGCAGGCTCGACAGCGTCGAGACCGACAGGTCGGGCGCGGCGTCCTCCGCGTGGGCGGTGGGGGCGAGGACTGCGGGCACGGCGGCGGCGAGCGCGGCGGCGGTCGCGGCGGCCGCCGCGCGGCGGGTGTGCTGACGCACGAGGTCTCCTTGGTGGGGCAGGAAGGACATGACCGGACGGTTGGCCGACCGGTCATGTCCTGGACACCCGGGAGACTCCTGAGGTTGTACGGACGGCTAGCGGAACCGTCCTTGGTGGAACAGCAGCGGCTCCGCGTCCTCGTCACCCGTCCCCAGCGCGTCCACCCGGCCGACCACGATCAGATGGTCGCCGCCCGGGTGCACCGCGTGGATCGTGCAGTCGATCCACGCGAGCGCGCCCGCGAGCCGCGGGGAGCCGGACACCGGCGCCGCGTCGTGGGCCACGCCCGCGAACTTGTCCGCCCCGCGCACCGCGAAGGCGCGGCACAGCTCGGCCTGCCGGGCGGCCAGGACGTTGACGCAGAAGACGCCCGCGCGGGCGATGCGCGGCCAGGTCGTCGACGTACGGCCGACCATGAAGGCGACGAGCGGCGGATCGAGGGAGAGGGAGCAGAAGGACTGGCAGGCGAAGCCGGCGGGGGTGTCTTCGCCGGGGGTCACGGCGGGTGCCGTGACAACGGTCACGCCGGTCGCGAAGTTCCCGAGCACCCGGCGGAACTCGGCCTGGTCGACGGGCGCCCGCTCGTCCTGCCGTACGGCCCGTAACTCCGGGCGGGGGAGGGGCTCCACGGGGGGTGTGCCGGGGAGTGTGTCGACCGACCTGAGGTAGCGGACTGCGGCTGCCGCCATGCCTGCGTGTCCCATCACGCCTCCATTGAAGCTGACGGTTCGTCAGATGGAAAGGGTGCTGCGAGCAGCGGAAATGCGCGGGCGTACGCTCCGGCGTATGGGGTGGGGAGAGATACGGCGAGAGCTGGACGCCGCCGCCTCCGGGAGTGCGGCGCAGCTGCCCGTGGCGTTCCTGGTGTGGTGGATCGGCACGTTCACCGAGGACGACTACGGAGTCGGGTACGGAGGTGCCTTCGGGCTGGCTTGCCTGTGCCTCCTGGTGCCGCTGGTGCTGCCGTTCCTGGGCCTGATCCATTCGGTAGCCCATCTCGTGCCGGGCTGGCTGCTCGCCCAGCCCCTCGCCCGGCGCTTCCCCGACCGGCCGCGGTGGATCTGGCGGCTGCTGGGCACGACGGTCGTCGCGGCGCTGTGGGCGACGGTGTCCGCCCTCCTCCTGGACTGGCCGTTCGTCACGACGACGCTGGCCTACGCGGCCCTCGGGGTCTGGCCCTTGCTGTGGTGCGGCTTCGTCCGACGGCGGGCGGAGCACACCGGGCGGTCCCGGGGATGCCTGGGCCTGTGGCTCTCCTCGGCCCTGGTCTCCGTGGGGTTGTCCGCGCTGACATTGCTGGGCGGGACGCTGGCCACGGTCACCGGGCTGGTGCCCGAGTACGAGCCGCCGAGGCTGTCCGCCGGGCAGCTGACCGGTGTGTGGCGGGGCGAGGACGGGGCCGTACTGCGGCTGCTGCCCGGCGGACGGGCCGAGGCGACGGACGTGCCGGAGCGGGACCCCGACGGCTGGGACTTCGGCACGTGCCACGGCACCCACACCGGCACCTGGGCGGCCGGCCGGCAGGACGGCCGCGACGGCGTGTCCGTGAGCCTCGGTGGCAGGTGCGGCGAGGAGCTGTTCTGGTCGGCGAGCGGTACGGCGGACGCCCCGGAGCTGTTCGTGCGGACGGGCGACCCGGACTCCCCGGCCCTCCGCGTTCTCGAACGCGACTGACCTCCGTCACCGCCCCTGGAACTCAGCGCTCCGCCGCTCCCCGAACGCCGCCAGCCCCTCCCGGGCGTCCGCCGTGCCCATGTTGATCTCCTGCGCCGCCGCCTCCGCCGCGAAGGCCGTGGCGCGGTCGGCGTCGAGGGAGGCGTTGACGAGCTGCTTGGTCAGGGTGAGGGCGCGGGTGGGCCCGGCGGCGAGGCGCTCGGCCCACTCGCGGGCCGTCTTCTCCAGCTCCGCGTCCGGTACGACCCGGTTGACCAGGCCGAGGCGTTCGGCGTCCCGGGCGGAGACGGCGTCGCCGAAGAACATCAGCTCCTTGGCGCGCTGCGGGCCGAGGAGGCGGGGGAGGAGGTAGGCGCCGCCGCCGTCGGGGACGAGGCCGCGGCGGACGAACACCTCGATGAAGCGGGCCGACTCGGCGGCGAGCACGAGGTCGCAGGCGAGGGCGAGATGCGCGCCCAGACCGGCCGCGGTGCCGTTCACAGCGGCGACGACCGGCTTCTCGCAGTCGAGGACGGCCGCGATCAGCCGCTGCGCGCCGAGCCGCAGGGTGCGGGCCACGTCCCCGGCGATCCGCTCCCGGCCGGCCGCCCCCGACCCCCGCAGGTCCGCGCCCGCGCAGAAGCCGCGCCCGCTCCCGGTGAGCACGACCGCGCGGACGTCCGGGTCGGCGGAGGCCTCGCCGAGCAGCAGGATCAGCTCGTCGCGCTGGTCGGGCAGGAGGGCGTTGAGGGCGTCGGGCCGGTTGAGCGTGAGGTGGGTGACGTGCCGTTCGGTCGTGACACGGATCCACGGTTCGGGCATGGCCATGGAGCTCACCGGCACACCGCCAACGCGTCCAGCGCCACCGCGCCCTGTCCCCGGGGCAGCACCACCAGCGGGTTGACGTCGAGTTCCGCGAGGTCGTCGCCGAGTTCCAGGGCCATCCGCTGCACCCGCAGCACGACCTCGACGAGCGCGTCCAGGTCGGCCGGGGGCCGGCCGCGCACCCCGTCGAGCAGGGTCCGCCCGCGCAGTCCGGCGAGCGCGTCGCGGACCTGCTCCTCGCCGAACGGCGGCACGCAGACGGCCGTATCACGCAGCACCTCGACGAGCACCCCGCCGAGCCCGACCGTCACGGTCGGCCCGAAGAGGTCGTCGTGGGTGACGCCGGCGACCATCTCGACGCCGGGCTCGACCATCTGGCAGACCAGGACGCCGTCCAGCGGGACACCCTCGTAGCGGGCGATGTCGGTGAACTCCCGGTAGGTATCGCGGACCTGCGCGGCCGAGGTGAGCCCGATCCGCACCAGGCCCAGCTCGGTCTTGTGGGCGAGGTGTGCGCCGGACGCCTTCATCACCACGGGGTAGCCGACCAGGCCCGCCGCCCGTACGGCCGCCGCGGCACTGGTCACCAGCTGCTCGCGCGGTACGCGGATGCCGTACGCCCGCAGCAGCTGCTTCGCCGCGTGCTCGCTGAGCTGCTGCCCGGGGCGCAGGAGTTCGCGTGCCTTGCGGTAGGAGGGTGACGGGGTGCGCGGGGCGGTGTCGAAGGGGGAGCGGTAGTCGCGGACGAAGCGGTGGTGGTCGAGGTAGGCGCGGACGGCGGTCAGACAGTTGCCGACGGTGCGGAAGGTGGCCACGCGGGAGGAGCCGAGCAGGACGTCCCGGTAGGCGGGCTCGGTGCCGACCGGCGACCCCCACACCACGCAGACCAGCTTGTCCGTCCGCTCGGCCGCGTCCACCAGGTCGCGCACCAGCCGGTCGGACAGGGGCGGGAAGGGCCCGGTGATCGGGCAGATGAGCACGCCGACCGCAGGGTCGTCGAGGAGCGCATCGATGATCTTCCGCCCGCGGTGGTCGCCCACCGGATGGCCTCCGTTGTCCACGGGGTTGGCCACGCTGAGGTAGCCGGGGATCCACTGGTGCAGCTCGGCCTGCTTGGCCTCGGACAGCACCGGCAGCCGCAGTCCCGCCGCGGTCGCCAGGTCGGCGACGTGCGCGCCCGTGCCGCCGGAGATCGAGTAGACGACGACGCCGTCGGCGCGTGGGGGCCTGGCGCGGGCCAGCAGGGCGGCGGTGTCCTGGAGTTCGTCGAGCCCGTCGACGCGGATCACGCCGTACTGCCGCATCGCCGCGTCCACCACCGCATCCGCCCCGGTGAGCTTGCCGGTGTGGGAGGCGGCGGTGCGGGCGCCGGTGGCGGTACGGCCCACCTTGACCGCGACGACGGGCACCCGGTTACGGGCGGCCCGGTCGGCGGCGAGCAGAAAGGAGCGGCCGTCCTTCAGACCCTCGACGTACGCCGCGATGGCACCGACCTCGGGCCGCTCGGCGAAGTAGGAGAGGAAGTCGGCGGTCTCCAGATCGGCTTCGTTGCCGGTGGGGGCCCAGTGGGAGAGGCGGATGCCGAGTTCCTGGAGGGCGAAGACGGGGCGGCCCTGGTGCCCGGACTGGGTGATCAGCGCGATCGCCGGGCCGTCCAGGTCCTCGCGGAACTCCTCGAAGGCGTTGAGGTTGGTGTTGGGCCCGAGCAGCCGTATCCCCGAGCGGGCGACGGCGGCGGCCAGCCGTTCCTGGGCGGCGGCGCCCTCCGCGCCGGTCTCCGCGAACCCGGAGGCGAAGACGACCGCGAACCGCACCTTCGCCTCGGCCAGTTCCTCGATCACCGGAAGAGGGTCGGCGACCAGCAGGACGGCGAGATCGACCTGCTCGGGCAGGGCGGCGACGGAGGGGACGCAGGGGATGCCGTGGACGGACGGGCGGCGGGGATGCACGGGGTGCAGCCGCGCGCCGACCCGCTCGGCCCAGCGGATCAGCTGCCGGGTGACACCGGCGTTCGGCCGCCCCTCCGCGTCCGAGGCGCCGATCACCGCGACGGACTCGGGGCGGAAGAGCCGGTCCAGATCGGGGACGTCGGCGTGCAGCAGCCGGCCGCTGACGTCGAGGCCGGCCGGGTCGGTCGTACGGCCGTGGACGGCGGGGCCGGGACGCTGCTCGCCGCAGGCGATGACCCGGGCCCGGCGGGAGTCGGTGGTGAGGGTGCCGTGGGTTGATCCAAGCATCGGTCCGCCCCGCTCCTGTGTGACAGCTCGATAACTGACGCTCTGTCAGATTACTGAACTGACACCACGTCAGGAACCCCGTGGAACGGGACCGTCACCCCGGCGGCAGTGCCGGGCCGTCACCCAGGCAGGCGCGACACCCGCCCCCGGCACGTCCGGACCACCGCCTTCGCGATCTTCTCCGCGTCGATCGCCAGCTCCCGGAACATGCCGCTGATGGGATTGGTGAAGCCGGTGAAGAACAGGCCGGGCGCCTGGTGCGGGGTGCGGCCGCCGTGCACGACCGGGCGCCCGCGCTCGTCGAGTACCCCCAGGTGACCCACCAGGCCCTCCAGGGCACGGACGTATCCGGTCGCGGCGATCACCGCGTCCGGGCCGATGCGGTCGCCGTCGGCGAGGACGACCTTGCCGTCCTCGAAGGAGTCCACGGCGGCGACGATCTCGACCCGGCCCCGGCGGACCGCGTCGATCAGGCCGACGTCCTGCACCGGGACCGCGCCCTCGCGCACCCGGCTGTAGAGGCCGGTGTCGGGGCGGGGCAGGCCGTGCGCCGACAGGTCGGGCACGCTGATCCGCGCCAGCGGCCGGGCCAGTACGTCGACCAGGCGGACCGGGAGGCGGCGGACCAGGATGCCGTTGTACTGCGCGGCCCAGCCGGCCGTGGAGCGGCGGACGATGTGCGGGACGGTGCGCACGGCCAGCCGTACCCGCGCGGCCCCGCCCTCCGCCAGGTCGACGGCGATCTCGGCGCCGGTGTTGCCGATGCCGACGACGAGGACGTCGCGGCCGGCGTAGGGCGCGGGGTCGCGGTAGTCGGAGGCGTGCCGGAAGTCGCCGGTGTAGCCGTCGAGGCCGGGCCAGTCCGGGATGTGCGGGGTGTGGTTGTAGCCGGTGGCGACGACGACCGCGGCGCCGGTCAGCTGCCGGCCGCCGGTGGCGTGCAGCAGCCAGCCGTCACCGTCGGGGGAGCGGTCGATCCGGGAGACCTCGACGCCGGTGACGACGTCCAGCTGGTGGTGCTCGGCGTACTTCTCCAGGTACCGCACCACGTTGTCGCGGGAGACCCAGCGCCCGAAGCGGCGCGGCATCGGCAGCCCGGGGAGGCCGGACAGCCTGCGGGTGGTGTGCAGACGGAGCCGGTCGTAGTGGCGCCGCCAGGAGGAACCGACCCGGTCGGACTTCTCCAGCACCACGGCCCGTATGCCCTGCGCGCCCAGCGCGTACGCGGCGGCCAGACCGCCGGGGCCGCCGCCGATGACGTAGACCGGGCGGTGGTCGGGGGCGCTCTCGGGGGCGTCCCCGGGGCCGTGCTCGGGGTCGCTCTGGGTGGTGGGGGTGAGGTCGGGCATGTGGGGGAGCGTAATCACATGTCCGGTTGATGGGTCTCGGTCAAGACCGGAATTGGTTGCGGATCGATCACGGATGAGTGGGGATGGTGGATTTACGGCGGCCGAGGCGGGCGCGGCTTCACAGCCGGAGCACAGGCCTTCCCTGTCCGCACTATCTGACGTACCGTCAGTTTTCATGGACGCGATCTGGCTCACGGGCGCGGAATGGCTGGCCGTACTGCGGATCGGGCTCGGCCTGTGGTGGCTGGAGAGCTGGCGGCACAAGGACAAGAAGGCCTGGTTCGGGGAGGGCAGCGGGATCGCCTGGGCGGCGGACATCGCGGCGCGGCACCGCTGGACCGCCGTACGCTCCGGCTTCGACCTCGTCGTAGCCCCGCGACCGCGCGTGATGGCGTACGTGGTCGCCTACGCGGAACTCGCCCTCGGCCTCGGCCTGATCACCGGATTCCTCACCCCGATCGCCCTGGTCGGGGGCCTGCTCCTCAACGCGCTCTACTTCGTCCTCATGATCCACGACTGGGCGGAGCAGGGGCAGAACTCGATGATGGCGCTGATCTCGGTCGTGGCGCTGTTCGGGATGTCCTGGCAGACGTGGTCGCTGGACAGCGCGCTGGGGTGGTTCCTGTGAGCCGGGCGCCCGAGACGGCGGACGCCTTCGCACGCACCTACTGGGACGCTGCGGGGGAGGGCCGCCTGCTGCTGCGCCGGTGCGGGGAATGCGGCCGGGCGCACCACTACCCCCGTGAGTTCTGCCCGTACTGCTGGAGCGAGGACGTCGTCTGGGAGGCGGCCAGCGGCCGGGCCACGTTGTACACCTGGTCCGTGGTCCACCGCAACGACCTGCCGGCGTTCGCGGGACGGGCGCCGTACGTCGCTGCCGTGGTCGACTTGGCGGAGGGGCCGCGGATGGCGACGGAGGTGGTGGACGCGGGGGAGCTGCGGGCGGGCATGGAGCTGGAGGTGGCGTTCCGGGAGGGGGTGCCGGTGTTCCGGGACGTCCACCTGCACGCCCGGCTGGCGACGGACGTGGTGGAGATCGAGCCGTGACGGCGGCGGCGACGGGGCGCGGCGCGCGCAGGAGGATGAGTACGCGTACTCATCGACAACCCTTCGGGCCACCATGAGACTTGCGGCAACACATCAACACGAAAGGCCAGGGCGCCCATGCCGCCGCACCGCCGCACTTCGCTCCTGCTCCTCGCCCTCACCGGCGGAGTCACGGCACTTCTGCTGACCGGCTGCGTCGGGCAGGAGCGGGTCTGCCTGCCCGGCAAAGATCCGGTGCTCGCCGTAAACAACTCGGGCGGCGACTGCGTGCCTGAGGGCGAGGAACCTGCTCCCGGCTGGGCGCGTTACCCGCAGGGCAAGGAGCCCGTGTACGTAGACGACGAGTGGGACCGGTACTGGTCCGACAAAACCCTCGACGAGAACGGCCGGATCGTTCCGCAGCCGCGGTAATACGCGGGATGCGCTGCGGTCCTAGGCGGCCTGTGGAGACGAGGCCGGGCCGGCCGTCCCGTGGCTCTTCACGCCCAGGTGAGGCGTTGCCCGTCGGGGCCGATGCGCAGCCGCATACGGTCGGCCAGCGGGCACCCGTCCGCCTGCCACTGCGTCTGCGATTGCCGCGGTGATCGGCAGCCCGGCCACGTCTTCGAGCCACGCCCATTGGTCGTTGTCTCAGCCTGTCCAGGGTGGGCGGGAGACACGGCGCAAGCCCTTACGTCGGGGTGGGCGACCGCAGGCTTTCGTAGCGGTTGCACAGGGAGTTGAGGGCGTGGGCAAGCTCCCGGGTGTGAGCAGCCACCCCGTCCGGTCCGGGTTCCGGAGTGGCGCTCAGCCTGGTGCGTGCCAGCCAGATGGATGCCAGCGCGCTGTCGCGGGGCGGGTAGTACCTGGGCAGCTTTCGGGCGGCCGCCTCGACCTCGGGGATGAGCAGCTCGATGTGGCCGCGGAGTGCGCTGGTCAGAGTGTCCAGGTCATCGCCGGTCGTCCCGGATGCGCGGCGAATGGTCTCGCGCATCGTCGCGATGTCCACCGGCGGGGTGTCGTCTGCTGCGTTCACCGGATGCCTCCCGCCCTCAGGTGGCAGGCGCAGCCACACCGGTGCACGAGCAGGATGCCGGTGGAGTGGGGCAGCGGAATGTCCCTGGTCCGGCGGCATTTGCTGTGCATGTCCGGGTAGTCCGGCCGTTGCCCCAGGGTGCATTCCGCCGACAGCGTGGCGGGCGGGGCGGAGTGAGTGCTGAGGGTCATGGCAGCTCACCTCGCGACCGGGCGTTGGCCATCGCCACACCCGCGCTGAGCGCCTCCTCGGCCGTGACCGGCCGCAGGTTCTCCGGCTGCGCGTCCCACTCGGTGCCGCCGCCGACCAGCCGCAGCTGCACGTAGAGGCCGACGAAGCCCATCACCTTGCCGATCTTCTTGGCCCTGGTGTCCTCGACCAGGTCTCCGAGGCCCGGCTTGTGGGTCACCACCAGCACTCACCCCCCGAAGGGCCCGCGTGGGCGCTCGCGTAGATGTCCGCCCCCAGCTGCGCCACGTAGGGGCGGACCAGGACGCCTGTGCACTCCCACGGCGCCTGTGTGGACCGGGCGTGCCGCTTCCGGCGGTGACTGCGGGCGGCGACGACTCGCGCGCCCCAGACATTCGGCGACGGTTGGCGAGACAGGGCGGGGCCCACCAGGCGGGGCGTGGTGGTGCGGCGGTGCCGACCCGGCACCCGGGGGCCGAACAGGACGGCTCTCACCCATCCGAGTGCCTGTGATAGGAAAGCCAATGTCGATGCTCCTCAGTAGCGTTGGCCATGCCCCGGGGCCGTTCGCGCGACCGCCGGGGTCTATCGCTTTCGTGCAGCAGGCGCAGCGGCCGGTGTACTCCCCGGACTAGTCCTGGTCTGTCTCGAACGACGCTGCGCGTCACTGGTCGTCCCTGCTGCGCCGGTTGACCTCCCGGAGCTTGTCTCGCAAGGTCGGACCCTTGTCGCCGTCGCGGGACTGTCCGCCGGTGTCATCGGGGCAAACGGCCGCTGCGTGCAAGAACTTGGGTAAGGCCGGGTGCTTGACTCGGGCACGCCCGCCCTTTCCGCTCCGTCCGTCGTCACTCGCCATCGATCAACCTCCGGTGTCGCTGCATGCACTACGCAACCGGATGGACACGGAGAGCGGTACCTTGTGGGCGGGGTCGGAACTTGAAAGCCCTGAAAGTCCATGACGCACCCGGGAGTTGCCATGGCCAAGAGTTCGAACGTCGCTCTGGGTCGACTTCTCGGTGAGACCGGCTGGAGTCAACGTCAGTTCGCCATGGCCGTGAACCGCTTGGGTGCGGAGAACGGCACCTCCTTGAAGTACGACGAGTCCGCCGTGAGCCACTGGCTTGGCGGCACCATGCCCGTGAGGAAGGTTCGGCCGCTCATCCTGGAGGCGCTGGCCCGCAAGCTCGGCCGCCCGATCACGCACGCGGAGGCCGGCCTTCCTCCGTCACCCGACCAACCGCACACCTATGCGTCTACCGTGGAAGGGCTGATCGAGCTGGGGAGGCAAGACATGGACCCGTCCCGTCGTGGCGTCCTTGGCGTGGCCCTGTTCTCCGTCGCGCTGACCATTCCCGACTGGCCGGACGTGGTGGGCCGTATGGAGTCTGTCCAGACCGGCCGCTCTCGCCGGATCGGATGGGCCGAGGTGGACGCCGTGGCCGCCATGACGGAGAAGGTGTCAGAGCTGGACGACATGTTCGGCGGGCGTCATGCCAGGCCCATGGCCGCAGCGTTTCTGGTCAACACGGTGGCTCCCCACCTGCGGGCCGACGCTCCCGAGGACGTGCGCAGGGGCATGCTGGCCGCCGCGTCGGATCTCCTGTACCTCACCGGGTACATGGCCGTGGACGAAGGGCTTCACGGCCTGGCCCAGCGGTACTACGTCAAGGCCCTGGAGCTGGCCGGGGCCGCGGATGACCACCTGACCTACTGCACGACCCTGCGCGGAATGAGCCTCCAGGCCGTGGACTTGGGACACAACGCCCAAGCGCTCCGGCTCGCGAATGCCGCCGCAGCAGCGTCCCCGAACGCCGGGCCCCGCATGCGCGCGTTCCTGGCCGGTCAGCAGGCGCACGCCTACGCGGCCACCGGGGACCGTCACAACGCACTTCGGTTCATCCGGGAGGCGGAGACGGCCATGGACAAGGCAGAGTCCCAGGCGAAGGCGTTCGGGAGCTATGACCCGTCGTCGCTGGCCTACCACGTGGCTCAGGTCCAGTACGGCCTGGGGGACCGGGCCGGGTCCGTGAAGAACCTTGAGCTGTCGTCCAAGCTCCGCCACGGCGTGTATCGCCGGACCCGCGTTCGCTATGACTCCCTCCTGGCGGAACGGCAACTGGAGCTGGGGCACTTGGAGGCCGCTTGTGCGACCTGGGGCCGCGTACTCGATGACTATCCGTTGGTCCAGTCGGGCCGGGCGGATGAGCGTGTCCGCGCCATGAGGTCACTCATCCGGCCTCACCTACGCAACCGTTACGCCAAGGACCTGTACGAGCGCGCCCGGAGCCTGAGTGTGCCAACGGCCACGTGACGCCGGCATTGGCGGCCTACCGCTGACGCTCGGGGCGAGGCCGTGTCGTTCCGGTCAGTCCTTCACGATCTCTGTGAGCTGGGTGCGACCTTCGTGAAGAGACCGCCCTCTACGCCCCGAGCAAGCCCGCGCTCCTACGCTGAGCCCGCCAGGAGAGTCCGCCGCATGCATCCGGTCCACCGCCTCAGCCAGCGCCTGGAGCTCCGCGAGCTCGAAGCCGCCGACGCCGACGCCGTGTTCGCCATCTACGGCAGCGAGACGGCCACCGAGCACCTGTCGTTCGAACCGCGCACGCTCGACGAGGTCCAGCAGTTCGTGATGCGGTCCATTGCGGCGTCGAAAGCCGACCCGCGAACGGAGTACGCGCTCGCCATCGTCGAACGCCGTACCGGGCACCTCATTGGCTCCGGCCGCCTGGCCCTGGACCCGCACCAGCCCGGCGGAGCCACGATGGGCTTCGCACTGCGCCCCGCTTCCTGGGGCTCTGGCTACGGACTCGAAACCGTACGACTGCTGCTCGGGTTCGGCTTCGAAGAGCTCGGCTTGCACCGCGTCTGGGGCGCCCGATCCCCCGCCAACGAGGCCTCCGCCAAGACGATGGCACGCGCCGGGATGGTCGAAGAGGGCCGGATCCGCGAACATGTTCGCAAGGCCGGCGCCTGGCGGGACTCCATCGTCCACGCGATCCTTGACCATGAGTGGACCGCTCAGAGCGCCTAACCCGTCGTCCGAGGGAAGACCGGTGGCCGCCACCGCAGCCGCGAGCTGCCGCATCTGGCCCTCTGGCCGGGGACAGTGCGCCTTGATTGGATCCGGGCCATGAAGCCAGAACCGGAGTCCATGCGGAATCACTGGTGGTGGCGGCCCGGCTGGAGCGTCGGCCGCCGCTTCTACACGGGGCATCTCACGTTTGAGGGCCAGGCGGACGTACACCGGCTCGCCAACGAGTACCGAGCCGCCCTCGCCCCCCTCCGAGACCTCCTCACGCCCATCCCCGACCGCTGGTTGCATCTGACCATGCAGGGCATCGGGTTCGTCGGCGAGGCCAAGGAACCGGACGGCCAGGCCATCGTCGAGGCCGCCGGCGAGCGGCTGGCGGCCGTGCCGTCCTTCGACAGCCAGATCGGGCCCGTGGTTCTCGACCCGGAGGCCGTACTGCTCCCCGTCCGCCCCGACGGACCGGTCCGCCAGGTCCGCGACGCGATCCGCGTATCGATCGGCGAGGTTCTCGGCGAGGTACCAGAGAAGGCCGAGGGTTTCACCCCGCACGTGTCCGTGGCCTACAGCGCCGCGGACGGCCCGGCCGCCCCGATCGCGGAAGTTCTCGGCGGCCTGGATCCGGAACCCGCCCGGGCGCGCATCTCCAGCGCCGAACTGATCGTGATCCATCGGGACAACCAGATGTACGAGTGGGAGCCGTTCGCCACGGTGGCGCTCGGCTGACCCGAGGGCGTACCCCGGCCCTGCCGCCAGGTGGGGCCTCCGCCTTTCCAGGGCAGCCGAAGAGAACATCGAGACCAGCCACCGCCGGTGGGGCCGCGTCGTTCCGGTCAGCCCCTCACGATCTCCGAGAGCTGGGCGAGGCTGTCGAGCCGCCAGTCCGCCGCGGCCACAACCTGTGGGTCGTCTGCCCAGAAGTGCCCCCATGGTCCGCGACGAAGGTGCGCCACCCGCAGCCCCGCCGCCTTCGCCGGGAAGACGTCGTTGGCCGGGTGGTCACCGACGTAGAGCGTCGCGTTCGGGGCCGCCTGTGCCACCTCCAGCACCCGCCGGAAGAACTCCGGTTGCGGTTTCGCGACACCCCACTCTCCCGAGGTCACGATGAGATCCGCCGGCAGATCGAGGTCGCGGAGCAGTTCCGCCGCGCGGGATGTCTGGTTGCCCGCGATGATGACGCGCACACCGGCCTTCCGAAGCGCGGACAGGGCCGGGCGGACGTCGTCGTAGAGGTCGCTCTCGTCCAGGTGCTTGCCGCGGCCGGCGGATTCGCGGGCGTGGTACTCGGCGGCGACGTCGATGCCCGGACGTACGAGACGGAGGGCTTCGGCGTTGTCGTCACCCTGGGCGACGACGGCGCCGACGAGGGCGGAGAGGGTGTGGCGGGGTACGTCCAGCCAGTCGGCCCACGAAGCCCAGTAGCGGTCGTCCCGGGTGATCGTCTCGCCGATGTCCAACACGATGGTCTCAATCACCCTGGGAGCCTATGGCGCGGCAGCAGGGGCCAGGTCGTGTCTCTCCGATCACGAGCGGAGACCTGAACCCAAGCGGGCGAGCTGGCCACTTGCCGTACTGGAAACTTGCCACTTTCCGAACTGGAAACTGGCCGCTACTCTTTCCGTCATGGAAACTAACGGGGTACGACTGACGCCAGAGCAGGCCCGTTCCGCGCTGGCCGACACCGAGCGCATCCGGGCCTCCGCCGCAGCGCTGTCGGCCACACCGTGGCCGAACTGGTTCTTCATCACGCTGACGCTCTACGCTGCCGCGCTCCCGATCACCTACGGAGGAGCCATGGCTGACGCGGACTGGCTACTGCCGGGCCCCGCCTGGATGGGCATCATGCTGGCGATGACCGCGGTGTACGGGGCGCTCTTCGCCGTCGCGGCCAAGGCCTGGCGCAACAAGACCGGGGTCGCGCTGCGGTTCGACGTGCTGCCGAAGCGGGCGACCGTGCCGCTCGCTGTCGGCCTGCCCGTGCTGCTGGTGGGGTCGGCGTTCGCGTTCCGCGTCACCGGACGGCCAGTGTGGCTGATCGCGGCCTCGCTGATCAGTGCCGCCGTGTCCGTCGGCTTCCACCTTGCCTTCGTCCGCCTGCACCGGAAGACCACGTGAGCGCCGAAACCCACGACCATCTGGAGGGCTTCGACACCACCATCCACGCCCCGAACCGGCTGCGCATCTGCGCCCTCCTGGACACCGCGGGCGAGGCGGAGTTCGGCCTGGTCCAGAAGCAACTCGACCTCTCCGCCTCCGTGCTGAGCAAGCACGTCACCGTGCTGATGGACGCCGGCTACGTCGGGCAGCGCAAGGCCGTGCGCGACTCACGGCAGCGCGTGTGGCTCCACCTGACCCGGCGAGGCCGGGATGCCTACCAGGGGCACCTTGCGGCGCTGCGGGCGATCGTCGGGTCGTCGGATCCGGCTCTCTGATCACGATCGGAGCGAGATGAGCGTCGTGCTCCGCTGTGTCCGCGTCGACCGACCGGACAGAAGCAGCCGGTAACGCGGCCCGGACGAGTGGCCCAATGCCGGCACAACGGCCCTCTCGTCACCCGGGCGGCACTCACCTCACGGCCACAACAAACTCCGCACCCACCGCTCCCCCTCCCGCCGGTACACCAGCCGCACGTGCCGGCGCCGCTCGTCCCCCTGGAAGAACTCCACCTCCACCGGTCGCAGGTGGTAGAGGGTCCAGGTCGGCACCGGGGCTTCGGGGTCGCTTCGGGCCCGTTCCCAGGCCGCCTCCGAGGCCAGTCGCAGCTCCTCCAGCGAACCGAGGACCTCGCTCTGCCGACCGGTCAGGGCTGCCGCCAGCGCGCCCGTGGAGCGGGCGTGCAGGTCGGCCTGGCTCTCGGCGGAGGGGGCGGCGGTGACGGGGCCGCGCAGCCGCACCTGGCGGCCCCGCACGGGCCAGTAGAAGCCGAGGGCCGCGTACGGCCGGGCGGTGAGCTGGCCGCCCTTCCGGCTGGTGACGTGCGTCGCGAAGGACCAGCCGTCGGCGTCGGCGCCGTGCAGCATCACGATCCGTACGTCCGGCAGACCCTGCTCGTCCGTCGTCGCGAGGGACATGGTGTGCGGTTCCGGCTGCCCCGCCGCCACGGCCTCGGCGAACCACTCCGTGAAGAGGGCGAGCGGCTCGGCGGGCGCGGTGGCCGGGTCGAAGGGCGGCAGCGCGGTCACCTCCGGGTCCCACACCCGTAGCGACCTCAGCAGCTCATGAAGATCCGTTCCCATGCCCCGATTGTCAGATGGTTCCCAGGTCGGAGGAGACCCAACGCTCGGGACGCATCCGTACGACCACCTGCTCGCCGTGGTTCTTCCAGGCGAAGTCGACGTAGTCGTCCACCTTCTCGGCGGGCAGGTAGCGCGCGGAGATCTCCCGAAGCCGCTCGATGGTGGCCGGGGTCGTCTCGATGACCGGCCCCTCGACCGACACGTACCGGGTCGTCGGCTCCACCCGGTCCACCATCAGCGTGAACCGGCCGGCCGCGCTGATCAGCTCGTACTTACGCGACTCCAGCCCCGTCATGATCCACACGGTCCCGTCGGACTCGACCTGGTACCAGACCGGCACGGTGAGCGGCGCGCGCCCCGCGCCCGCGTCCACCGACAGCGCGGCGACATGCGGCTCCGCCAGGAACTGTGCACGCTCTTCACGGTTCAGGGCCATCACGGTCTCCTCGTCCTCATCGACTCTGCGGCGTCCGGTGCGGCATCCCAGCACAACGCCGATGGAGGGGGAGGTGTTCCCCAGTGTTCCCCCTCACGTCCTCACGCCTCACGCGTCACGGGGCTGGTCCCACTGCACGTCCGCGAGGGAGTCGACCGGCTGGGGCTTGCCGATCAGGGCCAGGGCGGCGAAGAAGTTGATCTGACCGATCGCGATGGCGAGGGTGGCCAGGGCCTTCTCGTCGTAGTGCCTCGCCGCCTCGGCGTAGATCTCGTCGGTGACACGCTCCCGGCCGTGCGGGGCGGGCTGGAGCGTGGCCTCCACCAGGGCGAGGGCGGCGCGCTCGGCGTCGGTGAAGTACGGCGCGTCCTGCCAGGAGGAGACGGCGGTGATGCGCTCCTCGGACTCGCCGGCCTTGCGCAGGAAGCTGGTGTTCAGGATCGTCAGGTAGGTGTTGTGGACGATCTGCCCGGCGCGCAGGTGGACGAGGTTGATCGTGGTGCGCGGCACCGACTGGTTGCCCGTGGCCCGGAAGAGGGCGGCGCTGATGTCCTTCATCTCGGGCACGTACCTGGTCGGGTCGGACATCCGGGAGATCGGGGTGGTGTTCGTCATCGCTGCGCTCCTCGGTATCGGTCAGTTGCTGCGTTCACTGCACTGACGGATGCGCGCGCCGAGTCGTGACAGCAGTCGGGAGATTTCTTTCAGTCCCGCCCCAGCACCACCGTCCCCGACGAGCAGAACCAGCCGCCCGTCCCCGACGCCACCCCCAGCCGGGGCGGCCCGCCGTCCCGGGTTCGCACCTGCCGTGCCCCCGCCTCGCCCCTCAGCTGCCGTACCGCCTCCACCAGCAGGAACAGCCCCCGCATTCCGGGGTGCTGGGCGGACAGCCCGCCGCCGTCGGTGTTCACCGGCAGCCCGCCGCCCCCGACCGTCAGCCGGCCCTTCTCCACGAACGCCCCGCCCTCGCCCTTCCCGCAGAAGCCCAGGTCCTCCAGCGTCACCAGGGTCATGTAGGTGAAGGCGTCGTACAGCTCCGCGAAGTCGATCTCCTGCGGCCGCACCCCCGCCCGCTCGAACGCCAGCCGTCCGCTCACCGCCGCCGGCGACACCGTGAAGTCCGGCCAGGACGACAGTGCGGAGTGGGAGACGTGCTCGCCGGTGCCGAGCACCCACACCGGGGCCGTACGGCAGTCCCGTACGTACTCCTCCGCGGCCAGCAGCACCGCCGCCCCGCCGTCGGAGCGCAGGCAGCAGTGCAGTTTGGTGAACGGGTCCGCGATCATCGGGCCCGACAGGACCTCGTCGACCGTGACCGGGTCGCGGAACATCGCCTCCGGGTTCAGCGCCGCGTTCGCCCGCGCCTGGACGGCGACCTCCGCCAACTGCTCGATGGTCGTGCCGTGTTCGATCATGTGGCGGCGCGCGGCCATCGCGTACTTGGCGATCAGGGTGTGGCCGTACGGCGCCTCGAACTGCGCCGGGCCGCGCCCGCCGAAGTCGTACGTGCCGGTACGGCGGCCCGCCCTCACATCCGCGCGGGCCGTCGAGCCGTACGCCAGCAGGACCGCCTTCGCGTGGCCCGCGGTGATCGCGTCGGCGGCGTGCGCGGCCATGACCTCCCAGGTGGCGCCGCCGACGGAGGTGGAGTCCACCCAGGTGGGGCGCAGGCCCAGGTGGTCGGCGACCTCGATCGGGGCCAGTGTGCCGGTGCCGGCCGAGGCGAAGCCGTCCACCAGCGACCGGTCCAGGCCCGCGTCGGCCAGCGCCCGGCGGGCCGCCTGGGCGTGCAGGGCGTAGGCGGTGGCGTCCTCGACACGACCGCAGTCGGACAGGGCCACGCCGACCACGGCGACTTTTCGGGTACCCATAGATCTGACGGTACATCAGAAACTGCCTCTATTATGACGGTCCGTCAGATATCAAAAAGCTCCAGGAGGCCCTGTGGATGCCGAACTCACCGCCGAGCAGCGCGACATCCGCAGTGCGGTGCGCGAGCTGCTGGACCGCCAGTGCCCGGCCGGGCAGGTGCGCGCCGCCGTCGACACCCCGGCCGGGCACGACCCCGCCCTCTGGGCCGCCTTCGCCGAACACCTCGGCCTCTCCGGGCTCGCCCTCCCCGAGGTCTACGGCGGCGTCGGGTGCTCCGCGACCGAACTCGCCCTCGCCTGCGAGGAGGTCGGCCGCGCCCTGGCCCCCTCCCCGCTCCTCGCCACCACCGTCCTCGCCGCGCCCCTCCTGCTCGCCCTCGGCAGCACGGCCCAGCGCGCCGCCCACCTCCCCGCCCTCGCCTCCGGCGCCCGTACCGCCGCGCTCGCCGTCCCCGGGCCCCAGCTGACCACCGCCCTCGCCCTGACCGGCGACAACACCGGCGACTGGGCGGGCGGCGGGCGTGCGGGCGGGGTGCAGGCGCGGCGTGCCGACGGGGGCTGGCGGCTGTACGGGCAGGCCGACCAGGTGCTCGACGGGCACAGCGCGGGGCTGCTGCTGGTCGCGGCGCACGCCGGCGGGTACGCGCGTTCCCGCACCCTGCTGTTCCTCGTCCCCGGGGATGCCCCCGGGCTCGTCCGTGTACGGCAGACCTCGCTCGACGCCACCCGGCCGCAGGCCCGCGTGCAACTCCGCGACACACCCGCCGAGTTGCTGGGCGACGACGACGAGCGGGACCCCTGCCCCGCCCTCGCCGCCGTCGGTGACACCGCCGCCGCCGTGCTCGCCGCCGAGGCCGTCGGGGCCGCCGACCGCGCGCTGGAGCTGACCGTCGAACACGTCCGGCGGCGCGAGCAGTTCGGGCGGCCGATCGGGTCGTTCCAGGCCGTCAAGCACCGGCTGGCCGATGTGTATGTGCAGGTCCAGGCGGCCCGCTCGGCGGCGTACTACGCGGCCTGGGCGACCGTCCAGGGGGAGCGGGTGGGCGCGCTGGCTCTCGCCCAGGCCCTGGAGGCGCTGCGGACCGCCGCCGCCGAGGGGATCCAGCTGCACGGCGGCCTCGGGTTCACCTGGGAGCACCCCGCCCACCTGTACTTCAAGCGGGCCGCCGGTGACGAGCTGCTGTTCGGGCCGGTGCACCGGCTGCGTGACCGGGCCGCCGACGGGGCGCGGCTCCTCGAAGGGCGGGTGGCGGTGTGAACGTCCTCGAACGGGTCCTCACCCCGATGGTCCAGCGTGTGTCCACCACCCGGGCCTTCGCCCGTCTCGCCCCGCACGTCATCCCCGCCCTCGACCGCGCCGTCCACCGGGTGACCCGAGGAAAAGTCCTGCTCAGCGCCCTGCTCCTGCCCGGCGTGATCCTCACCTCCACCGGTGCCCGCAGCGGGCTGCCGCGCCGTACACCCCTCGCCTGCCTGCCCGAGCCCGGCGGCCGCTCCTGGCTCCTGGTCGGCTCCAACTTCGGCCGCACCGGCCACCCCGCCTGGACGGGCAACCTGCTCGCCCACCCCGACGCCGAGATCAGCTTCCGGGGCGAGGACATCCCGGTCACCGCACGGCTGCTCGCGGGGGAGGAGCGGGCGGAGGCCTGGCGGGCGCTGCTCGCGTTCTGGCCGCCGTACGCGGAGTATCAGGCGCGGGTGGCGCGGGAGATCAGGGTCTTCCGGGTCGTACGGCGATGAACGTCACAGCGTGGCCAGGCGCTGCACCAGCAGGAACGCGCCGATGCCCAGCATCGCCGCACCCGAGGTACGCGTGACCGCGCGGGCGGCGGCCGGGCGGGCGCCCAGGACCGCGCGGGCCAGCAGGCCGACCGTGAGGTAGACGGCGGCGCAGCACGCCATGTGGAGCAGGCCGAGCGCGGTGGTCTGCACGGGCACGGGCAGGTGGTGGCCCTCCAGGGTGAGGAACTGCGGCAGCACCGACAGATAGAGGAGCAGGCCCTTCGGGTTGAGTCCGCTGATCGTCGCGCCCCGCAGGAAGACCCGGCGCCGGCCGGCCGAAACGGTCTGCGCGTCTGCCGCCCCCGGTACGCCCGGCCGCCGCAGTACGCCCCACCCCAGCCACACCAGGTACGCCGCCCCCGCCACGGTCAGCGCGGTCAGCAGCATCGGGGACCCGGCGACCAGCACCGCGAGGCCCGCCGCCGCGAGGACGGTGTGCAGGGCGTAACCGGTGACCAGGCCCGCGACCGCCGGGAACGGGGAGCGGTTGCGCAGGCCGGCGGAGATCACGTACGCCCAGTCGGCGCCCGGTACGCAGACCAGCAGGAAATCCAGGGCGAGGAAGGAAAGGAGGGAGGCCGAGTCCATGATGGGGACATTAGGCGGAAAGCGGCCGAAAGTGTTCCCGTTCTTTCCTCGTCTTCTCGCACGTTGAGGCAAGATTTGTCCCATGGACGACGTGGACCGGAAAATCCTTGCCGAGCTGCAGCAGGACGGGCGGCTGACCGTGACCGAGCTGGCCGGGCGGGTGCGGCTCAGCGTCTCGCCCTGCCACCGGCGGCTGCGGGAGCTGGAGCGGTCGGGGGCGATCAGCGGCTACCGGGCCGTGGTGGACCCGGCCGCGGTGGGGCTGACCTTCGAGGCGCTGGTCTTCGTCTCGATGCGGCAGGAGGACCGGGAGACGGTCGCCGGGTTCGAGGCGGCGCTGAGCGAGGTGCCGGAGGTGCTGGAGGCGCAGCGGCTCTTCGGGGAGCCGGACTATCTGCTGCGGGTGGTCGCGGCTGATCTCGCCGCGTATCAGCGGCTGTACGACGAGCGGCTGGCCACGCTGCCGGGCGTGCAGCGGCTGACGTCCACGCTCGTGATGAAGCATGTGGTGAAGGATCGGCCGTTGCCCGCGTAGCGCCGTGAGGGCTCATCGTCGTCGCGGGCTGCGGGCCGTCACTGGTTGATCGCGCAGTTCCCCGCGCCCCTTTCGGGGCGCCTGACAAGACGTGGGGAGCGCGGATCCGTTACTTCGTCGGCTTCTTGCCGGTGATCGCCAGATGCACCAACAAGGAGAGGTTCGGCTTGAGTTCGGCCTGCTTGACGCCCCAGGACGTGAAGCCCTTCTGGTGCGAGGCCACCGCCGCGAGCATCGCGACGACCGAGCCGGCGATCGCGGCCGGATTGACGTCCTTGTCGACCCTGCCCTTGGCCTGGAGTTCGGCGACCGCGTCCGCGAGGGAGTTGTTCACCGAGTTCAGGATCTTCATGCGGATCTTGTAGAAGCGCTTGTCGCCCTCGGCGGCGCCGAGATCGACCACGCGCAGGATGGCGTCGTTCTTGCGCCAGAACTCCAGGAAACCGTCCACGAGTTCCTGCGCCGTCTGCCAGCCCGCCTTGCCGACCCAGCTGCGCCCCTCGACCATCTCGGTCAACCCGGCGCCCTCGGCGGCCATTTGCTCGGCGATCTCCAGGACGGCGCCCTCGACGTCCGGGAAGTACTGGTAGAAGGTCGCGGGCGAAGTGCCCGCCTTCCGGGCGACGTCGATGACTTTGACGTCGCGGTACGGAGAGGAGCTGAGCATCTCACTGAGGCAGTCCAGCAGCTTCTGCCGCGTCGCCTGCCCGCGCCGGCCGGCCACGCGGCCGTCGACGGTACGCACTTGTCCTGTCATGCCGTCAGCTTACCGAGGGGTGATCGGAGCGCGATTCGGCCGACTGCAAATGGGGTGCACGGGGGAACGGAGGGTGGTGTGCCTGGTGGGCGGGGTGTGCGAGCCGCCGTTACTTTGACTGCATGGCCGAAAACAGGGCATCTGCTCACCAAGAGGGATACACGGAGGGCGTCCCGTGCTGGGTCGACGCCCAGCTCGCCGACGTGGCGGCGGGCAAGCGGTTCTACGGTGAGCTCTTCGGGTGGTCCTTCGAGGATGCGTACGGCGGCGGCGTCTGGGCGCACTCCGAGGGCGAGCCGGTCGCCGCGCTCGCGCAGAAGGCGGACGGGCGGCTGCCCACCGTCTGGACGGTGTACTTCGCGACGCCGGACGCCCAGGCCCTGTCCCGGCGGATCCTGGCGGCCGGCGGCCAGGTGGTGACCGCGCCGATGCCGGTCGGCGACCTGGGCGTCGCGGCGCTCGCCACCGACCCCGAGGGTGCCGTGTTCGGGCTGTGGCAGCCGGGCACGCACGCGGGCTTCGGCCGCCGCCACGAGCCCGGCACGTTCGGCTGGGCGCAGCTCTACGCCCGGGACACCGCCGCCGCCAACCGCTTCTACGGCGGTCTCTTCCACGACGCCCTGTTCGGGCCGGAGGCCGAGCCCGACTTCGGCCGCGCCCCGCTCACCGACGTCTTCCCCGCCGAGATGCCGCCGCACTTCCTGGTCCACTTCCGGGTGGCGGACTGCGCGGCCGCGCTCGTGGAGGTGACCCGGCTCGGCGGCCGGGTGCAGGCGGGCCCCTTCGAGGCGTCGTACGGCACGGTGGGCGTGGTCACGGACGACCAGGGGGCGTCGTTCGCGGTGGTGCAGCGCTGAACCGGGGGCCGCCGAAGGGCGCGTCTGGTCCCTTTGGTGTGCCTATAGGGTGAGACACCCCGTTTCTCACCGGGTTCGCAACCGGGGCCCCGGCCAGGAAGAATCGGGGTGCGTGCCGCCATGGCGGTGCGGTGGTGAGACGCTGCACGGGGTCGCGTACATATGTGGGTGACGCGGCTCGTACGGGGAGGTGGCAGGCAAGTGGTGGATCAGCTGACGCAGCACGATCCGCGGCGGATCGGGCCGTTCGAGGTGCTGGGACGGCTGGGGGCCGGCGGCATGGGGCTGGTCTATCTCGCGCGCTCGGCGTCCGGCCGGCGCGTGGCGATCAAGACGGTCCGCACCGAGCTCGCCGAGGACCAGTTGTTCCGGGTCCGCTTCACCCGTGAGGTGGAGGCGGCCCGCGCGGTCTCCGGCTTCTACACGGCGGCCGTGGTCGACGCCGATCCGCGCGCCGCGGTGCCGTGGCTGGCCACCGCGTACGTGCCCGCGCCCTCGCTCGAGGAGATAGTGAACGACTGCGGTCCGCTGCCTGCGCAGGCGGTGCGCTGGCTGGCGGCGGGCGTGGCGGAGGCGCTCCAGTCGATCCACGGCGCCGGTCTTGTCCACCGTGACCTGAAGCCGTCGAACGTGCTGGTCGTCGAGGACGGCCCGCGGGTGATCGACTTCGGTATCGCGTCCGGCGTTTCGAACACCCGTTTGACAATGACCAACGTCGCCGTCGGCACCCCCGCCTATATGTCCCCCGAGCAGGCGAAGGACTCCCGCAGTGTGACGGGCGCCTCCGACGTCTTCTCCCTCGGCTCCACCCTCGTCTTCGCCGCCACCGGCCACCCGCCCTTCCACGGCGCCAACCCCGTCGAGACCGTCTTCATGCTGCTGCGTGAGGGGCCGGATCTCGAAGGTCTGCCGGACGAGCTGCGCCCGCTGATCGAGTCCTGTATGCAGATGGACCCGGCGGCCCGCCCCACCCCCGCCGACCTCCAGGCCCAGCTCGCCCCGCACCTGTTCGGCTCCGGTTCCGACGACAGCGGTACCGCCTCGGCGTGGCTGCCCGAGAAGGCGGTCGCCCTCATCGAGGCCCGCCGCGGCGGCCGCCCCGCGGTCAAGTCCGCACCCGGCGGGCACTCCGCCGGTCGCAGCGGGGGCAGTCCCGCCGTACCGCCCCCGCCGTCCCACGACCCCGTCGTCCCGGCTGCCGTCGGCGCACCCCCCGTGTCCGTCGGTGCCCCCGACGGCGGCCCCGTCCGGCTGGCCGGCGCCTCCGTGCCCATCGGGCCCGGCCCGCGCGTCGCCGACGCCCGTGCCGCCGCCGTCAAGGCGCCCCCGCCGGAGGCCGGTCTCGCCGCCTCCTGGTCCAAGCCGCGCCCCGGCGTCAACGGCGCCGACTCCGCCGTGACCGCGCCTCCGGCGCCCGCCGCCCCGCCGGAGCCGGCGGCGACGGGCTGGCGTCCGTGGCGCTTCCGCATGTCGAACGATGTGTGGGGCACCCCGGCGGTCGACGGCGACCTCGTCTACGTCACCTCCTTCGAGGTGCACGCCCTGGACGTGGCCACCGGCCGCCGCCGCTTCAAGACCCGTGACGTCGCCTGGTCGATGGCGGTCGCGGACGGCCGTATCCACGCCTCCGACGGCCCCACCCTGTTCGCCCTGGACGCCCGCGAGGGCACCGACCTGTGGCGGCTGTCGACGGACGCCTGGGTCTACTCCCTCAAGGCCGAGCGCGGCACCGTCGTCACCGGCACCCGCGGCGGCGGCGTCCAGGCCTGGGAGGCCGTGAACGGCCGCAAGCTGTGGGAGGTCACCGGCTGCCAGACCGACTTCGAGTCCCCGGAGGCCGGTCCGGCGCTGCATGACGGCACGGTGTACGTCTGGCAGGACGCCCGGCTGCGCGCCCTCGACGCCCGCACCGGCGACGAGCGCTGGTCGTACCCCATCGGCGACGCGGCCTCCTGCGGCGGCGTACCGGTCCGGGTCGCCCCCGCGCCCGACGGCTACGTCTACATCTCCGCGGGCACCCGCGTCCTCGCCGTGGACGTCGCGAGCGGTCATGTGCGCTGGCACTTCGAGGCCCCGGCGGTCTTCCTCTCCCCGCCGGCCTTCGCGCCCGGCCCCGCGGTCACCGGCGGCGGTGTCTACCTCGCCGACTACCTCGGCACGGTCTACGCCCTCGACGCCACCGACGGCCGCGACCGCTGGCGCATCGCCACCGAGTCCCGGGCCTCCGTCGAGCCCGTCCTCGTCGCGGCCGGCCACGTCCACGTCGGCAGCGGGACGGGGCTCTACACGCTGGACGCGGTCACCGGCACCCCCAAGTGGCGGTTCCAGGCGGGCGGCGACATCGTCGGCACCCCGGCCGTCGCCGAGGGCCGGATCCACTTCGGTTCGACCGACCACCTGCTGTACACCCTGAAGGCCGACGACGGCCGGCTGCGCTGGAAGCTGGCCACCGGCGGCGAGATCACCGGCTCCCCGGTGGTCAAGGACGGCATCGTGTACGCGTGCAGCAAGGACCGCTGCGTCTACGCCCTGGACGCCGAGAAGGGCACGGGCACGGCGCGCACCGCCTGAGCTTTGGAGACGGCCGTCGTGCGGGCACGGAAGGGGTTCCAGACGGCGGCCGTCGCTCTCGGGGAGCGTGTGGAGGATCCTTCACCGCTCTGACACCTGACGCTACGCCCGGTGAGCGGGGGGCGCCAGGCGAGCTGCGCTAGTGTGACGCGCGCATGTCATGAACGTCTTTGGTCAGCACGGGGGTCCGTACACCATGAAGCTTCGCCATGTCCGCGCCGTCGCCGTCTTCGTCGGCGTGGTCGTCGCCCTGACCGGCGCCCGCCACTCCAGCGGTGGCGGCTGCGACAACTCCAGCTCGTCCGGCTCGTCGAGCAGCACGGGCGGCAGCCACTACGACGACGATGACGACTACAACTCCACCACCGGGTCCACCTCCGGCGGCGGCGAGACGAGCGACACCGGCGGCGGAGCCGACGTCGACGCCTCCCAGGACGTGAAGATCGAGAGCTGCGTGTACGACGCGACCCGCGGCATCGTCGCCCGGGTCAGTGCCAGCAACCCCAGCACGAGCATCACGTACACCTACGAGTTCAGCGTCACCTTCAAGGACCCCCAGGGCACCCTGGTGCGCACCAGCGAGTCCACCATCCCGTTCGTCTCGGCGGGCTCCACCGACACCCTCGACGTGGCCGCCTCCTACGTCCCCGCGGACGGCGGCGACGGCAGCGGCAGCAGCTGCGAGCTGGACGACGTGACGCGTACGGCGGTGTAAGGCCGGGGCGTTCGGCTCACCGGACGCGGTGTTCCCGCAGGCGCCCCCGGAACAGCTCGGCCTGCCGCTCCGGCGGCAGATTCCCGAGCGCGACCAGATGGGGCGCCTGCGCGAACCCCCGCGCCACCACGGCCTCCCGCGTCGTCCACAGGGCCCGTACGGTTCCCTGGACCGCGCCGGCCGGATACCCGGCGAGCACGACCGCGCACGCGGTGGCGGCGGCCAACGCCCCGCCCGGCTCGGTGAGTTCGGAGACCAGCCCGAGCTCGTACGCCCGCCGCGCGCTCATCCGCTCGGCGGCCCCCATGAGCGCCATACGCGCGACCTCGCCGTACGGCATCCGCTGCGCCAACAGCACCGACTCGTACGCGCTGACCATCCCGTAGGTGGTGTGCGGGTCGAAGAAGGTGGCGCCGCTGCCCGCCACGACGAACTCCGCCTCCCCGAGCAGGTAGAAGGCCCCGCCGCACGCCATTCCTTCCACAGCGGCGACGACCGGCGTCCACAGGTCGTTGGCCTTGGGGCCGATCCGGAGCAGCGGATCGTCCTGGCTGTACGGGGAGGCGGGCTGCGGCACGACGGCGTCCCGGTCGATGCCGGAGCAGAAGGCCCGGTCGCCGGAACCGGTGAGGACGACGGCCCGTACGCCGTCGTCGTACCGGAAAGTCCGCCAGGTCTCGGCGAGTTCGCGGGCGGTGGCGAGATCGATGGCGTTGAGCCGCTCGGGCCGGTCGAGGGTGACGACGGCGACGCCGGTGTCCCGGTCCACGCTGACCAGCAGGCCGCTCACGGCCGCTCCAGAACCCACTGCGGCAGCCCGGCGCCGTCGAAGACGACCCGCACCGCGGCCCCGATGCGCACCCGGTCGGCGGGGAAGGAGCCGAGAGGCGCACCCGCCCGCTCGACGAGATTCCCGACCAGCCGGATCCGTGGCGCGTCGGCCAGCTCCACCACGATCACGTTGTACGGCGCCCGTTCCGCGTAGTCGGGGAGCAGCGGCGGATGCGGCACGACGTACGACCACACCCGGCCCCGCCCCGTCGTCCGCCGCCACTCGCTCGCGAAGGACTGGCAGTACGGGCAGCAGGGCCGGGGCGGGAAGCGCGGCTCGCCGCAGTCGGCGCAGGCCTGGACGCGGAGTTCGCCCTGGGCGGCGTACTCCCAGAAGGGGGCGCCGTCGGAATCGGTGACGGGACGGAGCACGGTGATCGTCAACTCCTCAGCAGCAGCGCGGACGTGGGGACACCCTCGCCGGCGGTGACGAGGCAGGTGGCGGCGCCGGGGACCTGGGCGGTGCCGGTGCCGCGGAGCTGCTTGACGCCTTCGTTGATCAGGTTGAAGCCGTGCACGTAGGCCTCGCTGAGCCCGCCCCCGCCGGTGTTGAGGGGCAGCCGCCCGCCGATCTCCAGCGCCCCGCCCTCGGTGAAGGCGCCGCCCTCGCCCCGGCCGCAGAAGCCGTAGCCCTCCAGGGAGAGGGGGATGAGCGGGGTGAACGCGTCGTAGATCTGGGCCACGTCGACGTCCTGGGGGGCGAAGTCGGCGTGCTTCCACAGATGCCGGGCGGCGGTCCAGGAGGGGCCGGAGAGCGGGTCGTCGTTCCAGTAGTTGACCATGCCGTGGTGCTGGGCGGGCAGGCCCTGGGCGGCGGAGTGGACATAGACGGGACGGTTGCGGCAGTCCCGGGCGCGCTCGGCGCTGACGACCACGCAGGCGAGGGCGCCGTCCGTCTCCAGGCAGTTGTCGAAGAGGCAGAGCGGTTCGCTGATCCAGCGGGACGACATGTACATCTCGCGGGTCAGCGGCCGGTCGTACATCATCGCGTCCGGGTTCTGGTTGGCCCGGTTGCGGCAGGCGAGGGCGACGTTGAAGAGGTGGTCGCGGGTCACGCCGTACTCGTGCATATAGCGACGGGCGAGCACGGCGATCTCGTCGACGGGCCGCAACAGCCCGAAGGGCCGGGTCCACTGGGCGGGGGTGGGCAGTTGCGCCGCGGTGTCGGTCCACGGGCGCGGTCCGGATCCCCGCTTCCGGGACCGCCAGGCGACCCCGACCGTGGCCGCGCCGGCGGCGATCGCGGCGGCGAGGTGCGCGACCGTGGCACAGGAACCGCCGCCGCCGTAGCCGACCTTGCTGAAGAAGGTGAGGTCGCCGAGACCGAGGGCCTTGGCCAGCTCCACCTCGTCGGTCTCCTCCATCGTGTAGGAGGCGAGCGCGTCGACCTCCCCGGGCGCGATGCCGGCGTCGTCCAGCGCGGCGAGGACGGCCCGGCAGGCGAGGGTCCGCTCGTCCTCGGGCAGCCGTCTGGCGAACCGGGTCTGGCCTATGCCGACGATGGCGGTGGCGTCCTTGAGTCCGGGCATGGGGCCTCCGCGCGGGAGTTCGGGAGTGGAGAGCTGGCTGACAGAGCGTCAGGTTACAGCTAATCTGACGAAGCGTCAGCTATACGGACGGGGGTACCTGCCCATGCGAAGCATTCCGGAACTGGTCCGCTCGGCGGCCGAACGGTACGCGGACGCGGAGGCGGTGGTGGACGGCCGCACCCGGATCTCCTACGCCGAACTGGGCGCCCGCGTGGAACGCGCGACGGCGGCGTGCCTGGCGAACGGCGTCCGGGTGGGAGACCGCGTCGCGCTGTGGGCGCCCAACTCGCTGGAGTGGATCGTCGCGGCGCTCGGCGCGGTGTCCGCCGGGGCGGTGCTCGTCCCGCTGAACACGCGCTTCAAGGGCGCGGAAGCGGCGGACGTGCTGCGCCGCAGCGGGGCGCGCCTGCTGTTCGTCACCGGGACGTTCCTGGGCACGTCGTACGTGGCGTCCCTGCGCAGGGCGCTGGCCGCGACGGGCGGCCTTCCGGACCTGGAGCACGTGGTGGTCCTCGCGGACGACGCTCCCGCGGAGTACCGCACGTGGAAGGACTTCCTGGCGAGCGGGGAGGGCGTGGGAGCGGGGGAGGCCGAGGCGCGGGAGCGCGGCCTGCACGCCGACCGCCTGTCCGACATCACCTTCACCTCGGGGACGACGGGCCGCCCCAAGGGCGTGATGATCACCCACGGGCAGACGCTCAGGGCGTACGAGACCTGGGCGGACCTCGCCGGTCTCCGGCAGGGCGACCGCTACCTGATCGTGAACCCCTTCTTCCACACCTTCGGCTACAAGGCGGGCGTACTGGCCTGCCTGATGCGCGGCGCGACGATGATCCCGCAGCCGGTGTTCACCGTGGACACCGTCCTGGCGAGCATGGCGGCGGAACGGGTGACGGTCCTGCCGGGCCCGCCGACCCTCCTCCAGTCCGTGCTGGACCATCCCGCACGCTCGGCGTACGACCTCTCGTCGCTGCGGCTGGTGGTGACGGGGGCGGCCGTGGTGCCGCTGCGGCTGGTGGAGCGCCTGCGGGACGAACTGGGCGTGCGCACGGTCCTCACGGCATACGGCCTCTCCGAGGCCACCGGCATCGTCACGATGTGCCGCCGGGACGACGCCCCCGAGGTCATCGCGTCCACGTCCGGACGGGCCATACCGGGGACGGAGGTGAGGCTCACGACCCCCGAGGGAACCGAGCCGCCCCCCGGCACCCCCGGCGAGATCCTGGTCCGGGGCTTCAACGTCATGCGCGGCTACCACGAGGACGAGACGGCGACGGCCGAGGTGCTGGACGGCGAGGGCTGGCTGCACACCGGCGACGTGGGCGTCCTCGACGACGCGGGGAACCTGCGCATCACCGACCGCCTCAAGGACATGTTCGTCGTCGGCGGC
Source organism: Streptomyces sp. NPDC030838 (assembly GCF_055572035.1). Lineage (NCBI taxonomy): Bacteria > Bacillati > Actinomycetota > Actinomycetes > Kitasatosporales > Streptomycetaceae > Streptomyces > Streptomyces sp. NPDC030838. The sequence goes on along the minus strand of NZ_JBVIED010000003.1, from coordinate 294,099 downwards.
TTCAACGCGTACCCGGCGGAGATCGAACAGCACCTGGGCCGGCACCCGGACGTGGCCGACGTCGCGGTGGTCGGCGTACCGGACCCCCGCCTGGGCGAGGTCGGCAAGGCGTACGTCGTCCGCACACCGGGAGCGCTGCTGACCGCCGACGACCTGATCGCGTGGGCGCGGCGCGAGATGGCCAACTACAAGGTGCCGAGGGCGGTCGAGTTCATGGAGAGCCTGCCGAGGAACGCGAGCGGCAAGGTGCTGAAGGGGGAGCTGCGCGGGGCGCGGGCGGGCTGACCGTTCGTCAAGATTCGCCCCTGCGCGACCCGCTGCCCACACGACGGCCGCGGCGGCTCCCCCTCCGCGCCGCCGCGGCCGATCCCCGTGCGAGAAGGCTTACTTCGTCGGCTTGAAGGGCTCCGACGTGGCGTGCAGGTCCTTCGTCTCGACCGGCTCGGACGTGGCGTGCAGGTCCTCGGTGGTGGCCTCGCCGCCGGTGGCGTGCAGGTCCTCCGTGGTGGCCCCGCCGTCCTCGGTGCCGGTGGCGTGCAGGTCCTGGGGCTTGAGCGCGTCGCTCATCTGGTTCAACTCCCGTTGCCAAGTTCAGGTAGATGGGTCGGCGGGGCCCGCCCGGACACTCCCCCGTGGGTGACCGGACGGGCCCTCTGGGTCGCTCACCCTAGTTCGCCAGAGCGAGAGCCCCTGCAGTGACCCGCCTGCCCCCCGACGCGACGGATCGACTGAGACGAGCATGGCGGGAAGCGATAAACGAACGATGAACGCCGTGGCCGGAGGTCAGGCGGCTTCCACGGGGCTGAGGAGCAGACGGACCTCGGAGGCCTCCGGCGACCCCAGTTCCTCGTAGATGCCGAGGGCCTCCTGCCAGCAGACGCGGGCCCGGCCGGTCTGGCCGATGCCGGCGAGGGCCCGGCCCAGGACCGTCAGGACGTTGCCGCGACGCCATTCGCCGCCGATGCCGCGCAGGATGGTCAGCGCCAGCTCGGCGTTGGTCGCGGCCTGCGCGGGGCGACGAGCGGCGAGGTCGACCTCGGCCAGCCGGAACAGGGTCATGCCTTCCCACAGGCGCTGACGGCTGTCGCGGAACACGTCCAGTGCTTCGTGCAGGCGGTGGGCCGCGGCGTCGAGTTCCCTGCTCTGGGTGAGCGCGAGGCCCAGGGCGTAGCGGGCGTTCGCGCCGCGCATGGAGTTCCCCATGGCGTCGTAGATGTCGATGCCCTCCTGCGCCAGGGCGACCGCGCTCTTCGTCCGCCCGGTGGCCAGGTGGATCCGCGACAGGTTGCACAGCGCGCTGGCCTCACCGGGGCGGTTGCCCATGGTGCGGCAGTACTCGATGGCCCGTGACAGGTGCTCCTCGCCGTCGGCGTGACGGTTCTGGTAGAGCGCGATGATGCCGCGGGCGTTGAGGGCCCAGCAGACGGCGAACAGGTCGTCGGCCTGCTGGGCGAGGCGTATCGCCCGCTCGGCCTCGCTGTCGGCCAGCTCGAAGCGGCCGCCCACGTGGTGCACGTTGACGAGGGTCGTCAGGGCGCGTGCCTCCGCGCGGGGAGTGCCCAGCGAGCGGGAGGCGTCGAGCAGGGCCTTGGCGGTGGCCTCGTACTCCCGGGAGTTGGCGCCGGACTCCGACAGGTCGTGGGCGACCCACAGCAGGTCGATGGCCCGCGTCAGCGTCTCCGCCCGGCCGGCCGACTGCCGTGCGCAGGCCAGCAGGCAGATCGCCTCGGCGTACAGCCAGTCCTGCGCCTGGTGCCGGTCCTCGAAGGGCAGCCCGGGATATCCCGGCACTTCCAGGTGATCCACCAGCCGGTCCCCCGGCCGCTCGATCGCGTACACCCCCGCCGCCGTCGCCAGATAGAAGTCCAGCAGCCGCGACATCGCCGCCTCCCGCTCGCTCGGCGGTTCCTCGTCGCGTTCCGCGCACGCACGCGCGTAGAGGCGGACGAGGTCGTGGAAGCGGTAGCGGCCGGGGGCGGCGGATTCGAGGAGGGAGGTGTCGACCAGGGACTCCAGCAGGTCCTCGGTCTCGTCCGCCGGGAGGTCCAGGACCGCCGCGGCCGCCGCCAGGGAGATGTCGGGGCCGTCGGCGAGGCCCAGCAGCCGGAAGGCCCTGGCCTGGGCCGGTTCGAGTTGGCCGTAGCCGAGTTCGAAGGTGGCCTTGACGGCGAGGTCGCCGGCCTGCAGTTCGTCGAGGCGGCGGCGCTCGTCGGCCAGCTTGGCGGCGAGGGTCGACACCGTCCAGGTGCGGCGGGCCGCCAGGCGGGAGGCGGCGATGCGGATGGCGAGGGGGAGGAAGCCGCAGGCCGCGACGACGTCCAGGGCCGCTTCCCGCTCCGAGGCCACCCGTTCCTCGCCGACGATCTTGGTGAAGAGGGCCAGGGCCTCGTCCGGGGACATCACGTCCAGGTCGACCAGGTGGGCCCCGGCCAGGTCGACCATGCGGACGCGGGAGGTCACCAGGGCCGCGCAGCCGGAGGTGCCGGGGAGGAGGGGCCTGACCTGGGCCGCGTCCTTCGCGTTGTCCAGCAGGATGAGGACGCGGCGGCCGTCCAGGACGGAGCGGTACAGCGCCGAGCGCTCCTCCAGCGAGTCCGGGATCGACGAGTCCGGCGTGCCGAGGGCGCGGAGGAAGGAGCCGAGAACCGTCTCCGGTTCCGCCGCGCGCGGGCCCGCGCCCTGCAGGTCGACGTACAGCTGGCCGTCCGGGAAGGCCGTGCGGGCCTGGTGGGCCACGTGGACCGCGAGGGTCGTCTTGCCCACGCCGCCGATGCCCGCCAGCGCCGAGACCGCCATCACCCCGGTCTCCGACGAGGCCAGCACCTCGCTCAGCTCCGCGACGAACGACGCGCGGCCGGTGAAGTCGGGGACGGTCGCCGGGAGCTGGGCCGGGCGGACCGGGACGACCGCCGGTTCGGCGACCGGGGCGGAGGGCTCCGCCAGGCCGGGGTCCGCGCGGAGGATGCGTTGCTGGAGGTCGCGCAGGCCGGGGCGGGGGTCCACGCCCAGTTCGTCGGCCAGGAGGCGGCGTGTGTCGGCGTAGACGGCCAGGGCCTCCGCCTGGCGGCCGCTGCGGTACAACGCCAGCATCAGCAGTTCCCGCAGCCGTTCCCGGAGGGGATGCGCCGCCGTCAGGGCCGTCAGCTCGGAGACCGCCTCCGCGTGGCAGCCCTGTTCCAGGTCCATGTCCAGGCGGGATTCGAGGAGCTGCACCCTCCACTCCTCCAGGCGCACCCGCTGCGCCTCCGCGTACGGGCCCGGCACTCCCGCCAGCGTCTCGCCGTCCCACAGGGACAGCGCCCGGTTCAGGGTCTCGCGGGCGTGGCACAGGTCCCCGGCGGCCCTGGCCTTCTCCGCCTCCACCGCCAGTTCCTGGGCCGTGCCGAGGTCCAGCGCGCCCTCGCCGAGGCCCCGGATCGCATAGCCGCCGGACTCGCTGACCAGGACGCCCGCGTCCAGCGCCTTGCGCAGCCGGGAGGCGTAGGTGCGGACCGCCGCGAGCGCCTGGGAGGGCGGTTCCTCGCCCCACAGCGCGTCGATCAGCTCGGCGGCCGTCGCCGTACGGCCCTCGCGCAGCAGCAGGGCGGCCAGCAGGGCGCGTTGCTGGGGTGAGCCGGTGTTCAGCGGTTCGTCGCCGCGCCAGGCGCGCACCGGCCCGAGCACGCCGAAGCGCAGCGCCGCCGGTTCCACCGAGCCCGGACGCCGCTGCGCCGGCACTCGCGGTAGCCCGTCCATCGCCGTCCCCCTAGACATCCTGAGCAACCCTGTCAGTTTGCCTTGTTCATGGCGGATGCGTCAGCCGCGCGAGATGCCGATCACAGCCGATACCGAAGAGGTCGGCGGCCGGTTCACGTGACCCTCACCGCCTCTTCGCAGGGCCCACTAGCTGACGGACCGTCAGATCAGCGCTACCTTGCCCCCATGGACACGTTTCCGCGCATCATTTCCGTCGACGACCACACCGTCGAGCCGCCGAACGTCTGGCAGGACCGGCTCCCGGCCAGGTACAAGGACACGGGGCCGCGGATCGTCCGCGGCCCGCTGAAGGAGATGACCTTCCTCGGCGGCCGCTTCAAGCCCGTCATGGGCACCCCGGGCACGGACGACGGGCCCATCGGCGACTGGTGGGTCTACGAGGACCTGCGCCGCCCGCTGACCCGGCTCGACACCGCCGTCGGCTACGGCAGGGACGAGATCAGGCTCGAGGTCATCACGTACGAGCAGATGCGTCCGGGGTCCTACGACGTCCCCGCCCGCCTCGCCGACATGGACGTCAACCACGTCCAGTCCGCCCTGTGCTTCCCGACCTTCCCCCGATTCTGCGGCCAGACCTTCACCGAGGCCGCCGATCACGAGCTGGGGCTGCTCTGCGTCCGCGCCTACAACGACTGGATGGTGGAGGAGTGGTGCGGCCCGGAGGCCCACGGGCGGCTCATCCCGCTCACCCTCATCCCCCTGTGGGACGCCGAGCTGGCCGCCGCGGAGGTACGGCGGAACGCCGCGCGGGGCGTCCGCGCCGTCGCCTTCTCCGAGATACCCCCGTATCTCGGTCTCCCCTCGATCCACACCGACGACTGGGACCCCTTCCTCGCCGCCTGCGACGAGACCGGCACCGTCATCGCCATGCACATCGGCTCCAGCAGCCGGATGCCCTCCACCTCCGCCGACGCCCCGCCCGCCGTCGGCTCCACCATCACCTTCGCCAACTGCTGCTTCTCGATGGTCGACTGGCTGCTGAGCGGCAAGTTCGAACGCTTCCCGGGGCTGAGGGTGATGTACGCCGAGGGGCAGATCGGGTGGATCCCCTACATCCTGGAACGCGCCGACGTCGTCTGGGAGGAGAACCGCGGCTGGGGCGGTGTCGCCGACAAGGTGCACCGGCCGCCCTCCGAGCTGTTCGCCGAGCACGTCCACGGCTGCTTCTTCGACGACGCCTTCGGGCTGCGCAACCTCGACTCCATCGGCGTCGGCAACGTCCTGTACGAGACCGACTACCCGCACTCCGACTCCACCTGGCCGAAGTCGCGCGAGGTCGGCGAGGCGCAGATGGGGCACCTGGATCCGGACGTCGTCGAGCGGATCGTGCGCGGCAACGCCATCGACCTGCTCGGGCTCACCGCCGACGGGCTGTGGGTGCCATGAGCCCCGGCGGGCTCCGCTACGGCATGCAGCTGCCCGTCCAGTCCCAGAGCACGCTGTACGCCGAGCCCTGGGAGGCCGCCGCCGGGCCGGAGGACCTGGTCGCCGTCGCGCGGGCCGCCGACCGCGCCGGGTTCGACTACGTCGCGTGCTGCGACCATGTCGCGATCCCGCGCCGGCTCGCCGCCGCGATGAGCACGGTCTGGTACGACCCCGTCGCCACCCTGGCGTACGTCGCGGCACACACGGAGCGGGTGCGGCTGCTCTCCCACGTCGCCGTCGTCGGCCTGCGGCATCCGCTGGTCACGGCCAAGCAGTACGCCACCCTCGACCACCTCGGCGGCGGGCGGCTGATCCTCGGGGTCGGCGCCGGGCACGTCCGGGAGGAGTTCGAGGCGCTCGGGGCCGACTTCCGGCGGCGCGGGGCCGTGCTGGACGAGTGCGTGGACGCGCTGCGCGCCGCCCTCGGTCCGGAGGAGTACCCCGAACACCACGGGAAGCTCCACGACTTCCAGGGGCTCGGCCAGCGGCCCCGGCCGGCCCAGGCGCGGGTCCCGGTGTGGGTCGGGGGCTCCTCGCCCGCCGCCGTGCGCCGGGCAGCGCTCAAGGGGGACGGATGGCTGCCGCAGGGCGATCCCAGGGAGCGGCTGCCCGCGCAGATCGAGCGGATCACGCGGCTGCGGGCCGAGGCCGGGCTCGCGGCGCGGCCCTTCACCGTCGGCGCGATCGCCGAGCCGCTGTACGTCGGGCGGCCGGCCTGGGACGTCGGCCGCCGCACCCTCGCCGGGCCGCCCGGCGCGCTCGCCGAGTCGCTGCGGGCCTACCGCGCGATGGGCGTGCACCAGGTGCAGGTGCGGTTCCGCTGCCGGAGCCGCGGTGAACTCGTCGACCAGATCGCGGCGTTCGGCGCGGAGGTCGCGCCACAGCTGTAGCAGGGAGGGCTTATGGGAAAGCTGGACGGGCGGGTCGTCCTCGTCACCGGGGCGGCGCGCGGACAGGGGGAGCAGGAGGCGCGGCTGTTCGCCGAGGAGGGGGCACGGGTGGTGCTCGCCGATGTGCTCGACGAGCAGGGCGAGGCGGTGGCCAAGGAGACCGGGGGGCGGTACGTCCATCTCGACGTCGGCGAGGAGGCCGACTGGCGGGATGCCGTGCGGGTGGCCGTGGACGCGTACGGGCGGATCGACGGGCTGGTGAACAACGCGGGGATCCTGCGGTTCAACGCCCTCGTCGACACGCCGCTCGACGAGTTCATGCAGGTGGTGCGGGTCAACCAGGTCGGGTGCTTTCTCGGCATCCGGTCCGTGGCGCCCGCGATGACCGACGGCGGCACGATCGTGAACACCGCCTCCTACACGGCCGTCACCGGGATGGCCGCGGTGGGCGCGTACGCCGCGACCAAGCACGCCATCCTCGGGCTGACCCGGGTCGCCGCGCTGGAGCTGGCACACCGGGGGATTCGCGTCAATGCCGTGTGCCCCGGCGCCGTCGACACCGCCATGTCCAATCCGGCGCGGCTCGACCCGGAGGCGGACGCGGAGGAGACCGCGCGGGCGCTGGACGAGCTGTACCGCCGGCTGGTGCCGCTGGGACGGATCGGCCGGGCGGAGGAGGTGGCGCGGCTCGCGCTCTTCCTGAGCTGCGCGGACTCGTCGTACATCACCGGGCAGCCGTTCGTGATCGATGGCGGATGGCTGGCGGGGGTGAGTGTCATCTGACGTACCGTCAGCTATTGACGGTCCGTGCGCCCGGTGTCAGAGTCGGCTGAACTGACGACTCGTCAGATATCGTCGGAGAGGGACGGTGAACCCCGTGGAATTCGGCCTTTTCGTCCAGGGATACGTCGGCAAGCGCGCCGAGACCGACCCGCTCGCCGAGCACAAGGCGCTGATGGAGGAGACCGAGTACGTCATCGCGGCGGACCGGGCGGGGTTCAAGTACGCGTGGGCCTCCGAGCACCACTTCCTGGAGGAGTACTCGCACCTCTCCGCCAACGACGTCTTCCTCGGCTACCTCGCCCACGCCACCGAGCGCATCCACCTCGGCTCCGGGATCTTCAACCCGCTCGCGCAGGTCAACCACCCGGTGAAGGTCGCCGAGAAGGTCGCCATGCTCGACCACCTCAGCGAGGGCCGCTTCGAGTTCGGCAGCGGGCGCGGCGCCGGGTCGCACGAGATCCTGGGCTTCCTGCCCGGCATCACCGACATGAACCACACCAAGGAGATCTGGGAGGAGACCATCGCCGAGTTCCCGAAGATGTGGCTCCAGGACGAGTACGAGGGCTTCCAGGGCAAGCACTGGTCGCTGCCGCCGCGGAAGGTCCTGCCGAAGCCGTACGGGAAGTCGCACCCGGCGATGTGGTACGCGGCCGGGTCGCCGCCGTCGTACGCGATGGCGGCGAAGAAGGGGCTCGGGGTGCTGGGCTTCAGCGTGCAGAAGGTCTCCGACATGGAGTGGGTGCTGGAGCAGTACAAGACGGCGGTCGTGGACGCGGAGCCCGTCGGGGACTTCGTGAACGACAACGTGATGGTGACGACGACGGCGATCTGTGCGCCCACGCACGAGGAGGCGATACGGATCGCCGTGAACGGCGGACTGCACTACCTGCCGTCTCTCGTCTTCCGGTATCACGACACCTTCCCGCGGCCCGAGGGGTTCCCCGTGTGGCCGGAGACGCTGCCCGAGTACACCGCGGAGTTCATCGAGCTGCTCATCGAGGAGGAGCTGCTGATCTGCGGGGATCCGGACGAGGTGCTGCGGCAGTGCGAGCGGTGGGAGCAGGCGGGGGCGGACCAGCTGAGCTTCGGGTTGCCGGTGGGGGTGCCGAAGGAGGAGACGTTGCAGACGATCCGGCTGATCGGGGAGCACGTGATTCCGAAGGTCGACACGGATCCGGTTCATCGGACTTCGCGGTTCCGGCAGGGGGCTTGAGGCGGAGGCAATGTCCATGCTTGATCACGTCATCAAGGGTGCGACCGTTGTGGACGGCACGGGTGCACCCGCGTACGTCGCCGATGTCGGTCTCCAGGACGGGCGTATCGCCGTCGTCGGCACCGTCACCGAGCAGTCCCGGACCTCCGAGGACGCCTCCGGCCTCATCCTCGCCCCCGGGTTCGTCGACCCCCACACCCACTACGACGCCCAGCTCTTCTGGGATCCGTACGCCACGCCCTCCCTCAACCACGGAGTGACCACCGTCGCCGCCGGGAACTGCGGGTTCACCCTCGCGCCCCTCCACCCGGACCGTCCCGAGGACGCCGACTACACCCGGCGCATGATGGCCAAGGTCGAGGGCATGTCGCTGGTGGCGTTGGAGGAGGGGGCGCCCTGGGGGTGGCACGGGTTCGGGGAGTATCTGGACGCGTTGGAGGGGCGGATCGCCGTGAACGCGGGGTTCATGGTGGGGCACTGTGCGCTGCGGCGGTATGTGATGGGCGCGGAGGCCACAGGGGGACAGCCCACCGAGGACCAGCTCGCCGCGATGGTGCGGCTGCTGCACGAGGCGATGGAGGCGGGGGCCTGGGGGTTCTCCACCACGCAGTCGTCCACGCACTCCGACGGGGACGGGCAGCCCGTGGCCTCCCGGCATGCGCGGCCGGCCGAGCTGCTGGCGCTGGCGCGGGCGGTCGGGGAGCACGAGGGGACGCAGATCGAGGCGATTGTCGCGGGGTGTCTCGACCAGTTCAGCGACGCGGAGATCGAGCTGCTGGCGGAGCTGAGCGCGACGGCCGGGCGGCCGCTCAACTGGAACGTGCTCACCATCGACGCGGCCGTCCCGGAGCGGGTGCCCCGGCAGCTGCTGGCGAGCGAGCGGGCCCGGAAGGCGGGCGGCCGGGTCGTCGCGCTGACCATGCCGATCCTGACGCCGATGAACATGTCGCTCGGCACCTTCTGCGCGCTCAACCTCATCCCCGGGTGGGGGCCAATCCTCGGGCTGCCCGTGCCCGAGCGGATCGCCCGGCTGAAGGACCCCGAGGTACGGGCCGAGATGCTGCGGCGCGCCGACTCCAGGGAGGCCGGCGTCTTCCGGCGGCTGACGAACTTCGGTCGGTACGTCATCGGCGACACGTACAGCGAGGCCAACCGCGGTCTGACCGGGCGGGTCGTCCGGGACATCGCCGAGGAGCGCGGGCTGGATCCCTTCGCGTGCCTGGTGGAGATCTGCGCCAACGACGACCTGCGTACGGTCCTGTGGCCCATGCCCACCGACAACGACCCGGCGTCCTGGGCGCTGCGCGCCGAGACCTGGCGGCACGAGGACGTCCTGCTGGGCGGCTCCGACGCGGGCGCCCATCTGGACCGGATGTGCGGGGCGCCGTACACCACCCGGTTCCTCGGCGACTGTCTGCGCGGGCGGAAGCTGGTGCCGCTGGAGCAGGCGGTGAAGATGCTGACCGACGACCCGGCGCGGCTGTTCGGGCTGCGCGAGCGGGGGCGGATCCGGCAGGGCTGGCATGCGGACCTGGTCCTCTTCGACCCGGAGCGCGTCGACGCCGCTCCGGCCACGCTGGTGCATGACCTGCCGGGTGACAGTCCCCGGCTGGATTCGAAGGCGCTCGGGGTGCGGGCCGTGTGGGTCAACGGGGTCGAGGCCATCCGGGACGACGCGGTGACCGGGGCCGTGCCGGGGCGGGTGCTGCGGTCGGGGCGGGACACCCGGACGGTGAGCACCCGGTGAGCGGCCGGCGGAACGGTCAGCGGCTGTTCGTGGGCGGGGCGTGGACCGAGCCGGACGGCGGCCACTACGCCGTCGTCGATCCGGCGAGTGAGGAGACCGTCGGGTGGGCCCCGGAGGCCTCCGCGGCGCAGGCGCGGGACGCCTGTGCCGCAGCGCGTGAGGCGTTCGGGACGTGGTCGCGCACGCCGGCCGAGGAGCGGGCGGCCGTGCTGGCGCGGGCCGCGGAGATCATCCGGACGCGGCTGGGGCCGTATGCGGAGCTGGCCCAGGCGGAGACCGGGGCGACGACGGCGACCGCGCGCGGGATGCAGGTGGGGGTGGCCGCCGCGCGGTTCCGGCGGTACGCGCGCGTGGAGCCCGCGGAGTGGGCGGTGCCGCCGCAGGTCGGGCGGGACGGGGTGATGGGGGCGCTGGCGGTGCGGCAGCCGGTCGGGGTCGTCGCCTGCGTCACCTCGTACAACAACCCCTGGGCCAATGCCGCCGGGAAGATCGCGCCCGCGCTCGCCATGGGGAACACCGTGGTGGTGAAGCCCGCGCCGCAGGATCCGCTGTCCGTGTACCGGATGGCGGAGGCGCTGGAGGCGGCCGGGGTGCCCGCCGGGGTGGTGAACGTCGTGTCGGGGCGGGAGGTGGCGGTCGGGGAGGCCGTCGTCGGCTCGCCCGACGTCGACATGGTCAGCTTCACCGGGTCAACGGCCGTCGGGCGCCGTATCGCCGAGGTGTGCGGGCGGGACATGAAACGGCAGCTGATGGAGCTGGGCGGGAAGGGCGCGGCGCTCGTCTTCGACGACGCGGACCTCGGCGCGGCCGTGGCCGGGATCGGGACGACCTTCTCCTTCTACAGCGGGCAGATCTGCACGGCGCCGACGCGGGTGCTGGCGCAGCGCGGGGTGTACGAGCGGGTCGTGGAGCGGCTGGCCGCCTACGCCGGGCGGCTGACGGTCGGCGATCCGCGGGAGGCCGGGACCGTGGTGGGCCCGGTGATCTCGGCGGCGCACCGGGAGCGGGTCGAGGCGTACGTCGAGCTGGGGCGGAAGGAGGGGGCCGTCGTCGTGGCGGGAGGGGAGCGGCCCGCCACCGACCGGGGGTTCTACGTCGCCCCCACCGTCCTCGCCGACTGCGCCAACGACCAGCGGGTGGCCCGGGAGGAGATCTTCGGGCCGGTGGTCGTGGTGATCCCCTTCGACGACGAGGACGAGGGCGTCGCCCTCGCCGACGACTCCGACTACGGACTGATCGACTACGTCTGGTCGGCGGACGTGGCGAGGGCGTTCCGGGTCGCCCGGCGGCTGCGGGCCGGCGGCGTCGGGGTCAACACGGTCGGCCGCAACATGGAAGCGCCGTTCGGCGGGTTCCGCAAGAGCGGCGTCGGCCGGGACTGCGGCTCCTACGCGCTGCACGCGTACAGCGAGACGCAGTCCATCGTGTGGCCCGGCGGCTGACCCGGGGGCCCGGTCCTCAGCCGGCGTACAGGCGGCGCAGCCAGCGGGCGCGGCCGGGCGGGGCCGGGGTGAAGCCGACCCTGCGGTGCAGGGTGCGGTAGTTGTCGAAGGCGAGGAAGTCCCCGGCGCCGAGGACCAGGCTCTCGTACGGGGCCTCGGCGAGCAGCTCGGTGAAGCGGGCCAGCGGGGTCACGCCGGCGGCACCGGCGGCGGTGGTGTGGCCGCGGTCGAAGCGCACCCGGCCGGCCGCGTCCAGCAGCGGAACGCCGGTCAGGGTCTCGCCGGTGCGGTTGGAGTCCGGGGCGGTGATGTCGTAGAGCGGTTCGGCGAGCGCGGCCCGCAGACCGGCGTCGAGCGTCTGCTCCAGGTAGGGCAGCGGCATGACGTCGGTCGGGACGGCCTCCTCGTTGCGGATGCCGGTGAAGGTCAGATAGCGCGGGATGTAGCGGCGCGGGTCGGAGCCGGGGTCGCCGAAGTCGAGGTGCGGGTTGTCGGTGTGCCAGAAGAACTCGGTGTCGGCCCCCCATGAGCTGGTGGTGCCCGCCGCCGTGGGCGTCGGGCAGACGTTGCGCATCAGATGGCCCGCGTTCTCGTACTCGACGGCGAACGGCGCCAGACCCATCAGCTGCACGATGCCCATGTGCAGCGCGTTCAGCGCGGACAGCTCGCGCTCGGCGCACCAGCCGGCGGTCGGCGAGGCCGGCCAGACGGCCTGGCGGGGCAGATTGCGCAGGACGACGACCGAGGCGCCCGAGCGCGGGAAGCCGCGGAGTTCGTCGATCAGCTCGGCCGCGACCGAGGAGGCGAGCGCCTCCGCGCCGATCCGGGCGAGGATGCCCGGCTCGCGGTCCGGGTCCAGACCGTCCGGCGGCAGCGCGGCGGCGATCCGCTCGCCGACGCGGGCCGACTCGGCATCGGCCAGCTCCAGCTCGACGACCGGTCTGAGTGCGGTCACGCTCATGGCGGATGACATACGGGATTCCCCCTGTTGGTACGGCACCTCGGTGCGGTGCCGGTGTGTGGTGGAGCGTCCGACGGGCGTCAGACGACGTAGCGCAGGGTCAGAGAGACGAACAGCACGGAGAGGGAGGCGACGAGCGTCGCGCGGACGATCTTCGCGCCGCCCTTCACGGCGGCCTTGCTGCCGATCCAGTTGCCCGCGATGTTCGCGAGAAGCATGGGGATGCCGATCAGCCACAGGATGTGGCCGGAGATCACGAAGGCGATCAGCGCGCCCACGTTCGAGGCGAGGTTGAACACCTTGGAGGTGGCCGAGGACTCCAGCAGGCCCATGCGCAGCACCAGATGGAAGCCGAGGATCAGCATCGAGCCGGTGCCGGGCCCGAAGAAGCCGTCGTAGAAGCCGATGCCGAAGCAGAGCAGCGGCGTCCACAGCCACAGGGTGAGGCCGTGCAGTTCCTGGAGGGTCTCGGCGCGGCGGTTGCGCTTGGGCAGCAGGGTCAGCAGCAGGCCGAACGGGATCAGGAAGGTGACGATCTTCCCGATGGTCTCGGCGTCGAAGGCGAGGATCACCTTGGCGCCGACGAAGGCCCCGGCGAGCGCGAAGACGACGCCCGCGCCGACCAGCTTCCACACGACCTTCTTGCTGCGGGCGAAGTTCCACAGCGCGGCGAGGGTGCCGACCGTGGAGACGTACTTCTCGGTGCCGAGGGCGAGTTGCGGCGAGTAGCCGGCGAACAGCACGGCGGGCACGAGGATCAGCGCGCCGCCGCCGGCGATGCTGTCGATGAAGCCGGCGACGAAGGCCGCGAGCGTGAGCAGCCCTATTTCCATGGGGTGTCCTGACGTGGATGCGGAGAGTGGGTCACGGTTGTCTGTGCACCTTGTGCTGGGCGGCCTGGGCGCGCGGGCGGACCACGAGCAGGTCGACGTTCACATGCGGCGGGCGGGTCACGGCCCAGCCGATCGTGTCCGCCACGTCCTCGGCGGTGAGCGGGTCCGGGACGCCCGCGTAGACGGCGGCGGCCTTGCCGGCGTCGCCGCGGAAGCGGTTCACGGCGAACTCGTCGGTGCGGACCATGCCGGGCGCGATCTCCAGGACCCGCACGGGCGCACCGCACAGCTCCAGGCGCAGGGTCCCGGCGAGGGCGTGCGCGCCGTGCTTGGCGGCGACATAACCGCCGCCGCCCTCGTACGCGGTGAACGCCGCGGTCGACGAGAGCACGACCACCGTGCCCTCGGCGGCGGTCAGCGCGGGCAGCAGCGCCTGGGTGACATGGAGCGTGCCGAGGACGTTGACCTCGAACATCGCCCGCCAGTCGGCAGGGTCGGCGTCGGCGACGGACTCGGCGCCGATCGCCCCGCCCGCGTTGTTCACCAGGACGTCGACCCGGTCCAGGGACGCGGCGAACGCGCGGACGGCGTCCTGGTCGGTGATGTCGAGGGGGCGGACCGTGGCGCTGCCGCCGGCCGTCTCTATCTCCTTGGCGACGACTTCCAGGCGGTCGGCGCGGCGGCCGGTGAGGACCACGTGGTGGCCTTCGGCGGCCAGGCGCCGCGCGGTGGCGGCACCGATGCCGCTGCCGGCGCCGGTGACCACGGCGGTCGGGGTGGTGCTGGGCATGAGGGGCTCCTGAACGGACGGATGGTGATGGTCAGTTCGCCGAGTCGACGACGAACACCTTGCGGAGGGTCTCGGTGACCTCCCAGAGCGTGCGGTCGCCGGTCCGGAAGGCGGCGACGGCACCGGGGGAGAGGGTCAGCTCCGGCCCTCCCTCGACGCGGACGCGGGCGTGGCCGCGCAGCACGACGAGGGTCTCGTTGCGGGGGAAGTTCCACGTGAAACGTCCCGGCTCGCACTCCCAGACGCCGCGTACGACGGCCCGGTCCTCGGCGGCCCACAGCACGGCGGTGCTCATCCGCGGGTCGCCGTCCAGGACGTCGCCGGGGAAGCCGCCGGAGTCGGGGGTGAGGTCCACGTCCTCGACGAGGACGGAGAAGGGGACGGTGGTCATGACAGGGGGCTCCTGAGGGGCGTGAAGGGCGTGAAGGGCGTACGGCTCGGGCGGCCAGAGCCAGGCGGGCAGGTCGCTGGGGTCCGGGCGGCCGGTGGCGGAGGGGTGCGGGCGGTTCACGCCGCCAGCGGGATCCGGACGGCCGGGGACGTCACCGCCGCCACCGACTCCTCCAGCAGCGTCAGGCCCTCCTCCAGCTCCGCGTCCGACACGGTCAGCGGCGGCAGCAGCTTGACCACCTCGCCGCGGGCGCCGGAGGTCTCCACGAGCAGGCCCCGCTCGAAGGCGGCGTGACTGACCCGTCCGGCGAGCGCCGGGTCGTCGAACTCCACACCCCACACCAGGCCCCGGCCCCGCACCCGGGCGCCGGGCAGCTCGCGCAGCCGGTCCCCGACCTGCTCGGCGCGCCGCAGGGTGCGCTGCTCCAGGGCACCGTCCCGCCAGTACTCGCGCAGGGCGGCGGCCGCGGTGACGAAGGCCAGGTTGTGGCCGCGGAAGGTGCCGTTGTGCTCGCCGGGCGCCCAGACGTCCAGCTCGGGGCGGAACAGGGTGAGGGCGAGCGGGAGGCCGTAGCCGCTGAGCGCCTTGGACAGGCAGACGATGTCCGGGACCACGCCCGACGCCTCGAAGCTGAAGAACTGCCCGGTGCGTCCGCAGCCCATCTGGACGTCGTCGACGATCAGCAGCATGCCGTGCCGGCGGCACACCCGGGCCAGCTCGCCCAGCCACTCGGCGGACGCCACCTGCACACCGCCCTCGCCCTGCACCGTCTCGACGATCACCGCGGCGGGCCGGTCCAGGCCGCTGTTGCCGCTGGTCAGCATGGCGTCGAGAAGGGCGGGCCCGTTGACCGTGCCGCCCGCGAACCCGTCGTACGGCAGCCGGTGGACATGGCCGAGACCCACCCCGGCACCCGCCCGCTTGGCCTCGTTGCCGGTGACCGCGAGGGAGCCCAGCGACATGCCGTGGAAGGCGCCGGTGAACGCCACCACGGTCTGCCGGCCGGTGACCTTGCGGGCCAGCTTCAGCGCGGCCTCCACGGTGTTGGTGCCGGTCGGGCCGGGGAACTGCACCCGGTAGTCCAGGCCGCGCGGGGCGAGGACGTGCTGCTGGAGGGCGCGCAGGAAGTCGGTGCGGGCGGCGGTGAACAGGTCGAGGCTGTGGGTGATGCCGTCGTCCTCCAGGTACGCCAGCAGCGCCTTCTTCAACGGGGCCGGGTTGTGGCCGTAGTTGAGGGTGCCCGCCCCGGCGAAGAAGTCCAGGTACGAGCGTCCGCGCGCGTCCGTCACGCGGGAGCCGCGGGCGTGGGTGAACAGGGTGGGCCAGTCGCGGCTGTAGCTGCGGACTTCCGATTCCGGCGCGACGTCCGGGTACATGGGGTCTCTCCTAGGGGTACGTCGGTTCAGGCCGCGATCGGGAGCGGGGTGCCGGTGACGGTCGCGGAGGCGAGATCGCTCAGGGCGCCGGCAAGGGTGGCGGCGCGCAGCGACAGCAGGCTGAAGGAGCCCGCGTCGCCGATGCCGTGCGAGGACTCGCACAGGCCGTTCAGGAACAGCGGCGGGGTGTCCGCGCCGGACACGGGCTCGGCCAGGTACTCGGCGGAGACCCGGAGATGACCGTCGGCGTCGTAGGCGAACCGGTCGGCGATGCCGGCCACCACGCGCGGGAAGCGGTCCTGCCGCTCGCCGGGGCCGAGATCGCGGAAGCCGGTGGCGAGGACGACCAGGTCGGCGCGGTCCTCCTCGATCTCGCCGGTCACCGTCTCGCGGGCGGTCAGGCGGACGCCGTCCGGACCGGGCAGGGCCTCGGTGAGGTGCCGGTTGCCGAGGACGCGGATGCGGGGGTCGCCGTCGAGGCGCTGCTCGTACATCTTCACGTACAGCTCGCGCAGCACGTCGCCGTCGGCCGCTGAGTAGTTCGTCGGGCGCATATAGGCGTCGAGGGCGCGCTTGGCGTCCCGGGAGGCCCGGTAGTAGTACTCGGTGAACTGCGGGAAGTAGCCCTCCTCGCTGAACGGGCTGGTGTCCTTCTCGCGCAGCGAGTGCGAGCGCGACCACACGGTGATCCGCGCGTCCGGGAAGCGGTGCGAGAGGTCCAGGGTCAGCTCGACCGCGCTCTGGCTGCCGCCGACGACCGCGATACGGCGCGGGGTCTCCGGCAGCGCCTCCAGGGTGGGCAGGAAGCGGGTGAGGTGGCAGACGCGCGGGTCGTCCACCGTGTCGAAGGGAGCGGGGACGTACGGGGCGCGGCCGGTGCCGACGACGAGAGTGCGGGCGTGGCGGCGTCGGCCGTCGGCGGAGGTCACCTCGTAGAGCGGGCCGTCCTCGCCGGGAACGACGCTCACCTCGGTCACCTGGGTGTCGTATTCCACCAGATCCGCGAAATGCCCGGCGACCCAGTCGATGTACTGGGCGTATTCCTTGCGCAGCGGGAATTCCGTCGGAAGGTTGAGATGGTCGAGGAGCCGGCCGTGCTCGAAAAGGAAGTTGACGAAGCTGTAGCGGCTGCGCGGATTCCGTAGGGAGACGAGATCGCGGACCGGGTGGTTCTGGATGTCGGAGCCGGGCAGCATCATTCCGCTCTGCCACGGGGTGTGCGCCGGGGAGGATTCCAGGAACAGCGCGTCGAGGCCCGCCTCCTCCTCTTCCAGCGCGATGGCGAGCGCCAGGTTCGCGGGGCCGAAACCGATACCGATGAGGTCGTGTATGTGGCTGGTCATGTCTTTTCCTAGGCGGCTGGACGACTAGACGGCTGCGGGGAATTCGGGGGTGGTGCCGGACGGCAGGAACGTCCACGCCGCCTCGCGCTCCGGTACGGCGGGCAGGCCCAGCCAGCTCTGCACCCGCTCGGCGAGGTGCGGCAGCACCGGCCAGGCGAGCGCGGCGAACACCTTCGCGGCCAGGTACTCCAGGGCGAGGCTGGTGCGGGTCTCCTCGGCCTGCGAGCGGATGCCGCGCAGCGGCTCCTCGGTGGCCCGGAACTCCTCGGCGCGTGCCACCAGCCCGTCGAGCAGGCGGATGTAGCCGCGCGCGGAGAACGCGGCGGGCAGCAGCAGCCCGTCCAGCTCCTGGGTGACGGACTGCAGGTAGCGGTAGAACTCGCGCTGCGCGTCCGTCCACGCGCCGGTGCCCGGCACCTGCTGCCCGTACCGCTTGGCCAGGTCGGCGAAGTCGCCCAGCCAGGCGCGGGCCGCCCGGTAGAGCGGGTCGTCGCCGCAGGCCTCGGCGGTGGCGCGGGACATGCTGGTCTCGCGGCCCTCGGGCGCGGCGCGCAGCAGCGCGAGGCGCACGGCGTCCGGGTCGGAGCCGGCGAGCGCGTCGTCCGCCCACACGGCGTGGCCGCGGCTGGTGGAGAACTTGGCGCCGTCCAGCTGGAGGAACCGGTTCGTCACGTACGACGTCGGCAGGTACTCCTCGGTGCCGGTGGCGAAGGCCAGCGCGGGCAGCAGCACGGCGTAGAAGAAGCCGTTGTCCAGGCCGAGGAAGAGCGCCGTGTCGGCGGGGCCGTGCTCGGCGGTCTCCGCGCGGTTGGCGTCCAGGAAGGTCAGGGCCAGGTCCGCCCAGGGGTCGAGGCGCTGTGCCGGGTCGTCGCCGACGGGCACGCCCCAGTCGGTGGTGCGGGTGAGGCGGTACGGCGGCAGGCCGCGCGGGTCGTCGAGCAGCCGCTCCACGACGTCCCGCAGGTCCGGCGAGAGGGCGGTGCGGGCCAGGTGGGCGCGCAGCCGCTCGGCGAACCGCCCGAGGTCCAGCCACAGGCCGGTCTCCTCGCGCTCGGAGGCGGCGGCGCCGCAGATCCGGCAGTGCGGGTCCAGCAGCTCACGGGCCTGGTTGGGGCGGGCGCAGGCCTCGCAGATCTCGCCGTCGCTGCTCTCCCGGCAGCTGGGGCAGGTGCCGCGGGCGAACGCCTGGAACAGGGTGAGGTCGCAGTCGGCGCAGTACGCGGTGGGCTCGGTGCGCGCGGAGACCGCCGGGGACGCGGCCAGCTGCTCGAACCACTCCCGCATCCGCTCCGCGTGCCCGGCGTCGCCGCCGGGGCGGGTGGTGCGGGCGAGGTCGACACCGGCCGCGCGGAGGGTGCGCACGATCCGGTCGCCCTGCTCGCCTGCGACGGCGGCGGGGGTGCTGCCGGTGAGGCGGGCCGCGGCGGCGACGTAGGACTGGTGGTCGTCGGTGCCGGTGACATACCGCGCCGGGCGGCCCATCGAGCGCAGGGCGCGGGCGAACAGGTCCGCGCGGACGTACGGTCCGGCCAGGTGGCCGAGGTGCAGTCCGCCGTTGGGGGTGGGCGGCGGGCAGAACACGCGAACGGACTGCGGGAGTTGCCCGCGTGCGGGAAGCTCTTCCAGCGCCTTCGCGGCGGCCTGCGGATTGTCCCAGTAGACCGACACCAGGTCGAAGGGCTCGTCGGACTCGTTCCGGATCTCGTGGAAGGTGAACGGCGTCAGATAAACGGCGTCGCCCTTTCTCAGCGTGCGTTCCTCCTCGCCGAGCACCACCACGGCCTCGCCGCCGAGCACGAAGAAGATTTCCCCGTCCTGGTGGGAATGCCGCTTGGAGGTGCTGCGGCCCGGAACGCTGCCGAAGACCGAACCGAAAGGAAGTCCGGGAATGTCTTCGCCGCTCAGCAGGGACTGCAGATGCATTTCGTAGGACCAGGTCATCAGGTCCCGGTCGAACCGTCGCGTCATCACCCGACGAGCATGACCGCACGACCGTCCCGCCGAGAAGGCGAACAGGCGGCCAAATGCTGCCGTGACCCCTGGCGGACAGCTCGCCGGGCGCCCGGCGGAAATACGGGCTGGCATCGTGAGGGCGGTCCGTCACCCAGTTCGAAAGGGGACCCATGAGTGACCCGCTGTCGCCGATCCGCCGCCTGACCCCGGACGACATACCGGAGTGCGTCGCCCTGGCCGTCGACCGCGGCTGGCCCGCCGAACCGCGCCGCTGGGCGCTGCTGCTGGACATCGGCGAGGGCTGGGGCGTCACCGCCCCCGACGGTTCGCTGATCGCGACGATCGTCCTCACCCGCCACGGCAGGGTCGGCGCCGCCGGCATGCTGCTGGTGGCGTCCACGCACGAGCGCCGCGGTCTGGGACGCCGCCTGATGGAGCATCTGCTGCGCGAGGCGGAGTCGCTGGACAGCGTGTTCCTGTACGGGACGCCCGCCGGGCGGCGGCTGTACGAGCGGCTGGGCTACCGCGTGGTGCGCGAAGTCGCCAACCACATCGGCCGGTTCGCCCCGCCGGGCGTGTCGTACGGCGTCGAGACCGAGCCACTGCCTCCGGGCGCCGTCGGCGAACTGCACGCCCTGGACCTCGACGTCCTCGGCTTCGACCGGGCCCGGCTGCTCAAGGCGCTCCCGGACTTCGCCGAGCGTCTGCGGGTCGTCCGGGAGCCCGGATTGGGTCACGTCATCGCCTACGCCGCCGCCTGGCCCAACGCGGGCCGCCTCGCCGTAGGCCCGGTCGTCGCCCCCGACCCGCGTACGGCGCAGGCACTGATCACCGACCTGGTGGCGGGGGAGTCCCGGCCCGTCCGCCTGGAGTGCGCGCTCGACGCCGGTCCGGAGCTGCGGGACTGGGCGGTGGCGCGCGGACTGGCCGAGGTGGACCGCTGCACGGTGATGGTGCGCGGCCGGGACCTGCCGACCGACGCCGCGCGCATGGTCGCGCCGTTCATGCAGACGGTGGGGTGAGCCGCCGATGACCCACCGCATCGCCGTGATCGGTACCGGCCCGCGCGGCCTCGCCGTCCTCGAACGCCTGGCGGTCCGCCTGGCCGAACGACCGCCCGGACATCGCGTGAAGATCCACGCCTACGACGAC
The DNA here is from genome assembly GCF_055572035.1 of Streptomyces sp. NPDC030838. Taxonomy (NCBI): domain Bacteria; kingdom Bacillati; phylum Actinomycetota; class Actinomycetes; order Kitasatosporales; family Streptomycetaceae; genus Streptomyces; species Streptomyces sp. NPDC030838. The sequence continues at coordinate 274,044 of NZ_JBVIED010000003.1, read as the reverse complement.
CACGCGCCCGGCCCCGGCCGGATCTGGCGCCCCGACCAGTCCCCGCTCCTGCTGATGAACACCCCGGCGGGCGACGTCACCCTGTTCTCCGGCCCGGCCGACGGCGGCCCCGCCCGCCCCGGCGCCGGACCCACCCTCGCCGAGTGGTGGCAGGCCGAGGAGCCCGGCGTCGGCGGTCCCGGGGCGTACGCGCCGCGTCGGCTGTACGGGAGGTACCTGGAGTTCGTGCTCGACGCGATACGGCGGCACCTGCCGCCCGGCGTCGAACTGCGTCCCGTCCGCGCCCGCGTCGAACGACTGCGGCGGGCTCCCGGCGGCGGCTGGACCCTCCACCTCGCCGACGGCCGCCGCCACCCAGCCGACCGGGTCCTGCTCAGCACCGGCCACAGCCGCCCCCGCCCCGGCCGCACCGCCCGCGAGCACGCCGCCTTCGCCGCCGCGCACGGGCTGGCGTACGTCCCCGCCGACTCCGCCGCCGACATGGCGCTGGACACCGTCCCGGCGGGTGCGCCGGTCGGGGTGATCGGTCTCGGGATGGCCTTCTACGACGTGATGGCGCTGTTCACGGAGGGCCGCGGGGGCCGGTTCGAGCCGCGGCCGGACGGATCCCTGCGCTATCTGCCCAGCGGGGCGGAGCCGGTGCTGGTCGCCGGGTCCCGCAGCGGGGTCCCGATGCCCGCCCGCGGAGTCCACCAGAAGCGGCCCGACTACGTCTACCGGCCACGGCTGTTCACCCTCGACCGCGTGACCGCGCTGCGAGCGCGCGGCCCGATCGACTTCGCCCGGGACCTGCTGCCGTGGCTGCGGGCCGAGCTGGGGCTGGTGCACCACGCGACCGCGCTGCGGGCGGGTGCCGGGTTCACGGACGCGGCGCTGCGCGCGGCCGCCGGCTTCACCGAGGCGGCCGTCCGCGCCGCCCTCGCCACCCCCGAGGCACCCCACCTCGCCGTCGCCCGGGAAGCCGTACGGCACGGTCTCGGCGACGCCCGGCCCGTCGACCTGACCGCCTGGGCGCGGCCGTTCGCCGACGCCCGATTCGCCGGCCGGGACGCTTACGGGCAGGCGCTCGCCGCCTACCTGGAGGAGGACCTGGAACGGTCGGTGCGCGGCAACGTCGACGACCCGGTGAAGGCCGCCGTCGAGCTGCTGCGGGTGGTGCGCGGGGTGCTGCGCGCCGCCGTGGACGGCTCCGGGCTGACCCCGCGCTCCCACGAGGAGGACTTCCTCGGGCACTTCGCACCCGTCTGCGCGCAACTGTCCAGCGGGCCACCGGTGTTCCGGGTCCGGCAGGTGCTCGCGCTGCTGCGGGCCGGAGTGCTGCGCGTCCCGGGGCCCGGCACCCGCTTCGGCACCGACCCGGACGCCGGATGCTTCACCGCCTGGTCTCCGCAGGTCGACGAGGCCCCGCTGCGGCTGGCCGGGCTGATCGACGCCCGGGTGCCCGCGCCGGACGTACGCCGGGACGCCTCGCCGCTGATCCAGGACCTGTACGCGCGCGGCACCCTCACCGGCTACGCCAACGGCGGCTTCGACACCGGGGGAGTGGCGGTCACCGGCGCCGCCTGCCACCCGGTCGACGCGCGCGGCGAGGCCGTCCCCGACCTGTATGTGGCGGGCATCCCGCTGGAAGGGCCGCGCTGGTTCACCCAGGTCGGCAGCGGACGGGCGGGCTCCGTGTGGAGCGACTTCACCCGGGACGCCGACGCGGTGGCGATGTCCCTCGCCGAGGCCGAAGCCGAGGCCGAAGCCCAAGCCGTAGCCGTAGCCGTGGAGGCCGGGCGCCCGGCGGTCGCCGCGTAGGCAGCGTGCGGTCAGGGCCGTATGCGGTCACCCGGCGGCGTGGACAGGTCCCGTCCGCCGTCCGCAGGATCGAAAACGGCCCGACCGGCAACCCCAGGATGGAGCAAGAGAGTTGAGCAGTACCGAGTTCGACCAGCACGTGGCCGAGCAGCCGGACGTCGTCGAGGGACTCCTCGGCCTCACCGGACTGCCCCGGCTCGACCCCGGGCGTCCGCTCGTCCTGGCGGGCATCGGCACCTCGCTGCACGCCTGCCGGGTCGCCGCCACCTGGGTGCGACGGCTGACCGGCGGCCGGGTGCGGCCGGTCGCCCTGGACGCCCACGATCTCGCCCTCACCGAGTCGCTGACCGCCCGCGACCAGGTCGTGGTGGTCAGCCACCGGGGCACCAAGCGCTACCCCAACGAGGTGCTGCGCCAGGCCCGGGAGGCGGGCGCGCTCACCGTCTGCGTCACCGGCCAGGGCCCCGCCGAGCCCGAGGCGGACGTGGTGCTGCGCACCAGCCACCAGGAGCGGGCCAGCACCCACAGCGTCTCCTACACGGCGTCCCTCACCGTCCTCGGCCGGCTGGTCTGCGCGCTGCTCGGCGACGAGGCGAAGGAGCTGGACGAGGCCCTGCGCGCCGCCCCCGAGGCGATGCGCCGCACCCTCGCCCTGCCGCTCGCGCCGGGCGCGGTGGACCGGCTGGTGGACTCCGCGCCGCACCCGGTGCTGATCGCCGGCACCGGCCTGGACGCGATCACCGCCGACGAGGCCGCCCTGAAGATCAAGGAGGGCACGTATCGCTGGACGGAGGGCCTGCACACCGAGTTCGCCCTGCACGGCACGCCCGCCGTGTTCGCCCCCACCACGGTCGCCTACCTGATCCGCCCCGCCGCCCCCGACGGCGGCCGCACCGACGACCTCGCGGGCTATCTGCGCACCCTGGGCGCGCCCGTGCTGGTCAGCGGCACCGACACGGACGCCGACCTGCCCTTCGCGGACGTGCCGGAACTGGCCCGCCCGCTGGTGAGCGTGCTGCCCTTCCACCGGCTCGTCTCGGCCGCCGCCGCCCGCCTCGGCGCCAGCCCCGACCTGACCCATCTGGAGGCCGAGCCGTGGACGTCGGCGGCGAAGCAGGTGCGGCTGTGAGCCTCACGACCACCGCCCTCGCCCCGACCACCGCCCCGCGCACCGACGTCGTCACCGACGCCTACCTGCGCACCGAGGCCCTGCGCGATGCCGTGCGCACGGCGCCGTACCCGCCCGTCTTCCGGGACTGCTGGGGCGCGCGCATGCTGGACCGGCCGCTGTTCGCGCCGGAGGCCGAACTGCACGGGTTCGCCCGGGACCTGAGCGACTTCATCGGCATCCTGGAGTCCGTCCCGGACCGCCTCTTCGACGGCGACCTCGGCCGCTACTGCGACTTCGTCGGCATCGAACCGGTCCGCGCCGCCGTGCTGCGCCGCTTCCACCTCGGCTCCCTGGTGCGCTACGGTCGCGCCGACGCCTACCACGACGGCACGGGCTTCCGCCTGCTGGAGATCAACATGGCCAGCAACCTCGGCGGCACCGACCGCTCCGAGATGCAGCGGGCCCTGCTCCAGGTCCCCGCGTTCCGGGCCTTCGCCGACGAACACGGCCTCGGCTACGTCCACACCGGCGAGCGGATCAAGGAGACCCTGCTCGCCCGCTCCCGCCCCGGCGCCCACCGCTACGCCGTCGTCTGCGGCCGTACGGGACTCGCCAAGTACGGCCACCTCCTGCGCGGCTTCACGGAGATGATGTCCCGCCTCGGCCTCGACTTCCGGCTCGGCGAACTCGACCAGGTCACCGAGCGCGGCGGCCGGGTCCTGCTCGACGGCGCCGAGATCGACGTCGTCCTGCGGTTCTTCAACGTCGACGACGTGTGCTGGGACTCCACCACCACCGCCCGCGCCGACATCCTCTTCCGCGCCCACGAGGAGGGGCGGCTGCTCCTCTGGTCGCCGATCAACGGCTCCCTGTTCTCCAACAAGGGCGCCCTCGCGCTGCTCTCCGACCCGGCGTTCCGGCACGCCCTCACCGCCGAGGAGGCCGCCGTCGTCGCCCGGGTGCTGCCGGAGACGTTCCTGCTCACCGCGGACACCGTCGAACGCTGCCGGGCCGAGCGCGCCGAGCTGATCCTCAAACCGCTGCGGGACTTCGGCGGGCGGGGCATCGTCGCGGGCTGGAAGCTCGACGACCGGGAGTGGCGCACCGTACTCGACGAGAGCGTGCGGCGGCACTACGTCGTCCAGCGCAGGGTCGTGCCCTGCGCGGAGCCGGTGGCCGACCCGGACACCGGCGAGCCACGGGACTGGCACGCCGTGTGGGGCGTGTTCTTCACGCCGGACGGCTACGCGGGCACCGACGTGCGCGCCGCCCCCGCCGGCCACAGCACGGTCATCAACTACGGGGCCAATCCGCACGTGCGGACGGGCTGCGCGTTCACCTACCCGTCGTAGCGCACCTGCCCGCCGTGGAGCGGTACGGCCTGTTCCGGACGTGTCCCCACCAGGACAGCGAACACCGTGGACCCCGCTCGGCGCCCCCGGAGAGGATCACAGCCATGAGCCTGCACGAGTACTCCCGCGCGGCCGACCTGCCCCGCGAGGCCTGGGCGGAGCTGCTGCGTCCCGAGGACCTGTTCCTGGGCGACCGCTGGCTGGAGGTCGCCGAGCGCACCGCCGGCTGCCCCATGCGCTATCTGCTCCTGGAGCGGGACGGCGAGACCGTCGCCGGGCTCGCCACCGCGCTGGCCGACCACACCGCGCCCTGGGTGCTGGGGCGGCCGGACACCATGCTGGTGACGGCAGCGAAGGACGGCCGGGACGGCGCCGCCGAGCTGCTGGCGGCGCTGCCCGGACCGGCCGCCGACAGCCTGCTGCCCACGCTGGTGTGCGGCGGCCGGCACATGGGCCGCAGCCGGGTGCCGCGCCGCCCGGACACCGGCCGCGCGGAGGTCGAGGCGCTGGTCGCGCGGGCCGAGGAACTCGCCGCCGAGCAGGGCGCCCGCTCGGTCGCGTTCCCCTTCGTGGAGGACGGCGACACCGCGCTGCGGGAGGTGTTGCGCGAGCGCGGCTACCGGGTGCACGAGGCGGGCCGCTACAGCTCCCTGACCGTGGACGCGGGCGGCTTCGACACTTACCTGGAGCGGCTGTCGTCGTCCAAGCGCCGCCGCCGGGTGCTCGCCGAGCGCCGCCGGATCGCCGCCGCGGGCGTCGAACTGCGCCTCGCCCCGCTGGCCGCGGAGCTGATCCCCCGGCTCGCCGAGCTGGAGGAGCAGCTGATGGGCAAGTACGGCGTCACCTGGACCGCCGCCCAGACCGAGCAGGTGCTGCGGGAGATGCTGGCGGCGTACGGCACCGACGCCCAGGTCGTGCTCGCCGAGGCCGAGGGCGAGATCCGCGGCTTCGCCACCCTGCTGCACTTCCGCGGCCACTGGTACGCCCGCCAGACCGGCTTCGACTACGACTACCAGCAGCGCCACAACCTGGCCCTCTACTTCGAGACCGTCTACTACTTCCCGGTCGAGGCCGCCGCCCGGCTCGGCATCGAGGCCATCCACTACGGCCTGGGCAGCGAGGAGGCCAAGGCGTCCCGGGGCTGCGCCGCCGAGACCCACCACGCCCACCTGTTGGCCCTCACCCCCTGACCACGAGCACCGCAAGGACGTCCACCACCCATGCCTGCCGGAAATGTCATCGCCGTCGTCGAGACCGGCCGCGGCGAGTACGGCCTCCAGCCCCTGCTGCGCGCCCGCGACCTGGGCCTGCGCCCGGTGCTGGTCACCGACGACCTCAGCCGCTACGCCGTCGACGACGACTCCCGCGCCCTCATCGAGGCCACGGTCCACGCGATTTTGCCCGCCGACACCCGCGACAGCGCCTCCGTCGCCGAGGCCCTGCGCCCGCTGCGGGACAGCGGCGACCTGTGCGGGATCCTCGCCGTCATCGACTACTACGTCCCGGTCGTCGCCGAGGCCGCCCACGCCCTGGGCCTGCCCGGCCTCGACCCGGCGGCCGCCCACGCGGCCCGCAACAAGCTGCGCACCCGCGAGATCTGCGCCGAACTCGGCGTGCCCGTCCCGAAGTTCGTCCGCGCCGGCTCCCGCGAGGAGGCCGCCGAGGCCGCCGCGACCGTCGGTCTGCCGTGTGTGGTGAAGCCGCTCACCGAGGCCGCCAGCATCGGCGTACGGCTGTGCCGGACCGCGGACGAGGTGGTCGCGCACTACGCCGAACTCACCGCGACCGACACCGACATGCGCGGCATGCGCAAGCCGGGCGGCGTCCTCGTCGAGGAGTACCTGACCGGGTTCGAGGTGAGCGTCGAGACCTTCACCACCGAACAGGGCCCGCGGGTCGTCGGCGTGACCGACAAGTCCCTCGCCCCGCACCCCTACTTCGTGGAGACCGGCGAGACCTTCCCGACCCAGCTGCCCGCCGCCGTGCGCGACGAGGCCGCTCAGACCGCGCTCGACGCGCTGAAGGCGATCGGTCACGACTTCGGCGCCGCGCACGTCGAGATCAAGATGACGGCGGCCGGTCCGCGCCTCGTCGAGATCAACGCCCGGATGGGCGGCGCCCAGATCGGCCGCGTCATCCAGGAGGCGACGGGCCTCGACCTCCTCGCCGAGGTCATCAAGCTGCACGCCGGACAGCGCCCCGACCTCACCACCACCCGCTCCGGCGCCGCCGCCTCCCGCTATCTGACGGCGGCCGACGACGGCACTCTGCGCGGCTTCTCCGGCCGCGAGCTGGTGGACCGGCTGCCGGGCGTGCTCACGGTCGACCTGTACGCCCGCCCCGGCGCCGGGGTCCGCCGGGCCCGCAGCAACGCCGACGTCCTCGGCCACCTCGTGGTGCGCGCCGACACCCCCAGCGAGGCGGCCCGCTGGGCGGACACCGCCGCCCTCATGCTCACCGCCGACGTGGACACACGGTGCTGAGCGGCCTCAGGGCGTCCCTGCCGACCGGCCGGGGCGCCCCCTGGTTCGCCGCCGCGACCTTGGCCAACGCGGTCGGGATGGGCGTCTACTACCCCTTCTCGCTGCTCTTCTTCGACTCGGTCCTGGACGCCTCCCTCACCGCCATCGGCACCGCCCTCACCGTCGCCGCGCTGATCGCGCTGCCGCTGATGCCCGCGATCGGACGGCTCATCGACCGGTGGGGTCCCAAGCGGGTGCTGTGCGCCAGTACGGCGGTCAGGGCGGCGGCGTTCGCCGCTTACCCGCTGGTCGACTCGCTTCCCGCGTTCGTCGCGCTCAGCGTGCCGGTGGCGCTCGCCATGCGCACCGAGCAGGCCGCGACGCCGGTGCTGGCCACCGTCCTCGCCGAGGGCGGCGGGGACAGCGGGGGCGCGCCGGGGCGCTGGCTGGCGCTGTCCCGGGCCATGTTCAACGCCGGGTTCGGCCTGGGCGCGGTCGCGGCCGGGCTGGTGGTGACGGCCGACCAGGACGTGCTGGTCAAGGTCGGCGCGGCCAACGCGGTGTGCATCGCGGCCGCCGCCGCGCTGTACCTCGCCCTGCCGGGCGGGCGGGGCCGGCCCGTCGAGCAACCCGCCGTACGGTCCGGTAAGCCGTGGCGGGACCGGCCGTTCCGGGTGGTCGTGGCGGCCGGCGCCGGACTGTGGATCATCGCGGTCGGTCTTGAGACGGCGCTGCCCGTGCACCTGGTGCGCGAGGGCGCGACCCCCGCCTGGACGGTCAGCGTCCTGTTCGCCCTGAACACCGTGCTGCTCGCGCTGTTCCAGGTGCCGGTCGCGCACCGCGTGGAGCACGTCCGCCCCGCCACGCTGGCCGCCGTGGGCGCCGCCCTGCACATCGCGCTGCCGGCCGCGCTGGTCGTCGCGGACGCGCTGCCGCGGGCGGCGGCGGTCGCGGTGCTGGTGCTCGCCATGACGGTGTACACGCTGGGCGAACTGATCGCCTCGCAGGCGGTGCTGACCCTGCTCACCGGCATCGCCCCGGAGCAGCGGCGCGGCGCGTACCTCGCCTTCAACCAGATGTTCGTGGGCCTCGCGAACGCCCTGACCCCGCTGCTGGTGACGGTGACGCTGGACCGGTCGGCGAACGGCCTGTGGACGCTGTTCACGCTGTGCGCCCTGGGCATCGCGGGGCTGATGACGGCCTCGGGCCGGACCCTGCCGAGCCTGCGGCCGGTCCGGACGACGTAGGAGACGAGAGCGCACGATGGGCAGGGACCTCGCCCCGGACTTCACCCGCGTCCCGTACCACCGGCTGGCCGACGCGGCACTGACCCGCGCCGCCGAACTGGGCGTGGCACACGCGGACTTCCGCTACGAGCGGGTCCGCGACGCCTCCTGGCGGCTGCGGGACGCCCGCCCGGCCGGCGCGTCGGACACCGTGACCGCCGGATACGCGGTACGCGTCCTCCACCACGGCGTCCACGGCTTCGCCGCCGCCGCCGACACGACCGTCGACGCCGCCGTGTCCGCCGTACGCCGGGCCGTCCGCGCGGCGGAGAGGGCCGCCACCCTCAGCCCGGCCCGGGTCACCCCGGCCCCGGAGCCCCCGCACGGCGAGCGGACCTGGATCGCCCCCTACGAGACCGACCCCTTCGAGATCCCCGCGGACGAGACGACGGCCCTCCTCGCCGACTACAGCGACCGTCTCCTCTCCGCCCCCGGCGTCCGCCACGCCGACGCCGCCCTCCAGGCCGTACGGGAGAGCAAGTTCTACGCCGACACCACCGGCACCCGCGTCACCCAGCAACGCGTCCGCGTCCTCCCGGAGTTCACCGCGCACGCCCCCGACCTGCGCACCGGCGAACTCGTCTCCCTGCGCACCACCGCCCCGTCCACCGGTCGCGGCTGGGAATACCTGACCGGCACCGGCTGGGACTGGGACACGGAACTCGCCGGACTGCCTGGCCTGCTGGCGGAAAAGGCGGCGGCCCCCGAGGTGGTCCCTGACACCTACGACCTCGTCATCGATCCCACCAACCTCTGGCTCACCCTCCACGAGACCGTCGGCCACGCGACCGAACTCGACCGCGCCCTCGGCCACGAGGCGTCCTTCGCGGGCACCTCCTTCGCCACCCCCGACCTCCTCGGCAGCCTCCAGTACGGCTCCCCGCTGATGCACGTCACCGCCGACCGCACCACCCCGCACGGCCTCGCCACCGTCGCCTACGACGACGAGGGCGTCGCCGCCCAGCGCTGGGACCTGATCCGCGACGGCGTCCTCACCGGCTACCAGACCGACCGCACCACCGCCGCCCGCGCCGGCCTGCCCCGCTCCGGCGGCTGCGCCTACGCCGGGTCGTACGACGGCATCCCCCTGCAGCGCATGCCGAACGTCTCCCTGGCCCCCGCCCCCGACGGCCCCGACACGGCGGGCCTGATCTCCCAGGTCGAGGACGGCCTGTACGTCGTCGGCGACGACTCCTGGTCCATCGACACCCGGCGCCTGAACTTCCAGTTCACCGCCCAGCGCGTCCACCGCATCCGCTCCGGCCGCCTGACCGGCCAGGTCCGAGGCGCCGCCTACCAGTCCACGACGACCGGCTTCTGGCGTTCCCTCGCCGCGCTCGGCGGGCCGCGGACCCATCTCCTCTGCGGTGCCTTCCACTGCGGCAAGGGTCAGCCCGTCCAGGTCGCCCCGGCCGGCCACGGCTGCCCGTCCGCCCTGTTCCGCCGGGTGCCGGTGCTCTCCGCCCGTACATGAGTGCCCGTACATGAGTGCCCGTACATGAGGAAGTCCCCGCCCATGACCCCCGACGACATCGCCGACCTCGCCCTCGCCCGCTCTCGCGCCACCCACTGCACGGTCGTCGTCGACGACACCGCCGCCGCCTGGCTGCGCTGGTCCGGCCACGACCTCACCGCCAACGGCGAGAGCACCGGCCGCAGGGTGACCGTCGTGGCAGCGCTGCAACGCCCCGGCGGCACAGCCGTCGGCACGTACACGGCCCCGGCCGACACCCCCGCCGACGTGGCGGAGGCGGTCCACACGGCCGAGTCGATGGCGTCCCGCGCGACCCCCGTCCCGGACCTGCCGCCCCCGCTGGGACCCACGGGTTCCGGCACCCACCTCACCCGAGCCACCAGCTCCGCCGACCTCTCGGAGGCCGCCCGCGCCCACGCCCTAGGCGCCGCCTGGCCCGCCCCCGAGCCCCACCCCCACCTCCCCCTCGACACCCTCACCGCCCTCCGCCACCCGGCCCTCTCCGGCTACACCCGCCACCACCTCACGGCCACCCTCCTCGCCACCTCCACCGGTCTGCGCCGCCGGCATCTCCAGCCGACCGCCACCCTGGAGCTCTGTGCCCGGGACGGCGTCCGCTCGGCGTGGGCGGCGTACGCGGCGCGGGACTTCGCGGAGGTGGACGCGGGCGCCCTGGAGGCGGCGACCGCCGGTGTGCTCGCCCGGCGGCTGCCCCGCCGTACCCTCCCGCCCGGCCGTTACGAGGTGCTGCTGCCGCCCGCCGCGGTCGCCGACCTGATGATCACGGCGTACCGGGCGCTGGGCGCCGAGGACGCGGCGCAGGGCCGTACGGTCTTCGGCCGCCCCGGCGGCGGCACCCGGCTCGGCGAGCGACTGGCCGGCCTTCCGCTGACCCTGCGCGGCGACCCGGCCGAACCCGGCCTGGAGTGCGGCCCGTTCGTGCTGTCGCGCGGTGAGGTGTCCGACGTGTTCGGCGGTGCGGCGGGCGCGGGGAGCAGCCCCGCCGACAACGGCCTGCCGCTCGGCCCGGTCGACTGGATCCGCGACGGCGTCCTGACCTCGCTGCTCACCAGCCGCCGCGACGCGACGGCGCTGGGCCTGCCGGTGCGCCCGGCCGTCGGCAACCTGGTCCTCGACGGCGGCCCGCACGCCAGGACCCTCTCCGACATGGTCCGCGACACCCGCCGGGGCCTCCTGCTGACCTGCCTCTGGTACATGCGCCCGACGGACGCGGCCACCCTCACGCTCACCGGCCTCACCCGCGACGGCGTCTACCTCGTCGAGGACGGCGAGATCACCGCCGAGGCGGACGACGTACGGTTCGCCGAGTCCCCCGTCTCCCTGCTGGCCCGCGCCACCGAGGCGGGGCGCACCGAGCGGACGCTGGGCCGCGAGTTCGGCATGCACTTCCCGCGTACGGCGATGCCGCCCCTGCGTGTCCCGGACTTCCGGGTGACAGGAACGGCACCTCGATAGGCAGGCCCCGTGGAGCGGCCGTGCTCAGAGCCAGCCGCGCCGGCTGGCCAGCACCCCCGCCTGGAAGCGGCTGCCCGCCCCCAGCCGGTCGGTCAGTTCGGCGATCCTGCGGCGCACGGTGCGCTGGGAGACGCCGAGCTGGCGGCCCGCCGCCTCGTCCGTGAGGCCCTTGGCGAGCAGCCGCAGCAGCTCCTTCTCGGCGGGTGTGAGTTCGTCGTCGTCGGCTTCCTGCGGACGCCCGCCGAAGGGCGCGCCGGCGTCCCAGTACTGCTCGAAAAGGGCGAGCAGCGCGGACAACATGCCGGTGCCGGTCACCACCAGCGCGCCGGCGCCGCGTTCCTCGGGGTCGACGGGCAGCAGAGCGGTCTCCCGGTCGAAGATGAGCAGGGTGAGCGGGAGCACCGGGGTGGTGCGGATCTCGGCGCCGTTGTCGGTGAGCCAGCGCACGTGGTCGCGGGTCGGCGGATGGTTGCGGATGCTCTCCAGGTAGAGGCCGCGCATGACGACGCCCCGGTCGAGCGCCGCCCGGTCGGTGGCGCGCCCGGCCTCCAGGGCCTCGGCCTCGTAGGAGCCCGCGTTGAAGGAGATGATCTCCAGCGAGCTGCGGCAGACCAGTTCCTCGATCCGGGTGCGGATGGCGTCGATGCCCTCAAGCCGCTGGACGCCGTTGTCGCCGGGAACGTAGCCGACGGTGGTGTACTCCGAGACCAGCCGGGCCAGCGAGGCGCGGCTGCGCTCCAGTTCCTGCCGTTGGCGCAGCAGCCGCTCCTCCTGGTCGGCGAGGAGCGCTCCCACGGCCACTTCCGGGCTGATGGGCAGCAGCAGGTCGGCGTCCTCCCAGGAACGCCGGATCAGGGAGAGGTCCGTGAGCCGGGAGATGGCGTCCCGGATGGCGGCCTCGTCCGCGTCGAGCTCGGTGACCAGTTCGTGGATCCGCCCCCCGGCCGTACGAAGAATGAGTCGGTAGACCGACTCCTCAAACTCACCCAGCCCCAGCACATGTCCCCCCGAGTAAAGATGATCATGACGTGCGGCCGGGGCGACTATATTCGTAGCTTGGCATAGCCATGCAAATGTGTCTCAGGTAGTGGATCGGGGACGCCCGGTAATCGGGCGCCCCCGTCACATCCGCAGGGTTCCTTCGGATTTCGTGGTCTTCGTCAGGCGGCCCGCAGCAGCTGCTCCTCCTCGGCGGCCGGCACCGTCGGCGCGTGCCGTTCCCCGAGTCCCCGGATGATCTGCCGGATCGCGGACTCCTGCCCCTGCGGACCCTTGGTGAACAGTCCGCCCATCCGCGCGTCCCACGCCGCGTACTCCGGGTCCTGGAGGCGCAGCTGGTGCACCTTGCGGATGTTCCAGTACGGCGTACGGGTGTCGAGGTGGTGGTCCAGGTGGAAGTTCTCGCGGTGCATCGCGGTGAGGAACCGCTCCAGACCACGGCTCTTGCGGTTGCGCGTCATGTAGAGGTTGACGCTGTGGTCCCGCACCAGCGGGGTGTGTTCCGCCAGTTCGATGTACCAGCTGACGATCTGGAAGGTGGTCAGATACGGCACCAGCCAGAACAGCGCGAACTCCACGAGCAATCCGCCCCAGGCGAGTCCGCCGAGCGCGGCCGCCCAGAACACGGCGAACGCGATGGTGTCGCGCCGCGCCTTGACCCGGTAGTCGGCGCGCAGCTCCTCCTCCGCCGCAGAACCGTTCCTGCCGCCACCGAGCCGGTTGACGACCAGGTACTTCAGCACGGACAGCGTGCGTGAGCCGAGCGCCGGCAGCACCACCAGCCGCATCCAGCGCTGGCGGGTGGTCAGCCCCTCCTCGTAGACGCCCTGCTCGATGAAGAAGACCAGATCCGGGTCCACGTCCGGCCGCCCCAGCTTGGGGTGATGGGTGGCCACGTGCGACTTCTTGTACGAGTAGTGCGTCTGGAAGATGGGATACGCCGACAGGACGGTGCCCAGGACCAGGTTGAGGGCGCGGTTGGCGGCGAGGATGCCGTGCGCGCTCTCGTGCAGCAGGGTCGCCAGGGCCCGCATCCGGGATCCCACCACGACCAGGGTCAGCGGGTAGAACCAGTAGGAGACGCCGGCGCTCAGCCAGATGGCGGCCGTGATCCAGAAGGCGTCGGAGAGGAATCCGAGGATGCCGTGCCAGTTGTCGAGCCGGTTGAGTTCCCGGACGCGTTCCTGTATCTCGCGGCTGAAGCGGTAGGGCTTGTAGCGGCCCTCCGCGACGGCCCATTGGGTGGTGGTCTCCACTCGGGTCACCACTCGGTGATCAGCACCGAACCGCCGGCCGCGCCGCCGTTCTCGGTGGCGGAGGCGGCACCCGCGCCGAGCGCGACGACGGCCAGGGTGGTCACCAGGGTGAGAACCGAACGACGGACGAAACGCATGGGGATTCCTTCTCTCAAGAGAGGTGGGTGAATTTCTCGTGAACCGGCGGGCGTTGATCGCCGTCCCGCTCGCTGGAGAAGATCTTGCCGACGCGCAACGCCCGGAGAAAGGGATTTCCGCGTCCGCAAATGTCATTGGCAGGCTTAGGACGCACACTCCGCGCGGTGGCTGGCCGCATGCGGACAAAAGGCCGTGTCCGCATGCGGACAAAAGACTGTGTCCGGATGCGGACAAAGGGCCGTGTCCGCATCCGGACACGGCCCTGCTGAAAGGCGGGAATTCAGGAACGAGAATTCGAGCGCCGCTCAATACCCCTGCGGCACCCGGAAGTACACCGGCAGTCCGGCCGGCAGCCGCCGCCCCGGCGTGAGCAGCCGCCCCCCGGTGCCGGGGCGCGGCGGCCACTGGGCGTCCGTCCGCAGCCCCAGGTGCCGGGCGACGAACTCCGACCAGCCCGGCATCATCGGCCGGGCCGTCACCGAGAGGGCGGCCAGCAGATCGAGGTGCGCGGTGAGCCAGCCGCCGCGCACGGCGGGCCGCAGCAGCGGCGCCGCGTCCAGCCGGCGCAGATCGCGGCGCGCGGTCGTCGCGGTCTCGGCGAGCACGGAGGCGGCCAGGTCGGGCCGGAACCAGTCGGGCGAGAGCCAGCGTCCGAGGTCGGGCACGGCCGTCCACAGCAGCCGCCCGGCGACCCCGCCCGGCCCGTCCGCGGGCGGCGGGACGGCGGCGGAGTCCGCGGTGGGCCCGGCGAGCGTGCCCAGCAGCCGGTTGGCCCAGGTCTCCAGCTGGTCGACGAGGATCAGCTGGACGGTGTCGGCCAGTTCCCGTTCGTCGAGCACGGGCGGCCGGCCGTCGGCCCACAGCAGGCAGACGTGGAAGCGCAGCGCGTCACTCATCGCCGCGTCCGTCGTCGTCAGTCCTGCCATGCGCCCATCCTGCTGGGCGGGCCGGGCATGATCGCCGCTCTGGCGCTGTCAGGAAGCGGAAGTGGCCGATCCCGGCCGCATTGTTGGCCGAGTACCCGCCCTGGTGATTGCCGGGGCTTGTCCGGTCGGGGCCATTTCCGCTTTCGGCCGGGAAATGGAGCTGACACGTCCGTATCAGGTCGGTGAAGCTGCTCGCGGCACAGCAGGCAATGGGAAACGACCGGACAGGAGAAGCCAGCAAAATGCCGCGCACCAGAATTCGGTCGGGAACCGCCGGACCCGCCGCGCTCGCCGTACTGGCCATGACCAGCGTCCAATTGGGGGCGGGCGTCTCCACCTGGATGTTCGACCGGTCGGGCCCGGTCGGCACCGCATTCCTGCGGCTGGCCTGGGCGGCCGTGTTCCTGTGGGTGTGGGCCCGGCCCCGGCTGCGCGGCCGCTCCCGGGACGATCTGCTGGTCGCCGCCGCGCTCGGCCTGATGAGCGCCGCGATGACGATGTTCTACTTCCTCGCCATCGACCGCATCCCGCTCGGCGTCGCCAGCGCCCTGGAGTTCCTGGGCCCGCTCGCGGTGGCCGTCTGGGGCCTGCGCGGCCGGCGCGTGGACCTGCTGTGGCCCGCGCTCGCCGCCGTCGGCGTACTGGCGCTGACCCGCCCGTGGGAGGGCGACGCGGAACTCCTCGGCCTGCTCTTCGGCTGCCTGGCCGGTGCCTGCCTCGGCGGCTACGTGGTCTTCACACAGAAGGTCGGCGACCGCTTCTCCGGCGTGGACGGGCTGGCCATCTCCCTCACCGTGGCCGCGCTGTGCGCCGCGCCCTTCGGCCTGCCCCAGGCGGCCGGTCATCTGCTGGACCCGTGGGTGCTGCTGGGCTCGGCGGGCGCCGCCCTGCTGCTGCCGGTGCTGCCGTACGTCCTCGAACTCATCGCCCTGCGCCGGCTGTCCACGGCCGCGTTCGGCACCCTGATGAGCTTCGAGCCCGCCATCGCGGCCGTGATCGGCCTGCTGCTGCTGTCCCAGTCCGGAGACACCCTCCAGTACGTGGGCACGGCCTGCGTCATCGTGGCCAGCCTGGGAGCCGTACGCCGAGGCGCCCGCACCCCGGACGAGGAGGAGCCGGTGCGGCCGGAACCCAAGGAAGCCGCCCTGGCGTAGGAAGTGACCGACTGGTCGGTATGGACAGATGCCCCGCGCCCCGGTAGAGATGGGTCATGCGTATCGCGGTCACCATCTTCCTCACCGACGAGACGATCACCCCGACCCGGCTCGCGCGTGAGCTGGAGCAGCGGGGCTTCGCCGGGCTGTACCTCCCCGAGCACACGCACATCCCCGTCGAGCGGACCACGCCGTACCCGGCGGGCGGCGAACTGCCGCGCGAGTACGGCCGTACGCTCGACCCGTTCGTCGCGCTCGGCCAGGCCGCCGCCGTCACCGAGCGCCTCGGACTCGGCACCGGCATCACGCTCGTCGCCCAGCACGACCCGATCGACCTGGCCAAGCGGATCGCCACCGTCGACCACCTCTCCGGCGGCCGGTTCACCCTCGGCCTCGGCTTCGGCTGGAACGTGGAGGAGGCCGCCGACCACGGCGTCGAGTGGCGCACCCGCCGGGAACTCGTCCGGGACCGGATGGCGCTGATGCGGGCGCTGTGGACCGAGGAACCGACCGCCTACGAGGGCGAGTTCGGCTCCGTTCGTGCCAGCCATGCCCACCCCAAGCCGGTGCGGAAGCCGCGCGGCCCGGTGATCGGTCCGCGCACCCTGGCCGGCGGCGCCGCAGGGCCGAAACTCTTCGCGCACATCTGCGAGTACACCGACGGCTGGCTGCCCATCGGCGGACGCGGCCTGTCCACCTCCCTGCCGGTGCTGCGCGCCGCCTGGGCGGACGCCGGCCGCGACCCGGCCGCCCTCCAGGTCGTCCCGTACGCCGTCCACCCCACCCCCGGCAAACTCGCGCACTACGCCGACCTCGGCATCGAGGAGGTCGTGGTGCAGCTGCCGCCCGGCGGGGAGGCGGAGGTGCTGCGGGTTCTGGACGGATATGCCGAGTACTTGTAGCCCTGGGTGCGGGCACCCACCTAGGGGCGCGGGGAACTGCGCGACCAGCCACAACGCCCCCGCACCCGGCCATGCACCGCAACCCGGCACCTCGCCCCCCGAAATCCGCTGAACCGGCGGAGCCTTACGCTCGGAGGATGACGACTTCCGCGACCTCCGGAACCGGCCCCACCGAGAACTCCATGCGTCGCGCCCTCAAACGCGCCCGGGACGGTGTCGCCCTCGATGTCTCCGAGGCGGCGGTCCTGCTCCAGGCCCGCGGCGAGCATCTCCAGGACCTGGCCGCCTCGGCCGCCCGGGTACGCGACGCGGGCCTCGAGGCGGCGGGCCGCCCCGGCGTCATCACCTACTCCAAGAGCGTCTTCATCCCGCTCACCCGGCTGTGCCGGGACAAGTGCCACTACTGCACGTTCGTCACCGTTCCCGGCAAGCTGCGCCGCGCGGGGCACGGGATGTTCATGTCCCCCGACGAGGTCCTCGACATCGCCCGGCGCGGTGCGGCACTGGGCTGCAAGGAAGCCCTGATCACCCTCGGCGACAAGCCCGAGGACCGCTGGCCCGAGGCCCGCGAATGGCTGGACGCGCACGGCTACGACGACACCATCGCCTACGTCCGCGCCATCTCCATCCGCATCCTGGAAGAGACGGGCCTGCTGCCGCACCTCAACCCCGGCGTCATGACCTGGACGGACTTCCAGCGCCTGAAGCCCGTGGCGCCCTCCATGGGCATGATGCTGGAGACGACCGCCGAACGGCTGTGGTCCGAGCCCGGCGGCCCCCACTACGGCTCCCCGGACAAGGAACCCGCCGTCCGCCTGCGGGTGCTGGAGGACGCGGGCCGCTCCTCGGTGCCGTTCACGAGTGGTCTGCTGATCGGCATCGGCGAGACGTACGAGGAGCGGGCGGAGTCCCTGTTCGCGCTCCGCCGTGTGGCCCGGTCGTACCACGGCATCCAGGAACTGATCATCCAGAACTTCCGCGCCAAGCCGGACACCGCGATGCGCGGCATGCCCGACGCGGAACTGGACGAACTCGTCGCCACGGTCGCGGTCGCCCGCCACATCATGGGGCCCAGCGCCTGCCTCCAGGCCCCGCCCAACCTGGTCGACGACGAGTACGAGCGGCTGATCGGCGCGGGCATCGACGACTGGGGCGGCGTCTCCCCGCTCACCATCGACCACGTCAACCCCGAACGCCCCTGGCCGCAGATCGAACGACTCGCGGAGCGCTCCCGCACCGCCGGCTTCGAACTCCGCGAACGCCTCTGCGTCTACCCGGAGTTCGTCCAGCGCGGCGAACCCTGGCTGGACCCGCGCCTGCTGCCGCACGTCCGCGCGCTCGCCGACCCGGAGACGGGCCTGGCCCGGGAGGACGCCGTGGTCGAGGGCCGCCCGTGGCAGGAACCGGAGGAGGTCTTCGTCGCGTCGGGCCGCACCGACCTGCACACCACGATCGACACCGACGGCCGTACGGCGGACCGCCGCGACGACTTCGACGAGGTGTACGGCGACTGGGCCGCCCTGCGCGAGGCGGCGGCCCCCGGCATGACTCCCGAGCGCATCGACACGGACGTACGCCAGGCGCTGCGGGTGGCGGCCGACGACCCGACGAAACTGACGGACGCCGAGGCGCTGGCCCTGCTCCACGCGGACGGTCCGGCGCTGGACGCGCTGTGCCGGGTCGCCGACGACGTCCGCAAGTCGGCGGTCGGCGACGAGGTGACGTACATCGTCACGAGGAACATCAACTTCACCAACGTCTGCTACACGGGCTGCCGCTTCTGCGCCTTCGCACAGCGCCGCACCGACGCCGACGCCTACACCCTCTCTCTGGACCAGGTCGCCGACCGCGCCCAGCAGGCCTGGGACGTGGGCGCGGTGGAGGTCTGCATGCAGGGCGGCATCCACCCGGACCTGCCCGGGACGGCGTACTTCGACATCGCGAAGGCGGTGAAGGAGCGGGTCCCCGGCATGCACGTCCACGCGTTCTCCCCGATGGAGGTGGTGAACGGCGCGACCCGCACCGGCATGTCCATCCGCGAGTGGCTGACGGCGGCGAAGGAAGCCGGCCTGGACACCATCCCCGGTACGGCGGCGGAGATCCTGGACGACGAGGTCCGCTGGGTCCTGACCAAGGGCAAGCTGCCGGCGGCGACATGGATCGAGGTGGTCACAACGGCCCACGAACTGGGCATCCGCTCCAGCTCGACCATGATGTACGGCCATGTCGACCAGCCCCGCCACTGGCTGGGCCACTTCCGCACCCTCGCCGGAATCCAGCAACGCACGGGCGGCTTCACGGAGTTCGTCACGCTCCCCTTCATCCACACCAACGCCCCGGTGTACCTGGCGGGCATCGCGAGGCCGGGCCCGACGATGCGCGACAACCGCGCGGTGACGGCGATGGCGAGGCTGCTGCTCCACCCCTGGATCCCGAACATCCAGACGAGCTGGGTGAAGCTGGGCACGGAGGGCGCGGCGGAGATGCTCCGCTCCGGCGCCAACGACCTGGGCGGCACGCTGATGGAGGAGACGATCTCCCGCATGGCGGGCTCCTCCTACGGCTCGTACAAGTCCGTCAAGGAGCTGATCGCGGTCGCGGAGGCGGCGGGCCGTCCGGCGAAGCCGCGCACCACGGTCTACGGCGAGGTCCCGGAGGAGCGCCGGCGGGCGGCGGAGGCCTCCGACGGCCACCTGCCGGAGCTGCTGCCGGTACTGGACTGAAGGCAGGCGGTTTCGGCCCGCACAGTACGATGATCCGACCCTCGGTGCGGTCCGGCACCGGGGGCCGGAGACTGAGGAGATGCGTGCCCGTGCCTGCCCGCCGGCTTCCCTCGTGGGCCTGGGTGACCGGTCTGACCACCGGGGCGATAGCGGTGGTCGCCGTCCTCGCGGTCCAGGCCACCCAGGGCACCCGTCCGGTCGCGACGGCGACGGAACCGACCCCGTCGGCGACGGCGACGGCGACGGGGAAGCCCAAGCCCACCGCGACGGCTCCGACGGCCGTACCCGACGACTCGGGCACAGGCCGCCGTATCGTCTACTCCCTCTCCCAGGACCGGGTCTGGCTGATCGACGCGAGCGACAGCCCGCGCCGCACCTTCGCCGTCTGGCCGGGCACGGTGGACCCGGACCCCGGCACGTACACGGTGGGCACCCGCTCGGAACCCGTCACCACGGGCTCCGACGGCGTCCGCATCGAGCACATCGTCTACTTCGCCGCGAAGTCCGGCGTGAACATCGCCTTCTCCCACGCGGTCGACGGCTCCTCCCCGCCCCCCGCCTCCGGCGCCCAGACCGGCGGCATCCGCACGAAGAGGGCGGACGGCACGGCGCTGTGGGCGTTCGGTACGACGGGCACGACGGTAAGCGTCGTCGAATAGCCTTGCCCGGAGTTCGTTCAGGGATGCATCCGGGCACCCTTGAGCACCTTGTCGACGGCGTTGCGCGGCCCGTACACGGCGATCCCCACCAGATCCAGCTGATCCGCGGGAACGGCCCGTACGGCGGCCCGGTTGTCACGGTCGTTGCCGGTGGCGAAGAGGTCGGAGGTGAACACGGCGCGGGGCAGCGCGCGTGAGACGGCCCGCGCATGGGCGGCGGTCAGAAGCTCCTTGCTCCCCTCCATCACCAGGACGGGCTGCCGGAACATGGGCAGATAGGAGGTCCCGTCGGCATCGGCGTACGGCTCGCCGATCACCTCGGGGACCTCGGTACCGAGCCCGCTGACCAGGAAGGCGGTGACGTTGAGCCGCTGCCAGGGGGCGAGGTCGTCCCGCAGCAGAACGGCGATCTTCGTATCGAAGCGAACAGGCGTGGTCCCGGTGATGGCGTCGGTCGTCATGTACCGAGCCTGCCGCCCGCGCCGCCAGCCCGTCTTGTACGTTCCTTGCATGGTCGGCCGACCGGAGATCGCAGCGTGGCGCCCCCGCGTACCGGGCGTCGTGGAGGTCTTCCACGCCCACTTCACCGAGCACGCGTACCCCATGCACATCCACGACGTGTGGACGCTGCTGATCGTCGACGACGGGGCGGTGCGCTACGACCTCAACCGCCGCGAACACGGCACCCCGCACGACACGGTCACCCTGCTGCCACCGCAGGTCCCGCACAACGGCGAGCCCGCCACCGCGCACGGCTTCCGCAAACGCGTGCTCTACCTGGACCTGACCCAGCTGGACGAGACCTTCATCGGCGCGGCGGTGGACGCCCCGGACATGGCCGACCCGTTGCTCCGACGACGGGTCGCCCGACTGCACGCGGCGCTGGCGCACCCGGGCGAGGAGCTGGAGGCGGAGAGCCGCCTGACACTGATCACCGACCGCCTGCGCGGCCGCCTCCGCCCGCGCGGAGAGACGGGCCTGGGGATGGACGACCGGCCGCCGGCCCAGGGGGTGGCCCACGACCTCCGCGACATCCTGGACGCCCGCCTCCGCCCCGGCGTGACCCTGAACGAGGCGGCGGAGCTGGTCCACGCCCACCCCGCCCACCTCGTCCGCTCCTTCAGCGCCACCTTCGGCATCGCGCCGCACCAGTACCTGACGACCCGCCGCATCGACCGCGCCCGGCGCCTGCTGCTCGCCGGCCACCGACCGGCACAGGTGGCGACCGAGGTCGGTTTCCACGACCAGGCCCACCTGACCCGCCACTTCAAACGCCTGGTGGGCACGACACCGGGCCGCTACGCGGCTGCTTCCCGCCCGGGCAGGTGATTGACGACAAGCACGACCCCACTCACCAGAAAGATCCGAGTGGCGGCATCCAGCCCGTTCCAGTCCCCGGACTGCCACATGGCGAACCACTCACCGCCGATCCCGATGAACCCGACGCCGAAGAGCAGCATGACCATGAGCAGCCCGTACGTGGAGATCCGCCGCCCCCGGCCGCCGTCCCCCCGAGCCCAGAACCACGTACCCGCGACGAGCACCAGCGCGGCGACGGTCTCCCACACGATGATCGCGACGTAGGCGACGTCCTGAACCGTCTCGTTCGTGATCGCCCGCCACATCAGATCGTCGTCCTTGAACGTCGTATCCATGGCGAGCACATGCTGCACGAACTGCTGATTCGTCCCGAAGTCCGTGATGTTCCCGAAGGCGACCAGCGCCATGTACAGCGCGACAGTCCCGGTGAGCAGCGTGGCGGCGAGCGAGAGAGCGCCGCGCGAGGTTGTGGTGGACATGGCGCCCATCTTGCCGCGCGGACCGCGGGACCGGCAGCAATTGAGCCACGCGACTATGAAGCCTGCCGCCGCAGCGGACACCCCGTACCCACCCGGCTGGCCAATTCGGCCCGCAGGACGGCCAGTTCGGCCATACGGGCATCGATGACCGCGATCTTCTCGGCGAACAACGCGGACAACGCCTCGGCCGTGTCCGGAGCCTCGCGCAACTCCTCTCCATGCCGCGCGATCTCGGCCAGCGAGAACCCGAGCGTCTGCGCGGTACGGACATACTGCAGCCAGGCGACGGTCTCGGCCGGGAAGTCCCGGTACCCGTTGGCCAGCCGCCGCGCCTGCACGAGCCCGACCTTCTCGTAGAACCGGATGGCGTCCCTGCTCACTCCGGCTCGCTCTGCCAACTCCCCGATGCGCAAGGCCCCCTCCGTCCCCTCACCCCCGAGACTTGACCTTGGAGCGTAGTCCACTGTTTAGCGTCAGGCGCCATGACCGGAACTCCCGCATACCTGCGTGTCGTCCGTGCCAGCGCCTGGTACGACCTGATCGTCACCGCCGGCTTCGCCACCCCCTGGACCTACGCCGTCCTCCACGACCTCCTCTCCTCCCTCAGCACCGACCTGGGCCTGGGAGCACTCCCCGGCCCGGACCCCATCCAGACCCTCTACGCCAACCTGATGGGCTCGGTGGTCGTCATCTGGGCCACCCTCCGCATCCTCCGCCCCCTGCCCGTGCACGGCCTGTTCGACGGCACGACCCGCGCCCTCTTCGCCGCCTGGCAGGCGTACGCCCTGAGCCAGGGCGCGTTCGGCCTGCTGTGGTTCTTCTTGGCGGTGGAGGTGACGTTCGGCGCGGCCCAACTCCTCCCATGGCTCCGAACACCGGGCCGGACAACGACCTCCCCGCGGTGACGCGGGGTGCTTCGCTCACCCTCTCGGATACCGCGCCAGCCACGCCGGCGACGCCCCCGCCGGGCTGTGAAGTGCCGGCCCCTGGGTCATCTCCATGGCGAAGTCGTCGGCGAGTTCGAGGATGGTGGGGCGGCCTTCGATTTCGGCCAGCCAGGCCGGCGGGAGGGCCGTCTCCCCGTGCAGGGCACCGAGGAGGCCGCCGGCGAGGGCGGCGGTGGCGGCGGAGGGGCCGCCCTGGTTGACGGCGAGACGCAGGCCGTGACGTACGTCCTCGCCGACGAGTGCGCAGTAGAGGGCGGCGGAGAGGACGTCCTCGGCCGTGCCGTCCCCGGCCAGCTCCTCCACCCTCCCGGGCGTCGGTATCCCCTGCCGTACGGCCCCCAGCGCCTGCTGCAACGCGCCCGACACCGGCTCGTGCCCCGGCCGCACGGCCAGCATCGCCATCGCCCGCTGCACGGCACCGTCCAGACTCTCGCCCCGGGCCAGCCCGTGCACGACGACGGCGTACGCACCGGCGGCGAGATAGGCCGTCGGATGCCCATGACTCTGCGCCGCGCACTCCACCGCCAGCTGCACGACGAGCTGTGGCTCCCACCCGACGAGCAGCCCGAAGGGAGCGGAGCGGGCCGCCGCCTCCGGCCCGGCCTCTCCGGGATTCTTGGGCGCCTCCAGGGTGCCCATCTTCTCGTCGCCGAACCCGATCAGCAGCGCCCGGGCCGGATCCCGGCGGGCGTACAGCCACTCCTCCCGGGCCAGCCATCCGTCGTCCTTGCGCCGCTCGTCCGGCCCCCAGTCCCGCTGGGTGGCCGCCCAGCGCAGATACGCCCGGTGCAGATCGGTCGGCGGATGCCAGGCGCCGGTGTCGCGCCGCACCTGGGCGCGTATGAGCCCGTCGACGCTGAAGAGGGTGAGCTGGGTGAGGTGGGTGACGGCACCGCGCCGCCCGTAGGCGGGTACGAGGTCTACGACCCCCTCCGGCCCGTACGCCTCCCGAATCTCCTCGATCCCCATCCCGTCGACCGGCGCCCCAAGCGCGTCCCCGACGGCCACGCCCAGCAACGTGCCGCGCACCCTGCTCCGAAAGTCCTGCTGCTCGGCCCGTCCCCAGACAGGCCCGGCTGTCGCACCCACCTAGACCTCCCCGGGGAACCGTCCGCTCGTACGACGCCAGCACTGTAATCGAACGGGAACGGCCGGTTCAGGGGACGAATCAGTACGTCACAGCGCAAGGTCCCTCTCGGCCGCTTCCCAGATCGCTGAGATCTCGGTGATCGCCTGGTGCAGGGTGGCGGGAGTGCGGTCGGCCCTCGGCTACGCCGCGGCAGTGGACTCGCGGCAGTCCCGGCAGCGGCCGGGACAACCGCCTGATCAGCGGTCCCAAGCAGGTGCAGCCTCTCGAACTGCGCTATGGGATCATCCGATCTCAGGCGCTCACGCCCCGGGAGTCACCGGCCTTCATCGAGAAAGTGCTGGGGAAAGAGACATGACCACCACACTCGAGTGGTTCAAGAGCAGCTACAGCAGCAACGAGGGCCCGGACTGCGTGGAGGTCGCGGTTGCCCCCGCCGACACCACCGTCCACGTACGCGACTCCAAGGACACGGCCGGTCCCCAGCTCGCCCTCACTCCTCGAGCATGGTCACCTTCGTGAGCGGCGTCTGCAAGTGACCGTGGGGGCTGCCCGCTTCCTTGGCAGTGTCGTGCTTCCACGGCCCGCCTCAAGGGCGCTGCGCGTCGCCTTCGGCGATGGCCCTCCGGGCCACCCTTGACCCGGGCCGCTCCAGCACGGGGAAGAAGCGAGCGGGCGGCCCGGAAGAGCGGGGTCCCGAGGTGGGGCAGTGTGCGGGTGGGGTGAGCTGCCGGCCGGGGTCGGGGGCGCGTCAGCGCCGTAGGGGCACGCCGGGTCGGCTGAGCGGCTGTTCGCCGGTGGTGCGTGAGCGCGCATCGGCGTCTCGCATGCACGCCGGGTCGGCTTGGCGGGTCGCCGCCGGGGGGCAGAGGGTAGGTGATCGGGGTAGAGGCCGCGAGGCCACGATTGGAGCTGAAGCGAAGGGCCTCGGCATGTGAGCCGAGGCCCTAAGGGGCAGGGCGTCAGTCCTTGATCGCCACCCCCGGCGCCCCGCCCTGCTGTGCCGGGATCGCTGCCGCGGCGCCCGTGGAGTCTCCGTCGTCGTCCGTGTTGATCCGTTCGATGATGGCCAGGCGTTCCGGGGTGTCTTCCGGCTTGAGGAAGCCGATCAGGATGTAGAGGATCAGGGAGACCGCCAGGGGGATCGAGACCTGGTACTGGAGCGGGACTCCGCCGTCGATGTTCCAGTGGATGGGGTAGTTCACCAGCCAGAAGGCGAACAGGCCCGCCGCCCAGCTGGTGAGGGCGGCCGTCGGGCCGGAGCGGCGGAAGGGGCGGAGCAGGCCGAGCATCATGGGGATGGCCATGGGGCCCATCAGGCCGGCCACCCACTTGATGACGACCGTGATGATGTCCTTGAAGGCGGGGGAGTTGACCTGCGTGGCCGCCGCCATGGACAGGCCCAGGAAGACGACCGTCGTGATGCGGGCGACCCGCAGGCCCTGGCCCTCGCTCCAGGCCCGCGCCCGGCGCCACACCACCGGCGCGCAGTCACGGGTGAAGACCGCGGCGATCGCGTTGGCGTCGGAGGAGCACATGGCCATCGTGTGGGAGAAGAAGCCGACGATGACCAGGCCCAGCAGGCCGTGCGGGAGGAGTTGTTCCGTCATGAGTCCATACGAATCCGAGCCGTCCGGCTTTTGTGATTCGACCAGCAGTGGGGACATCCACATCGGGAAGAAGAGGACCAAGGGCCAGACCAGCCACAGCACCGCCGACAGGCGCGCTGAGCGTTCGGCCTCGTACGCGCTGCTCGTGGCCATGTAGCGCTGGGCCTGGTTGAGCATGCCGCCGTTGTACTCGAAGAGTTTGATGAAGAGGAAGGCCAGCAGGAACACCGTGCCGTACGGGCCTACCAACGGCTCTTCGTGGCCCTGGAGTTCCGGCTCGTCCCAGGCGCCCAGGAAGCCGATGCCCCGGTCGTTCAGCTCCACGATCACGGCTACGAACATCGCTATTCCGGCCAGGAACTGGATGACGAACTGGCCCAGCTCCGTCAGCGCGTCCGCCCACAGGCCGCCGATCGTGCAGTAGACGGCCGTGATGGTGCCGGTGATGAGGATGCCCTGGTTCAGGGATACGCCCGTGAAGACGGACAGCAGTGTCGCGATCGCCGCCCATTTCGCGCCCACGTCCACGATTTTCAGGAGCATGCCCGACCAGGCCAGGGCTTGCTGGGTCTTCAGGTCGTAGCGGTTTTTCAAGTACTCCAGGGGTGAGGCCACATGGAGCCGGGAGCGCAGTCGGTTGATCCGTGGGGCGAAGAGTTTCGAGCCGATGGCGATGCCCAGGGCGATGGGGAAGGACCAGGTGACGAAGGATGTGACGCCGTAGGTGTAGGCGATGCCCGCGTAGCCCGTGAACATCACCGCGCTGTAGCCCGACATGTGGTGCGAGATGCCGGAGAGCCACCAGGGCATCTTGCCGCCGGCGGTGAAGAAGTCGCTGACGTTGTCCACGCGCTTGTGCGACCAGACGCCGATGGCCACCATCACGCCGAAGTAGCCGATGAGCACGGCCCAGTCGAGACTGTTCATGTGCCACCCTTCCAGGGTCCGCCCAGGGTCCGCCTTGTGAACGGCCCGCTCATCGTGAGTGCGGTCACGTGAGCACGACAAGCAAGCGGAAGGTCAAAGGGTGGTAAAATTGTTCTGCCAGGTGACTTCCGTTCATGGACCTGAACCGCGACCGCGGTCGGTGGCGTGTCCCCTCAGCGCATCAACTCCCCCGCGTTCACCAGCAGCGACTG
The DNA here is from genome assembly GCF_055572035.1 of Streptomyces sp. NPDC030838. NCBI lineage: Bacteria > Bacillati > Actinomycetota > Actinomycetes > Kitasatosporales > Streptomycetaceae > Streptomyces > Streptomyces sp. NPDC030838. The sequence continues at coordinate 247,744 of NZ_JBVIED010000003.1, read as the reverse complement.
GCCCGTGATCGCCCTCGCCCGGTCCGAGCACAGGAACACCGCCGCGTCCGCCACGTCTCCGTCCGTCGCCAGGTCCGGCAGTGCCATCCGGTCCGTCAGTCTCCGCAGGACCTCCCGCTCCTCCACCCCCTCCGATCGCGCCGTGAAGCGGACGTACGCCTGTACCGGCGGGCCCCACATCCAGCCCGGCAGCACCGTGTTCACCCGGATCCGGGACGGGCCCAACTCCCGGGCCAGCGAGTACATCGCGCTCGTCAGCGCGCCCTTGGACGCCGCGTACGCCGCCTGCCGCACCTGCGACGGCGCCGCCACCGCCGACTGCGTGCCGATGAAGACCACCGAGCCGCCGCCCGCCGCCCTCAGTCCCGGCAGGCACGCCCGCGTCATTCGCAGGGTGCCGAGGAGGTTGACGTCGAGTACCGACCGCCACGTCTCGAAGTCCGCGTCCTCCAGTCCGCCGAAGTGGCTGTCCCAGGCGGCCACATGCACCACCGCGTCGACACGGCCGAATCGCTCCGTCGCCAGTTCCGTCAGTGCCGCGCACTGGTCCTCGTCCGTGATGTCCGTGAACCGGTACGCCGTGCGCCTCCCCTCCGGGTCTATCGCCGTCGCGCACTTCGCGAGATGTGTTTCCGTCCGCGCCCCCAGAACCGCGTTCCCGCCCTCCCGTACGACCGCCGCCGCGACCTGGTGTCCGAGTCCGGCGCCGACTCCCGAGACGACGACGGTCTTGCCCGCGAGCAGTGACATTCCGGCCTCCCGGTCGTGAGCCGTCATGGGCCTGGTGCTTTATCTGACGGAGCGTCAGAGTATGGGCGAGCCGTCCAGGAAGGGGAAGCCCATGAGCGACGACACCCGCAGCGAGGTGTACGGCGAGCTGGCCGCCGTCGGGCCGTACGGGGTCCGGCCCGGGCATGCGCTGATCACGATGGTCGAGCCCCACCCGGGCCACGAGTACGCCTACAACCGCTGGTACGAGGACGACCACTACTACGCCGGGGCCATGGCCATGCCCTGGATGTACGCCGGCCGCCGCTGGGTCGCCACCCGCGAGCTGCAACTGCTGCGCTACCCGGAGAAGTCGGCCGTCGCCCAGCCGGTCACCGCCGGGTGCTACCTCTCGACGTACTGGATCACCGAGGGCCGGTACGACGACCACATGCGCTGGACCGTCGCCATCAACCGGCGGCTCAACCGGGACGGCCGCGTCTACCGGGACCGCACCCATGTCTTCACGGCCTTCCAGGACCACGCGGCGACCGTCTACCGGGACGGCGCCGCCGGGCCCCGGGACATCCACGCACTCGACCATCCGTACGCCGGGCTCGTCCTCCAGGTCGTCGACACCGAGACGCCGGAACAGCTCGCCGGGCTGCTGGAGTGGCTGTGCGGGCGGTATCTGCCGAAGCGGCTGGGCAACGGGTCGCCCGCCGCCCTCGTCACCGTCTTCCGTCCCACGCCGCTGCCGCTGGACCGCATGTCGTACGTCCGGCAGGTCGAGGGCGTCGACACCCGGCTCACACTGCTGTGGTTCCTGGAGGCCGATCCGCGGGAGTGCTGGGAGGCCCACTTCGCGGACCTCGGCACCGAGGTGGGGCGGGTGGAGCTGGTGGCCCCGTTCATCCCGACCGTGCCCGGCACCGACCGGTACGTTGGCGAGCTGCGCTGAGGCGGGTCAGCGCAGCTCCTCCGGGCAGGGCGTCCCGCGCGGCCAGTCGTAGGGCGAGGCCAGGCGGTAGGTGCCCGCGCGGGGCGCGAGCAGGACCGTCCACTTGTCGCCCTCCTCGTCCTCCTCCGTCTCCATCAGACAGCCGTTGACGTTCTCGTACGTCTTCGGCTCGCCGTCCGGGCGGGCCTGGGACTCCGCCGTCTCCCGCGGCCCCTCCACGCCCTTGCCCTCGGCGTCGACCAGCTTCAGCCAGGGCGAGTAGGGGACGCGGATGAGGACCCGGCCGGGTTCGCTGACCCGCAGGGTCATCTCGCCCTGCTCGGCGCGCTCCACGGTGGCGGGCGGGTCGGCGAGCGGGGCCGGGTCGACGACCCGGAACAGCTGCCAGTTGGCGTCGCCCCAGATCTGCTCCAGGTACGGCAGGCCGCGCTGCACCAGCTCGCGTTCGCGTTGGCCGCCGTCGCCGTCCGGCTTGTCCTTGGGCAGGACGACGAAGTGGACCGCCCAGCGCTTGAGCCACAGGTGGTAGTTGGCCGAGTTGAGGGTGTCGTCGTAGAAGAGCGGGTTGCGCTCCATGTCGGCCTGGCGGTTCCAGCCCCGGGCCAGGTTGACGTACGGCGCGAGCGCGGAGGCCTCGCGGTGCGAGCGGGCCGGGACCACCTCGACGCGGCCCTTGTCGGCGCCGACCTCCTGGAGTTCGTTGACCAGCGGGGCCAGCTCGCGGGCCCAGGAGGCGCGCGGGGTGGTGCGCACCACGTCGTCGACCGACTTGAAGCCGATCCAGCCGACGAAACCGACGAAGGCGACGACGAGCGCGTACCACTTGCGGGAGCGCGGCACCGCGAAGGGCAGCGCCGCCACCAGCGCGACGCCCGCGAACAGCATCGCCAGCCGGGTGATGTTCGAGCCGATCTGCGAGCTGATCAGCCAGACGAGGAGGATGGCGAGGAAGTAGACCGCCGAGGTGATGCGTACCGTCGTCCACTCGCGCGGGACCAGGAGGAAGACCAGAAGCGCGTACAGCATCGGCAGCGCCGCCGAGCCGAACGACATCGGCTGGGTGCCGGAGAACGGGAACGCCCACGCCGAGACCGCGACGACCGCGGTCGGGCCAAGGCCCAGCGCCCAGGCGCCCGGCCGCCGCTTCTGCAGGAACAGGGCGACCGCGATCAGGCCGACGAACAGGCCCGCGACCGGGGACGACATGGTGGCCAGTGCCGCCAGCGGCGCCGCGCACAGCGCCTTCGCCCAGCGCTTGTAGCGCCAGCGGTACGGCCAGCAGAACACCACCGCCACGGCCGCGAGGCCGAACAGGGTGCCCAGACCGAAGGTGACCCGGCCCGAGGCCGCGTTGCCGAGGAGGCCGAACACGCCCGCCAGCGCGGGCCACAGCGGATTGCGCACCACCCGGCTGCGGATCAGGACCATCGTCAGCAGACCCGCCGACAGCGTCCCCGCGATCATCATCGTGGTGCGGACGCCGAGCACCGACATCAGATACGGCGAGACCACGCTGTACGACACCGGGTGCATGCCGCCGTACCAGGCGAGGTTGTACGCCGAGTCGGGGTGCCGGCCGACGAACTCCGCCCAGGCGTCCTGGGCCGCGAGATCGCCGCCGCTGTTCGCGAACGTGAAGAACCAGACGAGATGCAGTGCTCCGGCCAGGGCGGTGACGAAGAGCACGGGGTGACGGAGCACCCGGTCACGTACGGCGGAGACCACCGGCCGCCGTGACCGCTCCGGCTGCTCCGGAGGGGACGCGGATATGGGTATTCGCGGGCCGTCTCCCGGGCCCGGACCGGTCTCGTCGGTGCGTGTCGGCTCCGCAGTGGCCACCTGTTGGCACTCCCCGTGTCCCGTTCTTCTGTTCTCGGCCGCGTGGTCCGTGTTCGCCGACCGTTCCCGGCAGGGTCTCCGGGAGTTCCCCTCCGCGTCCCGCACGCGGGCGGCCTGTCCCGATTCGTGACGCTAGCACGCACCCCGCCGGAGGGCTCCCTGGCGGGTCCCGGCGGGGTGCGGTCAGGCGCGGTCGGATGCGGTGCGATCAGCCGATACGGGTCAGCTTGTCCACGAAGCCCGGCTCGACGAGGTCCTGCTGGAGGGCGACCGGCACCTTCACGGCTCCGGCGACCGCCCCGTCGCCCACGGTCAGCGTGCCGACCTTCGTGCCGGCCTTCGCCGTGTGCGGCAGCTCGTCGGCGGCGAAGGACAGCTTGACCTCCAGGCCCGCCCAGCCGACCGCGGTGACGTCCTTCGTGGCGACGACCGGGGTGCGGCCGCCCAGGCCGTCGTCCACATAGCCGACGACATCGCCCTTCTTCAGGATCGTCGCCGACTGCAGCGCGCCCTGCGCGGCGCGGATCAGCAGGTCGCTCTGGTGCAGCGCGGCGCCGAGGATGGTGTTGTCCGCGCCGCCGGCCGGCTGGCGCACCACGGCGCCGACGATGGTCCGGGTCTCGCCGCCGACCTCCTTCTTCGCGGCGAACACCAGGTTGCCGAGGGCGGAGGTGGTGGTGCCGGTCTTGATGCCGACGACGCCGTTGCTGCCCACCAGCTGGTTCCAGTTCGGGTGGTTGACGCCCTTGTAGTCGTCGTACGACATCATCGCGGCCACCTCGCGGAAGGCGGGCTGGGTCATCGCGGCCTTGGCGAGCTTCACCTGGTCCACGGCCGTGCTGACCGTGGTGTCGTTCAGACCCGAGGGGTCGGTGTACGTCGTGTTGGTCATGCCGAGGTCCTTCGCGGTCGCGTTCATCTTCGCCACGAAGTCCTTCTCCGAGCCCGCGTCCCAACGGGCCAGCAGACGGGCCACGTTGTTCGCGGATGCGATGAGAATGCTCTCCAGCGCCTCGCGTTCGGAGATCTCGTCACCCGCGAACACGTTGACCGTCGACTCCTGGCCGGCCTGCGACTGGTCCTCGGCCGCCTGGTCGATCTTGATCATCGGGCCCTCCTCGCCGCTCTTCAGCGGGTGGTCCCGGAGGATGATGTACGCCGTCATCACCTTGGCGACGCTCGCGATCGGCACCGGCTTCTGCTCGCCGGACGAGCCGAACGTGCCGATGCCCTGGACGTCGAGGGCGGCCTGGCCGTTCTCCGGCCAGGGGATGTCCACCTTGCTGCCGTCGAAGGTGTGGCTGTCCTCGGCGGTCAGCTGGAGCGTCGGCGTCGGCAGCGAGCGCATCGACTGGACGACCGCGAACACGATGAGGACCAGCAGCACCAGCGGCGTCCAGATCTTCACCCGGCGCACGGCGGTACGCAGCGGCGTCTGAGGAGGCGGCGGCGTGTTCGTCAGCTCCGCCAGCAGATCCAGCGGCGGCTTCGGCGGCAACGGCTGCTGCGTGGTCCGCTCCGGGCCGAGCTGGGGGACGGCGGCGGTGACGTCGCCGGGGGCGGTGGGCGCGGTGGGAGCAGTGGGTGCGGTGGGTGCGCTGGGCTTGGCGCCCGCGGCGGGCGTGTTGGGCTTGGCGGGGTCGGCTTCGGCCGCGCGGGGCTTGCGGGTCGCCGGGTCGTCGAGAGGCTTCAGCGCGACGAACTTGCTGGTCCGCTCGGCGTCCTTCTCGGCGTCCTCGCCGGACTGCTTGGCGGGCTCCTCCGGCTTCCCGGCCTTGTCGGCCTTCTCGGCGGGCTTCGCCTTGAGGGCATCGCCGAGCTTCAGCATGGTGGTCGGCTGGTCGACGGCGGGCTTGGGCGGTCGTACGGCCTTGAAGACGGTGGTGGGCTGGTCGACGGGGGATTCGTCGGTGTCCGCCTTGGCCTTGGCGGAGCCCTTCTCAGCGTCCTTGGCGGCGGCCGGGGTCGGCTCCTCGGCGTCGGAGTCGGTGTCGGCGTCGTCCTTCGCGTCCTCGGAGTCCGGGGCGGGCTTCTCGGCGTCGGCGCCGTCCTCCGCGTCGGCGGAGCCAGAGGCGTCTTCGGCTGCGTCCTCGCCGGAGTCGGACTCGGAGTCCGAGCCGGAGTCGGAGTCGGAGTCGGCGTCCGCGTCGGCCTCGCTCTCGTCCCCGCCCTGCGCCGCGTCCTCGGCCACCGCACCGGCGCCGGCCCCGGCCTCCTCGGTGTCCTCCTCGCGGCCGTCACCGGCGACCTCGGGCTCCTCCGTGCCCTCGGTCTCCGGGGCGTCCCCAGCCGCGTCCTCGGCGTCGTCCTGGGCCGCCGTACCAGCCTTGTCAGCCCCGTCGGTCTCCTCGGCCCCGTCGGTCTCCCCGGCGGAGTCGGTCTCGTCCGCCGAGCGGACCCACGCCGCCACCGCGGCGCGGAGCTTCTCGTCGTCCTTGGTGCCGTCCTCGGTGTCGGCCTTGGTGGCGGCGGCCTCCCGGGCCTCCGCGAGGTCCTTGGCGGAAAGGACGCGCGTAGCCGTGTCGACGTCCGTGCGAGCCACGGAGAGCCGCGGATCGTCCGAACGCGCTTCGCTCCGGGCCTCGGGAACCGGACCCGCGCTCCCCGACGTCGGTTCTGCCGACGACTCGCGCTGCTTCGACCTGTCGGGGGACTCGCCCGCCACCGATGCCTCCTAAACCGTGAACCGTGTGAACCGCCGCCCGGCACACCGCTCCGCGGCGCTGTCCGAACCATGTACCAGTGTCCTGTGTGCGGGTTAAACCCAAGCGGTAGACGAGAACGACATACCTACTGGTTCCACTACAAACAGGTCACGCACCCTCGACAGACCAATGTGAGAGGGGTCACCCTGTCATTCATCCACGCGGGGAGGCATGGATGGGCAGGAGCCGCAGAACACTTCCGGAGGAGCTTCTGCTGCTGGCACTGGACCCGGCCACGGGTACCACTGCACAGCCGCAGTCGCTCGACCTCGGTCTGGCCGGAGCGCAGCTAGTGGAGCTGGCGCTGGCCGGACGGATAGCCCCAGACGGGGATCGTATCGCCGTGGTGGTACCACGGCCGACAGGAGATCCGACACTGGACTGCGCGTTGGAGTTGCTGCGAAGGCGCGGCGCTCCGGTTCGGGCCGTCCACTGGATCGGCGGGCCGCGTCTCGGGCTCCGCCAGACCTACCTCTCGCATCTCGAACGGTGCGGCATGGTCGCCGCCGTACCGGGGCAGATGTGCGGAGTGCTGCCGACGACTCGCTACCAGGCGACGGACACCGCCATCAGCCGGGAGATCAGGGCCCGGCTGGATTCCGCGATCCGCACCGGCGTTCCGCCGGACCCGCGGACCGCGGCGCTCGCCGCCCTGGCGCACGCGGTGGGTCTCGGCAAGCACCTGTATCCGGGGAACGAGGGACGTTCGTCCCGCTCCCGGCTGCGGGATCTGATCAGGCACGACCCCATGGGCGGACTCGTGGCGCACGCCGTGATGGACGTCCAGAACGGCGCGGCGGCCCAGCCGCGCCGTGCCGCGGGAGGCCCGGCAGGCCGGCCGGCCGCCGGAGCGAGGGCGGTGGCGGAACCCGCACGCGGGGTTCCGGCCCAGCCGCGCCGCGGCAGCATGGCACGCGCCGTGGCCCACTGAGCCGCAGTTCCACGGCAGTACGGCACACAAGCCCGGTTCGGGAGCCGCGCGAGCCGCGCGGGGTGGCGGAACGCGTCGTTCGGACGACGCACGCGTCCGCCGCCCCGCGCGGACGCATGCGCGCATGTGTGGATCTGGCGTGTACCCGCCGCATATCCGCAGTTTCCCAGCGGTAAGAAGCACCTTGGTGGCAGTCTGCTCAACAGCAGATACGCAAAGTTGCAAGTTTGAGGCAGCAGCCGGAGGTGCACGTCCCGTGGCGTCCAATGTCAATCCCACCGTCAGGCGGCGCCGGCTGGGCCAGGAGCTGCGCCGGCTCCGCGAGCTCAAGGGCATGACGGCCGAGGAGGTGGCGGAGCGGCTCCTGGTCTCGCAGTCGAAGATCAGCCGCCTGGAGAACGGCCGTCGCAGCATCAGCCAGCGCGATGTGCGCGACCTGTGCGGGGTCTACGAGGTGGAGGACCACCGCATCGTGGATTCGCTGATGCAGATGGCCAAGGACTCGCGCCAGCAGGGCTGGTGGCACTCCTTCGGCGACATCCCCTACAGCGTCTACATCGGCCTGGAGACGGACGCCGCCAGCCTGCGCGTGTACGACCCGCAGGTGGTGCCCGGCCTGTTGCAGACCCGCCAGTACGCGGAGGCGCTGATCCAGGGCGCCCTGCCGGAGGCGACACCGGCCGACATCGACAAACGGGTGCAGGTGAGACTGCGCCGGCAGGAACGTATTGCCGCCGAGGAGAACCCGCTGCGGCTGTGGGCGGTGCTCGACGAGGCGGCGGTGCGCCGCGAGGTGGGCAGTAAACAGGTGATGATCGAGCAGCTGGAGTATCTGCTCGAGGCGTCCCAGCTGCCGCATGTCACCGTGCAGTTGATCCCGTTCTCGATGGGTGCGCACCCCGGCGTGAGCGGGCAGTACGCGATTCTGGAGTTCCCGGACGCGGCCGATTCGTCCGTCGTCTACATCGAGGGCGTCACCAGCGACCTTTATCTGGAAAAAGCCCAGGATGTCCAGAAATACGCGGTGATGTACGAGCACTTGCGGGCGCAGGCGCTCAATGTCGAGCAAACCCGGGAATTCATCTCGGAAGTGGTCAAGGACTACGCCGGTCGCAGGTGAGGCGCCGCAAAGTACACCGTCGCCCCGACCGGATGGAAGACCCAACTGGAATATGCCATCCGGTCGAGTGAATAGTCGCTCCGGACCTCCGAGTTGGCGAGTAGCGTCGATCACGCCATCGAGCAAGAACGTTGGCGCAAACGCAGCAACTCAGCAACTGGCTTACTGGAGCGAAAATGGCGATCAAGCAGGGCGCGACGGACACGTGGGTCAAGTCCTCGTACTCCCAGGGCAACGGCGCGTGCGTCGAGATCAAGTCCCCGGTTCCGTCGGCCATGGCCGTCCGGGACTCCAAGGTGCAGCAGGGCCCGGTCCTGGCCTTCCCCGCCGACGCGTGGAACGCCTTCGTGGCCTCGGTCAAGGCGTAACACCGGACACCGACACCACCCGCGCGACACCAAGCACCACGCGCAGAGCCCTCTCGACGAGCCCGCCGTCCTTGCCGAGGGGGCTCGGCTTGTGTCAGCCCGCGGCCACCGGGAACGCCACATCGCACACGGGATCCTCGGAACCCGCCGCGTCCCAGTCCGCGAAGTACACCTCGCGGCAGGAGGCGACCGGCTCGAGACCCCGCTCCCGGATCCACTCCTCCACCGCCTCGAAGGCGGCCTGGATCTGCGGATGCGCCACCTGCGCCTTGGTGATCCGGGTGTAGGCGAGGCGCATGGCCGGTTCCACCCGCACCGTCGTCTCCCAGGCACGCCCGCGCGCCTCCGCCCAGGCCCGCGCCGCCGCCTCGTCGGCGACCGGCACACAGGCCTCGGCGGGGCCGTCGCTCTCCATGGAGACCTCGGAGTGGTAGACGACGTAGGGCGCGCCGGTCGTCCCGCCGCACTCCCGGGCCGCCTCCTCCAGCCGCCCCAGCGACGCCCCGATCCACGCGGGCAGTTCGTCGGCCAGCGTGTGCCGGGTCTCGCTGATCACCACCTGGGCCGGTACGTCGACCAGCTCGACCCCGAACTTCTCGTACATTTCGGAACTCCTCCCGGACAACCGTCCACGGAGGTATGCGGCAAGCGTCCGCTGCCCGGCCACCCGCGCCTCGACGTCCGCCCAGTACGCGGCCAGCGACTCGGCCGCTGCCTCCCCGTCCGCGCGGACCACCTCGGCGATCCTGGCGAGCGGCATGTCGAGCCGGCGCAGCAGGGCCACCAGCCGGGCCCGTTCGACCTGGGCGGCGCGGTAGTAGCGGTAGCCGCTGGACTCGTCGACATGGGCCGGGGCGAGCAGGCCGAGCCGGTCGTACAGCCGCAGGGCCTTGGCCGAGAGGCGGGCCCGTGCGGCGAACGCCCCGATGGTGAGCAGTTCCTCGTCCATCTGTGCATCCACCTGTGCATCCTCCGTCACCGGGCGCTCCTCGGCGCCCGGCGGGAAGAGGCTCGGGCCTGCCCCAGGGGCAAGGTCAACCGGGAGACCGGAGACCGGGGTGCCTCAGCCGAGCTGCGCCTCGATCGCGGCGACGACCTCCGCCGACTCCGGCTCGGTCTGCGGGGAGAACCGGGCGACGACGGCGCCGTCCCGGCCGATCAGGAACTTCTCGAAGTTCCAGCGGATGTCGCCGCTGTGGCCCTCGGCGTCCGCGAACCCGGTCAGCCGCTCGTACAGCGGGTGCCGGCCCTCGCCGTTGACCTCCACCTTCTCGGTCATCGGGAAGGTCACGCCGTACGTCGCCGAGCAGAACTCGGCGATCTCCGCGGCGCTGCCCGGCTCCTGGCCGAGGAACTGGTTGCAGGGCACGCCGAGCACGGTGAAGCCCTGGGCGGCGTACCGCTCCTGGAGACGCTCCAGACCGGCGTACTGAGGGGTCAGCCCGCACTTGGAGGCCACGTTCACCACGAGCACGGCCTGTCCGGCGTACTGCTTGAGGTCGGCGGAGCCGCCCTGGAGGGCGTCGATGTCGACGTCGAGGGGGGATGCGTTGGTCGTCATACGGCGGATGCTAACTCCGCCGGGTGACAGCCGCCTCGACGAGTACCTCGCCCGCCGCCGTACGGGCGTACAGCACCGACCGGCCGGCCCGCCGGCCTGCCACCAGGCCGGCGTCCCGCAGCACCCGCAGGTGCCGTCCGACCGAACCGAGTCCCTGCCCGGTCACGGCCACCAACTGGGTCGTGCTCATGGGGGAGTCCAGGAGGACGAGGACGGCGGCACGGGCGCGGCCGAGCAGCGTGCCGAGGCTCGCGGGCACGGGCCGGGCGCGGTCGTCGGCGAGCGGACCGGCGCACGGGTAGACGACGGCGTACCGCGGTGGCTCCGGCTCCTGCCAGGACACCCAGCCGGTGCGCGGGGTGACGGGGACGAGGACGAGTTCGGCGCCGGAGATGTCGCGGGGCGGGTACTCGTGCAGGTTGACCTGGAAGCGGCTGGCGCCCAGCCAGCGGGTGCCGGGCCGCAGCGCGTCCAGCACGGCCGCCCAGCCGCCCTCGCTCACCCGCGCGGTGCGGGCCGTCACGTCGGCCTCCAGGATGCGCCGCCGCCGGGCCCAGTACGGCCGTACGGTCTCGGCCCAGACGTACTCCAGGAGCGCCGCCGCGCGCTGCGGCAGATCGTCGCGGTCCAGCTCGGCGGGGAGCGGGCCGGCGAGCGAGACCCGCAGCTGAGCGCGGGCGGCCGCGGGGTCGGCCGCGCGGACGCGGGCGATCGCCCGCGCGAAGTCCTCGCCGTCCCGCGGAGTGGGGGTGAGGAAGTCGGCGAGCCAATTCCGGCCGATCCCGGCGCGCACCAGCGACGCGGTCACCGGGTCGGCGGCCAGGCGGGCGCGGTAGCCGGGGAGGTGGGCACGCAGCCACGCCTGCTCACCGGGGTGGGCGCCGGTTCCCGCGTGCAGCAGTTTCAGGCTCGCGAAGGCCTCGGCGTACGGGGAGAGCAGGAAGCGGCTGCGGGCGAGGGTGTCGGCGTCGACCTGCCACCAGCCCATACCCGTCCCCGCCCCGTTGGTTTCGCGTGTGCGCGAAACAGTACCGGGGCGGTGGCGGGCGCCGAAGACTCCGCGCATGCGCAGATCACCGGGCTATGCAGACCTTTTCCGTACACCGGAGTTCACTCCGCTCTTCCTGTCCTCCGCCGCCCAGACCGCCGCCCAGACGCTCGGCGGGCTCGCGCTCGGCACGCTGGTGTTCCGGGCGACCGAGTCGCCGCTGCTGGCGGCGGTGAGCATGTTCGGCCCGTCGCTGGCCCAGGTCGTCGGCGCGACCTTCCTGCTGTCGGGCTCCGACCGGCTGCCGCCGCGGGCCACGCTCGCCGGGGTGGCGCTGGCCTTCGCGGCCGGTACGGCGGTGCTCGCGGCGCCGGGGCTGCCGGTGGCGGCGGTGTTCGCGGTCGTCTTCGCCCTGGGGCTGGTGGCCTCGCTGGGCGGCGGAGTGCGGTGGGGACTGCTGACCGAGATCCTCTCCAAGGAGCGCTATCTGCTGGGGCGTTCGGTCTTCAACATGATGAGCGGGCTCGCGCAGATCGGGGGCTACGCGGCCGGCGGCGTCCTGGTCGCCGTCGTGACGCCGCGCACCGCGCTGCTGCTGGCGGCGGTCCTGTACGCGGGTGCGGCGCTCGGGCTGCGGCTGGGGCTGACGGACCGCCCGCCGCGCGCGTCCGGCCGCCCTTCGGTGCGGGCCACCTGGCGGGCCAACGCGCTGCTGTGGTCGTCGCGTCCGCGGCGCTTCGTCTATCTCGCCCTGTGGGTGCCCAACGGGCTGATCGTCGGCTGTGAGTCGCTCTACGTCTCCTACGCGCCCGAGGCCGCCGGGACGCTATTCGCCTGCGCGGCGCTGGGCATGTTCGCCGGGGACGTGACGGTCGGCCGGCTGGTGGCGCCGGGGCGGCGGGCGCGGCTCGGGGTGCCGCTGCTGTTGTTGCTGGCCGGGCCGTATCTGGTGTTCTTCCTGCGCCCGCCGGTGCCGGTCGCGGCCGTGCTGGTGCTGGTGGCGTCCGCCGGGTTCGGGGCGAGTCTGGTGCAGCAGGAGCGGCTGGTCGCGCTGACCCCTCACGAACTCTCCGGGCACGCCCTGGGGTTGCACTCCGCCGGGATGCTCACGATGCAGGGGGTGAGCGCGGCGCTGGCGGGTGCGGTGGCCCAACTGGCGTCACCGGCAGCATCCATGACGGTGATGGCGGTGGCGTCGGTCGCGGTGACGGGGGTGCTGGCGCGGGGCTTGCGGGCGGCGGAGGACCCGGGCCGGCCGGACGGACAGGCCGGCGGCGCTACGGCCGCGGCTCCGGCTCGATGAACACCTGCGGGACCTCGTTGTCCCGCACCACCCGGGCGAGGAGCGCCGCCAGCTGTTCCCGCTCGGCGGGGGCGAGGCCTGAGGGCAGCTCCTCGATCCGGCGGCAGGTCGCGTCGTAGAACTCCTTGGCGAGCGCCGCGCCCTCCTCGGTCAGGCCCACCCGCACGGCCCGCTTGTCCCGGGGGTCGGCCTCCCGCCGCACCAGGCCGCGCTGCACGGTGCGGTCCACCAGCCCGGTCAGGCTGGACTTGGCCAGCCCGAGCATGCTGCCCAGCTCGGTCATCCCGTACGGCTGCGGCATCAGCACGCACAGCAGCTGACCCTGCTGCGGGGTCAGCCCGAACCGACGGCCCGACTCGGCGTACACGGCGTCCACCAGGAACGCCGAGCGCACCAGCGCGGCCACCACGCCCATCTGCTCACCTGCGGCTACGGCTTCGCCCATTCGGCCAGGGTACCGAGGGCGGGCAGCGGCGGCGTCAGTCGGCGGGGACCTTCTGGGCCCGGGCGGCCGGGTGCGGCCCTCACCGCCACCAGACCGAGCGCCCAGGCGGTCACCACCGCTGGGTGGATCCGGTGCTCGCCCTGCCGGTACAGCCGGGGCTCGAGAATTCTCTCCTGTCTCGTACAACCCTCCGGCCCCTCCGAGTGTCTCCTGTGCGCCGATCAACCGCGCCCCTGGAGGAGCCCGTGCGCAAGCGCATCCTGCTGATGTCCGCCACCCTGCTGGCCGCGGGCCTCACCCCGCTGGTCGCGGCGGGTGCCGCCCAGGCCGTCGTCGGCACGCCGGGCGACATCAACAAGGACGGATACCGCGACGTCGTCGTCTCCGCGCCGGACGCCACGGTCGGGGGCCGCGCCAAGGCCGGTGCGGTCGTCATCCTCTACGGCACCGCGCAGGGCGTCAGCTCCACCAAGCGCACCGTCCTCACCCAGAACTCCACCGGCATCCCCGGCACCGCCGAGACCGGCGACCGGTTCGGCGCCGCGGTCGTCGTGCACGATCTGAACGCCGACGGATACAGCGACCTGGTCGTCGGTGCTCCCGGCGAGGAGGTGGCCGGGGACGTCGGCGGCGGCTCGGTGACCGTCGTCTACGGCACCGCCTCCGGCCCGGTCAAGGCGAAGGACGTCGCCGACCCGTGGCCGTCCACGCACGACGCCTGGGGCCGCACCCTCGCCGTCGGCACCTACAACTCGCTCAACCCGGTCAACGGCGGCAAGCTGTCCATCGCCGTCGGCGCCAACGACGCCGAGGTCACCTACATGCCGGCCGACCTGTCGGCGCAGTCCGGCACCAGCGGCAACGGCCACGACTTCAACCCGGCGTACGGCATCCTCGCGCTCACCCAGGTCGACCTGCCGAACACCGACGCCGACCACCTCATCGTGCACGGCCGCGGCGTCTCCGACGGCGGCTGGGGCTACGACGGCCACGGCGACGACCCGCACACCGTGATGCACGACCCGGGCGGCTTCGACTACTACACCCTGCCCCCCGGCACCACCTCCGCCGTCGGCGACCTCAACGGCAACGGCGCCCCGGACCTCGTCATCGGCAACCCCGAAGACCCCGCGCAGAGCCCCGGCACCTCCCTCGGCGGCCGCGTCACCGTCTACTTCGACGCGGCCTACGGCGGCTCCCCGAGCAGCAGCCAGACGATCACCCAGGACACCCCGGGCGTGCCCGGCGGGGGCGAGGCCGGGGACCGCTTCGGCGCCTCCGTCGCCATCGGCGACACCGACAAGGACGGCAAGGCCGACCTGGTGATCGGTGCCCCCGGCGAGAACTCCAAGGCCGGCGCCGTCACCGTCCTGCGCGGCACCGCCGGACAGCTGGACGCCGCCCACGCCCGCGTCTGGACGCAGAACAGCCCCGGCGTGCCGGGCGGTTCGGAGACGAACGACGCGTTCGGCACCGCCCTGCGGCTCGTGGACACCAACAAGGACGGCTACGCCGACCTGCTGGCCGGCGCCCCCGGCGAGGACTCCGGCGCAGGCGGCCTGTGGGCGCTGCGCGGCTCCGCGGGCTCCCTCACCGCGACCGGCGCGAAGAGCATCACCACGGGCGCGGTGGGCCTCGGCTCGGCCGGGGCCGCGCGGCTCGGCGGGGTGGTGAGCGGCCGATGACCCGCCGGGAACGCCGGACGGGGGCTCCTGCCGGAGTCGCGATGACCGCCCTTGCCAGAGCCACGACGACCGCCCGCACGGGAGCCACGATGACCGCCCGCACCACCCGCATCACCAGAACCACCGGTGCGCCCCGCACCGCGCTCGCCGCCGCCGTCGCGGTGACCGCCGCCGCGGCGCTCACCGCGGCCCTGCCCGCCCCGTCCGCCTCCGCCGCGAGCCCCTACCACGGCGCCAACACCGCCGCCGTACAGGACGACTTCAACGGCGACGGCTACCGCGACCTGGCCGTCGGCGCGCCCGGCGCCGCCAACGGCTCGGTCGACGCGGCGGGCGCGGTCGTCGTCCACTACGGCTCCGCGAGCGGCGTCACCGCCACCACCCGCCGGACCGTCATCACCCAGGCGACCACCGGCATCCCCGACAGCCCCGAGGAGTGGGACGGCTTCGGCAGCGCCGTCGCCTCCGCCGACCTCGACCGCGACGGCTACGCCGACCTGCTCGTCGGCACGCCCTCCGAATCCGCCGGCACCATGGGGGGCACCGGGTCGCTCACCGTCGTATGGGGCGGCTCCGGCGGCCTCCAGGGCGGCGCGGCGATCCCGCCCCCGACCGGTCTCGACGAGGGCTGCGGGTTCGCCGCCGGGATCGCGGCCGGCGATGTCACCGGCGACGGGGCGCCCGACCTCGGCGTGACGGGCAAGTGCGGCGGAACGACGTACACCGGCCCCTTCACCCGCACCGGCCGCCCGGCCGCCCGCGCCTTCGTCAACCGCCTCGGCACCAACCGCGGCGTCGTCATGGGCGACGTCGACGGCGACGGCACGGCCGAGCGGTTCTGGCTGCCCGGCCCGACGTCCGGCGATGTCAGCGGCCCGGTGTACCTGGACGAAGGGGACGGCACGTACACCGAACTCCCCCTCGCCGACGGGCTCACCGGCCAGGTCGGCGACATCAACGGCGACGGCTACGGCGACCTGGTCACCGGCAATCCGTACGACGCGTCCCTGATGCCCGGGGAGACCCCCGCGTACAAGGGCGGCGAGATCCAGGTCCTCTACGGCGGCCCGCAGGGCATCACCACCGACCAGAAGCCGAAGGTCTTCCACCAGGACACCCCGGGCGTCCCCGGCGCGGCCGAGAACGCCGACCTCTTCGGCGCCACGCTCTCGGTCGGCGACACCAACGGCGACAAGTACGCGGACGTCCTGATCGGCGCCCCCCAGGAAGCGGTCGGCTCCGCCTCCTACGCCGGCTCGGCGACCCTCCTCCGAGGCTCCTCCGCCGGCCTGACCGCCACCGGCTCCGCCCTCTACACCCAGAACGCCACGGGAGTCCCCGGCACGGCGGAACGCGGCGACGCGTTCGGCGCCGCCACCCACCTGACCGACCTCAACAAGGACGGCCGGGCGGAGGTCGTGGCAGGCACCCCCGGTGAGAACTCCGACGGCCTCATCTGGCTGGCCCGAGGCACCACGACGGGCCCGGCGACCAGCGGTTCGACGACCGTCTCCGGCAAGTCGGCGGGCCTGACCCTGCGCTACACGGAGATCGCCTACGGCACGGCCCTCCCGAGCGCCCGCTCCACGATCTGACCAGCACACCCCAGAGGGGCCGACCGGGATCCACTCCCGACCGGCCCCTCCGCTGTCTCTCCCGCAGCCGACACTCCGGTACGACCTGCGGCCGATGCGTCGCCGCCGACCGGGGGAGGGCGGGTTCGTCTGCCGGGGGGACGTGGGCGCCGGGGACGGTCGGAAGACTGGCGGTGGGGGGAACGGCCCCCTGGTCGCGGGCGCGGCGCGAGGAGGCGTGGTGGTGGCGGTGGGGAACGGGTCGGACGCGGTGCGGCGGCCTGCGCGATGGGCGGTGTGGGCTGCGTGGGCGGTGCCTGTGGGGGTGTTGCCGTCGTCGGTGTGGCGGGTGGCCGTGTCGTTCGAGGTGGGGCACACGGCGGGCGAGCGGATGTACCTGTGGGTGCTGAGCTGTCTGACGGTGGGGCTCGCGTTCCTGACCGTGGGGCTGGTGCGGCCGTGGGGTGAGGTGTTTCCGCGGTGGATGCCCGGTCTGGGCGGGCGGGCCGTGCCGGGACGGGGCGTCACGGCCGTCGCGCGGACCGGGGGCGTGCTGCTGGTGCTGATCACCTTGTACGCCGTGCTCAACTCCCTCTTTGGCTTCGTCGGGGAGGGCCCCAGGCTCATCGAGCAGAAGCGGGAGTTCGACGAGCCCGACGCCTGGGTGACCTGGCTCTACCTGCCCGCCGCGACCTGGGGCTTCCTGCTGCTCGCCGTCACCGCGGACTACGCACGGCGGACGAAGGGTGCGAAGGCCGCTCGGTGAGCTCCATCCTCCAGGGACTTATGGGCACCCTCTTGCAGCAACCTATCGTTTCTCGATAGATTCCAATCGAGAAACGATGAGCTGTTGTGGATGGAGGAGGGAAGGCGATGGGGAAACTGACGGTGCTGGCGCTGCGCGCCGTGCTCGTGGGGCTGCTCGCCGGCTCGCTGTTCGTACAAGCGGTGATGGTCCCCCTGCTGGCCGCCGACCTGAGCGACTTCGGACTGCGCACGCCGGTCGTCGTGATCGTGCTCCTGGGGGTGGTGACGGCCCAGGTCGTCCTGGTCTGCGTATGGCGGCTGCTGACGATGGTCCGCCGGGGAACCGTCTTCTCCGAAGGCGCCTTCCGCTACGTCCACGTCATGATCGGCGCGATGACGGCCGCCGCGCTGCTGGTCTTCGCCCTCGGCGTGGTCCTGGCACCGGGCGAGGCCGTACCCCCGGGCATCGTGCTGCTGATCGGCGGAGTCGCCGTGGCGGTCCTGGGCGTCGCGCTCATCGTCCTGGTGCTGCGGATGCTGCTCGCCCAGGCCGTCGCCCGCGACGTCGAGGCGGCGAGGATGCGGGCCGAACTGGCCGAGGTGATCTGATGCCGATCGTCGATGGGGAGTTGATCTGATGCCGATCGTCGATGAGGAGTTGATCTGATGCCGATCGTCGTCGAGATCGACGTCATGCTCGCCCGGCGCAAGATGTCCGTGGGCGAACTCGCGGAACGCGTCGGCATCACCCCCGCCAACCTGGCCGTCCTCAAGAACGGCCGCGCCAAGGCGGTCCGCTTCGCCACCCTCGCCGCACTCTGCGAGGCCCTCGACTGCCAGCCGGGGGATCTGCTGCGGTGGGAGCCGGAGGGGGAAGGGCCATCCGCGGAGGAGGTCGAGGAAGCCGTGGACGCGGCGAACGGCTAAAGATCTTCGAAAGCGTCTTCGCCGGGCCGCCAGGTCATCCAGGACCGATCAACGAAACCGTTGAGCGTAGCGATCTCCGGACTGACGAGTTCCCCCTCGCTGGGGTGCACCTGGACGGAGCCGGTCACGAAGTCGACCTTGATCCCGATGCCGGTCTTCTCATGAGTGGCCGTCACCTGTTGCGAGATGAGCCCACGGAGCGCGTCGGTCCAGCCGGCCTCCGTCGGCGAGAACCGTCGCCCGGAGAGCGTGACGGTGGGCAGCGCGTCGCAGGTGAGCACGGGCGTGTCGTCGGTCGGGCCGTCGAAGTGCAATTGGACGTAGTCCAGGACGAACTGCACCGAGTGCAGCCGAAAGCCGACGAGGCGGCCAAGCAGGGAGTTCAGCTCATACGCCACGACGGGGAGTCTAGGTGTGAGCCGCGATTCCGGCGTTACGAACTCGGCGGTCACCCGAGGTAGTTCGCGCGCCCCTCGTCGTCGAGCTCGAAGGGGCCCTCAGGGATGATGCAGAACTCGTTGCCCTCCGGGTCCGCCATCACCAGGAACCCTCCGTCGGCGTACTGCTCCAGCCGGCGCCCGCCGAGCTTCTCGACCCGCTGCTGTTCGGAGGCGGGATCGGAAGAGGAGATGTCGACGTGCATCCGATTCTTGCCCGCCTTGGGTCCGGCGGCCCGCTGGAAGCCCAGCCCCAGGCCGTCCTCCCGCCGCAGCCAGACGTACGGGCCCATCCGGCCCACGACCGGCCTGCCGAGCAGTTCGGACCAGAACGCGGCAAGTCGCTCGGGGTCGGTGGCATCGATGATGAGGGCATTGATCCGCATGGGTGAGTCCGCCATGACCGGATCTTCTCAGGGGGTGGCCCGGAATGCCTCTTCTCAGGGGCCCCGAATGCCCGCCGCTGCCCGCCCAAGTGATCAGCTTGAACCGGGATCGGGACTTCCGGCCGCTTCCTTCGCGGCACGGCGGTACTCCGCGTTGATGCGCTGAGCCTCCTCAAGCTGATCCTCGAGGATGATGATGCGGCATGCAGCCTCGATCGGGGTTCCCTTGTCGACGAGCTCGCGGGCGCGAGCGGCGATCCGCAGTTGATAGCGGGAGTACCGGCGATGTCCGCCCTCCGAGCGCAGCGGAGTGATCAGACGAGCCTCCCCGATGGCTCGGAGGAAGCCAGGGGTGGTGCCGAGCATTTCGGCGGCCCGGCCCATGGTGTACGCGGGGTAGTCGTCGTCGTCGAGACGATCGCTGAGTGGAGTATCTGCTGCCATGTCACCTCGTTGTGCAACGCGTCGAGGGGCCCTGATGCCGTACGGCACCAGGGCCCCGAAGGAAATGAAACACCATCTGTCGGCCCTAATGCTCTGCCGACCTTCTGTTTCCGCTACCCGGCCCGGCTAGGGGAGGGGTGCGGGGATCGCTGCTGCGTGACCGGGGACCACCATCCATTCCGGGGTCTTGCGGTACCCGGACCGAGAGCTTCCCGGGCCGGGCGATCCTGATGGCGTCTGCTCCTCCGTCCTTTCTCTGAACCGACCACTTGGTGAACGGGTGCTGCGGTACTGCTCGGTAATGCTGCTGTGCAGCCCCTGAACTACGTACTGCTACCCGCCAGTTCGTGTCTGCCGGGTCTCACTTGACCGTGTCAACGAGAAAAAGATTAGCCGTGCCAAGAGTCAATGTCTACTCTGACAACAGTAGATTTCAGCACTCAGGAGCCACAGGTCTCCTGCGGCCGACGATACGACGGTGAGGGCCCTGCCGACGCGCGTCGGCAGGGCCCTCACCGGGTCTTCGATGGCGGTTTTTCCGCCTGTGTTCACACCTCCGAGGAGGCCGGCGCGATCTCGGGGTGCTCGTGGCAGGTGAAGCCGAGGCGGGTCATGGCCCGGACGACTTCGCCGCTGGTGAAGTCGCGGCGGTCCAGTCGGGTGATGACCTGGCCCACTTGCTTGACCGGGTAGCGGCGGCGGCCGATGGTCACGGACTCACCCGTGACGAGCTCGGCCCTGACGCCCTTCATCGAGGTCAGCACCCCGCTCTTGGTCAGCTCGAACGGGTACCGGGCGATGACACAGCGCATGATGCCTCACAGAGATGCCTCACAGAGAGGAAGGAGAACGGGCTGACCGGCCGAGGTGATCAGCGGGCGAGGGTGAGGACGCCCGGGGTCCGGCCATGCTCCCCGACGCCGTCGGGCCGAGCGCCGGGCGCGGTGACCGGTCCGTCGAGGATGTCCCGTAGACGGATCCGGTCCGTGTAGCCGGGGCTGCCGCGGAGAACGGCGAGCCGGGCCAGGGTGATCAGGCCCGTGCTCTGGTCGTCCCCGTCGCACAGGACGAGGTGATCGACACGGGCACCGGCCATGAGGGACAGCGCCACCTCGACCGTCATGTCGTCACAGACCCGAGGTCCGGCGGTGTCCGTGTCGTCGACCACGGCCGTGGGGGAGCGATGCGCTACCTGGTGCTGCGGCTGAGCCGTCGTCATAGGTGCCTCCTACCGGAAGGGACGGGCTGGTGATCACGGCGGCTCTAGGCGGCCGAGCCGAAGCTGGTCCGCCGCTGTGTCCTGCGGCGCGCCGCTTCACCGACGGGCCGGCCCTGTCCGGCCTGGCCCCGGCGACCCCGACGGCCCCGGGACGAGGAAGACGCGCCGCGGGGACGTTCCACCTCCGGCGCGGTGATGACGACCGGGACACCGGAAGGAGTCTGGGCACCGGTGATGCGGCTCAGCTCCGCCTCGCCCGACCGCACCTGGGCGATCCGGGGGGTGATGCCCGCCGAAGCCATCAGCCGGCTCATGCCGCGACGCTGGTCAGGGGTCACCAGGGTGACGACGCTGCCGGACTCGCCGGCGCGGGCCGTACGACCGCCGCGGTGCAGGTAGTCCTTGTGGTCACTGGGCGGATCCACATTGACGACCAGGTCGAGGTTGTCGACGTGGATCCCGCGCGCCGCGACGTTGGTCGCCACCAGAACCGTCACATGCCCGCTCTTGAACTGGGCCAGGGTCCGCGTGCGCTGCGGCTGGGACTTGCCACCGTGCAGGGCCGCGGCGCGGACACCGCTGCTCAGCAGGTGCTTGGTCAGCCGGTCCACGGCGTGCTTGGTGTCCAGGAACATGATCACTCGACCGTCTCGCGCCGCGATCTCGGTGGTCGTCCGATGCTTGTCCGCCTCGTGCACGTGGAGTACGTGGTGCTCCATCGTGGTGACCGCGCCGGCGGAGGGATCGACCGAGTGGACGACGGGGTCGTGCAGGTAGGTGCGCACCAGCCGGTCGACGTTGCGGTCCAGGGTGGCCGAGAACAGCATCCGCTGCCCGTCGGGGGCCACCTGGTCGAGCAGGGCGGTCACCTGCGGCATGAAGCCCATGTCGGCCATCTGGTCGGCCTCGTCGAGGACCGTGATGTCGACGGCGTCCAGCCGGCAGTCGCCCCGGTCGATGAGGTCCTTGAGCCGCCCGGGCGTCGCGACGACCACCTCGGCTCCGGCGCGCAGCGCACCGGCCTGCCTGCCGATGGACATCCCGCCGACGACGGTGGCCAGCCGCAGGCTCACGGAGCGGGCGTACGGCGTGAGCGCGTCGGTGACCTGCTGGGCGAGCTCGCGGGTGGGGACGAGAACGAGGGCGAGCGGCTGCCGCGGCTCGGCACGCCGCCCCGCTGTACGGGCCAGCAGGGCGAGCCCGAAGGCGAGGGTCTTGCCCGAGCCGGTCCGGCCACGGCCGAGTACGTCACGACCGGCCAGGGAGTTCGGCAGCGTTGCCCCCTGGATCGGGAACGGTACGGTCACGCCTTCCCTGCCGAGCGTCGCCAGCAGCGACGCAGGCATGGCGAGATCGGCGAACGACTCTACGGCCGGCAGCGCGGGCGTGATCGTCTTCGGCGGCGCGAACTCGCCCTGTACGGCCGGTCCGGCCGGTCGATTTCCATAGCTCTTGGAACGGCGCGGACCACCGGAGCGGTTGGCGCCCGAGCGGTTGCCGCCGGAGCCCCCTCCGAAGCGATCATATGTACGGGATGTGCGGGCACGCTTCATGCGGAACCTTCCTTGATGGCACGTAGCAAGGAATTCCCGCAGCAGATGAGCGGCGCTGAGAATTTCGAGACGAGCCAAAGTCGATGTGGGGCGAGTCGGACCGACGGGGGATGTGTCACCGGCCGGTGATATAGGCCCGGTGATGCACCGGAGCCTTCCCGTCGCGCGCCCTGAAAAGCAGCGAGCTGGGGCCCGCACCCCAGAGGTGCGGGCCCCAGCTGCGAAGTATGCGTCAGCGCCGGTGTCAGGCGGGGACGATGTTCTCGGCCGTCGGGCCCTTCTGGCCCTGCGCGATGTCGAACGACACCTTCTGGCCTTCCTGCAGCTCGCGGAAGCCCTGGGTGGCGATGTTCGAGTAGTGGGCGAAGACGTCGGCGCCGCCGCCGTCCTGCTCGATGAAGCCGAAGCCCTTTTCCGCGTTGAACCACTTCACGGTGCCGGTAGCCATGTCATTTCTCCTTCGGAGGCGGTGTCAGGAATTCGCCCTGTGCGAATTCCGTGTCGCCGTGATGATTACCCCGTCGGAAATGAACCTTCTGGCAACCACACCTGCAACTGAGATCGACAGTAGCACGGTGCGATCGGCCCTGCACGGTCGATAATTCCGGGCCGCCCGCCAGTCGGGGAATACTGGCCGTGCCCGGATCCTATTTCTCATGTCACGGACACAGATATTGCTCTCCGCGGGCGCCGCGTTTCCTGCCGCGCACTTCCCTCACAGCCCTACGACCTCCACCGACGGCAGATGCGCCGCTGCCCCCACCGCCAGCGGACGGCACAGCGCCGAACGCGCCGAACCTCCACTACCGCGATGAAGGTCACATCCCCCGCGCAGACCGCGACGGCCGGTGGCCGGCAGGTTCGGGAGATCAACTCCCCGTCCACTCACACAAACGGCCCCGGACGAGGAGTCCGAGGCCGAAGCGCGTTGTGCCCCCGGCAGGATTCGAACCTGCGACACCCGCTTTGGGAGTGGGACGCAATTCATGATGAAAGGTGTGGGGTCATGCCGGGTGGTGCTGTCCTTGCAGGTCAGCACCGACCGGTGTGATCGCCGGTCCTGCTTCTGGTGGCTCGTGCTCCACCGTCCGCTCACGCATCGCTCACGCGTGGAAGAAGAGCGCGCGCGCTGTTTCCACGTAGGGGCGGTGTCTCACCTTGTGTGATTGAGGGACGGGAAAGAGCGCGGGCAAGGTCCGGATCCGGTACGACGAGGATGCGGTCCATTTCCACCAGGAGGGTGGAGGGGTCTCTTCTGGGCAATGGAGCCCGTCATCAAGATCTTGCGGCCGTCGGTTCCCGTGACTCGAGTGCTCGCCTGCAAGGGGGTCTCGGTCTCCAGGGGCGCAGGCCCGCGGTAGCGCATCCGGAGTGAGATGGTCATGCCTGGGTTGCCGACCGCGGTGCTTGCCTACCCCATCAGTTCGTCGAGGAGCATGGCGCTGACGCCGCCGTGGCCGTGGCCGGGTGGTCGTTCGTGCGCGATGCCCAGATCGCACCGTCCCACGAAGCCGCCGTCAGCCGGAGTCGCCCGCATCGGCGGCGCGAGCGGGCTGCCGGCGCCGGTGACGGGACCGTACATCCGTACCCCGCCCGGGAACTCGTTCGCCTCGGGTAGCTCCGCCGGTTGGCGGCGGTGGCCGGTGCGGCCCGTCGAAACGGGGGGCTGGGGCATTGCCCCATCGTGCCGAGAGGCGCGGCACGTGGTCCACCCACGCCATGTCGGCCGTCGTGATGAGCGACTGGCCGGCCACGGTTGCGGGGGTCACGCCGGTGAACGCCACGACGTCCCGGTGCAGATGCGACTGGTCGGCGTAGCCGCAGTCGGCCGCGACCCTGGCCGCCTCCTGGCCCCCGGCCAGGCGGGTGGCGGCCCAGTCGAAGCGGACGAGCTTCACGGCGCGCTTGGGCGGCAGGCCGAGCTGGGCGTGGAAGCGGGACCACAGACGCTTGCGGCTCCAGCCCAGTTCGTCGGCCAGCCCCTCGACCCGCACCTGGCCGTGCCCGGCGACGATACGGTCCCAGGCCCAGGCCAGCTCCGGCTCGATGGCGGGCCCCGCGGCGGCCAGCCGGGCGAGGAACGCTTCGACGAGCGCGAAGCGTTCCTCCCACGAGGCGGCCTGGGCCAGCTGCTCGCGCAGCCGGGCTGCCCGCCGCTCTCCCCACAGGTCGTCCAGGGCCACCACGGAGCTCTCCAGCTCAGCAGGGCCCACGCCCAGCACGGCGCGCGCGATGGCGGGGGACAGGCGCACCTGCATCCACTCGACGTTCGCGGCCCGCACCCGCGCAGTACCGCCGACGCCGAACCCGAGCCCGGTGACAAGGCTGCCGCGGTGCTGCCGCCCCGTCGACTCGTCGATGCCGAGCGCCGCCTCGCCGCAGGCCAGCGCCAGCGTCAGCACGGGGTGCGGGTCGAGCCGGTGGTCGACCGGAGCCGGGCCGCGGTCGCGCAGCCCCGCCAGGACGACGCCGGGTACGCGGCCGCGCCGGGCCGGGCGCGTGACCTGCCACACGGGGGCAACGACGCGCTGGCGCACGGCAGTCGACATGTGTCCATGCTACGGGCCCGCCCGGACGGAACATCCGGACGGAACATTTCTTCAATCCAGCGGGCCGCAGCCGCGGCGAAGGTGAGCGCATGACTTCCACCGGAACCACCGCGCCGCCACCACCGGGCGTGGCCCGTCTGTTGCGCCCGTACGCGGGCGGCTTCGCCGCCGTCGTCGTCCTGCAGGTCATCGGCGCTGTCGCCGGCCTGGCGCCGCTCCTCGCGGTCGTCGAGCTCGGCCGTACGCTGCTGGCGCCGGGGCCGGCCGACGACGGGCACGTGCGCGACGTCGTGATCGCGGGTGCGGCAGGGCTGCTCGTACGGCTGTTGTTCACGGCCGCATCGTCCGGCGTCGGACACCTCCTCGACACCCGGGTGCAGCTGTCGCTGCGCCGGCAACTCGCCGCGCGGCTCGGGCGGGTGCCGATCGGCCGGCTGGCGCGGCGGCGCACCGGGGAGCTGGCGAAGCTGGTAGGTGAGGACGTCAGCGCCGTGCACCCGCTCATCGCGCACACGCCGGGCGAGCTGGTCTCCGCCTTCGTGGTGCCGCTGGTCTCACTCGGCTACCTCCTCACCGTGGACTGGCGGCTGACGCTGATCACGCTGATCCCCGTGCTGCTGGCGGTCGCGCTGGTGCCGCTGATGATGACCCCCACGCGGCTGGGCGAGCAGAAGGAGTTCGACGCCGCAATGGGGCGGATCTCGGCGTCGGTGGTCGAGTTCGTGCAGGGCATCGCGGTGGTGAAGGCGTTCGGCGGGTCGGAGCGGGCGCACAGCAAGTTCCGTACCGCGGTGGGCGACTTCACCCGGAGCTTCTACCGGATGGTGCGCGGTCTTTCCGGGGTCGCCGCCGGGATGCAGGTGGCGCTGTCGCCGCCGTTCGTGCTGCTGGCGGTGCTGGTCGGCGGCGCGTACCGGATCACCGGGGGCGGGCTCGCCCCGGCGGACCTGCTGCCTTTCCTGCTTCTCGGCCTCGGACTGACCGCGCCCGTGGCCGCGCTCGGGCACGGCTTCGACGACCTGCAGGCCGCGCGGCGCGCCGTCGGCCGCATCCGGGACGTACTCGCCGAGCCGTCGCTGCCCGAGCCCGTACGGCCGGTGGCGCCCGAGGGACACCGGGTGGAGCTGCGGGACGTCCGCTTCGGGTACGAGGGTGCCGAGGCCGGGCGCGAGGTGCTGCGCGGGATCGACCTGGTGCTGGAGCCGGGGACGATCACCGCCGTGGTCGGGCCGTCCGGCAGCGGCAAGTCCACGCTGGTGCAGCTGCTGCCGCGGTTCTACGACCCGACGCACGGGTCTGTGCTCCTCGGCGGCGTCGACCTGCGCGAGGTGGGCAGCCAGGAGCTGTACCGGCGGGTGTCCTTCGTCTTCCAGGACGTCCGGCTGCTGCGCGCCTCGGTCGCGGACAACATCGCCCTCGCCGTACCGCACGCCGACCGCGACGCCGTTGTCCGCGCCGCCCGCCGGGCGAGCATCCACGACCGCATTCTCGAACTGCCCCGCGGCTACGACTCGGTGATCGGCGAGGACGCCCGCCTCTCCGGCGGCGAGGCGCAGCGCGTCTCGATCGCCCGCGCCCTGCTCGCAGACGCCCCTGTCCTGGTCCTCGATGAGGCCACCGCCTTCGCCGACCCGCAGACCGAGCAGGCGGTGCGCGAGGCGCTGGCGCAGACCCGGGAAAAGCGGACGACGCTGGTCATCGCCCACCGCCTGGAGACGATCGCCGACGCCGACACCGTCGTGATGCTGCGCGACGGCGAGATCGTGGAACGAGGCACGACTGCGGAACTCCTCGCGCGGAACGGCGCATTCGCCGAATTCTGGAAGATCCACGCCGGTGCCATGGAAGGGGAAGAGGCCCGATGATCAGCACACTGCTGCGTGTGCTCGGCCACGAGTACGCCGGGCCGGTGCGCCGCACCGTTGCCCTGATGACGGCGACCGCCCTCGCCGAGGGACTGTCGTACGCCCTGCTGGTGCCCGTGCTGCGCGCGCTCTTCGGCAGCACACCCGAGGACGCCCGGCCCTGGCTGGCCGCCTTCGGCGCGGCGGTCGCGGTCTATGCGGTGTTGCGGTACGTCAGCGACCGCTCGGGTTTCCGCGTGGGCACGACGATGCTGCACGGCATGTACGAGCGCCTCGGCGAACACCTCGCCCGGCTGCCCATCGGCTGGTATCAACCCGGCCGCACCGGCGAGGTGTCCGTCCTCGCCAGCCAGGGCGTGTTGCAGGCGATGAGCGTGATCGCGCACCTGCTGGCGCCGTTCATCTCCGCCTGTGTGACGCCGCTGACGATCCTCGCCGTGATGCTCGCCTTCAACTGGCAGCTGGGGCTTGCCGGCCTGGCCGCTGTGCCATTGGTAGCCGCGGTCCAGCTGCGCACGGCCCGCGCGACGACGGTTACCGACACGGAGCGCGTGGAACGCGAGCGCGAGGCCACCGGCCGCGTCATCGAGTACCTCCAGGCCCAGCCGGTGCTGCGCGCCGGCGGCCGCACCGGCGAGCGATTCGGTCTGCTGGACGACTCCCTGAAGGAACTGCGCCGCGCCTCGCGTCGCTCCACCCTTTCGGCGCTGCCAGGTGTGCTGGGTCTCGCGGTCACCGTGCAGGCGGTGTTCACCGCGCTGCTCGCACTCGGTGCGTACCTCGCCCTCGGCGGGGACATCGGCGCGGCCGAGGTGCTCGCAGTCCTGGTGCTCGCCGCCCGCTGCGCCGACCCGCTGCTGTCCCTCGCCGAGATGAGTGGTGGCATTCGCGCCGCCCGCGCCGAACTCACCCGCCTCGACGACGTCCTCAACACCAAGCCGCTGCCGGAGCCTCGCGTGCCGCGCGAACCGTCCTGCCACGAGGTCGAGTTCGACGCGGTCACCTTCCGGCACGGGGACCGGACGGTCGCCGACGGGGTGACGCTGTCCGTACCCGAGGGCCGGCGGCTCGCCGTCGTCGGGCCGTCGGGCGCGGGTAAGACGACGCTGCTGCAGCTGCTCGCCCGCTTCTACGACGTCGACGCGGGCGCGGTGCGGATCGGCGGCGTGGACGTCCGGGAGATGGACACCGCGGCGCTGATGGCTCGGATCGCCATCGTCTTCCAGGACGTCTACCTCTTCGACGGCACGATCGAGGAGAACGTGCGCCTCGGCCGCCCGGACGCCACCGACGCCGAGGTACGGGCCGCGGCCGCCGCGGCCCGTCTCGACGAGGTGATCGAGCGGCTGCCCGACGGCTGGTCGACGGGCGTGGGCGAGGGCGGGACGCTGCTGTCGGGCGGCGAGCGGCAGCGCGTCTCCATCGCCCGCGCGCTGCTGAAGGACGCGCCGATCGTGCTGCTCGACGAGGTCACTTCGGCCCTGGACCCGGTGAACGAGGCGGCCGTGCACGCCGGCATCGAGGAGCTGATGGCGGGCCGGACCGTGGTGATGGTGGCGCACCGCATGGGGACCGTGCGCCGGGCCGACCGCGTCGCCTTCCTGGACGCCGGGCGGGTGGTCGAACAGGGCAGCCACGAGGAGTTGCTGCGGCGCGCCGGCCGGTACGCCGCGTACTGGGACCTGTCCCGGGCCGGGGCGGCACAGGACTGAGACGGCCGTGCAGGCTGTCGCCCCGGCCGCGCGGGGCCTCGGCGGAGAAGACGACGGAACGGCCGACGAGGAACAGCTGGCTTTGTGCATCTCTTGGAACATATGTGGATGGGCGTTGGGAGGCGGTTGGTGGTTGCGCGTCGCCTGAACGTCGATGAGGAATGACGGCACTGTCTGCGGGAGACGCAGGCTTGTGGTCCTGAAAGAAGTACGCGCCGGTCAATGAGACGGAAGCGGCCGACGCCCGAGCCATGCACGAGGTCGAGGTCTGCCAGTTCTGCGAGGCGCACACGACCTGGAGCGAACTCCGGAGCTACCCGCCTGCTCATGGGTCGCCCACCGGTGGCACTATCTGTGGGATGCCCCCTTCCATCCAGGTCGGCCCGTACACCGTCATCGCGCTCGCCGACGGCGCGGGCCCCTTCTTCTCCCCCAGGTCGGAGGCGTTCCCCGGCGCCACCACCGAGCAGTGGGCGGCGGCCGACCAGCTCGATCCCGGCGCGCTCGACGCCGACGGGCGCTGGCGGCTCCAGTTCCGCGCGTTCGCGATCCGCAGCGACCAGGGTGTGACGCTGGTCGATGCGGGGATCGGCCCGGCCGACAGCCCGGCGGCCTCGTGGGCGCCCGTGCCCGGCGTGCTCCCGGCTTCGCTGGTCGCCGCGGGTATCGAACCATCCGACGTAGACACCGTGGTGCTCACGCACCTCCACACCGACCACGTGGGCTGGGCCGTCGTCGGCGGCGAGCAGACGCGGCCGTTCTTCCCGAACGCCGAATACCTGTTGCAGCAGGCCGAACTCGACGCGATCGAGGAGGTCAACCCGCAGCTGCGGTCCACTGTGGTCGACCCGCTCCGGAAGACCGATCAGCTACGGCTGCTCGACGGCGACACCCCGCTGCGCAGCGGCGAGCGCGTGATCGCCACGCCGGGTCACACGCCCGGGCACCAGAGCGTGCTCGTCGCGTCCGGGCGCGAACTGGTTGCCGTCACCGGTGATCTGCTCGTGCACGCGATCCAGCTGCTCCACCCCGAACTCGCCTACGCCCACGAGATGGACCCTGGGCAGGCAAGGGCCTCAAGGGAACAGGTGCTCCACAGCCGGGCCGCCAGCACCCTCTACCTCGCGACCCCTCACCTGACCGAGCCGTTCATCGCCCGCTGACCTCGCCGATGCTCCGAAGGTGTACGGCTGGTGCGCACCGCTCACGCAAACGGCCTCGGACGAGGAGTCCGAGGCCGACCAAAACCCCTCCCTGGGGAAGAAAGCCCAGGTCAGAGCGGTAATACGCTGTGCCCCCGGCAGGATTCGAACCTGCGACACCCGCTTTAGGAGAGCGGTGCTCTATCCCCTGAGCTACGAAGGCAGTGGGCGATAGCAGGCGGTGGTGCCTGCGTCACCGCGGCCAGTGTAGCGGGTGGCGGATCACGGGCGGGGTGAACTGGTGGTCCGCCCGGGCAGCAGGCGGTGGTAGCGGCCCGGGCAGGTTTCCGTGAGCCAGGCGTTGATGCTGTTCAGGCCGCGTTCGTTGAGCTGGGCGTCGTGGATGCCGTAGGCGCAGGGTGCCGCCGCCGGGGTGCTCCAGCCGGACGCAGGAGTGGGTGTGCTTGGTCAGCCGTAATGACCGCATTGGGATGTGTGCGGGGCCGTTGGCGTCCCGCCAAGAGGGCGATTCACTTCCTCGTCACCCTGATCACGTGCCGTCCCTCCAGGTCCGCCGAGGCGATGGCGATGACGATGCCGTGCTTCGGGTCCTTGAAGGTCTCGCCGGCCGAGAAGGTCGCGTCGGAGAGTTCCGCGTGGACGTTGGGGCTGTGGGTGCAGCCGCCGCTGTCGCGGTGGGAGTCGTAGACGTTCACCGGGCCCTGGCCGGTGTCCACGGTCGCGTCGACCTTGTAGATCAGGACGCCGGCGTGGCACACCGCCTCGTCGTTGCCCTCGCGGGTGCGCAGTTCGACGGCGTAGCCGGTGCGCCGGTCGAGCGGGACGAAGAGCAGCTTCGGGCCGCCGGCGCGGGCCAGCGGGGTGAGGAGGTGCTCGCTGGTGCCGCGGCCGGACGCGCAGGAGACCTGGGTGGCGTCCAGCCAGCCCAGCTTCCATTTGTGCCAGCCGAGCAGGTCGTTGTTGGCGCCCCAGTCCTCGCTCATGATGTCCCAGTGGCCGACGGCGCCGCCGCCTTCCTGGGTGTAGAGGTCGGGCAGGCCGAAGACGTGCCCGTTCTCGTGGGGCAGGACGCGGTAGCCGGTGCGCCCGTAGGAGCCGGAGCCGTCGTCCTGCCGGGAGTAGACGAAGGACGCGTTCGCCACCGGCACCCCGTCCGCGACCGGCGCCTCGGCGTTGCCGGCGAAGGTCACCGACAGGACGGTGTCGAGGGCGGAGGGGCCCGCGTTCGGCGTGACCAGGACGTTCAGGAGGTCGTACGAGCGGAAGTCCACCTTGGGATCGGCCGCGGCCACGATGTCCTGGACCAGCGTCCGGTAGCCGGGGTCGAAGGGCGCGCCGCGCTCTATGCCGTACGCCTCGAAGGTGCGCGGCATCCGCAGCCAGCCGCGGATGGGGGTCTCCGGGCGGTAGTCCAGACGGCCGTAGGAGCTGGTGCGGAACCACTCCCGGGTCTGCGGGAAGAACTCGCGGTAGCGGTCGAGCGCCTCGCCGGAGCCCGGCGCGTCGGAGAAGTCGATCATCAGGGTGAGCGCGCGGACCGTGCCGGTGGAGCGGGAGTAGCCGCCGGGGGTGGGGATGCCCTCCGACATCTGGACCTCCCGGTCGCTGCTGATCATGCAGGGGGCGAGGGCGGAGGAGTGGGCCGAGCTGATCGGGCGGGCCCCGGCCGTGGCCGGGCCGTCGGCGAGCCGGCCGCCGCCCGCCGAGGTGCAGACCGCCGCCGTCAGCGCGGCCACCGCCGTGAGAGCGGTTCCGCGCCGTACACCTCGTGACGGCCGTACACGACGTGACAGCAGTACACGTCGTGACGGGCGTATCCGACGGCTGGACGGCTGCGGCTGCATGCATGGACCTTTCGCTCCAGGCAGCCGCCGGTCTCCGGCTGCACCCTTGCGATCACCCTGTGACGCGAGGGGCGCGGACGCGCGTTGGAGGAGACCGATCGTGGGTTACTCGCGGGGAGGGAAGTGATTCAGGTCACAGGAGATGGGGGCTCTGGCGGGAAATAACCGGGGATCCAATCCCCGTTTAACCATGCGTCCGAGCGAAACGGGGACTCGGTCCCCGGATCCCCACACCGTCTCCGAGGAGTACGCCGTGCAGACCGCCACCCCCGTGCGCCGCAAGGCGACCCGGCCGCGCGCCGACGCCCTGCGCAACCGGGAGCGGATCGTCACCGCCGCCCGGGAGATGTTCGTCGAGTTCGGCCCCGATGTGCCGTTCGACGAGATCGCCCGCCGCGCCGGCGTCGGCAACGCCACGGTGTACCGCAACTTCCCGGACCGCGACGCGCTGGTCCGCGAGGTCGTCTGCGCGGTCATCGACCGCACGGTGCAGGCGGCCGAGCGGGCCCTCGCGGAGACCGGCGACGCCTTCACGGCCCTGGAGCGCATCGCGCATGCCGCCGCCGACGAGCGGATCAGCGCGCTGTGCCCCATGGTCACCAGCACCTTCGACCAGAACCACCCGGACCTGGAGGCCGCGCGCCTGCGTTTCGAGAAGCTGGTCGGCGAGGTCATGGACCGCGCCAAGGCCGAGGGGCAGCTCCGGCCCGACGTCGGGGTCGGCGACCTGATGCTCGGCGTCGCCCAGCTCAGCCGGCCCCCGGCCGGCACCGCCTGCCCGAGCGCCGACCGCTTCGTCCACCGCCATCTCCAGCTGTACCTGGACGGGCTGCGGGCCCCGGCCCACTCCGCGCTCCCGGGTACGGCCGTGACCCTGGAGGACCTCCGCCGGTCCTGACCGCGACCAGCCGCTCCGGGCTGCCTGAATCCGTCCGGCCGTCGATGGCGACGCGCCGTCCCGCACCGATCCCCTTTTTCGCTTCTTAGTTCGCTTCATCCCGTCCTGGTTCGCTTCATCCCGTCTTAGTTCGATTCGTCTCCTCTTAGTTCGCTTTAGTTCGCTTCATCTCGCTCCAGCTCGCTTTTTCCGTCACGAAGTCTCGAAGTCCCGAAGTGGGTACACCCATGTCTCAGACCGCCGCCAAGGCCTCCACCACACCCGGCCCCGTGCCGGACCCCGGGCGCTGGAAAGCGCTCGTCTTCATCGCCCTCGCCCAGCTGATGGTCGTGCTGGACGCGACCATCGTGAACATCGCTCTGCCCTCCGCCCAGCAGGACCTGGGCATCTCGGACGGCAACCGCCAGTGGGTGGTCACGGCGTACGCCCTCGCCTTCGGCGGTCTGCTGCTGTTCGGCGGCCGGATCGCCGACCTGTGGGGCCGCAAGCGCGCCTTCGTCGTCGGCCTGGCCGGCTTCGCCGCGGCCTCCGCGCTGGGCGGCGCCGCCACCAACGAGGCGATGATGTTCGGCGCCCGCGCCCTCCAGGGTGTCTTCGGCGCCCTGCTCGCGCCCGCCGCGCTCTCGCTGCTCGCGGTGATGTTCACCGACGCCAAGGAGCGCGCCAAGGCGTTCGGCATCTACGGCGCGATCGCCGGTGGCGGCGGTGCCGTCGGCCTGATCCTCGGCGGGTTCCTCACCGAGTACCTGGACTGGCGCTGGACGTTCTTCGTCAACATCCCGTTCGCCGTGGTCGCCGCGGCCGGTGCCTGGCTCGTCATCCGTGAGCCGGAGGGCGGCCGCAACCGCTCCCCGCTCGACATCCCCGGCGTGATCCTGTCCACCCTCGGCCTGGTCGCGCTGGTCTACGGCTTCACCCGCGCCGAGTCCGACGGCTGGAGCGACGCCGTCACCATCGGCATGTTCGTCGGCTCGGCCGTGCTGCTGCTCGCGTTCGTGCTGGTCGAGGCGAAGGTGAAGGCCCCGCTGCTGCCGCTGCGCGTGGTCACCGAGCGCAACCGCGGCGGTGTCTACCTCTCGCTCGGCCTCGCGATCATCGCGATGTTCGGCCTGTTCCTCTTCCTGACCTACTACCTGCAGATCGTGAGGGGCTACTCGCCGGTCAAGACCGGCTTCGCCTTCCTGCCGATGATCACGGGCATGATCGTGGGCTCCACCCAGATCGGCACCCGCCTGATGACCCGGGTCGCGCCGCGCCTGCTGATGGGTCCCGGCTTCCTGGTCGCCGCCGTCGGCATGCTGCTGCTGACCCAGATGGAGGTCGACTCCTCGTACACCGCCCTGCTGATGCCGGCGATGCTGCTGCTCGGCCTGGGCATGGGCACGGCGTTCATGCCGGCGATGTCCCTGTCCACGCAGGGTGTGGAGGCGCGGGACGCCGGTGTCGCCTCCGCGATGGTCAACACCTCGCAGCAGGTGGGCGGCGCCATCGGTACGGCTCTGCTGAACACCATCGCGGCCTCGGCCACCACGTCGTACATCGCCGACCACATCGGCTCGGCCACCTCCCGCTCCCAGCAGCAGCTGGTCCAGCTGGAGGGCATGGTGGAGGGCTACACCAGCGCCATCTGGTTCGCCGTCGGCATCCTGGTCGTCTCCGCGCTGATCGCCCTGACCTTCGTCAACGCCGGCCGTCCGAGCACGACGACGGTCACCGGGTCTGGCTCCGGCGCCGCGGCCGAGGACGAGGTGCCGGTGCCGGTGGTCGCGCACTGACCGGTCCGGTCCGCCCCGGCTCCCGGTGACTCACCGGAGCCAGGGCAGGTCCGCTCCCGCTTCGCTGGGCTGAAGTCCCTCGGCGACGATCCGCATGATCTCGCCGAGGGACTTCTGCTGTTCGGGGGTGAGCCGGTCGAAGACCGCCTGGCGTACGGCGGCCACGTGGCCCGGCGCGGACCGCCGCAGCACTTCCATGCCCTCCTCGGTGAGGACGGCGAACTGGCCCCGCTTGTCGGAGGGGCAGTCCTCGCGGCGCACCCAGCCGTTCTTCTCCAGCCGGGCCACGGCGTGCGAGAGGCGGGAGCGGGTGATCTTGGCGTACTTGGCGAGTTCGGTCATCCGCAGCCGGCGGCGCGGCGACTCGGCGAGCTTGACCAGGAGGCCGTAGTACACATGCGGCATTCCCGCGTCACGCTGGAGCTGACGGTCGAGATGGTCCTCCAGCAGGGTGGCGGCCTCGATGTACGAGCGCCAGACGAGCTGTTCCTCGGCGGTGAGCCAGCGGGGCTCCGCGGGGTCGGGTGCGGGTGCCGTGTTCATGGGTTCCACTGTACGAGGCCTCTCCTTGAATGTTGAACAAACGGGGCGTACGGTGGAGAGGTAAATCTTGAATGTTCAAGCATTCTCCAAAATCCTCCGGAGGGAGTCGCCGGACATGTCCGCAACCACCCAGGAGCGCATGCCCGCGCTCTACCTCAGCCACGGGGCCCCGCCGCTCGCCGACGACCCGGTCTGGCCCGGCGAACTGGCCGCCTGGTCGGCCGCGCTGCCGCGCCCCAAGGCGATCCTCACGGTCTCCGCCCACTGGGAGGAGGCCCCGCTCGCCCTCGCCGCCACGCGGACCGTGCCTCTGGTCTACGACTTCTGGGGCTTCCCCGAGCACTACTACCGGGTCCGCTACGCCGCCCCGGGCGCCCCCGCCCTGGCCGAGTCCGTACGGAAACTGCTGCGCGCCCCCGGCATGCCCGTGCAGGACATCCCGGACCGGGGTCTCGACCACGGTGCCTACGTCCCCCTCGTCGAGATGTACCCGGACGCCGACATCCCGGTCCTCCAGATCTCCCTGCCGACCCTCGACCCCGTACGGCTGATGGAGATCGGCCGCAAGCTGGCGCCGTTGCGCGACGAGGGCGTGCTGATCGTCGGCTCCGGCTTCTTCACCCACAACCTCGCCGCCCTGCGCCACACCGGCGGGGGAGTGCCCGGCTGGTCGGCCGAGTTCGACGACTGGGGGCGGCGGGCCCTGGAGGCGCGGGACGTCGACGCCCTCGCGGACTTCCTGAACAAGGCGCCGGCCGGCCGGTACGCCCATCCCCGCACCGAGCACTTCGCGCCCCTGTTCGTGGCCCTGGGCGCCGCGGACGCGGCCGGTGAGCTGGGGGAACAGAAGTCGGTGATCGACGGGTTCTGGATGGGACTGGCCAAGCGGTCCGTGCAGTTCGGCTGAGTCTGGCAACCATCGCGCGGCACCGCCCGTCTTCCCGGGTGAAGATCCCGGTGCCGGGCTCGGTGTCGATGTGATGGCCGTCTCATGTACGGAGTGGCGGGAGAGGCCGGCGGGAGCGGCGGGGTGGCTCCCGCACCGCGGCCTGACCTGCGCACCCGTACCCTCCGACGGCATCGCGCTACCCACTGTGGCGGCACAGGGTACTGCATGATCAGAAAAATTGAGGGGCGGCTTGGGAATTCTGTCCGGATTCCAGTCGTTGTTTCCATCGGATGCAGGGCACCCGGACGAGGATCGAAGGGTCCGTCACCGGTGCTGAGCGTCCGTAGGACCACCCGCTGACCTCACCATCGCAAGGGAGCACGCATGGCAACCCGTGCCGTCGCCCGTCGTACGTCCGCCGCCGGCGAGACCGTCGACGCGGCAAGCAGTGTTCGCGCCCATGGCGGCGAGATCGCGGACCGCGATCTGGTCGGCATGTACCTGGACGAGATCGCGCGGACGCCGCTGCTCGACGCCGCAAAGGAGGTCGAGCTGTCCCAGATCATCGAGGCGGGTGTGTTCGCACAGCAGGTCCTCGACGGGTACGAGGAGTCGAAGACGAAGGCCACCCGTGAGGAGCTGGAGGCCCTGGTCGCCGAGGGGGAGCGGGCCAAGGACGTCTTCATCCGCTCCAACCTGCGCCTGGTCGTCGCCGTCGCCCGCCGGTATCCGCGCAGCGGCCTGCCGCTGCTCGACCTGATCCAGGAGGGCAATGCCGGCCTGGTCCGCGCGGTCGAGAAGTTCGACTACCGCAAGGGCTTCAAGTTCTCTACCTACGCCACCTGGTGGATCCGCCAGGCGATCACCCGGTCCATAGCCGACCAGTCGCGCACCATCCGCCTGCCCGTCCACCTGGTGGAGGAGCTGGGCCGGATCCGCCGCGTGCAGCGCGAGTTCAACCGGGAGCACGGCCGGGAGCCCGAGCCCGCCGAGATCGCCGCCGAGCTCGGCTCGACGCCGGAGCGCGTCATCGACGTGCTCGACTGGGCCCGTGACCCGGTCTCGCTGAACATGTCGGTGGACGACGAGGGCGAGACCCAGTTCGGCGACCTGCTCGAGGACACCTCCGCGGTCTCCCCGGAGCAGTCGGTGCTGACCCTGCTGCGCAGCGAGGAGCTGGACGACCTGATCGGCCGCCTCGACCAGCGCACGGCCTCCATCATCAAGATGCGGTACGGCATCGAGGACGGCCGGGAACGCACCCTGACCGAGGTCGGCAAGGAGCACGGACTGACGCGCGAGCGCATCCGGCAGATCGAGAAGCACGCGCTGCTGGAGCTGAAGAAGCTCGCGCGGGACACCGGCTTCGACGCCGCGGCGTGAGCCGCGCCGGGGCCTCCCGGCGCCGGGTGGGGCGGACTGTTCCGGCGCCGGGCGGACGGCTTGCCGCCGGGCGGGGGACGGCCGGGGGTCTTGGGCGGAGGACGGCCGAGGGCCGCGGGCGGGAGACGACTGGGAAGCCGGTACGCAGTGGCGGTCGGTCCGCCGGACGGCGTACGACCGGGGGGCACCGCGTACGCCGGGTGGCGAAAGGCCGCGCAAATGTGGCGATGTAACGCCGCTTCAACCCGTCAGAGCCCGGGAACAAGACTTCCGGGTACAGGAGTTCGGTGAGTATCCGGACCCGCTCCCGGACCCGCCCCACCAGAGCCACGTCCCGACGCACTCCCCCCGGCGCCGGGACTTTCCCAGCCGGGCTTCGGCGCCTTCCCCCGGGCGTCGGAGCCCGGCTCTTTGCGTCCGGCCCGGCTCTCTGCGCCGTAGCCCGGCTCTTTTCGTCCTTAACTCCGGCCGCGGGCATGACTGGGCGGCGGGGCACCCCGTACCTGAACCCCGGGGTGGCCCGCCGGATGGCAGATTGTGCCACATGGGCATAGCCTGCCGGAGTGAGCAGCACCACCCCCGCACAGCCCCCGACCACCCCGGCGCCCGCCCTCTCGCTGACGGAACGGCGCAAGGCGGCCACCCGGATGGAGATCGCCCGGGCGGCGGCCGGCCTCTTCGCCACGCACGGGCTGCGGGCCACCCGCGCCGAGGACATCGCCCAGGCCGCCGGGATCGCCCCGCGCACCTTCTACCGCTACTTCGCCAGCAAGGAAGAGGCCGTCGCCCCCCTCTACGCCGCCGGCGCCCAGCGCTGGGCCCAGGCGGTGCGCGAGGCCCCGGCCGGACTGCCCGTCCCGGAGGCACTCGAACACGCCGCCCGGCACACCCTGTCGCCCGGTGTCGGGGTCTCGGCCGCGTCCTGGGAGTGGGTACGCACCCTGATCCGCCTGGCCACCACCAACCCGGCGCTGCGGAAGGTGTGGGCGGAGGTGTGCCACGAGGCGGAAGGGACGCTGGCGGAGGTGCTGAGGGAGCGGGGCGGCCAGGGCGGACGCGGTGGCGACAACGTTGCCGAGGGCCCGGGCATCTCGCCGGAGCTGCGCTTCGGCGCCGCCGTCGCCGGTGCGGCCGTACGCGTCGCGGTGGAGAGCTGGGCGACAGGCAGCGCTCCGGCGACCGGGCCGGAGGGACCGGCCGCGCTGGCGCTGCGGAACCTGGCGGCGTTGCGGGACTTCCCGTGGGAGAGGTCTTAGGGAGGGGCGTTTCGCGCGGGAGGGTCACCCCTGCGCCGCGCGGACCAGCCGTTCCCCCAACTCCCGTACACACGCGACGAGTTCCGCGGGTTCCCGCACCGTGAACTCATGGCCCAGCATGGCCAGCCGCAGAGCCAGCCACTCCACCGGATCCCCGGTGGTGCCGCGCAGCCGGCAGCTCGCCTCGTCGAGCGGCTCCGGCGTGCCCATCCAGGCCGGAACGCGGCCGGCGACGGTGTGCGCCGGGGCGGCGAAGGTCACGGTGAAGTCGTACGTCTCGCTCCGCCGGGCGATCGACTGCCGCAGATACTCCGCCGCGCTCCCCGTCGGCAGCTCGCGCGGCGCGAAGCGGGCACCGGTGGCGAAGGGGTCGCTGATCCGGTCGACGCGGAAGGTGCGCCAGTCGGCGCGGTCCAGGTCGTAGGCGACGAGGTACCAGCGGCGGCCCGTCGACACCAGGCGGTACGGCTCGGTCAGGCGCCGGGACTCGGTGCCGTCCTTGTCGCGGTAGGCGAACCGCAGCCGCTCGTGGCCGGCCACCGTCGAGGCCATCACGGTCAGCGTCTCGGGGGCGATGCTGGGGCCGTCGCCGCTGGTCAGCGGGGTCGTCGCGGCCTGGAGGGTGGCGACGCGACGGCGCAGGCGGGACGGCAGCACCTGTTCCAGTTTGGCCAGCGCCCGCACCGACGCCTCGTCCACGCCCTCGACCGCGTGCCCGGCGCCGGCCCGCAGCCCGACCGCGATCGCCACCGCCTCCTCGTCGTCGAGGACGAGCGGCGGCATCGCCTTGCCCGCGACCAGCCGGTAGCCGCCGTCGGCGCCCTTGGTCGCCTGCACGGGATAGCCGAGTTCGCGCAGCCGGTCGATGTCCCGCCGGACGGTGCGCCGGGAGACGCCGAGCCGGTCGGCCAGCTCGCCGCCGGGCCATTCGCGCGGGGTCTGGAGGAGGGAGAGGAGCTGGAGCAGCCGGGCCGGGGTGTCCGTCGTCATACGTCCGAGGATGCCGGAGAATTAGGTCGCTATCTGACCTAGTCCCCACCTAGCTTCGGGACATGACCTCCACCGAGACCCCTCCGATCGGTCCGAACGGCTCGAACGGTTCGAGCACCATGCCCGACCGGCGTCGCTGGTTCGCGCTCGCCATCGTGATGACGGCGGCCTTCATGGACCTCGTCGACGTCACGATCGTCAACATCGCCATACCGTCCATCCAGCGGGAGGCGGGCGCCACCCTCGCCCAGATCCAGTGGATCACCGCCGGTTACGCCCTCGCCTTCGCCGCCGGTCTGATCACCGGCGGACGCCTCGGCGACATCCACGGCCGCAAGCGGGTGTTCCTCATCGGCATCGGCGGCTTCACCGTCGCCTCCGCCCTGTGCGGGCTCGCCGCGAACCCGGAGATGCTGGTCGCCTCGCGTGTACTCCAGGGCGCCATGGCCGCGTTGATGGTGCCTCAGGTGCTGTCGATCGTGCACGCCACCTTCCCGGCGCACGAACGGGGCAAGGTCTTCGGGCTGTTCGGCGCGGTCGTCGGGCTCGGCGCGGTGTCCGGGCCGCTGCTCGGCGCGCTGCTGACGGAGTGGAACCTGTTCGGCCTCGAATGGCGCCCGATCTTCCTCATCAACCTCCCGGTCGGCCTCGCCGGCCTGATCCTGGGCAGCCGCTTCATCACCGAGTCCAAGGCCCCGCGCGCCCTCAAGCTGGACCTGGTCGGCGTCGCGCTGGTGACGCTGGGTCTGCTGATGCTGCTCTACCCGCTGACCCGCGGCCGTGAGCTGGGCTGGCCGCTGTGGGGGTACCTGTCCATGGCCGGCGCGTTCGTCGTCTTCGCGGCGCTGGTGGCGTACGAGCGGCGCAAGACCGCCCGCGACGGCTCCCCGCTGGTCGAACTGTCCCTGTTCAAGGTGAAGAGCTTCGCCGCCGGCATCGCCGTGCAGACGGTGTTCGGTGTCGCGCTCGGCATCTTCTTCCTGGTGTGGACGCTGTATCTGCAGATCGGGCTGGGCTGGGGCGAGTTGAAGGCGGGTCTGACCGGCGTCCCGTTCTCCATCGCCGTCTCCCTGGCGGCCGGACTGTCCGTGCAGAAGCTGGTGCCGCGCTTCGGCCGCAAGGTCCTCCAGGCGGGTGCGCTGATCATGGCGGCGGGCGTCCTGCTCTACCTCTGGGAGGCCGACCGCTACGGCCTCGTCATCGCCCCCTGGCAGATGGCCCTGCCGCTGGTCGTGATGGGCGTCGGCATGGGCCTGATCGTCGCCCCGCTGACGGACGCGGTGCTGTCGGGGGTGCCGCGCGAACACTCCGGTTCGGCGTCCGGGCTGATCAACACCGTGCAGCAGATGGGCAACGCGCTGGGGCTCGGGCTGGTGTCCGTCGTCTTCTTCGGCGTGATCGACGAGCCCCTGACCAGGGCGGAAACGGGCCCGGCCTTCGTGAACGCCTTCCAGCACGCCCTCGGGTGGGTGGCCGCCGTGATGGCCGTGATCTTCCTGCTGATGTCGGCGCTGCCGAAGCGTCCGGCGCAGCACATGGAGGGGGCGGCGGCCGAGCCGGAGGCCGCGGCGGGGAAGGCCGCCGAGCCCGAGCTGGTCCCCTGAGCCGAGCGGGCTGCGCCTGCCCGATCATGCCCG
Organism: Streptomyces sp. NPDC030838; assembly: GCF_055572035.1. Taxonomy (NCBI): domain Bacteria; kingdom Bacillati; phylum Actinomycetota; class Actinomycetes; order Kitasatosporales; family Streptomycetaceae; genus Streptomyces; species Streptomyces sp. NPDC030838. The sequence goes on along the minus strand of NZ_JBVIED010000003.1, from coordinate 207,339 downwards.
ACTGTGCCCGAACCTGTTTACATTCCGGAAAACGCGTCGTAGCCTCCGATTGAAACCACACGTTCGGGCACAGTCGGAGGCGAACGGACATGTACGCACCGGAGCGGCAGCAGGAGATCCTCCGGCTCGCCCGTGACGGCGGCCGGGTGGACGTCGTGTCGCTGGCCGAGGAGTTCCAGGTGACGGCGGAGACCATCCGCCGCGACCTGAAGGCCCTCGACCGCGCCGGCCTGGTGCGCCGCGTACACGGTGGTGCGATCCCCGTCGGACGCCTCGACTTCGAGCCGGACCTCGCCGAGCGCGAGTCCACCGCCGCCGACGAGAAGGACCGGGTCGCCAAGGCCGCCCTCGCGGAACTGCCCGCCGAGGGCACGATGATCCTCGACGCCGGTACGACGGTGGCCCGCCTGGCCGCCGCCATCCCGCTGGAGACCTCCCTCACCGTCGTCACGCACAGCCTGCCCATCGCGGCTCGCCTCGCCGACCACCCCGGCATCCAACTGCACCTCGTCGGGGGGCGCGTACGGCACCGCACGCGCGCCGCCGTCGACGCCTGGGCGCTGCGGGCGTACGGCGAGATCCGCGCCGACGTCCTCTTCGTGGCGGCCAACGGCTTCTCCGCCGAGCACGGCCTCACCACCCCCGACCTCGCCGAGGCCGCGGTGAAGCGCGCGGCGATGGCCGCGGCCCGCCGGGTCGTGCTGCTCGCCGACTCCTCCAAGCACGGCCAGGAGCACTTCGCCCGCTTCGGGGACCTGAGCGATGTGGACCTGCTGATCACCGACAGCGGGCTGAGCCCCGAAGACGCCGCCGCCATCGAGCGCGGCGGCACGGAAGTAGTGCGCGCATGATCCTCACCGTCACCCCCAACCCGTCCCTCGACCGCTCCTACGAGGTCCAGGCCCTGAAGCGCGGTGAGGTCATCCGCGCCGAGACCGAGCGCGTGGACCCCGGCGGCAAGGGCGTGAACGTCTCGCGCGCCGTCGCGGCCGCCGGGCGGCGCACGGTGGCGGTTCTGCCGCTCGGTGGTGCGCCGGGGGCGCTCGTCGCGGATCTGCTCGACGCGCAGGGCATCGAGGTCGCGCCGGTGCCGATCGCGGGCGCCACCCGCTCCAACATCGCGCTCGCCGAGTCGGACGGGACGCTCACGAAGATCAACGCGCCGGGTCCCAAGCTGTCGGAGGCCGAGCAGGAGCTGCTGCTGGACACCGTGCGCGAGCAGTCGCGCGACGCGGACTGGATCGCCTGCTGCGGGAGCCTGCCCCGGGGACTCGAGCCGTCGTGGTACGCCGATGTGGTCGCGCGGGCGCACGCCGAAGGCGCGCGCATCGCGCTGGACACCTCCGGGCGCGCGCTGCTGGAGGCGCTGCGGGCCCGGCCCGACGTGGTGAAGCCGAACGCCGAGGAGCTGGCGGAAGCCGTCGGGCGGCCCCTGGCCACGGTGGGCGACGCGCTGAAGGCGGCCGAGGAGTTGCGTGAACGGGGCGCACGCGCCGTGCTCGCAAGCCTGGGCGCCGACGGCCAGCTGCTCGTGGACGACGCGGGCACCTGGTTCGGCAGCGCCCGCGTGGACGCCGTACGCAGCAACGTCGGCGCCGGCGACTCCTCCCTCGCGGGCTTCCTCATCGCCGGCGGCAGCGGCCCCGACGCCCTCGCCTCCGCGATCGCCCACGGCGCCGCCGCCGTCCAGCTCCCCGGCAGCGTCATGCCGACCCCGGCCGACCTGAACCCGGCGGCTGTGTCGGTCACGGCGGACGTACCGGTGGACCGGGTGCTGAGGGAGGCGGTGTCATGAGGTGGTCCGCGACCGTGGGGCGGCCTGTGCCCAAGGGGCCAGCGGTCATTTGTGGCCCGGCGCCCATGAGGACTCCGGCACCCACGAGCCGGCCCGCGCCCACGAGCCGACCCGCCCCCACCGCCCTCCACCCCGGACCGGCCACCCAGCGGCGAGGCTCCCCGTTACTCGCCGCGGTCCCCGGGCGGCCCGCCCACCCCGGCGGGTCGGCCCCCGCCCGGAGGCGGGGTTTCCCCGGCCCCGCCTCCGCCGACCGACGGGCCCTCGAAGCCCGTACGGCCCTCACCCCCGCGACCCCCCACCGCACCCCCGTCCCCACTCCCGCCCACCCCACTCCCCGGGCGATACGCGAGCGAAGGAGCCCGCGATGAGCGACATGATCACCGCGGACCTGGTCGATCTCGACCTGTCCGCCGACACCAAGGAAGCGGCGGCGCGCGCCCTCGCCCAGCGCATGGTCGCCCAGGGCCGGGTGACCGACCTGGAGGGCTTCCTCGCCGATGTGGCCGCGCGTGAGGCGCAGATGCCGACCGGGCTCGACGGCGGCATCGGCATCCCGCACTGCCGCAGCGCCCACGTCACCGAGCCGACGCTCGCCTTCGGACGCAGCGCCGCCGGCATCGACTTCGGCGCCGCGGACGGCCCCGCCGACCTGATCTTCCTGATCGCCGCTCCCGCCGGCGCCGACGACGCCCACCTGACGATCCTGTCGTCGCTCGCCCGGCAGCTGATGAACACCGAGTTCACCGACGCCCTGCGCGCGGCCGGCGACCCGGTGGCCGCGGCGGCGCTCATCCGCGGGGAAGAGCCCCCGGCTGCGGCCGAGAGCGGCTCCGCGGCCGCCGAGGACGCCTCCGCCGCGGCCGAGGGCGGCTCCGAAGACTCCGTGGCGGCGTCGGTGGCGGCCTCCGCCGACGCCGCCGCGGACACCACTGACGCGAGCGGGGAGGAGGAGCGGCCCTTCCGTATCGTGGCCATCACCTCCTGCCCCACCGGCATCGCCCACACCTACATGGCCGCCGAGTCCCTGGAGAACGCGGGCCGTGAGGCGGGCATCGAGGTCGCCGTGGAGACGCAGGGCTCGGCCGGCTTCACCCGGCTCGACCCGGCCGTCATCGCCGCCGCGGACGGCGTGATCTTCGCCCATGACGTCCCCGTCCGCGACAAGGACCGCTTCGCGGGCAAGCCCACCGTCGACGTCGGGGTGAAGGCGGGCATCAACCGCCCCGCCCAGCTCATCGCCGAGGTGCGCGAGAAGGCGGCGCGCGGCGAGGTGACGGCCGCCGCCAGGCCCGGCGGCACGCCGGTGGAGCGCGCCGGTGAGCCCGGCGAGGGCTACGGCACCAAGCTGCGCAAGTGGCTGATGTCCGGCGTCAGTTACATGGTCCCGTTCGTCGCGGCCGGCGGTCTGCTCATCGCCCTCGGCTTCGCGATCGGCGGCTACCAGATCAACGAGGCCAAGTCGGTCATCGACCACTTCGACTGGGGCCAGGTCGACAGCTGGGGCGCGCTCTTCTTCCAGATCGGCGCGGCGGCCTTCGGCTTCCTCGTCCCGGTCCTCGCGGGTTACATCGCCTACGGCATGGCCGACCGGCCAGGCCTGGTGCCCGGCTTCGTCGGCGGCGCGATCTCGCTGACGATCGGCGCGGGCTTCCTCGGCGGTCTCGTCGCCGGTCTGATCGCCGGTGGCGTGGTCCTCGCGATCCAGCGCATCAACATCCCGGCCGTGCTGCGCGGCATCATGCCGGTGGTGGTGATCCCGCTGGTCTCGTCGGCGGTCGTCGGCTTCCTGATGTTCGTGGTGATCGGCAAGCCGATCTCCGAGGCACAGCAGGGCCTGACCAACTGGCTGAACGGCCTCTCCGGCGCCAACGCCATCCTCCTCGGCGTCCTGCTCGGCCTGATGATGTGCTTCGACCTCGGCGGCCCGGTCAACAAGGTCGCGTACACCTTCGCCACGGCCGGTATCTCCGTCGCGGCGCCCAGCGACTCGGCGATGAAGATCATGGCCGCGGTGATGGCCGCCGGCATGGTCCCGCCGCTGGGCATGGCGCTGGCCACCACCCTCCGCAAGAAGCTGTTCACCCCCGCCGAGCGCGAGAACGGCAAGGCGGCCTGGGTCCTCGGCGCCTCCTTCATCTCCGAGGGCGCGATCCCGTTCGCGGCCGCCGACCCGCTCCGGGTCATCCCCGCCTCCATGGCGGGCGGCGCGGTCACCGGCGCGCTGGCCATGGCGTTCGGCTCGACCCTGCGCGCCCCGCACGGCGGCATCTGGGTCACCTTCCTGATCGGCAAGCCGTTCCTGTACCTGCTGGCCATCGCGGCCGGTACGGCGGTCACGGCCGGCCTGGTGATCCTCCTGAAGGGCCTGCGCAAGCCGGCCCCGGGCACCGAGCCCGCCCCGGCGGCGGAGACCAAGCATCTGATCGCCGCGTAAGAAACGCTCCTTGGGGAGACAGACCACGGTCCGGGACGGAAGTCCCGGACCGTGGTCTGTGGTGCTTGTGGGCCGCTACGACATCTGCGCCGCCCGCCGCTCCATCGCCTCCCGCGCCGCCTCCTCGGAGGTGTACACCTCGCACATGTGCCGCCCGTCGGGCGTGGCCGTGTGCTCGACCTCCCACAGGGAGATCTCCGCGCCGTCGCGCAGCAGGAACGCGTGCTCGTAGAGCGAGAAGCCCAGCCCGGCGCGCCCGGCCCGGCAGGGGCGCCCGAAGGCCTGCGTGATCTGGTGCGCGCACGCCGTGGCCAGCAGCGCGGCCGTCTCCGCGTCCGGCCGGTCCGGGTTCTCCGCCCGGCGCAGGAGCCGACGCGCGTGGTCCGCCGAGTCGTCCGGCACATACGCGTGCCGCGGCCCCGGCACCGGCGACGGCTGCACCAGCACCGGCAGCTCGAACTCCGGCGCGTCCGGCGGCAGCGGCAGCCGCATGGTCGCGGCCCGCAGCTCCTCCTCGTCGACGTACACCTCGTGCTGCGCCGCACGACCCCGCGCGGTGTTGTGCACAAGCTCCCACAACGTGAGCGCCGAGCCGTCGGCGAGCAGCCAGGTGTGCCGGTACGTCTCGCGGTGCAGGCCCGCGCTGTGGTGTGCGGAGTGCAGCGAACTGTCGTGCGCCAGCGCGCCGTCGAGGCGCCTTATCGTCTCGTCGGGCAGTTCGAACGAGTTCAGGGCGCGGCCGAGCAGTCGCGCGAGATGCTCCTCCGGAGACTCGGGCGACTCGTGTGGTTCGTACGCTGCGGTCTCGTACGGAACGCTCAAGGTTTCTCCCGGCGTTGCTGCATGTCACCTTGTGGGTGCATACCGTAGCCCCTCGGCCAGACATCATGTCTCGGAACCGAGAAAACGTATGCGGGGAAAACGGCCGGGCCGCGCGCGAAGTTCCCACCCGATCCGACGATCAGTCAAAACCTCCTGTTCAGGCGCCCCTTGGCTGTCGGCGCCGTCAATCGGGCAGCACGTTCGGCGAGCTGCCGGCTCCCCTCCGTTCTCCCTCTCGACGCCCCCCGTACGGCTTCTCGTACGGCTCCCCGTACAGCTCCCCGTACGACGGCCACACCCCGCCCGGCCCGTCCACCGACTCGGCGGCGCGCACCGCGCGCACGATGGCGCGCGTCACCAGATCCGCGCCCGCGGCGAGGATCTCGTTGAGCGCGAGAGGGCTCCCGGCGTCGAGCGCACGCTCCCCCGTCGCCAGCGCGAACACGGTGTCGCCGTCGTTGAGCTGATGCACCGGCCGCACCGCGCGCGCGATCCCGTCGTGCGCCGTGCCGGCCAGCTTCTGCGCCTGCGCCTTCGACAGGTCCGCGTCGGTGGCGACGACCGCGAGCGTCGTGTTGAGCGGCGGCGGCGCGTTCCTGGCCGCGGTCTCGGCGAGGCGCCGCCGCGCGGCCTCGTGGACGTGCGCCTCCGGATAGCCCACGCGCCCCTGGAACAACTCTCCGTACAACACCCCCGTCTCCGGATCCTCCACGGCGCCCGCGGCGTTGGCCACCACCAGCGCCGCCACGGTGATCCCCGACTCCAGGACGGCGCTCGCGGTGCCGACGCCGCCCTTCAGCACGCCGACCACGGCCCCCGTGCCGGCGCCCACACACCCCTCGGGCACCGGCGCACCGGGCCCGGTGGCCGCGGCCGCCTCGACCGCGGCACGGCCGAGGGCCGCGTCCGGCCTGGCCCGGAAGTCGCCGCCGCGCCCCAGATCGAAGACGCACGCGGCGGGCACCACCGGCACGACGTGCGCCGGGTCCACCCCCACCCGCACTCCGCGCCCTCGTTCCTCCAGCCAGGCCATCACCCCGGACGCCGCGTCGAGCCCGTAGGCGCTGCCGCCGGTCAGCACGATCGCCTCGACCCTCTGCACCAGGTTGCGCGGGTCGAGCGCGTCGGTCTCCTTGGTGCCCGGCCCGCCGCCGCGTACATCCACGGCGGCGACGGCCCCGCCCTCCGGGGCGAGGACGACGGTGGTGCCGGTGAGCCACCCGTCCCCGGTGCGCGTCGCGTGTCCCACCCGCAGGCCTGCCACGTCCGTCAGAGCGTCAACAGTCATGGGGTCAGTCTGGCCCGCTCCGGCGAGCGCACGGCGCTCTGCTCCCAGTTCTCCTCTCTCGGTTCTCCTCCCCGGCTCTCCCCTCTCCGCGTTCAGACCGTGGGCGCGGGCTCGTTCGCCGCGCTCTCCCGGGCGGTCCTGCGCGCCGTCAGCGTCACGCCCGTCGCCACCGCCAGAGCCGTCACGACGCCCGCCGCGAGGACCGCCCAATGCCCCAGGAAGGTGCAGCAGATGACCAGCAGAGCGGTCACCGGCAGCACCGCCTGCTGGGCGAGGCCCACCTTGAAGTGACGCGAGTGCAGCGCCCACACGGTCAGCAGATAGAGCGCCGTCGGCAGGGTCACCGCGGCGGCGGCGGACAGCGTGGAGATGTGTGCCTTGCCGACCGCCTGCTCGACCGCCACCTCCAGGCCCGCGCCGATCGCGGCCGCCGAGGCGAAGATCAGGTAGTGGCCGTAGCCCCACAAAAACGCCTGCCGGTTGGAGCGCAGACGGCCGTGGATCGGCACCGCGAAGTAGATCCACCAGGCGGAGAACACGATCAGCAGGCCGCCCGCCGCGATCGGCAGCAGCTCGCCCAGCGCGTCGTTCTCGTCGACGCCCGACTTCACGGCCACCGTCGCCGCCGCGATGGTCTCGCCCAGCACGATGATCGTGAACAGCCCGTACCGCTCGGCGATGTGGTGCGGATGCCAGGACGTCGGGACGTCCTTCTCCGCGACGACCGGCACGCACAGCTCCGCGACCACCATCACGAGGAACACCCAGGGCCGCGCCGGCTCCGGCAGCACCACCAGCCCCAGCCAGCCGACCTGGCACAGCAGTACGCCGACCGCGTACCGCAGCGCCGTGGTCCGCTCCGGGCCCGCCGCCGATCTCGCGGCGCGCAGCCACTGCGGGACCAGCGCCAGCCGCATGATCAGGTAGCCGAGCCAGACGACGGTGAAGTCATGCTCGTCGAAGGCCCGTGACACACCCGCGGCCAGCACCAGGACACCGGCGATCTGGACCAGGGTGACGACGCGGTACAGGGCGTCGTCGTTGTCGTAGGCCGAGGCGAACCAGGTGAAGTTCATCCAGGCCCACCAGATGGCGAAGAACACCATCGCGTAGTTCAGGATGCCCTCGCCCGCGTGCCCCTCGGCGACGGCGTGCACCAGCTGGAGGCCCGCCTGGGCGACCGCCACGACGAAACACAGGTCGAAGAACAGCTCCAGTGGGGAGGCGACGCGGTGCGCCTCGTCGCGGCGCCGTGCGGTGAGTCTGCGCAGCGGCCTGCCGGGGGCCGGCCCGCCCGCCGGGGCGGGCGGGGGAGTCGAAGGGGACGTCATGAGTCCCAGAACAGCAGATACCGGGTGAAATTTCTTGTGAAGGTGTTCACAAGCACCCCGGCGTGGCCCAGCCCCGGAGCCGTACCCTGGGGGCATGAGCAGCACCGCCTCCAGCCCCGAACCGCGCGAATCCAAGGCCGCCCTGATCTTCGGCGACCCGCTGGACGAGCAGTCCTCCGACGACACGGACCGGGGCTGGGGCGAACGGCAGGGCACCGAGGGCGATGCCGCGGACGACCTGAAGCGCTTCCTCGACGAGAAGCCGCCGCACCACCTGTGAGCCGGCCGGGACGCACCGTCTCTCGCAGCCGGCCTGATCCGAACGACAGGCCCTAGGCCGTTTCCGCAAAGTCCCGCCTGCCCCGCGACACGACCTAGCGCTCGGTGTGGCCCGACCCTCGCTGCGCGACCAGCGCGTCGCGGATCTCCTTCAGCACCTCCAGCTCGGTCACCTCGACGACCTCCTTCGTGCCCTCGCGCTCCCTCCGGCGGGCCTCCTGCCGTGCCAGGTACTTGGACATCGGCAGGACCATCAGGAAGTAGACGACCGCCGCGGTGATCACGAAACTCAGCGTCGCGCCGAGGACCGAGCCCCAGAGGATCATGACCCCGCTCGTGACGGTCCCGTCCCGCCCCACCTCGCACGGACCCTTGAGACACGAGCTGTAGCTGTCGAGGTTCTTCGTGCCGATCGCTCCGACCAGCGGGTTGATGACCCCCTTCACCACCGAGTTGACGATGTTGGTGAAGGCGGCGCCGATGACCACCGCCACTGCCAGATCGACGACGTTCCCGCGCATCAGGAAGGCCTTGAAGCCCTGCCAGAGACTCGGTTCCTTCTTTTCGCTCACCTCGGGGCCTCTCCTCGCACGCACACGGTGTGGAATCAAACGCTCCGCAACCTACGTCACGGCGAGGCCGGGCTGTCCCCTGAGGTGGCTCGAACGAGCGACTTGACAGCACCTTGCCCAGCAGGCGCCAACCCCGGTTCAGCACAGCGTCACCGCCAGCCGCGCCGTCGCGCTCGCGCCGACCAGACGCGCGGCCGTGGCACGGGGGACCGACAGCACGACCAGCGCGCCGCCGTCCACCGCGTCGCCCAGCGGTTCGGGCACCTCGGTCACCCGCGCTCCGCGCGCGACCACGCGGGCCTGGCCGCCGGACGCCGTCTCCTCGGCGGCGATGACGTCGACCCGGTCGCCGGGCCGCAGCAGCCGCACCGTGGCGGCGTCCGCGATCCGCACCGGCGCGGTCACCCGCGCCGCGGCGGGCCGTCCCGGCACCCGGTCCGCCACCGGGTGGCCACGCGCCCGGTCGCCGGGAGGCGGCTCCGTACTCCGCGGACCGGCGGCCACCAGCGCGGCGGCGGTGACGGCGAGCCCGGCGGCCAGCGCCCGCTGCCGGTGCCGTACGAGCCGGCGCAGCCGATGGCACCCGCCGCGCACCCGGACGGGAGGGAAGTGCGGCACCTCGCGGGTGCCGGGTACGTCGGTGCCGGGCGGGCGCGGGGACAGGGAAGCGGACGAGGGAGCGAGGGTCACGTGGACCACCACCTTCGGCGAGCGAGCGAAGCGATCGGTTCGAGCCCACGATGAGGCTTCGCTCCGCCGCCCGCTGAGGCCGGTGGACTACCGACGGGTTGTGGAAAACCCCGTCACCGGAACGAGGCGCTCCGCAGCCGGAGTCCCACGGCGCCAGGTCCCGTCCGGCCTCCCGCTCCCCCGGATACGGACGGCTACGGCAGCTCGAACCCCGGATCCATCCCGCCCAGCGCCCTTGTGCACAGGCAGTCCCGCTCCTCGTTCGCGGGCAGCGCGGCCACCGCGTCGAACAGCACGCCCCGCAGCCGGTCCACGTTCGCCGCGAACACCCGCAGCACCTCGTCGTGCGAGACGCCCTCACCGGTCTCCGCGCCCGCGTCCAGGTCGGTGACCAGGGTGAGCGAGGTGTAGCAGAGTTCGAGTTCGCGGGCGAGCGCCGCCTCGGGGTGGCCCGTCATGCCCACCACCGACCAGCCCTGCGCCTGGTGCCACAACGATTCGGCACGGGTCGAGAACCGCGGCCCCTCGACGACGACCAGCGTGCCGCCGTCCACCGGCTCCCAGTCCCGGCCGCGTGCCGCCTTCAGGGCCGCCGCGCGGCCGGCGGGGCAGTAGGGGTCGGCCAGAGACACGTGCACCACGTTCGGCACGGTGCCGTCCGGCAGCGGCAGCCCGTCGAAGTACGTCGCGACCCGCGCCTTCGTACGGTCCACCAGCTGGTCCGGGACCAGCAGCGTGCCGGGCCCGTACTCGGGCCGCAGGCCGCCCACCGCACACGGGGCGAGGACCTGGCGCACCCCGACCGACCGCAGCGCCCAGAGGTTGGCCCGGTAGTTGATCCGGTGCGGCGGCAGATGGTGGCCGCGGCCGTGCCGGGGCAGGAAGGCCACCCGCCGGCCGGCGATCTCGCCGAGGAGGAGGGAGTCGCTGGGCGACCCGTAGGGGGTGTCCACCCGCATCTCGGTGACGTCCTCGAGGAAGGAGTAGAAGCCGGACCCGCCGATGACACCGATCTCTGCGTTCGCCATGACCAGCACAGTAGCCGCCGCGGGCAGCGCACAGGGACCCGCGCGGGAACGCGGAAGCCCTCGCCGGCCCCCGGGAAGCGCGAAAGCCTCCGCCGGCCCGGGAACGCGAAAGCCCCCGCCGTCGTGGGACGGCGGGGGCTGCGCGGAGGTGCGTTACGCGGCGGTGCCGGTCGAGGTGCTGGAGCCCGACGCCTTAGAGTCCGAGGACGAGGACGTCGAGGACGACGAAGACGAGGCGGACGACGACTTCGACGACGCCGGCGAGCTGCTCGACGAGGAGCCGCGGCTGTCGTTGCGGTAGAAGCCGGAGCCCTTGAAGACGATGCCGACGGCCGAGAACACCTTCTTGAGGCGGCCCTGGCAGCTGGGGCACTCGGTCAGGGCGTCGTCGGTGAACTTCTGCACCGCCTCGAGGCCCTCGCCGCACTCGGTGCACTGGTACTGGTAGGTCGGCACTGTCTTCCTCCTGGCACTCTCACTCAATGAGTGCTAACGACGGTCCATAGTGACGTATTCCAGCGGATCAGTCCACCGTCACCGGCGAGCGGTGACCCACGCCACGCGCGACGGTACGCGTGCGGGGCCGCGCCGAGAGGCGCGAGCGCAGTGCCAGCAGGGTCGCCAGGGCGAGCGCCGTGCCGCCCAGCGGCACCAGGAACCCGGCGCCGCCCCAGAAGCGGTCCTCCAGCTGTCCGGCGATGGTGACGGCGGCCGCCTGGCCGAGCGCGACCGCGCCGGTCAGCCAGGTGAAGGCCTCGGTGCGGGCCCCGGCCGGGACCAGGCTCTCGACCAGCGTGTAGCCGGTGATCAGGGCGGGCGCGATGCACATGCCGACCAGCAGACCGAGGCCCGCCAGGAGGAGCACCGAGTGGGCGGCCCACAGCCCGGCGGCGGCCAGCGCGAGCGCCGCGTAGCCGACGACCAGGCGCTGCTGCGGGGCGGCCTTCCACGCGATGGCGCCGCAGACGATGCCCGAGAGCATGTTGCCCGCGGCGAAGATCCCGTACAGGACGCCGTTCAGCCCCGGCTCGCCGATCGACTCGGTGAACGCGGCCAGCGAGACCTGCATGCCGCCGAAGACGGAGCCGATGCCGAGGAAGGCCACGATGAGGACGCGCACGCCGGGGACGCGCAGCGCGGACGTGTGCTCCACGCGCGCGTGGCCGCCGGTGGTGACGACCGGCTGCGTGCTCTTCTGCGCGGCGAACAGCAGACCGCCGACCAGGGTCAGGGCGGCCTCCGTGACCAGGCCCGCCGCCGGGTCGACGGTGGTGCACAGGGCGGTGGCCAGCAGCGGGCCGACGACGAAGGTCAGCTCGTCGGTGACGGACTCGAAGGCGGCCGCGGTGGTCATCAGGGGCGAGCCCTGGAGCTTCACGCCCCAGCGGGCACGCACCATGGGGCCGATCTGCGGCACCGAGGCGCCGGTGGGGACGGCCGCGAGGAACAGCGCCCACAGGGGGGCGTGCGCGAGCGCGAGCGCCGTCAGGGTGAGGCCCGAGACGGTGTGCACCAGCACGCCGGGGATCAGCACGGCGCGCTGGCCGAAGCGGTCCGCGAGACGCCCGCTGTAGGGCGCGAAGAGCGCCATGGAGACGCCGGTGACCGCCGCGGCGGCGCCCGCCGCGCCGTACGAGCCGGTGGTGTGCTGCACCAGCAGCACGATGGAGAGCGTGAGCATGGCGAACGGCTGGCGGGCCGCGAAGCCGGGCAGCAGGAACGTCCAGGCGCCGCGGGTGCGCAGCAGCTGCCCGTATCCCGGGCGGGAGGGCGCCGTCGTGTCCTTCGACGGCTCGGTGGTGACCGTGGACGCCACGGCCCGTGCCTTTCTGCCGCCTGGTAGCGCGGCCCCCGGGGTGGCGGGGCGGCGCCGAGAGCTGTCCTCTTGCGCGGAACTGCGGTAGATACCGGTGCTCACTGCGGGGAGCGGGCCGGCCGCCATACGGTCGCGCCAGCTCTGCGTCAGGCAGAGTTGGTTCGATCAGGTCTGGTCGACCTTCATGATACAGAGATCTACGCGCGTCGCACCTGTGAAAACGAGCACCATGCGGCCCGTCACCTGTGAAGGCCGGGCACGCGCGCCCTTCTCGTACCCGTGAGCGCCGAAGGCCTACGGCCCGTTCCCGCTCGTCCCCAGCCAGCCGGCCAGCTTGCCGCCCCGTCCCACCGCGCGCAGGCGCCGCTCGGCGGCGTCCCGGACCGGATCGGTGGCGACGACCAGCAGCTCGTCGCCGCGTCGCAGCACGGTCGAGGGGAGCGGCACGAACGACTTCCCGTCGCGGACGACGAGGGTGACCGCGGCGCCGGCCGGCAGCCGCAGCTCGTGGACCTCGACGCCGTGCATCTTCGACCCCTCGGGGATCGCGACGGACAGCAGATGCCCGCGCAGTCGCTCCAGGGGTGCCGACTCGATGCCGAGGTCGGCGGCCTCGGCCCGGTCGCCCAGGCGGAGCTTGCGGGCGAGCCAGGGCAGGGTCGGCCCCTGGACGAGGGTGTAGACGACGACCAGGACGAAGACGATGTTGAAGATGCGGCGGCTGCCCTCGACGCCGTTCACCATGGGGATCGTCGCCAGGATGATGGGCACGGCGCCGCGCAGGCCGGCCCAGGACATGAGCGCCTGCTCCGGCCACGGCACCCGGAACGGCAGTAGGCAGACCACAACGCTCAGCGGGCGCGCCACCATGGTCAGCGCGAGGCCGATGAGCAGCGCGGGCACGATGTCGTCGCCCAGCTCGGAGGGCGTGACCAGCAGGCCGAGCAGCACGAACATGCCGATCTGGGCGAGCCAGCCGAGCCCGTCGGCGAACCCGCGCGTGGCGGGCCAGTGCGGCAGCCGCGCGTTGCCCATCACCATCGAGGCGAGGTAGACGGCGAGGAAGCCGCTGCCGTGGGCCAGCGCGCCCGCCGCGTACGCCGCGACAGCGATGGCCATGACGGCGATCGGGTAGAGGCCGGAGGCGGGCAGCGCCACGTGCCGCAGGCCCCACGCGCCCAGCCAGCCCACCGCGAGGCCGATGGCGGCGCCGATGGCCAGCTCCAGGGCTATCTCGCCGAGCAGGGCGTACCAGTGTTCGATCGGGCCGGCGGTGGAGAAGGCCACCACCAGGATGACGACCGGGGCGTCGTTGAAGCCGGACTCGGCCTCCAATGTGCCCGTCACGCGCGCGGGGAGGGGTATTTTCCGCAGCACCGAGAAGACGGCCGCCGCGTCGGTCGAGGAGACGACCGCCCCGATGATGAGCGCCTGGCGCCATTCCAGGCCGATCAGCAGGTGTGCCGCCGTCGCGGTGACCCCCACGCTCACCGCGACCCCGACCAGCGCCAGCGCGGAGGCGGCCGGCAGGACCGGCCTGATCTCCTTCCACTTCGTGCCCAGACCACCCTCGGCGAGGATCACGACGAGCGCCGCGTACCCGATGACCTGCGTCAGCTCGGCGTTGTCGAAGCGGATCCCGCCGATCCCGTCCTGGCCCATGAGGACGCCGATGCCCAGGTACACGAGCAGGCTGGGGAGCCCGCTGCGCGAGGAGATCCGGACCGCTGCGACGGCGATGAGCAGGACGAGCGAGCAGACGAGCAGGAGCTGGTTGAGGTGGTGGACAGTCAGCGGCCGTTCCCTTCCCTGGTTCGCGCGCTCCCCGCGCGCGTGGATCTCCACGAATCCGACACGGAGCCGCACCCGCTCCGCACCAAGTACTTCGTTACCTTACCTAACTCTTGACGATTTCTTGACGTTCGCCCGGCAAGATCGAACGTCCGTGCGCGCTGGTTCCCGACTCCGCGTCAAGCGGGAGGGGGCCCTGCGCCTATGGTTGCTCCAGCGCTCATTGAAAGTCACAGCCCGACCTGCCGCTCGCGTTAGGACAGCAAGGACAGCGATGCCCCCCAACACCACCGCCTCATCGGGTCAGAAGCCCGGCAAGTCCGGCAGGAAAAAGGGGCGCAAAGCCCGTCTGATCGTGCTCGTGCTGGTGCTGGCCCTGATCGGCGGCGTCGCCTACGGGGCGTACTGGACCATCAGCACCGTCCGGGCCTCCTTCCCGCAGACCAAGGGTTCACTCACGCTCGACGGCCTCTCCGGACCCGTCGACGTGAAGCGGGACGGCTACGGCATCCCGCAGATCTACGCCTCCTCCGACGAGGACCTGTTCATGGCGCAGGGCTACGTCCAGGCGCAGGACCGGTTCTACGAGATGGACGTGCGCCGCCACATGACGGCCGGGCGCCTGTCGGAGATGTTCGGCAAGAGCCAGGTCGACAACGACGAGTTCCTGCGCACCCTGGGCTGGGAGCGGATCGCGCAGGAGGAGTACGACACCAAGCTGTCGGCCTCCACCAAGAAGTACCTCCAGGCCTACGCCAAGGGAGTCAACGCCTACCTGAAGGGCAAGGAGGGCGAGGACATCTCCCTGGAGTACGCCGCCCTCGGCTTCAGCAACGACTACAAGCCCCGGGAGTGGACCCCGGTCGACTCGATCTCCTGGCTGAAGGCGATGGCCTGGGACCTGCGCGGCAACATGCAGGACGAGATCGACCGCGCCCTGATGACCAGCCGCCTCGGCCCGAAGCAGATCGCCGACCTGTACCCGGAGTACCCGTACGACCGGAACAAGGCGGTCGTCCAGGAAGGCGGGTACGACGAGCTCACGCAGACGTTCGAACAGGGCGCGGGCTCGGGCACGTCCACCGGCGCCTCGACCGGCACGGCCGGCGCCGCGGGCACGGCCGGGGCGTCCACGGGGACCGCGGCGGGCACGGCGGCGGGCACCGGCTCGCCCTCGGCCACCGACGCGCTCCAGACCCAGCTGGCGGGCCTCCAGGAGGTCCTGGACGACCTCCCCACGGCCGTCGGCGTGAACGGCAACGGCATCGGCTCCAACTCCTGGGTCGTCGGCGGCGCGCACACCATCACCGGCAAGCCGCTGCTCGCCAACGACCCGCACCTGTCGCCGTCGCTGCCGTCCGTCTGGTACCAGATGGGCCTGCACTGCCGGTCCGTGTCCCGTACGTGCCAGTACGACGTCTCCGGGTACACCTTCGCGGGCATGCCCGGCGTGATAATCGGCCACAACAAGGACATCGCCTGGGGCCTGACCAACTCCGGCGTCGACGTCAGCGACCTCTACCTGGAGAAGCTCACCGGCGACGGCTACCTGTACGGCGGCAAGGTGGTCCCCTTCAAGACCCGCGAGGAGACCATCAAGGTCGCCGGCGGCGCCCCGAAGAAGATCGTCGTCCGGGAGACCAACAACGGCCCCCTGCTGTCCGACCGCGACGACGAGCTGGTGAAGGTCGGCAAGAAGGCCACCGTCGACACCGCAGCGCCCGACCGCGGCGACGGCTACGGCATCGCCCTGCGCTGGACCGCGCTCGACGCGGGCCGGACCATGGACGCCGTCTTCGCGATGGACAAGGCGGCGAACTGGGACGACTTCCGCGCGGCGGCCGCCCTCTTCGAGGTGCCGTCCCAGAACCTCGTCTACGCCGACACCCGGAACCACATCGGCTACACCCTGCCCGGCCGGATCCCCACGCGCGCGCAGGACCACGACGGCTCCGTCCCGGCGCCCGGCTGGGACCCGCAGTACCGCTGGACCGGCTACGTCGAGCAGGACGAACTGCCCTACGAGTACGACCCGGAGCGCGGCTACATCGTCACCGCCAACCAGGCCGTGGTCGACGAGAAGTACCCCTACACGCTGACCACGGACTGGGGCTACGGCACCCGCAGCCAGCGGATCACCGACCTGATCGAGTCGAAGATCAAGGGCGGCGGCAAGGTGTCCACCGAGGACATGCGCCAGATGCAGACGGACAACAGCAGCGAGATCGCCAAGCTGCTGGTGCCGCAGCTGCTGAAGATCGACATCGGCGACAAGGACGTCCGCGAGGCGCAGAAGCTGCTGGAGGGCTGGGACTACACCCAGGACGCCGATTCGGCCGCGGCCGCCTACTTCAACGCCGTCTGGCGCAATGTCCTCAAGCTGGCCTTCGGCAACAAGCTGCCCAAGGAGCTGCGGGTCAAGGGCCAGTGCCTGTGGGTCGAGCCGGTCGACACCACCGGGCCCGTGGACGACGACCGCCGGGTGCGCGAGTGCGGCCAGCGCGACGCCGACGAGGCTCAGCCGGACGGCGGCGACCGCTGGTTCGAGGTGGTCCGCAACCTCATGGACGACCAGGACAGCGACTGGTGGACGGCGCCCGAGAACGGCACCCGCCCCGGCGCGGACAACCGCGACGAGCTCTTCGAGCGCGCCATGATCGACGCCCGCTGGGAGCTGACCGCCAAGCTGGGCAAGGACATCGACACCTGGAGCTGGGGCCGGCTGCACCGCCTGTTCCTGAAGAACCAGACCCTCGGCACCGAGGGCCCCGGTTTCCTCCAGTACGCCCTGAACCGCGGCCCCTGGAAGCTCAGCGGCGGCGAGGCCGCGGTCAACGCCACCGGCTGGAACGCCGCCGGCGGCTACGGCGTCGTCTGGGTGCCGTCGATGCGGATGGTGGTCAACCTCGGCGAGCTCGACAAGTCGCGGTGGATCAACCTCACCGGCGCCTCCGGGCACGCCTACAGCGCCCACTACACGGACCAGACGGGCAAGTGGGCCAAGGGCGAACTGCTGCCGTGGTCCTTCTCGGAGAAGGCGGTCGACAAGAGCACGACCGACACCCTGGTCCTCAAGCCGTGAGCGACTGACGAAGCAGAACGCGAAGGGGCCCTCCACGCGCGCGTGGAGGGCCCTTTTCACATCTCCGAGGCTCCGAAGCGGCGCACGCCGGACGGGGTCACCACCGCGTGCACCGGCCGGTCGTGCTCCTCCTCCGGGACGCGCTCGACGACCTCCGTGTCGTACAGCAGCACCACCAGCGCCGGGTGGGCGCCCGCGCGCTCCAGCCGGGCCAGGACGCGGTCGTACGATCCTCCGCCGCGCCCCAGCCGCATGCCGCGCGCGTCGACCGCGAGGCCCGGCAGCAGCACGACGTCGGCCGCGGTCACCGCGTCCGGCCCGAGGCGGTCGCCGACGGGTTCCAGGAGGGCCATCTTCCCGCCGTGCCGGACCTCGGCGAGGGAGCCCTCGCCGGCGTACTCGCCCCAGTCGAGGTCGTTGTCGGGCAGCAGGGCCGGAAGCAGGACGCGCACGCCCCGCGCGCGCAGCGCGTCGAGCAGCGCGCGCGTCCCCGGTTCACTCCCCACGGACACATACGCCGCCACCGTGCGCGCCTGCGCCAGCTCGGGCAGCTCCAGCGCCCGACGGGCCAGTGCCGCCTCCGATTCCCGCACGTCATCCGCCGTCAACCTGTTCCTCACGGCGATGAACTCGCGTCGCAACCCTCGCTTGTCAGGATCGGCCGAAGGTCCGCTGTGGCTCACCTGTCACTCCCGTACGGTTCCAATGTGCTCATATGAGCGTCAACTAACCGGAGCCTCAGATTCCCTACAAAGGCACCGGATATGGTGTCGGGCATGACTCAGTCGCACCCCAGGATCAGCAAGGCTGTCATTCCCGCAGCCGGCCTCGGTACCCGGTTCCTGCCGGCCACCAAGGCCACTCCCAAGGAGATGCTGCCGGTTGTGGACAAGCCGGCGATCCAGTACGTGGTCGAGGAGGCCGTGTCGGCGGGCCTCGACGACGTCCTCATGATCACGGGCCGCAACAAGCGCCCCCTCGAGGACCACTTCGACCGCAACTACGAGCTGGAATCGGCCCTGGAGAAGAAGGGCGACGCCGAACGGCTCGCCAAGGTGCAGGAGTCCAGCGACCTGGCGACGATGCACTACGTCCGGCAGGGCGACCCCAGGGGCCTCGGCCACGCCGTCCTGTGCGCCGCTCCGCACGTCGGTGACGAGCCGTTCGCCGTCCTCCTGGGCGACGACCTGATCGACCCCCGCGACCCCCTGCTCAAGCGGATGATCGAGGTCCAGGAGCAGCACGGCGGCAGCGTCGTCGCGCTCATGGAGGTCGCGCCCGAGCAGATCCACCTCTACGGCTGCGCCGCCGTCGAGTCCACCGCCGACGGCGACGTCGTCAAGGTGAACGGCCTGGTGGAGAAGCCGGATCCGGCCGATGCCCCGTCCAACTACGCCATCATCGGCCGTTACGTCCTCGACCCGCACATCTTCGACATACTGCGCAAGACCGAGCCGGGCCGCGGCGGCGAGATCCAGCTGACCGACGCCCTCCAGCAGCTCGCGCAGGACGAGAAGGTCGGCGGCCCGGTGCACGGCGTCGTCTTCCAGGGGCGCCGCTATGACACCGGCGACCGTGGCGACTATCTGCGTGCCATTGTCAGACTCGCGTGCGAACGTGAAGACCTGGGCCCGGAGTTCCGGACCTGGCTTCGCAGTTTCGTCACCGAGGAGATGTAGCCACCTTGAGCACCGCCGCGCCCCGCGCCACCGGCCAGGACCACCTCTGGTCGGTGGACGAACACCTGGAGGACATCCTCGACACCGTCCGCCCCCTCGAACCCATCGAGCTGAACCTGCTCGACGCCCAGGGCTGTGTCCTGGTCGACGACATCACGGTGCCGGTCTCCCTGCCGCCGTTCGACAACAGCTCCATGGACGGGTACGCGGTGCGGGTCGCGGATGTCGCGGGCGCGAGCGAGGAGTTCCCCGCGGTGCTCGACGTCGTGGGCGACGTCGCGGCGGGCCAGGCCGACCTGCTCCAGGTGGGCCCCGGCCAGGCCGCCCGCATCATGACGGGCGCCCCGCTGCCGCCCGGCGCCGAGGCCGTGGTCCCCGTGGAGTGGACCGACGGCGGCCTCGGCGAGGGCCCCGTCACCGGGATGCGCGCCCGCAGCCTCGCCCCCGAGGGCGCCGGCGGCCAGGTGCGCGTGTACCGGCCGTGCGAGGCACGCGCGCATGTGCGCGCGAAGGGCAGCGACGTGAAGGCCGGCGAGCGCGCCCTCGACGCCGGCACCGTCCTCGGCCCGCCGCAGATCGCGCTGCTCGCCGCCATCGGCCGCGGCACGGTCCGCGTGCACCCGCGCCCGCGCGTGGTGGTGATGTCCACCGGCAGCGAACTCGTCCAGCCCGACGAGGAGCTGTCCGGCGGCCAGATCTACGACTCCAACAGCTTCGCCCTCACCGCCGCCGCGCGGGACGCCGGGGCGATCGCCTACCGGGTGGGCGCCGTCGCCGACGACGCCGAGACCCTGCGCACCGCCATCGAGGACCAGCTCGTCCGCGCCGACCTCATGGTCACCACGGGCGGCGTCAGCGTCGGGGCGTACGACGTCGTCAAGGAGGCGCTGTCGCACGTCGGCGACGAGGACGAACCGGGCAGCGGCGTCGAGTTCCGCAAGCTCGCCATGCAGCCCGGCAAGCCGCAGGGCTTCGGCTCCATCGGCCCCGACCACACCCCGCTGCTCGCCCTGCCCGGCAACCCGGTGTCGTCGTACGTCTCCTTCGAACTGTTCGTCCGCCCCGCGATCCGCACCCTCATGGGCCTCAAGGACGTGAACCGGCCCCGGACCCGCGCCACCCTGACGGCGGACAAGCCGCTGACCTCGCCCAAGGGCCGCAGACAGTTCCTGCGGGGCGCCTACACCGACGGCACGGTGACCCCGGTCGGCGGTGCCGGGTCCCACCTGGTCGCGGCCCTCGCGCGCGCCGACGCGCTGATCGTCGTGCCCGAGGACGTGGAGTCCGTCGAGCCCGGCACCGACGTCGAGGTGATCCTGCTCGGCTGACCGCCTCCGGTTGGAGGTACCGTGTCGCGCACAACAGGCCCGCGCGCCGCACCGCGCGGGGCCCGGACCGGGAGCGCCACACGATCATGACTGTGCCTTCCCGGGGGGAGACCCCCGGACCCCCTGTGCAGGACCGACTGACACACATCGACGACGCGGGCGCCGCCCGGATGGTCGACGTGTCGGACAAGGACGTGACCGCGCGCACCGCCCGCGCCAGCGGACGCGTCCTCGTCTCGCCCCGCGTGGTCGAGCTGCTGCGCGGCGAGGGCGTCCCCAAGGGCGACGCCCTGGCGACCGCGCGGATCGCCGGGATCATGGGGGCCAAGCGCACCCCGGACCTGATCCCGCTGTGCCACCCGTTGTCGGTGTCGGGTGTGAAACTGGACCTGTCGGTCGCGGACGACGCCGTGGAGATCACCGCCACGGTGAAGACGACGGACCGCACGGGCGTCGAGATGGAGGCCCTGACCGCGGTCTCCGTCGCCGCGCTCACCGTGATCGACATGGTCAAGGCGGTCGACAAGGGAGCGGTCATCACGGACGTGAGGGTGGAGGAGAAGACGGGCGGCAAGTCGGGCGACTGGAGCCGGGCATGAGCGCCGGGGGCGCGCCGTACCGCGCGCTGGTCGTCACCGCCTCCAACCGGGCCGCCGCCGGCGTCTACGAGGACAAGGGCGGCCCGCTGATCGCGGACGCCCTCAAGGCGTTCGGGTTCGACGTCGACGGCCCGCAGGTCGTCCCCGACGGGGACCCCGTGGAGGCGGCCCTGCGCGCGGGCGTGGACGCCGGGTACGACGTGATCGTCACCACGGGCGGCACCGGCATCTCGCCCACCGACCGCACCCCGGAGGCCACCCGCGCGGTGCTCGACCGCGAGGTGCCGGGCATCGCGGAAGCGATCCGCGCGTACGGCCGGGACAAGGTGCCGACCGCCGTGCTCTCCCGGGGTCTGGCCGGAGTGGCGGGCCGGACCCTGATCGTCAACCTGCCCGGCTCGACCGGCGGCGTGCGCGACGGACTGGCCGTCCTGGAACCCCTGCTGATCCACGCCGCCGACCAGATCCGCGGCGGCGACCACCCCAGACCTTCCCGTGGGGGTGCGAGCTGAGCAGCGCATCGTGGCCCGTCGAGCTGGCCGAGGGAGATGTCGTCCTCCGGCCGATAAAGCTGCGCGACCAGCGGGCCTGGCGCGAGGTCAACCGGCGCAACCGGGACTGGCTGCGCCCCTGGGAGGCGACCATCCCGCCGCCCGCGCCCGGCGGGCCGGTCACGCACCGGCCGACCTACCGCCAGATGGTCCGCCATCTGCGCTCCGAGGCGAACGCGGGCCGGATGCTGCCGTTCGTCATCGAGTACCAGGGGCGGCTGGTCGGGCAGTTGACGGTCGCCGGGATCACCTGGGGCTCGATGTGCTCCGGGCACATCGGCTACTGGGTGGACGAGGCGGTGGCCGGCCGCGGGGTGATGCCGACCGCCGTGGCGCTCGTGGTGGACCACTGTTTCCGCACCGTCGGACTGCACCGCGTGGAGGTCTGCATTCGCCCGGAGAACGCGCCCAGCCGCCGGGTCGTGGAGAAACTCGGATTCCGCGAGGAGGGGCTGCGGCCCCGTTATCTCCACATCGACGGAGCCTGGCGCGACCACCTCGTCTTCGCGCTCACCGCGGAAGAAGTGCCCGACGGGCTGCTGAACCGGTGGCGGCGGAGTCGGGCGCGGAGCAGTAATTGAATAAACGTTCGAAATTGATCGCCCGGTGACCGACTCGGGGCTTTGAATTCACGACCGGAGCGGTCCGCTGATCGCATCCATCACAAAAAAAGCCAGAAATATCAGCCAGATCGTGCGACACACCGGCTCAATTGGCGGATGGCCTCACGCAAACCCCTCTACCGTGTGAGGCGTGAGCAGCAGCGGCCTCATCTACGCAGTCATCGTCGGGGCCTGGGCCGCCTACTTGGTGCCGATGTGGCTCCGTAGGCAGGACGAGCTGAACGAGGCCCGTCCGACGGAACGCTTCAGCACAGCCATCCGGTTGTTGTCCGGACGGGCCGGGATGGAGCGCCGGTACGCCAAGGACCTGCAGGCGCGCTCCGCCGACGAGGAGGAGCCCGCCCTGAGCGACCCGGACGCGGTCACCGACTCGGTGGACGTCCGGGCCTTCGCCGTGCCCCCGACCCGCCCGCACACGCAGGTGCCCCTGCCGGCACGCGGCGCGGAGCGGCCGGAACCGGCACGGGAACGGGCGCCCGCCCCGGTGGACGGGTCCGGTGACGCGCCCGCCCGCGGATCGGGGTCCGCGGGCGGGCCCGCCTCGGGCGGCGCGCCCGGACAAGCGCCATCGGGCAGTGCCCCCGCGCGCGGATCCGGTGCGGTACCCGCCCGTCAGCAGGTGCCGCCCGCTCGGCGTGCGCCTGGAGCGGAGGCCGCCGCGGCGCGCGCCCGGCGCTCGAAGGTGCTCGCGCGCCGCCGACGCACCACCGTGATGCTCTTCCTCGCCTTCACGCTGGGCTCGATCGTCGCCGCGGTCGGAGGGCTCGCCTTCCTGTGGGCGCCCGGCGTGCCCGCCGTGCTGCTCAGCGCGTACATCGCCTATCTGCGCTCCCAGGAGCGCCGCCGCTTCGCGTACCAGATGGACCGCCGCCGCGCGGAGGCCGCCGCCCAGCGGCTGCGCGAGCGGGCGCGCCAGTCGCGCCGGCAGCCGTCCGCGCCCACCGACAGCGACGAACCCGACGAGGGCCCGGAGCCGGAGGCCGACCCCGGCCTGTCGGCGCTCGCCGCGGACCGGCGGGCGCTCGTCGAGCAGACCGATCACGCCGAGTGGGTCGACCAGCAGCGCGAGCGGCAGCGGCGGCCGGGGCGCGGGGAGAGCTGGGAGCCGGTCCCGGTCCCGCTGCCGACGTATGTGACTGCGCCGGTGGCACCGCGGGCCACGGCCGACGTCGACCTCGGCGCGCCGGACGCGTGGAGCTCGGCGCGCTCCAGCCCCGTCGCGCGGGAGGAGGAGAGCCGGGCCGCCGGCGAGTCGTCCGAGGGGGAACCGGGCGACGGAGAGGCGGACCGAGCGGGAGACCGGCCGGAGGGCGACGGGCGCAGTGACGCGCGGCGGGCCGCTTCGGCGCGGCGGGCGCGGGAGCGGGGGCGTACGCCGCTGTTCGATCAGTACGAGGACGGGGACCGGCCGCGCGCGGCCAACGAGTAGGGGCCCGCCGGGCCCCTGGTGGCCCCGACCAGGAGCGGATTTCCAAGCAGGCCGATCGGGGTGCTAAAGTTTCACTCGTTGCAAGGGCCTGTGGCGCAGTCCGGTAGCGCACCTCGTTCGCATCGAGGGGGCCAGGGGTTCAAATCCCCTCAGGTCCACGCAGCATAGAGCCCCGTCGGGAAACCGACGGGGCTCTATCGTTTTCTCTGCCACTTGAGGGACCGTGACGGCCCCTCAAGTGGCCCGTGTCACAGGGCCGACAGGGCCCACAGGACCGCCACGGAGGCCCTCACAGCGCCTTCGCGTAGCACCGGCTCGACTCGTGGAAGCGGTAGTAGCCGAACTTGGCGCACGGCTCGTAGCCGCTGGAGGTGTACAGGCCGATGGCCTCCGGCTGCTCGGTGCCGGTTTCCAGGACCATGCGGATACGGCCGGCCGCGCGGGCGTCCTCCTCCAGGGCGGTCAGCATGCGCCGGGCGAGGCCGCGGCCGCGCATCTCCCTGATCACGTACATCCGCTTCAGCTCGGCGTCGCCGTCCTCGTTGCCCTCGTCGTTCTTGTCCTGGCGCCGCCAGCCGCCGGTGGCCACGGGGCGGTCCTGCTCGTCGTAGGCGATGAAGTACACGCCGTTCGGGGGGTCGAAGTCGGACGGGGCGAGCGGGGTGGCGTCGCCCTCGCCGCCGCCGTAGCGCTCCTGGTACTCGGCCTGGACCTCGTCGTTGAGCTTGACGGCGTCGGGGTGGTCGAAAGCAACGCGGCGTATATTCATGTGAGGCATCGTACTTCTATGCAGATGGCGAATCCGGACTTCGTCCAGTGTGCCGGTATCGTGCCGGGGTGCTCACTGTGACCTCCGTAAACGTGAACGGGCTGCGGGCCGCCGCGAAGAAGGGCTTCGTGGAGTGGCTGGCCGGGACCGACGCCGATGTGCTGTGCCTCCAGGAGGTGCGCGCGGAGCCACAGCAGCTGCCCGAGCATGTGCGGACGCCGGAGGGCTGGCATGTGGTGCACGCTCCCGCCGCCGCGAAGGGGCGCGCGGGCGTCTCGCTCTACACCCGGCGTGAACCGGACCGCGTGCGGGTCGGGTTCGGCTCGGCCGAGTTCGACGGAAGCGGGCGCTACGTCGAGGCTGACCTGCCCGGTGTGACCGTCGCCTCCCTCTACCTCCCCTCCGGCGAGGTCGGCACCGAGCGGCAGGACGAGAAGATCCGCTTCATGGGCGAGTTCCTCGCCTACCTCAAGGAGCTGCGCGAGCGCGCCGCCGCCGACGGCCGCGAGGTGCTGGTCTGCGGCGACTGGAACATCGCCCACCAGCAGGCCGACCTGAAGAACTGGCGCGGCAACACCAAGAACTCCGGCTTCCTGCCGGAGGAACGCGAGTGGCTGACCCAGGTCCTCGCGCCGGCGGCCGGCGGCTACGTCGATGTCGTACGGGCGCTGCATCCGGGTGTGGAGGGGCCGTACTCGTGGTGGTCCTACCGGGGGCGGGCGTTCGACAACGACACGGGATGGAGGATCGACTACCACGTCTCCACGCCCGGTCTCGCGGCGAAGGCGGTCAAGGGGTACGTGGAGCGGGCGGCCACGCATGCCGAGCGCTGGTCGGACCACGCGCCGGTCACCGTGGTGTACGACCTCTAGTCCTGCTTGCGCAGCCGCCTGTCGAGGGCCAGGGACAGTTCCGCCTCCACCACGCTGCGGGCCAGGGGGCGGAGGCGGTGGAGGTGGTCCTCGGGGGCGTGGCGGAGGATCAGGTCGGCGAAGAGGTCGGCGAGGGCGTCGGCGTGTTCGCGGACGCGTTTCGCGGCGGCCAGGACCTCGGCCAGCGGGATGCCCTCGCGGACCAGGGTCGAGGAGACGTCCAGCAGGCGGCGGCTGATGTGGACGATCTCGTCGCCGTCGGTGCCGAGGTAGCCGAGTTCCATGGCGGCGGCGAGGTTCTCGGGGGTGGCCTGGCCGGCGAAGTGGTCGGCGAGTTCCTCGGGGGTGAGGCGGACCGGGGTCTCCTCGGTCGGGGCGCCCAGGCCGAGCAGGTCGCCGACGTCGCGGCCGTGGTCGAAGGCCTCGGCCAGTTCGGCGATGCCGCTCAGGGTGTGGCCGCGTTCCAGTAGGGCGGCGATGGTGCGCAGCCGGGCCAGGTGGTGGTCGTCGTACCAGGCGATACGGCCCTCGCGGCGGGGTGGCGGGATCAGCTTGCGTTCGCGGTAGAAGCGCAGGGTGCGCACGGTGATGCCGGCCAGGCGGGCCAGTTCCTCCATGCGGTATTCGCGCTTCTCCGGCTGCGGTTCTGCCTTGTCTGCCTTGTCTGCCACGTCCGCACCCTAAGTCGTACCGGCGGTAACTTTCCTCGCGCCGACCCCTACCGGTGAGTACGGCTCTCCTCTACTCTCCCCATTGCGCCAGTGTTCACTGGCATGGTCACGAGCGATGCGTGGAGGCTACGGGATGGCCGAGCACGAGCACGAGCATGAGCACGTACGGGTGGCGGTTGTCGGGTCCGGGTTCGGCGGGCTCGGGGCCGCCGTGCGGTTGCGGCGGGAAGGCGTCACGGACTTCGTCGTGCTGGAACGCGCCGACAGCGTCGGCGGGACCTGGCGGGACAACAGTTATCCGGGGTGTGCGTGTGATGTGCCGTCCCATCTGTACTCGTTCTCCTT
Organism: Streptomyces sp. NPDC030838; assembly: GCF_055572035.1. NCBI lineage: Bacteria > Bacillati > Actinomycetota > Actinomycetes > Kitasatosporales > Streptomycetaceae > Streptomyces > Streptomyces sp. NPDC030838. Next base: position 181,542 of record NZ_JBVIED010000003.1, on the reverse strand, counting down.
CGCGCCCAACCCCGACTGGCCGCGCACCTTCTCCGGGCAGGAGCACATCCGCGCCTATCTGGAGCGGGTCGCCGACGTCTACGGGCTGCGGCCGCACCTCCGCTTCAACGCCGAGGTGAAGCTGATGACCTGGGACACCGAGAAGCTGCGCTGGGAGATCGAGACCAGCTCCGGGCGGCTCTCGGCGGACATCGTCGTCTCCGCCACCGGGCCGCTGTCCGACCCGAAGATCCCCGAGATCCCGGGGCTGGACTCCTTCCCCGGCAAGGTCTTCCACTCCGCGCGCTGGGACCACGAGTACGACCTGCGGGGGAAGCGGGTCGCCATGGTGGGGACCGGGGCCTCCGCCATCCAGATCGTGCCCGCCATCCAGCCGCGGGTCGGCAGGCTCACCCTCTTCCAGCGCACGCCCCCGTGGGTGATGCCCCGGATGGACCGCGCGATCAGCGGCGTCGAGCGCTGGCTGCACCGGCAGTTGCCGTTCACCACCCAGGCCCGGCGCGGACTGCTCTGGGGCATCCGGGAGTTGCAGGTCCAGGCCTTCACCAAGCACCCCGACGAGCTGGGCCTCGTCGAGCAGCTGGCCAAGCGGAACATGGCCCGCGCCATCAAGGACCCGGCGCTGCGGGCCAAGCTCACGCCCGACTACCGCATCGGCTGCAAGCGGATCCTGCTGTCCAGCGAGTACTACCCGGCGATCGCCCAGCCGAATGTCGACGTGGTCGCCAGCGGGCTGAGCGAGGTGCGCGGGTCGACGCTCGTGGCCGCCGACGGCAGTGAGGCCGAGGTCGACGCGATCATCTTCGGCACCGGCTTCCATGTCACCGACATGCCGATCGCCGAGCGGGTCGTGGGAGCCGAGGGCCAGACGCTCGCCGAGGTCTGGAAGGGCGGCATGGAGGCCCTGCGCGGCGCCTCCGCGGCCGGGTTCCCCAACTGGATGACGATCATCGGGCCCAACACCGGCCTCGGGAACTCCTCGATGATCCTGATGATCGAGTCCCAGCTGAACTACATGGCCGACTTCGTACGGCAGCTCGACGTGCTCGGGGGGCGCGCCGCGCTCGACGCGCGCCCCAGCGCCGTGCACGCCTGGAACCGGCGGGTGCAGGAGCGGATGAAGCGCACGGTGTGGAACACCGGCGGCTGCACCAGCTGGTACCTGGACGCCAACGGCCGCAACACGACGATCTGGCCCGGGACGACGTCGGAGTTCCGGCGGGCGACGCGGCGGGTGGATCTCATGGAGTACGAGGTGCTGCGGCCGCCCGCCAGGAAGGGCCCCCAGGAGTCCAGGGCCGCCAAGGGCGGGAAGCGCGCCGCCAAGGCCACCACCGAGGCCGCCATATGAGCCGCCTCCTGCACGTCCTCTCCGGCCCCTACGCCCCGCCCGCCCCCGCCCGAGAGCTGACCGTCGTCTCCGCCGACGGCGCGCGACTGCACGTCGAGGTGCACGGACCCGAGAACGCGCCCCCCGTCGTCCTCATCCACGGCTGGGCCTGCTCGACCGCCTTCTGGGCGGCGCAGATCCGCGCCCTGGCCGTCGACCACCGGGTCATCGCCTACGACCAGCGCGGCCACGGGCGCAGCCCCGCGAGCCGGACGTGCACTACCGACACCCTCGCCGACGACCTGGAAGCCGTCCTCGCCGCCACCCTCGCGCCCGGCGAGAAGGCGGTGCTCGCCGGCCACTCCATGGGCGGTATGACGGTGATGGCGGCGGCCGCCCGCCCACGGGTGCGGGAGCACGCGGCGGCCGTACTGCTGTGCAGCACGGGCAGTTCGCGGCTCGTGGCGTCCGCCACCGTCGTACCGCTGCGCCCCGGCCGGATGCGTACGTGGCTGACGCGGCGCATTCTCGGCTCGCGCGCTCCCCTCGGGCCGGTCACGCCCCTCGCGCGACGTGTCCTCAAGTACGGGACCATGGGCGCCGGTTCCGCCCCGCACATGGTGGAGGCGTGCGCACGAGTGGTGCATGCCTGTCCGCGCGCTGTGCGCTACACCTGGGCGCGCGTCCTCGAAGTGCTCGACCTCGACCACGGCGTACGGGAGTTGAGCGCGCCCACGGCGGTCGTCGTCGGCTCGCACGACCGGCTCACACCGCCTGTGCACGCGCGGGCGCTCGTCGCCGCGCTGCCGCAGCCGGCCGGTCTCACCGAGCTGCCCGGGCTCGGCCACATGACACCGGTGGAGGCCCCCGAGCTGATCACCGGGAAGATACGGGAACTCGTCACGACGTACGCGAAGGTGAGGGAGGGCGCATGAGCAGGGTGGGCCTCGAAGGGCAGGTCGCGGTCGTCACGGGTGCCGCGCGCGGCGTCGGCGAGCTGCTGGCGCGCAAGCTGTCGGCGCGCGGGGTGAAGGTCGCGCTGGTCGGGCTGGAGCCGGACGCGCTCAAGGACGTCTCCGCGCGGCTGCACAGCGACAGCGACCACTGGTACGCCGACGTCACCGACCACGAGGCGATGGCCCGGGTGGCGCGGGAGGTCAAGGAGCGGTTCGGGAAGGTCGACATCGTGGTCGCCAACGCCGGTGTGGCGACCGGCGGACCGTTCGCCGACTCCGATCCGGAGGCCTGGCGGCGGGTCATCGAAGTCAACCTGATCGGTTCCGCGGTGACCGCGCGGGCGTTCCTGCCGGTGCTCATGGAGAGCCGCGGCTATCTGCTCCAGATCGCCTCCCTCGCCGCCATCACGCCGGCGCCGATGATGACGGCGTACTGCGCGTCCAAGTCGGGTGTGGAGGCGTACGCGCACAGCCTGCGCGCGGAGGTCGGCTACCAGGGCGTGAAGGTCGGCGTCGGCTATCTGTCCTGGACCGACACCGACATGGTGCGCGGGGCCGATCAGGACGATGTCATGCGGGAGTTGAGGCAGCGGCTGCCGTGGCCGTCCAACAAGACGTATCCGCTCGGTCCGGCGGTGGACCGGATCGTGGCCGGGATCGAGCGGCGGTCCGCCCATGTCTACGGGCAGTGGTGGCTGCGCGGGATGCAGGGCGTGCGCGGGTATCTGCCGGCGCTGATCGGGACGGTCGGGCAGCGGGAGATGCGGCGGTTCGCGGACCGGCTGGAGGGGATGCGCACCGGGCTGGTGGGCGCGGGCGGGGCGGCGGACGAGGAGGCCCGCGCGGTGCACGCTACACAGGGTGACTGATCGACATGCAGAGCGTGTCAGCCCGTGTGAATCTGAGGGAGCCCCATCCCCCACGAGTCACAAGGAGTGACATCACATGGGTATGAAGGACAAGTTCCAGGACGCGAGCGAGCAGTGGCAGCAGCAGGCCCGCGAGAAGATGGACCAGGCCAAGGAGCAGGTCCAGAACCGCCGTGGCGAGCAGCGCGGCCAGCGCGGCCAGCAGCGTCCTGAGGACGAGACGACGACGCGCGAGCGCGAGCAGGAAGACCGCTTCAACGAGGACTACGACCGGTAGTCGCGCTCGGCTTCGGTTGACGCGGGGTGCCCTCTCTCACTCGGGGCACCCCGCGTTCTCATGACCGCGGCGGCAGCTTCGGCCGCGACCGGTCCGGCACGTTGCTGTAGTCCGGAGGGGTGGCCGGAGGAGTGGAGTCGAGGAGGTTGAGGGCCAGGTGGACGGCGTCGTGGAGTTGGGTGTTGCGGCCCTCCGCCCAGTCCAGGGGGGTGCGGAGGACCTCAAGGTCGGGGGTGACGCCCTTGTTCTCGACGGACCAGCCGTAGGCGTCGAACCAGGCCGCGTTCATCGGTACGGTGATCACGGTGCCGTCGCCGAGGCGGTGGCGGCCGGTCATGCCGACGACTCCGCCCCAGGTGCGCTGGCCGACCACCGGGCCGAGCTTGAGGAGTTTGAAGGCGGCGGTGATCATGTCGCCGTCCGAGGAGGTCGCCTCGTCGGCCAGCGCCACCACCGGCCCGCGTGGGGCGTTGGAGGTGTACGACACCGGCTGAGCGTCGCGGGTGAGGTCCCAGCCCAGGATGGTGCGGGTCAGTTTCTCGATGACGAGTTCGCTGATGTGGCCGCCCGCGTTGCCGCGCACGTCGACGATGAGGGCGGGGCGGGAGACCTCCATGCGCAGGTCGCGGTTGAACTGGGCCCAGCCGGAGCCGCCCATGTCGGGGATGTGCAGATAGCCGCACTTTCCGCCGCTCAACTCCCGTACGACCGCGCGTCGTTTGGCCACCCAGTCCTGGTAGCGCAGCGGCCGTTCGTCGATGAGCGGGACGATGGCGATGCGGCGGGAGCGGCCCTCGCCCTCGGCGGGGGTGAACGTCAGCTCCACGGTCGTACCGCCCGCGCCCGCGAGCAGCGGGTAGGGACCCGCGACGGGGTCGACGGGGCGGCCGTCGACATGGGTGAGGATCGCGCCCTCGCGGATGCCCGAACCGGCCAGCGGGGAGCGGGCCTTGGAGTCGGAGGAGTCCCCGGGGAGGATGCGCTTGACCATCCAGCCGCCGTCGCGGCGCACGAAGTTGGCGCCGAGCAGGCCCTGCCAGCGCTGGTAGTGGGCGGGGCCCTCGTTGCGGCGGGCGGCGGTGACGTAGGCGTGGGAGGTGCCGAGCTCGCCGAGGACCTCGCGCAGCAGGTCGGCGAACTCGTCGGGTGAGGCGACCCGGTCGACCAGCGGGCGGTACTGCTCGAGTACGGCGTCCCAGTCGATACCGCACATGCCGGGTTCCCAGAAGTAGGCGCGGATCAGACGGCCGGCCTCGTCGTAGGACTGGCGCCACTCGGCGGCCGGGTCGACCTGGTGCAGGATGCGGCGCAGGTCGATCCAGGTGGTGCTGTCGCTGTCGCCGGGCTCGGTGGACGGGACCGCGCGCAGGTCGCCCTCGTCGACGACGACGAGGCGGGTGCCGTCGCCGCTGACGGTGAACCAGTCCAGGTGGCCGACGAGTTCGGACCGTTTGGCCTTGGTGATGTTGAAGTACTCCAGGGTGGGACGGCCGGTGGTGTCGTCCGGGTTGACGAAGGTCTCGCCGAGCGCGCCGGAGATCGGCCAGCGCAGCCACACCAGTCCGCCGCCCGCGACCGGGAACAGCGCCGAGTACTTGGAGGCGGCGACCGGGAAGGGGGTGACCCTGCTCTCCAGGCCCTCCACCTCGACGGTGACGGCGCCGCCCTCGCCGCCCTCCTCGTCGCCGATCTGGCCGAGGCCGCCGGCGGCGGGGCGGCCGTCGGGGTCGAGGGCGAACGGCGAGGGGGTCGCGGAGGAGAGCGGGACCAGGTAGGGGCGGCAGCCGAGCGGGAAGGACAGGTCGCCGGTGTGGACGTCGTAGACCGGGTCGAAGCCGCGCCAGGAGAGGAAGGCGAGATAGCGGCCGTCGCTGGTGAAGACCGGGTTCTCGTCCTCGAAGCGGCCGTTGGTGACGTCGACGACGAGCGGGCCCCCTTCTCCGGTGCCTCCGGGGCCGGAGAGTCGTGCCATCTTGATCTGCCGCAGCGTGCGGCCGATGCCCGGGTGCGACCAGGTCAGCCAGGAGCCGTCCGGGGAGAAGGCGAGGTCGCGGACCGGGCCGTTGATCGACCGGATCAGCTCGGTGACCTCGCCGTCCGATGCCTCCGCCTCCTCGGTCGCGTCGATCAGCAGCAGCCGTCCGTCGTGCGAGGCGATGGCGAGGCGTTCGCCCTGCGGATCGCAGACCAGTTCGAGGACCCGGCCGAGCCGGCCGGAGGCGAGCCGCCGGGGCTCGCGGGCGCCCGTCGTGCGGGGCAGCGAGGCGATCTCGATCGCGTCCTCGCCCTCCGCGTCCGTCACATACGCCACCTGGCCGCTGGAGCCCAGCATCTCCGGCAGCCGGACCCGGACGCCGGGGGTGTCGGTGAGGGTGCGGGCGGGGCCGTCGCGGTGGGTGAGCCAGTACAGGCTGCCGCGGACCACGACGGCACTGGCCCGGCCCGTCTCGTCGACGGAGAGGGCGTCGATGTGCTGGGCGGCCGGGACCTGGTACCGGCGGCGGCCGGTGCGCGGCCCGTTCAGCCGGACGTCGAGCCGGCGCGGGACGGCGTCGGGGGCGAGGTCGTCGACGAGCCACAGGTCGCCGGCGCACTGGTAGACCACCCGGGTGCCGTCGCTGGCGGCGTGCCGGGCGTAGAAGGTGTCGTGGTCGGTGTGGCGGCGCAGGTCGGAGCCGTCGTAGGCGCAGGAGTAGAGGTTGCCGACGCCCTCGTGGTCGGAGAGGAAGGCGATCCGGCCGCCGACGAACATCGGCGCGTCCAGATGGCCCTCCAGGTCGGCGAGCAGCCGCTGTCCGTGCAGCCAGAGGCGGCCCATGGCACCGCCCCGGTAGCGCTTCCAGGCGGCGGGTTCGTGCGGCGGGGTGCCGGTGAGCAGCAGGGTCTTGTGCCCGTCGGGCAGATCGGCGACCTGGATGTCGGAGACCGGGCCCCAGGGCAGCTTGCGGCCGGGGTCGCCGTCCGGGGCGACCTTGTACGCCCAGGTGAAGTACGAGAAGGGCTCGCCGTGGGAGGCGACGGCGAGGATGTCGCCGGTGCCGTCCCCTTCGGGCGGTGTCCAGCCGCAGACCCGGGTGTCGGGGCTGCCCCAGTAGGTGAGCTGCCGGGACTGGCCGCCGTCCACCGGGATCAGATGGATCTCCGGGACGAGGCTGCGCCAGCTCGTGTACGCGATCTGGCGGCCGTCGGGGGAGAAACGCGGATGGCCGATCTTGGTGCGGTCGGCGGTGAGCCGCCAGGCCCGGCCGGGATCGTCGAGCGGAGCGAGCCAGAGGTCGTCCTCGGCCACGAAGCACAGCAGGTCACCGTGGAGATGGGGGAGGCGCAGATAGGTCACCTCTTCATGCTTTGCCGGGTGCCTGGCCCGGGCAACTTATGCGGCTTTGACAGACGTGACTCAGCACACGTACGAAACGGTTTCGTTTCGCTAGCGCGCGGGCGTACATTGGTCCTGTACGAAACCGTGTCGTTCGGACCCGGATCGGAACCCGGAAGAGGTGAGGACCATGGCCGAGGCCGCCACCGCGCGTCGCAGTCGGCTCACGCCCGAGCGCGAGGCGGAGCTGTACGAGGCCGTGCTCGGCCTCCTCCGGGAGGTCGGCTACGACGCCCTGACCATGGACGCCGTCGCCGCCCGCACCCACTCCAGCAAGGCCACCCTCTACCGCCAGTGGGGCGGCAAGGCCGAGCTGGTGGCGAGGGCGATGCGGCACATGAAGCCGGGCAGCATCGCCGACTTCGACACCGGGTCGCTCCGCGGTGACCTCGTCGCCCTCGTGACCCGCGAGGACGACTGCGCCATGGAACAGAACACCGCGCTGATCCGGGGTCTGGCCATGGCGGTCCACACGAACCCCGACCTGCTGCGGGCGTTCAAGGAACTGCTCATCGAACCGGAGCTGGAGGAGTTCCGGCGCGTGCTGCAGCGCGCGGTCGACCGGGGCGAGGTCCGCGAGGACAACCCGGCGCTGGCATTCGTGCTGCACATGCTGCTGGGCGCGTTCGTCACCCGGGCGATGATCGACGAACTGCCGCCGACGCAGGCCTACCTCCTCTCGTACATCGACGCCGTGGTCCTCCCCGCCCTCGGCGTCCCCACCACCTGAGCAACCTCCTCAGACCACCTGACGCGACCGCTCACGTCGTCGGGCTGATGACCCCTGCCCTGACCACCCCACGACTGACCGGGAGTACGCCCTCGTGGCCACGTTCCTCTACAAACTCGGCCGGCTCTCGTTCCGGCGAAGGCACTTCGTCGCCCTGATATGGGTGGCGCTGCTGACGCTCGCGGGCGTCGGCGCGGCCAGCGCCCCCACTCCGGGCTCCACCTCCTTCTCGATCCCCGGCACCGAGGCCCAGAAGGCCTTCGACCTGCTGGAGGAGCGCTTCCCCGGCATGAGCGCCGACGGCGCCACCGCGCGCGTCGTCTTCAAGGCGCCCGCCGGCGAGAAGATGACCGACGCCGACAACAAGGCGACCGTCGAGAAGACCGTGCGGGAGCTGGCCGACGGCTCCGAGGTCGCCTCCGTCGCCGACCCCTACCAGGCGAAGGCCGTCAGTCAGGACGGCACGATCGCCTACGCGCAGGTCAAGTACAAGGTCTCCGGCATGGAGCTGGAGGACGCCACCAAGGACGCCCTGGAGGACGCCGCCGAGGGCGCGCGCGACGCCGGGCTGACCGTCGAGGTCGGCGGTGACGCCCTCCAGGCCACGCCGCATACCGGTACCGCCGAGATCATCGGCATCGCGGTCGCCGCGGTCGTCCTCGTCATCACCTTCGGATCGCTGCTCGCCGCCGGACTGCCGCTGCTCACCGCCATCGTCGGCGTCGGCATCGGCGTGTCGACGATCACCGCGCTGGCCGCCACACTCGACCTGGGCTCCACCACCTCCACGCTCGCCTCGATGATCGGCCTGGCGGTCGGCATCGACTACGCCCTGTTCATCGTCTCCCGCTACCGCGGGGAACTCGCCGAGGGCCGCGACCGCGAGGAGGCGGCGGGCCGGGCCGTCGGCACCGCCGGTTCGGCGGTGGTCTTCGCCGGCCTCACCGTCGTGATCGCCCTGGTCGGCCTGTCGGTCGTCAACATCCCGATGCTGACGAAGATGGGCATCGCCGCGGCGGGCACGGTCGCGATCGCCGTTCTGATCGCGCTGACGATGATCCCCGCGCTGCTCGGCTACGCCGGCCGCAAGGTCCGCCCGGCGGGCGAGAAGAGCAAGCTGCTCGGCGGCGGCCGTACGCCCAAGAACCCGGGGCGCCCGAACATGGGCACCCGCTGGGCCAGCTTCGTCGTCCGCCGTCCGGTGGCCGTGCTGCTGCTCGGCATCCTGGGCCTCGGCGCCGCCGCGGTCCCGGCGACCTCGCTGGAACTGGGCCTGCCCGACGACGGCTCCCAGCCGACGTCGACCACCCAGCGCCGCGCCTACGACCTGCTGTCCGAGGGCTTCGGGCCGGGCTTCAACGGGCCGCTGATGGTCGTCGTCGACGGCAAGGACAGCGAGAACCCGCAGGCCGTCTTCAAGAAGGTCTCCGACGAGGTCAGGGGCCTGGACAACGTGGTGACGGTGACCCCGCCGGCGCCCAACAAGGCCGGCGACACCGCGACGATCACCGTGATCCCGGACGCCAAGCCGTCCTCGGCCACCACCGAGGACCTGGTGCACGCCATCCGCGACTCGGGTGCCGAGGTGGCCGCCGACAACGACGGCCAGGTGCTGGTCACCGGTTCGACGGCGATGAACATCGACGTCTCGCAGAAGCTGAACGACGCCCTGCTGCCGTACCTGGCGCTCGTGGTGGGCCTGGCCTTCCTGCTGCTGATCGTGGTCTTCCGCTCGATCCTCGTCCCGCTGAAGGCGGCCCTCGGCTTCCTGCTCAGCGTGATGGCGGCGCTCGGCGCGGTGGTCGCGGTCTTCCAGTGGGGCTGGCTGTCCGGCCTGATGGGCGTCGAGGAGACCGGCCCGGTCATGTCGATGATGCCGATCTTCATGGTCGGCGTGGTCTTCGGTCTGGCCATGGACTACGAGGTGTTCCTCGTGACCCGGATGCGGGAGGCCTACGTCCACGGCGAGAAGCCCAGCCAGGCGGTGGTGACCGGGTTCAAGCACGGCGCCCGGGTCGTCACGGCCGCGGCGGTGATCATGATGGCGGTCTTCGCGGGCTTCATCGGCTCCAGCGAGTCCATGGTCAAGATGATCGGCTTCGGCCTGGCGGTCGCGGTTCTGTTCGACGCGTTCATCGTCCGCATGGCGATCGTCCCGGCGGTGCTCGCCCTGCTCGGCAAGAAGGCCTGGTGGCTGCCGAAGTGGCTGGACCGCGCGCTGCCGAACGTCGACGTCGAGGGCGAGGGCCTGCGCGCCGAGTCCGACGGCGCCGGCCGCAAGGACCCGGACGAGGACCGCGAACTGGTCCGCGCCTGACGACACCTGCATGAGACCAGCCGGTGAGGGCTCCGTGGGGACGGGGCGCCCTCACCGGCTTCCTCACGTACGGGTCCGAAGGCATGTACGGGTCCGAGGGGGCATGTACGGGTCCGAGGAGCGGGAAACCCCGTCGCGTGCCGTCTACACCCACCGCTAGGTTGCCCTCCATGACGAGCGCAGCCACCGACACCGAGGGCCACGGAGCCCACCCCCGATTCGCCGAGGCCCTGCGGGAGATGGGACTCGCGGACGTTCTGGGGAAGGTCCGCCGGTTCCCGGACGCGACCCGCACCGCCGCCGAGGCCGCCGCAGCGATCGGCTGCGAGCTGAGCCAGATCTGCAAGTCGCTGATCTTCGCCGCCGACGGCGTCCCGGTGCTGGTGCTGATGGACGGCGCCTCGCGGGTCGACGTCGAGCTGGTGCGGCAGGCGCTGGGCGCGGGCGAGGTCACCCGGGCCAAGGCCGGTGTCGTACGGGAGACCACGGGGTACGCCATCGGGGGCGTGCCGCCGTTCGGGCACCGGACGCGGACCCGGGTGCTCGCCGACCGGGGTCTGCTGGAGCACGACGTGGTGTGGGCCGCGGCCGGTGACCCGCACGCCGTCTTCCCGATGGAGCCCAAGACGCTGGTCGCGCACGCCGGCGGCACCCTGGTGGACGTCCGCGAGCCGGACGCGTGACCCCGCTGGTCACCGCGGCCGTGCTGGCGGCCGCGGTCACCCACGCCGGGTGGAACGCCATCGCGCACCGCATCACCGACAAGCTGGTCGGGTTCATCCTCATATCCGGCGGGGGCGCCCTGATCGGGCTGGCCCTGGTGCCGTTCACGGCGGTGCCGGCGGCCGCCGCCTGGCCGTACCTGCTCGGCTCCGCCGCCATCCACATCGCGTACTACGCCCTGCTCATGCGGTCCTTCCGGCTCGGCGACTTCGGGCAGGCCTACCCCATCGCGCGCGGCAGCGCTCCCCTCGTCGTCACCGTGCTCGCCGCCGTCTTCGCGCACGAGGTGCCGGACGGCTGGGCCGCCGCGGGCATCGCGTTGTCCTGCGCCGGGCTGACCGGTGTCGCGCTGTGGGGGCTGCGCGGGCGGCGCCCGGACTGGGCCGCGATCGGCGCCGCGCTGGCGACCGGCCTGACGATCGCCGTGTACACGCTGGTCGACGGGCTCGGCGTACGGGCCTCGGGCTCGTCGCTCGGGTACATCGCCTGGCTGATGCTGGTCCAGGGCACGATCATCCCGGCGTACGCCCTCTACCGCCGGCGCGGCGCGCTCCTCGCCACCGTGCGCCCCTTCGCCGCCCTCGGACTGGTCGGCGCGGTGATGTCGGTCGCCGCGTACGCGCTGGTGCTGTGGGCGCAGACCCGGGCGGAGCTGGCGCCCATCGCCGCCCTGCGGGAGTCGTCGATCATCGTGGGCGCGGCGATCGGGGCCGTGTTCTTCAAGGAGCGGTTCGGTGTGCCGCGGATCGCGGCGGCCGGGCTGCTGGTCGTGGGCATCGGCCTGATGCTGCACGCGGGGTGAGGCAGGGCTAGGGCGTCTTCGGCGCCCGGCGGATCGGGGCCACCGTCGGCACCGGCTCCCGGGTGAGGAAGTCCAGGACGATCGCGTTGACCAGGTGTGGCTTCTCGCGGGTGAGGAAGTGCGAGGTGCCGGGGACGACGGCCAGCTCGGCGTTCGGGAGGGCGTCGTACAGGTCCACCGCGTGCCGCATGGTCACCAGGTCGTCGTCGGAGAACATCACCAGCGAGCGGGCGGTGATCGCGGACAGCTCGGATGCGGGGAGATACGGCTCCTTCGCGGCCATCTCGCCGATCTTCGCCGCGACCACCCGGAAGTGGTCGGCGCCGTCCGGGGACACCTCGCCGTAGGACAGGCCCAGGAACTCCTCGATCGCGTCCACGTCCCACTCCGCGTCCGGCGCCGCCTCGCCCTCCTTGCTGAACCCGCCGCTGATCATCACCAGCCGCTTCACCAGCTCGGGCCGCCGCATGGCCACCAGCATCGCCACGATCGCCCCGTCGCTGTGCCCGACCAGGTCGGCCGGCTCGCCGACCACCGCCTCCAGGAAGGCGACCGTGTCGTCCGCCATCAGCCGGTACGTGATGGGGCCCGGTACGTCCGGAGTGTGGCCGTGGCCCCGGCGCTCCGGGGTGTAGACGTGGAAGTGCTCGGCGAGCGGCCCGAGGTTCGGCTCGAAGAACCGGGCGTCCACCAGACCGCCGTGCAGCAGCACCAGCGGCTCGCCGGCGCCGTGCTCGGCGTACCAGGTGTCGACCTCGCCGAGGCGTACGTACGTTCCCATGATCCATCCCCTGTCTTCCGTCCGGAATATCCCCGAATGGATGCATCCGTACGCCATCAGGCGCACCCTGGAAGCAGGTTCTTCCGGAGGTGATCGTTATGACGATGCACAGCGCAGTGGGATGGCACGTCGAGCTGGAGTTCAAGGAGGACGACCGGCACACCGAGGCCGCCGCGCTGGTGCGCCTGCCCGACGGCAGCGAGGTGCGCTCGCACGGCCACGCCAGCAGGCACCACACCGACGCGAATCAGCCCAGGGTGGGCGAGGAGATCGCCGGTGCCCGGGCGCTGAACGAGCTGGCGATGCAGCTGCTCACCAAGGCGCACGAGGAGATCGACTCGGCGTCGGGGCGGATCTCCCACCCCATCCACGTCTGAGCCGCGTCCGCGTCACAGCCTGGTGAGGGCGGTGCGGACCGCCCTCACCAGGGTCTGCGCCCGGGGGTCCGCCGTCACGGTCTTGCGGAAGCCGTTGGTCACATAGCCGAAGGCGATCCCCGAGGCCGGGTCGGCGAAGCCCAGCGCTCCGCCGCGGCCCGGGTGGCCGAAGGAGTCGGGGGACAGCAGCGGGGACGCGCTGCCGTGCAGCATGTAGCCGAGACCGAAGCGGGTGCCCACCACCAGGACGCGGTCGGGGCCCGCCGACTCCTCGGCGCGGGCGAGGGCGGCCGTCTCCGGCGTGAACAGCCGTACGCCGTCGACCTCGCCGATCAGGGACGCGTAGAAGCGGGCCAGGCCGTCGGCCGTGGCTATGCCGTTGGTCGCCGGGAGGGCCGCCGCGCGGTAGGCGGGGTCGTTCTGGTCGGGGAAGGGAGTGATCGCGGCGAAGGCGCGGCGGGTGAGGGAGGCCGGGTCGTCGTAGGCCTCGGTGACCGAGCGCTTCGGACGGACCCGCAGGCCCCCGGTGGGCTCGGGGCCGTCGACCCGCCCCACCCGGCCGGTCCGTCCCGCCGCCTCCTCCGACGCGGGCAGCCCCAGCCACAGGTCGAGCCCCAGCGGTCCGGCGATCCGCGAGGCGAGCCACTCGCCCGCCCACTGCCCCGTCACCCGCCGGACCAGCTCGTCCAGCATCCAGCCGTACGTCAGCGCGTGGTAGCCGTGGTCGGTGCCCGGCTCCCAGGCGAGGGTCTGCGCGGCCACCGCCGCCGGGCCCCGGTGCGGGTCGAGGGCCTCCTGCGGGGTGAGCGGGTGGTCCAGGACCGGCAGTCCGGCCCGGTGGTTCAGCACATGCCGGACCAGCACCCATTCCTTGCCGCGCGCCTTGAACTCCGGCCAGTAGTCGCCGACCGGCGCGTCCAGGTCCAGCTCGCCGCGCTGGTGCAGCAGCAGCGGTACGGCGGCGGCGACGCCCTTCGTCGCCGAGCGCACCACCTGGGCCGTGCCCCGCTCCCAGGGCGCGGTGCCGTCGACGTCCTTGGTCCCGCCCCACAGATCGACGACCTTGCGTCCGTCCCGGTAGACGGCCACGGCGGCGCCCCGCTCGCCGAGCGTCGCGAAGTTCTGTACGAACGCTTCCCTGACCGGCTCGAAGCCCTCGGCCACTGTGCCGTGCACGTCCACGTCCGTACTCCTCGTCGTGCTGTCCTGCGGTAGGGGGCGCCGTGTGCGGGGCGCCCCTCTCACCCAAGCAGAATCGTCACGTCGATGTTCCCGCGGGTGGCGTTCGAATACGGGCAGACCTCGTGGGCCGCGTCCACCAGCTTCGACGCGATGTCCGGGTCGAGGACGGGCAGCGAGACGCTGAGGGCGACCGCGAGGCCGTAGCCGCGGTGCCGGTTGGGGCCGATGCCGACCTTCGCGGCGACCGTCGAACCGGTGAGGTCGTAGCCCTCGCGGTTGCCGACCAGGATCAGCGCGTTGTGGAAGCAGGAGCTGTAGCCGGCCGCGAACAGCTGCTCCGGGTTGGTGCCGTTGCCGTCGCCGCCCAGCTCCGGAGGCATCGCGACCCTCAGCTCGATCTGGCCGTCCTGGCTGGTGACATAGCCGTCCCGGCCGCCGTGCGCGGTGGCTTCGGCGACGTACATGATCTTCGTCGGGCGGGTGTCGACGGCGACGCCTTCGGACACGGCGGGACCTCCCCCAGGACAGACACGACGGCAGGCGGCACGGAAGCGTGCAGGTGCATCGTGCACAAGGTACCGGCGAGTAGGGACGCGGTGTGCGGTCAGGGGGTGGCAACCGTGGGTAACAGCGGGCTGGTCAGCGGGTGCGCGCCGCCGCCTCCTCCGCGCGGTGGGCCAGCTGCCGGAGTTCCTCGCGCAGTCGCGCGACGTCCGCCGTGTCGAGTCCCGTCGCCGTGAGCAGGGTGACGGGCACGTGCGCCGCACGCTCCCGGAGTTCCTCCGCCCGTCCCGTGCACGCGACCAGCACCGAGCGCTCGTCGTGCGCGGCGCGCTCCCGGCGCACGAAACCGGCGCTCTCCAGCCGCTTGAGCAACGGCGACACCGTGCCGTAGTCCAGCCGCAGCGCGCCCGCCAGCTCCTTCACCGTGGTCTCGCCGCGCTCCCAGAGGACCAGGAGCACGAGGTACTGCGGGTAGGTGAGGCCCAGCTCGTCGAGGAGCGGACGGTACGCGGCGGTCACCGCGCGCTGGGCGGCGTAGAGCGCGAAGCACAGCTGCTCGTCGAGCAGCAGTGACGCGCCCTCCTGTGCGGGCTCCTCGTTCGTCACGCGCCCATTGTCACGGACCGCGGGTCGAAGCCGAAGGGCAGCTCCAGGCGGTGGGCGCGCATCAGCTCGTCGTCGGAGAGCAGCTCGCCGGTCGGGCCGTCCGCGGCGATCGTGCCCTCGCTCAGGATCAGGGAGCGCGGGCACAGCTCCAGGGCGTACGGCAGGTCGTGGGTGACCATCAGCACGGTCACGTCCAACGAGCGCAGGATGTCGGCGAGTTCGCGCCGGGAGGCCGGGTCGAGGTTGGAGGAGGGCTCGTCCAGGACGAGGATCTCCGGCTCCATCGCCAGCACGGTCGCCACCGCCACCCGGCGCCGCTGGCCGAAGGAGAGATGGTGCGGGGGCCGGTCCTTGAAGTCCTCCATGCCGACCTGCTTCAGGGCACGGTCGACGCGCTCCTCCAGTTCGGGCCCCTTGATCCCGGCCGCCGCCGGTCCGAACGCCACGTCCTCGCGCACGGTCGGCATGAAGAGCTGATCGTCCGGGTCCTGGAAGACGATGCCGACCTTGCGCCGGATCTCCGCCATGTTCTTCCGGTCCACGGGCAGCCCGGCCACCCGCACGCTCCCCACCCCGCCGGTCAGGATGCCGTTGAGATGCAGCACGAGGGTCGTCTTGCCGGCGCCGTTCGGCCCGAGCAGCGCGACCCGCTCACCGCGCGCGATCGTGAAGTCCACGCCGAACAGGGCCTGGTGCCCGTCGGGGTAGGCGAAGGCGAGGCCGGAGACCTCGAGGGAAGCGGAAGCGGTGCTCACAGGGTCCATCCCAACACGCAGACGACGAGGGCGGTGAACGGGAGCGCGAGGGCGTACGACCACTGCGCCCGGGACGCGGTCACCTCGTCGATGACCGGCATCGCACCGGCGTACCCGCGGCTCACCATGGCCAGATGCACCCGCTCCCCGCGCTCGTAGGAGCGGATGAACAGCGCGCCCGCCGACTTGGCGAGCACGCCCCAGTGCCGGACACCCCGGGCCTCGAAGCCGCGCGACTCGCGCGCGATCCGCATCCGCCGCATCTCGTCCGTGACGACATCGCCGTAGCGGATCATGAAGGAGGCGATCTGCACCAGCAGCGGCGGCAGCTTCAGCCGCTGGAGCCCCAGCAGCAGCTCGCGCAGCTCGGTGGTGGCGGCCAGCAGGACGGAGGCGGCGACGCCGAGGGTGCCCTTGGCGAGCACGTTCCACGCGCCCCACAGGCCGTTGACGCTGAGCGAGAGGCCCAGCACGTCGACCCGCTCGCCCTCCGCCACGAACGGCATGAGCACCGCGAACGCGACGAACGGCACCTCGATCAGCAGCCGCTTGAGCAGGAAACCGGCGGGCACGCGCGCGTGGTACGCCACGACGGCGAGCAGCACCGCGTACAGCCCGAACGCCCACATCGCCTCCCGCGGGGTGGAGACCACGACCACGACGAAGGCGAAGACGGCGGCGAGCTTGGTGTGCGGCGGCAGGGCGTGCACCGGCGAGTCGCCCCGCCGGTACAGCCGGTGCGCGTGCCCAGCACCCATGACGACGTCAGACGTTCTCGACGGTGGTGGAGGACGGCGAGGTCTCGGCGCTGCGGCGGCGGCGCACCGCCCAGAAGACGCCGGTGCCCGCGACGACGGTCACACCCACGCCGATGACGCCCGCCAGCCCCCCGGACAGGCGGGCGTCATCGACATCCTTGACGCCGTAGTCGGCGAGCGGGGAGTCGGCGATCGCGTGCTCCTCGGCCTTCTTGTCGATGCCGTGGTCGGCGGCGACCTTCTCCAGGCCGTCGGGGTCGGCGGAGGCGTAGAAGCTGACGAACCCGGCGAGCACCAGGGAGGCGGCGAGCCCGGCGAGCCACACCTTGCGGTGCGAGGCGCGGGCCGGGACGGCGGCCTCGGGGGCCGGCGCGTCCACGAGTTCGCCGCCCACCCGCAGCTTGAGCGGATTGCGCAGGTCACGCGCGCCGTACACGAGGTCGGGTCGTACGGCGACCACGGCGCCGACGGTGAGCGCGGTGATCGCGGCCTCGCCGATGCCGATCAGGATGTGCACGCCGACCATGGCGCCGGCGACCTTGCCGATGGCGACGTCGGTGGTGCCGCCGATCCAGTACAGGAACGTGAAGGCGAGGGCCGCGGCGGGCACGGAGAGCAGCGAGGCGACGAACGAGGCGGCGGTGACGGAGCGGCGGGTGCGCGGCAGCACCTTCACCAGGCCGCGGAAGACGGCGTAGGCGACGATCACCGTGACCACCGCCATGTCGGTGATGTTCACGCCGAGCGCGGTCAGACCACCGTCCGCGAAGAGGATGCCCTGCATGAGCAGGACGACGGATATGCACAGCACGCCGGTGTAGGGCCCGACGAGTATCGCGGCGAGCGCTCCGCCGAGGAGGTGGCCGCTGGTGCCCGCGGCGACCGGGAAGTTCAGCATCTGGACGGCGAAGACGAACGCCGCGACGAGACCGGCCAGCGGCGCGGTGCGCTCGTCGAGTTCGCGGCGCGCGCCGCGCAGGCTCACGGCGACGGCGCCGGCGGCGACGACTCCGGTGGCCACCGAGGTGGGGGCGTTGATGAATCCGTCAGGTACATGCACCGTTCGATGATAGTGGCTTAATGCGAACGGCTTGCAAGAGCGAGACGGTTTCTATCCGGCTCTATCCGGCCGCGAAGTTCCACGGCCCTCGCGAGGCATGAACCGGAGAATATGGGACATTGGAGTGGAAGCGGATTCATAGCTTTCACATAGGTCACGCTGGGTAAAGGGGCCGTCGGATGTCTGTAGTCGAGCAGTACGCGCGAGCCCATATCGTCACCGACACCGATGTCCAGGTGGACGACGAGCGAGGAGCGGTTCCGGTCATCCTTCGGTACGACCCCGACAGCGACCCGCGCTCGGTCCGCATAGGGCTCCCCGGCACCCAGGAGTGGACCTTCGACCGCTCCCTCCTCGAACAGGGGCTACGCGCACCGGCCGAATCCGGGAGCGTACGGGTGTGGCCGTGCGGGCGGGTGCAGGCCGTGGTGGAGTTCCACGACCCGCACGGGGCCCACCAGGTCGTGCAGTTCGACATGAAGGCGCTGATGCGTTTCCTGCGCCGCACGTATCTGGCGACGCCGGTGGGCACCGCCCACTGACCGATCCGGGGCAGTCCCCGAACCGGTTCCGTGGGGTCAGTCCCCGAGCTTCAGCAGCGCCGCCACGATCGGCCCCGCCGTCTCACCACCGTGCCCGGCCGCCTGGACGACACCCGCGGCCGCGAGGTCGTTCCGGTACGCCGTGAACCAGCCGTTCGGCTTCTTCTGGCCGTCGACCTCGGCCGAGCCGGTCTTCGCTCCGGCGTCACCGCTCACCCCGGCCATCGCCTCCGCCGCCGTCCCGTACGCCGCCGTGTAGGACATCAGGTCCCGCAGCTGCGCCAGCGTCGACGCGGACATCGTGCGCGAGGCCGTGGCCAGCGTCCGCCCGTCGACCGACGGGGCGACCAGATATGGCTGGCGGAACACGCCCGACTTCACCGTGGCCGACACCGACGCCATGTTCAGCGGGTTCATCCGCACCCCGCCCTGGCCGATCAGGGAGGCCCCCATCTGCGCCTGCGACTGGACCGGCACCGAGCCGTCGAAGGTGGGCACACCGACCGCCCAGTTGTTCAGCGACAGGCCGAACACCTGCTGGGCCTGCTTGGTCAGGTCGTCGTCCGCCAGCTCCGGGGCCTGGCTGATGAAGGCCGTGTTGCAGGACCGCGCGAAGCTCGCCTTGAACGTGCCGCCCTTGATCTCGAACTTGTCGTCGTTCTGGAACTTCCAGCCGCCGTACGTGAAGTACTTCGGGCACGGATGCGCCTTGTCGGCCGAGGCCAGCCCCTTCTCGATGAGCAGCGAGGAGGTGATGACCTTCATGGTGGAACCGGGGGCCAGCGAGCCCTGGAAGGCGGTGTTGAAGGTGGGCGAGGAGTTCGCCACCGCCAGGATCTCGCCGGTGGAGGGCCTGAGGACGACGACCGAGGCGCGGGACTTGGCGGCGACCTGCTTCTCCGCGGCGGCCTGCATCGCCGGGCTGAGCGTCGTCTTCACCGTGCCCGGCGTGCCCTCGCTCAGCTCCAGCAGCGTCGTGTCGGACAGCTTCTTCGCCTCGGACGCCTTGCCGCGGACCACCCGCAGCTCGACGCCCGCCGTGCCGCCCGCCTTCTTGCCGTACTTCTCGCGCAGCCCGTCCAGGACCGGCTCCAGCGAGGGGTACTTCTCGGCGGTCAGCTCGCCGCCGTCCCGGTCGAGGGCCTTCACCGGCGGGGTACCGGCCTCGCCGGTGACGAGCGTGTCGCCCTCGCGCAGCTCGGGGTGGACCACCGCCGGCGCCCAGTCGACCAGCGGCTCTCCGTCCGAGGCGCGGCGCACGACGGTCAGCGCGCTGTCGTACGCCAGCGGCTTGCTGACGCCCTTGTAGGTGACCGTGCCCTTCACGGTGAACGGCACCCTGTCGCCGGTGCGCGGGCCGGGGGTGAGGGTGACGTTCCCGATGTGGGCGGTCTTGCCGTAGCCGGTGAGCAGGGCGGTGGCCGCCGCGGTGTCGTCCGTGGCGGCGGCGGCCTGCGGGACCTGGCCCCGCTGCCAGGCGGTGAGGAAGCGCTGGGCCGTTCCGGTGACCTCGGCGGCGGACAGGGGCCCGGTCTTGACGGACTTGGTCCGCGGCTCGCCGGCGGCGGTGTTCGCCGTACCGTCCTCGGCCGCGGCACCGCCGCCCAGCAGCGCGTACGCGCCGAATCCGGCGCCGCCGACGACCGCGGCGATCAGCCCGCCGATGACCGCGGGTCTCGTCTTCCGTCGCTCGGCGACGTGCCTTCTGTTGCCCACTGCTTTCCCGATCCTCCGCGGCATTCCCGGACACTCCGGAGCGCCGGTGCTTCTCGTGGCCCCTACGGCCCCACAGCCTTCACCGTCTGCAACGACCGCACCACCCTAGAGTCCCGTCCGGTGAGGGTGAGATCAGCCACCCCCGCGCAGCACCGACGCCACGATCGGGCCCGCCGCGTCGCCGCCCCGGCCGCCCTGCTGGACCATGGCGGCCGCCGCGACGTCGTCGCGGTAGCCGGTGAACCAGCTGTTGGCCTTGGCCCCGTCGACCTCGGCGGAGCCGGTCTTCGCGCCGATGCTGCCGGGCAGCTGGGACATCACGGAGGCCGCGGTGCCGCTGGTGGCGGTGCGGTTCATCATCGCCCGCAGCTGCTGGACCGTGCTCGAGTCCAGCCCCCGCGCGGTGGCCAGTTCCCGGTCGTCGAGGCTCTGCGGCACGATCACCGGCTGCCGGAAGACGCCCGTTGTCGCGGTCGCGGTCACCGACGCCATGTTCAGCGGGCTCATCTGGACCTGGCCCTGGCCTATGAGATTGGCGGCCTTGTCCGGGCCGCCGGAGGCGGGGACCGAGCCGTCGAAGGAGGGCACGCCGACCTGCCAGTTGTGGCCGATGCCGAAGCGGTCCTCGGCCTCGCGGGTCAGGGACTCGACCTTGAGCGAGTCCGCGAACTTGATGAAAGCCGTGTTGCAGGAGCGGGCGAAGCTCTCGGAGAGGGTGGCGTTGTCGTTGGGGGTCAGGCCCGGCAGGTTGCCGAAGGTCTGGCTCTCCCACATCGCCTTGTCCGGACAGGGGGCCGGCTCGTTCATACCGGCCAGCCCGGTGTCGATGAGGGTGGCCGCGCTGACGATCTTCATCGTCGAGCCGGGCGCCACCTGCCCCAGGAACGCCGCGTTCCAGCCGTCCGCGCGGTTGTTGGCGACCGCCAGCACCTCGCCGGTGCTCGGCTTGACGGCGACCACGGACGACTCGGCGTACTGCTTCACCGCCGTCTCGGCCGCCGCCTGCGCGGTCGCGCTGAGCGTCGTGGGCAGCTTGCCGGGCTTGCCCTCGGCGAGGGTCAGCAGCGAGGTGTCGGCGGCGCCGGTCTCCTCGGGGTGCCGCACCACCAGCTCGACGCCCGGGGTGCCGCCGGCCTTGTCGCCGTAGCGCTTGCGCAGTTCGTCGAGGATCGGGCCGAGCGAGGGGTACTTCTCCTTGCTCAGCACCGTGCCGTTACGGTCCACCGCCTCGATCGGCGGGCTCGCCGACTCCTCCGTGACGAGGGTGTCGCCGTCCTTCAGCGCCGGGTGGACGACCGACGGCTCCCAGTCGACCAGCGCCCGGCCGGTCGTCACCCCGCGGACGACGGTGAGCTTGCTGTCGTACGCCAGCGGCTTGCTCTTGCCGTCGTACGACACCGTCCCCTTCACCGAGAACGGCACCGTGGCGCCCTTGGCGGCGCCCGGCGTGATCTTCACGCCGGTGATGTGCGCGTCCTCGCCGAACGCCGTCAGCAGCGGTCCGGCCGCCTCGGCGTTGTTGGTGTACGACGCCGCGGTCGGACCCTGGCCCTTCTCCCACGCGGCGAAGAACTTCCGCGTGGTCTCCGCGACCTCGTCGCCGCTCGGCGGCCCGGTCTTCACGGTCTCGGTGCCGCCCGACCCGCCCCCGTCGCCGTTCAGCGCGGACACGATGTTGAACGCCCCGTACCCGGCGCCGCCGACCATCGCGGCGAACACCGTGCCGACGATGGCGCCCTTGACCCCCTTGCGCATCGCGCAGTCCCCTCCCCGTTGTGGTCCCTCGCACTGTAGGCGGCGGGTGTGACAACGGGGGCGGAAGTTTTTCCGATTGTTAGATGCACCTACCGCACCGTCAGACCCAGGTATCCAGCCACATCCGTGAACGCCAGTCATCGATCGGGATCGCCATGCCGGTGTAGATCGGCCAGAAGTAGATGAAGTTCCAGGCGATCAGCAGCACCAGCACACCCGCACCCGTCGCCCCCGCCACCCGGCGGGTGTCGCTCGCGCCGGGCGGGCCGACCAGCGCGCCGACCAGCATCGCCACCGCCAGGCACAGGAACGGCACGAAGACGACGGCGTAGAAGAAGAAGATCGTCCGCTCCTGGTACAGGAACCACGGCAGATACCCGGCGGCGATGGCACAGGCGATCGCGCCCGCCCGCCAGTCGCGGCGGAAGAACCAGCGCCACAGCACGTACAGCAGCGCGAAACAGGCCACCCACCACAGCATCGGCGTGCCCAGGGCCAGCACCTCGCGGGCGCACTTCTCGCCCGCGTCGGCGGGGCAGCCGTCCTTGCCGGGCAGCGGCGACTCGTAGAAGTACGACACCGGGCGCCCGGTGACGATCCAGCTCCACGGGTTCGACTCGTAGGTGTGCGGCGAGGACAGGCCGACATGGAAGTCGTACACCTGCGTCTCGTAGTGCCACAGGCTGCGCCACCAGTCCGGGAAGAGCCACGACCAGCTGCTGTCCTTGCCGTCGGTCGCGGCCCAGTCGCGGTAGTAGCCGCCGCTGCCGTCGCTCGGGGAGAGGATCCAGCCGAGCCAGCTCGCGACATAGGTGGCGATCGCGACCGGCACCGTCGACAGGAACGCCCAGCCCAGATCGCGCCGGACGACGGTCAGGTACGGGTTCCGGGCCCCCGCGACGCGGCGGGAGGCCACGTCCCACAGGACCGTCATCAGGCCGAACGCCGCCAGGATGTACAGGCCGTTCCACTTGGTGCCGATGGCCAGCCCCAGCATCAGGCCCGCCAGCAGCCGCCAGGGCCGCCAGCCGAGGCGGGTGTGCTCCGCCGTGTACACGTCCGGGCGGACCCGGCCGTCGGCGTCCGCGGGGAGCGCGGCGGCCAGCTTCTCGCGCGCCTTGTCCCGGTCCACCACCAGGCAGCCGAACGCGGCCAGCACGAAGAACATCAGCACGCCGTCGAGCAGTGCGGTGCGGCTCATCACGAAGTGCAGCCCGTCCACCGCCAGCAGCGCGCCCGCCAGGCAGCCCAGGAAGGTGGAACGGAACAGCCGGCGGCCGATCCGGCACAGCATCAGCACCGTCAGCGTGCCGAGCAGCGCCGTCATGAACCGCCAGCCGAACGGGGTGAACCCGAACATCAGCTCGCCGAGCCCGATGACGTACTTGCCGACCGGCGGATGCACCACGTACGCCGCGTCGGACGGGATCGGGACCTTGCCGCCGGTCGACAGGATCAGATCGTTGACGTTCTTGTCCCAGTTGACCTCGAAGCCGCGGTGGACGAGCGCCCAGGCGTCCTTGGCGTAGTACGTCTCGTCGAATATCACCGCCTTCGGGCTGCCCAGGTTCCAGAACCGCAGCACACCCGCGAACGCCGTCACCAGCAGCGGGCCCAGCCAGCCCGACCAGCGCACGAGCCAGGCCGCGAGCCCGTGCGGGACCGCGAGCGCCGCCCACAGCCGCGGGCTCGGCTCGGTGTACGGCGGCACCAGCCGGTCCCGGACGTCGCCGCGTGGCTCCGCGAGGTAGCCGAAACGGCGCAGCCGCCGCTGCCACGACGGCCGCGAGTCGGGGGCGGCCTGGTCCTGCCGGGTGTCCGTGGAGGACGCGGTACTGGTCACCGCGCCATGGTAGGGAACCGTGCTGTGTGAGTCCCGTGCATGGCCCCTGCGAGGATGGAACCGTGACAGACACTCCCGGAACCCTGGTCCTCGCCGGCACCCCCATCGGCGACATCTCCGACGCCCCGCCCCGGCTCGCCGAGGAGCTGGCCGGGGCCGACGTGGTCGCCGCGGAGGACACCCGGCGGCTGCGCCGCCTCACCCAGGCGCTGGGCGTCACCCCCAAGGGGCGCGTCGTGTCGTACTTCGAGGGCAACGAGTCCGCCCGTACGCCCGAACTGGTCGAGGCGCTGCTCGGCGGCGCGCGTGTGCTGCTCGTCACCGACGCGGGCATGCCGTCGGTGTCCGACCCCGGGTACCGGCTGGTCGCGGCCGCCGTGGAGCAGGACATCCGGGTGACCGCCGTGCCCGGCCCGTCCGCCGTGCTCACCGCGCTCGCGCTGTCCGGGCTGCCGGTGGACCGCTTCTGCTTCGAGGGGTTCCTGCCGCGCAAGGCGGGCGAGCGGCTGGCCCGGCTGCGGGAGGTCGCCGAGGAGCGGCGCACCCTCGTCTACTTCGAGGCGCCCCACCGGCTCGACGACACGCTCGCCGCGATGGCCGAGGTGTTCGGCGGGGAGCGGCGGGCCGCCGTCTGCCGTGAGCTGACCAAGACGTACGAGGAGGTCCGGCGCGGGCCGCTGGCCGAGCTGGCGGAGTGGGCGGCGGAGGGGGTGCGCGGGGAGATCACGGTTGTGGTCGAGGGCGCCCCCGAGCGGGCGCCGGAGGCGCTGGGGGCGGAGGAGCTGGTGCGGCGTGTGCGGGTGCGTGAGGAGGCGGGGGAGCGGCGTAAGGAAGCCATTGCCGCAGTGGCTGTGGAGGCGGGGGTTCCTAAGAGGGTGGTTTTCGACGCGGTGGTTGCTGACAAGCGGTCGTCTGCGGGTTGAGTGGGGCTGGTCGCGCCCACGCGGCGGAGCCGCATATCGGACAGGGCCCCGCGCCCCTGGGTAGGTCTCCCATCCGCGGGTAAAGCAGTGCGGGCGTTTCGGCAAGAGGTGCCCAAAAGCCGTTCAACCTTGGACAGTTGGCGTGCTTTCGGTGTTCGTCGGGAGTCCACTGGGGGGCAGGGCGAGAACCGTCCCTCTCCAGCGGACATCAGGAGCTGCCATGCGTCAGCCGACCGCCGTCGTTCACGAGTCGTACTCCTTCGCCTGTATGCGATGCGGGCACGGGTGGGAGCAGTCGTACGAGATAGAGCACCACGTGGACGGGGAGGGCCACGAATTCGTGCTGTACGTGTCGGACGGGCGGGTCGTGCCGTCGCCGTTGAGCCGGCCCACGTGCGCCAACTGCGAGGGGCACCTCGTGCGGATCATGCGGGCCGGGCAGGTGTCGTCGGCGCTGAGCGCGCTGCCGCGGGGCTGGGCGAAGTGATCAAGCCGTCGATGCGGGGCGTGCCCCTTTCGTAGGATCGGGGCATGTCTTCCCACGACGAAGCCCCGCCGCTGCCCGAGCCCCTCCGGGTGCCGGTCGCCGACTCCCACACCCACCTCGACATGCAGTCCGGCACGGTCGCCGAGGCCCTGCTGACGGCCGAGTCCGTGGGTGTGACGACGCTGGTCCAGGTCGGCTGCGACATACGCGGCTCGCAGTGGGCGGCCGAGACGGCCGCGGCCTACGAGAACGTCCACGCGACCGTCGCCCTGCACCCCAACGAGGCCCCCCGCATCGTGCACGGAGACCCGGACGGCTGGTCCCGGCAGGGTGCGCGCGAGCCCGGCGGGCAGGCGGCGCTGGACGCGGCGCTGGCCGAGATCGACCGGCTGGCCGCGCTGCCCCAGGTGAAGGGCGTCGGGGAGACCGGCCTGGACTACTTCCGCACCGGCCCCGAGGGCAAGGAGGCGCAGGAGACGTCCTTCCGCGCCCACATCGAGATCGCCAAGCGGCACGGCAAGGCGCTCGTCATCCACGACCGCGAGGCCCACGCGGACGTGCTGCGCATCCTCAAGGAGGAGGGCGCGCCGGAGCGGACGGTGTTCCACTGCTACTCCGGGGACGCCGAGATGGCGGAGATCTGCGCCCGCGCGGGGTACTACATGTCCTTCGCCGGCAACGTCACCTTCAAGAACGCCCGGAACCTGCGGGACGCGGTGGCGGTGGCCCCGCTGGAGCTGCTGCTGGTGGAGACCGACGCGCCCTTCCTGACGCCGGCGCCCTACCGCGGACGGCCCAACGCGCCGTATCTCATTCCGATCACGGTGCGGGCGATGGCCGCCGTGCGCGGGATCGAGGAGGACGAGCTGGCGACCGCCGTCGCGGCGAACACCGCACGTGCCTTCGACTACTGATCACGACCGTCCGTAGTCGCGTCGCTTTGGAGAGTGACCGCCGCTCCGCTAGGTTCTGGGGGCCCGATCGGACCCTTGGGCTCCTTCTGGATCTCTGGCCCCCTGGAGTGTGTCGGCGTGAGCAGCTCGCAGTACGCGCGGGACGCGCGGTATGGGTACGGCGCCGAGTACGCGCCCTACGGCACGGAGAACGCGCCCGGCGCGTACGGCGGCTTCGACGCGGCACCCGGACTCGACGCGCCCCCGGCCTTCGATCCGCCCCCGGCCTTCGATCGGCACAGTGCGGAGACGCTGGGGTACGGAGAGACGTTCGACGCGGCGGCGTACGGGGTGACCGAGGGGGCGTACGAGGACACGTACGCGCCGGCCTACGAGACCGCCTCCGCGCCCGTGCCCGCGCCGCGCACCGGAGTGAGCCGGCGGGCCGCGCGCCGGCGCAAGGCGCGGTACGCCGAGCGCCCGGACGGCTCCATGCGCCGCCTGCTCCCGCAGGCGCTGGTCGTCGCCTTTCTCGCCGGCGGCACCACCGCGTTCGTCGCCAAGGACAAGGCGATCGAGCTGAGCATCGACGGCAGACCCCGCATGCTGCACACCTTCGCCGACGACGTGACCGAGCTGCTCGCCGACGAGGGTGTCGCGGTGGGCGCGCACGACGTGGTCGCGCCCGCCCCGGGCACGGCGCTCGCCAGCGGCGACGAGGTGGTGGTGCGCTACGGGCGCCCCGTACGGCTCACCCTCGACGGACACCGGCGCGAGATCTGGACGACGGCGCGCACGGTCGACGGGGCGCTCAGACAGCTGGGGGTGCGTGCGGAGGGTGCGTACCTGTCCACCTCGCGCTCCCGGCGCATCGGGCGTGAAGGTCTCACGCTGGACGTGCGCACCGAGCGCTCCGTCACGATCATGGCCGACGGCCGCGCCCGCACCGTGCGCACCAACGCCGCGACCGTCCGCGAGGCCGTCGAGCAGGCCGGCATCACCCTGCGCGGCCAGGACACCACCTCCGTGCCGCCCGGCAGCTTCCCGCGGGACGGCCAGACCGTCACCGTGCTGCGGATCACGGGCACCAGGGAGGTGCGCGAGGAGCAGATCCCGTTCCAGGTGCGGCGGGTCGCGGACCCGGCGGTGTTCCAGGGCACCGAGGTCGTCGAGCAGGGCGGGCAGCCGGGGCTGCGCCGGGTCACGTACTCCCTGCGCACCGTCAACGGGGTCCGGCAGAAGCCGCGCCGGATCCGCAGCGAGGTGGTGCGCGAGCCGACCACGCAGGTGGTGAAGGTGGGCACGAAGCCGCTGCCGACCTCCGTGCGCGGCGCGGACCATCTGAACTGGCAGGGGCTCGCGGCGTGCGAGTCGGGCGGGCGGCCGGACGCGGTCGACCCCTCGGGGACGTACGGGGGCCTCTACCAGTTCGACACCCGGACCTGGCAGAGCCTCGGCGGCTCCGGCCGCCCCCAGGACGCGCCCGCCGCGGAGCAGACCTACCGGGCGAAGAAGCTGTACCTGCGGCGCGGGGCGAGCCCGTGGCCGCACTGCGGGGCGCGGCTGCGCGGCTGAGCGGCGGGGACGGCTGTGTGCGCCCCGTACCCTTGTGCCGTGAGCAGCCCCACCCCCGACGCCCTGCTGGGCCCCGCCGACATCCGCGAACTGGCGGCGGCCCTCGGCGTACGCCCCACCAAGCAGCGCGGCCAGAACTTCGTGATCGACGCGAACACGGTCCGCCGTATCGTCCGCACCGCCGAGGTGCGGCCCGACGACGTGGTCGTCGAGGTCGGCCCGGGGCTCGGCTCGCTCACCCTGGCGCTGCTGGAGGTGGCCGACCGGGTCACGGCGGTCGAGATCGACGACGTCCTCGCCGCCGCGCTGCCCGCGACGATCGCCGCCCGGATGCCGGAGCGCGCCGACCGGTTCGCGCTGGTGCACTCCGACGCGATGCACGTGACCGAACTGCCGGGCCCCCCGCCGACCGCGCTGGTCGCGAACCTGCCGTACAACGTCGCCGTGCCCGTGCTGCTGCACATGCTCGACACATTTCCGAGCATCGAGCGCACCCTGGTCATGGTCCAGTCGGAGGTCGCCGACCGGCTGGCCGCGGGGCCCGGGTCGAAGGTGTACGGCGTGCCGTCGGTGAAGGCGAACTGGTACGCCGAGGTCAAGCGCGCCGGGGCCATCGGCCGCAACGTCTTCTGGCCCGCGCCGAACGTCGACAGCGGGCTCGTCTCACTGGTCCGGCGGGCCGAGCCGATCAAGACGTCCGCCTCCAGGAAGGAGGTCTTCGCGGTCGTCGACGCGGCGTTCGCCCAGCGGCGCAAGACGCTGCGGGCCGCGCTCGCCGGATGGGCCGGCTCGGCGGCGGCCGCGGAGGCGGCCCTGGTCGCCGCGGGCGTCTCGCCGCAGGCGCGCGGCGAGGCCCTGACCGTCGAGGAGTTCGCCCGGATCGCCGAGAACAAGGCAGCCGCCCAGACCGAGGAGCCCGTGCAGCAGTGAGCGTCACCGTCCGCGTCCCGGCCAAGGTCAACGTCCAGCTCGCGGTCGGCGCCGCCCGCCCCGACGGCTTCCACGACCTGGCCAACGTCTTCCTGGCGGTCGGCCTGTACGACGAGGTCACCGTCACGCCGTCGCCCGAGGGCCTGCGGGTCACCTGCGAGGGGCCCGACGCCGATCAGGTCCCCCTGGACGACACCAACCTCGCCGCGCGGGCGGCGATCGAGCTGGCCAGGCGCCACGGCCGTACCCCCGACGTGCACGTCCACATCGCCAAGGACATCCCCGTCGCGGGCGGCATGGCGGGCGGCAGTGCGGACGGCGCGGGCGCGCTGCTCGCCTGCGACGCGCTGTGGGGCACGAACGCCTCCCGCGCGGAACTGCTCGACATCTGCGCCGAGCTGGGCAGCGATGTGCCGTTCAGCCTGGTCGGCGGGGCGGCGCTGGGAGTCGGGCGGGGCGAGAAGCTGACGGCGCTGGAGGTCGGCGGGACCTTCCACTGGGTGTTCGCGCTGGCCGAGGGAGGTCTCTCGACCCCGGCCGTGTTCAGGGAGTTCGACCGCCTGACGGAGGGCACGGAGGTCCCGGAGCCGGTCGCGTCTCCGGAGCTCGTCGAAGCGCTGGCCAAGGGCGACGTCCACGCCCTCGCCGCGACGCTGGTGAACGACCTCCAACCCGCCGCGCTGTCCCTGCGCCCGTCCCTGGCCGACACCCTGTCCGCGGGCACGGCGGCGGGGGCCCTGGGGGCGCTGGTCTCGGGGTCCGGTCCGACGACGGCGTTCCTGTGTGAGTCGGCCGAGACGGCGGAGAAGGTGGCGGAGGCGCTGAGGGCGTCGGGCACGTGCCGCGCGGTGCGGGTGGCGGCGGGGCCGGTGGCGGGGGCGACGGTGCTCTGAGGGGGCTCAGTACCGGTCGATGGTGGTCAGGTCGATGTCGATCGGGTACGGCTTGTCGACCTTGATGCGGTCGCGATACGTGCCGGTGTGCACGTAGGCCCCGGTCAGAGGGTCCAGCGCGTACACATAGATGACGGGACGGTCGTCCGAGTCGTTCAGTTCCACCCGCCAGAAGTGCTCGATCCCGGCTGTGGCGTACTTCCGGGGCTTGGTCGTGCGGTCACGGGACTCGGTGCCCGGTGAGACGACCTCGACGGCCAGTACGACGTCGTGGGCCTCGTAGCTCATCTGGTCCAGCCCGGTGATCGCCTCCCGCCGGATCACGCTGACGTCGGGCTCGGGGCTGTTGCGCCGATCGAGGATGACGGTCATGTCCGAGCAGGTCGTCCACGGTGTAGCCGCCGTCGGGGGGAATGGTTCCGCTCACGGAGGCATCCTCGACCGCTGACCCAGGCAGCAACCACGGCCTCCCCGGCAGCAACCACGGCCTCCCCATCACGTCACCACAAAGAGTGACCACCCCCTCGCGCCCCGCCCCCACCCCCGGAGGCCCTACGCTTGAAGGCTGACCGTCCCCCGTACGCAGGAGAGAAATGGCCGTCAACCTGGTCAATGTCGAGAACGTCAGCAAGGTGTACGGCACCCGTACCCTCCTCGACGGCATCTCCCTCGGCGTCTCGGAAGGGGACCGGATCGGGGTCGTGGGCCGTAACGGTGACGGCAAGACGACGCTGATCCGGATGCTCGCCAAGCTGGAGGAGGCGGACACCGGGCGGGTCACGCACTCCGGCGGGCTGCGCATGGGCGTGCTCACGCAGCACGACTCGCTGGATCCCGAGGCGACCGTCCGGCACGAGGTCATCCGGGACCTGGCCGACCACGAGTGGGCGGGCAACGCCAAGATCCGGGACGTGCTGACCGGGCTGTTCGGCGGGCTCGACCTGCCCGGCTTCCCGCAGGGGCTGGACACCGTCATCGGTCCGCTCTCCGGTGGCGAGCGGCGCCGTATCGCGCTCGCCAAGCTGCTCATCGACGAGCAGGACCTGATCATCCTGGACGAGCCCACCAACCACCTCGACGTGGAGGGCATCGCCTGGCTGGCCCGGCATCTGCGCGAGCGGCGCTCGGCGCTGGTGTGCGTCACCCACGACCGGTGGTTCCTCGACCAGGTGTGCACCCGCATGTGGGACGTCCAGCGCGGCGACGTCTACGAGTACGAGGGCGGCTACTCCGACTACGTCTTCGCCCGCGCCGAGCGCGAGCGGATCGCCGCCACCGAGGAGGCCAAGCGGCAGAACCTGATCCGCAAGGAGCTGGCCTGGCTGCGCCGCGGCGCCCCCGCCCGCACGTCCAAGCCGCGCTTCCGCGTGGAGGCCGCCAACGAGCTGATCCAGGACGTGCCGCCGCCCCGGGACAGCAGCGAGCTGATGAAGTTCGCGTCGTCGAGGCTCGGCAGGACCGTGTTCGACCTGGAGGACATCACCGTCCAGGCCGGGCCCAAGATCCTGCTGAAGCACGTGACCTGGCACCTCGGCCCCGGCGACCGGATCGGTCTCGTCGGCGTCAACGGCGCCGGCAAGACCTCCCTGCTGCGCGCGATGGCCGAGGCCGCGCGGACCGAGGGCGAGGCCCAGCCCGCCGCCGGCCGGATCGCCGTGGGCAAGACCGTCAAGCTGGCCTACCTCTCGCAGGAGGTCGCCGAACTCGACCCGGACTGGCGGGTCCTGGAGGCCGTGCAGCGGGTCCGCGAGCGCGTGGACCTCGGCAAGGGCCGGGAGATGACCGCCGGGCAGCTGTGCGAGACGTTCGGCTTCAACAAGGAGAAGCAGTGGACGCCCGTCGGGGATCTGTCGGGTGGTGAGCGGCGGCGGCTCCAGCTGCTGCGCCTGCTCATGGACGAGCCCAACGTCCTCTTCCTCGACGAGCCCACCAACGACCTCGACATCGAGACCCTGACCCAGCTGGAGGACCTGCTCGACGGCTGGCCCGGCTCGATGATCGTGATCTCGCACGACCGGTTCTTCATCGAGCGCACCACGGACCGCGTGTTCGCCCTGCTCGGCGACGGCACACTGCGGATGCTGCCGCGCGGGATCGACGAGTACCTGGAGCGGCGGCAGAAGATGGAGGAGGCCGCCGCGGCCGCCGCACCCGTGGCGCAGAAGCCCGCGACCGCCGAGAAGAGCGCCGCCGACCAGCGCGCCGCGAAGAAGGAACTCCAGAAGATCGAGCGGCAGTTGGACAAGATCTCCGAGAGGGAGGCCAAGCTGCACGCGCAGATCGCCGAGAACGCCACGGACTTCGCGAAGGTGGCCGAACTGGACGCCGAACTGCGGGAACTGGCGGGGCAGCGCGAGGAACTGGAGCTGCGCTGGCTCGAACTCGCCGAGGACGCGTAGCGGTCGTGAAGGGCGCGTGAAGGCGCGTAACGACGGCATCACGGGCCGGTCCTCCCTTGGGTACAGGGGAGGATCCGGCCCGCTGCGTTGTCGGCGCCGGGTGATAGAAAGGGCCGTCTGAGAACCGTCTGAATACGTCTGAGAAATCACGGGTGTGGCGGAAACGCAGCGCCACAGGGCGCGGCGCCACATCGGTCACAAGGGGGAACCGCAGATGACCCAGCCGCCCAACCAGCCGCCGCAGCCGGGCGGTTTCGGCGCTCCGCAGGACCCGCCGCCGGGCGGCTTCGGTGCCCCGCAGAACCCGGGCCAGCCCACGCCTCCGCCGCCCGCACAGCCCCCGCAGCCGGGCTACGGCTATCCGCAGCAGCCCGGCCCGTACGGCGCGCCGCAGCAGCCGGGGCCGTACGGCCAGCCGGGTCAGCAGCCGGGTCCCTACGGCCAGCCGCAGCAGGGCCCGTACGCGGCCCAGCAGCCCGGCCCGTACGGCCAGCCCGGACAGCCCGGCCAGCAGCCCGGCTACGGCTACCCGCAGGCGCAGTTCCCGGGCGCTCCCGGCACTCCGCCGCCCGGCGGCTCCGGTTCCCGCAACCCGTTCAAGGGCAAGCCCGCGCTGGCGATCGGCGCGGCCGTGGCGGCGCTGCTGGTGATCGGCGGCACCGTGTACGCGGTCTCCGGCGGTGACGGCGGCGGCAAGAAGAAGCCGGTCGCCGAGAAGAGCGACGACGCCAAGCCCACCGGCACCGACGCCCCGGTCAACCCGGGCGACGGCAGCGGCGACGGCGGCGCCGACCCGGACAACCTCAACGAGGGCCGCCAGCCGGGCGAGTCGAGGGTGCTCTGGTACAAGGAGGCGCCCGACGCGCCCGGTTCCGGCGCCGACGCCAACGGCATGTGGATCACCGACAAGACGGCCGTGAAGGCGGCGTACGAGCAGCTCTTCGCGTACAACGTCGGCGACGGCAACCCGACCTGGGACCCGATCACCTTCCCGCAGAAGATCTGCGCGACCACCGCGCAGAAGACCGCCGACGACAAGATCGTCGTGGCGTACATGAACGGCGCCAGCGACCGCGCCAAGTGCAACCAGCTCCAGCAGATCGACCTCAACACCGGCGAGAAGGGCTGGACCGCCGAGATCGCGGACGGCGCGCTGTTCGACAGCACCATCACCGTGGAGCTGTCCCTGTCCGGCAACACCCTGATTGTGGGCCGCTCGCAGTCCGGCACGGCGTACGACGTCACCACCGGCAAGAAGCTCTTCGAGAAGAAGAAGTACGGCGACGCCTGCTTCCCGGCCGCCTTCGCGGGCGGCTCCCGGCTGATCCAGGTCGCCTCCTGTGGGGCCGCCACGGAGAACGAGCACGAGGAGATCTCCGAGCTCGACCCGAAGACCGGCAAGGTCAAGTGGACGTTCGCCTACGAGAAGGGCTGGCGGATCGGCCGCACCTTCTCCGTCGACCCGTTGGTGGTCTACAGCACCAACGAGGACAAGGACACCTGGAACATCGCCACGTTCACCCCGACCGGCAAGGTCCGCTCCCAGGTCGACATCAAGGACGGCATCGCCCCCGAGTGCGGCTGGGCCGTCCTCCAGCGCGACCTGACCGGCTGCCTCGGCGTCGCCGTCGACGCGAGCACCCTCTACCTGCCCACCGAGGCCACCACCGGCGCCAACGAGGTCATCGCCATCGACCTCGCCAAGGGCAAGGAGAAGTGGCGGGTGAAGTCCCCGGCCGACGAGACGATGCTGCCGCTGACAGCCGAGGGCGGCAAGCTCGTCGCCTACGTCGAGCCGTCGTACGACGCGGGCGGCCAGGTCGTGTCCATCGCCACCACCGGAAGCAGCCACAAGCCGGCCAAGCTGCTCCAGAACCCGGCGGGCGCGGCCCAGGTCGAGAACGGCTTCTTCTCCCGGGACATCGACTGGGTGGACGGGCGGCTGTATCTCTCCACCACGCGGCTGACCGGCAACGACGAATCGAAGGAGAAGCTGATGCTCGCCTACGGCAAGTGACGCGCCCTTCGACCCCCCGCCCGCTCGGCCGATCCGTTCCCCGAGGTACCACACCATGACCCAGCCGCCGCCCCCGCCGCCCAACCAGCCCCCGCAGGGGGGAGGGTTCGGCGCTCCCCAGGACCAGCCCCCGCAGCCGCCGCAGCAGCCGGGCGGCTTCGGCGCCCCGCAGACGCCGCCCACCCCGGCCCCGCAGCCGGGCTACGGCTACCCCCAGGCGCCGCAGCCCCCGCAGGGCGCCCCGGCCACCCCGCCGCCGCCTCCGCAGGGCGCGCCGCAGACCCCGCCGGCCGGCTACGGCTACCCCGGTCAGGGCCAGCAGCCGGGGCCGTACGGCAACGGGCCCGCCACCCCGCCGGGCCCGTACGGCGCCCCGGCCACCCCGGCGCCCGGTCCGTACGGTCAGCCCGGCCAGCAGCCGAACGCGTACGGCCAGCAGCCCGGCTACGGCTACCCGCAGCAGCCCACCATGCCGATGCAGCCGCAGGCGGCCCCGCCGGCCGGCGGCGGGCGGAAGATCAACGCCCAGCTGGCGATCATCGTGGCCGCGGTCGTGGCGATCGCGCTGATCGTCGGCGGCGGTGTCTGGTACGCCTCGTCCGGCACGGACGACGACAAGAACGACACCGCCAGCTCCAGCGGCGGCACCGGCGGCGGTGACGACAAGGGCGGCTCCGGCGGCACCGCGTCCAAGGGCTCGGAGAAGGTCCCCGGCAACCCCGCCTCCGAGGTGCTGTTCCAGGTCCCGATGCCGAAGGTGGCCAAGGACGACACGGTCGTCGTCGAGGGCTCCTGGCTCACCGACAAGGTGTACGCCAAGAGCGGCGTCGCCGAGATCGTCGGCTATGACCTCGAGAAGGGCACCAAGGCCTGGTCGATCAAGCTGCCCGGCCCGGTCTGCCATGCCAGCCGCCACATGACCGAGGACTACAGGACCGCGGTTGTCTTCCAGCCAAGGATGCCGGCGAAGAACTCCTCCGAGGGCTGCAGCCAGGTCGCGGCGATCGACCTCGCCGCGGGCACGAAGCTGTGGACGAAGACCGTCAAGTCCGGTGACCAGGACATCAACCTGGACAACGTCACGGTCAGCGCGTCCACCGTCGCCGTGGGCAGCACCAGCGGCGGCGGCGCGTTCGACCTGACCACGGGCAAGGCCCTGTGGACCCCGAAGCCCACCGACACCTGCTACGACGCGGGCTACGGCGGCGGCGCCAAGCTGGTCGCGGTGCGCAAGTGCGGCCAGTACGGCGCGCGGCAGCTGCACATCCAGACCATCGACCCGAAGTCCGGGAAGGTGATCTCCGAGTACAAGATGGCCCAGGGCATCGAGTACGCCAGCGTGGTGTCGACCGAGCCGCTGGTGGTGGCCGCCGACGTCGGTGACTCCGCGGGCGACGGCTCCGGCATCTCCGACTTCTTCTCCGTCGACAACAAGACCGGCAAGCTGCGCGCCCGCATCTCCGCGCCCGGCGACGACTACGCCGCCAAGTGCGACGGCATCTCCCGGATCGAGGACTGCGCGGGCCTCGCGGTCGGCAACGACCGGCTGTACATCCCGACCGAGGAGCACGACGGCACGGGCGAGTACGGCTCGACCAACGAGATCGTCGTCTTCGACCTGGCCACCGGCAAGCAGACCGGCCAGCGCGGCGACGCCGGCGACGGCTACACCATCACCCCGCTGCGCATGGACGGCGGCAATGTGATCGCGTACAAGTCGCCGCCGTACGACAAGGGCGGGCAGGTCGTCAGCCTCGACGGCGGCAGCTTCAAGGAGACCAAGCTGCTGGAGAACCCGTCCGACGAGACGATCCGCGACGTGGAGACCAGCATGCAGCCGGAGTACGCCGAGGTCCTGTACTCCCAGGGACGGCTGTTCCTGTCCGAGACGTACGCCAGCACGCGGTCCACGGGCGGCGAGGCGTACCTGGCGATCGCGTTCGGCGCGACCGGCTGATCCGGGCACCCGCTGATCCACCGGCGCACGCGCCAGAGCGTACGGCCCCGTCCCTGCTCAGGGACGGGGCCGTACGCGTAACTCTCAACACCGTCAACACCCTCGAATGAGCGGAATATCGGAGTTACGGGGCACTTCTCACCAGTAGGGGCAGCGCAACGTCGAACAAGCGTGTAGCTTCCGGGGGCATGAAAGGGCGTGGGAGCCGGGGGGCCCCGCGCCGGGGGTCTGTCCGAGTGATCTCGTGGGCATCCATAGGGGCGTCCACTGGGGGGACTGGGTGGGGGGTTGCTCGATGGGAGTGCGGCTCATGGTGGTCGACGACCACCGTCTGCTCGCCGAGGCGCTGGCCTCGGCGCTGAAGCTGCGCGGGCACCGGGTGCTGGCCGCGGCGGCGCCCGCCGCGGGGGCGGCGGAGCTGGTGATCGCCCGGGCGCCGGAGGTGTGCCTGCTGGGCACGGCGGCCCCGGCGGAGCCGGGCATGTTCGACCCGGTGATCCGCATCAAACGGGAGCGCCCACAGGTGGCGGTCCTGGTGCTGGGCCCGGTCCCGTCCCCGCGCGGCATCGCGGCGGCCTTCGCGGCGGGGGCCTCCGGCTACGTCCGCCACGACGAACGCATAGAGGGCGTGGAACGGGCCATCATGAAGGCCCGCGCGGGCGAGGCGGCCGTCGCCCCGGCCCTCCTTCAGGGCGCCTTCGGTGAACTCCTCAACCCCGCCGCCCAGCCCGACGACGAGGGCCAACGCCTCCTGGAGATGCTCACCCCACGCGAGGTCGAGGTTCTGATCCGCGTCGCCGACGGCGAGGACACCCGCCTCATCGCGGCCGGCATGGGCATCGCCCCGTCAACGGCCCGCACCCACGTCCAACGCGTCCTCATGAAACTCGGCGTCGGCTCCCGCCTGGAGGCGGCGGCCCTGGCGGCGCGCACGGGGTTGCTGGACCGGGCGGGGCCGCTGCGGCAGCCCGGCCACGGCCCGCGGACGGGCGCGGGGCCGGAGCCGTGACGGCCCCGGGCCCCGCGTCGGGTCAGCCTGCGGTCACTCCGCCTTCGGACGCTCCTCCGGCACGAGGTCCGGAGGCGGCGGAGCCGTGGGCCGTAGCTTCAGCCAGATCAGGAAGAACAGGCCGAGGGCCAGCATGCCCAGGCCGGTCCACAGGTTGATGTTGACGCCCTGCGCCTTGTCGATCGCGGCGTCGCCGTCGGTCAGGCCGGTGATCGTGACGATGACGCCGTAGATCACGAACAGGCCGCCGATGATGCGGCGGATGTCGAAGAGGCGGGCGGCCGTCGCGGACTTGGTCTCCAGCTCGGTGACCTCCCGTACGACGTCCTCCTCGGAGAACCCGTGGTGCCGGGGGTGCTCGGGGTGTTCGGACATGGTCTCTCCAACCCTTCTTGGAACACGCCGTCAGAACGAGAACGGGATGTAGCAGGCGGCGGCCAGGATGATCGCGCCCCAGCCCAGCAGCGCCGGCCTGCGGTACCAGGCCTCGTCGCCGGGCGCGGGCGGCTCCGCCATGCCGGGGGAGCGGGTGCCGTAGACCAGGCCCTGGAGCTCCTCGAGCGGCTTCGGCCGGGTGAACAGGGAGACGGCCACCATGACGACCGCGCCGGCGACGAAGCCCGCGATGGCGGAGACGAAGTTGGCGCCCTGGTCGGAGGGGATGTCGATGATGCCCTGCTTGTAGATGACGAAGTAGTTGACCATGGCCGCCGTCGTGCCCGCGAGCAGGCCCCAGAAGCCCGACTTCATCGACGCCCGCTTCCAGAACATGCCGATGATGAAGACCACGAACATCGGCACGTTGAAGAAGGAGAACAGCGTCTGGAGGTAGGCCATGATGTTCGAGAACGACGCCGCCAGGAACGCCGTGCCGATGGAGGCCAGGACGCCGATCGCGGTGATCAGGCGGCCGAACTTCACATAGTACGCGTCCTCGCGGTCCCGGACCACGTACTTCGCCCAGATGTCGTTGGTGAAGACCGTGTTGAACGACGAGATGTTCGCCGCCATGCCGGCCATGAAGGCCGCCAGCAGGCCCGTCACCGCGATGCCCAGCACGCCGTTGGGCAGCAGCGACTCCATCAGGTACGGGATGGCGTCGTTGTACTGGAGGTCCGAGTCGGCCGTGCCGATCCGCGGGACCAGCGCGGCGGCGACCAGGCCCGGGATCATCACCAGGAAGACGATGAAGATCTTCGGGAACGCCGCGATGAGGGGCGTGCGCTGGGCCGCCGAGAGGTTCTTCGCGGACAGCGCGCGCTGCACCTCGGCGAAGTTCGTCGTCCAGTAGCCGAAGGACAACACGAAGCCGAGGCCCAGCACGATGGTCAGCCAGTTGGCGCCGAGCGGGTTGTCGCTGCCGATGCCGGTGCCGCCCCAGGCGGTCATGAAGTCACCGCCGCGCTGCTCGGTCAGCCGGTCCGACAGGCCGTCCCAGCCGCCGACCGACTTCAGGCCGAGCACGGTGATCGGGATGAGCGCCGCCAGGATCACGAAGAACTGGAGCACCTCGTTGTAGATCGCCGAGGACAGGCCGCCGAGGGTGATGTACGCGAGGACGAAGAAGCCGGCGACCACGATCGCCACCCACTCCGGCCAGCCGAGCAGCGCCTCGACGACGATGGCGAGGGCGTAGAGGTTGACGCCGGCGATGAGGATCGCGGCGAAGGCGAAGAGGATCGCGCTCAGCAGGTGCGCACCCCTGTCGAAGCGCAGCAGCAGGAACTCGGGGACCGAGCGGACCTTGGAGCCGTAGTAGAAGGGCATCATCACCAGGCCGAGGAAGACCATGGCCGGGATGGCGCCGATCCAGTACCAGTGGGTGGTGTAGACGCCGTACTGCGCGCTGTTGGCGGCCATGCCCAGGATCTCGGTGGCGCCCAGGTTGGCGGCGATGAACGCGAGACCGGTGACCCAGGCCGGGAGGGAGCGGCCGGAGAGGAAGAAGTCGAGGCTGGTCTTGACCGAGCGGCGGGCGGCGAAGCCGATGCCCAGGACGACGACGAAGTAGATCCCGAGGATCGTGTAGTCGAGCCAGTTCGTCGGGAGTCGTAGCTCGGCCGCGAGGTGGACGTGCTGTGGGGGAATCTGCATCCGGGCCTCACCTTGCTTGGGGTTCTTTGTTCGGTTGTGATGGTGACTGGCGTGGGGATTTGTGCTTTGATGTGTTCGGTTCTGTTTGAAGCGTTGCCGGGTGTACGGATGGAGAGTGGCGGTGAAGAAGACTTCGACCCGCTTGGCCGACGGTCGTGAGCTCATCTACTACGACCTGCGGGACGACTCCGTGCGCGACGCGGTGGACCGCCGTCCGCTGGAGCCCACGGTCACCACTTCGGAGGTACGCCGGGATCCGCTGCTCGGCGACTCGGTCGCCGTCGCCTCGCACCGGCAGGGCCGCACCTACCACCCGCCGGCCGACGAGTGCCCCCTGTGCCCGTCCGAGGGCGACCGGCTGAGCGAGATCCCCGACTCGTCGTACGACGTCGTCGTCTTCGAGAATCGTTTCCCCTCCCTGGCCGGCGACTCCGGCCGCTGTGAGGTCGTCTGCTTCACCTCCGACCACACCTCGTCCTTCGCCGACCTGAGCGAGGAGCAGGCGCGGCTGGTGCTGGACGCGTGGACCGACCGGACGTCGGAGCTCTCCCATCTGCCCTCCGTGGAACAGGTGTTCTGCTTCGAGAACCGCGGCGCCGAGATCGGGGTGACCCTCCAGCACCCGCACGGGCAGATCTACGCCTACCCGTTCACCACCCCGCGCACCGCCCTGATGCTGCGTTCGCTCGCCGCCCACAAGGACGCCACCGGCGGGGAGAACCTGTTCGACGCCGTCCTGGAGCGCGAGCTGGCCGACGAGCGGGTCGTCCTTGAGGGTGAACACTGGGTGGCCTTCGTGCCGTACGCCGCGCACTGGCCGTACGAGGTCCACCTGTACCCGAAGCGCCGCGTGCCCGATCTGCTCGCGCTGGACGAGGAGGCGCGCTCAGAGTTCCCCAAGGTTTATCTGGAACTGTTGAGGCGCTTCGACCGGATCTTCGGTGAGGGAGAGCCGCCCACGCCGTACATCGCGGCCTGGCACCAGGCCCCGTTCGGCCAGCTGGAGGAGTTCGACGGCGTCTCGCGGGACGACTTCGCGCTCCACCTGGAGCTTTTCACCATCCGAAGGACTTCCGGCAAGCTGAAGTTTCTCGCGGGTTCCGAGTCCGGCATGAGCGTGTTCATCAACGACGTGCCGCCGGAGCGCGCGGCCGAGCGACTGCGAGAGGTAGCGAGTTGATGAGCGGTAAGTACCTGGTCACGGGCGGCGCGGGATACGTCGGCAGTGTGGTCGCCCAGCATCTGCTGGAGGCGGGTGCCGAGGTCACCGTCCTGGACAACCTCTCCACCGGCTTCCGCGAGGGCGTCCCCACCGGGGCCGCCTTCGTCGAGGGCGACATCCGCGACGCCGCCAAGTGGCTCGACTCCTCCTACGACGCCGTGCTCCACTTCGCCGCCTTCTCCCAGGTCGGCGAGTCGGTGGTGAAGCCGGAGAAGTACTGGGACAACAACGTCGGCGGCACCATGGCCCTGCTCGCCGCGATGCGCGAGGCGGGCGTGCGCAAGCTGGTCTTCTCCTCCACGGCGGCCACCTACGGGGAGCCCGTCAGCACGCCGATCACCGAGACCGACCCGACCGCCCCGACCTCCCCCTACGGGGCGTCCAAGCTCGCCGTCGACCACATGATCACCGGCGAGGCGAAGGCCCACGGCCTCGGCGCGGTCTCGCTGCGCTACTTCAACGTGGCCGGCGCGTACGGCGCCTACGGCGAGCGCCACGACCCCGAGTCCCACCTCATCCCGCTGGTCCTCCAGGTCGCCCAGGGCCGCCGCGACGCCATCTCCGTCTACGGCGACGACTACCCGACCCCGGACGGCACCTGCATCCGCGACTACATCCACGTCGCGGACCTGGCCGAGGCCCATCTGCTGGCCCTGAAGGCCGCGCAGCGGGGCGAGCACCTGATCTGCAACCTCGGCAACGGCAACGGCTTCTCCGTCCGCGAGGTCATCGAGACGGTCCGCCAGGTCACCGGCCACCCCATCCCGGAGGTCCCGGCCCCGCGCCGGGGCGGCGACCCCGCGGTCCTGGTGGCCTCCGCCGACACGGCCCGCGAGAAGCTGGGCTGGAACCCGTCCCGCGCGGATCTCGCGGGCATCGTGGCGGACGCGTGGCAGTTCGCGCAGACCATCGCCGCCGGCGCGAACGGCGCGAGCAAGGCAAGGGAGCAGTGAGAGTGGGCGCACAGCAGGTGCGGGACGGCTTCGTCGCGCTGTACGGGGCCGAGCCCGAAGGCGTCTGGGCGGCGCCCGGCCGCGTCAACCTCATCGGTGAGCACACCGACTACAACGACGGCTTCGTGATGCCCTTCGCGCTGCCGCACACCGCGATCGCCGCCGTCGCGCGGCGCACCGACGGCGTGCTGCGGATGCACTCCGCGGACGTCGAGGGCGGCGTCGTCGAGCTGCGCCTCGACGACCTCGCCCCCGAGTCCGACCAGGGCTGGACGGCCTACCCGGCGGGCGTGGTCTGGGCGCTGCGCGAGGCCGGGCACCCCGTGACCGGCGCGGACATCCACCTCACCTCCACCGTCCCGGCGGGCGGGGGCCTGTCCTCGTCGGCGGCCCTGGAGGTCGTGGTCGCCCTCGCCCTGAACGACCTGTACGAGCTGGGCCTGAAGGGCTGGCAGCTGGCCCGCCTGTGCCAGCGCGCCGAGAACGTCTACGTCGGCGCCCCGGTCGGCATCATGGACCAGACGGCCTCCGCGTGCTGCACCGAGGGCCACGCCCTGTTCCTGGACACCCGGGACCTGTCGCAGAAGCAGATCCCGTTCGACCTCGCCGCCGAGGGAATGCGGCTGCTGGTCGTCGACACCCAGGTCAAGCACGCGCACAGCACCGGCGAGTACGGCAAGCGCCGCGCGGGCTGCGAGAAGGGCGCCGCACTGCTGGGCGTCGACGCCCTGCGGGACATCCCGTACGGGGAGCTGGACGCGGCGCTGGAGCGGCTCGGCGACGAGGAGGAGGTGCGCCGCCTGGTCCGCCACGTGGTGACCGAGGACGAGCGCGTCGAGCGGGTGGTCGCCCTGCTGGAGTCCGGCGACACGCGGGCCATCGGCCCGGTCCTCACCGAGGGCCACGCCTCCCTGCGCGACGATTTCCGCGTCTCCTGCCCGGAGCTGGACCTGGTCGTCGACACCGCGCTCGCGGCCGGTGCGCTGGGCGCCCGGATGACCGGCGGCGGCTTCGGCGGCTCGGCGATCGTGCTCGCCGAGGCGGCCGACGTCGACACGATCACGAAGGCGGTCGAGGAGGCCTTCGCCGCGGCTGGCTTCACGGCACCGCGGGTCTTCGAGGCGGTTCCGTCGCCGGGGGCGCGGCGGATCGGCTAGAGCCCGCTGACTCAGAGCCTTTTGGTCAGGGTGTATTCGGTGATCCCCGGCGGATAGTCGGGGATCACGCACACCACCTCGTAGCCCCGCTTCTCGTAGAAACCGGGGGCCTGGAAGTCCCAGGTCTCCACCCGCGCGGCCCCGCAGCCGCGCTCCTCGTGGGCGATCCGCTCGGCCTCGGCCAGGACGCGGCTGCCGAGCCCGGTGCCCCGGTGGCGTTCGTCCACCCACAGATACGTCACCTGCAGCCAGGTCGCCCAGGTGTGGCCGACCAGTCCGCCCGCCAGCTCGCCCGCCTCGTCCAACGCCCACACGTGCAGCGGGACTTCGCGTTCCCCCGGGGTGCCGCGCAGGGCGGCCAGGACCGGGGAGGCGGCGGTGTTGGTGGCGCGCAGCCGCGAATGGAGAAGATCGCGCCGGGCCTTGTCGACTTCTGTCTCAATACGAAACATGCGGCTCACCATAAACGCGCCGGACTGCCAGTTCTGCAAATAACCTTCCGCCGCAGCCCCCCGCCCGTACTCTGAGGAACGGCACCGGTGGGGGCCGGTGCTGTTCAGGGGGCGAGACAAAGTCGGGTACGACGCCCGAAGCGGGGGTAGCAGTCACTGCACGGCGGCGGCCGTGCGGTTGTGGTTGCCACAAACGCCAGGGCGTCGTACCCGCGCCGGTGCTTTCGTTCTCCGGGTCTGTCCGGACCAGTGGGGGTTTTCAGTGGTTCGCATCCGAGTCCTGGTCGTCGACGACCACCGCATCTTCGCCGAGTCGCTGGCCGCGGCCCTGGCCGCCGAGCCCGACGTCGACGTGTCCGCGGCGGGCAGCGGCCCGGCCGCGCTGCGCAGCCTGGAGCGGGCGGCGGCCGAGGGCCGGCGGTTCGACGTGCTGCTCGTCGACGCCGACCTGGGCGGCGGCGGGCCCGGCGTGCGCCCGGCGGTGGCGGCCGTGCCCGCGCAGCGGGACGGCGGCGAGGAGGGCGTCGTCGACGGGATCTCCCTGGTCGCGGGCGTGCGCTCGGCGCAGCCCGGGGTGCGGATCGTGGTGCTCGCGGAGAAGGACGACCCGCGCCGGGCCGCCCTCGCGCTCCAGGCGGGCGCCTCCGGGTGGGTCGCC
This sequence comes from Streptomyces sp. NPDC030838, assembly GCF_055572035.1. Classification (NCBI taxonomy): domain Bacteria; kingdom Bacillati; phylum Actinomycetota; class Actinomycetes; order Kitasatosporales; family Streptomycetaceae; genus Streptomyces; species Streptomyces sp. NPDC030838. The sequence continues at coordinate 138,664 of NZ_JBVIED010000003.1, read as the reverse complement.
AAGGACTGTTCGCTGTCCCGGCTGCTCACCGTGATCCGCGGGGTGCTGCGGGACGAGACGCATCTGCCGCCGGCGCTGCTCACCGGCGTGCTGCGCGAGCTGACCGCCGCGCGCCGGCACCGCACCGAGAGCGAGCGGCTGGTGGAGTCGCTGACCCCGCGCGAGCGGGAGGTGCTGCGCTGCATGGTCGCGGGCCTCGGCCGCAAGGCGGTCGCCGAACGCCTCTTCCTCAGCCCGCACACCGTCCGCACGCATATGCAGAACGTGCTCGGCAAGCTGGGCGTGCACTCCACCCTCGCCGCCGTCGCACTCGCCCGGCGGGCCGGGGTGGGGCCGGTCGACCTAACCGGGGATGTTGTCGAACGGGGCGGTCAACTGGCGTAGCAGGGCGGCCAGTTCACCGCGCTGCGCGCGGGACAGCTCGGCCAGGATGGCACGCTCCTGGTCCAGCAGTCCGGCCAGCGCCTGGTCGGCGCGGTCGCGGCCCTCGTCGGTGAGCCGGACCAGCACCCCGCGCCGGTCACTCGGGTCGGGCAGCCGCTCGACCAGGCCCTTCTTCGCGAGCCGGTCGATGCGGTTGGTCATCGTGCCGGACGTCACCAGGGTCTGCGTCAGCAGCTGACCGGGGGAGAGCTGGTACGGCGTACCCGCGCGCCGCAGCGCGGTCAGCACGTCGAACTCCCAGGGCTCCAGGTTGTGCTCGGAGAAGGCCAGCCGGCGTGCGCGGTCCAGATGCCGGGCGAGCCTGCTCACCCGGCTGAGCACCTCGAGCGGTTCCACGTCGAGGTCCGGGCGCTCCCGGCGCCACGCTGCGACCAGCCGATCGACCTCGTCCTCCATGACGATCAGTGTAGTGGTTGTGTCGACATGAAGTCTCTTGACGTCGAGATACCTGCCTTGCCAGTCTGACGGTATGGCTGACCCCACCTGGGACCCCGCGCAGTACCTGCGCCACGCCGGCCACCGTGCCCGCCCCTTCACCGACCTCCTCGCCCACGTCCCCGACCTCCCCGGCGACCCACCCCGCATCGCCGACCTGGGCTGCGGCCCGGGCAATGTCACGGCGCTGCTCGCGGAGCGCTGGCCCACCGCGCACATCACGGGATACGACAACTCGCCCGAGATGCTGGCGCGGACCTCCGCCGGCCCGACCGAGGGCGGCGGCCACCTGGACTTCGCTCACGCCGACGTCCGCACCTGGACCCCGACCGAGCCGCACGACCTGATCATCAGCAACGCCACCCTCCAGTGGATCCCCGGCCACGCCGACCGCTTCCCCGACTGGACCACCGCCCTCGCCCCCGGCGGCACCCTCGCCTTCCAGGTCCCCGGCAACTTCGACGCCCCGAGCCACCGCCTCCTGCGCGAGCTGGCGGATTCCCCGCGCTGGCGCGCCCGCCTCGCCGGGGCCCTACGGCACGAGAACGCCGTCCTCGCACCGGTGGCCTACCTGAGCCGGCTGACGGCCCTCGGCTGCGAGGCCGACGTGTGGGAGACGACGTACGTCCATCTCCTGCCGGGGCAGGACCCGGTCCTGGACTGGGTGAAGGGAACGGCCCTGCGGCCGGTGCTCACGGCTCTGGCCGATGATCCCGAGGCGCGGGAGGCCTTCGTACGCGACTACCGCGACGCCCTGCGCGAGGCGTACCCGGCGACGCGGCACGGCACCCCGTTCCCATTCCGCCGGGTGTTCGCAGTGGCCCGGAAGCGGGCCGAATGATCACTGACGGTTCGGCGACTCCCTGAAGGGGCGCGGGGAACTGCGCGACCAGCCCCAACGACGCCGCACCGACCCAGCGACAGCAAGCGGCACTCAGCTCTTCCGGTGCCCTATCAGCCGCGGCTTCGGCTCCAGCCCATCCAGCCCGTGCCACGCAAGATTCACCAGATGCGCCGCGACCTCCGCCTTCTTCGGGCGGCGGACCTCCAGCCACCACTGGCCGGTCAGGGCGACCATGCCGACCAGGGCCTGGGCGTACAGCGGGGCCAGCTTGGGGTCGAAGCCGCGGCTCTTGAACTCCTTGCCGAGGATGTCCTCCACCTGGGTGGCGATATCGGAGATCAGCGAGGCGAAGGAGCCCGTCGACTGAGGGATGGGGGAGTCGCGGACGAGGATCCGGAAGCCGTCCGTGTACTCCTCGATGTAGTCCAGGAGGGCGAACGCGGCCTGTTCCAGCAGTTCGCGGGGGTGGCCGGCGGTCAGAGAGCCGGTGACCATGTCCAGCAGGCGCCGCATCTCGCGGTCCACGACGACCGCGTACAGCCCCTCCTTGCCGCCGAAGTGCTCGTACACCACCGGCTTCGAGACCCCCGCCTTCGCGGCGATCTCCTCCACCGACGTGCCCTCGAATCCCTTCGCGGCGAAGAGGGTGCGACCGATCTCCAGCAGCTGCTGGCGGCGCTCCGCACCGGTCATGCGGGTGCGACGCGTACGCCGCGGCTTGTCACTGTTCGAGGTACTGCTGGAGTCGGTCGCCACGGCGTCAATCATGCCGCCTTGGCGGCCTCCTTCCGGCGCCGGGAGCCGTCTTCCCCGGTGTTCCGGCGGGAATCGATACGCGAGCGTGACGGCCAGCGCACGTCGTACGCCCAGCCGAGCTGTTCGAACCAGCGGATCAGCCGGGCGGAGGAGTCCAGCTGGCCGCGCATCACACCGTGGCGCGCCGAGGTGGGGTCCGCGTGGTGCAGGTTGTGCCAGGACTCGCCGCAGGACAGGATCGCCAGCCACCAGACGTTGCCCGAGCGGTCCCGCGACTTGAACGGGCGCTTGCCCACCGCGTGGCAGATCGAGTTGATCGACCACGTCACGTGGTGCAACAGCGCCACCCGGACGAGTGAACCCCAGAAGAACGCGGTGAACGCGCCCCACCAGGACATCGTCACCAGACCGCCGATCAGGGCCGGCAGGCCCAGCGACACGATCGTCCACAGCACGAACTGCCGGGAGATCGTCCGCAGGGTCTTGTCCTTGATCAGGTCCGGGGCGTACTTGTCCTGCGGCGTCTGCTCCTCGTCGAACATCCAGCCGATGTGCGCCCACCACAGGCCCTTGATCAGAGCCGGCACGGTCTCGCCGTACCGCCACGGAGAGTGCGGGTCGCCCTCCGCGTCCGAGAACTTGTGGTGCTTGCGGTGGTCGGCCACCCAGCGGACGAGCGGGCCCTCGACCGCCATCGACCCGGCGATCGCCAGCGCGATCTTCAGCGGGCGCTTGGCCTTGAACGAACCATGGGTGAAGTGGCGGTGGAAACCGATCGTGATGCCGTGACAGCCGAGGTAGTAGAAGAAGACCAGCAGGCCGAGGTCCAGCCAGCTCACCCCCCATCCCCACGCCAGCGGCACGGCCGCGAGCAGCGCGAGGAACGGGACGGTGATGAAGAGCAGCAGGGTGATCTGCTCGACGGACCGCTTCTGCTCGCCACCCAGGGTGGCGGACGGCAGCGGCGCGGCGGAGCCCTCGGAGGCCGACTTCGGGGCGTCGTCGATCACATCGGAGCTTGTGGTCATGGGCGTCCCCTGTGGGGTCGATGGTTGTGGCAGGGTGCCGGGCGGGGAACCGGGCGAACTCCCTACGGTTCCGTAACCTACGGCTTCGTAAGTATGGCAGCGCGTCGCCCGGCGGCAAGAGCCCGACGGTCTGCGCGTCCCCGTGGACACCTATCCTTGGAGTCGGTCGGACAGCGCGGTCCGCTCTGTTTACTTCCCGGATGTCCGGCCCGTATGCGGCAGCCGCCGCGCGAGACGCCGTCCGGGTTCCCCTCCCAGACGAGCTTCAACACTGCAAGGAGCCGCACCTGTGAGCAGTGCCGACGACCAGACCACGACGAACAGCAGCGCGCTGCGCGCCGACATCCGCCGGCTGGGTGATCTCCTCGGTGAGACCCTGGTGCGGCAGGAGGGTCCCGAGCTGCTGGAGCTCGTCGAGAAGGTCCGCCGCCTCACCCGAGAGGACGGCGAGGCCGCCGCCGAGCTGCTGCGCGGCACGGAACTGGAGACCGCGGCCAAGCTGGTCCGCGCCTTCTCCACCTACTTCCACCTGGCCAACGTCACCGAGCAGGTGCACCGCGGCCGCGAGCTGCGGGCCAAGCGCGCCGCCGAGGGCGGTCTGCTGTCCCGTACGGCCGACCGGCTGAAGGACGCCGACCCCGAGCACGTGCGCGAGACGGTACGGCACCTCAACGTGCGCCCCGTCTTCACCGCGCACCCCACCGAGGCCGCCCGCCGCTCGGTGCTGAACAAGCTCCGGCGCATCGCCGCCCTTCTGGACACCCCCGTCCTCGACTCCGACCGGCGCCGCCACGACGTCCGGCTGGCCGAGAACATCGACCTCATCTGGCAGACCGACGAACTGCGCGTCGTCCGCCCCGAGCCCGCCGACGAGGCGCGCAACGCCATCTACTACCTGGACGAACTGCACGCCAACGCCGTCGGCGACGTCCTCGAGGACCTGACGGCGGAGCTGGAGCGCGTCGGCGTCAAGCTGCCCGACGACACCCGCCCGCTGACCTTCGGCACCTGGATCGGCGGCGACCGCGACGGCAACCCGAACGTCACGCCCCAGGTCACCTGGGACGTCCTCATCCTCCAGCACGAGCACGGCATCAACGACGCCCTGGAGATGATCGACGAGCTGCGCGGCTTCCTCTCCAACTCCATCCGCTACTCCGGCGCGACGGAGGAGCTGCTGGCCTCCCTCCAGGCCGACCTGGAGAACCTGCCCGAGATCAGCCCCCGCTACAAGCGGCTCAACGCCGAGGAGCCCTACCGGCTCAAGGCCACCTGCATCCGGCAGAAGCTGGAGAACACCAAGCAGCGCCTCGCCAAGGGCACCCCGCACGAGCCCGGCCGCGACTACCTCGGCACCGCCGAGCTGCTGCACGACCTCACGCTCATCCAGACATCGCTGCGCGCGCACCGCGGCGCTCTGTTCGCCGACGGCCGGATGAACCGCACCATCCGCACCCTCGCCGCCTTCGGCCTCCAGCTCGCCACCATGGACGTCCGCGAGCACGCCGACGCCCACCACCACGCCCTCGGCCAGCTGTTCGACCGTCTCGGCGAGGAGTCCTGGCGGTACGCGGACATGCCGCGCGACTACCGGACCAAGCTGCTCGCCAAGGAACTCCGCTCGCGCCGACCCCTGGCGCCCACCCCGGCCCCCGTCGACGCGGCCGGTGAGAAGACCCTCGGCGTCTTCCAGACGGTCAAGCGGGCCCTGGAGGTCTTCGGACCCGAGGTCATCGAGTCGTACATCATCTCCATGTGCCAGGGCGCCGACGACGTCTTCGCCGCGGCCGTGCTGGCCCGCGAGGCCGGGCTGATCGACCTGCACGCCGGCTGGGCCAAGATCGGCATCGTGCCGCTCCTGGAGACCACCGACGAGCTCAAGGCCGCCGACACGATCCTGGAGGACATGCTCTCCGACCCGTCCTACCGGCGCCTGGTCGCGCTCCGGGGCGACGTCCAGGAGGTCATGCTCGGCTACTCGGACTCCTCGAAGTTCGGCGGCATCACCACCAGCCAGTGGGAGATCCACCGCGCCCAGCGCCGCCTGCGCGACGTCGCCCACCGGTACGGCGTCCGTCTGCGGCTCTTCCACGGCCGCGGCGGCACCGTCGGCCGCGGCGGCGGCCCCACCCACGACGCCATCCTCGCCCAGCCCTGGGGCACCCTGGAGGGCGAGATCAAGGTCACCGAGCAGGGCGAGGTCATCTCCGACAAGTACCTCATCCCGTCCCTGGCCCGGGAGAACCTGGAACTGACCGTCGCGGCCACGCTGCAGGCCTCCGCCCTGCACACCGCGCCCCGCCAGTCCGACGAGGCCCTCGCCCGCTGGGACGCCGCCATGGACGTCGTCTCCGACGCCGCCCACGCCGCCTACCGGCGCCTGGTCGAGGACCCCGACCTGCCGACGTACTTCCTCGCCTCCACCCCCGTCGACCAGCTCGCCGACCTGCACCTGGGCTCGCGGCCCTCCCGCCGCCCCGGCTCGGGCGTCTCGCTCGACGGCCTGCGCGCCATCCCGTGGGTGTTCGGCTGGACCCAGTCCCGGCAGATCGTCCCCGGCTGGTTCGGTGTCGGCTCCGGCCTGAAGGCGCTGCGCGAGGCGGGCCTGGACACCGTGCTCGACGAGATGTACGGGCAGTGGCACTTCTTCCGGAACTTCATGTCCAACGTCGAGATGACGCTCGCGAAGACCGATCTGCGGATCGCCCGCCACTACGTCGACACCCTCGTCCCCGACGAGCTCAAGCACGTCTTCGACACCATCAAGGCCGAGCACGAGCTGACCGTGCGCGAGGTCCTGCGGGTCACCGGCGAGGAGGAACTCCTCGACGCCCAGCCGGTGCTCAAGCAGACCTTCACCGTCCGCGACGCCTACCTGGACCCGATCTCCTACCTCCAGGTCGCCCTGCTCAAGCGCCAGCGCGACGCGGCCGCCGCCGGTGAGCAGCCCGACCCGCTGCTCGCGCGCGCCCTGCTGCTCACCGTCAACGGTGTGGCGGCGGGCCTGCGCAACACCGGCTGACGCCCGCCCGGGCAGACGACGGCGCCCCCAGGCTCACCAGGAGCCTGGGGGCGCCGCTGCGTGCGGTGACGCCGTACGTCAGCCCTGCTGGGCCTTGCGGCGGCGGAACACCAGGAAGCCACCCGCGGCCACCAGCGCGGCGGCCACACCCGCCAGCAGACCCACCGGGGCGCTGCTGCCGGTCTCGGCGAGGTCACCCTCGGCGCCGCCCTGCGGGGACGGGGACGAGGACCCGGCCGGAGCGGCCGCACCGCTCTCGGAGGCGCCCGGAGTGGCGCCCTCGGACGGACCCTCCGACGTGCTCGGAGAGGCGGACGGGGCCTCGGAGGCGCCGGACGACGCGGATGGCGTGGCGGACGGCGTCGTACCCGGCTGCCCGCCCTCGTCCTCCTCGCAGTCAGTCCAGAAGACCTTGTGCTTGGGGGCGCCGTGCTTGCCCTCGAAGGTCCAGAACAGCTTGTAGTGGCCGTCGGGGAGGGTCATGTCCTCCGTGCGCTCGTGACCGTCGTCGTCGAGGGTCAGGGAGCCGGACTTCACCGTCTCGCCCTTGACGTCGGCCGTCGGGGCCCAGGTCTCGATGTGCCAGTCGACCTGCTGGCCGGCGTCGAAGCCGAAGGCGTCCAGGTAGAAGGTGCAGACGTGCGGCTCGTTCTTGCGCAGCTCCTCGCCGGTGGTGGCGTCGTGGATCTTCACGGTGCCGTTGTCGCCGGGCGGAGTCGCGTGGGCGGCGGGGGACAGGAGCAGCGCAGCCGCGGCACCGGCGCACACGGCGCCGACGCGAGTGAGGGTTCGCATGAAGCAGTCAGTCCATCTTCGAGTGACGAACGGGGAAGATGTGGAGGGGGCGGCTCAGCTTCCGGCCAACCCCGGTGACGGATCAAGCACGAACAGGCAACGATCCAAGTCTCCACAGGAGACACAACGGTGATACCCGGTCAGACGTATCGGCTGATCCGGAAATCGGGCTGTCACACCGCCAGGAACGCCGCGGTGATCAGCGCCAGCCCCGACCCCGCCAGCACCCACGCCGCCCGGACCCGGCGCAGACCGCCCGCGACCACGACCGAGGCCAGCAGCAGCGCACCCCCGAGCGGCACCCAGGAGTAGAGGATCCCGGCCGGCCCCGAACGCACCGCCTCATCGCCGTCCGGCTTCATGACGACCGTGTACGTCTGCCCCTCCCGCACCGCCGCCGACTTCTCCACCACCACCCGCTCCCGGGCCCGCGAGCCCGCCGAGAGCGGCGCGTACGGACCGGAACAGGTCTTCGCACCGCAGCGGGTGACCTCGACGGTGCCGCTCTCCCGGCCCTTGGTGAGCATCACGTACTGGGCGGACCCCCACGAGGCCCACACCCCGGCGATCAGGATCAGCGCCGTGACCGCGCCCATCGCCGCGAACCGGCCGAAGCGCAGCACGGCGTCCGCACCCTGACTGGAGACGACCGCAGAAGGCATGGCCGCGATCCTTGGCCATGCCTGCACGGCCAGTCAACTCACGTAAGGGACAAGTCAGGAGTTGTACGTGCTCTGCGCCCGCTCAAGACCCTCGATCACCAGACACTCCACCGCGTCCGCCGCCCGGTCCACGAAGTAGTCCAGCTCCTTGCGCTCCGCCGACGAGAAGTCCTTCAGCACGAAATCCGCCACCGGCATCCGCCCCGGCGGCCGCCCGATCCCGAACCGCACCCGGTGATAGTCCGAGCCCATCGCCTTCGTCATCGACTTCAGCCCGTTGTGCCCGTTGTCACCGCCGCCCAGCTTCAGCCGCAGCGTCCCGTAGTCGATGTCCAGCTCGTCGTGGACAGCCACGATGTTCCCCACCGGCACCTTGTAGAAGTCCCGCAGCGCGTTCACCGGACCACCCGACAGATTCATGTACGACATCGGCTTCGCCAGGATCACCCGCCGGTTCGCCGGCCCCGGCGGACCGATCCGGCCCTCCACGACCTGCGCCTGCGCCTTGCCCGCCCGCTTGAACCTGCCCCCGATCCGCTCCGCCAGCAGATCCGCCACCATGAACCCGACGTTGTGCCGGTTCATCGCGTACTCCGGCCCCGGATTCCCCAGCCCCACGATCAGCCAGGGGGCACCCGCATCGGTCGTCACGTCCATGTCTCCTTAGATACGCGATCCGTGGATACGCGAGAAACGCCTCGAATACGCGCCAGCCGCTGCCCCCAAGGGACCCCCCGGGGAACAGCGGCTGACGCGACGACGCTGAGGATCAGGCCTCGGCGGACTCTTCGCCGGCCTCGGCCTCCTCGCCCTCCGCGGCCTCCTCGGCCTGCGCGGCCAGGACCTGCAGGACGACGGCGTCCTCCTCGACGGCCAGGGTCACGCCGTTCGGCAGCGCGATGTCCTTGGCGTGGATCGAGGCACCGGCGGCCAGACCCTCCACGGACACCGTCACCTGCTCCGGGATGTGCGTGGCCTCGGCCTCGACCGGCAGCGCGTTCAGCACGTGCTCCAGCAGGTTGCCACCCGCGGCCAGCTCGCCCTCGGTGACGACCGGGATCTCGACCGTGACCTTCTCGCCCCGCTTGACCAGCAGCAGGTCGACGTGCTCCAGGAAGCCCTTCAGCGGGTCACGCTGCACGGACTTCGGGATCGCCAGCTCCTGGGTCTTGCCGTCGATGTCCAGGGAGATCAGGACGTTCGGCGTACGCAGCGCCAGCAGCAGGTCGTGACCCGGGAAGGTCAGGTGCAGCGGCTGCGAGCCGTGGCCGTACAGGACACCCGGGACCTTGTTGTCACGGCGGATACGACGGGCCGCACCCTTGCCGAACTCGGTGCGGGTCTCGGCGGTGAGCTTCACCTCGGACATATTGATCACTCCTCGTAGGAAGCGGAACGGACGGGTCACCCGGCCACGAACGGCCTGCTACGAAGAGCGCGTCGATAACGGACCGCCGTACGTACGCGTACGGCCTCCCTCGCCGAGCAACTCCCACAGGGTACTCGGCGAGGAAGGCCGCAGAAAAGTTGACCTTGAGCGCCCTCCGGGCGCGGGCGATCAGCCAGAGAGCCGCTCAGAGAGCCGTACGGCTCACTGCTCGTCGAACAGGCTCGTCACCGAACCGTCCTCGAACACCTCACGCACCGCGCTCGCGATCGTGGGCGCGATGGACAGCACCGTGATCTTGTCGAGGTCGCCGCTCAGCTCACCCGGCGTCGGCAGCGTGTTCGTGAACACGAACTCGCTCACGCGGGAGTTCTTGAGCCGGTCCGCGGCAGGCCCCGACAGCACACCGTGCGTGGCGGTGACGATGACGTCCTCCGCCCCGTGCGCGAAGAGCGCGTCGGCGGCGGCGCAGATGGTCCCACCCGTGTCGATCATGTCGTCGACCAGGACACACACCCGGCCCTTGACCTCACCCACGACCTCGTGGACCGTCACCTGGTTCGCCACGTCCTTGTCACGCCGCTTGTGCACGATCGCCAGCGGCGCGCCCAGCCGGTCGCACCAGCGGTCCGCGACCCGCACGCGACCCGCGTCCGGCGACACGACCGTCAGCTTCTCGCGGTCCACCTTCTTGCCCACGTAGTCGGCGAGCAGCGGCAGCGCGAACAGGTGGTCCACCGGCCCGTCGAAGAAGCCCTGGATCTGGTCCGTGTGGAGGTCCACGGTCAGGATCCGGTCGGCACCCGCCGTCTTCATCAGGTCGGCGATCAGACGCGCCGAGATCGGTTCACGACCCCGGTGCTTCTTGTCCTGCCGCGCGTAACCGTAGAAGGGCACGATGACCGTGATGGAGCGGGCCGACGCACGCTTCAGCGCGTCGATCATGATCAGCTGCTCCATGATCCACTTGTTGATCGGAGCCGTATGGCTCTGGATCAGGAAGCAGTCCGCGCCACGCGCGGACTCCTGGTAGCGGACGTAGATCTCGCCATTGGCGAAGTCGAAGGCCTTCGTCGGGACGACCCCGACACCCAGCTGGTGGGCGACCTCCTCGGCAAGCTCGGGGTGGGCGCGGCCGGAGAAGAACATCATCTTCTTCTCGCCGGTCGTCTTGATCCCGGTCACAGCACTTTCTCCTCAGAGGTGTCTCAGCTGGGTGTTGACACGACGTCTCGCAGCTGGGGCACGAGAATCGTCGTCTCAGCTGGTGGGGTGCGGGTGTGCACTTATCACGGTACGCCGTCCCAGACGCACCTGTTTCCGGTCAGCCTTCGCCATCCGGCTTCCGGGACGCCGCCTCGGCCGCCTTCGCCGCCGCGCTCCCCGGACGCTTACGAGCCACCCAACCCTCGATATTCCGCTGCTGACCACGGGCCACAGCCAGCGAGCCGGGCGGCACATCCTTGGTGATCACGGAGCCGGCAGCCGTGTAGGCGCCGTCCCCGATGGTGACAGGAGCCACAAACATGTTGTCCGAACCGGTACGGCAGTGCGAGCCGACCGTGGTGTGGTGCTTCTCCTGACCGTCGTAGTTCACGAACACGCTCGCCGCGCCGATGTTGGTGTGGTCGCCGATCGTCGCGTCACCGACGTAGGACAGGTGCGGCACCTTGGTCCCCTCGCCGATCGAGGCGTTCTTCGTCTCGACGTACGTCCCGATCTTGCCCTTCCGCCCCAGGCGGGTCCCCGGCCGCAGATAGGCATACGGCCCCACGGTCGCCTCCGCGCCGACGGTCGCCTGCTCGGCCACGGTGGTGTCCACCCGCGCTCCCGCGCCGACCCGGGTGTTCTTCAGCCGGCTGTTCGGACCGACCTCCGAGCCCTCGGCGAGATGGGTGGTGCCCTGCAACTGGGTGCCCGGGTGCACGACGACGTCCTGCTCGAACGTGACGGTGACATCGACCCAGGTGGTGGCGGGGTCGACGACCGTCACACCCGCGAGCATGGCCCGCTCCAGCAGCCGGTCGTTGAGAATCCGCCGGGCCTCGGCGAGCTGCACGCGGTTGTTGATCCCGGCGATCTCCCGGTGATCGGCGGCGACGGACGCGCCGACGCGGTGCCCCGCCTCGCGCAGGATCCCGAGGACGTCCGTCAGGTACTCCTCACCCTGGCTGTTGTCCGTACGGACCTTCCCCAGCGCGTCCGCGAGCAGCCGGCCGTCGAACGCGAACACCCCGGAGTTGATCTCCCGGATCACGCGCTGCGTCTCGGAGGCGTCCTTGTGCTCGACGATCGCGGTGACGGCGCCCGTGGCCTCGTCGCGGATGATCCGCCCGTATCCGGTGGCGTCCGGGACCTCGGCGGTGAGCACGGTCACCGCGTTGCCGTCGTCGGCGTGGGTCTGGGCGAGCTGCTTCAGCGTGTCGCCGGTGAGCAGAGGGGTGTCCCCGCACACGACCACGACGGTCCCGTCGACCGCCCCGCCCAGCTCCTCCAGGCCCATCCGGACGGCGTGCCCGGTGCCCTTCTGCTCGGCCTGCACGGCGGTACGGACGCCAGGGGCGACGGCGGTGAGGTGCTCGGTCACCTGCTCCCGGGCGTGCCCGACCACGACGACCAGATTCTTCGGCTCCAACTCACCGGCCGCGGCGAGCACATGACCGACGAGACTGCGGCCGCACAGCTCGTGCAGGACCTTCGGTGTGGCCGACTTCATACGGGTGCCCTCACCCGCTGCGAGAACGACGACGGCTGCCGGGCGAATGGCGCTCACGGGATGCCCTTCGGCTGTGGAGGGGGTGTGGACAACCGCAGGATACCGGGGGGTTTCTGGGGGGACATGGCTGCGGGCCCCGACGTGGATGTCGGGGCCCGGATGTCAGGAGCTCCCCCATCAGGATTTGAACCTGAACTTAAGGGACCAAAACCCTCAGTGCTGCCTGATTACACCATGGGGGATGGAACTCGCCTGAACCGGACATTCGGTCAGGTCGCCGAGTCGGCACCCAACACTATGCCGTACCAAGACCCCGCGATGCGACGGTACAAGTCCGCCCCCTTCAGGACTTTGATCACCCTCCCGGATCCGCCGAAGGCCGTGTCCGGCCGGAATGGGGGGTTACGGAGGCGAACGGCCAGTCGTCGAAACTCGCCGGAAATGCGGACCCGGGCGCCCGTAGGCTGGAGGGCATGACCACGACGGGGGATGACCACACGGAGGCCCGTTCGGGGCCGTGGTGGTGGGAGAGGCGGCGCGGCGCGGTGCTCGACTGGAGCCTCGCGTTGGTGTCGGCGCTGGAGTGCGGGGCGGAGGGGTATCCCTTCGCGCAGGACGCGGGGATTCCGGAGGCGGCGGGGGTCGTTTTCGGGGTCGTGGCCGGTTCGACGCTGTTGCTGCGTCGGATGTGGCCGATCGCGGTCGTGCTGGTGTCGATCGCGATCTCGCCGGCGCAGATGGGTCTGCTGCTGACGGTTGTGGGGCTCTACACCCTCGCCGCCTCCGAGCTGCCGCGCCGGATCATCGCGGCGCTGGCGGGCATGTCGCTGGTGGGGACGCTCGTGGTGACGCTGGTACGGGCGCGGCAGGACATGGCGCACGGGGAAGTGGAGCTGAGCGTCGGGGACTGGTTCGTCCCCTTCATCTCGATCACTGCCTCGCTGGGGGTCACCGCGCCGCCCTTGCTGCTGGGTCTGTACGTGGGGGCGCGGCGGCGGTTGATGGAGAGTCTGCGGGAGCGGGCGGACTCGCTGGAGCGGGAGCTTCAGTTGCTCGCGGAGCGGGCGGAGGAGCGGGCCGAGTGGGCGCGTAACGAGGAGCGGACTCGGATCGCCCGGGAGATGCATGACGTGGTCGCGCATCGGGTGAGTTTGATGGTCGTGCATGCGGCGGCGTTGCAGGCGGTGGCGCGGAAGGATCCCGAGAAGGCGGTGAAGAATGCCGCGCTCGTGGGGGACATGGGGCGGCAGGCGTTGACCGAGTTGCGGGAGATGCTCGGTGTGCTGCGGACGGCGGGGGACGGCGCCGGGCGGCGTGAGCGGGCGTCGGTGCCGCTGGCGGCGGTGGGTGCGGCGGCGGCCGCGGCGGCGTCGCGGGCTGTCGATGAGACGGGGGAGGGGCCCTGTCTGTCGGAGCTGGACGAGTTGATCGGGCAGTCGGCGGCGGCCGGGATGGTCGTGGATCTGTCGGTGGAGGGGGAGGCGCGGGCGTATGCGCCGGAGATCGAGCAGACCGCGTATCGGGTGGTGCAGGAGGCGTTGACCAACGTCCACAAGCATGCCGCCGGGGCGAAGACGTATGTGCGGCTGGCGCATCGGGCGTCGGAGATCGCGATGCAGGTGGAGAACGAGCCGCCGCCGGAGATGGGGGCCGCGTCGTCGGCGCGGTTGCCGTCGGGGGGCAATGGGCTGGTGGGGATGAAGGAGCGGGTCGTGGGGCTCGGCGGGGTGTTCGTGTCGGGGCCGACGGATGCGGGGGGTTTTCGGGTGTCGGCGGTGATTCCGGCGTCGTCGTAGGGCGCTCTGCCTGGTTTCAGGCCCCTCGGTCCGCTGTGAGGCGTACGGGTTCCAGGCCTGCCACGAGGGTGGTGAGGGCGTGGTCGATGTCGGGGCCGAGGTACCAGTCGCCGGTGTGGTCGAGGGCGTAGACGCGGCCTTCGGTGTCGATGGCGAGGAGGGCCTGGGTCTCGGTTTCGGCGCCGAGGGGGCTGACCTCGGTGTCGAGGGCGCGGCCGAGGTCGCCGAGGGTGCGGGCCATGTGGAGGCCGTGCAGCGGGTCGAGGTGCAGGGCGGCGGGGGCGAGCTGGCGGCCGGGGCCGGTGGGGTTGATCTGGAGACCGCCGAATTCGGCCCAGGCTTCGACGGCGGCGGGGAAGACGGCGTGCCGGTGGCCGGCCGGTGAGGTGTGCTCGCGCAGGGTGTCGGCCCAGATCTCGGCCTGTTTGATGTCCCAGCGTCCGGGTTGCCAGCCGGCGGCGCGCAGGGCGGCGTCGACGGGGACGGAGAAGCGGGTGGTGGAGGTGCGGTCGGTGTGCATCTGCCCTTGCTCGTCGTGTGGTGGTGAGGCGGCTGTGCGGGTCAGTCGTCGGTTGCCGTGGGGTCGACGATGCGGACGCCGAAGTGGGCGCTGAGGGCGGTGCAGGCGCGGCACGGCGCGGCGAAGCTGCCGTGCAGGGGGTCGCCGTCCTCACGGATGCGGCGGGCGGTGAGTTTGGCCTGTTTGAGGGCTTTGCGGGCTTCGCCGTTGGTCATGGGCCGGCGGGCGGCGCGTTTGCTGCGGGCGGCGTCGGCGGTGGCGAGGTGGCGTGAGATGAGGATGGTCTCGGCGCAGCGGCCGGTGAAGCGGTCGCGCTGGGCGCTGGTGAGGGTGTCGAGGAAGTCCTGGACCAGGGGGTGGAGCGTCGGGGGCTGGTCGCCGCGGGCGGCGGTGCCGGTGAGGGTGGCGCCGCGGACGGAGAGGGCGGCGGCGACGGTGGGGAGTATGCCGTCGCGGCGGTGACGCAGCGTGGGCGCCGGGCGCTCGTCGGTGGCGCTCCAGCCGACGCGGGGGTCGCCGGAGGCGCTGGTGTGCGGTCCTGTTTGCGTCGCGTTCATGATCGTCTTCCCCTCCCGAGCATCCCCCCGGCGGACACAGAGTGCCAAATGCCGTGGCAGGTGCGGAAGCTGGGGCGGCTCGACACGCACGGTCGGGGGTGTGCTGTCACGTGGTGGTGACGCGATGGTGACGGTGTGTCAGGGGTGGGGTGGGGAGCGGATGGCGGTGGGGTCGTGTACCGGTGGGGGCGGAAGGCGGGCGTCCGGTGGCGCGGGGCGGGCGTGACCGGCGCCGGTGACCGGTTTCCTCATACCGCATAGGCTGTCGACACCGCGCCGCGCGCGGTGGGCGTGCCCGGGTCAAGGGGTGCGTCGGAGCAGAGAAGTCGATACGGGGCGTAGTGGCCGGAGTCGGTCGTTACGGGTCGTACAGAGTGCCGCAGGGGGCAACCGCCATGACGACAGGTCGGCTCGGGCAGCAAGCCGCGCCGCCGAACGCGGCCTACGCCGGGCAGGTCGTGCATTTCCCGGATCCGGTCCGGGCGGCCCGTCACCCGAGAGGGGTGCGGGTGGACGAGCACGGCTACCCCGACTTCTCGCCCTACGCGCGGGCGGCGGCGGAGATCGCGGATCCGCCGGAGGGTTTCGGTGTCGACGAACTGCGGCTGACGGACTACGTCTCGGCGAACGCGGCGCTGTCGGCGTCCGGGCACGAGCTGTGGGACACGGTGCCGGCGGTGGCGACGCCGCACGGTTGGACGTGGCACCACGTGGCGGGGACGCGGCGGCTGGAGCTGGTGCCGGTCGAGGTGAAGGCGTTGCTGCGGCATCACGGCGGTATCGCGACGGCGGCGGTGGACCAGGCTAAGCGGGGTACGCGGCCGTTGCAGGAGACGCGTCCGGCGCACTTCGGGCTGCCGAAGTCGGGTGTGGCGGTGAGCGAGGCGCAGGTGCAGGGCGTCGAGGAGGAGCTGGGGTACCGGCTGCCGGGCGCCTACCGCTCGTTCCTGAAGGCGGCGGGCGGCTGCGCGCCGGTCGGGACCGCGCTGGACGCGGAGTTGGGGCTGCTGGTCGACCAGCCGTTCTTCACGGTGCGGGACGAGGCGGCGGTCAACGACCTGGTGTACGTCAACAAGTGTCTGCGGGATCACCTGACCAAGGACTATCTGGGGGTCGGGTTCGTGCAGGGCGGTCTGCTGGCCGTGAAGGTGAAGGGCGAGCGGATCGGTTCGGTGTGGTTCTGCGCGTACGACGACGCGCGGGACGTGGATCCCTCGTGGTCGCCCGCCGAGCGGGTGGAGCGGCTGCTGCTGCCGTGCGGGGAGGACTTCGACGCCTTTCTGTCGCGGCTCGCGGGATCGCCGCCGGAGTTGGAGACGGTGGCGAATCTGATGGTGGACGGCGGTTTCGCGCGGTCCGTGCCGGTGTCGGGGGAGTGAGCTGACCGATGGTGACGTTCGCGCAGGCGCAGGAGCGCGCGGAAGAGTGGATCAACGGGGACGTGCCGTCGTACCAGCACCGTGAGGTGCGGGTGCGCGAGTTCGAGCTCGGGTTCGTGGTGTGGGCCGAGGACCGCGCGGACGGGCCGCGTTCGGACGGCGGCGCGCAGCGGCTGGTGATCGCCCGGGACAGCGGGGAGGCCACGCTGTGGCCGTCGCTGCCGGTGGGTGAGGTGATCCGCCGGTACGAGGAGGAGTACGGCCGTGACGAGGTGGCCGGCGAGCCGGCGCCGGCGCCTCCGGCGCGGGTGGACCTCAATCAGACGTCGTTCCTGCTGACTCCGCCGGAGTGGTTGCAGGACGCGGCGGACAGGCTGGGCATTCCGGACCATCGGGGTGCGGCTCGGGGCGAGTCCCGGGACGGGTTCCGGGGCGGGGCGCCGGAGGATGCGGTGCCTGCGGCTGGGGAACCTGTGGATTCGGTTCCTGCGGGTGCGGCGCCTGAGGGCGGCGGGCCCGTGGATGCGGTGCCCGGTTCCGCGACTCCGGCCGCCGGTGCGGCGTTGCCGCAGACGCAGGCGGGGATTCCCACCGGCGCGTCGGCGCCGGGCGCGCCGGGTGTGCCCGTAGGGGCGACGCCCTGGGCCGGGACCGACACCAACGCGGATGCCGGTGAGGACCGTTCGGTACCGCTGCCGGAGACCGTGTTCGCGCCGCCGCTGAGCGGTGCCGACGACGAGACTCCGCCGGTGGTGGTGCCGGACGCGAAGACGGCGCTGATGTCGGGGGGCAGCCAGCTGCCGCCGACGGCGATCGCGCCGGCGATCGACGATCCGAACGCGCTGGGGGCGCAGGGCGCGCCGTCTGGTGTGGGGGCTGCGGGCGGCCCGGGTATGCCGGGCGTGCCGAGCGCTCCCGCTCCGGGTGCTCCCGGTACGCCGGGTGGTCCCGGCGTGCCGAACGCGCCGAGCGCCCCTGGGATGCCGGGTGCTCCGGGCACGCCGGATGCGCCGGGTACGCCTGGCGCGTCGGGTGTCCCAAGTGCTCCTGGGATGCCGGGTGCCCCCGGTGCTCCGGGTGTGCCGAGCGCGCCAGGTACTCCGGGCGCTCCGGGTACGCCGCCCGGTGCGCACAGCACGCCGCCGCCTCCCTCCATGCCGCCCACCCCCGGGGCGCCGGTCCCTGGCGCACCGCAGGGGAGCACGCCGCCGCCCGCGCCGTCCTACGGCTACCCGCAGTCGGCCGCCCAGCCGCTTCCGTCGAACGCCGGTGACATCGCCGACGCCGCGACCAGCAAGGCGGCCCCGCCGCCGCGCCGTGGCCGGGGGGCGACGCCTCCGCCTCCGCCGGGTGCGCCGGGCACGCCGGGTGTTCGGCCGGGCGGTACGCCCCCGCCGCCGGGTGCGCAGGGCACTCCGGCGGGCGGCGCGTACGTGCCCACCCAGCTCGTGTCCGCCCTCGGTCCCGACGGCCCCGAAGGTCCGGCCGGCCCGGGCGCGCCGCAGCCGCCGAACCCGCCGGGTGTCCCCGGTGGCACGCCTCCGGGCGGTGTCCACCATGCCGCCACCATGCTGGCCGACCCCTCGCAGATGGGTCCGGCGGGTCCGGGCGCGCCGCAGCCCCCGGGCCCTCCCGGCGCACCGGGTGCTCCGGGCGCCCCGCGCACTCCCGGCGCCCCGGGGGCGCCGCAGCCTCCGGGCGCCCCGGGCACGCCGGGCACGCCGGGCGCGCAGGGTGCCGTACACCACGCGGAGACCATGCTGGCCGCGCCCCCGGTGGGCGGTCCGGGCGTGCCCCCGCCGCCGCAGGCCCCGGGCGTCCCCGGCGTACCCCCCGGCGCCCCCCAGCCGATGCCGCCCGCGCCGGGTCAGCCCGTGCCGGGTGCGCAGCCCCCGGCGTACGGCTACCCGCAGCAGCCCACCGGTCAGCCGACCGTCGGTCCCGGCTACCAGGCCGTCCTCCGCTACCGCGCCCAGGACGGCTCGGAGCAGCAGCTGATCCGGCGTTCCGCGCCGGGCACCCCGCATCCGGAGTGGCAGATCTTCCACGAGCTGCGGGCGATGAACGTGCCGCCGGACCAGGTGCTGGAGCTGCACACCGAGCTGGAGTCGTGCGAGCTGCCGGGTGCCTACTGCGCGCGGATGATCCGGGAGCAGTGGCCGCAGGCGCGGATCACGTCCATCGCGCCGTACGGCGCGGACCACGCGAGCCGGCAGCAGGGCATGCAGCAGCTGCTGGCGCACCAGGGCGAGCTGCACCAGGTGGCCGACGGGCCGGCGCGTCCGGCGCCGGTGCGCGCACCGTTGCCGCCGGTGCAGCCGGCGCCGCCCCTTCCGCCGGAGGCCATCGCGCAGGAGCTGGCGGCGGCGTTCGGGCCGGGCGTCTTCCGGTTCGAGCAGGCCGCGGTGTCCCGGCAGGGCGTGCCGCCGATCGTGGCGCACACCCTGGTGGTGGCCGGCCTGCCGGTCGACCTGGGGCCGTTCTTCTGGGCGCAGGCCCAGCCGGGACGTCCGGTGCCGACGCTGGCGGAGCTGGCGCAGGAGCGCGGGGTGCAGCCCGCCGCGGACGCGGGGTCATACCTCGTCATGGGCAGCGACTTCGGCAAGGCGATCTGTGTGCAGTACGGCACGGCGAACATCGTCGCCGTGCCCGTCGAGGCCGGTCCGGGCGGGGCGCCGGTGCCGCCGCAGTTCGTGAACACCGGTCTGCCGGAGTTCGCGCGCTGCCTGGCGCTGCTCGGCCGGATGTGGCGGCTGCGGTTCGGGCTGAACCAGGAGCAGGCGGGCCGCTGGACCGTCGACTTCCAGGCCCAGCTGGCCGCCCTCGACCCGGCGGCGCTCGGTTCGCCGGAGAGCTGGTGGTCCGTGCTGCTGGAGCAGATGTGGGACGGGCTGCTGTGACATCCGTTTGACGGAGTGTCAGAAAGGGCCTGGCCCGGTCGTGAAGGACCGGGCCAGGCCCTTTTGTGTGGAACATGGCGTGGAGTGTTGCGTTGTGGGCTTTTCCTGCCGATCCATCAAGATGTGCGCGAAATCGTCAGTCGCAATCGTTCGTACGACGTCCGTGATCGTTCGTACGTCGTTTCGGGTGAGTCGGTGGAGAGGGGTCCCGGGATGAGCAGCACATCGGTGTCACCACATGGCTTTGCGGCCGTGGTCCGGGGGCGCGGTTACCGCCCCGAGCAGGTCGACGCGTCCGTCTCGGCGCTCTGCCGCGACCGTGACGCCGCGTGGGAACGGGCCGCCCGTCTCACCGTGCTCGCCAAGGAGATGGAGGCGGAGGTGGAGCGGCTGCGGGAGGAGGTCGACCAGCTCCCGCCGCAGACGTACGAGGCGCTGGGGGAGAGCGCCCGGCGCCTGTTCCAGCTCGGGGAGGATGAGGCGGCGGCCGTACGCGAGCGGGCTCGGCGCGAGGCGAAACATCGTGTCGCGAAGGCGGAGGCGCACGCCGACAGCGTGCGCCGGGAGGCGCAGGCGGAGGCCGACGCGCTCCGCACGGACGCCGAGGACCGCGCCCGCCACCGGCTGCTCGCGGCGCGCGCCGAGGCCGACGAGATCCGCGTCACGGCCCGGCGCGAGGTGAAGGAGAGCCGTACGGAGGCGCTGACCGCCCTCCGCGAGATGCGGCAGCGCGCCACCGCGCTCCTCGCCGACCAGCAGAAGGAGCACGCCGAGCGGTGGGCCACCGTCGAACGCGAGGCCGCCGAGCGCGCCGCCGCGCTGGATGCCCGCCACGCCGACCAGGTGGCGCGCGCCGAGGCCGCGCTCGCCGAGGCCGAGCAGGCCTTCGCCGAGGCCGAGGAGTCCGCCCGCCGCCGGCAGGAGGAGGCACAGGAGCGTGCCGCGGAGATCGTCGCCGAGGCGCGGGCGCGGGAGGAGCAGATCGCCCGGGAGACCGAGCGGGTGCTGCGGGAGCACGGGGAGCGCTGGGACGACGTACAGGCGCACATGGACCACGTACGCGAGAGCCTGGCGGCGCTCACGGGCGGGCACGCGCCCGCGGAGTGACGCGCCCCCTCTCCTCCTCGCTTGTCCTCATTCGCTCCTGCGCACCGCCCCCGCCAGGATCCAGCCCTCCACCGCCTCGTACTGCCGGCGCTCCTCCTCCGCCCTCCGCAGGCCGGAGAGCACCGTGCCCAGCCAGCCGAAGGCGAAGCCGAGGGGGACGGAGACCAGGCCGGTGGTGGTGAAGGGGAAGTAGGTGAAGTCGGCCTCCGGGAAGGCGGAGACGGGGGAGCCGGAGACCAGGTTGGTGCCCGGGGTGAGGACGAGGACCGCGAGGGTGCCGCCGATGAGGGTGGCGAGCAGGCCGGCGCGGGTGTAGCGGCGCCAGAAGAGGCTGTAGACCAGCGCGGGGGCGATGGCCGAGGCGCCGAGGCTGAAGGAGAGCGTGACCAGCGGCTGCAGGCTGCGGTGCTGGACGAGCGTGGCCAGCAGGATCGCGGGGACGCCGACCGCCAGCGCGGAGACGCGGGCCAGCGTCATCTCGCGGCGGGCCGGCATCTCCTGCACGCGGGCCGCGAACACGTCGTGGGCCAGGGAGTTGGCGCAGGCGAGGATCATGCCGGCGACGGAGGCGAGCACCGTGAGGAACACGGCCGTCGCGACCGTCGTGAACAGAAACGTCTCCGCGGTCGACACCTCCGGCCCGAGCGCCGCCTGGGAGCCCAGCAGATAGGCCGAGTTGCCCTGCGGGTCCGCCAGCGCGATCGCCTCCCGCCCGACGAGCGCCGTCGCGCCCATCCCGATGACCGTGATGACCAGCACGAACACCGCCACGCCGGCCACCGCCCAGGACATCGAACGCCGTACCTGAGGAGCGCTGGAGGCGGTGTACATGCGCATGGTGACGTGCGGCAGGCAGGCGCCGCCGAGCACCACGCACAACTGGGCGCTGATCATGTCGACGCGCGGATAGGGGCCGCCCGCGAACTCCAGCCCCGAGCCGAGGAACGCGTCGCCCACCCCGCTGCGCGCCGCCGCCGCGGAGAACAGGGCCGTCGGGTCCCAGTCGAACCTGCTCAGGACGAGCACGGCGACCGCGGCGCCCGAGCCGAGCAGGATGACCATCTTCAGGATCTGGATGAGGGCGGTGCCCTTCATACCGCCGATCGCCGCGTAGGAGATCATCAGCGCGCCCAGGCCGATGACGCAGCCCGTCTTCACCTCGTTGCCGGAGAAGCCCAGGATGAACGCCAGCAGCTGTCCGGTGCCCGCGAGCTGCACCAGCATCAGCGGCAGCAGCGCGGCCAGCGTCACCACGCACGCCGTCATTCGCACGGTGCGCCCGGGCATACGGCGCGCGAAGGCGTCGCCCATCGTGAACCGGCCCGCGTTGCGCAGCGGTTCGGCCAGCAGGAACATCAGCAGCATCAGCGACAGGGCCGTGCTCAGCGCGAGCACGATCCCGTCGTGGCCGTAGAGCGCGATGACCCCGCACGTGCCCAGCACGGTCGCGGCGGAGATGTAGTCGCCCGCGATCGCCAGGCCGTTGCGCATCGGCGACAGGGAGCTGTAGCCGGTGTAGAACTCGTCGAGGTCGTCGCGGTCCGGGCCGGTCATCACGCACAGCAGCAGGGTGATCGTGGCGATGGCGGTGAAGGCGACCAGGGACATCGTCTGCGCGGAGTCGCTGAAGACGTTCATCGCGCCGCCTCCCGCCTGGCCTCCACCTCGGACTGCCGGCGGATCCGGTCGGCGAGCGGGTCGACGTAGCGCCGCGCGGTGTGCTCGTACAGCGCGATCGCCAGCCAGGTGACGGGCAGTTGGACCAGCGCCAGCAGCAGCCCGACGGGCAGTCCGCCGGTGACGTCGGCCGTCATGAACGACGGCGCGTACGCCGACAGGATGAGGAACAGCGTGAAGTAACCGAGCGCGGTGAGCGTGGCCACGCGCCGCTGCCAGCGGTAGGCGCTGCGCAGGATCCGCAGGTCGCTGTGGTGGCCGAGCGGGGCGTTCGCCGGCCTTCGGTGGGCGTGCGGCGGCGGTGGGGGCGCCGGCTGCCAGGGGTACGTCGGATACGGGTCGGAGGACATCCCGGTGCTCCTTGCGCGGCTCGGGTCCGGGGCGGCGGACCGCAGGGAGTGGGGGGTGTGGTGCGGGGCACGCACGCTACTCGGAGCACCGGGAGCGCGCGACGGTTTCGCCAAACTGAGTGGTCGGTATGCGCTTTCCGCGCGTGATCTACCATCGGGCGACGATCACGAGGGGGATGAGATGAGTTCTGCCGCCGGGCCGGTGATGCCCGTCCAGGTACGCGCGGCCCAGATCCTGGTGTACGCGTGCGTGGGGGTGGGGCTGCTCTCCCTGCTCGCACTGACCGACGGCCTGTCGTCCTACGAGCTGGGCCAACGGTTCGCGCCCTGGCTCCTGCTGGGAGTGTGCGCGCTGCTCGCCCTGACGTACGACGGCGGTGCCCGCCTCGGCGTCCGGCTCGCGTCCTGCCTGATCCTCGCCTTCGTCGTCATCGGGTCCTTCGCCACCGTGGGCGAGGCCGAGACGGTCGGGGAGTTCCTGGACGCGGCGGTACGCATCGTGCTGACCGCACCGGCCCTGGTGCTGCTGTGCCTGCCGGAGGCCACGGCGTGGTTCCGCCGGCCGGGGTGAACCGCCGGGCGTCGCCGGGTGGGCTGAACCGTCGGCCGGCCGTCGCTCACAGCGGGGTGAGGGCCAGCGCGACGCCCGTCAGGGCCACCAGGGCGGCGCTCGCGCCGAACAGGGCGAGGAGCAGCCCGGCGCTGAGATGGCCGAGCGCACGAGCGCCCCGCACCCGGGTCGGGTCCAGCGGGTCGTAGGTCACGTCGACGCCGGGGTGTGCCAGGCGCTTCAGCACGGACACCGAGGACTCCTGGGTCAGGGTCTCGCCCGTGACCGTGGTGAACCGGTAGACGGGGTACATGGCCTGCTGCTTGGTGGAGGTGATGTACCGGACGACCTGCCCGGGCACCGTCACCCCGCGTCGGCGCAGGATCCAGGGGTCGCGCAGGAAGAACCGCCAGGCCAGTGCGAGCATCCAGAGCCCCATGGGTCCGGCGGGCGTGCCGGCGACGACGAGGCCGGCTTCGGTGGAGTCCTCCGTGCCGGCGGCCGCCAGGACGATCAGGGCCGCCCAGCCGAGCACCAGCGCCGTGACGCGGGACGCGCGTGTGGACGGCACGGGCAGTCGGAGCGGCCGGGGGCGGGTGGTGATCAGCGCCTGTCCGTCCGGCACCGGTGTGACTCCGTCCAGCGCCCGCCCCAGCACCTCGGTGAATGCCCGCACGGCGGCGGTGTTGCCGGTGCGGACGGTGAACGCGGGCTCCGGGCCGCCGCCGGTGATCCGCAGTCCGACGGACCGCCAGTCCGCGCCCCGCTCCACCGCCTCGACGGCCCGCAGGGGGATCTCCCGAACGGTGCGTCCGCGCACCACCGTTATCGTCCGGCCGTCCAGCCGAAAGGTTCCCCCGCGCCCTTTGAGCACAACCTGTGTCTCCGGCCCCATGACCGCGGATCCTAGAGCAGGTGTTCGCGCCGGTAGCGGACTCCGGGGCGCTCGTCGATGGTGAGGTGGCCGACGGTGGTGAAGCCGTTGCGTTCGAGCACGGTCCTGGAGGCCGCGTTGTCGAGCGTGGTGACCGCGGTGAGCGCGCGGAGTCCGTACGCCGTGGCCGCCCTCTCGCACACCAGGCGCACCGCCTCCGTGGCGACGCCCCGGCCCGCCGCGCGGGCGCCCACGCGGTAGCCGAGTTCGGCCGTGCCGTCCTCGACGTCGACCAGGTTGACCCGGCCGACCAGCCGCCCGTCCTCGTCCAGTACGACGTGGAAGTGGCAGACTCCGGCGTCCTGTTCGGCGAGCAGCGCGCGGTGGCGGGCGGGGAACTCGGCGAAGTACGCGTCCCCGCGATCGGGCACCGCGCGGGCGAAGTACGCGCGGTTCTCCCGCTCGAAGGCCAGCAGGGCCTCCGCGTGGTCGGATCGCAGCCGCTCCAAGGTCACCATGAGGGCCAGAGTAGGACCGGGGCGTCCCTGGAGGCGCCCCCTTTTTCGCGGCGGCGGCTCACCTGTCCTCGCTTCTCCTCACGTCTCCGCGAGGACCGGGAACCGTCGCGGGGCCAGCACCAGCAGCGCCAGGAACGCCAGCGCCGCCGCCCCCGCCGCGCCCAGGTACACCGCGTGCACCGCGTCCGCGACCGCCCGGCGGGTCGCCTCGGAGGCGGCGCCGGTGTCCAGGCCCCGCGCGACGGAGTCGAGGTCGCCGGCACCGCCCAGGCGGGCGGCCAGCACGCCGTTGGCGATCGCGCCGAAGAGGGTCGCGCCGATCGTCTGACCGGTCTGCCGGCAGAACAGCACCGACGCGGTGGTCGTGCCGCGCTCCGCCCAGCCGACCGTCGACTGCACACCGATGATCAGCGGCAGCTGGAACAGGCCCAGGGCGGCCCCGAGCAGCAGCATCAGCAGCGTCGGCTGCCAGGCCTCGCCCGGGTACGGCAGCAGCGGGAACGCGGCCAGGATCAGCGTGGCCGTGCCGATGCCCAGCATCGCCGTGTCGCGGAAGCCGATCCTGCGGTAGACGTGCTGGCTGAGCGCCGCCGACACCGGCCAGCTGAGCGTCCACACGGAGAGCACGAACCCGGCGGCGACGGGGCCGAGGCCGAGCACCGACTGGGCGTACGTCGGCAGGAACACCGCGGGGGCCACCATGAGCAGGCCCAGGGCGCCCAGCGCCAGGTTGACGGCCGCGATCGTACGGCGCCGCCAGACCCAGCCGGGGATGATCGGCTCGGCCGCCCGGCGCTCCACCAGCACCACGACCGCCACCAGCGCGAGCCCGGTCCCGAACAGCGCCAGCGACGGCGCCGACAGCCACGGCCAGGCCACCCCGCCCTGCACCAGCGCGGTCAGCAGCACCCCGCCGCAGGCGAACACGGCCAGGGCACCCGCCCAGTCGACACGCGCGTGCGTGCCCGCCTTCTTCCGCCGCGGCTCGTGCAGATGACGGACGATCAGCCAGAGGGCGAGTCCGCCGATCGGCAGGTTGACGAGGAAGATCCAGCGCCAGTCGGCGTACGCGGCGAGCAGGCCACCCACGCCGGGGCCGGCCACCGCCGAGACGGCCCACACGGTGGACAGCTTGGACTGGATCTTCGGGCGTTCGTCGAGCGGGTAGAGGTCGGCGGCGAGGGTCTGGACCGTGCCCTGGAGGGCGCCGCCGCCCAGGCCCTGGACGACGCGGAAGGCGATGAGCGCGCCCATGTTCCAGGCCAGCGCGCACAGCAGCGAGCCGAGCAGGAAGACGGACGCGCCGACGATCAGCACCGGTTTGCGGCCGAAGGTGTCGGACAGCTTGCCGTAGACCGGGAGGCTGACCGTGACGGCGAGCAGATAGCCGGAGAACAGCCAGGAGAAGACGGAGAAGCCGCCGAGGTCGCCGACGATCTGCGGGACGGCGGTGGCGACGATGGTGGAGTCCAGCGCGGCGAGCGCCATGGAGAGCATCAGCGCGGCGACGACGGCACCGCGGCCCCGGGTGTCCCGTGGCCGGCCGGCGGTGGCCTCGCGTATGCCGGTGTCGCCCTGGCTCATCGGCTCGGTGTCCCCCTGGCCCACGAAATTCCTTCCCCTTGCACCTATCTGCCGCAGGACAGCTTCGCACTTGTCCCTGACGCAGCGGGAGGGTGCAGTCTGGGTGGGCCGAAGGGCGGACCGTGACCCCGAGAGCGGATCCGCCTGTCGGTGGACGGCCCCTAGGGGTTCCTCCGTACAACGGCTCGGGGAGGGTTCGTCCGGGCGGAGGACGAGACGGGGCGGGGCCGTCCTTAACCTGGCTTTACGCCGCTGAGGGCGCCGCGGCCACGGCGTACCTCAGCTTCGGGGGTGGGGTTTTCCCCCGCACAGGAGGGGGCCGAGCACCATCGAACCGGACCCCCTGCGCCCGCGAGACTCATCCACGTGACCACTCGGTGCGAGCCTCACCGGCTCGCCACGGACCACCTGTTGACCGACATAGGAGACATACCGTGACATCGGCTGTGACCATTCCCAGGCACGGGGGCACTGGAGGGCGTACGGCCGTTGCCGCGCGGGCGCGGCAGGTCGTCAAGGCCTACGGGGCCGGGGAGACCCGCGTCGTCGCCCTCGACCATGTCGACGTGGACATCGCCCGCGGCCAGTTCACCGCGATCATGGGCCCTTCCGGGTCCGGCAAGTCCACCCTGATGCACTGCCTCGCCGGGCTCGACACCGTGACGAGCGGTCAGATCTACCTGGACGAGACCGAGATCACCGGGCTGAAGGACAAAAAGCTCACCCAGTTGCGGCGAGACCGGATCGGGTTCATCTTCCAGGCGTTCAACCTGCTGCCGACGCTGAACGCCCTCGAGAACATCACGCTGCCCATGGACATCGCCGGCCGCAAGCCCGACAAGGAGTGGCTCGCGCGCGTGGTGGACACCGTCGGGCTCGCCGGGCGGCTCAAGCACCGGCCGACCCAGCTCTCCGGCGGCCAGCAGCAGCGCGTGGCCGTGGCCCGGGCGCTGGCCGCGCGGCCCGAGATCATCTTCGGTGACGAGCCGACCGGAAACCTCGACTCCCGCGCGGGCGCCGAAGTCCTCGGCTTCCTGCGCCGCTCGGTGGACGACCTGGGGCAGACCATCGTGATGGTCACGCACGACCCGGTGGCCGCCTCGTACGCGGACCGCGTGCTCTACCTCGCCGACGGCCGGATCGTCGACGAGATGTACAACCCGACCGCCGAGCAGGTCCTGGACCGCATGAAGGACTTCGACGCCCGGGGGCGTACGTCATGACCGTCCTGAAGACCTCGATGCGCAACTTCCTCGCGCACAAGGGGCGGATGGCCCTGTCGGCCGTGGCGGTGCTGCTGTCGGTGGCGTTCGTGTGCGGGACGCTGGTGTTCACGGACACCATGAACACGACGTTCGACAAGCTGTTCGCCGCCACCGCCTCCGACGTCACGGTCAGCGCGAAGAACTCCTCGGACACCGGCGAGACCACCTCCGGCAACGGCAAGCCGCCCGTGATGCCCGCCTCCGTCCTCGACGAGGTACGCGGCGCCGAAGGCGTGAAGTCGGCGGAGGGGACCGTCTTCTCGACCTCCGTGACCGTCGTCGACGCCGACAAGGACAACCTCTCGCCGACCAGCGGCGCGCCGACCATCGTCGGCAACTGGAACGCCAACGACGCCCGCACCATGGAGATCACCTCCGGGTCCGCCCCGGAGGGCGCCGGCCAGGTGATGGTCGACGCGGACACCGCCGACAAGCACGGGCTGAAGCTCGGCGACGAGATCGGTGTCATCACGGCCGTCGGCACGCACCAGGCGAAGATCTCCGGCATCGCGGACTTCACCGTCACCAACCCCGGTGCCGCGATGTTCTACCTGGACACCAGGACCGCCCAGCAGGCCCTGGTCGGCGAGACCGGCGTCTACACCAACGTCAACGTCACCGCCGCGACCGGTGTCACCGACGCGCAGCTGAAGAAGAACGTCTCGGCCGCGCTCGACGGCGGCTACAAGGTGCAGACCGCCAAGGAGGTCGCCGACGCCAACGCCGAGGAACTCGGCGACTTCATGGGCGTCATGAAGTACGCGATGCTCGGCTTCGCCGGGATCGCCTTCCTGGTCGGCGTCTTCCTGATCATCAACACCTTCTCGATGCTGGTCGCCCAGCGCACCCGCGAGATCGGCCTGATGCGGGCCATCGGCTCGAGCCGTACGCAGGTCAACCGGTCCGTGCTGGTCGAGGCGCTGCTGCTGGGCGTCGTCGGCTCGGTGCTCGGCGTCGGCGCCGGTGTGGGGCTGGCGATCGGGCTCATGGAACTCATGGGCCTGATGGGCATGGAGCTGTCCACGAACGACCTGACGATCGCCTGGACGACCCCGGTGCTCGGCCTGGTCCTCGGTGTCGTCGTCACCGTCCTGGCCGCCGGCCTCCCGGCCCGCCGCGCGGGCAGGGTGTCGCCGATGGCCGCCCTGCGCGAGGTGGGCGCCCCGGCCGACGCCAAGGCCGGTGCCGTACGGGCCGTGATCGGCCTGCTGCTGACCGGCGCGGGCGGCTACGCCCTCTACCTGGCCGGCTCCGCCGACAAGGCGAGCGACGGCTCGCTGTGGCTGGGCGTGGGCGTGGTGGCCACGCTGATCGGCTTCGTGGTCGTCGGACCGGTGCTCGCGAGCGGTGTCGTACGGGTGCTGGGCGTCGTCCTGCTGCGGGTCTTCGGGCCGGTCGGGCGCATGGCCGAGCGCAACGCGCTGCGCAACCCGCGCCGTACGGGTGCCACGGGCGCCGCGCTGATGATCGGGCTCGCGCTGGTGGCGTGCCTGTCGGTGGTCGGCTCCTCGATGGTCGCCTCGGCGACCGACCAGCTCGACAAGACCGTCGGCACCGACTTCATCGTCCAGCACGACCAGGGACAGCTGATCACGCCGCAGGCCGTGCAGGCCGTGAAGGCGGTGGACGGGCTGGAGCGGGTCACCGAGTACAAGGTGCTCGACGCCGATCTGATCACCCCCGACGGCAAGCGGGTGAAGAACGAGACGATCAACGCCGCCGACCCGTCGTACGCGCAGGACGTGCGGACCAAGACGGTGGCCGGCGATCTCGCCGACGCCTACCGGCCCGACTCGATGTCCGTCTTCGAGGGCTTCGCCGAGGAGCACGGCATCAGCCTCGGCTCCACGGTGAAGGTCGACTTCAGGGACGGCACGACGGCGGCCCTCACGGTCCGCGCGATCACCAGCGACGAGGTCGTCGTCGACAAGGGCGCGATGTACGCGTCCATCACGACGGTGGGCAAGTACGTGCCGGCCGACCGGATGCCGCTCGACGTGCTCGTCTTCGCCACGGCGAAGGACGGCCAGGAAGCGGCCGCCTACCAGGCCCTCAAGGACGCGCTGCACGACTACCCGCAGTTCCAGGTCCGCGACCAGACCGACTACAAGGAGGCCCTGAAGGACCAGATCGGGCAGCTCCTGAACATGATCTACGGCCTGCTGGCCCTCGCGATCATCGTCGCGATCCTGGGTGTGGTGAACACCCTGGCGCTGTCGGTGGTGGAGCGGACCCGGGAGATCGGCCTGATGCGGGCGATCGGCCTCTCGCGCCGCCAGCTGCGCCGCATGATCCGCCTGGAGTCGGTGGTGATCGCCCTGTTCGGCGCGCTGCTCGGGCTCGGGCTGGGGATCGGCTGGGGCGCCACCGCGCAGCAGCTGCTCGCCCTGGAGGGCCTGAAGGTCCTCGACATCCCGTGGCCGACGATCGGCGGGGTGTTCCTCGGCTCGGCCTTCGTGGGCCTGTTCGCGGCGCTGATCCCGGCGTTCCGCGCGGGCCGGATGAACGTCCTGAACGCCATCGCCACGGATTAGCCACCGCATACGGGGGTTGCGGAGGAGGCCCGGCGCCGGGAGTCCAAGGGGACTCTTCGGCGCCGGGCCTTTTTTCCGGCGGCCCCCTGGTACGCGACAGCAGCGCCGGACACCGGGAAGCGGACGTTATCCACAGGTCCGGCGCCGCCCAGCGCAGCGTCGTACGCTGGAGACCCCCCGGCCGTATCACGCGTCGGGCGATTCGCGTTGCCCATCACCGGAACGGATAGCCCCTCCATGAGCCTGCACGGTCTGCTCGACGCCGTCGTCAAGGACGCCGCCCTCGCGGAAGCGATCAACGCGGCCGCTGACGGCAACCGGATGCACGTCGACCTGGTCGGCCCCCCGGCGGCCCGCCCCTTCGCGATCGCCGCGCTGGCCCGTGAGTCCGGCCGCCCGGTCCTCGCGGTCACGGCGACGGGCCGCGAGGCCGAGGACCTGGCGGCGGCGCTGCGCTCGCTGCTGCCGCCGGACGGCGTGGTGGAGTACCCCTCCTGGGAGACCCTGCCGCACGAGCGGCTCTCCCCGCGCAGCGACACCGTGGGCCGCCGGCTCGCCGTGCTGCGCCGCCTGGCCCACCCCAGCCCCGACGACCCCGAGACCGGCCCGGTCTCGGTCGTCGTCGCGCCCGTACGGTCCGTGCTCCAGCCGCAGGTCAAGGGCCTCGGCGACCTGGAGCCCGTGTCCCTGAAGTCGGGCCGGACGGCCGATCTGAACGAGGTCGTGGACGCCCTCGCCGCCGCCGCGTACGCGCGCGTGGAGCTGGTCGAGAAGCGCGGCGAGTTCGCGGTCCGCGGCGGCATCCTCGACGTGTTCCCGCCCACCGAGGAACACCCCCTGCGCATCGAGTTCTGGGGTGACGACGTCGAGGAGATCCGCTACTTCAAGGTCGCCGACCAGCGCTCCCTGGAGGTCGCCGAGCACGGCCTGTGGGCCCCGCCCTGCCGCGAGCTGCTGCTCACGGAGGACGTCCGCACGCGCGCGGCCGCCCTCGCCGAACAGCACCCGGAGCTGGGCGAACTCCTCGGCAAGATCGCCGAGGGCATCGCCGTCGAGGGCATGGAGTCGCTGGCCCCGGTCCTCGTCGACGACATGGAGCTGCTGCTCGACGTGCTGCCCAAGGGCGCCATGGCCGTCGTCTGCGACCCGGAGCGGGTGCGCACGCGCGCGTCGGACCTCGTCGCCACCTCGCAGGAGTTCCTCCAGGCCTCCTGGGCGGCCACCGCCGGCGGCGGCGAGGCGCCCATCGACGTGGGCGCGGCCTCCCTGTGGTCCATCGCCGACGTCCGCGACCGCGCGCGCGAGCTGGACATGATGTGGTGGTCGGTGTCGCCGTTCGCCGCGGACGAAGAGCTGGACGCGGATACGTTGAAGCTCGGCATGCACGCCCCGGAGACCTACCGCGGCGACACCGCCAAGGCGCTCGCCGACACCAAGGGCTGGCTCGCCGACGGCTGGCGCACGGTCTACGTCACCGAGGCCCACGGCCCGGCCGCCCGTACCGTCGAGGTGCTCGGCGGCGAGGGCATCGCGGCCCGTCTGGAGGCCGACCTCGCCGAGATCTCCCCGTCGGTCGTGCACGTGGCGTGCGGCTCCATCGACAACGGCTTCGTCGACCCGCACCTCAAGCTGGCGGTGCTCACCGAGACCGACCTGTCCGGGCAGAAGGCGGCCGGCCGGGAGGGCGCCCGCATGCCCGCGCGGCGCCGTAAGACGATCGACCCGCTCACCCTGGAGCCGGGCGACTACATCGTCCACGAGCAGCACGGCGTCGGCCGCTACATCGAGATGGTGCAGCGCACCGTGCAGGGCGCCACCCGCGAGTACCTGGTGGTGGAGTACGCCCCCGCCAAGCGCGGCCAGCCCGGCGACCGGCTGTACATCCCGACCGACCAGCTGGAGCAGATCACCAAGTACGTCGGAGGCGAGGCGCCCACCCTGCACCGGCTGGGCGGCGCCGACTGGACCAAGACAAAGGCGCGCGCCAAGAAGGCGGTCAAGGAGATCGCCGCAGACCTGATCAAGCTCTACAGCGCCCGTATGGCGGCTCCTGGGCACTCCTTCGCGCCGGACACCCCGTGGCAGCGTGAGCTCGAGGACGCCTTCCCGTACGCGGAGACCCCGGACCAGCTCACGACCATCGCCGAGGTCAAGGAGGACATGGAGAAATCGGTCCCCATGGACCGCCTGATCTGCGGCGACGTCGGCTACGGCAAGACGGAGATCGCCGTCCGCGCCGCCTTCAAGGCCGTCCAGGACGGCAAGCAGGTCGCGGTGCTGGTGCCGACCACGCTGCTGGTGCAGCAGCACTTCGGGACGTTCAGCGAGCGGTACGCGCAGTTCCCGGTGAACGTGCGGGCGCTCTCCCGCTTCCAGACCGACACCGAGGCCAAGGCGGTCCTGGAGGGGCTGCGCGAAGGCTCGGTGGACGTGGTCATCGGCACGCACCGCCTCTTCTCCTCCGAGACCAAGTTCAAGGACCTCGGTCTGGTCATCGTCGACGAGGAGCAGCGCTTCGGCGTCGAGCACAAGGAGCAGCTGAAGAAGCTGCGGGCCAATGTGGACGTGCTGACGATGTCGGCGACGCCGATCCCGCGCACCCTGGAGATGGCCGTGACCGGCATCCGCGAGATGTCGACGATCACGACCCCGCCGGAGGAGCGGCACCCGGTGCTCACCTTCGTCGGTCCGTACGAGGAGAAGCAGATCGGCGCGGCGATCCGCCGTGAGCTGCTGCGCGAGGGCCAGGTCTTCTACATCCACAACCGGGTCGAGTCGATCGACCGCGCGGCGGCCCGGCTGCGGGACATCGTGCCCGAGGCGCGCATCGCGACCGCCCACGGCCAGATGTCGGAGACGGCTCTGGAACAGGTCGTCGTCGACTTCTGGGAGAAGAAGTTCGACGTACTGGTGTCGACGACGATCGTCGAGTCCGGCATCGACATCTCCAACGCGAACACGCTGATCGTGGAGCGCGGCGACACCTTCGGCCTCAGCCAGCTGCACCAGCTGCGCGGCCGCGTCGGCCGTGGCCGCGAGCGCGGCTACGCGTACTTCCTGTACCCGCCGGAGAAGCCGCTGACGGAGACCGCGCACGAGCGGCTCGCGACCATCGCCCAGCACACCGAGATGGGCGCGGGCATGTACGTGGCGATGAAGGACCTGGAGATCCGCGGCGCGGGCAACCTGCTCGGCGGCGAGCAGTCCGGCCACATCGCGGGCGTCGGCTTCGACCTGTACGTGCGGATGGTCGGCGAGGCGGTCGCGGACTACCGGCGGCAGCTGGAGACCGGGGAGATCGAGGAGGAGGCGCCGCTCGAGGTCAAGATCGAGCTGCCCGTCGACGCGCACGTCCCGCACGACTACGCGCCGGGCGAGCGGCTGCGCCTCCAGGCGTACCGCGCCATCGCCTCCGCCAACACGGAGGAGGACATCAAGGCCGTACGGGAGGAACTCGTCGACCGGTACGGCAAGTTGCCGGAGCCGGTGGAGAACCTGCTGCTGGTGGCCGGGCTGCGGATGCTCGCGCGCGCGTGCGGCGTCGGCGAGATCGTCCTCCAGGGCACCAACATCCGCTTCGCGCCGGTGGAGTTGCGCGAGTCGCAGGAGCTGCGGCTCAAGCGGCTGTACCCGGGTACGGTCATCAAGCCGGCGGTGCATCAGGTCCTGGTGCCGCGCCCCAAGACCGCGAAGGTCGGCGGGAAGCCGCTGGTCGGGCGGGAACTGCTGGCCTGGGTCGGGGAGTTCCTGACGTCGGTGCTGGGGTCGTAGCGACATGGCGCGAGCCGCCCGTGTACCCCGCGGGCGGCTCGCGGTGCCAGGGGGACGGCGGCCCTACTGCTGTTCGTCGGGCCTCTTGCGGTCCATGCCGAGCCGGCCTTCGACCTGCTGCTGGGCGTCGTCGACCTGCTGCTCGTACTTGTTGCCCGTCCTCTCGTTGACCTTGCGTTCCGCGGCGTCGGAGGCCTGCTTGGCCTTGTCCCGCGCGGCGTGGCTCTTGAACCTGTCGAAGATGCCCATCCAGAGCTCCTTCCGGGGATGACTCAAAACCGACGATACGCCCGAGATGTCCGGGATGCCGAGTTGAATAAGGGGAGGAACGCCACGTGAGGCGTCTGAGGGGCGGGACGGCGGCCGTCGCCGTGACGCTGCTGTGCACGGTGACCGGCTGCACCGGGTCGACCACGGGAGCCGGCGGCCCGGAGGAGGCCACCGGCGGGGGAGCGGCCCTCGCGGCCGCGGAGGCGCTGCCCGTCAAGGGCCGCGCACCGAAGACCGGCTACGACCGGGACCGGTTCGGCAGCCCCTGGGCCGACACCGACTCCAACCGCTGCGGCACCCGCGACGACATCCTCCGCCGGGACCTCACCGACGTCCGGTTCGGCGACGGCCGCTGCGAGGTGGCCTCCGGCACGCTGGACCCCGACCCCTACACCGGCCGGGACGTCACCTTCGTCCGCGGTCGCAGTAGGGTCGACATCGACCATGTCGTCGCCCTCTCCGACGCCTGGCAGAAGGGCGCCGGCCAGTGGGACCCGAGCAAGCGCATCGCCTTCGCCAACGACCCGCTCAACCTCCTCGCCGTCGACGCCGGCACCAACCGCGCCAAGGGCGACGGCGACACGGCGACCTGGCTGCCGCCGAACAAGGCGTACCGGTGCACGTACGTCGCCGCGCAGGTCGCGGTGAAGAAGAAGTACGGCCTGTGGGTGACCTCCGCCGAGAAGGCCGCGATGCGGCGCGTGCTCTCCCGTTGCCCGGACCAGGAGCTGCCGTCGGGCGGCAGCCCGACGAAGGCACCGCCGCGGTTCCACGCCGACTGAGCGAAAACCGGTTTTCGGTGTCCCGTGTCCGGCCTACGGTGACCCCCATGGAATGGAAGGTGTCGAGCCTGGCCGAGCGTCCCGACATGCTGCAGCGCGTCGTCGGAATGGCGGACAGCTGGCCGGAGTTCGTGCTCGAGGACCCGGTGGGCTGGGCCCACTTCCCGCGGATAGCCACCGAACTCCCGCAGTACGTGCTGTTCGCCGAGGACGAGCGGGGCGAGGTCGTCGCGAACGCCTACAGCGTGCCGTTCGCCCTCGCCGCCGACGGCCGCGGTGAACTGCCCGCCCGTGGCTGGGACGCGGTCCTCGTGTGGGCCTTCTCCGATCTGCGCCGAGGAGTCCGTCCGGACACCGTGAGCGCGATCTCCGTCTCCGTCGCCCCGCACGCCCAGGGCCGCGGCCTGTCCGCGGTGATGCTCGCGGCGATGCGCGACAACGCCCGCGCCCTCGGCTTCCGCGAGGTCGTCGCCCCCGTGCGCCCCAACGCCAAGCACCTGGAGCCGCGTACCCCCATGGAGGAGTACGCCCGCCGGGTGCGCCCCGACGGGCTTCCGCACGACCCCTGGCTGCGCGTGCACGCCCGGGCCGGTGCCACCGTCCATTCCGTGGCACCGGCCTCGATGACCGTCTCCGGCTCACTGGAGCAGTGGCGCCGGTGGACCGGGCTGCCCTTCGACACCGCGGGCGACATCGAGGTGCCCGGCGCGCTGGTGCCGGTGCGGTGCGAGCCGGAGCAGGGGTACGCGGTCTACGTGGAGCCCAATGTGTGGATGCGGCACGCCCTGTAGGCGCGCCGCATCACGGGAGCGGGATCAGCCGGCGAGCGCGTCCAGGTCGATGATCTCGCCGGCGGGCTTCTTCGCCGGGACCGGCTTGCCGTAGTCGCTGAAGAACAGCGAGTCCCGCTCACCGGCGCTCTTGCTGTCCAGCCGCAGCAGGTACGGCTTGCCCTCGGTGGCGACGTACAGCGTGTAGCGGTCCTTGCCGTCCTTCTCGTGCAGGACGATCGCCGGGGTGCCGTCGACGGTCGTGGTCTTGCCGCGCGTGGCGTCCGACTTCACGTCGTCGGTGTCGCCGAGCAGTTCGTCCAGGTCGCAGAATTCCGGCACGTCCTCGGCGTCGGCGCCCGTCACGGCCGTCTTGGTCCACTTCCCGGCCATCATGTCCACGACCGCGTCGGTCTCCGCCTCGGGCGCGCCCTTGCCCTGGGCGCGCAGGAAGGCCTCGTCGTAGCGCATGTACATCGTGTCGCCGGTCTGGATGAGGTCGACCTTGCCGCCGCCCGTGCCGAAGGTTCCGGCGCACTCGCCCTTGTCGTTCACCGCCACGTCGAAGCTGATCGTGCCCATCTCCTCGTCGGGCACCTGGCCGGCCAGCCGCAGCGACGAGGCGCCGGTCGTGGCCTTGACGGCGCGGTCGGCGATCTCGCCACCGGTCAGCCCGGCGAACGGTCCCTTCGGCTTGTCGTCCGCCGAGTCCTGGCCCGGCAGACAGCCGGTGAGGCCGACGGTGGTCGCGGCGGCGAGGCAGAGAGCGGCGAGGGTGGTACGGCGCATGGGAGTTCCTTGGTGGTGAGATGCGGTGGTGCGGGGGGGTGGGCGGCCGGCGGGGGAGGCCGGCCGCCCGGTGAGCCGCCGGCTCAGGCGGTCTTCTTCCAGTCCTGGCAGCCGGACGTCTTGAAGTAGGCGTCCGAGGCGCTGATGGTGACGACGGCCGTGCCGGACACGTTGTTGTTCGCGATGATCGAGTCGAGGGAGTGCTCGGCGTCCTTGGCGCGCTCCCAGTAGCACATGTCGTCCGTGTTGCCGGTCGACTTGTACGTGCCCGGGGCGATGTCCACACCGACTCTGAACATGCCGCCGCTGCCGGCCATCGTGTCGGCCGGGGAGCCGCCCCTGGCCTTGGTGTCGACGGCCTCCCAGTCGTTGCAGCCGCTCGACTTGAAGATCTTGTCGGTGGCCTTGATGACGACGTAACCCGTACCGCTGACGTTGTCGTTGGCCAGCAGGGAGTCCATCTCGCCGGAGGCGTCCTTGGCGCGCTCCCAATAGCACATGTCGTCGGTGTTGCCGGTGGTGCGGTAGGTGCCGGGCTTGATGTCCGAGCCGACCTGGAAGTCGCCGTCTCCCTCGAAGGCGACCTCCTTCTCGGCCTTCTCGGCGGCGGCCTCGGCACCGGAGTCCTTGCCGGCGCCGGGCTCGCGGCCCGCGGACGCCGAAGAGCCCTTGTCGCCGCCGGACGCCTCGCCGCTGCCGTCGTCGCCGCCGTTCGCCGACACGGCGCCGATGACGACGACCCCCACGACGGCACCCAGCGCGACCTTGGCCTTCATGCCCATGACTGTTCCCCTCCCCGACGTGACGACCCCCTCCGTCCGGCGGCCGCTCGTTCGCTGGGTCAATAAGAGCATGAGCTGTGAACCGAGTCAACACGATTCACAGAGTCGGCTGTGTACACGCCCGTGAATCGATGGATCTCGCGTACGTCGGTATGCTCGACGCACACACGGAACGCGGCGAGGGGAGCGGGCGGGGTGCAGGACAACGCGACAGAGGTGACCGCCGCCGGGATCGCCCGGCTCGCCGGCGTCGGCCGGGCCGCCGTGAGCAACTGGCGCCGCCGGCACGCCGACTTCCCCAAGCCGGTCGGCGGCACGGAGACCAGCCCCTCCTTCGCCCTCGCCGAGGTCGAGGCATGGCTGCGCCGCCAGGGCAAACTCGCCGAGGTCCCGCTGCGCGAACGCGTCTGGCAGCAGCTCGCCGGGCACCCGGAGGGGCCGGTCACCGCGCTCGCGCACGCGGGGTGTGTGCTGCTGCTCATCCACGACCGGCCGACGGTGTGGCTGGAGGTGAGCGCCGGGTCCGACGAGCGGCTCGCGGAGCTGCTGCCCGGGGCGCTGGAGCAGGTGATCGTGGCGCGGTTCGGCGAGGGCGCCGCTGTGAACACCCCGGGCCCTGTGAACACTCAACAGCCTGTGAAGACCCCGGGCCCTGTGAACTCTCCACAGCCTGTGAACCCGCGGCCTGTGAACCCGCGGCCTGTGAACCCGCAGCCCGTGAACCCGCGGCCCGTGAACAGCGCGCTCGCCGTTCACCTCCCCACCGGCCCGGGCCTCCTCCCCTCCGCCCCCCTCCTGCGCGGCGCCGCCGAACTGGCCGCCGAGCTGGGCGCACGGCAGACCTTCGAGTTCCTGCTCGGCCGGCACCTCGACGCCAACCCGCGCCAGTACACGCTCACCCCCGCCGAGCTGGCCCGCCTCATGGCCGACCTCGCCGGTCCCGCCCGCACCGTCCTCGACCCTGCCTGTGGCACCGGCGCCCTGCTGCGCGCCGCCGCCCGGCCCGACCGGGAGCTGTACGCCCAGGACAGCGCGGCCGACCTCGCCGCGCTCACCGCGTTCCGGCTCGCCCTGCACAGCCCGTCCACCGTCCGCGCGGCCGCCGGCGACACCCTGCGCGCGGACGCCTACCCGGAGCTGCGCGCCGACGCCGTCCTGTGCCATCCGCCGTTCAACGAGCGCAACTGGGGCCACGACGAACTGGCCTACGACCCGCGCTGGGAGTACGGCTTCCCGGCCCGCACCGAGTCCGAGCTGGCCTGGGTGCAGCACGCGCTGGCCCGCCTGCGGGACGGCGGCACGGCCGTGCTGCTCATGCCGCCCGCCGCCGCCTCCCGCCGCTCCGGCCGCCGCATCCGCGCCGACCTGCTGCGCCGCGGCGCGCTGCGGGCCGTCGTCGCGCTGCCGGTCGGCGCGGCACCGCCGTACAACATCCCCCTGCACCTGTGGGTGCTGCGGCGGCCCGGCACGACGCCCGCGCGGCCCGAGGTGCTGCTCGCGGACGCCGGGCAGTTCGCCACGGAGGGGCGTGGCGGACCCGACTGGCAGGCCGTGCGGGACGCCGTCCTCGACGCCTGGCAGGCCTTCGACCGCGTCGGCACCCTCCAGGAACGGCCGGGCCTGGCGCGCTCCGTACCGGTCATCGAACTCCTCGACGACGACGTGGACTTCGCCCCGGCCCGTCATCTCCCGCCCCCGACGGCGGCCGACGGCGCCGAACAGCTGACGGCGGTGCGCACCCGCCTCGGCGAGACCCTGCGGCTGACCGCCGACCTCACCCCGTCGCCCGCGCCGTCCGCGCAGCCCGCGCGCTGGCCGCTCACCACCGTGGGCGAACTCGCGCGCGGGGGCGCCCTGGTGATGCGGACGGGCGGACACGGCGGCCCCACGCGCGTGCCCGTCCTCACCGACCATGACGTCCTCGCCGGGACGGCACCCTCCGGGAGCCTGCCCGAGAGCGAGGAGGAGGCGGTGCTGACGGAGCCCGGCGACGTCGTCGTGCCGGTGCTCGGCGGCGGCGCAGTGGCGCGCGTGATCGACGACGCGACCGGGGGCGCCGCCCTGGGGCGCAACCTGGTGCTGCTGCGGCCCGATCCCACCGCGCTCGACCCCTGGTTCCTCGCCGGCTTCCTGCGCGGCACCGCCAACAACCGCCAGGCCAGCAGCTACGCCTCCACCGCCACCCGGCTCGACGTGCGCCGCCTGCAGCTGCCCCGGCTCCCGCTCGACGAACAACGGCGCTACGGCGCGCGTTTCCGCGCCCTCGACGAGTTCGAGCGGGCGCTGCGCCACGCGAGCCGGCTCGGGGAGCAGCTCGTGCGCGGCATGTACGACGGCTTGACGGACGGCACGGTCACGCCGGACTGAACCGGGAAGTGATCAGCGCGACAACGGTTCGGTACAACCCGGGACCGGTTGTCCGAGTCGGCCTATACGCTCGGACTCCGATATCGAACCCCCGGCCCAGGAGCAGTCATGTACGGCCACGGCGCGGCGCCGCCCACCCGCAGCGCGGGTACCGTCATCACCCTGCGCGTGCTGTTCGCGGCGGCCGGATTCCTCTCGTGCGGGATCCTCGCGTGCGTGCCGCTGTTCCGGATCGCGATTCTGCGCGGGCGGTGGTTCGACTGGGCGGCGGCCTGGCTCAGTCTGCCCCTGACCATCACCTGCTTCGCCGTCGTCGGCACGGTGAAGGAAACCGACGTCAGGGGCGACATCGCGCTGGCCGTGGTCCTGATCTTCGGCGTCGCCGCCACCGCCTGGTTCCTGGTCGCCGACATGATGTTCCACAACGCGGCGCGCCTGACCGCGGGTTACGCGCCGCCTCACGCCCAGACGGTCCCGACGCCGTACGGCTACCCGCAGCCGGCGTCGCCGTACCCGAGCGCGCCCGTGCCGCAGCCGCCGCTGCCCCAGCCCCACCCCATGACGCAGACGTACACCCCGAGCACCCCGCCGCCCCAGTCCCCGCCGCCGCAGCGCCCCGCGCCCGCCCGGATCGACCAGGTGCGCGCCGAACTCGACGAACTCAGCGAGCTCCTGCGCAGACAGGACGGCGACCACGAGGGCGGAAGGTGACCGTGGCGACAGGACGCGTCGTCGCCGGCCGGTACGAACTGGCCACGCTCATCGGGCAGGGCGGCATGGGCCAGGTCTGGACGGCCTACGACCGGCGCCTCGACCGCCGTGTGGCGGTGAAGCTGCTGCGCCCCGACAAGGTGGCCGGTCAGGAGGCCGACGAGCTGCGCCGCCGTTTCGTGCGCGAGTGCCGGGTGACCGCCCAGGTCGACCACCCCGGCCTGGTGACCGTGCACGACGCGGGCAGCGAGGGCGAGGAGCTGTTCCTCGTCATGCAGTACGTGGACGGCGCCGACCTCTCCGACCACCTCGCCGAGCACGACCCGTACCCGTGGCAGTGGGCGGTGGCGGTCGCGGCCCAACTGTGCGCCGTGCTGAGCGCCGTGCACGCCGTGCCGATCGTGCACCGCGACCTCAAGCCGCGCAACGTGATGGTCAAGCAGGACGGCACGGTCACCGTGCTCGACCTGGGCGTCGCCTCCGTCATGGACAGCGACACCACGCGGCTGACGCACACCGGCTCACCGATCGGCTCGCCCGCCTACATGGCGCCCGAGCAGGCGATGGGCGGCGCGGTCGGCCCGTACACCGACCTGTACGCGCTCGGCGTCCTGCTGCACGAACTGCTCAGCGGCGACGTGCCGTTCGCGGGCTCCACGGCGCTCGGCGTCCTGCACCGCCACCTCTACGAGCCGCCGCTGCCCGTGCGCCGGATCCGCCCCGAGGTGCCCGAGGCGCTGGAGAGCCTGGTCCTGCGGCTGCTCGCCAAGGACCCGCAGCACCGGCCCGCGTCCGCGCAGGAGGTGTACGAGGAGCTGGCGCTGCTGCTCCCCGCGCGCGGGACACCCACCGGGGCGCCCCTCGACCCCACGCGCCCCTTCGTACGCCCGCACGCGCCGTGGCCGGACCGCCCCCGCACGCCCGCGCCGCAGCCCGCCCCCGTCACGCCGGTTCCGAGCGTCGCCGAGAAGCCCGATGTCGCGGGCGCCGTCGACGAGGTCAAGCGGCTGCTCGGCGAGGGCCGCATCACCCAGGCCGTGGACATCCTCGGCGCGATCCTGCCCGCCGCCGCCGAACAGCACGGCGAGCACTCCCCGGTCGTGCGCACCCTGCGCAAGCAGTACGCCGCGACGCTCATGGACGACGGCCAGTACCGGCGCGCGCTGCCCGAACTGCGCCGGCTCGCCGAAGAACGCGCCGCCGAGGCCGGCCAGGCCGACCCGCAGTCGCTCCGCTTCCGCCACGACGCCGCGCAGTGCCTGGAGCAGCTCGGCGAACCGGCGGCGGCGCTCGCCGAGTACCGGGCGCTGCTGCCGTACTACGAGAACCAGTACGTCTCCGGCGACCCGGAACTGGCCCACGACGTCCGCCGCCGCATCGGCCACCTCCTCCTCGCCCTCGGCGACCGGGCGGCCGCCCACGACACCCTCGTCCGCCTGCTGCACGACGTCGAACGCTTCGGCGGTCCCGGACACCCGCTGGCGGCGGAGGTGCGGCGGACGTTGCAGTGGCTGGGGCAGGTGCGCTAGCCACCGGCCGCAGGCGGCGCGGCGCGGCGGTGCCGGAAGTGGCGGTGAATCGTTGGTCGAATGGGTTGGCCAGAGCCGGTCCCCTGCCTACCATCGATCACCGCAAGACTTTGTGCACCGTCGCACAATCTCCTCGGGAGGTTTCCTTGCACCGCCGCCGTCGCACCGCGCTCCTCCTGTCCGCCGCGATCGCCGCGGCACCCCTG
Organism: Streptomyces sp. NPDC030838; assembly: GCF_055572035.1. NCBI lineage: Bacteria > Bacillati > Actinomycetota > Actinomycetes > Kitasatosporales > Streptomycetaceae > Streptomyces > Streptomyces sp. NPDC030838. The sequence continues at coordinate 96,987 of NZ_JBVIED010000003.1, read as the reverse complement.
CTCACCGCCTGCGGAAACGATGCGCATCCCGGCGCGGCGGCCGTCGTCGGGGACCAGCGGATCACCGTCGCCCAGCTGGAGAACCGGGTCGACGAGGTGCGCGCGGCCCAGCGCGCCGCGGTGGCCGACGAGGCGCAGTACGCGCAGGCCATCGCCAAGACCGGCAGCCTCACCCGCGACACCCTGCACGGCATGGTCCTCGACCGGGTGCTGCACCAGGCGGCCCAGGACGCCGGCATCACCGTGACCCGCAAGGAGGTCCAGGAGATGCGCTCCGGCCTGGAGCAGCAGGTCGGCGGGTCCAAGGCGCTGGAGACCGCCTGGCTCCAGCAGTACAGCGTGGCGCCGGAGCGGCTGGACGAGAACCTGCGCCTCCAGCTGGAGGCCCAGAAGCTCGCCTCCAAGCTCGGCACCGACACCAGCCAGCCCGCCTTCTGGAAGGCCCTCTCGGAGGCCTCCGCGAAGCTCGGCGTCGACCTCAACCCGCGCTACGGCACCTGGGACGTGGAGAAGAGCAGCCGCGTCGACGCGAAGACGCCGTGGGTGCGGGAGGTCACGACGGCGCAGACGCAGCAGACGGCGTGAGGCGGCCCGCGGCGCGGCCTGATCGCTGAGCAGGAACGGTCCGGCACCGCCGGGGAACGGCATGGCACCGCCGGCGAGTGAGGCGGATCGCCGATGATCCGATGATCGCACCGGTCCTGTGGATAACTTCTGAGGTCCGTCGGTCGGGTGGGTTACGTTCGGATCGTGAACGCAACCAGCCTCGAAGGCGCCCCGGACCCCACCGCCCCCGGCCGCGTCGTCCTGCTCACCACCAGCCACCGCGTCGCCCCCGGTCTGCTCTCCTGGCCCGCGTGGCAGGCGCTGCACACCGCCGACCGCGTCCTGTGCGCGGACGGTGCTCACCCGCAGCTGCCCTACCTGCGGGAGGCGGGCATAGCGGTCGACGAGGCCGCCCCGACCGCCGAGGAGCTGGTCGACGCGTGCGCCGGCGGACACACCGTGGTCGTGGTCGCCACCGGCGAGGGCGAGCCCGCCCTGACGGACGGCCTGGCCCGGCTCGCCGGCTCCGGCCGGGTCCGGATGCCCGAGCTGGAGCTGCTGCCCGCCTCCTACGACCTGCCCGGTGCCCGGCTCCTCGACCTCGTGCAGGTGATGGACCGCATCCGCGCGGAGTGCCCGTGGTCGTCCCAGCGGACCCACAAGGGTCTGGCGAAGTACGCCATCGAGGAGGCGTACGAACTCGTCGAGGCCATCGAGGACGGCGACCGCGACGAGCTCCGCGAGGAACTCGGCGACGTCCTGCTCCAGGTCGTCTTCCACGCCCGCATCGCCGAGGAGGACCCGGAGGCGCCGTTCTCCATCGACGACGTGGCCGGCGGCATCGTCGCCAAGCTGATCCACCGGCATCCGCACGTCTTCGGGGACGAGACGGCCTCCACCCCGGAGGAGGTCAAGGAGCACTGGATGCGCACCAAGGCCGAGGAGAAGCGGCGCACCTCGGTGACCGAGGGCGTCCCCCTGCACCAGCCCGGCCTCGCCCTCGCCGCGAAGCTGGCCTCCCGGGTGCGCACGGCGGGGCTCGACGTCCCCCTGCCGGCGTCCGAGGGCATCGGCTACGAGCTGCTGGCCCTGGCGGCACGCGCCGAGGCCGAGGGCACCGACCCGGAGGCGGCCCTGCGCGCGGCGGCGCGGGCGTACCGGGACGCGATCATCGCCCACGAGGAGCGGATACGGTCGACGACGTGACCGACCAGCCCCACCCCCAGCCCCACCCCGCGGCCCCGGCGACCCCCGCCCCCGAACTCTTCACCTGGGAGTTCGCCACCGACCCCTACCCCGCCTACGCCTGGCTCCGCGAGCACGCCCCGGTGCACCGGACACGGCTGCCCAGCGGGGTGGAGGCCTGGCTGGTCACCCGGTACGCCGACGCCAAGCAGGCGCTCGCCGACCAGCGGCTGTCGAAGAACCCCGCGCACCACGACGAGCCCGCGCACGCCAAGGGCAAGACGGGCATCCCCGGGGAGCGCAAGGCGGAGCTGATGACGCATCTGCTCAACATCGACCCGCCGGACCACACCCGGCTGCGCCGCCTGGTCTCCAAGGCGTTCACGCCGCGGCGCGTGGCGGAGTTCGCGCCGCGCGTGCAGGAGCTGACCGACCGGCTCATCGACGGGTTCGCCGCCAAGGGCTCCGCCGACCTCATCCACGAGTTCGCCTTCCCGCTGCCCATCTACGCCATCTGCGACATGCTCGGCGTACCGCGCGAGGACCAGGACGACTTCCGGGACTGGGCGGGCATGATGATCCGGCACGGCGGGGGTCCGCGCGGGGGTGTGGCGCGCTCGGTGAAGAAGATGCGCGGCTATCTCGCCGACCTCATCCACCGCAAGCGGGAGGCCCTGCCCGCCGAGCCCGCGCCCGGCGAGGACCTGATCTCGGGCCTGATCCGCGCCTCGGACCACGGTGAGCACCTGACCGAGAACGAGGCCGCGGCGATGGCGTTCATCCTGCTGTTCGCCGGTTTCGAGACCACCGTCAATCTCATCGGCAACGGCACCTATGCCCTGCTCACCCACCCGGAACAGCGCGAGCGCCTCCAGCGCTCCCTGGCGGCCGGCGAGCGCGGCCTGCTGGAGACGGGGGTCGAGGAACTCCTGCGCTACGACGGCCCGGTGGAGCTGGCCACCTGGCGCTTCGCCACCCGGCCGCTCACCATCGGCGGACAGGACATCGCCCCCGGCGACCCGGTCCTCGTCGTGCTCGCCGCCGCCGACCGCGACCCGGCCCGGTTCGCCGACCCCGACACCCTGGACCTCGCCCGCCGCGACAACCAGCACCTCGGGTACGGCCATGGCATCCACTACTGCCTGGGCGCCCCGCTCGCCCGGCTGGAGGGCCAGACCGCGCTCGCCACGCTCCTCACCCGCCTCCCGGACCTCCGCCTCGGCGCGGACCCCGCGGACCTGCGCTGGCGCGGCGGCCTCATCATGCGCGGACTGCGCACCCTGCCCGTGGAGTTCACACCCGAGCGGTGACGCGCGCGGGGGCTCGTGTGCGACGAGCGAGCCTTCCCCGCCGCAAACATGACACACCCTCACCTCTGTGATCTTCACGTGATCTGCGCGGCATTAACTTGTGACAAGTGATCGTCTGCCGATACGTTCACCCATCAGCGCGACGCCCGAGCTTCAACCGCCGCGCCGTCACTGCTGTCTCGCGAAAGGTCCCCGCATGCTCTCCGGGAACGGTCGTCACCGTCGCCCCCGCCAGGCCCCGGCCCTCATCGTCGCGGCCGGAGTGACCGGTTCCGCCATCGCCATCCCGCTCCTCGGCGCGACCAGCGCGAGCGCCGCCAGCGGGGTGACCTGGGACAGGGTCGCGGAGTGCGAGAGCGGCGGCTCCTGGAGCGCGAACAACGGCAACGGCTACTACGGCGGCCTGCAGATCTCCCAGGAGAACTGGGTGAAGTACGGCGGTCTGGACTACGCCGAGAGCCCCGACGTGGCCAGCCGTTCGCAGCAGATAGCCGTCGCCGAGAGAATCCTCGCCGCCGAGGGTGTGGCGGCCTGGCCCACCTGCGGTCTGCTCGCCGGCCTCGACGGTGACTCCGCGCCGGCCGGCGTCGACACCGGTCTGGCGGCTGACGCGGCGTCGGGTGCGGCGGCCACCCCCGAGGCGACGCCCGAGACGCCCGAGTCCGGCTTGTCCGACTCGCCGGAATCATCTCCTTCCTCGGAATCCTCCGATAGCGCCGGTTCCTCCGAAACCTCGGAAGGTGCCGAATCGTCCGGTTCTGCCACGACTTCGCCCTCTCCCGACACCTCCAACGGTGCGTCGTCGGGCGAGTCCCAGGGGGCTGAGAGCTCTCCCGCGGCCACCACCAAGAACGACGACTCGGACAAGTCGGGCCAGAACGCCCCGTCTTCGGGCGCCACCGACACCGGCTCCACCGGCACCGGCCGCCACCGCGGCGACAGCGCCGAGGAGGACGCCGCGGACAGCCGTACGGCCGAATCCTCCGGCCGTCACGCCTCCCGTGACGCCGCCGCCGCGCGCGACGCGGCCGACGGCACGTACACGGTGCGCGCCGGCGACAGCCTCTGGGGCATCGCCGACTCCCTTGAGCTGCAGGGCGGATGGTCCGCGCTCTATGCCGAGAACAAGGCGACCGTCGGCGCCGACCCCGACCTCATCATCCCCGGTCAGACCCTTGAGGTAGGGGTCGAACCGGTCGAAAAGTAGCGGGAGTTCGCGTCACGGTTCGGGCTAAATGTCCGTTATAAACGCGGTGAGAGATAGGTCTCAGAAGACCTGATCGTCTTTGAAATTCCGCGGATCGCGTGGCTACGGTCAAGGCCGCTCGTCACCGCGAGCCCCGGCTGCCGCAACGCCGAATCCTGCCAGCGGCCGCCCGGGAACAGTCGTCGCGTCAAGCGCCGCAGGCAGGAGCGGGGGACCCAAGGTAAGTGCCGGGCCCGGCAGTTGAGGAGACTCGACGCCGGAACCGGCTTGGGGTGAAGCCGCAGCCCGCGAGGGCCGCGGCCGGGCAACTCAACCGGCCCGAACCCGACAGCTCACCTCGCAGGCGTCGGTGAGGGGATCGATCCATGCTGTTTTCCGGCAAGGGCAAGCACCGTCGTCCGTCCAAGACCGCTCGCGTCATCGCCGCCGTCGGCGTCACCGGTGCCGCCGCCGTCGCCGCCCCGCTGATGGCGGCCGGCAACGCCTCCGCCGCCACCGCCTCCGAGTGGGACACCGTCGCCCAGTGCGAGTCCGGCGGCAACTGGTCCATCAACACCGGCAACGGCTACTACGGCGGTCTGCAGTTCTCCGCCTCCACCTGGGCCGCGTACGGCGGCACGCAGTACGCCGCCACCGCCGACCAGGCCACCAAGGAGCAGCAGATAGCCATCGCCGAGAAGGTCCTCGCGGGCCAGGGCAAGGGCGCCTGGCCGCACTGCGGCACCGGCCTGTCGAACACCCCGTACAACGGCGGCACCGCCTCCACCGGCGACAGCGGCAGCGCCACCGCCGACCGTGAGACCGAGGAGCAGGCCGCCTCCCGCTCCGCCGAGCGCCCGGCCGCCACCCAGAAGGCCGAGAAGACCGTCACCACCCCGACCGGCGAGAAGGTCGAGAAGGGCGACGGCGAGTACAAGGTGGTCGAGGGCGACAGCCTCAGCTCCATCGCCGAGGAGCACGGCGTCGAGGGCGGCTGGCAGAAGCTGTTCGAGCTGAACAAGGACATCGTCGACGACGCCGACGTCATCTACCCCGGCCAGCAGCTGCACCTGAAGTAAGCCGCGGAGCCCCGCAGACTCCCCGCCCCGGCGCGTGTCCCCCGTACGCGCCGGGGCGGGGGCTTTTCCGACGGCGTTTTTCCGGAACCGTCTTTGTTCCGTTCGGAAACAATTTACTCTCGGTTCCGTCCACGGGGTGGGCGTCCGGCTGGCCGATCGGCGGGAGCCGGTTAGGCTCATCTCGCAGAGCCACACCCGCGGCCTGCCAACCGCGTCACATCCACGAAGGAGATGCTCGTGCCGTCCATCGACGTCGTCGTAGCCCGGGAAATCCTGGACTCCCGAGGCAACCCCACGGTCGAGGTCGAGGTCGGCCTCGACGACGGCAGCACGGGTCGTGCCGCCGTCCCGTCCGGCGCCTCCACCGGCGCCTTCGAGGCCATCGAGCTCCGCGACGGCGACTCGAACCGCTACCTCGGCAAGGGTGTCGAGAAGGCCGTCCTGGCCGTCATCGAGCAGATCGGCCCGGAGCTGGTCGGCTACGACGCCACCGAGCAGCGCCTGATCGACCAGGCCATGTTCGACCTGGACGCCACCGACAACAAGGGCTCCCTGGGCGCCAACGCCATCCTCGGCGTCTCGCTCGCCGTCGCGCACGCCGCCTCCGAGGCCAGCGACCTGCCGCTCTTCCGCTACCTGGGCGGCCCCAACGCGCACCTGCTGCCGGTGCCGATGATGAACATCCTGAACGGCGGCTCGCACGCCGACTCCAACGTGGACATCCAGGAGTTCATGATCGCCCCGATCGGCGCGGAGTCCTTCTCCGAGGCCCTGCGCTGGGGCGCCGAGGTCTACCACACCCTCAAGAAGGTTCTGAAGAGCAAGGGTCTGGCCACCGGCCTCGGCGACGAGGGCGGCTTCGCCCCGAACCTGGGCTCCAACCGCGAGGCCCTCGACCTCATCCTCGAGGCCATCAAGGAGGCCGGCTACGCCCCCGGCGAGCAGATCGCCCTGGCGCTCGACGTCGCCGCGTCCGAGTTCTACAAGGACGGCGTGTACGTCTTCGAGGGCAAGGAGCGCTCCGCCGCCGAGATGACGGAGTACTACGCCGAGCTGGTCGACGCGTACCCGCTGGTCTCCATCGAGGACCCGCTGTTCGAGGACGACTGGGACGGCTGGAAGACCATCACCGAGAAGCTCGGTGACAAGGTCCAGCTCGTCGGCGACGACCTGTTCGTCACCAACCCGGAGCGCCTGGCCCGCGGTATCGAGGAGGGCGCCGCCAACGCCCTGCTCGTGAAGGTGAACCAGATCGGCTCGCTCACCGAGACCCTGGACGCCGTCGAGCTGGCCCAGCGCAACGGCTTCAAGTGCATGATGTCCCACCGCTCCGGCGAGACCGAGGACGTCACCATCGCCGACCTGGCCGTCGCCACCAACTGCGGCCAGATCAAGACCGGCGCCCCGGCCCGCTCCGAGCGCGTCGCCAAGTACAACCAGCTGCTGCGCATCGAGGAGATCCTCGACGACGCGGCGGTGTACGCCGGCCGCAGCGCCTTCCCGCGCTTCAAGGGCTGAGCCTCACCCCAGGTCAGCCAGTCGTACGTACGTCCCCGTACTCGGTCCCGTACCGTGTGCGGGGACGTACGCGCGTGAACGGGAGGCGGGCAACATGGCCGTGAAGGACCGGGACCGGTTCTCCACCGCGACCAGGATCAGACTGCTCGGCGAGCAGACCGCCGCCCGTGTCTACCGCTCGCAGACCCGGCGGCAGGCGCGCCGCTCCCGGCTCACCGGCCGGGCCGCGCTGCTCGTGCTGGTGGTCTGCTCGCTGATCGTGGCGCTCGCCTACCCCATAAGGCAGTACGTCGCCCAGCGCGCCGAGATCGCCGATCTGGAGCGGCAGAAGCAGCAGGCACGGCAGCGCGTCGAACAGCTGCGCGACCAGAAGGCGCGGTGGCAGGACGACGCGTACGCCGAGCAGCAGATCCGGCAGCGCCTGCACTATGTGATGCCCGGCGAGACCGGGTACGTGGTGATCGACCCGGACGCGGCCAAGCAGTCCCGCACCGACACGGGCGGGGCCGACCGCCCCTGGTACTCGAACGTCTGGGACGGCGTCGACAAGGCCGACGCCGCGGACGGCTAGCCGCCCGGCCGGCCGCCCGACCTCTCGGACAGTTGAACGGACACAGAAAGACAGGCATGGAAACGCCCCCGCCGCCCACCCCGCGCACCGAGCCCACCGACGCGGACGTCGAGGCCTTCAAGCAGCAGCTGGGCCGTCCGCCGCGCGGGCTGCGCGCGATCGCGCACCGCTGTCCCTGCGGGCAGCCGGACGTCGTGGAGACGGCCCCGCGGCTGCCCGACGGCACGCCCTTCCCGACGCTGTACTACCTGACGTGCCCCAAGGCCAACTCGGCCATCGGCACGCTGGAGGCGAACGGCGTGATGAAGGAGATGACGGCCCGGCTGGAGAGCGACCCGGACCTGGCCGCCGCCTACCGTGCCGCGCACGAGGACTACATCCGGCGCCGCGACGAGATCGAGGAGCTGAAGGGCTTCCCCAGCGCCGGCGGCATGCCGGACCGGGTCAAGTGCCTGCACGTCCTGGTCGCCCACTCGCTGGCCGCCGGTCCCGGCGTGAACCCGCTGGGCGACGAGGCCCTCGCCATGCTGCCGGAGTGGTGGCGCAAGGGCTCCTGCGTGACCCTGCCCGAGACGTCCGAGGAGGGCGAGCAGTGACCCGGGTCGCCGCCATCGACTGCGGTACGAACTCCATCCGCCTCCTGGTCGCCGACTGCGACCCGGAGACCGGCGAACTCGCCGAGCTGGACCGCCGTATGACGATCGTGCGGCTCGGCCAGGGCGTCGACCGCACCGGACGGCTGGCCCCCGAGGCGCTGGAGCGGACCTTCGCGGCCTGCCGCGAGTACGCCGCCGTCATCAAGGAGTACGGCGCCGAGCGGCTGCGCTTCGTGGCCACCTCCGCCTCCCGGGACGCCGAGAACCGGGACGAGTTCGTGCGCGGGGTCATGGACATCCTCGGCGTCGAGCCGGAGGTCATCACCGGTGACCAGGAGGCGGAGTTCTCCTTCACCGGCGCGACCAGGGAGCTGGCCGAGCACGACCACCTCGAGCGGCCCTTCCTGGTCGTGGACATCGGCGGCGGGTCGACGGAGTTCGTCGTCGGCGAGGAGCATGTGCGCGCCGCGCGCTCGGTCGACGTCGGCTGCGTCCGGATGACCGAGCGGCACCTGGTGCGCGACGGCGCGGTCACCGACTCGCCCACCGAGGAGCAGATCGCGGCGATGCGGGCCGACATCCAGGCCGCCCTCGACCTGGCGGAGCGGACGGTGCCGCTGCGCGAGGCGCGCACGCTGGTGGGGCTGGCCGGATCGGTCACGACGGTCTCGGCGATCGCCCAGGAACTGCCGGAGTACGACTCCACGGCCATCCACCACTCGCGCGTCTCCCGCGACAAGGTCCGGGAGATCACCGACTGGCTGCTGCACTCCACCCACGCGGAGCGCGCGGCCGTGCCGTCCATGCACCCGGGCCGGGTGGACGTGATCGCCGCCGGGGCCCTCGTCCTGCTGTCGATCATGGAGCGGATCGGCGCGGAGGAGGTCGTGGTGAGCGAGCACGACATCCTCGACGGCATCGCCTGGTCGGTGGCGTAGCTCTCTTTTGTTACTCGCCGGTAGTATCCGGTTGAGCAGCTTGGATACCGTATGAGCGACACCCGAGGGGCCCTCCGTGGGCCCCTCGTTGACATGCCGTCGGGAAAGTTCGTGAAGTTCTTCACAAGGAAAACGGCCCTCCCGGGGCACCGAAAGGGGCCGGTAGGCCCTTTCGGGGGTCGGAAGGCTCGTTGAACATGTTCAGAAGAACTGTTTGAAGGACCTTCGGATCACGTGCCCGCGAGGGTGTTTCGGAGGCCTCACGCCTCGGCTCACCGCCGAGAGAGGCAGCTCACGCGGCATTGACAACGGACTTGGCCGGAAGACGGTTCCCGTACTTGGACATGATCTAAGTCACGCGAGCCGGGGAGTGTAGCACAGGGCCTGTCGGAGCTTGTGAAGGGGCGCACGAGCCACCCCCTCCAACCGGGTGGATACTCGATGGCATGAGCACCACGGAGCGTCCCAGGATCCTCGTAGTAGGCGGTGGGTACGTAGGCCTGTACGCAGCTCGGCGCATCCTCAAGAAGATGCGCTACGGCGAGGCGACCGTCACGGTCGTCGACCCCCGGTCGTACATGACCTACCAGCCCTTCCTCCCCGAAACCGCCGCCGGCAACATCTCCCCGCGTCACGTCGTCGTCCCGCTGCGACGCGTGCTGCCCAAGGCGGAGGTCCTCACCGGCCGGGTCACCACCATCGACCAGGACCGCAAGGTCGCCACGATCGCCCCGCTGGTCGGCGAGGCGTACGAGCTGCCCTTCGACTACCTGGTGATCGCCCTCGGCGCCGTCTCCCGCACCTTCCCGATCCCCGGCCTCGCCGAGCAGGGCATCGGTATGAAGGGCATCGAGGAGGCCATCGGCCTGCGCAACCACGTGCTGGAGCAGCTGGACAAGGCCGACTCCACCACCGACGAGGAGATCCGCCGCAAGGCGCTCACCTTCGTCTTCATCGGCGGTGGCTTCGCCGGCGCCGAGACCATCGGCGAGGTCGAGGACATGGCCCGCGACGCGGCCAAGTACTACAAGAACGTGTCCCGTGAGGACATGCGCTTCATCCTCGTCGACGCGGCGGACAAGATCCTTCCCGAGGTGGGCCCGAAGCTGGGCGCCTACGGCAAGGAGCACCTGGAGAGCCGCGGCGTGGAGATCTACCTCTCCACCTCGATGGACTCCTGCGTCGACGGCCACGTGGTGCTGAAGAACGGCCTCGAGGTCGACTCCAACACCATCGTCTGGACGGCCGGCGTCAAGCCGAACCCGGCTCTCGCCCGCTTCGGCCTCCCCCTCGGCCCCCGCGGCCACGTCGACACCGAGGCCACCCTCCAGGTCAAGGGCACCGACTACATCTGGGCCGCGGGCGACAACGCCCAGGTCCCGGACCTCGTCGGCCGCAAGGCGGGCAACGAGAACGCCTGGTGCCCGCCGAACGCCCAGCACGCGCTGCGCCAGGCCAAGGTCCTCGGCGACAACGTGGTCTCCGGCATGCGGGGCTTCCCGCAGAAGGAGTACAGCCACGCCAACAAGGGCGCGGTCGCGGGCCTCGGCCTGCACAAGGGCGTCGCGATGATCGTCATGGGCAAGATGAAGATCAAGCTCAAGGGACGTCTCGCCTGGTACATGCACCGCGGCTACCACGGTCTGGCCATGCCGACCTGGAACCGCAAGATCCGCGTCTTCGCGGACTGGACGCTCGGCATGTTCCTCAAGCGCGAGGTCGTCGCCCTCGGCGCCCTGGAGTCCCCGCGCGAGGAGTTCTACGAGGCCGCCAAGCCGGCCCCGGCCCCCGCGGCCGCCGCGCCGAAGACGGAGGAGAAGGCGAAGGCCTCCTGACCCCCGGTCACCTCTGAACAGCCCTGAAGGGGCCGCCCGCCATCCGTGGTGCGGGCGGCCCCTTCGGCGTGTGCGCCGTCGGCGGCGCGCGCTCAGGTGGACGCGGCGTCGCCGTCCGGCAGTCGGATGCTGTCGACGAGCTGGTCGTGGTCCGCCTCCATGGTGTCCTCCGCGTCCCTGGAGCCCAGCGCCACCGTCATGATCAGGTGGTCGCCGAGATCGACCAGGCGGGTCTGCCCCACGTAGCCCTTCTCGGAGTCGAGGTCCGCTTCGAGGACAGGCCGGTCGTCGGCCGTGGTGTCCTCCCGGACGTGAGTGCTGCGGATCTTGTCGTCGGGGGAGTGGACGTCCTCATTGGCCCCGTCCACGAAGTCACGGAGCGTGCCCTTCATGTCCCACGGCAGGTCCTCGGTCCCCGCCGGGGAGTCGGAGACCATGAGGCCGACGACCCCGTAATCGGTCGGCACCATGTAGAGGCGACCGTCGAAACCGTCCTCGGCCTCGGTGAACTCCTTGATTCCGGGCTGACCGGGGAGCTTGACCTCGATACCGCTCGGGGCATCGGTGGTCACCTTCCAGTCGGCCAGGGAGGCGGCGCCGTCGGCGTCCGTGACGGAGACGACGCCCGGGTGCGGAGCCTGGGGGGCGGCGAACGCCGTGCCGGGCAGCAGCACACCTCCGGTGATCACGGTGGTCGAAGCGGCGAGCAGGGCGAGGCGATGGAAACGGGAGGGTCGGGTCATGGCGATGTCACATCCAGAGTGCGTGGGGGAAAGCGAACGAGATGTTCTGTCTCCATTACGGCCCACCCCCCTGCACGGCGTCATGGCCCGGACATTCGTGACACGGAAGCTCGGGACTTGACCGGTGGGCGCCCCTGGCTCACACTTCGCGCCCGCGACCCGGGTCCGCCGATCGGATGACATGCGGGCAACGTGTCGGCAGCGGCGTGTGGAGGGGAATCGTGCGGAGGGGAATGACGTCCCCGTGCGCGATCGTTTCCCGGGGTGACCGGACGGAGACGGATCGTGTGGGCCGATTCCTTTGACGGAGGTGTGCGCCATGGCCGACGCCGCGCAGCGGCTGAGGAGTCTTGCCGAGCAGCTGCTGGGAGCCCCGCTCCCGGTACGCCTGAAGGCCTGGGACGGATCGCAGGCGGGACCGCCGGACGCACCGGCGCTCGTCGTGCGCAACCGCCGCGCCCTGCGCCGGATGCTGTTCAAACCGGGCGAACTGGGCCTCGCCCGCGCTTGGGTCGCCGGGGATCTGGAGATCGAGGGTGATCTGTATGCCGTGCTCGAGCTGATGGCGGGGCTGGTGTGGGAGCGGGGGGAGGGCGCCCGGACGCTCCGGGAGGCGTTGCGGGATCCGGAGGTGCGGGGCGCCGTGCGGGGGCTGGTGCGGATGGCCGGGCTCGCGCTGCCGCCCGCCCCGCCGCGCGAGGAGGTCCGCCGGCGGCGCGGGCATCTGCACACCCGGCACCGGGACAAGCGCGCCATCAGCCATCACTACGACGTCGGGAACGACTTCTACGAGCTGGTTCTCGGGCCCTCCATGGTCTACTCGTGTGCCTACTGGGAGGCACCCGAGGGAGAAGGGGGGACTCTGGAGGGGGCTCAGCGGGACAAGCTCGAACTCGTCTGCAGAAAGCTGGGGCTGAGGCCGGGTCAGCGGATGCTCGACGTCGGGTGCGGGTGGGGGTCCATGGCCATGCACGCCGCCCGAGAGCACGGGGTGAGCGTCGTCGGCATCACGCTCTCGCAGGAGCAGGCCGCGTACGCCCGCAAGCGGGTCGCCGACGAGGGGCTGACCGACCGTGTGGAGATCCGGGTGCAGGACTACCGGGATGTCGCTGACGGGCCGTTCGACGCCATTTCGTCCATCGGGATGGCCGAGCACGTGGGGTCCGAGCGGTATCTGGAGTACGCCCGGACTCTGTACACCCTGCTCAAGCCGGGCGGGCGGCTGCTCAACCACCAGATCGCGCGGCGGCCGCAGCGGGATGAAACCACCTACAGCGTGGATGAGTTCATCGACTCCTACGTCTTTCCCGACGGGGAGTTGGCTCCCATCGGCACCACCGTCGGCCAGCTGGAGCGGGCCGGGTTCGAGGTGCGGGACGTGGAGTCGATCCGCGAGCACTACGCGCTCACCCTGCGCCGCTGGGTCGCCAACCTGGAGGCCGGCTGGGGGCAGGCCGTGCGGCTGACCAGTCCGGGCCGGGCGCGTGTGTGGCGGCTGTACATGGCCGCCTCCGCGCTGGCCTTCGAGCGGAACCGGATCGGTGTCAATCAGGTGCTCGCCGTCCGTACGCCCGATTCAGGGGACTCCGGGATGCCGTTGCGGGCCCGTACCTGGAACGTGTGATCGCATCACCGCGCCAGGGCCCGGCTCCCCTCGGGAACCGGGCCCTGTGCCCTCGTGGCCGCTACTCCGACTTGATCGCCGCCAGCATGTTCAGCCGGGCCGCGCGGCGGGCGGGCCACAGGGCCGCCAGGATGCCCACCGTGGCCGCCAGCAGCAGGAACACCGCCATGCGGGTCCAGGGCAGGACGAGTTCGTACGTCGCCATGCTGCTCGCCAGGAGCTCTCCGGCCGCCCAGCCGAAGAACACGCCGAGGCCGATGCCGAGCACACCGCCGAAGAGGGAGATGACCAGGGACTCCAGGCGGACCATCCGCTTGATGCCGGTGCGGTCCAGGCCGATCGCGCGGAGCATGCCGATCTCCTGGGAGCGCTCGAACACCGACATGGCCAGGGTGTTGATGACGCCGAGGACGGCCACGATCACCGCCATGGCCAGCAGGCCGTAGAGCATGTTCAGCATCATCGTGAACATCTGTGCGATCTCGTTGGAGATGTCCTTCTTGTCCTGGACCTTGATCGCCGGGTTGGAGCCGAGGGCCTTCTCCAGCTTGTCCTTCGTCGCCTCGGACGCGCCGTCGGCGGTCTTCACCATGACCTGCATGTCGGCCGGGTCGGTCTGGTGCGGGGCGAGGGTGGGCAGGTCGAGCAGGATGCCGCGCATCATGTCGTTGGGCTGGTAGACGCCGGCGACGGTCAGCTTCTCCTTCTTGCCGTCCTCGAACGACGCGGTGAAGGTGGAGCCCGCCGTCCAGCCGTGCGACGTCGCGGTGTCCTCGTCCACGACCACCCGGTCCCCGGCGACCTTGAAGGCGCCGTCCTCGACCGGCAGTTCGGTCAGGTCGCCGATGGTGGCGCCGGTGACTCCGGTCAGGAACTCGGTCTCGCCGTCGATGCGCGCGGCGGCGTTGCGCCACGGGCTGGTGGCGGTGACGCCCTCGGTCTCCTTGAGCTTCTTGTCGACCTCCGGGGAGAGGGCCCCGTTCGCCATCGAGACGACGTAGTCCGCGCGGATCGCGTCCGAGGCCATCTTGTCGATCGACTTCTGCAGGCTGCCCGCCATCACCGTCATCCCGGTGATCAGGGTCAGGCCGATCATCAGCGCGGAGGCGGTGGCGGCCGTACGGCGCGGGTTGCGCACCGAGTTCTGGCGGGCCAGCTTGCCGGAGATCCCGAAGATCCGCAGGACCGGCGCCGCGGCGGCGATCAGCGGGCGGGACAGCAGCGGCGTCAGCACGAACACGCCGATGATCAGCAGGCAGGCGCCCAGACCCATCGGCGCCTGGCCGTCCGAGCCGCTCATCGTGGTCGCCGCGAGGACGACCGCGACGCCCGCGCCGGCGAACAGCGCGCCGATCGTGTTGCGCAGCACCAGCGACTTCACCGTCGCCTTGGCGTGCACGCTGCTCATCGCGGCCACCGGCGGGATCTTCGCGGCGCGGCGGCCGGGCAGCCAGGCGGCGAGCATGGTGACGAGGACGCCGACGGCGAGCGCGGCGGCGATCGTGCCGGGGGAGACCACCAGCGGCCCGTCCGGCACCGTCTCGCCGAGCGAGCCCATCAGGGAGCGCAGACCGGCCCCGATGCCGACGCCCGCGACCAGGCCGGTCACCGCCGCGACCGTGCCCACCACGAACGCCTCGATCAGCACCGACCGGGTGACCTGGCGACGGGAGGCGCCGACCGCGCGGAGCAGCGCCAGCTCCTTGGTGCGCTGGGCGACCAGCATGGTGAAGGTGTTGGCGATGATGAAGGTGCCGACGAACAGCGCGATCCCGGCGAACACCAGCAGGCCCTGCTTCAGGCCGCTCATCTGGGAGGCGATCATTTCCGCCTGGTCGTCGGCGAGCTGCTTGCCGGTGGTGGTCTCGACGCGGTCCGCGGGCAGCGCCTTGTCCAGCTCGGCCTTGAGCGCGCTCTGAGTGACGCCCGGCTTCGCCTTGACGGCGATCTGGTCGTACGCGCCCTTCTTGCCGAACAGCTGCTGTGCGGTCGCCGTGTCGAACAGGGCGAGGCTGCCGCCGGCGGCGACATTGCCGTCGTCGGTGGTGAAGATGCCGGCGATCTTCGGCGAGAGGACCGGGCCGTCGACCGACAGGCGCAGCGTGTCACCGACCCGGTAGCCGGTGCGCTCGGCAGTCCTGGCGTCGATCAGGACTTCGCCGCGGCCCTTGGGGGCGTGGCCCTCGGTCAGCGGGTAGCGCGGGTCGTCGGTGCCCCAGTAGTTGCCGCCCTGCGACTGGAAGCCGTTGCCGACCAGCTTGCCGTCCTGATCGGCGAGGGCGGTGAAGCCGGTGACCACGCCGATGGCCGAGGCGGCGCCGGGCACCCGCGCGCTCTTGTCGAGGATCGCCTGGGTCAGCTCCGGGGTCTTGCCGAGGGTGTCGCCCTTGTCCTCCTGGTACTCGGGGTCCACGGCGACGTCGACCTGGTCGAAGCCCTTGGCGGAGCTCTTCTGGTAGGCGTCCGAGATGGTGTTGGTGAAGACCAGGGTCCCCGACACGAAGGCCACGCCGAGCATCACGGCGAGCACGGTCATCAGGAGCCGGGCCTTGTGCGCGAGCACATTGCGCAAGGCGGTACGGAACATCGTTTCTTCTCAGTCCAGAGGGGCGGGCGGGGATCGGTGTCGGTGGGTCAGCTGGTGCGGCCCTTGCCGTCGAACTGCTTCATGCGGTCCAGCACCGACTCCGCCGTCGGCCCGTACACCTCGTCCACGATCCGGCCGTCCGCCAGGAACACCACGCGGTCCGCGTACGCCGCCGCCACCGGGTCGTGGGTCACCATCACCACCGTCTGCCCCAGTTCGCGCACCGAGTTGCGCAGGAAGCCCAGCACCTCGGCGCCGGAGCGCGAGTCGAGGTTTCCGGTCGGCTCGTCGCCGAAGATGATGTCCGGCTTGGAGGCGAGCGCCCGGGCGACCGCGACGCGCTGCTGCTGGCCGCCGGAGAGCTGGGCGGGGCGGTGGCCGAGCCGCCCGGACAGGCCGACCATCTGGATCACCGTGTCGAGCCACCGCTTGTCCGGCTTGCGGCCCGCGATGTCCATCGGAAGGGTGATGTTCTCCAGCGCGGTCAGCGTCGGCAGCAGGTTGAACGCCTGGAAGATGAAGCCGATCTTGTCCCGGCGGAGCTTGGTGAGCTGCTTGTCCTTGAGCGAGCCCAGCTCCGTGTCACCGATGCGCACGGACCCGGAGGAGAAGGTGTCGAGGCCGGCCACGCAGTGCATCAGCGTGGACTTGCCGGACCCGGAGGGACCCATGATCGCGGTGAACTCGGCCTGGCGGAACTCGACGGAGACCCGGTCGAGGGCGACCACCTGGGTCTCGCCCTGTCCGTAGATCTTCGACAGCTCCGTGGCGCGGGCGGCCACCGCGGTGGTCCGGTCGGCGAGGGGAGTCGTGGTCACGGGAAGGCGCTCCTGTCGGAAGGGGATCGAGGTACTGATCCATCGTTCCGGCGGTATGGCGCCGTGTAGTCAGCCGCTGTTCCGGTTCCGGGGGGCGACTGCGGTCGGACGGGCCGGGCCCGTGTCATACCTGGGAATGACGGGCGACCCTGAGACCCGGCCAGGGGGGAGGCGGCAGGGACGCCCGAGCGGGTGATCGTGTCGAGAACAGGTGGAGTGCCCTCGTTCGGACGGTGAAATTCCGTCATTCCGCATGCGCGCGCGGGCGCCGCACGCAAGGCTATTGGCAAGTGCGGATGGCGCGTTCCGAGTGCTGATGCACCCTCAGACGTCAATAAAATAAGACAACATCGGTCCGCCCTTCCGCTGTTCGGGGGACGTGTCCCGATAGGCTCGGAATCTCGACGCGGAGCCCATGGCCTGCCCGGATGGTGGAATGCAGACACGGCGAGCTTAAACCTCGCTGCCCCTCGCGGGCGTACCGGTTCGAGTCCGGTTCCGGGCACCTCCGACGCCTTCGGAATGCGTGCAGCGTGCACCGAAGTATGCACCGAGCCGTCACCGCTCCGGCCCCACGGTGACGAGATCGTCACCGTGGGGCCACGGTTCGGTCCCTCACGTGCCGGGAATCACCCGGCCGCGTAGCGTGTTGCGCAGACGTGGGGGGAAAGATCCTCCCCAAGCACTAGGGTCATTCCTTTGCCTGTCTATTACTCTTGAGCCAAGGCTACGCAGGGTGGCCATGGAGGAGTGAAATGAGGAGCAGCAACCCGGTCTTCTCGCGACGGGGGTTCAGCCGCGACAACGGCTACGCGGGCTTCAACACCGCGCCGCAGGCCGGGGGCGCAGCTGTAGGCACGCAGGGCAACCCGTACGCCACGGGTAACCCGTACGCGCAGCCCGGCGCCGGCGGCAACCCGTACGCGCAGAACCCTTACGCCCAGAACCCGTACGCGCAGGACGTGCAGTACGGCGCCCCGCCGCAGGCCCCGGCCACCGGCAACCGGATGACGATGGACGACGTCGTCATGCGCTCGGCCATGACGCTCGGCACCGTCGTCGTCGGCGCCGTCCTCGCCTGGGCGCTGCTGCCGGTCTCGTCGTCCAGCTACGGCCTGGCGATCGGCGCCGCGCTGATCGCCTTCGTCCTGGCGATGGTCCAGTCGTTCAAGCGCACCGCGTCCCCCGCGCTGATCCTGGCGTACGCCGCCTTCGAGGGCGTCTTCCTCGGCGTGATCAGCGAGATGTTCAACAGCCGGTGGTCCGGCGCGCCCTTCCAGGCGGTGCTCGGCACCATGGCGGTCTCCGCCGCCACCCTGCTGATCTACAAGGCCGGCTGGGTCCGCGTGACCGCCCGCTACGCCCGTATCGGCATGGCGATCGCCCTGGCGTTCATCCTGGTCATGGCCGTCAACCTGCTGCTGGTCGTCTTCGGTGTCGCCGAGGACGGCGGTCTGCGCAGCATGGGCCCGCTCGGTGCCATCGTCGGCATCATCGCGATCGTGCTCGGCGCGTTCTTCCTGACCCTCGACTTCAAGCAGATCCAGGACGGCATCGCCTACGGCGCGCCGCGCGAGGAGTCCTGGCTGGCCGCCTTCGGTCTGACCATGACCCTGGTCTGGATCTACATCGAGATGCTGCGGCTGGTCGCCATCTTCTCGGGTGACGACTGATCGGTCGACGACTGATCGGCCGTAGCCGGCAGGCAGTGACATGACGAAGGGCCCCGGGTTCTCCCGGGGCCCTTGCGTCTTCGCGCTCAGAACCGGCGCGCGGCCCTCCTCAGGTCGTACTCGTGGATGAGTGCCTTGGCGTGGCCATACGCGAGGTCGTACTCGTGGCGCAGCCAGCTGACCTTCTCCTCGAAGCGGAGCGCGGGGCCTTCTTCTACGGTGCGCAGCCAGTCGGAGACTTCACGACCGGTGCAGTGGGGGATGCGGGCGAGCAGATTGCGGTGGGTCTCCTCGGAGAAGACTTGGGACATCGGCGCCTCCATACGCAAGGGGATGTAAGCCGGTCCTTCAGGTCACCGTGCCTGAGCGTTCGCCCGTTGGCAACAGTCCCGGTGCGGGGCGTAGGGTCGCGGCGTGGTTGATACGACACCTTTGACCCGTGCGGTGGATCACTTCGCCGATCGATTGAGGGCTGCGCCGCAGAGCCGTTTGCAGCGGGGCGCTGCCGCGGAGGCGCTGGCGCTGGCCAGGGAGTTGGCTCGGTGGGCGCAGGTTCTCGAGGCGCCGGGGGAGGAGCCTCGGGTGATGCCGGACGCGGGGATGTTCGCGGCGGCGGATCAGGTGAGTGTCGCCGCGCATGACCTGGCGGTCGTGTTGCGGAGTGACGCTGAGGTCGCTGAGGCGGTGCGGTTGGTGGAGGAGGCGCAGAAGAAGGCGGGGGTCTGAGGTTCGGTGGCGGGTGCGGGTCCGGGGTGGTTCTCGCGCAGTTCCCCGCGCCCCTTTTGGGAGTCACCCGCGCTGTTCCTTTGTATGGACCCAAGAGCCCTTACAGGCTCGCTATGACCCTGTCCGCCAGGATGTAGACGTTCTCCTCGCCGCACTCGAACGTGAGGGTGTACGCGCCGGAGATGCCGGAGCCGCCGAGGAGGATCGGGGTCTCGCCGGCCTGGAGGGCGGCGGCGAGGCGTTCGGCCGTCTCGCGGTGGCCCGGGGTCATGCAGAGGGTGGTGCCGTCGGCGAAGACGTAGACGTCGAGGGTGCCGAGCGGGCCCGGGCGGACGTCGGTGAGTTCCGTGCGGGCGGCGGCCAGTTCCTCCAGGGTCGCGACGGTGCGCTCGTGGTCGTTCACGACGGGTGACGCGACGGGGACGAAGTCCGGGTGGGAGGGGTGGCGGCGGCGGGCGGCGGCCAGCTCGGGGGAGTCGCCGGGGTACTCGTCGGGCTCGGCGACCGGCTCCAGGCCCACGAAATCGGCCTGGCGCGGCAGGAAGAGGTCGCTGTCGGCGAGAGAGAGCAGCGAGGGCGCGTCGGAGACGTCACGGGCCTCCTGGGCGGCCCAGAAGGCGCGGGCCTCGGCCAGCTCCCGCTCGCGCTCCTCGGCCAGGGCGTCGGCCACCGCGGCGCGTATCTCGTCCGTGTCCGCGGTGGTGCGCGCGGCGGGGACGTGGACGCGGGCCGCGCGGGCCTCGGCCAGTTCGGTGTGCAGGGCCGCGACCTGGCGGCGCAGCTGCAGGAGGGTGCGCAGGACGGCGACGCCCACGGCACCGGTGGCGGCCGTGGTGACCAGCAGGGCGATCGGCATGGCGCTCACTGACGTACTCCCGGTTCAAAGTCGACCCCCGACTTCCTACATCAGCTTGATGGGTGAACTAACCAGCTGTCAGTGCGTAACGTCACGAAACGGACAGGACTTTGGGTTCGGGGAGTCTGATGGTGCTGCTCTGACCTGCGAAGTTCCCTGTGTCGAGGGAGATAGGTCACATCCTGGGGGAGATTGGATCACAAAACGGCCCAGAACCCTGGTGGTTCTCGGGTTCCGGGCCGTCAGGTGACAGCGGGTGTCCGGGTGGTCACCCAGGGCGGGTCAGCTCAGGCGCTCGATGACCATCGCCATGCCCTGGCCGCCGCCGACGCACATGGTCTCCAGGCCGAACTGCTTGTCGTGCCACTGGAGGGAGTTGATGAGCGTGCCGGTGATGCGGGCGCCGGTCATGCCGAAGGGGTGGCCGACGGCGATGGCGCCGCCGTTGACGTTCAGCTTCTCCAGCGGGATGTTCAGGTCCCGGTAGGAGGGGATCACCTGGGCGGCGAACGCCTCGTTGATCTCGACCAGGTCGATGTCGTCGATGGTCAGGCCGGCGCGGGCCAGGGCCTGCTTGGACGCCTCGACCGGGCCGTAGCCCATGATCTCGGGGGAGAGGCCGGAGACGCCGGTGGAGACGATCCGGGCCAGCGGGGTCAGGCCGAGCTCGCGGGCCTTGGTGTCCGACATGATGATCAGGGCCGCGGCGCCGTCGTTGAGCGGGCAGCAGTTGCCGGCGGTGACCAGGCCGTCGGGGCGGAAGACCGGCTTGAGGCCGGAGACGGCCTCCATGGTGACGCCGGCGCGCGGGCCGTCGTCCTTGGAGACGACCGTGCCGTCGGGCAGCGTGACCGGGGTGATCTCGCGCTCCCAGAAGCCCGCCTTGATGGCTTCCTCGGCGAGGTTCTGCGAGCGGACGCCGAACTCGTCCATCTCCTGGCGGCTGACGCCCCAGTGGCGGGCCAGGTTCTCGGCGGTCTGGCCCATGGCGATGTACGGGTCGGGCAGCAGGCCGTCCTCGCGCGGGTCGTGCCAGGTCGCGCCCTCGGACTCGGCGACGGCGGCGGTGCGGGCCACGGCGTCGGCGAAGAGCGGGTTCTGGGTGTCGGGCAGGCCGTCGGAGGTGCCCTTGACGCTGCGGCTGACCATCTCGACGCCCGCGGAGATGAAGACGTCGCCCTCGCCGGCCTTGATGGCGTGCAGGGCCATCCGGGAGGTCTGGAGGGAGGAGGAGCAGTAGCGGGTGACGGTGCAGCCCGGCAGGTGGTCCATGCCCATCTGGACGGCGACGATCCGGCCCAGGTTGTGGCCCTGCTCGCCGCCGGGCAGACCGCAGCCGAGCATCAGGTCGTCGATGTCCTTCGGGTCCAGCTCGGGGACCTTGGCGAGCGCGGCCTGGATGATCGTGGCGGTGAGGTCGTCGGGGCGCAGGTCCTTGAGGGAGCCCTTGAAGGCGCGGCCGATGGGGGAGCGGGCGGCAGAGACGATCACGGCTTCGGGCATCACGGCTCCATGGCGGTACAGGGATGTGGGCAGGGCTGGTTGGGAAGTTACCCGTACGTATGGGGGAGGTCACGCTGTCGGCGGTGTGACATGGGCCGCAACTTTCTAAGCGCTTGCTTGGCTCTCCGAACCGGCGGCCTCCGCGGGCTCCGGCTCCGGTACCCGCCGCCGGCGTCGGCGCTTCAGCAGGGCCCAGGGCCCGCGCGGGCCGGTCGGCATCGCGGCCGTGACCTCGGTGCCCGCCTCGGAGGCCGCCTCGGCGGCGGCGCGGGCCACCGGCAGGAAGCCCTCGCGGCGGGAGACGTCCGGGCGCTCCTCCTCGGCCGGCCACAGACCCAGCGCGGCGCAGACCGTCGGCAGCACCGCCATGGCGGCGGTGGCGTACCCCTCCGCCGAGGGGTGGTAGCTGTCGGGGCCGAACAGCTCCCGAGGGTTCGCCGCGAACTCGGGGCCCAGCAGATCACCGAGCGAGACCGTACGGCCGCCCTGCTCGACCACGCCGATGGTCTGCGCCGCCGCCAGCTGGCGCGAGACCCGGCGGGCCAGCCAGCGCAGCGGCTGCTGCACCGGCTCGATGGTGCCCAGGTCGGGGCAGGTGCCGACGACCACCTCCGCGCCGGCCGTGCGCAGCCGCCGTACCGCCCCCGCCAGATGGCGCACCGAGCGGGTGGGCGGCATCCGGTTGGTGACGTCGTTCGCGCCGACCATGATCACGCACACGTCGGGCGCCGGGCCAGGACCCGAGAGGACCAGCGCCACCTGGCGGTCGAGGTCGTCCGACATCGCGCCCGGCACCGCCACGTTGCGCAGCTCCACCGGCCGTTCCGCGACCGCCGCGAGCCCGGACGCCAGCAGCGCGCCGGGGGTCTGCCCGGCCCGGTGCACGCCCTGCCCGGCCGCGGTGGAGTCGCCCAGCAGGGTCAGCCGGAGGGGTTCCTCGGCCGGGGTGGCGTAGCCGCCGCCGTACAGCCCGTCCGCCTTCGGTACGTACGGGGAGGAGCCGTTGGCCAGCACCTGGCGTCTGGCCAGCTGCGCCTCGGCCAGCAGCAGCCCGACGACCGCCGCGCCGGCCAGGCCGATGCCGCCGCCGCCGTACGCCGCGCCGGCCGCGATGCGCCGGGCCACCCTCGCCCTCGACATGCTGGTCATGCGTCGCCGCCACCTCCTCGTAGCCGTACATCCACTCCTTGCCCCGTACCGGCCGTCCGCCAATCGCAACAGTGAGTGAACGACGCCCCCGAGCCGTAGGCTGGCGGCACCACGACCACTTCTTTTGCAGCAACCGGAGACAACGGTGCAGTTCCACGACTCGATGATCAGCCTCGTCGGCAACACCCCGCTGGTGCGGCTCAACAGCGTGACCAAGGGCATCAAGGCGACCGTCCTGGCCAAGGTGGAGTACTTCAACCCGGGCGGCTCCGTGAAGGACCGCATCGCCCTGCGCATGATCGAGGCGGCCGAGCAGAGCGGCGAGCTCAAGCCCGGCGGGACGATCGTCGAGCCGACCAGTGGCAACACGGGTGTCGGGCTGGCGATCGTGGCCCAGCAGAAGGGCTACAAGTGCATCTTCGTCTGCCCGGACAAGGTGTCCACCGACAAGATCAATGTGCTGCGCGCGTACGGGGCCGAGGTGGTCGTGTGCCCGACCGCGGTGGCCCCCGAGCACCCGGACTCCTACTACAACGTCTCCGACCGCCTCGTCCGCGAGACGCCGGGCGCCTGGAAGCCGGACCAGTACTCCAACCCGAACAACCCGCTCTCCCACTACCACTCGACCGGCCCCGAGCTGTGGGAGCAGACGGAGGGGAAGATCACCCACTTCGTCGCCGGTGTCGGGACCGGCGGGACCATCTCCGGCACCGGCCGCTATCTGAAGGAGGCCAGTGACGGCAGGGTGAAGGTGATCGGTGCCGACCCGGAGGGGTCCGTGTACTCCGGTGGCTCCGGCCGGCCGTACCTCGTCGAGGGCGTCGGTGAGGACTTCTGGCCGACCGCCTACGACCGGACCGTCGCCGACGAGATCGTCGCCGTCTCCGACAAGGACTCCTTCCAGATGACCCGCCGCCTCGCCAAGGAGGAGGGCCTGCTGGTGGGCGGCTCCTGCGGCATGGCGGTGGTGGCCGCGCTGCGCGTCGCCGAGCGGCTGACCGAGGACGACGTGGTGGTCGTGCTGCTCCCGGACAGCGGCCGCGGCTACCTCAGCAAGATCTTCAACGACGAGTGGATGGCCGACTACGGCTTCCTGGAGGACGCCGGCCCGAGCGCCCGTGTCGCCGACGTGCTGGAGGACAAGGAGCACGGTGCCATGCCGTCGCTGGTCCACATGCACCCGGACGAGACGGTGGGTCAGGCCATCGAGGTGCTGCGCGAGTACGGCGTCTCGCAGATGCCGGTGGTGAAGCCGGGCGCCGGTCACCCGGACGTGATGGCCGCCGAGGTCGTCGGCTCCATCGTCGAACGGGAGCTGCTGGACGCGCTGTTCGCCAAGCGGGCCTCCCTCGACGACCCGCTGGAGAAGCACATGTCCGCGCCGCTGCCGCAGGTCGGCTCCGGGGAGCCGGTCGGCGACCTGATGAACGTGCTGGGCCAGGCGGATGCCGCGATCGTGCTCGTCGAGGGCAAGCCGACCGGTGTGGTCAGCCGTCAGGACCTGCTGGCCTTCCTCGCCAAGAACGCGAAGTAGCCGAGGGGAAGTCGCGGCGAAGCCGCGGTGAACCGCCGGTGACCGCGGCGAACTCGCGGTGACTTGAGGGGGTTTCGGCTGCGCGGAAGTGGTACGAGGGTGTCACGTTCGCGCAGCACCCGCTTAACACGGGACCGGCACAGTGGTGGGTGTCGGCAGGGGCGGGAGCGGCTCCCCGCTCCGACCGGCAACCAGCGGCGCCAAGGACCTCCGGAGCGGCTCCCGGACCTCCATGGACGCCACGGACGCGCCAGCCCGGCCTGACCCGGCCCGCGTCCCTCGCGGGGACCGCCGTCGTCCCGCCCCCCGGAAACGGGGGTGCGGCGGTCCCCGCGCACATCTCTTCCCGGGCTCCGGTCCCGGTCCTTACAGTCCTCCCAGTCCTCCCAGGCGGAGTCGTCGTCCCGCCGGGGGACAGCCCCCCTGTTGCCCGGCTGCATAGGAGCATGCAGAGTTTCCGTAACCTGAATAGACGGACCCGGTGGTGCCGGACCTGGTGACAAGGGGGAGCACGGCATGAGCCCGACCGACAGCCCTGCCGCACGACTGCAGGCGCTCTTCGAGGGGCACCGGCTCACGCCGACCCAGCGCCGGATCGCACACAGCATGGTGCGCCGCGCCGCCGACGTGCCGTTCCTGTCCAGTGTGGAACTGGCCGAGCTGGCCGGGGTCAGCCAGCCGTCCGTGACCCGCTTCGCCGTCGCCCTCGGCTTCGACGGCTATCCGGCGCTGCGCCGCCATCTGCGCGAGGTCGCGCCCGCCGAGCAGCCCGCGGACGCCGGGGCGTTCAACGAGTACCAGCAGGCCGTCGAGGCCGAGATCGAGAACCTCAGGCACCTCGCCGAGGCGCTGGCCGATCCGCGGCCGGTGCAGCGCGCGGGCCGGATCCTGGCCGCCAGCCGCCCCCTGCCGGTCCTCGGGCTGCGGGCCGCCGCCGCCCAGGCGCACGGCTTCGCCTACTTCGCCGCCAAGGTCCATCCGGACGTACGGCTGCTCAACGAGGGCGGCACGATGATCCACGACCGGATCGACGGCGCCGTCCGCGCGGGCGCCACGGCCCTGCTCTGCTTCGCGCTGCCCCGCCACCCCCGCGAGGTCGTGGACACCCTCGGCTACGCCAGGGAGGCGGGCCTGACCGTGGTGACGGTCGCCGACTCCGCGTTCGCCCCGGTCGCCAAGGTCTCCGACCTGCTGCTGCCCGCCGCCGTCGGCACCGGCCTCGCCTTCGACACCGCCTGCGCGCCGATGCTGCTCGGGCGGGTGCTGCTGGAGGCGATGTGCGACGACCTGCCCGATGCCCAGGCGCGGCTGGAGGAGTTCGACGCGCGCGCGGCGGCACGGGGGCTGTTCGTGGAGTAGGGCCGGGCCGCGAGCCGCCACGGCGCGTTCTCAGATTTGTCTCAGGTTCCGCCGCTAACCTGCCGGGCCGTCAGCACAGTGACAGTGACAGTGCCGGACGACGAGGAGGCGGAACGTGGCACGTGGAGGTCAGGGACTGGCTCGGGTGGCCGTCGTCGTACGGGCGGGCGCCGCGCCGCTGTGGTGGCTGGGCGTCTGCGCGGCCGGGATCGGCCTGCTGATCCCCGGTCTGACGGGCCGGCGGATCGGGGTGTACGCCGGTGCCGCGCTGTTCGTCGTGGGTGCCGCGGCGGTGGCCTGGTCACGCCGCCGGCGCTATGCCGCGCTCGCTCGCGGGGCGGCCCGGGCGGGGAAGTACGACGTCCTGCAGGACCGCGCCGTGACGGTCCGGACCTGGCGGCGCGGGCACCGCTGGTGGCTGCTGCTCGGGTTTCTCGCCGCGCTGGCGAGCAACGTCGCGGTACCGGTGGCCGGCGGGCTGCTGCTCGCCGGGTGCGGGGCCGGTCTGCGGCTGAAGGCGGCGTGGCTCGGCCGCCGGGAGCGGGCGCAGGAGGAGCTGCTGTGGGTGCGGGTGGACTGGCTCACCGCGCACGGCGGACGCCCGGCCGGCAAGGCGGTCAAGGCGTACCGCGGCACCGGCATCGCGGCGGGCGACGCGGCCCCGGGCGGGGCGCGCCGCCGCACCGCGGCGCTGGTCTGACCCGACCGCCCAGGGCCTGTCGTTCGGATCATCCCGGCGTGGGCCCTGTGTGGCACTTCAGGCGGTGAGCCACCCCGCGTACGTCAGCGGCGCCCCGGCTCGCGCAGGGTGGTGAGCGCGTCGGCCCGCGCCCCTCCGGACTCGGCCACGATCTCCTGGAGCGTCTGCGGCTCGCGGACGGTCGCGAAGGCCACGCCCCCGGCGCCGTCGGGCGCGAAGCCGTATATGCCGGGGCGGGCCAGCGAGTTGTAGGCGTAGTGGTGCGCGAAGTAGTAGGCGCCGGTGTCCAGGGCCGCCGCGTAGTCCCCGGGTTCGAGCAGGGGCAGGGCGCGGGCCTCGGCGAGCAGGTCGCCGGCGAAGCAGGCGGGGCCCGCGATGTCCTGCACCGTCTCGGGGCCCTCCTTCGGGCGGCCCTTCGCGTCGTAGGCGGTGATCCGCAGCGGCCACGCGGCGGGGGCGTAAACCGTACGGGTGGCCACCTGGACGCCCGCGTGCGTCACCGCCACCGGGCGCCCGCCCGCCGACTTGGTGTACTCGACCCGCGCCACCACCGTGCCGTGCTTGGCCAGCAGGGAGCGGCCGAACTCGGTGACCAGGCCGTAGCGGCCGGCGAAGAGCGCGGGGACCGCCTCGCGCAGCAGCCGTGCGTACTGCGCGTACGTCGGACTCGTCTCGTCCGAGGCGAAGTTCACCGGCAGGCCGCCGCCGATGTCGATGGTGTCGATCTGCGGGCGCCCGATCCGCCGGTTGATCTCCTCGGCGAGCGCGTGCACCTCGGCGACGCCCCGGGCCATCAGCGACAGGGGAATGCCCTGCGAGCCGGTGTGCGCGTGCAGCCGGGTGAGCCAGGGCCGGTCGGCGTACGCCTGGATCACCCAGTCCCGGGCCCCCTCGTCGCGCAGCGCCACACCGAACTTCGACGTGGCCGTCGCCGTGGACAGGGCCTCGATGGAACCGCCGCCGACCTGCGGGTTCACCCGGAGCCCCAGGGGCGAGCGGCTGGGCGCGGACGCCATCAGGGCGTCGAGGCGGGCCAGCTCCTGCGGGTTGTCCGCGTTGACGGCGATGCCCAGCGCCAGCGCCTCCCGCAGCTCCGCCGGGGTCTTGGCGGGGGAGTCCAGCACCGTCCGCTCCGGCGGCAGGCCCGCCGCCCGGGCCAGGGCCAGCTCGCCGGGGCTCGCCACCTCCGCGCCGATCCCCTCCTCGTGCAGCAGCCGCAGCACCGGCACCAGCGGGGTCGCCTTCACCGCGAAGGCGTGCAGCACCGGCGTGCCCGGCGCCGTCACCGCGTCGAACGCGGCCCGCAGCTCGGCGGCCGACTCCCGGATCCCGGTGACGTCGAGCAGCCCGACGAGGGGCGTGGCGGGGCCCAGCAGACCCTGCTCCACGGCCGCGCGGACGGCCTCGTCCCGGCGGGCCGCCCGCTCGGCGGCGCCTCGCCCGGCCCTGTCGTCGGCCCTGTCGTCACTCGTGTCGACCACAACAACCCCCGTCATGTCGTCGCCCGGCCCCTGTACCGGGCCCTGCATCCAGCCAAACATCCGCGGCGCGCCCGCGCTGGCGCACCGGTGTATTGACTAGTTCTATTCAGAGGTCCAGGATGTGAATAGCCGTAGAAACAATGATCGTCGTCCGTCAGGAGGCACGCCATGTCAGGACCCCGCCCCGTCCGAGCACCCCGTGGCACGGAACTGAGCGCCCTGGGATGGCAGCAGGAAGCCGCCCTGCGGATGCTGCAGAACAACCTGGACCCCGAGGTCGCCGAGCACCCCGACAAGCTCGTCGTCTACGGCGGCACCGGCAAGGCCGCCCGCGACTGGCGCTCCTTCGACGCGATGGTGCGCACGCTGAAGGGCCTGAAGCAGGACGAGACGATGCTCGTCCAGTCCGGCCGGCCCGTCGGCGTCATGCAGACCCACGAATGGGCGCCGCGCGTCCTCATCGCCAACTCCAACCTCGTCGGCGACTGGGCCAACTGGGAGGAGTTCCGCCGCCTGGAGGCCCTCGGCCTGACCATGTACGGCCAGATGACCGCCGGCTCCTGGATCTACATCGGCACCCAGGGCATCCTCCAGGGCACCTACGAGACCTTCGCCGCCGTCGCCGCGAAGAAGTTCGGCGGCTCGCTGGCCGGAACCATCACGTTGACGGCCGGCCTCGGCGGCATGGGCGGCGCCCAGCCGCTCGCCGTCACGATGAACGACGGCGTCGCCATCTGCGTCGACTGCGACCCCCGCGCCATCGAGCGCCGCATCGAGCACCGGTATCTCGACGTCAAGGCCGACAGCCTGGACCACGCGCTGCAGCTGGCCGTCGAGGCGCGCGACGCCCGCCGCCCGCTGTCCATCGGCGTCCTCGGCAACGCCGCCGAGCTGGTGCCGCAGCTGCTCGCCATGGGCGCGCCGATCGACATCGTCACCGACCAGACCTCCGCCCACGACCCGCTGTCCTACCTGCCGGTCGGCCTTCCCTTCGAGGAGATGGCCTCCTACGCCGCGAAGGACCCGGCAGGATTCACCACCCGGGCCCGCGAGTCCATGGCCCGGCACGTCGAGGCCATGGTCGGCTTCATGGACGCCGGCGCCGAGGTGTTCGACTACGGCAACTCCATCCGCGGCGAGGCCCAGCTCGCCGGATACGACCGGGCCTTCGCCTTCCCCGGCTTCGTCCCCGCCTACATCCGCCCGCTGTTCTGCGAGGGCAAGGGCCCGTTCCGCTGGGCGGCCCTGTCGGGTGACCCGGCCGACATCGCCAAGACCGACAAGGCGATCCTGGAGCTGTTCCCCGAGAACGAGTCCCTCGCCCGCTGGATCAAGATGGCCGGGGAGCGGGTCCACTTCCAGGGCCTGCCCGCCCGTATCTGCTGGCTCGGCTACGGCGAGCGGGACAAGGCCGGCGAGCGGTTCAACGACATGGTGGCGAGCGGTGAGCTGGCCGCGCCGGTCGTCATCGGCCGCGACCACCTCGACTGCGGATCCGTCGCCTCGCCGTACCGCGAGACCGAGGCGATGCTGGACGGGTCCGACGCGATCGCCGACTGGCCGCTGCTGAACGCCATGGTCAACGTGGCCTCGGGCGCGTCCTGGGTTTCTCTGCACCACGGTGGTGGGGTGGGCATGGGGCGGTCCATCCACGCGGGGCAGGTGACCGTCGCCGACGGTACGGCGCTCGCCGGGGAGAAGATCCGCCGGGTGCTGACGAACGACCCGGGCATGGGCGTCATCCGGCACGTGGACGCCGGGTACGACATCGCGGAGTCCGTGGCGGAGCAGCGGGGTGTGCGGGTGCCGATGCGTGAGGGTGAAACGGCGTGACGGACGGCAACTCTCCGGTGCGGGCGGGCACATCGCCGCCGGCTACTGGTGCGGCTGTGAGCAGCCGCCCACAGCCTGGGGGCGGTTCCTCCTTCCACGAGATGTGGCGCGAGCTGCTCCCCATCGGCCGGCACCCCGATTCGGGCGGCTACCGGCGGTTCGCCTGGACGGCCGCCGATGCCGAGTGCCGGGCCTGGTTCGAGGGCCAGGCCCGGGCCCGTGGGCTGGCCTACGAAGTCGACCGGAACGGCAACCAGTGGGCGTGGCTCGGGGATCCGGCCGCCGGGGACGCCGTCGTCACCGGGTCGCATCTCGACTCGGTGCCCGACGGCGGCGCCTTCGACGGGCCTCTCGGCGTCGTGTCCTCCTTCGCCGCGCTCGACGAGCTGCGCAGCCGGAACGCACGGCTGACCAAGCCGCTCGCCATCGTCAACTTCGGCGACGAGGAAGGCGCCCGCTTCGGGCTCGCCTGTGTCGGCTCCCGGCTCGCCGCCGGACAGCTCACCGTCGAGCAGGCGCACCGCCTCACCGACGGCGAGGGGGTCACCCTTCCGCAGGCCATGGAGGCCGCCGGGTACGACCCCGATGCCATCGGGCCCGACCCCGAGCGGCTGGGCCGTATCGGCGCGTTCGTCGAACTGCACGTGGAACAGGGCCGGGCGCTGGATCTGACCGGGGACGCCGTCGGCATCGCCAGCGCCATCTGGCCGCACGGCCGCTGGCGGTTCGACTTCCGCGGTGAGGCCAACCACGCGGGGACGACCCGGCTCGTCGACCGGCGTGACCCGATGCTGTCGTACGCCGAGACCGTGCTGGCGGCCCGCCGCGAGGCGCAGCTCGCCGGGGCCGTCGCCACCTTCGGGAAGATCGCCGTGGAGCCGAACGGTGTCAACGCGATCCCCTCGCTGGTGCGCGGCTGGCTGGACTCCCGCGCCGAGGACCAGGCCGGCCTCGACCGCGTGGTCGGCGGGATCGAGGGGGCGGCCCGGGAGTACGCGGCGGCCCACGGCATCGACCTCGACGTCGTTCGCGAGTCCTTCACGCCCGTCGTCGAGTTCGACCACGCCCTGCGCGACGAACTCGCCCGCATCCTCGGCAAGTACACCGACCTGAAGGTGCCCGTCCTCGGCACCGGTGCCGGACACGACGCCGGGATCCTCTCCGGGACCGTCCCGACCGCCATGCTGTTCGTGCGCAACCCCACCGGCGTCTCGCACTCCCCGGCCGAGTTCGCGGCCGAGGACGACTGCGCGGCCGGGGTGCTCGCCCTCGCCGACGTACTGGAAGGACTGGCCTGCACGTGACCAAGGCGACCTACTGGCTGGAGCACGCCTGGCTCGGCACGCATGTCGAGCCGGGCGTCGCCCTGGAGACCGGTGACGGGCGGATCACCGCCGTGCGGACCGGTGTCGACACCCCGCCGCCCCGTGCGGAGGTGCTGCGGGGCCTCACCCTCCCCGGCCTCGCCAACGCGCACAGCCACGCCTTCCACCGCGCCCTGCGCGGCACCGTCCAGGTCGGCAGCGGCACCTTCTGGACCTGGCGCGAGGTCATGTACGCCACGGCCGACCGGCTCACCCCGGAGAGCTACCACGCCCTCGCGCGCGCGGCGTACGCCGAGATGGCCCTCGCCGGCATCACCGCCGTAGGCGAGTTCCACTACCTCCACCACGCCCCCGGCGGCACCCGCTACGCCGACCCCAACGCCATGGGCGAGGCCCTGATCGAGGCCGCCGCCGAGGCCGGTATCCGCATCACCCTCCTCGACACCTGCTATCTCTCCTCCGGCTTCGGCGAGGCCCCGAACACCCACCAGCTCCGCTTCTCCGACGGCACGGCGGAGGCCTGGGCCGAACGCTGTTCAGTTCTCAAGGAACGGGATCACGCGCGGATCGGAGCGGCCATCCACTCCGTGCGGGCCGTGCCCGCGGGCGAACTCGCCACCGTGGCGCGGTGGGCCGAGGAGCGGCGGGCCCCGCTGCATGTGCACCTGTCGGAGCAGACCGCCGAGAACGACGCCTGCCAGGCCGCCCACGGGTGCACCCCGACCCGGCTGCTCGCCGACCACGGCGTGCTCGGACCGCGCACCACCGGCGTCCACAACACGCACCTCACCGACGAGGACATCGCCCTGCTCGGCGGCTCCGGCACCGGCACCTGCATGTGCCCGACGACCGAACGGGACCTCGCGGACGGCATCGGCCCCGCCGCCGCCCTCCAGCGGGCGGGCTCCCCCCTCTCCCTCGGCTCCGACAGCCACGCCGTCATCGATCTGCTGGAGGAGGCGCGGGCGATGGAGCTGAACGAGCGGCTGCGCACCCGCACCCGCGGCCACTGGACCGCCGCGGCGCTGCTGCGCGCCGCCACCGCCGACGGGCACGCCGCCCTCGGCTGGGCGGACGCCGGCACCCTGGAGCCCGGCGCGCTCGCCGACTTCACGACGATCGCGCTCGACTCGGTCAGGACGGCAGGGCCGCTTCCGCGGCTCGGGGCCGAGACGGCCGTATTCGCCGCGTCGGCAGCAGACGTGTCGCATACGGTCGTGGGAGGCCGGCACGTCGTTCGGGACGGGGTCCACACCCTCGTACCGGATGTGCCGCGAGCCCTCGCGGACGCCGTCGCAGCCCTGCGCGGATGACCCCGGGCCGCCTGCCCGCGCGGCCCGCCTCCGCCTCCGCACCCGAACCCGACCCCACCGCCGACCAGGCCACCAAGGACGCCATGAGCAACGCGACGACCGTCAGCCCCGCCCACTCCGCGAGCACCGCCAGCACGCTCATCACCAACATCGCCGCCCTGGTCACCAACGACCCCTCCCTCGGTGACAATTCCCCCCTCGGACTGATCCAGGACGCGGCCGTCGTCATCGAAGGCGACCGCGTCGCGTGGACCGGTGATCAAAGCAAAGCACCCGCCACTGACAATCGGGTCGACGTCGGCGGCCGGGCGGTCATCCCGGGCTTCGTCGACTCCCACTCCCACCTGGTCTTCGCGGGCGACCGGACGCAGGAGTTCAACGCCCGGATGTCGGGGCGGCCGTACAGCGCGGGCGGCATCCGGACCACCGTCGCCGCCACCCGCGCCGCGAGCGACGAGGAACTCGAGGCCAACCTCACCCGTTACCTCGACGAGGCACTCCGCCAGGGCACCACCACCTTCGAGACGAAGTCCGGCTACGGCCTGACCGTCGAGGACGAGGCCCGCGCCCTGCGGATCGCCGCCGCCCACACCGACGAGGTCACCTACCTCGGCGCCCACATCGTCTCCCCCGACTACGCCGACGACCCGGCCGCCTATGTCGCCCTGGTCACCGGCGAGATGCTGGACGCCTGCGCCCCGTACGCCCGTTGGATCGACGTCTTCTGCGAGAAGGGCGCCTTCGACGGCGACCAGGCCCGCGCGATCCTCACCGCGGGCAAGGCGAAGGGCCTGCACCCGCGCATCCACGCCAACCAGCTCTCGTACGGCCCGGGGGTCCAGCTCGCCGTCGAACTCGACGCCGCTTCCGCCGACCACTGCACCCACCTGACGGACGACGACGTCGACGCGCTGGCCAACAGCCGCACCGTCGCCACACTCCTGCCCGGCGCGGAGTTCTCCACCCGGGCCGAGTGGCCGAACGCCCGCCGGCTGCTGGACGCGGGCGTCACGGTCGCGCTGTCCACCGACTGCAACCCCGGCTCGTCCTTCACCTCCTCCGTCCCCTTCTGCATCGCCCTCGCGGTACGGGACATGGGGATGACACCGGACGAGGCGGTCTGGTCCGCCACGGCAGGCGGGGCCGCCGCCCTGCGCCGCACCGACATCGGCCGCCTCACCCCGGGCGCCTACGCCGACCTGGCCCTCCTCGACGCCCCGAGCCACGTCCACCTGGCCTACCGCCCGGGCGTGCCCCTGGTCACCGGCGTCTGGCGGCGCGGCACCCGAGTGGTCTGACCGGTCAGGAATCGGCGCGGCACCCGAGTGGTCTGACCGGTCAGGAACCGGCGCGCCACCGTTGGTCCGCCCGCCCCGCCTCCGGCAGCAGCGCCACGCTCCCGCCGCCGACCGGGGTGACCGCGTGACCCGGAGCGATCGCCGGGCGGATCACCCCGTGTCCGTCCACCGCGAACCGCAGGTTCCGGCCGTTGGGCCCGTCCACCGAGGAGCAGGTCCAGATGCCCACGCCCCGGTAGGTCGAGCCCCGGCTGTCCAGGCAGTACTCCGGATCGGCGGCCGACTGCACCAGCCCCCGGCCGGCGTCGACCCGCCAGATCTGGGTGGGGGAGGAGGCGCCGCACGGGACCGTGATGACGTCGGTGCCGTTCGCCATGACGCCGTCGCGGATGTCCAGGCAGAGCCCGGAGGAGGCGTTCACCACCTGGGCGTAGGAGCTGCCCGGGGGACGGACCGGGGGCGGTGTGGGCTTCGGCGTCGGTTTCGGTTTCGGCTTCGGAGTGCGCGACGGAGTCGCCCGGCGCGTGGGGGTCGGTGACGCGGTGGGGGTGGGGGTCACCGTCTGCGTCGCGGTGGCCGTGACCGTCACCGGCGGGGGAGCGGCCGGGAGGGGCGGGGTGCCCGTCTGGGTCCGGGAACTGGCCGTGTTCTCCGCACCGTTGTCGTCCGGCGACAGCAGGAGGACGAGCAGCAGCGGTGCCAGGGCCACGCCGAGGGCGGCCGAGGTCAGTGCCAGACGGCGGCGGGACGGCGGCCAGGACGGTGCCGCGGCCGGGGCGGCGGAGTCCCGCCCGCGCGTGGCGTACGCCGTCCCCGCCCAGGGCAACAGCCCCTCCGCCAGTGCCGTGGCGGGCACGTCGCGCAGGTTGGACAGTTCCTCGTAGGCCGTCGCGCAGTGCGCGCACACCGCCCGGTGGGCGTCCAGGTCGCGGCTGCGGCGGGGCACGGGCGGTCGTACGGACTCCTCGATGAGCCGCCGGAACGCCCGGCAGCGCGGGTCGTCGGAGGCGGCGAGGCGGGCGTCCAGACAGGCGCGGCCCATCTCCGTGAGGGCCGCGTCCCTGCCGTAGGTCACCTCCTGGCGGGAGACGCCGAGCAGGGTCGCGGTCGTCTCGTCGTCCTCCTGCTCGACGACCGCGTACCAGAGGATGCCCCGGGTGCGGGGCGGCAGCGAGCGGTACGCGTCGAGCAGGGGCGGGACCGGGCCGCCGGGACCCGCCATGCGCTGGACCAGCAGCAGTCCGGGGTCGAGTCCGGCGGAGCGTTCACCGGCGGCCCACTCCCCGGCCAGCCGGGCGGTCAGCAGCAGGAGCCGGTGCCGCCACGGCAGGGCGGGGCCGCTGCCGCGGGACGCCTCGCGCACGGCCACGGTGAAGGTCTGCGCGGCGAGTTGACGGGCCGTCGACTCGCCCGCAGCGCAGAGCCGGGCGTAGGCGAGGGCGGACTCCTGGTGCCGGGCGCGCAGTTCCCGGAGGGCCGGGTACGCGCTCGCGGAGTCGCCGCGCAGCAGCTCCATGAGCCGTGCGTCGGACGCCCCCGCGTGGATTCCGGGACCGTGACCGTCGTCCTGGTCGACCCGTCCCATCCCCCGCCTCCTCGCAGCCGTCCGACCCGCCGGTGTGCTGAGCTACCGGCGGGTATGACGGCTCATAGTGGAGGAAGGGGGCCCGTGGGGAAAGAGTTTCCGCGGGTAACCGGACCGCGTGGAAGAGGTGTTGGTCCCCGACCGCGCGGAAGAGGCGTTGGTCCCCGACCGCGCGGAGGAGGTGTCACTCCTCGACGGTCAGCCCCTTGCGCAACCGCCCCAGTGTTCGCGACAGCAGCCGCGACACATGCATCTGCGAGATCCCCAGTTCGTCCCCGATCTCCGACTGGGTCATGCCGACGACGAAGCGCAGGGAGAGGATCTTCCGGTCCCGGGGCGGGAGTTCGGCGATCAGCGGCTTCAACGACTCGACGTACTCGACGCCTTCGAGCCCGTGGTCCTCGTAGCCGATGCGGTCCGCGAGCGCGCCCTCGCTGTCGTCCTCCTCGGGCTGGGCGTCCAGTGAGGAGGCGGTGTACGCGTTGGACGCGGCCATGCCCTCGACGACCTCGTCGTGCGAGATGCCGAGCCGGTCGGCCAGTTCGGCGACGGTCGGGGCGCGGTCCAGCTGCTGGGCCAGCTCGTCGCCGGCCTTGGCCAGGTCGAGCCGGAGTTCCTGGAGTCGGCGCGGTACGCGGACGGACCACGAGGTGTCGCGGAAGAACCGCTTGATCTCGCCGATGATGGTCGGCATCGCGAAGGTGGGGAACTCGACGCCGCGGCTGAGTTCGAACCGGTCGATCGCCTTGATCAGGCCGATGGTGCCGACCTGGATGATGTCCTCCATGGGTTCGCTGCGGGAGCGGAACCGGGAGGCGGCGAACTTGACCAGCGCGAGGTTGAGTTCGACGAGCGTGTTGCGGACGTACGCGTATTCGTGGGTGCCTTCCTCCAGCGACTCCAGCCGCTCGAAGAGGGTCTTGGACAGGGCCCGGGCGTCCTCGGGGGCCACTTCGTCGTACGGGGGGATCTCCGGGAGTCCGGTGAGGGCGTCTGCGGCGACGCCGTCGGGTGCGATGGGATCCAGATGTTCCGGAGGGGGTGTCGACGTCGCCTGATGGGTATGCGAGGCGTCGAGCCGGGGTGACATGATGTCCTCCATCGTTCTCGGCATATGGCTGCCGAAGCCAGTTACGTGCACTGCGGTGTGCGGCGCCTCCAAAGCCGGCCGTGTCGATTACGTGTCCTTACTAGCCCTACCCGCTATCCCGAACTGACCGCAAGTGCGTTCTGTGGTAGTATGTCCGTTTTTGCGTGGATGGTCGGCTGTCGAACCGTGTGAGGAAGGCGTAGTGTTCGAGGGCGACAGTCAGCAGCCACGACCTCGGGAGAGAGACGGCATGGACCACGGGACGGTCGGCAGCGCACAGTCGGGCCGGCTTCTGGTGGAGGTGCGGGAAGCGGGCTCCAGTGCCGTTGTGACTCCGGCGGGTGAGCTCGATCACCACACCGCCGATCTGTTGCGCGAACCACTCGAGGAGTGCCTCGCCAAGGGCTTCAGCAGGCTGGTCGTGGACTGCTCACGACTGGAGTTCTGTGACTCCACCGGGCTGAACGTGCTGCTCGGCGCCCGCCTGAAGGCGGAGGCCGCGGGCGGCGGAGTGCACCTGGCCGCGATGCAGTCCGTGGTGGCGCGCGTCTTCGAGATCACCGGCGCGGAGGCGGTCTTCACCGTCCACGACACCCTCGAGGCCGCCCTGGCGGGCGAGGGCGACGCCGGCTGACGGCGCTGAACGCGTCCGGCCGGGGCCCGGGGTGTCCGGGATGTGCCGAAACGGGCGCGTGCCGAAAAGAGGGGGTGTCCCTCCGGTCCGCTCGGGCAGGAGACATTCTGGTTCGGCGCTCGTAAGGAACTCTTGAATCGTGAACTGGTGAATCGGTGAGGTGAAGCGCTGATGAGCACCACCCGGCCCTACCCGCCGGGCGACCGCGGCCCGGAGCCCAGCGGCGCTTCCGGGGCGTCAGAAGGGGGCCCGGAGGGGGACGTGCCCGTCTCGTCGCAGGGGCGTCAGGTTCGCAGGCTGAGCCTGGCCGGTGCGGCCGGGGTCGTGCCGATGGCCCGCGATTTCGCCCGCCAGGCGCTGTACGCCTGGGGCTGGCTGCCGGCCGCGAGCGCGGACCGGCGAGCCGCGGCGGAGGACGTGCTGCTCGTCGTCTCCGAGCTGGTCACCAACGCCTGCCTGCACGCCGAGGGTCCGGACGAGATGTGGATCGCCTGTGACAACAAGGTGATCCGGATCGAGGTCTCCGACCGGGGCGCGGGCCAGCCCGCGCCGCGCACCCCGCACCGCGCGGGGCGGCCCGGCGGGCACGGGATGTTCATCGTGCAGCGGCTGTGCCTGGACTGGGGGGTCGTGCGCACGCCGGGGGTCGCCGGCAAGACGGTCTGGGCGGAGCTGGGCGCACCGGCGTAGCGCGGAGGCTCGACCCCGCACATTTCTGACACACCCTCAGTCTTCCCTCCTCACGCCCCCGGGCGTACCTTGACGGCCCGATCTGATGTGCCGTCAGTCATGAGGGGACGGTGTCGACCGTGTCGTACCGGAAGCGATCCGCCGCGCTGGCGTCCGCCGCGGCCCTGGCCGGCTCGGCGGTGCTGGTGGCCGCCCCGACGGCCCGGGCCGAGGTCGTCGACGTGAACTACGCCTGCAAGACGCCCATCGGGGACAAGAGCGCCGTCTCGCCCATCGACATCAAGGGCGTCAAGAGCGGCGGCGGCTACAAGATCACCATGTCCTGGCAGAAGGGCGTCTCCTCCAGCCCCGTCGAACTCGGCAAGGGCGCGATGAACCCCAGTGCCACCATCGAGCTGGGCGGCGCCGACAGCGGCAGCCTGAAGGTCTCCGGCCCCGCCAACCAGGAAGCCATCCCCGCCGACACCCCCATCAAGATCAGCGACCTGAGCGGCACGTACACCCCGAAGGAGACCGGCAAGGTCACCTTCACCGCGGGCGTGCTCACCATCAAGGCGCTCGGTACGACGACCACCTGCACCCCCACCAACGACCCCGGCCCGTCCCTCACCCTCGACGTGACGGCGGCGGGCGGCGGCGCCCCGCAGAGCGGCGACGGATCCGGTGGCGGAAAGGGCGGGGAACTCCCGCAGACCGGGCCCGAGGACTCCGCGATCGCCCTCGCCACCCTCGGCGGCACGGTCCTGCTCGCGGGCGCGGCGGGCGCGCTGTGGCTGACCAGGCGGAACCAGACGGTCCGCGTACGCCGCTGAGGGCCCTTCGACCGCTGGAGCCGCCGATGTCCTCAGCCGTCCGCGTCCTGTGCGGCGCCCTCCTGGTCCTGCTCGGCGCCGCCCCGCCCGCGTCCGCCGCCGACGGGTGGTCCCTCGCCCCCTCCGGCGGCGGCCGGCCGTCGTTCTACGCCGAGGGCGCGCCCGGCCGTGCACTGCGGGACACGGTGTCCGTGACCAACCGCGGGTCCGGGCCGGTCACCGTACGGCTGCGCGGCCCCGGCGTCACCTTCGCGGAGCCGACCGTACGGATCCCCGCCCGCACCCGCGCGGACGTGCCCTTCACGGTGACCGTCCCGCCCCGGGACCGCGCGGCCGAGATCGTCGCGCGTGACGCGGACGGCACCGTGCGGCGGGTCGGCCTCCACCTGCGCGTCACCGTGCCGCAGTTGGCCGCGCTGACCGTCGAGCGGGTCTCCGTACGCGCCGACCGGATCACGTACGAGCTGGTCAACCGGGGTACGACCGTGCTCGTCCCGCGACTCGCGGTCCGCGCGGACGGCGTCTTCGGCCGGCTCCTGGACCGCGCCCCGCGCACCCTGCCCGTCGAGGTCCCGCCCGGCCGCCGCATCCGGCTGAGCGAACCGTGGCCCGACCGGCCGGCCCTGGACGCCGTCGACGTACGGCTGACCGTGACCGCGGCGGGCGGCGCGCGGGACACCGGCCGGGCGTCGGCGCGGTTCGTGCCGTGGGGTGTGGTGGCGGGGGTGTCGGCGGTCGGGGCGGGGGCCGTCGCTGCGGCCGTGGCGGTCGTACGACGACGCAGGTCCCGTACGTCGGGGCAGCCCGGCGGTGAGGCCGAGTCGAGCGTGAGGGGAGCGGTGGTGACGTGAAGGCGGATCGTGGCGGCGGAAGCGCCGTACGTCCGGACGGTCCCCCCGGCCGAAGCCGAGTCGAGCGGGACGGGAGCGGTGACGTGAAGAGGCGGATCGCGGCGGTGGCCGCGGTGCTCGCACTGCTGCTGGTTCCCTTCGCGGACCGGGCGGCGGCCGAGGGGCGGCCCACGGTCGAACTGTCCGCGTCGCAGGCGGGGACCGGCGGTTCGGTCACCGTCAGCGGCGAGGGCTGGCGGGCGCGGGCGCTGCTGATGCTGCTGATCTGCGGGCAGTCCGTGCCGGCCCGGGGCGTCGTCGGCGGCACCGACTCCTGCGCCAACGGCGACGGCCGGGCCGTCACCACCGACGCCGAGGGCCGGTTCCGCACCAAGCTGCCGGTCGCCGAGCCGCCGGTGCCGTGCCCGTGCGTGGTGCACGTGGCGACGGTGACCGGGCCCCGGGCGCAGGCCGACGCGGTCTTCCAGGTCGCCGGGCACGCGGTCGAGCCGCTGCCCGACGCGCCGGCGGGCGGACGCCTCGCGGTGCTCAGCGACACCCGGCTCGACGGGGCGAGCGGCCTGCTCACCTGGTTCGGGGCGCCGCCCGCGCGGACTCTCGTCTTCACCGTGGGCAATGTCGGCACCGAGCCGGTGCGCGACCCCGTCTTCCAGATCGGCACCTCGCACGGCGTGTTCGCCCCGCAGTGGGAGGAACGGCCCTGGCGCGGCACCGTCGCGCCCGGGAAGAAGGCCCGCGTCGCCCTGCCCGTCGAGCTGGCGGCCGGGGCGCACGGCGACTACACGGTCTCCCTGAAGTACGGCGGGAAGGTCCTCGCCGAACAGCCCTGGGGCGTGGGGCGGCCCTGGGGCGTGACGCTGTTCTGGGTCCTGGTCTGCCTGGTCGTGCCGGCGGCGGTGTTCCGCGCCGGGATGGCGGTCGTGGACCGGGTCAGGCCGCCGCGGCCGGGCGGCGCCGCGCCGGTCCGGGCCCGGAGCGGCCGACGGCCTCGACTTCCCCTGCGCTTGCCGGGAATGACGGATCGTCAGGCTCCCGAGCATCCGCCCCCCACCACCTCATCCCTGCCGTGGTTCACCCCGGACTCCGCTCCGGGCCCGGCCGGCCGGCTCTCCGCACCGCACGACGACAGTCCGACGAGTCCTCTCAGAAAGGGACCCACGTGAGTACGCGAAGGAGAGCAAGCAGAGTCATGGGGGCGACCGGCGCGGCCGTCCTGCTGGGCGCGGTCGCCGCCGGGCCCGCGCAGGCCGCGGAGGTGTCGTACGCGACCGAGTGCGTGCCGCCGGCGATCTCCGGGCTGCCGCCGGTGCGGGGCACCACGACGGTCGAGATCAGCGCGCCCGCCGAGGCGAAGGTCGGCGACGAGGTGGAGATCGTCTGGAAGTTCGTGCAGGCGGCGTCCAAGAACCCCGACATCCTCGACCTGGAGAAGGACACGGTCCAGCCGACCGGCGTCCTGAAGGCGGCCGGGGCGCAGACCGGGGACGTCGCGATGACCGGGCCGCGGCAGAATCCGCCCATCCCCAAGAACAGCGACATGAAGCTCTCCGACATGAAGGGGAAGCTGAAGCTGACGGCGGCGGGCGAGGTGACGCTGACGCCGGACGCGTACAACATCAACGTGAACAGGCCGATCTCGACGGACACCAAGTGCACGCCGAAGGAGACGGTGAAACCGGCGGCGACGATCAAGGTGACGGCGGGCGGAGGAGACCCCGGCACGCCGACCCCCACCCCCACCCCCACCCCCACCCCCACGCCGAGCCCCACCCCGACGGCGACCCCCACCCCGTCCCCCAGCCCCTCGGAGACAGGCGGCGGCGGACAGACCGACTTCACCGGCAAGGAGGTCCAGGTCCCCTACGCCTGCAAGACACCCATCGGCGACCGGAACGCGACCTCGCCCGTGCAGATCGACGCGAGGAAGAACGGCGGAAGCTACGACCTCACCGTCCGCTTCAAGAAGTCCGTGATGGACAGCCCGGCCGACATCCCGAAGGACTCCGTGAAGCCGTCGATGGAGGTGGTGCTCGGCGGGGCGGACCAGGGCACGGTCCATGTGGAGGGCCCCACGAACAGCGAGCCGATCAAGGCGGGCGACCCGATCGAGATCCCCGATCTGAAGGGCACGTACAAGCCGGGCGCGAGCGGCGAGTCCACGCTGTCCCCGGGCGTCCTCACGATCAAGGCCCTGGGCACCACCACGACCTGCACCCCGGAGAAGACGGAGGTCTCCCTGACCCTGGACACCACCGAACAGCCGGGCGGCGCGGCAGGCGGCTCGTCGAGCAGCGGCGGCTCCACGAGCGGGGGCGGCTCGACGACCGGCGGCACCGGTGGCACCGGCGGCGGCCTCGCCGACACCGGCTCCGACGACCACGCCACCCTCAAGGCCCTCGCCCTGGTCGCCGGCACGGTCACCCTCCTGGGCGGCGGCCTGCTGACGCTCCTGCCGGGACGCCGGACGCCCTGAGAACCGGACGCCCTGAGAAACCCGTAGGGCCACCGCATCGCGTGATGCGGTGGCCCTACGGGAGCGCGGGAGCTACGTCAGCGGACGTCGCCCATGAGCTGCTTGACGTTCTTGCGGTACATCCAGACCGCGACACCGGCGAGCACCGCGAGGGCGGCCTCGGCGGCCACGACGCCGGTCTTGTTGAGGTCGACGCCGTAGGTGGAGAGCAGACCGGTGACGGCGTCGCCCGCGGTGACCGCGAGGAACCAGACACCCATCATCTGCGAGGCGTACTTGGCCGGGGCCATCTTCGTGGTCACCGACAGACCCACCGGGGAGAGCATCAGCTCACCGGTCGTCTGGCAGAAGTAGATCAGCACGATCCACCACGGCGAGACCTTGCCGCCGTCCGCCGCCACCAGCGGCAGCAGGAAGACGAAGAAGGAGATGCCGACCAGGACCAGACCGCCCGCGAACTTGACGATCGTGCTCGGCTCCTTGCCGCTGCGGGCGAGGGCCAGCCAGATGGTGGCGAAGACCGGGGCGAGCGCCATGACCAGCACGGGGTTGACCGACTGGAACCAGGAGACCGGGAACTCCCAGCCGAAGACGTGGTTGTCGACGTGCTTGTCAGCGAAGATCGACAGGGTCGAGCCGCCCTGGTCGTAGATCATCCAGAAGACGGCCGCGGCGACGAAGAACCAGATGTAGCCGGAGACCTTGGACTGCTCGACGCCGGTCAGCTCCTTGTCGCGCTTGATGCGCGCCAGGACGGTGATCGGGACGACCAGGCCGATGACCATCAGCGGGACCATCACCCAGTTCAGGGTGTAGTGGCCGGTGGCGACGACGATCGTGTAGAAGACGGCCGCGATCAGCATCCAGATCATGGCCTTGCGCAGTGTGCTGTTGCGCTCGTCGGTGCTCAGCGGCTTCGGGACGACGCTGGAGCGGTCGGCCAGGTGGCGGCTGCCGATCAGGAACTGGGCCAGGCCCAGCGCCATGCCGAGCGCGGCCAGCGCGAAGCCGAGGTGCCAGTTGACCTTCTGGCCGACGGTGCCGATGATCAGCGGCGCGGCGAAGGCACCGAGGTTGATGCCCATGTAGAAGACCGTGAAGCCGCCGTCGCGGCGCGGGTCGTTCGGGCCGTCGTAGAGGTGGCCCACCATGGTCGAGATGTTGGACTTCAGCAGGCCGGAGCCGATGGCCACCAGCAGCAGGCCGAAGTAGAAGGTGCCCGAGGTGGGCAGCGCCAGGACCAGGTGGCCGGCCATGATGACCGAGCCCGCGATGGCGACCGTCTTGCGGGGACCCCAGACGCGGTCGCCGAACCAGCCGCCCGGCATCGCCAGCAGGTACACCGTCGAGACGTAGACGGAGTAGATGGCGATCGCCGTACCGGCGTCCAGGCCGAGCCCCGCCGGGGCGACCAGGTAGAGGGGAAGCAGTGCCCTCATGCCGTAGTAGGAGAACCGCTCCCACATCTCGGTCATGAAGAGAGTGGCCAGTCCGCGGGGGTGGCCGAAGAAGGTCTTCTCGGTGCCGGGGGTGCCCGGTCGGGCCGAGTCCTTCGTCAGGCTGGACGCCATGGTCGTTCCTTGCTGGTCGGGACGCGCGGTTGGAGCGTTGCGCGCCCGGTGGGGGACGGCCGGCACCGGCGGGTCGACACGTCCGCCCTCACGCCCACGAGGGTGTCCGCTCCGGATCACGGAGCGGTGGACGGCGTCCACCGGGATCCACGCCTCGCGTGCGTCACTGCGCGCGATGCCCGGCCACAGGTCATTCCTTCAAGGCTGGTCTAGACCAACCCGCACACAAAAGAGACCTTCAGCGTCAAGACGGCGCCGAAGGTCCCTGCGTACTACAGGCGTCCAATCACCATACGGCAGGACACTGCCTGATATGAAAGGACTTGAGACGCGGATCACAGGTGTCGCGGGAA
Source organism: Streptomyces sp. NPDC030838 (assembly GCF_055572035.1). NCBI lineage: Bacteria > Bacillati > Actinomycetota > Actinomycetes > Kitasatosporales > Streptomycetaceae > Streptomyces > Streptomyces sp. NPDC030838. The sequence goes on along the minus strand of NZ_JBVIED010000003.1, from coordinate 53,642 downwards.
CCACAGGACCGCTTTCGAAGGTCCCTCCTAGGATCGCACCTCGCAGATGCAGGTCCGTACCAAGGTAAGAGCCAGGCGAGAGACCGGTAAGAAGCAAGGCCGCGATCACACCCCGCGGCCTGTCACGCTCGGACTACCATCAGCTCATGACCCGTGTACTGCTCGCCGAGGACGACGCGTCCATCTCGGAACCGCTGGCGCGCGCACTGCGCCGGGAGGGTTACGAGGTCGAGGTGCGTGAGGACGGACCCACCGCGCTGGACGCGGGAATGCAGGGCGGCGTCGACCTGGTCGTGCTGGACCTCGGCCTGCCCGGCATGGACGGCCTGGAGGTGGCCCGCCGGCTGCGTGCCGAGGGTCACACCGTGCCCATCCTGATCCTCACCGCGCGGGCCGACGAGGTGGACACCGTCGTCGGCCTGGACGCCGGGGCCGACGACTACGTCACCAAGCCCTTCCGGCTCGCCGAGCTGCTGGCCCGCGTCCGGGCCCTGCTGCGGCGCGGCTCCGCCGAACCCCAGCAGCCGCCCGCCACCCACGGGGTGCGCATCGACGTCGAGTCGCACCGCGCCTGGATGGGCGAGGAGGAGCTCCAGCTCACCGCGAAGGAGTTCGACCTGCTGCGGGTGCTGGTCCGGGACGCCGGGCGGGTCGTCACCCGCGACCAGCTGATGCGCGAGGTCTGGGACACCACCTGGTGGTCGTCCACCAAGACCCTCGACATGCACATCTCCTGGCTGCGCAAGAAGCTCGGCGACGACGCCGCCAACCCCCGGTACATCGCGACGGTCCGCGGCGTGGGCTTCCGCTTCGAGAAGAGCTGAGCCCAGGGCTCCCGGCAGATCCAGGGCTCCCGACAGAAGTAAGAAAAGATGCGCCGCCGACTGATCCAGTCCACGCTCGCCGTGGTGCTCGTCGTGATCGCCGTGTTCGGCGTCTCCCTCGTCATCGTCGAGACGCGGACCATCAGCGACAGCGCCCAGGAGCGGGTGGAGTCCGAGGCGGTCCGGCTGGCCAGCATCGTGGACAGCCGGATCCTCGCGGCCGAGAAGATCACCGTCGACATCCTCGGCGACCAGCTCGGCGGCGACCAGTACGCCGTCATCCGCATCCCCGGCCAGGCACCCATCGAGATCGGCGAGAAGCCGGACGGCGATGTCATCCAGGCCACCCGCACCGGCGACCAGCGCGAGACGGTCACCGTCCAGGAGCCGCGCTCGGCGGTGTTCCGGGAGGTCGGCCGGACCCTGCTGATCATCGGCGCGGTGGCGCTGCTCGCCGTGGTCGCCGCGGTGCTGCTGGCGCTGCGCCAGGCCGACCGGCTCGCCTCGCCGCTCACCGACCTCGCCGAGACCGCCGAACGCCTCGGCTCCGGCGACCCGCGGCCCAAGCGCAAGCGGTACGGCGTCCCGGAGCTGGACCGGGTCGCCGATGTGCTGGACGCCTCCGCCGAGCGCATCGCGCGGATGCTCACCGCCGAGCGCCGGCTCGCCGCCGACGCCTCCCACCAGCTGCGCACCCCGCTGACCGCGCTGTCGATGCGGCTGGAGGAGATCACCCTCACCGACGACCTGGACACGGTGAAGGAGGAGGCGACCATCGCGCTGACCCAGGTGGAACGCCTCACGGACGTGGTGGAGCGGCTGCTGACCAACTCCCGCGACCCGCGCACCGGCTCCGCCGTCACCTTCGACCTCGACGAGGTCATCCAGCAGCAGCTCGCCGAGTGGCGCCCGGCCTACCGCCAGGCGGGGCGCGCCATCGTCAGCTCCGGCAAGCGGCATCTGAAGGCGGTGGGCACACCGGGCGCGGTGGCCCAGGTGCTGGCGGCGCTGATCGAGAACTCGCTGATGCACGGCGGTGGCACGGTCGCGCTGCGCACCCGCGTCACCGGCAACCAGGCGGTCATCGAGGTCACCGACGAGGGCCCCGGCGTTCCGGCCGACCTGGGCGCCCGTATCTTCGAGCGGGCCATCAGCGGCCGCAACTCCACGGGCATCGGCCTGGCGGTCGCCCGCGACCTGGCGGAGGCGGACGGCGGCCGGCTGGAGATGCTCCAGGCGTCGCCGCCGGTCTTCGGCCTGTTCCTGTCGCGTACGGCGGTGAAGAAGCAGGAGGACGAGGAGCCCACGGTCCGCTGAGGCGCGGCTATACGCGCGGGCGCTGCGACGCGGCTATACGCGCGCCCGCTGCCGTGCGGCCCGCTCGCGGTCCCGGGCCCGCTCGGTCTCCAGGAACGATTCGGCGCGGGAGACGGGCTCGGGGCCGGGCAGCGCCCGGAACACCCACGTCCGGTAGGACCAGAAGCGGAACAGGGTCGCCACGCCGATGCCGAGGAACTTGAAGATGTTGCTCTGCAGCGGGCTGTCCCAGCCGAAGCCGTACGTCGCGGCGTACAGCACACCGTTCTCGATGACCAGGCCGGCCGCGCTGAACAGGAGGAACAGGGACATCTCGCGGGTGCGGCCGCTCTTGTCGCGGTCCCGGTAGGTGAAGTAGCGGAAACCGACGTAGTTGAAGGCGATCGCCACGATCGTCGCGATCACGCTGGCCCGCACCACCGGGAGATCGGTGACGTGGCGTACCAGGTTGAACACGCCGAGGTTGACCAGCAGACCCGCGCCGCCCACCGCGCCGAACTTGGCGGCCTCACGCGCCAGGCGGCTCAGCCGCTGCCGCAGCGCGCTCGGGGGCGCCGCGGGGAGCCCCGAGGAATCACGTCCCATGGTCGTGAAGGCCCCCGTCCGTCGGTTTCGTCAACCCCGCCATGCTAACCACCCCCCTTCCGTGATCGCTTGTGGACGAGCCGGTGCCCCGCGAGGAGGGCCCGGCAGGAGCGGAATCCGGCCGCCCTGGCGCGGCGGATACCCTGGGGGCGTGACGTTCCCGGTAGTCGGCATGGTCGGCGGGGGCCAGCTCGCTCGTATGACACACGAGGCAGGCATCCCGCTGGGCATCAAGTTCAAGCTCCTCAGTGACACCCCTCAGGATTCCGCGGCGCAGGTCGTGAGCGATGTCGTCATCGGCGACTACCGCGACCTCGACACGCTGCGCGAGTTCGCGCGCGGGTGCGATGTGATCACCTTCGACCACGAGCATGTGCCCACCGAGCACCTGCGGGCCCTGGAGGCGGACGGCATTCCCGTGCGCCCGGGACCCGACGCGCTGGTGCACGCCCAGGACAAGGGCGTGATGCGGGCGAAGCTCGACGCGATCGGCGTGCCGTGCCCGCGGCACCGGATCGTGAGCGATCCGGACGACGTGGCGAAGTTCGCCGCGGAGGGCGACGGCTTCCCCGTCGTCCTCAAGACCGTCCGCGGCGGCTACGACGGCAAGGGCGTGTGGGTGGTGGACTCCGTCGAGGAGGCCGCCGAGCCCTTCCGTGCCGGTGTGCCGGTGCTCGCCGAGGAGAAGGTCGACTTCGTCCGCGAGCTGGCCGCCAACGTGGTCCGCTCCCCGCACGGGCAGGCCGTCGCCTACCCGGTGGTCGAGTCGCGCCAGGTCAACGGTGTCTGCGACACGGTCATCGCCCCGGCCCCGGACCTCGACGAGGCCCTGGCGCTGAAGGCCGAGCAGATGGCCCTGACGATCGCCAAGGAACTCGGTGTCGTCGGCCACCTCGCCGTGGAGCTGTTCCAGACCCGCGACGGCCGCATCCTCGTCAACGAGCTGGCGATGCGCCCGCACAACTCCGGCCACTGGTCGATGGACGGCGCGATCACCAGCCAGTTCGCCAACCACGTCCGCGCGGTCCTGGACCTCCCGCTCGGCGACCCGCGCCCGCGCGCCAAGTGGACGGTCATGGTGAACGTCCTGGGCGGCGACTACCCGGACATGTACTCCGCGTACCTGCACTGCATGGCCCGCGACCCCCAGCTCAAGATCCACATGTACGGCAAGGACGTGAAGCCCGGCCGCAAGGTCGGTCACGTGAACACCTACGGCGACGACCTGGACGACGTGCTGGAGCGCGCCCGTCACGCTGCCGGCTACCTGAGAGGCACCATCACCGAATGAGCCCTGTTGTTGGCATCGTCATGGGGTCGGACTCCGACTGGCCCGTCATGGAGGCCGCCGCCAAGGCCCTCGACGAGTTCGAGATCGCCTACGAGGTCGACGTGGTCTCCGCGCACCGTATGCCGCGCGAGATGATCACATACGGCGAGCAGGCCGCGGACCGGGGGATCAAGGTGATCATCGCCGGTGCGGGCGGCGCCGCCCACCTGCCGGGCATGCTCGCCTCCGTCACCCCGCTGCCGGTCATCGGCGTGCCCGTGCCGCTGAAGTACCTGGACGGCATGGACTCCCTGCTGTCGATCGTGCAGATGCCGGCGGGCGTCCCGGTGGCGACGGTCTCGGTCGCCGGCGCCCGCAACGCCGGTCTGCTCGCGGCCCGGATCCTCGCCGCGCACGACGAGGAGCTGCTGGGCCGTATGCGCGAGTTCCAGCAGGACCTCAACGACCAGGCCACCGAGAAGGGCAAGCGGCTGCGGTCCAAGGTCGAGGGCGCGGGCAGCGGCTTCGGTTTCGGCAAGTAGCTCCCGAGGCAAGTGGCTCCCGTATCAAGTGGCTCCCGTATCAAGTGGCTCCCGTATCAAGTAGCTCCCGTACCGAGTAGCTCCCATACGGAGAAGAGAAGGGGACGGCGATGACCTCGCTGGAGGAGGCCCGGGAACTGCTGCGCGCGTTCCCGGTGGTCGACGGGCACAACGACCTGCCCTGGGCCCTGCGCGAGCAGGTCCGCTACGACCTGGACGCCCGGGACATCGCCGTCTCCCAGGACGGCCATCTGCACACCGACATCCCGCGGCTGCGGGATGGCGCTGTGGGCGCGCAGTACTGGTCGGTGTTCGTCCGCTCCGACCTGCCCGACCCGGTCACCGCGACGCTGGAACAGATCGACTGCGTACGGCAGCTGATCGACCGTCACCCGGACGCCCTGCGCCCCGCGCTGACCGCGGCGGACCTGGAGGTGGCGCGCGGCGAGGGCCGGATCGCCTCCCTGATGGGTGCTGAGGGCGGCCACTCCATCGACAACTCGCTGGGCACCCTGCGCGGCCTGTACGCGCTCGGCGTCCGCTATCTGACGCTCACCCACAACGACAACGTGGCCTGGGCGGACTCCGCGACGGACGAGCCGGGCGTCGGCGGGCTGTCGGCGTTCGGCCGCGAGGTGGTCCGGGAGATGAACCGCCTCGGCATGCTGGTCGACCTCTCGCACGTGGCCGCCACCACCATGCGGGACGCGCTGGACGCCAGTACGGCGCCGGTGATCTTCTCCCACTCCTCCAGCCGCGCGGTCTGCGACCACCCCCGCAACATCCCGGACGACGTGCTGGAACGCCTGCCCGCCAACGGCGGCGTGGCCATGGTGACGTTCGTACCGAAGTTCGTGCTCCAGGCCGCCGTCGACTGGACGGCCGCCGCCGACGAGAACATGCGCGCCCACGGCTTCCACCACCTCGACACCACCCCCGAGGCGATGAAGGTGCACCGCGCCTTCGAGGAGAGCCACCCGCGCCCCGTCGCGACCGTCGCCACGGTCGCCGATCACCTCGACCACATGCGCGAGGTCGCCGGCATCGACCACCTCGGCATCGGCGGCGACTACGACGGCACGGCCTTCACCCCCGACGGCCTGAACGACGTCTCCGGCTATCCGAACCTGATCGCCGAGCTGCTGGACCGCGGCTGGTCGAAGACCGACCTGGCCAAGCTGACCTGGCAGAACGCGGTACGGGTGCTGGGCGCGGCCGAGGACGTGGCCCGCGACCTCCAGGCCACCCGCGCCCCGTCGAACGCCACCATCGAGGAACTGGACGGGGCCTGACCGTACGCTGGAACCTGACATGGATGTCAGAGTCCAGTCCGGGAGGGGACATGCGGATCGGTGAACTGGCCCGGCGCACCGGGGTCAGCGAGCGGTCGCTGCGCTACTACGAGACCCAGGGCCTGCTGACGGCCGAGCGGACACCCGGCGGACACCGGGACTACCCCGAGACGGCCGTGGACCGGGTGATCCGGATCCAGGAGCTGTTCGCGGCCGGGCTGCACAGCAGCCGGATCGCCCAGCTGCTGCCCTGCATGCGGGACACCGACGGCGGTCCGTCCGCCGTCGCCACGCCCCGGCTGGTCGCCGATCTCACCGAGGAGCGCGCCCGTATCGACCGGATGATCGCCGACCTGATGCGGTCCCGGGAGACCCTGGACGAGGTGATCGAGGCGGCGCGGGGGCGGTGAGCGGGGTACCCCCGAACGCCCCGTCCACCGGGTAGCGCCCGGGCACCCGTGCGACGGTGACGGTAAGCGACCACCGCGCACGTCAGGAGCCGCCATGGCCGAACTCCAGGACGATCTGCACACCCCGCCCGAGGTCGGCGAGCTCGACGATCTGCCGCTGACCGCGCCCTTCCCGCCCGAGGTGTACGCCCCCGGGGACGGCCAGGACCCCGACGCCGCCCCGCTGGAGCGCGCCCACGCCCTGCTCGCCGCGCATCCCGTGGCCGACGGCTACAGCGGGCTGCCCTGGGCGCTGCGCCACCTGCCCTGGTACGACCTGGAGACGGGGGAGAGCGCCGTCGACACCGATGTGCCGCGGCTGCGGCGGGGCCATGTCGGGGCGCTGTTCTGCTCCCTGCACCTGCCCGAGGGGCTGGCCGCCGACCGGGCGGTGGCCGCGACCCTGGAGCAGCTGGACCTGGTCCGCAAGGTGATCACCGGGCACCCTGAGAGCCTGCGCCTGGCCCGCACCGCCGGGCAGGTCATCGACGCCCGCAACTGCGGCCGGGCCGCCGTGATCCTCGGCCCGGCCACCGCCGCCGCCGTCGACGACTCCGTCGGCATCCTGCGGGTGCTGCACGCCCTCGGCCTGAGGGTGCTCACCCTCGCGGGCACCTCCTGGGCGAGCAAGGCCGGGCTGACCCGGTTCGGCGAGGAGGTGGTGCGCGAGATGAACCGGCTCGGGGTGCTCGCCGACCTCTCCGGCGCCTCCGAGGAGACCATCCGCCGGATCCTCGCCGCCTCCCGGGCGCCGGTGCTGGCCACCCGCTCCGCCGCCCGCAGCCTGCGCCCGCACCCCGCCAACCTGCCCGACGAGCTGCTGGCCGGGCTGGGCGCCGCCAAGGGCCTGTGCATGGTGCCGCTGACCGCCGAGCAGACGGGCCCGTCGGTCCGGGATGTCGCCGACCATCTCGACCACGTCCGCGCCCTCGCCGGTCCCGAGTCCGTCGGCCTCTCCGGCACCTACGACGCCGGCTGCGCCCACCCCCAGGAGCTGGGCGACGCCTCCTGCTACCCGCATCTGATCGCCGAGCTGCTGCGCCGCGGCTGGAGCGAACCCGACCTGGCCCTGCTGACCTGGGGGAACGTCCAGCGGGTGCTGCGCGCCGCGGACTTCACGGCACGGGCCGCGCAGGAGCCCCGCATGGTGTCGGTGGCGAAGATCGCGGACCTGGACGGCTGAGCGCAGCGGTTTCCGCTACGGGTGCTCGATCCGGCAGAGGCAGAACGGATGTCCCGCCGGATCCGCGTAGACCCGGAAGTCCTTCGTCTCGTAGTCCTCCGCGTCCAGGACCCGGGCGCCGAGCGCCAGCACCCGTTTCTCGGCCGCGTCGACCTCCTCCCAGGTGGACCCGGCGTCCAGGTCCAGGTGGAACTGCTGGGCGTTCCGGTCGGCGCGCGGCCACTCCGGCGGGCGCAGATCCGGCGCCGACTGGAAGGCGAGGCGGGGGCCGCCGGGGACCTGGAGCACCACCCAGTCGGGGTCGGCGTCGTCCGGCTCGCCACCGACGATCTCCGCGTAGAAGCGGGCGAGGGCGCGCGGGTCGGGGCAGTCGACGACCACGTTGCGGAAGCGGGCCGCGGGGATCATGGGTACCTCCGGTTGCGACGGCTCAGCAGACGCACAGACAGAACGGGTGCCCCGCCGGATCGGCGTACACACGCCAGGGCCGCGAGCGGTCCGCCGCGTCCAGCACCGTGGCGCCCAGCGCCAGCACGTCCTTCTCCGCCGCGTCCAGGTCCTCCACGGTCAGGTCCAGGTGGAACTGCTGCGAGGCGTCCGGCGACGGCCACTTCGGCGGTACGAAGCCGGGGGCGGCCTGGAAGGCCAGGTCCTGCCCGCCGGGCACCTTCAGGTCGACCCAGTCGCCTTCGCCCTCGACGGTGCCGCCCAGCAGCCCGGCGTAGAAACCGGCGAGTGCGCGCGGATCGGGACAGTCCAGGACGACGACACGCAGTTCGGCGAGAGCCATGACTTCCTCCTCGTCGAGGTCCGGTTACCTGTAGAGCAGGGTAACCGGTAACGGTTACCGCATGCTCTCGCATAACCGGTAACGTCGCAAGCATGAGTGAGCGACTTCCCGCGCCCGGCGGACTCGCCCTGGTCGAAGCCCTGGTGAACACGGTCGATCTGGAGTCCGGTCGGGACGACCTGGACACGCCGGAGGCCCGGGCGCGGTTCGGGATCGCGGAGCGCGACCTGGACGCCGTACGGGAACTGCGCGAGTCGCTGCGCGCGACCTGTCTGGCGCACGCCGGGCACCCGCCGCACCGCCCGGTCACCCCGCTGGGCGAGCTGCTGGCCCGGGCGCCGCTGTACGTCGCGGTCGACCCGCGGGACGGCTCGGCGCGGCTCGCGCCCGCCGACGACGGGCCGCTGCTGTCCCGGGTCGCCGCGGCCGTGGCGCAGGCGCTCACCGAGGGCACCTGGGAGCGGCTGAAGGCGTGCGAGCTGCCCGACTGCCACTGGGCGTACTACGACCGCAGCCCGGCCGGACGCGGGCGCTGGTGCTCCATGCAGGTGTGCGGCGCCCGCGCGAAGATGCGCCGCTACCGGGCGAAGGGCGCGTGAGACGCGGGGAGCGCGCCTGAGACGCGGGGAAGCGTGCGTGAGACGCGGGGAAGCGTGCGTGAGGGGCGGCGAAGGGTGCGTGGAGCGGGCGGAGTTGGTGCAGAATGCGACAAGACGCCGGTTCGGCCGACTGAGCCTCGGCCGAACCGGCGTCGCCGGTAGGTCTTACGCGGTGGCGTCTTACGCGGTGATGTCCTACGCGGTCGGGCGGCCCATCGCCCGGTACGTCCAGCCCGCCCGGCGCCACAGCTCCGGGTCGAGGGCGTTGCGGCCGTCCAGGATGACCCGGGCCGTCGCCACCTCGCCGAGGGCCGCCGGGTCCAGCTCGCGGAACTCCCGCCACTCGGTCAGATGCAGGACGACGTCCGCGCCGCGCACCGCCTCCACGGCGGAGTCGGCGTAGCCGAGCGTGGGGAAGATCCGGCGGGCGTTCTCCATGCCCTTCGGGTCGTAGACGGTGACCTGGCCGCCCTGGAGGTGGATCTGCCCGGCCACGTTCAGCGCGGGCGAGTCGCGGACGTCGTCCGAGTCCGGCTTGAAGGTCGCGCCGAGCACCGCCACCCGCTTGCCCAGGAACGGGCCGCCGCCCAGCGCCTGCCGGGCCAGCTCCACCATCTGGCCGCGCTGGCGCATGTTGATCGAGTCGATCTCGCGCAGGAAGGTCAGCGCCTGGTCGGCGCCCAGCTCGCCGGCGCGCGCCATGAACGCCCGGATGTCCTTCGGCAGACAGCCGCCGCCGAAGCCGATGCCCGCGCGCAGGAACTTGGGGCCGATCCGGTCGTCGTACCCGATCGCCTCGGCCAGCTGGGCGACATCGCCGCCCGCGGCCTCGCAGACCTCCGCCATCGCGTTGATGAAGGAGATCTTGGTGGCGAGGAAGGAGTTCGCGGAGGTCTTCACCAGCTCGGCGGTCGGGAAGTCGGTGACGACGAACGGGGTGCCCTCGGCGAGCGGCGTGGCGTACACCTCGCGCAGCAGCTTCTCCGCCCGGTCGCTGCGCACGCCGACCACGATCCGGTCCGGGTGCAGGGTGTCCTTCACGGCGAAGCCCTCGCGCAGGAACTCCGGGTTCCAGGCCAGCTCGGCGTCGCCGCCGGCCGGCGCGTGCTCGGCGAGGTAGGCGGCGAGGCGGTCTGCGGTGCCGACGGGGACCGTGGACTTGCCGACGACCAGCGCGGGGCCGTTCAGGTGCGGGGCGAGCGAGGCGAAGGCGGCGTCGACATACGACATGTCGCTGGCGTACTCGCCGTGCCGCTGCGGGGTGTTCACGCAGACGAAGTGGACGTCGCCGAAGGCGCCGACCTCGGCCCAGTCGGTGGTGAAGCGCAGCCGCCCGGTGGAGCCCTCGATCCCGGCGACGTGCTTGCGCAGCAGCTCGTCGAGGCCCGGCTCGTACATCGGGGTCTCGCCCCGCCGCAGCATCTCGATCTTCTCGGGGACCACATCCAGCCCGAGCACCTCAAACCCCAGTTCGGCCATGGCCGCGGCGTGCGTGGCGCCGAGATAGCCGGTGCCGATCACGGTGATCTTGAGGGCCATGGATGCTCCTGGGGGTACGGCGGTGATGCGGAGCCCGAGCATAGTCGGGCCGCCCGACGGGCACTCTTCCCGCGTCCCTTTCGTCAGTCACTCATCTGTCGCCAAGGTCACCTACCCCTGAGCTGGCCAGGCCCCTAAAATTTGTGTTACTTAACGGTAATTAGCGTCCTTGGAGCGTGAGAGACCTTGGCCGGATCGGCTGATTTCGACCTGTACCGCCCGTCCGAGGAGCACGACATGCTCCGCGACGCCGTCCGCTCGCTGGCCGAGGCGAAGATCGCGCCGTACGCCGCCGCGGTGGACGAGGAGGCGCGGTTCCCGCAGGAGGCGCTGGACGCGCTGGTCGCCAACGACCTGCACGCCGTGCACGTCCCGGAGACCTACGGCGGCGCGGGCGCCGACGCCCTGGCGACCGTGATCGTGATCGAGGAGGTGGCCCGCGTCTGCGCGAGCTCCTCCCTCATCCCGGCCGTGAACAAGCTGGGCTCGCTCCCCGTGATCCTCTCCGGCTCCGAGGAGCTGAAGAAGAAGTACATGACCCCGCTCGCCAAGGGCGAGGCGATGTTCTCGTACTGCCTCTCCGAGCCCGACGCGGGTTCCGACGCGGCCGGCATGAAGACCCGCGCGGTCCGCGACGGCGACCACTACGTCCTCAACGGCGTGAAGCGCTGGATCACCAACGCGGGCGTCTCCGAGTACTACACGGTGATGGCCGTGACGGACCCGTCCAAGCGCTCGAAGGGCATCTCCGCCTTCGTCGTCGAGAAGTCGGACGAGGGCGTCTCCTTCGGCGCCCCCGAGAAGAAGCTCGGCATCAAGGGCTCCCCGACCCGCGAGGTCTACCTGGACAACGTCCGCATCCCCGCCGACCGCATGATCGGCGAGGAGGGCACCGGCTTCGCCACGGCGATGAAGACGCTGGACCACACCCGCATCACCATCGCCGCCCAGGCGCTGGGCATCGCCCAGGGCGCCCTCGACTACGCCAAGGGCTATGTCCAGGAGCGCAAGCAGTTCGGCAAGCCGATCGCCGACTTCCAGGGCATCCAGTTCATGCTCGCCGACATGGCCATGAAGATCTCGGCCGCCCGCGCCCTGACCTACCAGGCCGCCGCCGCCTCCGAGCGCGGCGACGCCGACCTGACCTACCTGGGCGCCGCCGCCAAGTGCTTCGCCTCCGACGTGGCCATGGAGGTCACCACGGACGCCGTCCAGCTGCTCGGCGGCTACGGCTACACCCGTGACTACCCGGTGGAGCGCATGATGCGCGACGCCAAGATCACCCAGATCTACGAGGGCACGAACCAGGTCCAGCGGATCGTCATGGCCCGCAACCTGCCGTAACCCACGGACACGCGAACGGCCCCCGGCATGCCGCCGGGGGCCGTTCGCGTGTCCGGGTCAGTCGCCGGAGACGGTCACCTTCTCGTCGTTCTTCAGCTGGTCCACCAGGGTCTTGACCTTGGTCATGTCCCACTGGAGGTTGCCGTTCGCGGCGTTGCCCGAGATCGGCATGTTCATGGACTTGCCGTCGCCGCCGCTGACGCCCTTCATCGCCCAGAACATGGTCGCCAGGTCCCACAGGCCCATGTCCTTGTCGACGATGAGGGAGTCGAGGCCCGCGCCCATGGTCGGGTACAGCTTGAACGGGTTCAGGATCGTCCCGGGGGTGGCCACCTGGCTGGCGAGGGCGTTGAGGAACTTCTGCTGGTTCTTGGTGCGGTCCAGGTCGGAGCCGGCCAGCGCGTACCGGGTGCGGACGAAGGCGAGGGCCTCCTCGCCGTTCAGGGTCTGCCGGCCCTTCTCGAAGTTCGCGCCGGACTTGGTGTCCTTGATGTCCTGCGGGATGTCCATCTCGACGCCGCCGACCGCGTCCACGATGTTCGCGAAGCCGGCGAAGCCGATCTCCACGTAGTGGTCGATGTGCAGGCCGGTGTTGTACTCGACGGTGCGCACCAGCAGCGTCGGCCCGTCTATGGAGTAGGCGGCGTTCAGCTTGTTCGCGCCCATCGCGGGGCGCCGCTTGCCGGACTCGGAGCCCTGGAACTCGGGGATCGTGACGTTGGAGTCGCGCGGCAGCGAGATGAGCGTCGGCCCGTTGTCACCGGTGTGCAGGATCATCATCGAGTCCGTGCGCTTGCCCGCGGCGGACCCGGTGTGCAGCTTCTTCTTCTCCTCGTCGGACATGCCCTCACGGCTGTCGGAGCCGACGATGAGGTAGTTCGTGCCCTCGCCCTTCGCCGGCCGGTCGATCACCGTGGACAGGTCGACCTCGCGGTTGAGCTTGGAGTCGGCCCAGAAGTAGGTGCCGACGGTCGTGACGATCAGCACGGTGGCCAGCGTGATCGCGGTCACCTTGATCCGGCGGCGCCAGTTCGGCGCGGGACGCGGCTGCCGGGGTGCGCCTCCGCCGGGGCCGTGGCCGCCGGGGGTGCCGTAGACCTGCCCGGTGTTGTAGCCGCTGTCGTACCCGCCGAAGTCGTCACCGCCGCCGTCGACGTACGACGGCTGGCGCGGCACGCCCGGCTGGTACGGCGGTGCCCCCGGGCCCGAGGCGGGCGGTACCGCCGGGCCGCCGCCCCGCACCTGGCGCATCACGCGGGCGCCTTCCGGCTGCGCGCCGGCGCTGCCGCGTCCGTAGCGCGGGCCGCGGTTGTCGTCGGACCATCCCTCGGGCCAATCGTTCATGCGCCCCAGTGTGCCGGTCCCCGCTGTGTGCTTTACAAGGGTCGGCGGAAAACAGGGGCGAGGCTGTTGCGAACCCGACACAAATTCCCCGGATGCCAGTTCGGCATAAGGTGGAGGCCATGACAGACCAGGCCAGCCCCGCGGAGCCGGTGAATCCGGACGCTTCGGGCGATCCGGATATCCCGGGCAAGCCCACCTCCGCGTCCCGGACCACGCTCAGCCACATCATGACCCACAACGACACCAACCTGCTGGGTACGGTGCACGGCGGCGTGATCATGAAGCTGGTCGACGACGCCGCGGGCGCCGTGGCGGGCCGGCACAGCGGCGGCCCCGCCGTGACCGCCTCCATGGACGAGATGGCGTTCCTGGAACCGGTCCGCGTCGGCGATCTGGTCCACGTCAAGGCCCAGGTGAACTGGACCGGCCGCACCTCCATGGAGGTCGGTGTCCGGGTCCTCGCCGAGCGCTGGAACGAGTCCGCCCCGCCCACCCAGGTCGGCTCCGCCTACCTCGTCTTCGCCGCGGTCGACGCCGACGGCAAGCCCCGCCGGGTCCCGCCGGTCATCCCCGAGACGGAACGCGACAAGCGCCGCTACCAGGAGGCCCAGATCCGCCGCACCCACCGGCTGGCCCGGCGCCGCGCGATCATGGAGCTCCGCGAGAAGCGGGCGGCGGAGGGCTTCGAGGACTGATCCGTCAGCTCTGGGAGCAGCCCGCCTCGTCGCCGCGGACCACCGCGGGCTCGCCGGGCGGGCGGGGGGCGTCGGCCTTGACCTTGGTGACGCCCTTGTAGTCCGTGCCGACGATCACCTTCAGGGTCGCCCCCTGCCCCTTGACCGGTCGTAGCTCGCTCCCGGGCAGAGCCGCGGCCAGGGACTTCGCGGAGCGGTCCCAGCGGGGGTCGTACACCACGATCGTGCGCCGCACGTCCCGCTGTGCCGCGTTCACCGGCAGCCGGGTCGTACCGAAGCCGTTCGCCGCCAGGGCCGCGTCGGCCCGCCGGGCGAGGCCGGGGGTGTCCGTGCCGTTCTCCACCTGCACGCGGATCTGCTGCGGGGGCACCTCCACCACCCGTACCCGCGGCTGCTTCGGGCGGGCCGCGGCCAGCGGGCGGTCGTCGCGCAGGGCCTGGAACAGGCGCTCCGACTTGACCGGGTCCCATTTCAGGGTCGAGCCGATGCCCTTCACGGCGTACCCCATCCGCCCGATCGGCACGGTGGTGAACTCCGACGACGAGGGCGAGAAGTTCCGCATCGCCCGTCCCAGGTCCAGCAGCTCGCCCGTGCCGAAGCCCTTGTCCGCCCGCACCGACCCGAGCACCGCCCGGGTCACGTCCCGGAACTTCATCGGGTTCAGCAGCACCCCCGAGGACGTGGCCTGGTCGATCAGCGCGGCCAGGAAGTGCTGCTGGCGCTGCATTCGGCCCAGGTCCGAGGCGCCGTCGACATGGCGGGCGCGGACGTACTGGAGGGCCTCGCCCCCGTGCAGGGTGTGCGTGCCGGGCGGCAGGTCGAGGCCGGAATAGCGGTCCTTCAGCGGGCGGGCCGTGCAGATCTTGACCCCGCCGAGGACGTCCACCGTCTTCATGAAGCTGGTGAAGTCGACCTCCAGGTAGTGGTCGATCTTCACCTTCGTCATGTGCTCGACCGTGCGCACGGTCAGCTGCGGCCCGCCCTCCGCGTACGCCGCGTTCAGCTTGACCGGATGGCCCGCGTGCCGCTCGCCGGTGGTCTCGTCGGTGTGCGGCGGCAGCTCGGCGTAGGAGTCGCGCGGCAGGCTCACCACACTCGCCCGCTCCCGGTCCTCCGAGATGTGCACGATCATGATCGTGTCCGTGCAGTGGCAGGGCGCCCCGCCCAGCCGGTACCGCTGCCGGTCCGCCTCGCTGAGCTTGTCGCGCCCGTCCGTGCCCACCAGCAGCAGGTTCATCCCATGTCCCGCCCGGGGCCGGTTCTTCATGTCCCGGAACGCGTCGACCCGGGCGATGTCCGCGTCCAGGCTGGTGACGACCGCGTGCCCGATGCCCGCGGAGGCCAGCACCACCACCGACAGCGTGGTCACCGCCCGCACGGCCCAACGCGGCCGTTTCCGCCGGACGGGCGGACGCGGTGCGCGACGGGACGGCTGCGGGCGGCGCGCGGGCCGGCCCGGGGACCGAGGCGGTGCGGGCAAGGGACACCTCCGGACGAGGCCGTACGTGGGAGCCGTGAGCACCGTAGGCCCATACGATCTGTTGCCCGGTGCAGCGCACCCGGCGGGGCGCACCGGTGTCCCCCGTTCGCGGTAACGTGAGCCCCCTATGAACGCGAAGCCCGACGTGCAGCTCCCCGCCGTGTCCGTGATCATGCCCGTCCTCAACGAGGAGCGGCATCTGCGCGGCGCCGTCCACGCGATCCTCGCCCAGGAGTACGCCGGCGAGATGGAGGTCGTGATCGCCCTCGGTCCGTCCACGGACCGCACGGACGAGATCGCCGCCGAGCTGGTGCGCGAGGACCCACGGGTGCACACCGTGCCGAACCCGACCGGCCGCACCCCCGCCGCGCTCAACGCCGCGATCAAGGCCTCCCGGCACCCGATCGTGGTCCGCGTCGACGGCCACGGCATGCTGTCGCCGAACTACATCGCCACCGCCGTACGGCTCCTGGAGGAGACCGGCGCGCAGAACGTCGGCGGCATCATGCACGCCGAGGGCGAGAACGACTGGGAGCACGCCGTCGCCGCCGCGATGACCTCGAAGATCGGCGTGGGCAACGCGGCCTTCCACACGGGTGGCCAGGCCGGCCCCGCCGAGACCGTCTACCTCGGCGTCTTCCGCCGCGAGGCGCTGGAGCAGCAGGGCGGCTACAACGAGGAGTTCATCCGCGCCCAGGACTGGGAGCTCAACTTCCGGATCAGGGAGGCGGGCGGGCTCATCTGGTTCTCGCCCGAGCTGAAGGTGTCGTACCGGCCGCGGCCGAGCGTGCGCGCCCTGGCCAAGCAGTACAAGGACTACGGCCGCTGGCGGCACGTCGTCGCCCGCTACCACTCCGGCTCGATCAACCTGCGCTATCTCGCCCCGCCGGCCGCCGTCTGCGCGATCGCGGCGGGCATCGTGGTGGGCGCCGCGCTCACCCCGTGGGGCTTCGTGGTCCCCGGCGGCTACCTCGCGGCGATCGCCGCCGGGTCCGTGCCCGCGGGCAAGGGGCTGCCGCTCAAGGCCCGGCTCCAGATCCCGGTCGCCCTCGCCACCATGCACATGTCGTGGGGCTTCGGCTTCCTGACCAGCCCGAAGTCGCTGGCCAGGAAGGTGATAGCGGCGCGGCGGCCGGCGGTGCGGGCCACCGACAGCACGGTCGGCTGACGGCGCCCGGCAGGGGCTACTCCCAGGTGTAGTCCGGGTTCACTTCCATACAGGCCGAGTCGTCCGAGGCGTTGAGGGCGTTCGCCGACTCCGGCGTCTTGTCCTCCTTCTTCGGCGCCTCGTACGCCGTCCCCTCGCGCCAGTCCGCGCCCACGACCAGCGTGACGCCGGAGACGTCCGTGGACTTCTTCACCGCGCTCAACGGGATGCCGAGGGCCTTCGCGACCCGCTGGGCGTCGCCCTCCAGGTCGGCGCTCGGATAGCGGACCACCGTGGTCTTCTCGGAGAGCAGGACCGAGGAGTCGGCCAGGGCCTGCGTGAAGCCTTCGCCGACCAGCAGCTGCGCTACCGCGCTGGCCCGGCCGCCCGCCGCCCCCAGGGTGTCCGTCTGAGTGCCGTTGCGCACCTGTACGGCGATCTCGTCGTCGGGCGCCGCCGGGTCCGAGGACTCCGTCTCCTTCTTCTCCGGCTTCTTCTTGTCCTTGCCGTCCAGCGCGATGTCCTCGCGCACCATCCGGAACACCGTCTCGGCGTCCTCGGTGGGCTCCACCCGGTTGCCGACCAGCCGGTTCGGCATGGTCGTCATGGTGATGCGGTCGGTCGGCACCTTCTTCAGCTCGTTGGCCAGGTCGTACATCTTCCCGATGTCGCCCAGGCCCTCGTCGACGACGATCGCGTCCGTCGCGGCCTCGGCGAGCTTGCGCAGCTTGTTGGGGTTGCTGAGGGTGGCGTTGGCGCGCAGCTCGCGGACCATCGAGTTCATGTACATGTGCTGCGCCTTGGCGCGGTAGAGGTCGCTGTTGTCGCCGAAGCCGTACCGGGTGCGCAGCCACTGCAGGGCCTTCTCGCCCTTGATCTTGGTGGTGCCCTCCTCCAGCCGCAGCCCGGAGCCGCGGTCCTGGCTGTCGCGGGAGTGGATGTTGGCGTCCACACAGACGGGTACGCCGCCGATGGCGTCCGCCATCGAGACCACGCCCGCGAAGTCGATCATCATGAAGTGGTCGATGTGGATGCCGGTCAGCTCCTGCCAGGTGGCCACCGAGCAGCCGGGTCCGCCGTGGCCCAGGCTCTCGTTGGTCGGTACGCGGCCGTTGCTCGCCGGGTAGACCTTCCCGTCGTCCGGGTCGGTGCACTTGGGGATCTGCACCAGGGTGTCGCGCGGCATGCTGACGACCGACATGTTGCTGCGGTCCGCCGACAGGTGGAGCAGCATCTGGACATCCGCGAGGGGCGTCCCCCCGAAGGTCTCCCTGGCGCCGCCGAGCTTCTGGTTCTCCTTGTTGTCCCGGGCGTCCGAGCCGATCAGCAGGATGTTCAGCGGCGTCTGCCCCGCCGCGTTGGGCGTCGGCGCGGCGACCTTGCCGTCGCCGAGGTTGAGCTTGTCCTTCTTGATGTTGCCGTTCAGGTGCTGGTAGTAGAGGTAGCCCGCTCCCGCGGTGCCGACTATGACCACCGCCAGCACGGTCGCCGACCAGCGCAGCACCCGGCGTCCGCGCGACCGTCCGGCGCCGCGACGGCCCCCGCGCCGCCGGCCACCGCCACCGCCCCCGCCGTGCCTGCCGCGGTCTTCGGCCGGCGCTCCGCTCTGCGGGTCCTTGCTCCGCGGATCCTCGGTCCGTGGGTCCTCGGTTCCCGCGGTGAGGGACATCGTGTCCTCCACCGCGGGCATGTCTCCCCGCACACTGCTCTGCGCCACTTGCCTGCCCTCCCCACCCTGCGCCTGACACGGGTCCGCCCCGCGTCAAGTCAGACGCACGAGGGACCCATGGGGTTACCCCCCAGTTTTGGCCGACCCTCCCCGGACCCGGCGCTGGTCTACTTGGCGCACTGGACCTTGTCTGCCGTGGACTTGTCCACATCCGGCGCCTTCGCCGGAGCGGTGAGCGGCACCCCCGCGCCCTTGAAGTCCTTGCCCAGGGTCAGCGTCATCGTCGGCAGCCCCTGACTGTTGGTCACACTCTCGCCCGGCTTCATCGCCGACCCGGACAGGCCCATGATGGCGGCCAGCCGGCGGGCCTCGTCGGCCTGCTCCGGCGCGTACTCGAGCGTCGTCTTGCTCAGTTCCGCGTCCGCGTTGCCCGCGTTCTCGGACTTGGTGACGCCCTCGTCGTTCTGGAGCCACTCGAGTGTCGTCGACGCGCTGCCCGACGGGGCGCCGCCGTTGAGGATCCGTACCCGGACCTCGGAGGGGTCGGCCTTGGTGCCCTTCAGACGGGCCGCGACCTCGGCCTTCTCCTTGGCCTTCTTCTCCTTGACGGCGGTGAAGGAGACGTCGTTCGCGATCGCGTCGAAGACCTCGGGGGCGCGCGTCTCGTCGACGACGACCGTGGCCTTGATCGTCTCGGTGGGGTTGTCCTTCACCGGGACGGTGGTGAAGCTGATGTTCTTCGGCGGCACCTTCTTCAGCTCCAGCGCCACGTCCTTGAGGGTGCTGACCTTGCCGATGCCCTTGTCGACGGTGAGCGCCTTGGTGGCGGCCTCCGCCAGCTTCATCAGCTTGGAGGGGCTGGTGAGGGTGTCGCTGGAGGACATCTTGCGCATCAGGGAGCCGAGGAACTGCTGCTGCACCTTGATGCGGTCCAGGTCGCCCTGGTTGCCGAAGCTCTTCCGGGTGCGCACGAAGGCCAGCGCTTGCTCGCCCATCAGCGTGTGCGGGCCCGCGTCGAGTTTGAGGTGCGAGTCGGGGTCGTCGACGTCCTTGGCGAGACAGACGTCCACGCCGCCCACCGCCGTCGTCAGCGTCTTCACGGCGTTGAAGTCGGCCATCATGAAGTGGTTGACGTCGATCCCGGTGGCTTCCTCGACCGTGAGCATGGTGCAGCCCGCGTTGCGGCCGTCCTGCCCGAGGCTGGTGTTGAAGCGGACGCCCTGGCTGCCCGGGATGACCGTCTCGTTGCCGTCCGAGTCCTTCGTCGGGCAGTCCGGGATGTCCACGATCAGGTCGCGCGGGATGCTCAGCACGGTCGCGTTGGTGCGGTCCTTGGCGACGTGCAGCAGCAGCGTGGTGTCGGCGTGGCCGACGCTGCCCTTGTCGCCGTAGCCCTCGTTGCCCTTGCCGGTGCGCTTGTCGGTGCCGATCAGCAGGATGTTGAAGGCCTCGTCCTTGCTGAAGCTGCTGTCGCCCGCCTTGCCGACGTCCTCGGTGGTGACGTTGCCCTCGAGGTGCTTGAGGTAGAGGTAGCCGGCCGTGCCGACGGCGAGCACGATGAAGGCCATCGTGCCGCCGGTCCACATCAGGGCTTTCTTCGCCCGGGACTTCTTGGCCTTGCCGGGCCGCCGCCCGCGCCGCCCCGGCGGCGGCTCCTCGGCCGCCCCCCGGCGTCTGCGGGGCGGGGGCACGTCACCGCCGGTCGCCGAACGCCCCGGACGGGCCCCGTCCCGGCCGTCCCGTCCCGTGGAGGCGTTACGGCCGTCCCGGTCGGCGGAGGCACCACGGCCCTCCCGGCCCGGCGCGGCGCCACGGCCTCGGGAGGCGGCTCTGCGCGGGCCGGGGACCGCCGACTGCGGTGCGGAAGGGGTCAGTCGCAGTTCGTATTCGCCGGTGTTCGGATTGAGTACCCACTGGTCTGCGGGGTCGATGTGCTCCGCCCGCCCACGGCCTTGCGCGTCCACGGTTGCCTGAATCCTCCGTCGGGGCCACGCGGCGCCTTCCCCCTCCGAGGCGCTCGGGTCTCGTACATGCAGTGCGCGACCCCTGGACGGACTTGTTGGCCGGGAGCCGGGTGCACCGGATCGCTCACACTATCCGCCCAGTTCAGCGTCAAGCGACGGCGGTGACAAATTCCACGTCCCTACAACTGGGCAATCCGGCGCATTTCCTTGAACGAGAGTTCGCCACTTGGTGAGCGCTTTACCGGCAGTCGTCGTCGGCGGCGGTGTTCCCGCGGAAGGTCGGGGCCGGGGAGACGCGGGCCGCGGACTTCTCGGAACCCTTGCCGCCACTGGAATCCGGGCTCACTTCCACGGGCTGGTCCGTGCGCAGCCGCTGGAACAGGCGCTCCGCCTCGGGCTCCACGAGCTGGTCGCGATTGGCGTTGTAGACGTACGACTCTCTCGGAACCGTCAGGAACTGCACACGTTCGGTGGGGATGTCGCGCAGCCCGCGGACGAGTTCGTACAACCCGCGCAAACTGGCCAGCCCGGGGTCGGTGGTGAGGGCGGAGGTCGCCGCGTCCAGCACGGGATAGAGCTTTACCGGATTCAGCAGGACGTCGTTGCTGCGCACCTTGTGCACCAGGGCCGCGAGGAAGCGCTGCTGGCGGTCCATGCGGTCCGTGTCGCTGCCGTTGCCGAGGGACTTGCGGGCGCGGACGTAGCCGAGGGCCTGTTCGCCGTTGAGTGTCACCGTACCGGCGGGAAGATGAAGTTTTGCCGCCTTGTCATGAATTGCCTTCTTCAGGCAGAGCTGCACCCCGTCCACGGCATCGACCATCTCCTTGAACCCGGTGAAGTCGACGACGATGTGATGGTCGATGCGAATGCCGGTCAGCTGCTCCAGAGTTCGGATCGTGCAGGCCGAACCACCGGCCTCGAAGGCGTGGTTGAACATCGCGAACATCGGCTCGGTGCGGGAGCCGTCCCGGCGCAGACAGGCGGGGATGTCCACCATCAGGTCGCGGGGTATGGAGACGGCGGTGGCGCTGCGGCGGCCGGCGGACAGATGCAGCAGGATCGTGGTGTCCGAGCGCTCGGTCCCCGGATCGCGCCCGTAGCGGCCGTTGCCCGCGCCGGAGCGGGAGTCCGAGCCGATGAGCAGGATGTTCTGCGCGTCCCGGACCAGCGACGTCGGCCGCTCCTTCTCGTACCGGGCGAGTTCCGCTGCGGCGGCCTCGTCGGGGGTGATGTTGCCGTCGAGCTTGGCGTAGATGACCGAGGCGGTCCCCGCGGCCGCCGCGACGACGGCGGTGACGCCCAGAGTCCCGACGCGTATCCAGCGCCTGCGGCGCCGGCGTATCAGCCCGACGCCGGAGGCAGACACCCCGAGCCCCGGCCCGAGGGCCCGTCCGGTGCGCCCGGTCGGCATGCCTGCGGTGTCGTTCACGACTGAGTCCACCCCTCATGGCGTACGAGCGTGACGTCCTGCTGCTCCTACGACCATGGCGTGGATGGGGTGGGGGTGGGGGGTGGGGGTGGGCCGAACGGGTGAAGGCACATGTGCTCAAGCCGCGGGCATGCGTGTCGCCTGGGGCGGCACGGGTGGGCGCGGCGGCACCCCGTCACGCCGGGCTGCGCGACGCCGGTACCTCAGCCACGACGCCGGGCACACCGAAACGCCGGGCCCAGAAACGCCGGGCCCACCGAAACGCCGGGCCCGGCGAAACACCGGTCACCGCGAAACCGCCGACACCCGCTCACTCTCGATCCGCTTGGCCAACGCCTCGTCCCCGAGCTGCTCCAGATTCCGGCACAGCACCACAGACCCCCCGACCGCGAGCGGCGCGTACAGCCCCGCGCTCAGCCCCTCCCACGTGTCGTACGGCAAGGCGGACAGAATCCGCGACCCGGGCCCGATCAGCCCCAGCCCACCCGCGTCCGCCCGAGCCCGCTCCACGACCTCGGCCGAGGTGAACTCCGCCCCGGCGACGATCAGCGCCGGCGCCTCCGGATCGACCGGCGCGTACGGCACGAACCGGTCCCCGTGGCTCGGCACGTCGACGGCGTAGTCGGCGTACCCGGCCGGCGGCGACGGAATGAACCGCCGCCCGAGCGGCTCCAACGACAGCGCGTACCGGTCCCCGTCGCACGCCAGTCCCGCGTCGAACCGCCCCGGCCCGGCCACGACGTAGTCCGCCCGCGTCGGATCGCCCTCCACATCCGCGATCACGCCCACCGACGAACACGCCAGCAGCCACACCGCCGTCTGCCAGTGCGCGGG
Organism: Streptomyces sp. NPDC030838; assembly: GCF_055572035.1. Lineage (NCBI taxonomy): Bacteria > Bacillati > Actinomycetota > Actinomycetes > Kitasatosporales > Streptomycetaceae > Streptomyces > Streptomyces sp. NPDC030838. Next base: position 31,346 of record NZ_JBVIED010000003.1, on the reverse strand, counting down.
CAGCAGCAGCGCGACCCGGTCACCGGGTTCGGCGGACAGCTCGTCCTGGAGGAGGTTCGCGGTCTTGGCCACCCAATTGGCGAAGGTGGCCACGGACAGTTCGACGCGCTCGCCGGTGGCATCGTCGTAGAAGGTCACCAGGGGCCGCGCGGGGTCCGCGGCGAGCGCGGAACGCAGCAGGTCGGCAGGGGTGCGATCGGTGGCAGTCACCCGCGCAAGCGTACGCGGGCGCACGGCCGCGCATCGAGCGACGGCACCACCGGTTCGGGCGAACGGCCCCCAACGGCCCGTCAATTCCCCGATGGACAGATTTGTATGGCTATGTCCAGGATCGGGGGCATGCGTGGATTCCTTGCTTCCTCCATCGGCGTCACTTGTGCGACCGCCCTCGCCCTCCCGCTGACCCTGCCCGTGGCACCGGCGACCGCGAGACCGGCGACCGCGAGACCGAGCGTGGTCGAGGAGGCGGGCGCGGCGGGCATACCCGGCAGCACCCAGTCGCTGCCCCTCGTCCCGCTCGGCACGGACCGTTCCTCCGGCTCCGCCGCAGTCCAGGGCCTGCCGCGCCGGGACGTACAGCACTTCTCGCTCGTCGGCGTCGTCTGGGACGACCCCGGGAGCGAACTCCACGGCCGCGTCCAGGTCCGCACCCGCGCCGCCGGCACCGGCACCTGGTCCGGCTGGCAGGACATCGAGACCCACAACGCCGACCACGCGCCCGACCTCGACACCGAGGAACGCGCCTCCGGCCGCGTCCGCGGCGCCACGGCACCGCTGTGGGTGGGCGACTCGGACGGCGTGGAGGTGCGGGTACTGGCGACGCCGGACACGGACACGTACGAGCACGGCACCGAGACGCGGCAGGGCGAGGACGAAGCCCTCGCCCCCCAGCCTCCCCTCCCCACCGGCCTCCGCCTGGAACTCGTCGACCCCGGCGGTGCCGACGACGCCCCCGCCCACGGAGCCCCCGCCGCCTCCTCCCGCCTGGGCACGCTGACCCCCGAGGCCATCGCCGCCTCCGAGCCCAACGCGGCGCTCGGCCCGCTCGGCGCCACGGAGCTGACGGAGGAACAGCAGGCGAAGCCGAAGATCGGCCCGCGCCCGCGCATCGTCACCCGCCGCGGGTGGGGCGCGGACGAGAAGCTGCGCGAGAAGAAGTTCATCTACACCAAGAAGGTGAAGGCGGCCTTCGTGCACCACACCGCCACCGGCAACGGCTACCGCTGCTCACAGGCGCCCTCCGTCATTCGCGGTATCTACCGCTACCACGTCAAGAGCATGGGCTGGCGGGACATCGGCTACAACTTCCTCGTCGACAAGTGCGGAAACATCTACGAGGGCCGGGCGGGGGGCGTGGCGAAGCCCGTCATGGGCGCGCACACCCTCGGTTTCAACACCAACAGCATGGGGATCGCCGTCCTCGGCACGTTCAACTCGTCCAAGCCGTCCAAGGCCACGGTGAAGGCACTGGGCCGGCTGACGGCGTGGAAGCTGGGCCTGCACGGGGGTAATCCGCGCGGCAAGACATATCTGAAGTCCGGCGGTGGCAATCTCTACCGAAAAGGTAAGAACGTACGACTGAATGCAATCTCCGGGCACCGCGACGGTTTCCCCACAGAGTGCCCAGGACGGCAGCTCTACGGCAAACTCGGCTCGGTCCGCGGCTACGCAGCGTACTACCAGGGCCGCGACTGAGGCGGCCCGCACGGGACCGGGGGGAACCGGGGGACGCTTCCGCGACGTCGCACGCCGTCGAAGGTGCCGGACAACGGTCTGCATACACTGGCCGGCCGAAAGACAGTTCGGCCGGTCCCGGCAGGAAGCAGAGACGACAGGTGACAGAAGCGATCCTCCTGGTCGGCGGCAAGGGCACCCGGCTGCGCCCGCTCACGGTGCACACGCCCAAGCCCATGGTCAGGGCGGCGGGGGTGCCGTTCCTCACGCACCAGTTGGCGCGGGCGCGGGCGGCGGGGGTCGAGCACATCGTGCTCGCCACGTCCTACCTGGCGGAGGTCTTCGAGCCGTACTTCGGTGACGGCTCGTCGCTGGGGCTGCACATCGAGTACGTCACGGAGGAGGAGCCGCTCGGCACGGGCGGCGCGATCCGCAACGTGGCGTCGCGACTGCACTCCGGTCCGGACGATCCGGTCCTGGTCTTCAACGGCGACATCCTGACGGGCCTGGACATCCGCGCTCTGGTCCGCACCCACGAGACGACGGGCGCGGACGTCTCCCTCCACCTCACGAAGGTGACGGACCCGAGGGCGTACGGCCTGGTCCCGACGGACGAGACCGGGCGGGTGCAGGCCTTCCTGGAGAAGCCGCAGAGCCCGGAGGAGATCGTCACCGACCAGATCAACGCGGGGGCGTACGTCTTCCGCCGCTCGGTGATCGACACCATTCCGCAGGGCCGCCCGGTCTCGGTGGAGCGCGAGACGTTCCCCGGCCTTCTGGCGGCCGGCGCCCATCTCCAGGGCATGGTCGACTCCACGTACTGGCTGGACCTGGGCACCCCGGCGGCGTTCGTCCGCGGCTCGGCGGACCTGGTCCTCGGGCGCGCCCCGTCCCCGGCGGTGCCGGGGCGCTGCGGCGACCGTCTCGTCCTCCCCACGGCGAGAGTGGCACCGGACGCGAAACTGGCGGGCGGCACGGTCGTCGGTGAAGGCGCGTTCGTGGCGGAGGGCGCACGCGTGTTCGGCTCGACGATCCTTCCCGGCGCCGTCATCGAACCCGGCGCGGTCGTCACCGACTCCCTCATCGGCACTCGAGCCCGTGTCGGCGAACGCTCCATCCTCACCGGCACGGTCATCGGCGACGGCGCGGTCATCGGCCCCGACAACGAACTCCGTGACGGCATGCGCATCTGGTGCGACGCCCAGATCCCGGCGGGGGCGGTCCGCTTCTCGTCGGACCAGTAGAGGCCAGTAGAGGCCTGCGGCGGCCTGCGCGGGTCCGGTGGGGGTTGCTGTAGCGCCCACGGTTTGTTGGGGGTCGGGGCCGCGCCGGGGGTATCCGTCCTCGGTCTGGCGCGGTTGCCGTATCCACGGCTGTGCCCCGTGCCGGACGCGCCAGCCGCTGCGGGCGGACACCCCCGCCACGTCCCCTCCTCGCCGTGGGCGGGTGCAGCCCTGTGGTTGGTGCGCGAAGCCGGGCCGCCCAAGCCGCGGGCAGCGGTCCGTCCGCCCAAGCCGCGGGCAGCGGTGCGTCCGGCGTAGCCGCGTGGCTGGTAGTCCGCTCACGCCGTGGGCCGCCGGCCAACCGGTGTGGCTGCGGCAGCTCGTCCGCCAAAGCCGCGGGCATGCGTGCCGCCTGGGGCGGCACGGGTGGGCGCGGGCGGCACCCCGTCAGCGCCGGGCTGCGCGACTCCCCCCGGCCCGCGCCAACGCCGGGCACCGGGTCAGGCGCGCCGCCTACAGCCGCCCGATATCCCACACCGGCATCTTCGGAGCCCGCCGCGGCGGCACCCTCCCGCTCAGCAGGATCAAGCGCGCCGCCCGATGCCGCTGCCCCGCGTACGGCTCCAGCAACCGCAGCATTTCGGCATCGTCCGCGTCCCGGTCCCCGGCCAACGCCCAGCCCACGATGCCCGGCAGATGCACATCCCCGACGGTCACCTCGTCCGCCGCCCCATGACTGCGCTGCACCGTCTCCGCCGACGTCCACGGCCCGACCCCCGGCACGACCTCCAGCCGCGACCGCGCCGCCACCGGGTCCATCCGCACAGCCTCCTCCAGCCGGGCAGCGACCCGTACGGCCCGCAGAATCGTCGACGCGCGCTTGTTGTCGACTCCGGCCCGATGCCACTCCCAGGAGGGGATCAAGGCCCATGTCCGGGGCGTCGGGATCACACACATCCCCCCGGGCGCGGGTCCCGGCGCCGGCTCCCCGAACCTCCGTACGAGCAACCGCCAGGCCCGATAGGCCTCATCGGTCGTGACCTTCTGCTCCAGAATCGACGGGATCAACGACTCCATCACCAGCCCGGTCCGCGTCAACCGCAATCCGGGCCGCCGATGCCGCGTCAGGGCGACGAGTCGATGCCGAGGCGTGAACGCCGCCGGATCGTCCGCCGCCCCCAGCAGCTCCGGCAACCGGTCGAGCAGCCACCGCGCTCCCGGGCCCCAGGCCTCCCCGCGTACCTCCGCGCCGCGGGCGGTGACCCGAAGAGTCCCCGGCCCGTCCGGCGTACGGCTGGTCCGCCAGACCGAGCCGTCCGGTGTCGCCCGGAACGTCGGATCACCGGGGCCGCGCCGCAGCGGCCCCAGCACCAGGCCGAGATCCAGCGGCCCGTCCGGCACATACGTCCGCACCCTCCCGGGCCCGGCCGCCGGCCGCGGCACCCCACCGGGCACCGCGACATGCCCGCCGCGCACGGTCGTACGCGTGGGCCGGGGAGCGAAGCGTCCTGCCACGGATGAGTCCTTGGGAAGGAAGAGGGGACAAGGGCGGGAAAGTGACTCTACGAGCGTACGGTCACCGCACCTCGATGAACGCCCACGCGTCCCGCTCCGGCCGCGGTCTCGGTTCCTCCGCCGGATGCCCGACCGCCACGGCCCCCATCGGATCCCAGTCCTCCGGCAGCCCCAGCACGTCCCGTACGACATCCCGGCAGAACATGGTGGACGACACCCACGCCGAGCCGAGCCGCTCCCCGGCCAGCGCGACGAGGAAGTTCTGCACACCGGCTCCGGCGGCGACGACGAACATCTCCCGCTCGGCCCCGTCCCGCCGTGCGTCCCCGTAGGTGTGCGAGCCGTCCATGACGAGGCACGGCACGACGAGATACGGCGCGTTGCGCAGCACATCGCCGCGCCGGACCCGCTTGGCGATGGACTCCTCGCTCTTGCCGTCCCGGCGCAGATCCGCGATCCAGGCCTCGCGCATCGCGTCGAGGAGCCGGGTGCGGGACTCCGGAGACTCCAGGAGGACAAAACGCCAGGGGGTGGTGTGGTGCGGCGCCGGTGCGGTCACGGCCGCGGCCACGGCCCGGCGGACCGCGCCCGGGTCGACCGGATGGTCCGTGAAGGCGCGGACCGTACGCCGCTGGGTGACCGCTTCCCGGATCGCCTCGGACGTGCCCAACCGGAACATGTCGTCGTGCGCCCGGCGCACCAGCGCCCGCGCGCCCTCGCCGTCCGCCCCGGCCACCACGTGCGGCAGCCCGCGCACCACGGCGACGGGCAGTCCGGCCGCCTTGCCCTTGACCAGGTCGCCCGCGGCGGCCAGCTCGTCGGCGGTGGCGACGACGGTGGCGCTGAGCGGATTGCCGTACGCGTCGGTGCCGCCGCGCAGATCGTCCAGCACCCGTACGCCCGCGGCGCCGATCGCGACGTCCGTGAGCCCCGAGCGCCAGGGGCGCCCGAAGGTGTCGGTGATCACGACGCCGACGGTGACGCCGAGGGCGGCGCGCAGCCCGTCGCGGATCGCGCGCGCGGAGGCGTCCGGGTCGACGGGCAGCAGCAGCACGGTCCCGGCGGGGGTGTTGGAGGCGTCGACCCCGGCGGCGGCCATCACCAGGCCCTGCCGGTTCTCGACGATGCGCAGGGTGCCGCGCCGGGCCACCACGCGGACGGTCTCCGCGTCGATCGCGGCCTCGCGGTCCGCCGCCTGGACGATCCGCCCCTCCGCCTTGGACACGATCTTGGAGGTGACCACCACCACGTCACCGTCGGCCAGCCCCGGCTCGGCGGCCGCGATCAGCTTGGCGAGGTCGTCCCCGGCCGTGACCTCGGGGATCCCGGGCACGGCCCACACACGGTAGGCGGGCGCGCCGCCGTCCACCGCGCGCTGCTCGCTGCTCACGCCCCTCGCACCTCCTCCGCCAGCGCCAGCGCCTCGCGGGCCATCCGCGCGGTCGCCTCGACGTCGGTCATCATCAGCGGGACCGCCTTGCAGCGGATGCCGGCGGCCTCCACGCGCGTGACGGAGCCCGCGTCGACGGTGTCGACCAGCCAGCCGTCGAGCAGTCCGGAGCCGTAGTACTCGGCCACCGCGGCGGCCGTGGACTCCACGCCGACCGCGGCCAGCACCTTGTCGGCCATCCCGCGCACGGGCGCGTCGCCGACGATGGGGGAGAGGCCCACCACCGGCACCCCGGCGTCGGCGATGGCCTCGCGGATGCCGGGCACGGCGAGGATGGAGCCGACCGACACGACGGGGTTGGAGGGCGGGAAGAGGACGACGTCGGCCTCGGCGATCGCCTCCAGGACACCGGGCGCCGGCTTCGCCTGCTCGGCGCCGACGGGCACGATCGCCTGGGCGGGGACGGAGGCGCGCAGCCGTACCCAGTACTCCTGGAAGTGGATCGCCTTGCGCTCGCCGTCCAGCTCGACGGCGACATGGGTCTCCACGCGGTCGTCGGTCATGGGGATGAGGCGCACCCCGGGCTTCCAGCGGTCGCACAGCGCCTCCGTCACCGCGCTGAGCGGATATCCGGCGCCGATCATCTGGGTCCGCACGATGTGCGTGGCGAAGTCCCGGTCGCCCAGCCCGAACCACTCGGGCCCGACGCCGTACGCCGCCAGCTCCTCCTTCAGATGGAAGGTCTCGTCGGCCCGCCCCCAGCCCTGTTCCTCGTTGATACCGCCGCCGAGCGTGTACATCACCGTGTCGAGGTCCGGGCAGACCTTCAGCCCGAAGAGGTGGATGTCGTCCCCGGTGTTGCCGATGACCGTGATGTCCGCGTCCGGCACGGCCCGCTTCAGACCGCGCAGGAACCGGGCACCGCCGATGCCGCCTGCCAGAACCACAATGCGCATGGGGCCAAGTCTGGCAGGCGGGTACGACAACGTGTCAGACGGTCACGGAACGCGGCCCCGCCGCCGCCTCGCAGTGGGGGGCCGCGTGCATCGGCATCTCGGTCAGGCCCGGGAAGTAGACGTGCAGGCTCACGGCCGGCTCCAGCGTGTCGTTGACGACCTCGTGCACGTACCCCGGCGCGAACACCCGCTGGGCGCCTGCCCCCAACGCGCGGGTGCCGCGCGCCGTGCGCTCGCTGAGGGAGCCGTCCAGGACGGTCAGTACGCCGGAGGAGGGGCCGTGGTCGTGCAGCCCGCTGCCCTGGCCGGGCACCCAGGACAGCAGCCAGACCTCGTAGCCGGGGCCCGTGCGCAGCCGGTGGTACCAGCGGGTGGTCGCGTCGTACTGCACGAGGTGCGCCCACTGGGCGCGCTCGGCCGCGATGGAACGGGCCAGTCCGACGAACTCGGCCACGGTGGCCGGGTGCTCGCGCGGGGCCTGGAGCAGGTGCGGGACTTCGAGGAGGTCGCCGGCGATCTGGAGGTCGCTGTCGCTGTTCATGGGTGCGGTGGTTCCTTGGCGGAAGGGCGAACAGAGGGGTCGCCCCGTGGGCTGGGGCGGAGGGAGACAACAGCGGCCGGGCCGGAAAGGCGCGGCCGGAGGCTGGAGCGAGGGGGAAGGCTCAACAGCCGGGACAGCAACAGCTACAGCGAGCGCGGGCAGCACCGAGGGACCCGGCGGTGCGGGTCGAGGTGAGCGCCAAGTTCGCGAGCATGCCCACAAGGACAGCGGTTCACACCGGCACTGTCAACTCGTCGCCCGGAATGTGGGACATGGTTCACCTCATCCGGTTCATCTCCCAGGTGAAAGGTTTGTTCAGGCGCCCACCGGGACACATGGCGCACAACCGGGCGCGCAAGCGTCGTTGCGATCCCGTGATCCGACTGTGATCCGGTTCGCTTCGGCGTGCGTGTCGGAACGAGATCGAACTCGCGGGCGTCCTTCTTCGTACAGGAGTGTGCGGGACCGGCGGCCCTCCCGAGCCCCGTCACGGTGTCAAGGTTTATGCCGATTTGAACACTTTCCGCATGGCCTTGGTTCCGCAGAGTGAATAAGGGGCCCAATAGCAGATCTCGGCTTGACTCGCCCGGAGCAGCACACTTGTAATTTCACTCGTGTCGTTCAGCCGGAATCGGTAACGGCTACATCACGGGGACGCGGAAAGACAGACGAGGGGCGCAGCACATGACCGAGCTGGTGCAGCAACTGCTGGTCGACGACGCGGACGAGGAACTCGGCTGGCAGGAGCGCGCGCTGTGCGCCCAGACCGACCCCGAGTCCTTCTTCCCCGAGAAGGGCGGCTCCACCCGCGAGGCCAAGAAGGTCTGTCTCGCCTGCGAGGTCCGCTCCGAATGCCTCGAATACGCCCTCGCCAACGACGAGCGGTTCGGCATCTGGGGCGGCCTGTCCGAGCGTGAGCGCCGCCGGCTGAAGAAGGCGGCCGTCTGACCGAACGGCCGTGCAGCCAAGCGGACAGAAGGTGCGAACGGCCCGTCCCGGGTGGGTTGTCCACAGGCGGCGGGCCGTCGTCATGCCCAGCCGATAGTGTGGTCGCTCGTCCGAGACGCCCCACTGCCCCCACGGGCACAGGCGTCCACCGCAGTCCACCGAACCGGGGCCCGTACCTCGATGTCCGTGCACAGCCACACGGCAGCAGGCCAAGACCTCACTGCCGCTCCTGAGTTTCCGCGTCACGTGGTGACCGCGGTCCTCGTCTCCCACGACGGCGCCCGCTGGCTGCCCGACGCGCTCGCCGGGCTGCTCGGCCAGGAGCGCCCCGTGCAGTTCGTCATGGCCGCCGACACCGGCAGCGCCGACGACTCCGCCCAGCTGGTCACCGACGCCCTCGGCCCCGACCGGGTCCTGCATCTCGCCCGGCGCACCGGCTTCGGCCAGGCCGTCGAGGAGGCCCACCGCACCGCCCCGTACCTCACCCCCGAGGACCTGCCGTATCTGAAGCGGCCCAGCGGCTGGGACCCCGTCACCCGCACCTGGCGCGACGACGCCTACGACCTGCCCGAGCTGCCGCACGGCGAGCCCGTCCAGTGGCTGTGGCTGCTGCACGACGACTGCGCCCCGGAACCCGACGCCCTCGCCCAGCTGCTGCGCGTCGTGGAGAACGAACTGGAGCTGGGCCGCGACGACGTGGCCGTCGTCGGCCCCAAGCTGCGCGGCTGGTACGACAAACGGCAGCTCCTGGAGGTCGGCGTCTCCATCGCCAACTCCGGGCGCCGCTGGACCGGCCTGGACCGCCGCGAACAGGACCAGGGCCAGCACGACCACGTCCGGACCGTGCTCTCCGTGTCCACCGCCGGCATGCTGATCCGCCGCGACGTCTTCGAACAACTCGGCGGATTCGACCGGCGGCTGCCCCTCATGCGCGACGACGTCGACCTGTGCTGGCGCGCCCACGCCGCCGGCCACCGCGTCCTCGTCGCCCCCGACGCGGTCGTACGACACGCCGAGGCCGCCTCCCGCGAGCGCCGCACCGTCGACTGCGCGGGCCGTACCAGCGCTTCGCCGCACAAGGTCGACAAGGCCGGCGCCGTCTACACCCTGCTCGTCAACACCCGCACGGCCGCGCTGCCCTGGGTGCTGCTGCGGCTGGTGTTCGGCACGGTCCTGAGGACCCTCGCCTATCTCGTCGGCAAGGTGCCCGGACAGGCCGTCGACGAGATCCGGGGCCTGCTGAGCGTGCTGCTGCGGCCCGAGCGGATCGTCGCCGGCCGCCGCGGGCGCGGCAAGCCACAGATCGACAAGGGCGAACTGCGGGCTCTGTTCCCGCCGCCCGGCGCGACCGTGCGGGCCACCGTCGAACAGGTCGCGAGCAATGTCGTCGGCCGCTCCGACCCCGAGACCGCCTCCGGCGCGGGCCGGCACGGCGGCGCCATCGAGTCCGGCCCCGGCGGCGACGACGCCGACTTCATGGAGATCGAGCAGTTCGCCCGCCTCAAGCGCATCGCCCGCAACCCGGGCCCGATGCTCTTCCTGGTGCTGCTGCTCGTCTCCCTGATCGCCTGCCGTGCCCTCCTCGGCGGCGGCGCCCTCGCGGGCGGCGCCCTGCTGCCCGCCCCCGCCGACTCCGGCGAGCTGTGGTCGCGGTATGTCGACGCCTGGCACCCGGTCGGCGCCGGCGGCACTCCCGACGCGCCGCCCTACCTGGCGCTCGTCGCCCTGCTGGCATCCGTGCTGTTCGGGTCCACGGGACTCGCGGTCACCGTCCTGCTGGTCTGCTCGGTACCGCTGGCCGGCCTCACCGCGTACTTCGCTTCCCGGCCGCTCGTCGAGTCCCGGCTGCTGCGCGCCTGGGCGGCCGTCGTCTACGCCTTCCTGCCCGCCGCCACCGGCGCCCTCGCCGGCGGCCGGCTCGGCACCGCTGTCCTCGCCGTACTGCTGCCGCTGCTCGCCCGCGCGGGCATCGCCGCCAGCGGCCTCGCCCACACCTCCGGCGCCCGCGGCAGCTGGCGCGCCACCTGGGCGTACGCCCTGCTGCTGACCGTCACCACCGCGTTCACCCCGGTCGTCTGGCCCGTCGCCCTGGTCCTCGGCCTGGCCCTGCTGGCCGTCCGCCGCGCCGACCTCACCGCCTACGGCCTGCGCTTCCTGGCCCAGCTCGGCACGCCCCTGCTGGTGCTCGCCCCGTGGTCGCTGTCGCTGCTGCCGTTCGGCTTCTTCCAGGAGGCCGGCCTGGACCACGGCGCCTCCACCGCCTCCGCGCTCGACCTGCTCGGCGCCAGCCCCGGCGGATCCGGCACGGTCAGCGGGCTGATGCTGATCGGCATCGTGCTCGCCGCACTGGCCGCCCTGCTGCGCGCCGAGCGCCGGTTCGGGATCTGGACGGCCTGGGCGGTCGCCCTGGTCGCCCTCGTCTTCGCGGTGCTGGCCAACCGCTCCGCGTGGGCCGGACCCGCCACCCTCGTCTACGGCCTCGCCCTCCTCGCCGCCGCCGTCCTCGGTGCCGACGGGGCACGCGCGCGCGTGGCCGAGCAGAGCTTCGGCTGGCGCCAGCCCGTCGCCGCGCTGATCGCCTTCGCCTCCGCCGCGGGCCCGCTGCTCGTCGCCGCCGGCTGGATGATCCGCGGCGCCGACGGACCGCTGGAGCGGCGCGACCCCACCCAGGTGCCCGCGTTCGTCGCCGAGGACAGCGGCACCCGCGACCGGGCCCGCACCCTCGTCCTCGACAGCGACTCCACCGCCCACGTCCGCTACACCCTGGTCCGCGGCTCCGGCGCCCGCCTCGGCGACGCCGAACTCGCCGCCGCCCAGGGTGCCAACGAGCGGCTGGACAAGGTCGTCGCCAACCTCGTCGCCGGTTCCGGCGCCGACCAGGCCGACCAGCTCGGCGCCTTCGCGGTGCGGTACATCCTGGTCCACAAGGGCGCCCCGCGCGAGGTCAGCCGCGTGCTGGACACCACGCCCGGCCTGATGCGGCTCAGCGAGCAGAACGGCAGCGCGCTGTGGCGGGTGATCCGCGAGGTCTCGCGCGCGGCGATCGTCCCGGCCTCCGGCTCCGGCGAGCCGCAGCCCGTCGCCGCCGGGCCCGTCGAGATCCACACGACGATCCCGGCGGGCGCCGAGGGCCGCGTGCTGCGCCTCGCCGACTCCGCCGCCGAGGGCTGGACCGCCACCCTCGACGGCAAGCCGCTCACCCGCACCACGGTCGACGGCTGGGCCCAGGGCTTCGAACTCCCCGCCTCCGGCGGCAGGCTGGACGTCACCTACGACGACCCGGTCACCCACACCGCGTGGCTGTGGGCCCAGGCCGCCCTCGCCGTCGTCCTCGTGGTCCTCGCCCTCCCCGGCCGCCGCCGCGACATCGACGACGACCTCCCCGAGGAGCCCGCCGTCCCCGCGCAGGCCATCGCGGGTGAGGGCCGCCGCGCCCGCCGACTGCGCGCCCAGGCCGAGGCCGAGGGGACCGCCCCCGACGCCGTCCCGTCTCCTCCGCAGGAGGAGACGCCGGTGCCGGTGCCGCAGCAGCAGTCCTACGGCATGGGGGTGCCCCCGGGCGAGGACGCTCGAGCCTGGGGGAGGGACGCCGCGGCCCCCGCGCAGGCGCCTGCCGAGTACGGGCAGCAGTACCAGGGCTACGGACAGCCGTACGCCACCGACGCCTACCAGGGCGGCCAGTACGACCCGTACGCGTACGGCGGCCCGGCCCAGCCCGGCACCTACGACCCGGCGTACGAGCAGCAGGCCTACGACCAGACGTACCAGGCGGGTTACGACGCGCCGTACGACCCGGCGCAGCAGCCGCACGGCAGTGAGCGTTCCGACGGGAGCCAGCAGTGAACCGCACCACCCTGTCCCTGATCGCCGGGGCGAGCGCGCTCGCCGCCGTCACCGCGGTCGCCTCGTTCACCGCCCCCGACGCGTCCGGCCCCGACACCGCCCGCGCGGCGGCGCAACTCCCCGTCGAGCGCACCAGCCTGGCGTGCCCGGCGCCCAGCTCCTCCGACCTCGCCGAGACGTCGTACGCGTCCTTCACCCCCGTCACGAAGGGCGCGGGGAGCGAGGGCAAGGCCGAACTGCGGGTCGCCGAGCGGAAGTCGGCGGACGACGCCGAGGGCGGCGAGGAGGAGAGCGGCAAGGTCGAGAGCGGCAAGGACGACAGCGGCACGGCGGAGAAGGCCCCGTTGAAGGCCGGTAAGCCCGGTACGCCGACCGCGGGCGAGGCCTCCGGCGCCGAGTCCCCCGCGCTGATCGGCACCGCCGAGGGCATGTACGCGCCGGGCTGGACCCTGCAGCAGACCACCGACGTCACGGCCGGGACCGGGCGCGGCCTCCTGGGCATCAGCTGCACCGCCCCGGACACCGAGTTCTGGATCCCGGGCGCGAGCACGGGGGAGGGCCGCACGGACTACCTCCACCTCACCAACCCCGACGACTCCGCCGCCGTCGTGGACATCGAGCTGTACGGCAAGGACGGTGCGCTGGAGTCCGCGGTGGGCGAGGGCATGACGGTCCCGCCGCACTCCACCGAGCCGATCATGCTGTCGACGCTGATCGCCGAGCAGCAGACCAACCTCACCGTGCACGTGACCGTGCGCAGTGGCCGGGTCGGGGCGGCGGTCCAGGCACTCGACGACAAGCTGGGCGGCGACTGGCTGACGGCCGCAGCGGATCCGGCGGGCAGCCTGGTGGTGCCCGGCATCCCCGAGGACGCCACCGCCGTACGGCTCGTGGCCTTCTCCCCCGGGGACGCGGACGCCGACCTCAAGGTGCGGCTCGCCTCACCGTCGGGGGAGATCACCCCGGCCGGGAACGAGACGTTGCACGTCAAGGCGGGCATGACGACCGCGATCGACCTGGGCGACGTCACGCGCGGCGAGGCGGGCTCCCTGGTGCTCACCCCGACGGACGGGGCGGTGCCCGTGGTGGCGGCCGTACGGGTCGTGCGCGGCAAGGGGGCCGCCCAGGAGACGGCCTTCATCCCGGCGACCCGCGCGGTCGAGACGCGCGCGAGCGCGGCCGGCAACGCGGCCAAGGGCACCACCCTCTCCCTGACCGCACCCGGCGAGACCGCGAAGGTCAAGGTCACGGCGTCGGCGGGCAGCGAGGGCGGTACGCCGGTGACCCGGACGTACACAATCAAGGCGGGCACGACCCAGAACGTCGAGGTCCCGGTCCCGGCCGGCCTGAAGGGCACGTACGCCCTGACGGTGGAGCCGCTGTCGGGCGGTCCCGTCCACGCGTCCCGCACCCTCACCACCAACCAGGACGGTGTCCCGGCCTTCACCATCCAGCCCCTCCCGGACGACCGGGGGACGGTGGCGGTACCGGAGGCGGAGGAGGATCTGTCGGTACTCCAGGAGTAAGGGCCCGGGGAGCCTGCGGGCACGCGTGCCGCCTGGGGCGGCACGCGTGGGGTTCAGTCCTCCCCGTACCGGGGATCCACAGTCTCCGGCGTCAGCCCCAGCAACTCCGCGACCTGTTCGACCACGACCTCGTGCACGAGCGCGGCCCGCTCATCGCGTCCCTTGGTCCGAATCTCCACCGGCCGCCGGTACACGACCACCCGCGCCCGCCGCCCCTCCCGCGCCGGAATGATCCCCCCGAGAGGCACCGCCTCGTCGTTCCACCCCTGCCCAGGCCCGTCCAACCGCGGTACCTCGAGCACGAGGAAGTCGATGTCGGCCAGCTGCGGCCACCGCCGTTCCAGCCGCTCCACGGAGTCCTGCACCAGATCCGCGAACACATCGGCGCGGCTCGCGGCGAGCGGAACCTGCGGCGGCGCGATCGGGCCGCGCATGCCCCGGCCGTGACGATCACGACGGCGGGGCCCGGGTGCGGCGGCACGGGGCGGTACTCGGTTGTCCATCACTGGTGAAGGGTAGTCCTCGGGGACGGCGTGTCGCCGGATGACCATTCCAGCCAAGGTCGGGCTCGATTTCATATCTCTCCCGGACCGATGATCGCGAGGCAATTGACGGTGTTTGTACCGACTGGTGACCGCTTCCCGTCCGGTCCGAGCGTCGGTACGTGCATGTCTGTGCAGGTCAGCGGGGTATGCCAGAGGGGGTGTGTGGGACGTTTCACAGCACGACACGGTGGAGTGACCTGGTGGAGAGTCGTCGCGGCCCGCTCAAGAGTGCGGTACCGTCCAACGTCGTGAGCCCTGTACGTCGCTGTTCGCGCACCGCCTGCGGCCGACCCGCCGTCGCGACGCTGACGTACGTCTACGCCGACTCGACCGCGGTCCTCGGCCCGCTCGCCACCTACGCCGAACCCCACTGCTACGACCTGTGCGCCGAGCACTCCGAGCGTCTCACCGCCCCGCGCGGCTGGGAGGTCGTCCGGCTGCTCGACGGTTCGGCACCCGCCCGTCCGAGCGGCGACGACCTGGAAGCGCTTGCGAACGCGGTGCGCGAGGCGGCCCGTCCCCAGGAGCGCGCGGCCCAGGCCGGCGGCGCGGGGCGTGCGGCGGACCCGATGGAGGTCGCACGCCGTGGCCACCTGCGGGTTCTGCGCTCGCCGGACAACTGAGCGGGCCTCCGCCAGGGTCGTACACCCATCCCCTCTGTGAGTGAGTGACGCACGGGCATTGACGTGCCGTTGTCGCGGACACGACGATTCCGTTTACCCGTGAGAAATCGCTTTCCGCATCGCGGAATCCGGGGAGGCGTCCGTGTACGTCCAGGAACTGGAACCCGTCGCCCACTCGCTCGCCCTGTCCGCCCTCGTCGCGGCTCTGCCCCTGGTGATCGTCCTCGTCCTGCTCGGAGGCGTGCGGATGAAGGCCCACCGGGCGGGTCTGATCGGCCTTCTCGCGGCCGTTCTCGTCGCCTGGCTCGTGTACGGCATGCCGCTCGGGCAAACCCTCTCCAGCGCCGCTCAGGGCGCCGCCTTCGGGCTCTTCCCCATCCTGTGGATCGTCGTCAACGCCCTGTGGGTGTACCGGATGACCGTCCGCACCCGCCACTTCGACATCCTGCGCCGCTCCTTCGGCCGCCTGTCCGGCGACCCGCGCATCCAGGCGCTCGTCGTCGCCTTCTGCTTCGGCGCTCTGCTGGAGGCCCTCGCCGGATTCGGCGCGCCCGTCGCGATCTCCGCCGTCATGCTCGTGGCGCTCGGCTTCGAACCGGTACGCGCGGCGGTGGTCGCGCTGGTCGCCAACACCGCGCCCGTGGCGTTCGGCGCCATGGGCACGCCCGTCGTGACACTGGCCCAGGTGACCGGGCTGCCGTTGGACGAGGTCGCGTCCGTGGTGGGCCGTCAGACGCCGTTGCTCGCCCTGGTGGTGCCTCTGGTGCTGGTCTGGCTCGTGGACGGGCGGCGCGGCCTGCGCGAGACCTGGCTGCCCGCGCTCGCCTGCGGCGCGGCCTTCGCCGTCGCCCAGTTCGCCGCGTCGAACCACGTCTCCGCACAACTGGCCGACATCGGCGCCGCCTTGGCGGGCGCGGGCGCTTTGGTGGCCGTACCGCGGGCGCGCAGGCCCGCCGCCGAGCCCGTACGCGCGCGCGTGCTGACGGGCGTACGGAGCGAGGAGCTGGACGAGGACGACCCGCGCGGAGAGGTGCTGCGGGCCTACGCGCCGTACGCCCTCATCGTCGCGGTGTTCTCGGCGGCGCAGATCCCGGCGGTCAAAGACTGGCTGGCGAGGGCGACGCAGACGTACGACTGGCCCTTCCTGGATGTGACGGGACCGGGCGGGGAGCCGGTCGGCGGCAACGTCTTCACCTGGCCGATCGTCTCGACGGGCGGCACCCTCGTCCTGCTCGCGGGGGTGTGCACGGCGGCGGTGATCGGGGTTCACGCGCGCGTGGCGGTCAGGGAATGGGCCGCCACGGTCCACGAGTTGAGGTTCGCGATCCTGACCGTGACGTCCGTCCTGGCGCTCGCGTACGTCATGAACCTCTCCGGGCAGGCGGCCACCATCGGTCACTTCGTAGCGGCCGCCGGCGCGGGCCTTGCCTTCCTCTCTCCGGTACTCGGCTGGTTCGGGGTGGCCGTCACCGGCTCCGACACCTCCGCCAACGCCCTCTTCGGCGCCCTTCAGGTGACCGCGGCCCGCGAGTCGGGGCTCTCGCCGGAACTCCTGGCCGCCGCGAACAGTTCGGGCGGCGTCCTCGGCAAGATGATCTCGCCGCAGAACCTCACCATCGCCTGCGCCGCCGTCGGACTCGCGGGCCGCGAGGGCGACCTGCTGCGCAGGGTGCTGCCGTGGAGCCTGGCGCTGCTGCTGGTGATGTGCCTGATCGTGGTCGGCCAGAGTGCGCCGGTACTGGCCTGGATGCTGCCCTGACCTGAGATTACGTTGTGCGTCCGCTCGCCGGACCACCCAGCGCGATGTCGGTGCGGGCGGGTAGTTTGTGGTGACCGACAGGACTTTCAGGAGGGTTGGCCGTGGCTGCTGATCTGTCACAGATCGTGAAGGCGTACGACGTGCGCGGGGTCGTACCCGACCAGTGGGACGAGTCGCTGGCCGAGCTCTTCGGGGCGGCCTTCGCCCAGGTGACCGGCGCGGACGCGATCGTGATCGGTCACGACATGCGCCCGTCGTCGCCGGGCCTGTCCCGCGCCTTCGCGCGCGGCGCGGCGGCACGGGGCGTCGACGTCACCGAGATCGGCCTGTGCTCCACCGACCAGCTGTACTACGCCTCGGGCGCGCTGAACCTGCCCGGCGCGATGTTCACCGCCTCGCACAACCCGGCCCAGTACAACGGCATCAAGATGTGCCGCGCGGGCGCGGCCCCGGTGGGCCAGGACACGGGCCTGGCGGAGATCCGCGAACTGGTCGAGCGCTGGACGGAGTCGGGCGCCCCGGAAGCGGCGGCGACCCGGGGAACGATCACGCAGCGGGACACGTTGGAGGACTACGCGGCCCACCTCCGCTCGCTCGTCGACCTGACCTCCATCCGCCCCCTGAAGGTCGTCGTCGACGCGGGCAACGGCATGGGCGGCCACACGGTCCCCACGGTCTTCGCGGGCCTGCCCCTGACCCTCGTCCCCATGTACTTCGAACTGGACGGCACGTTCCCCAACCACGAGGCGAACCCGCTGGACCCGGCGAACATCGTGGACCTCCAGCAGCGGGTCCGCGAGGAGGGCGCCGACCTCGGCATCGCCTTCGACGGCGACGCCGACCGCTGCTTCGTGGTCGACGAGCACGGCGACCCGGTCTCCCCGTCCGCCATCACCGCCCTGGTCGCCTCCCGCGAACTCGCCAAGAACGGCGGTGAGGGCACGATCATCCACAACCTGATCACGTCCTGGTCCGTCCCGGAGGTCGTGCGCGAGAACGGGGGCACGCCGGTCCGCACCCGCGTGGGCCACTCCTTCATCAAGGCGGAAATGGCGCGCACGGGCGCGATCTTCGGCGGCGAACACTCCGCGCACTACTACTTCCGCGACTTCTGGAACGCCGACACGGGCATGCTGGCCGCCCTGCACGTCCTGGCGGCGCTGGGCGGCCAGGAGGGCCCCCTGTCCGGCCTGGTCGCCCAGTACGACCGCTACGCCGGCTCGGGCGAGATCAACTCCACGGTCGACGACCAGTCGGCCCGCCTCGCCGCGCTGAAGACGGCGTTCGAGTCCCGCGAGGGCGTCACCCTCGACGAACTCGACGGCCTCACCGTCACCGCCGCCGACTGGTGGTTCAACGTCCGCCCCTCCAACACCGAGCCCCTCCTCCGCCTCAACGCCGAGGCCCGCGACGAGGCGACGATGGCCAAGATCCGCGACGAGGTCCTGACGATCATCCGCGCCTGACCCACCCACCTGCCCGCAGCCGACCTGCGCCCCGGGGCGTCCGACTCCGTGCGCAGCGCCACACGCCCGCCCCGGGCACGCCGGCCTATCGCGGCGTGTCCCGGGCTGACTGCGCGTCGGGGTCCCGGCTGCGCCTCGGCGAGCCCTGGATCGCCTGTCCCGGGGGGCGGTGCTCCAGGCCCTGAACCAGCCCAGGTCCAGCCGTGGCCCCGCCCGGGCCGGGGGAGCCCCCGCCCAGCTCCGACCGCCGTGGGGGCGCCGGGCTCCGGCCCTCGCCCCGCCACCGCGGCACACAGCAGCGAAGCCCCGCCCCTGCCCGGACCCGAACCGCCGCTTCTGGGAGTGCAGGGTGCGAGGCCCCCGCCCGGGCCCGGGGCGGAGCCTCTGGCGGGGTCGAGGGGGCAGAGCAGCGCAGCCCCTGCCCCGGATCCGAGCCCCGACATTCTGGGGGTGCAGGGGGCGATGCCCCGCCGGGGTTCGGGGGCGGAGCCCCGGCAGCGAAGCCCGCAGCCGGATCCGAGCCCTGCCAGCCGTGGGGGGGGGGTAGGGGCGAAGCCTCCGCCCGGAGTTAGGGGCTAAGCCTTTGGCGGGGTCGAGGGGGGCAGAGCAGCGCAGCCGCAGCCCGGACCCGAGCCCCGCCACGCCGGGGGGCGAGGCCCCCGCCGGGGACCGGGGCGGAGGCTTTGGCGGGGGCGAAGGGGCACAGCAGCCGCAGCCGCAGCCCGGGGACCCGAACCGCCGGGGTGCAGGGGGCGAAGCCCCCGTCAGGGTTCAGGGGCGGAGCCCCAGCAGCAAAGCTCGCAGTCGGATCTGAGCCGCGCCGTCCCTGGGGTGTAGGGGACGATGCCCCGCCGGAGTTCAGGGCCGGAGCCCAGCAGCAAAGCTCGCAGTCGGATCCGAGCCCCGCCACCCCTGGGGGTGCAGGGGGCGAAGCCCCCGCCGGGATCGGAGTGCGAAGTCCCTCATGGGTTCCAGGAGCCGAGCCCCCCGCCGGGATCGGAGGGCGGAGGCCCTTATAGGTTCCAGGAGCCGAGCCCCCGCCGGGGTCGAAGGGGCGGAGCCCCTGGGGAAGGGAATGGGTGAGGGCGGCGGGGGCGAATTCCCTCGACGCCCGCCCCCACCCACCCCCGCCCAACCCCGGCACACCACCCCCCACGGCGGTACGCTGACCAGGCACATCCGCACACGGAGCCGTACAGCACCACGACCGCGCCCACAGCCACCCCACCCCGAAGGGAACCCCATGCCGCTCGAAGCCGGCCTCCTGGAGATCCTCGCCTGCCCGGCCTGCCACGCCCCCCTCAAGGAGCAGGACACCGAGCTGATCTGCACCGGCCAGGACTGCGGCCTGGCGTACCCCGTCCGCGACGGCATCCCCGTCCTCCTCGTCGACGAGGCCCGCCGCCCGGCGTAACCCGCCCCGGCGCCGGACAGACTCCCGCCCAGAGGCGACCCACGCACAAGAGCACCCGCACCACAGGCAACAGGCGACCCGCACAGACGACCCGGCGTTCGGAGGCTGCCGCCCATGCTCGACGAATCGCTGCTCGACACCCCCGAGGCCCTGGCCCAGGCCGACCACCGCGGCCTGCTGCGCGGCGCCGCCGAGGCCGGCGCCCGCGTCCGTACCGCGGCCCGGCACGCCGCCGAGGCCGGCATCGGCGACCTGAAGCCCGACGGCCGCCCCCGCGCGGTCCTGATCGCCGGCCCGGGCGCCGCCGCGACCCACGCCGCCGACCTCCTCGGCACCCTCGCCGGCCCCGGCAGCCCGGTCACCCGCCTCGCCCCGACCGGCGTCGCCCCGGCGGCCGGAGCCCTGCGCTGGGAGCTCCCCGGCTGGGCCGGCTCCGTCGACCTGCTGCTGATCGCCACCCCGGACGGCACCGAACCGGGCCTCGCCCTGCTCGCCGAGCAGGCCTACCGCCGCGGCTGCGCGGTCGTCGCCGTCGCCCCCGCCGGCACCCCGGTCGCCGAGGCCGCCGCCGGCGCCCACGGTCTCTTCGTACCGATGGCCACGGCCCCGTACGAGCAGGACGAGCCCCTGGCCGCCTCCGCGCCCGGCGTCCTGTGGGCCCTTCTCACGCCCCTCCTGGCGCTCCTGGACCGCATCGGCCTGCTGGGCGCCTCCACCGACGCCCTGGACAAGGTCGCCGACCGCCTCGACCACATCGCCGAGCGCTGCGGCCCGGCCATCGCCACGTACAGCAACCCGGCGAAAACCCTCGCCGCCGAGCTGGCCGACGCGCTCCCGCTGATCTGGACCGAGGGCACTTCCGCGGGCCCCGCGGGCCGCCGTTTCGCCGCGGCCCTCGCGGAGCTGTCCGGCACCCCCGCCGTCGTCGCCGAACTGCCCGAGGCGCTCGCCGCGCACAGCGCCCTGCTCGCCGGCCCGCTCGCCGCCCGCGCCAACCCGGAAGACTTCTTCCGCGACCGCGTCGAGGAGCCACCCGCGCTCCACGCGCGCGTGGTCCTGCTGCGCGACCGCCCGATCGCCGGCCTCACCGCGGCCCCCGCCGCCCGTGACCTGGCCCTCAGCCACGACACGCCGATCAGCGAACTGGAGCCGGACCCGGGCGGCGAACTGGAGACCCTGGCGGAACTGATCGCCATCACGGATTTCGCCGCCGTTTACCTGGCGCTCGCCTCGAGGGCCTGATCTTTCCCAGGACCCCCTGACCGCCGTAGGCCCGCAGGCCCGCGCCGTCAGCGTCGTACGCGCCCCGCAGGACGCCGTACGCACCGACAACCGGCAGAAAGAACCCAGAGATCGCCATGGACCGCCTCGACAACACCATCCGCCCCTACGCTTGGGGCTCCACGACCGCGATCCCGCAGCTGCTCGGTGTCGAGCCGACCGGCGAACCCCAGGCGGAGATGTGGATGGGCGCCCACCCGGGCGCGCCCTCGCGCACCCCGCGCGGCACGCTGGTCGAGGTCATCGACGCGAACCCGGAACAGGAGCTGGGCCAGTCGGCTGTCGCCAAGTTCGGCCCCCGGCTGCCCTTCCTCCTCAAGATCCTCGCCGCCGGCGCCCCCCTCTCCCTCCAGGTGCACCCCGACCTGGCCCAGGCCAAGGAGGGCTACGAGGACGAGGAGCGCCGCGGCATCCCCGTGGACGCCCCGCACCGCAACTACAAGGACGCCAACCACAAGCCCGAACTGATCTGCGCGCTCACCGAGTTCGACGGCCTGTGCGGCTTCCGCGACCCGGTCCAGGCCGCCGACCTCCTCGACGGCCTCGGCGTCGACTCCCTCAAGCCGTACGTCGACCTGCTGCACGCCCACCCCGAGGACGCGGCCCTGCGCGAGATGCTGACCGCCGTCCTCACCGCCGACCGCGAGGAGATGGCCCACACGGTCGCCGAGGCCACCGCCGCCGCCACCCGCCTCGGCGGCGCCTACGCCCCGTACGCCGACATCGCCCACCACTACCCGGGCGACCCGGGCGTCATCGCCGCCATGCTGCTCAACCGCGTCCGGCTCCAGCCCGGCGAGGCCCTCTTCCTCGGCGCCGGCATCCCGCACGCGTATCTGAACGGCCTCGGCGTCGAGATCATGGCCAACTCCGACAACGTCCTGCGCTGCGGCCTGACCCCCAAGCACGTCGACGTCCCCGAACTCCTGCGCGTCGTCCGCTTCGAGCCGACCGACCCGGGCGTGCTGCGCCCGGAGGCCTCCCCGGACGGCGAGGAGGTCTACGAGACCCCGATCGACGAGTTCCGGCTCTCCCGGTACGTCCTCCCGGAGGGCGGCGCCGGCCACGACCTCACCCGTCCCACCCCGCAGATCCTGCTGTGCACGGCCGGCGCGGTCCAGGCCGGCGAGCACCGGCTCCGCCCCGGGCAGTCCGTCTTCGTGCCGGCGGGAGAGAAGGCCGAAGTGTCCGGCTCCGGCACGCTCTTCAGGGCCACGGTCGTCGCCTGACGGCCCGAAAAGGGCGGGTATGGTCGCCCTAAGGGCGCCGTAAGGGCAGCCCTGCGCGGCCTCCGCGCGCGTGCTGCAACAATGGCCCACCGTCAAGGACGGGCAAAGCCCCGCAGCGGCGTACGTACGAAGGGACAACGCGACCACATGAGCGCGTCAGGCGGTACCAAGGCGATCGTGGCGGCATTGCTCGCCAACCTCTCGATCGCGGCAGCGAAGTTCGTGGCGTTCCTCTTCAGTGGCTCGTCCTCGATGCTCGCCGAGTCGGTGCACTCCCTCGCCGACTCCGGCAACCAGGGCCTGCTGCTTCTCGGCGGCAAGAAGGCCCAGCGCGAGGCGACCCCGCAGCACCCCTTCGGCTACGGCCGCGAGCGGTACATCTACGCCTTCCTCGTCTCGATCGTCCTCTTCTCCGTCGGCGGCATGTTCGCCATCTACGAGGGCTACGAGAAGATCAAGCACCCGCACGAGATCGAGCACTGGTACTGGCCGGTCGGCGTCCTGGTCTTCGCGATCATCGCCGAGGCGTTCTCCTTCCGTACGGCCATCAAGGAGTCCAACGTCGTGCGCGGCAAGAAGTCCTGGAAGGAGTTCGTCCGCCACGCCAAGGCTCCTGAGCTGCCGGTCGTCCTCCTGGAGGACCTCGGCGCGCTCGTCGGTCTGATCCTCGCCCTCGGCGGCGTGGGCCTCGCGCTCATCACCGGCGACGGCGTCTGGGACGGCATCGGCACCCTCTGCATCGGTGTGCTGCTCATCCTGATCGCGCTCGTCCTGGCCGCCGAGACCAAGTCGCTGCTCCTCGGCGAGGCCGCGGGCCTGGAAGAGGTCCAGAAGATCGAGGCCGCGCTCGTCGACGGCGCCACCGTCACCCGCGTCATCCACATGCGTACGCTCCACCTCGGCCCGGAGGAGCTGCTGGTCGCCGCCAAGATCGCCGTCCGGCACGAGGACACGGCCACCGAGATCGCCACCGCCATCGACGCCGCCGAGGTCCGTATCCGCGAGGCCGTCCCGATCGCCCGCGTCATCTACCTCGAACCGGACATCTACAGCGAGGCCGAGGCCGCCAGGGGCGCCGACCCGGAGGCCACCCCGGGCGGCCCGACGCAGCACGGCGCCGGCCACTGACCTGAACGAAGCCTGAACGAAGCCCGAACGAAGCCTGAGACGCACAAGGGGCCCTGCCACTCACCCGAGCGGCAGGGCCCTTGTCGTAGGCGTCACAGATGTTCCGGCCACCACCGCGTGAGCACCGACGGCCGCCGCCGCACGTTCCGCGCCGCGATCGCCAGGATCACCGCGCCGACCAGCAGCACGAGCCCGAGCAGCAGAAGCAGGGCGAGCAGCACCGGGCAGGAACAGCCGCCCGTCCGGGACCCGCACGTCGTACGGCTTGTGCATCCCGTCCCCGACGCCGTCCCGGACGTACGGCTCCACGAGCGCCGTCCCGTTGCGCACGATCCGCTCCTCGGCCGTCCCCGCGGCCCTCACGCAGCACACCACCCGGTCGCCGCCCACACCGATCACCCGTTGCACGACGTTCGCGTCCCGATAGCGCTCCGGCGCCCCGTACAGCACCACATCGCCCCGCCGCACCTCGTCCGCGCCGATGCGCTCGACGATCACGGGATCCCCGACGTCGTACGTGGGCGTCATGCTCTCGCCCCCCACGGTGGCCAGCTTGTAGCCCTTGCTCAGGCTCACCAGGGACGTGGCCATCAGCGCCACACCCAGGAACCCCACCAGCCACGCCACCACCGTGACACGGCGTATCTCGTCCACCCCGGCTCTCCCTCCCCATGCGGCACATCCGCGGACGCAGAGGCTAGCGGCCGCCCCGCAGCGAGTCGTACGCACGGGGCGGCCCACGGCCCTACCGCACCTCGCGCAACCCCTCCAGCACCGCCGTCTCGTCCGGTGCGCCCAGCAGCCGCTCCCGGAACGCGGAGTCCATCAGCTTCCGCGACAGCAGCGCCAGAATCCGCAGATGCTCGTCACCCGCCGCCGCCTCCGGTACGGCGATCATGAACACCAGCCTCGCCTTCGTACCGTCCAGCGAGTCCCACTCGACGCCCTCCGCGGAGCGCGCGAAGCCGACCACCGGCGCGGTCACGGCGTCCGTCTTGGCGTGCGGTATCGCGATCTCCTCGCCGAGCCCGGTCGTGCCCTGCTCCTCCCGCCGCAGCGCCGTCCGCACCAGCTCGTCCACGTCCGCGACCCTGCCGCTGCGCGCCAGCAGCCCGGCCATCTCCCGGATCGCGGACTCCTTGTCCCGGGCGTCGAGACGCACCCGCACCGTCCGCCGGGTCAGATGACCGGAGAGCACCTCGTCGTCCTCGCCGTACTCGTTGTCCGCAGGGCCCGCAGGGTCCACAGGGTCCGCGGGGTCCGCGGGGTCCGCTTGCGAGGCGGCGACGGCCGACCGCCCCCTCGCCGCAGTCGGGTCGCCACTCACAGCGCGCTCCGCTACGACACTCCCCACGCCCGGCGCCGCACCCGCCCCGGCACTCGCGCCCACGCCGACCAGCGCGGCCTCGGCACCGGCGGTCACCCCGCCGCTCCCGGAGTCACCGAGCCCCCGCCTGCGCTCGCCGAGGCCGATCAGCGCCACGGTCGCCACCCCGGTCACCGCCGAGCCGATCAGCACGGCCACGAAGAACATCGGCACCCCGCTCACCGCGCCCAGCACCGCCACGATCGGCCCGCCGTGCGGCACCGCGTCCTCCACTCCGGCGAGCCCGGCGATCGCGCCGGCCACCGCGCCGCCCAGCATGTTGGCCGGGATGACCTGCGCGGGCCGTGCCGCCGCGAACGGGATCGCGCCCTCGGAGATACCGAAGCAGCCCATGAAGAGCGCCGCCAGCCCGGTCTCCCGCTCCTGCTCGGTGTACAGCCGTCGCCGTATCAGCGTGGCCAGGCCCTGCCCCAGCGGCATCACCGGGATCGCGGCCGCGCACATGCCCATGACCGTCTGGTTGCCGGTCGCGATGAGCCCGGCACCGAACAGGAACGCCGTCTTGTTCACCGGCCCGCCCATGTCGAACGCGATCATGAGCCCGAGGACCGCCCCGAGCAGCACCGCGCTCGTCCCGGTCATCCCGCTCAGCCAGCTGGTCAGATGCTCGAACACCCAGGAGATCGGCTGCCCGACGACGTAGATGAAGAACAGCCCCAGCGCGGTCGTCGCCACGATCGGGATCACGATGATCGGCATGATCGGCTGCACGAACTTCGGCACCCGGACCTTCTTGATCCCGACTACCAGATACCCGGCGAGGAACCCGGTCACGATCGCCCCGATGAAGCCCGCCCCCGCCTCGGAGTCGTACAGCTCACCGGTGTTGGCGATCCACCCGCCGATCATGCCCGGCACCAGCGCGGGCCGGTCGCCGATCGCGTAGGCGATGTAGCCGGAGAGGATCGGCACCATCAGCGTGAAGCCGATGACGCCGACGTTGTTCACGTCCATCCAGAAGGAGTCCTTCGGGATGACCAGACCGCCGGACGGGTCGGTGTGGCCGCCGAGCGACAGCGAGATCGCGATGAGCAGCCCGCCGACCACGACGAACGGGATCATGTAACTGACCCCGTTCATCAGCGCCTTGTACGCGACGCTCCGCTCCCTGCCGCCGCCACCACTGGCGGGGCCCGGCGCCGCGGCGCCCTCCGGCGTGTGCACCGGCGCCGACAGCACCTGCTCGATCAGCCGCTCGGGGTGGTGGATGCCCTCCGCGACCCCGACCGCGAGCACCCGCTTGCCCGCGAAACGACTCAGGTCCACATCCTTGTCCGCGGCGACGATGACGCCGTCGGCGTATCTGACATCGTTGTCATGAAGTACATTTTCGGCCCCGATCGAGCCTTGGGTCTCCACCTTCATCTCGATACCGCGGCGCTCCGCGGCCTGCGCGAGCTTCTCCGCCGCCATGTACGTGTGCGCGATGCCGGTCGGGCACGCGGTCACGGCGAGCAGCTTCAACCGCCTGCCCTCGCCACCGCCGCCGGTGGGGGGAGGTCCGGCCGGACTGGTCACGTCGTTCTCCTTACGTCGTCACAGGGGACCCCCGCATCCTGCAACACCCGTCCCGTCCCGGGAACGGCGTGATGTGTTCGACTGCGGACTGGGGACGGGCGGGCCGTCCGGTGTAGCTTGGGACGGAGCCAGACGTCGCTGCTGATGGCGGTCGGGCGATCCCACCGCGGATCGACCGAGGGAGAGAGGGCCTCCGACGGACTGCGCTGCGCGTACGCGGGCATGCCTGTGTCCTCTTCGGGCACCCCGGTGTCCGCCGCCGCGCAGACCAGCCGTACCCACCTCGACCCGATCCCGAGGAGCAGCTCGTAATGACGACTGTCGAGAACCGACAGGACTTCAAGGTCGCCGACCTTTCCCTGGCCGAGTTCGGCCGCAAGGAGATCACCCTCGCCGAGCACGAGATGCCCGGCCTGATGGCGATCCGCAAGGAGTACGCCGAGGCGCAGCCGCTGGCGGGCGCCCGCATCACCGGCTCCCTGCACATGACCGTGCAGACCGCCGTCCTCATCGAGACCCTCGTCGCCCTGGGCGCGCGGGTCCGCTGGGCCTCCTGCAACATCTTCTCCACCCAGGACCACGCCGCCGCCGCGATCGCCGTCGGCCCGAACGGCACGCCCGACAACCCGCAGGGCGTCCCGGTCTTCGCCTGGAAGGGCGAGACCCTGGAGGAGTACTGGTGGTGCACCGAGCAGGCTCTGACCTGGCCGGACAGCCCCACCGGCGGCCCGAACATGATCCTGGACGACGGTGGTGACGCCACCCTCCTCGTCCACAAGGGCGTCGAGTACGAGAAGGACGGCAAGGTCCCCTCGCCCGACACCGCCGAGTCCGAGGAGCACCGCGTCATCCTCGAACTGCTGACCCGCACCCTGGGCGAGAACCCCCAGAAGTGGACCCACCTGGCGTCCGAGATCCGCGGCGTCACGGAGGAGACCACGACCGGTGTCCACCGCCTGTACGAGATGCAGCGCGAAGGCACCCTCCTGTTCCCGGCGATCAACGTCAACGACGCCGTCACCAAGTCGAAGTTCGACAACAAGTACGGCTGCCGCCACTCCCTGGTCGACGGCATCAACCGCGCCACCGACACCCTGATCGGCGGCAAGACCGCGGTCGTGTGCGGCTACGGCGACGTGGGCAAGGGCTGCGCCGAGTCCCTGCGCGGCCAGGGCGCCCGCGTGATCGTCACCGAGATCGACCCGATCTGCGCGCTCCAGGCGGCGATGGACGGCTACCAGGTCACGACCCTCGACGAGGTCGTCGACAAGGCCGACATCTTCATCACCACGACCGGCAACAAGGACATCATCATGGCCGCCGACATGGCCAAGATGAAGCACCAGGCCATCGTCGGCAACATCGGTCACTTCGACAACGAGATCGACATGGCCGGCCTGGCCAAGGTGCCCGGCATCGTCAAGGACGAGATCAAGCCGCAGGTCCACACCTGGACGTTCCCCGACGGCAAGAAGATCATCGTGCTGTCCGAGGGCCGTCTGCTGAACCTGGGCAACGCCACCGGTCACCCGTCGTTCGTGATGTCCAACTCCTTCGCGGACCAGACCCTGGCCCAGATCGAGCTGTTCACCAAGCCCGACGCGTACCCGACCGGTGTCTACGTGCTGCCCAAGCACCTCGACGAGAAGGTCGCCCGCCTCCACCTGGACGCGCTCGGCGTGAAGCTGACCACGCTCCGCCCCGAGCAGGCCGAGTACATCGGCGTGAAGGTCGAGGGCCCGTACAAGCCGGACCACTACCGCTACTGAGTCCCGTCACTGAGTCGCGGCCCCGCCCGCCGGACGGCGCGCCCGTGCACTGGCGCGCCGCCCGGCAGCAGGTCCTCCGAGGCAGGCCCCCGCACCCCCGTGCCGGGGGCCTGCCCCTTTGGCCGGACCGGACCACCCGTCACACCCCAGGACCCCCATGCCCCGCGGCCGTTATTCGCTCCTCGATCCGCACGATCACACCCCCTTCGCAGAAGAGCACTTCCACTGCGCCCCCGGCCCCTCCGGCTGGCGCTACGTCTCCCAGCTGACGACCCCCTCCGGCGACCACCGCGGCTCCGTCGACCTCGCCCTCGACGAACTGGGCCGCCCCATCCGCCTCGAACTCCACGCAGGCGGCTGGCAGGTGCGCGGTGCCGCCCTGGACGGCGTCACCTGGGTCCGCACGGACCCCACCGGCAATCACGCCACGGAAGGCAACGTCCGCGCCCACGCCTTCACCGGCACATCCCCCGCGTTTCTCATCGCCACCGCCCGTCTCCTGCGTCTCACCCCCTCCGGCTCGGCCACCCGCGTACGCCTCGTCGCCTTCACGGACCCGGTCCTCGCCCCACGCACCGTCGACCAGTCCTGGGCCCTGGTGAACAGAGAAACACACGCCACTGACAACGGCCCTCTGACCGTGGACGAATACCAGGTCACAGCCCTGGACACGGGCGAGCAGCACGCCGTGCACATCGCCGGCGACGTGGTGCTCGCCGCCCCCGGTATCGAGCTGGAGGACCTGGAGTCACCGCCGTCCGTGTTCGACTGAGCCGACGCGACGACAGCCGGTGACTCACGCCGGCGGTACGAACCCGGTGGCGGGTGGCTCTGTCGGCGCGCCTTCTCCTCGCACAGGCGCTGGCTGCGAAGACGCGGCGTGCGGGGAGGCACTCCCGTCGCGAGAGGGAGCCGCCGCCTCTACCGGACCGGCGTAGGGAGCGCCTGCTGTACCACCTGAGACGGAGGAGAAAGGCGGGGCAAACGTTCCAGGCCCCGCAGGCGCACCGTAAGCACCGTATGCACCGGTCGCCGAACCCCCGGCCGGCTGCCCGGCACCGGCGACCGCCGAACCGTTCCCGTACGCCCGCCGCACCTCCCGGGCCTGCCGTTCCTGCAACACCGCCGCCAGATAAGCGGCCGGAGGTATCCCCGGCGGCACCGGAGCACCCGTCCGAGCCGAGAGGTCGGCGGCGAGACGTTCCGCCATGGCCGACCCCACCTGCGGATCGAGCTGCTGCATCCGCGACAGGTACTGGCGCACGGCCAGCCACAGCCCGTCCGGTACGGCGGAGAGATCCAGCCCCGAGAACCGTCCGGCGAGCCAGGGCGGAGGCGGCGCCACGAACCCCGTCCGCGCCACGGGCACCCGCTCCCGCACCACCAAGGTCCCCGCGAACACGTCCCCGAGCCGCCGACCCCGCGCCGAGACCAGCGAGGCGATACAGGCGACGACCCCGAAGGTCACCAGAATCTCGATAACCCCGATCGCCCCGCGCACCAGCGCGTGCCGGAACCGGATCGGCCCGCCGTCATCCCGCACCACGCGCAGTCCGCACACCAGCTTCCCCAGCGAACGCCCGTGGCTCAGCGTCTCGACCGCGATCGGGATACCCACCAGCACCAGCACGAACGTCGCGATAGACACCGCCCGCCGCGCCGCCTCGTCCAGCGAAGCCGTCGCCGTGAGCAGCAGTATGGACACGGCGAGGTAGACCACCACGACCACGATCAGATCGATCAGCACGGCCAGCGCCCTGCTGGGCAGCCTCGCGGGGCGCAGCTCCAGCGCCACCGCCTCGCCCGTCACCAGCTCACTCACGCCCGCCGTCCTTCCCCTGGCCCGCCCCGCGAACGGCCAGTCTGCCAAGCTGAGCGCACATCGCGCCCCAGTACGACAAGCTGACATCCAAGACGTGACATCCACGACGAGTCCCCGACGAGCAGCCGAGGAGCAGACACACGATGGACCTCGACGTCTTCGTCTCCGCCCACCGCGCGGAGTGGGACCGTCTGGACGCCCTGCTCCGCCGCCAGCGTCGGCTCACCGGCCCCGAGGTCGACGAACTCGTCGCCCTCTACCAGCGCACGGCAACCCACCTCTCCCTGATCCAGTCGAGCGCGCCCGACCCCCAGCTGACCGGCCGGCTGAGCCAACTGGTGGCACGCGCGCGTGGAGCCGTCACAGGCACCCGCCGCGCCTCCTGGCGTGACGTCACCCGCTTCCTCACATACGGGTTCCCCGCCGCCGTCTACCGATCCCGCCACTGGTGGGTCCCCACCGCACTGCTCTCCACCCTCGTAGCGGTCCTCCTGGGCTGGTGGATCGGCACTCACCCGGACGTCCAGGCGACGATCGCGGCCCCGAGTGAACTACGCCAGCTGACCCGACCCGGCGGGGAGTACGAGGCCTACTACTCCACTCACCCCGCGGCCTCCTTCGCCGCGCAGGTCTGGACGAACAACGCCCAGGCTGCCGCTCTCTGCCTGGTCCTGGGTGTCTTCCTAGGCCTCCCGGTCATCTGGATCCTCTTCCTGAACATGCTCAACCTGGGCATCGGCTTCGGCCTGATGTCCTCGGCCGGCCGCCTCGACACCTTCCTCGGCCTCGTCCTGCCGCACGGCCTGCTGGAACTCACTGCCGTCTTCGTCGCCGCCGGCACCGGCCTCCGTCTCGGCTGGACTCTCATCGACCCGGGCCCTCGCACCCGCCGCACGGCACTCGCCGAGGAGGGCCGGGCAGCCGTGGGCATGGCCATCGGCCTCGCCCTCGTCCTCTTCGTCTCCGGCGCCATCGAAGGCTTCGTCACCCCCTCGGGCCTGCCGACCTGGGCCCGCATCACCATCGGCGTCGCGGCTGAGCTGGCCTTTCTGGCGTACGTCTACGTCCTCGGCGGCCGCGCGGCCCGTGCCGGCGAGACCGGCGACGTTGAGCCGACCGAACGCAGCGCCAGCGTGCCGACCGCCGCCTGATGTGCGGGCACGCCCGCTGAGCTGCTAGTCTCCTCTTCGCCCCGCAAGAGCCGTTGACACGGAGCGCGCGGGGAGGTAGATTCGAACAGTTGCCTGGGACTGGACCTGATCCGGTCGGTGACCCTTTGAGAACCTATCCGCTTCTCGGAATACGATTTCGGATTCCGACGAAGCCCCTCCCGATGAAATCGGAAACGGATGGCCGGTCTGACCGGCCCGGAAGTTCTGATAAAGTCGGAACCGCCGGAAAGGGAAACGCGAGAGCGGGAACCTGGAAAGCACCGAGGAAATCGGATCGAGAAAAGATCTGATAGAGTCGGAAACGCAAGACCGAAGGGAAGCGCCCGGAGGAAAGCCCGAGAGGGTGAGTACAAAGGAAGCGTCCGTTCCTTGAGAACTCAACAGCGTGCCAAAAGTCAACGCCAGATATGTTGATACCCCGTCCATCGGACATCCGATGGTCGAGGTTCCTTTGAAAAACACAGCGAGGACGCTGTGAACGGTCGGACTATTCCTCCGACTGTTCCGCTCTCGTGATGTGTCACCGGATTACCGGTAAACATTCACGGAGAGTTTGATCCTGGCTCAGGACGAACGCTGGCGGCGTGCTTAACACATGCAAGTCGAACGATGAACCT